>DATAVN010000042.1:0-259839 GCA_036267715.1 Steroidobacteraceae bacterium | reverse complement strand
GCCGGTATTCTAACCAGCTGAACTACCACTCCGCTGTTGGTGGGTGCTGAGGGGATCGAACCCCCGACCCTCGCCGTGTAAAGGCGATGCTCTACCAGCTGAGCTAAGCACCCCCTGGAAGAGGCGCGGAAGTCTACGCGATGGCCCAGAGCTTGGCAATTCCGGCCGCCGCGCATCAAAATCGCCGGCTCAAGTACAAGACGCCGGTTTGGATCTTGTAAAAGCTCTCGGGACGCACGCCTATCGGGTCGTTCGCCAGCACGTGATCGCGCGCGACATTTTGCGCATAGCGATACTCCACGCTCAAATCGTACTTCGGCAGCAGGTTGCGCCAGGTGGCCCCGAGACCGCCATAGATCGAATAGGCCGGGGTGGCCAGATCGTAGCGCGCCACGCCGGCAAAGGCGCCCAGCGCGAAGGATTCGTTGAAGCGATAGCGGTAGTCCACCGGCCGAATCCCGATGAGACCATGGCCTTGGACCTGATCGAACTCCAAGCGCACGCCCAGGTCGTTGTTTTCGGACACGGCGCGGCGCGCGCCGATCGCCACATGCGGGCCGGTTCCGATACTCGAGGTCGTAACGGCCAAGCCTTTTTGCAGATCCGCCTTCACCTGGTTGGCATTCACGCCGACATCGACGAACAATTCGCGCCCGCTCTTATCCTCGGCCGCCGGACTCGAGTCATCGTCGTCTGCATCGTCGCCACGGCCGCGAGTCTCGCCGCCGTAGCGCACGAATGCCGACAAGCGATAGAAGGAACGGCCGAATACATCGCTGCCCGCCTCCGCTTCGCCGCCCACCGTCAATGCATTCCAGGGCCGCGAATAGCGCAGCAGGTAATCGGAATAATGCCGATACGGGAAGGCACCGTATTCCTGATTCACCAGATAACGGATCCGTCCCTCCAGGTAGCCGGCGAAGGGCGGCTCCCAGCCGATGCGCAGCATTTCGCTGCGCGCGCCGACGCCATCGTTGAAAATGCGCTGATCGCCGCCCCAGTTTCCCAGCACCAGCCCGGTGTTGACGCGGCCGTCCAGGAATACCGCATTCGTATACCAGGTATTCTGCCATTCGCTCACCTCGAAGGTCGCATCGAAGTAGCGCCCGATGCGCGGGAAATCGATGCCCGCGGACATGGCAACATTGCCGAGCAGGTAGCTGCCGCCGTCGGAGGTGTCCTCTCCGGCGTATTCAAAATAAACCGCAAAGGGATTTTTCCCGGGCATGATGAAGCGGCTGATATACGAGGCCTCCTGATTGCCGAGTGCTTGCGAGGCGCCTGCGGGCCTGACGAAATCCTTCACCAAAAACCGCAGCGAATCAGGCAGCCCACCGCCGCCGTACTGCAGGGTGCGATTGACGCCCAAGGACCATCCGCTGAAGGGTTCGATCGACAACTGCGTGCCGAAGAGTTTGGGATTGCCGGAAGCCTCGGCCGTCGTGCCCTCACCTCCAGTCACAATATGATCCGAGCGCGACATCACGCTCCAGAAGAACTCATATTGAAATCCCAGCCGAGTGAGCGGCTCGTAGTTCGACAGCGTCGCCGAGGGCATGGTGGGCGCCTCGGTGCTGATCATCATGCTGCTGTCCGTCATCGGCGACATCCAATGCGGGCGGTAGCCCAAGTCGAGCTGGGCCCAGTTGGTGCCGAGACTCAGCATCGAGCCCACCGGCGAGACCCGGCCGTCATAGGCGACACCGCCGGCGCTCGCCAGCAGGTAATCGGTCGGCTGCACGTAGCCTTGCGCCGACACCTGCCAGTTGCTCTGCATGGGCAGCCCGTAGCTGTTGGAAACCACGTCCGGCGCGCCGTGGGTGATCGACCCGGTCGCGCTCGCATGCGTCAGCGCGTAGTCGTGCGAGTAGCGCTGCAGATATTTTTTGACCCGTTCGCACAGCGGTTTGTCGACCTGGCAGGCCTGCGGCAACGCCAATTCCACCAGCTCGACGGCAAATGGCCGCTTGAGAATGGGCTCATTGGCGAGGATGAGCACGCGCTCGATCTGCCGTTCCATTTCCGGCTCGAGGTTCAACGGGATGTAGGCGCTGACGCCCTCGGCGCGAGCAGGTTGTAACGCCAAGGTTCCCGCAAATAGGAACATCAGCGCGAAAATGAAGGTTTTCACCAAATGCATTCGATTCCGGCAGCTTTGTGGATTTCAGGATCGCGCGTAATCAGGGGCAGGTCCAGCACCACCGCCGTGGCCGCTATCAGCCGGTCGCCGCGCTCCGGAATCGAGTATAGACGTTGGGCCGCATAGACGATCTCCGCCGTCAATTCCGCTTCATGATATTTGCCGCTGGCGAATGCGGCGCGCGCCCATTCTTCAAACGGTAAGGCGAGCATGATCCGGCTTCGGTGACAGGCCTCACCGAGTTCAGCCAGTGCGTGCGCCGGAATATAGATGGCACCCGTTCCCTCATCCGCGCCATCGAAGATGCGCCGCGCATGCTTGCCCAGGCGTTTGCGCCTGCCATCGATCGCCCAGATCAGAGCATGCGTATCCGTCACGGCGACAGGCGTCTCCACGCTGCTCATTCATTCATTTCGCGAATGAACCGAGCTTCTTTTTCCACAACGCCTGTTGCTCCGCGCGAACGTTCCCCAGGGGGTCTGTCACGTCCTCCGCGACCCGTCCACTTCCGATGAGTTTGAAGTCAGCGCCCGGTTTGGCGCCGCCGGATTCGATGTCGCGCAGTTTCTTGGCAGCGGCTTCAAGGCCACTGAGGTAGTCCTCACCGACGAGCACGGCACGATTGACCGCGCCGCGACTCGTGATGACCACCTTGCGCCCGCGATGCGCTGTAACCACCTCGAAAAGGTCAAAGAATTTCTGGCGTGCGGTGGAAATAGTGAAAATTGGAGGCGCCATACCGATCCACCCATATGTACAAGTCACCTGTACATACTATAGACCGACACCGGCGTGAAGAGCAAGGCTGCCCGGTGCCCGCGGTCGCAGTTCCTCGACTTGTATACCCCCGGAATATAAACGCTAAACGTTACATTTCCGGCAAGCGTCAGTGCGCCCGGACTTGATTCTTGACACGCGCGGCGCGGCGCTTTTTCTCGCCCGCGATCGCCTCGGGCGGCTTGACCGCTTCCATCGGCGCCGCCAATGGCACCGGCATGCGCGTGAGCGCGACCTGCAGCACCTCATCGATCCATTTCACTGAACGGATGTCGAGCTTTTCCTTGATGTTGTCGGCAATCTCGGCCAGATCCTTGGTGTTATCGTCGGGAATCAATACCGTGGTGATGCCCCCGCGGTGCGCCGCCAGCAGCTTTTCCTTCAAGCCCCCGATCGGCAGCACTTCCCCGCGCAGCGTGATCTCGCCGGTCATGGCGACATCGGAGCGCACCGGAATCTTGGTCAGTGCCGAAATCAATGCGGTGCACATGCCGACGCCCGCGCTCGGTCCATCCTTCGGCGTCGCGCCTTCGGGCACGTGAATGTGCACGTCCGCCTTCTGATAGAAGTCCGCGTCCAGTCCCAGCATGGCGGAGCGGCTGCGCACCACGGTCATCGCGGCTTGGATGGATTCCTGCATGACCTCGCCCAATTGCCCGGTGTGCGTGAGCTTGCCCTTGCCGTTCACCACCGCCGATTCGATGGTCAAAAGTTCGCCGCCGACCTCGGTCCAGGCCAACCCGGTGACCTGCCCGATGCGGTTGCTCTCCTCGGCCTTGCCGTAGCGGAAACGGCGCACGCCCAGGTACTTGTCGAGATTGTTCGAATCGACGGTCACGGTCTTTTCCGAGGGCGTCAACAGCAGCTGCTTCACCGCTTTGCGGCCGATCTTGGAGAGCTCGCGTTCCAGATTGCGCACGCCCGCTTCGCGCGTATAAAACCGGATCATGTCCTGGATCGCGATATCCGCCACCACGAGCTCATCCGGCTTCAATCCGTTTTGCTTGACCTGTTTGGGCAGCAGATAGCGCCGCGCGATATTCTGCTTCTCATCCTCGGTGTAACCGGGAATGCGGATCACTTCCATGCGATCCAAGAGCGGCGCGGGAATGTTGAGGCTGTTCGCCGTGCACACGAACATCACCTCGGACAGGTCGAAATCGACCTCCAGATAATGATCGTTGAAGGTGCTGTTCTGTTCCGGGTCGAGCACCTCGAGCAGCGCCGAGGACGGATCACCGCGAAAATCGGTGGACATCTTGTCGACTTCGTCGAGCAGAAACAACGGATTGCGCACGCCGCACTTGGCGAGATTTTGGATGATCTTGCCGGGCATGGAGCCGATGTAGGTGCGCCGATGGCCGCGGATTTCCGCCTCGTCCCGGACTCCGCCCAAGGACATGCGCACGAATTTGCGATTGGTGGAACGCGCCACGCTCTGGCCCAGGGAGGTCTTGCCGACGCCGGGCGGACCGACCAGGCACAGAATCGGGCCGCGCAGATTCTTGACCCGCTGCTGCACCGCCAGATACTCGACGATGCGTTCCTTGACCTTCTCCAAACCGTAGTGGTCGGCCTCGAGCACTTTTTCGGCGGCCGCAATATCCAGGTGCACCTTGCTGCGCTTCTTCCACGGCGACTTCACCAGCCAATCGATGTAGTTGCGCACCACCGTCGCTTCCGCGGACATCGGCGACATCAATTTCAGTTTCGCCAGCTCCGAGTTGGCCTTCTCGCGCGCCTCTTTGGGCATGCCTGCCGCCTTGATGCGCTTCTCGAGTTCGCCGATTTCATTGGGCGCATCGTCGAGCTCGCCCAACTCCTTTTGAATGGCCTTCATCTGCTCATTCAGGTAGTACTCGCGCTGGCTCTTTTCCATCTGCTGCTTGACGCGCCCGCGGATGCGCTTCTCGATCTGCAGCACGTCCATTTCGCCTTCGATCACCGCGAGCATGTGCTCCAGGCGCTTGCGCACGTCGGGGATCTCCAGCACCTTTTGCTTCTCGGAGAGCTTCAAGGACATGTGCGCGGCCACAGTGTCGGCCAGGCGGCCGGCCTGCTCGATGCCCGCCAGGGAGGTCAGGATCTCCGGCGGCACCTTCTTGTTCAATTTGACATATTGCTCGAACTGCGTGATCACCGACCGGGTGAGCACGTCCATTTCGCGCTCCTCATAGCGCTCCAAGTCCGGCAAGGGGGTCACATCGGCGGAAAAGAACTCGCCTTCGGTCAGTTTTTCGATGCTGGCGCGGTCCACGCCCTCGACCAGCACTTTGACCGTGCCGTCCGGCAGCTTTAGGAGCTGCAGGATGGTCGCAATCGTTCCCACCCGGTACAGATCGTCCGCCTTGGGATCGTCGACATCGGCCTGTTTCTGAGCGACCAGCAGTATCCGCTTGTCGGCCTTCATGGCCAGATCCAGGGCGACGATGGACTTTTCACGCCCCACGAACAGCGGAATCACCATATGCGGGTAAACCACTACATCGCGCAGCGGCAATACCGGCGTGCCCGCCGCGGGCGGATCGACTTCGGGGGCAAGACTCAAGGGTTCATCGCTCACTAGGGTGGCCTTTTAAGTTGTGGCACGTACGCAAATTTCGCCCATGAGTACATGCGGGCCCGCCGGAGTGGTTTCAAGCTCGCTAAAGATGGTCCGAGCCCGTGGGTCGCCGCTGTTCCTCAACTGGAGCCACCAAACGAGTCTCCTCGGTCCGGTGGATGATGTAGGGCTTGCTGTGGCCTTCGATCACCTGCTCGTCGACCACCACCTTCTGCACATTACGCAAGGAGGGCAGATCGTACATGGTGTCGAGCAGCACGTTCTCGAGAATGGTGCGCAGGCCGCGGGCACCGGTCTTGCGCTGCATCGCTTTTCGCGCCACCGAGCGCAACGCCTCTTCGCGGAAATCGAGCTCCACGCCCTCCATGTCGAACAATTTGCGATATTGCTTGGTCAGCGCGTTCTTCGGCTGCATCAGAATCGAAATCAGCGCGTCCTCGTCGAGCTCCTCGAGCGTGGCCACCACGGGCAGGCGTCCGACGAATTCAGGGATCAGGCCGTACTTGATCATGTCCTCGGGTTCGGCGTCATGAAACACATCGTTGCCGTGCGGCCGCGCATCATGCCCGCGCACTTCGGCGCCGAAGCCGATGCCGCTCTTATGGGTGCGATTCATGATGATCTTTTCGAGACCCGCAAACGCACCGCCGCAAATGAACAGGATGTTGGTGGTGTCGACCTGCAAGAATTCCTGCTGCGGATGCTTGCGCCCGCCCTGCGGAGGCACCGACGCGATCGTGCCCTCGATCAATTTCAGCAGCGCCTGTTGCACACCCTCGCCGGAGACGTCGCGGGTGATCGACGGGTTGTCCGATTTGCGTGAGATCTTATCGATTTCGTCGATGTAGACGATGCCGGTCTGCGCCTTCTCGACGTCGTAGTCGCATTTTTGCAGCAGCTTCTGGATGATGTTCTCGACGTCCTCGCCCACGTAGCCGGCTTCGGTCAGGGTGGTGGCATCGGCGATCGTGAAAGGCACGTTGAGCAGGCGCGCGAGGGTCTCGGCCAGCAGCGTCTTGCCGGATCCGGTGGGGCCGATCAGCAGGATGTTGCTCTTGGCGAGCTCGACATCGTCGCGCGAGCGCACACCCTCGGCGCCGCGGGTCTGCAATCGCTTGTAGTGATTGTAGACCGCCACCGAGAGGACGCGCTTGGCGCGCTCCTGGCCGATGACATATTCATCCAGGACTTTTTTGATTTCCTGGGGCTTGGGGAGCTTGTCGCGGGTGCGCTCGGCGCGCTCCTCCAACTCTTCCCGGATTATGTCGTTGCAGAGCTCGACGCATTCGTCGCAGACAAACACGCTCGGGCCGGCGATGAGTTTCCGAACCTCGTGTTGACTCTTTCCGCAGAAAGAACAGTACAACAGCTTGCCATCATCATGTTTGCCGCGCGAATCTTCGCTCATGCTGTCCTCAAATTGGCAGCGCAGCACGCCGGTTGAAGGCCCGCAGCACCGCTACAGTACAGACTATATAGCACCCGGCAACCTGCGCGCAAAGATAAGGTTTTTCAGGGCGTGACCGGGTTCCGCAGCAACCCGTGAAGTCAAATCAGGCGTCATCTAGGCCTTGGCGGGGATCTCGCCGCGTTTTTCGATCATCGAATCGATCAAACCGTAGGACCGGGCTTGTTCGGCGCTCATAAAATTGTCCCGGTCGCTGTCGGCCTTGACGCGCTCCACCGTTTGGCCGGTGTGCTTGGCCAATATGGCGTTCAGGCGGGTCTTGGTCTCCATGACGTCACGGGCATGGATGTCGATGTCGGAGGCCTGGCCCTGGAAGCCGGCGGACGGCTGGTGAATCATGATCTTCGAATTCGGCAGCGAATAGCGTTTCCCGGCGGCGCCTCCCGCCAGCAAAACCGCGCCCATCGAGGCGGCGAGTCCGACGCAAGTCGTACTCACGTCCGGCTTGATGAACTGCATGGTGTCGTAGATCGCCAGACCCGCGCTCACCGAGCCACCGGGGGAGTTGATGTAAATCGCGATGTCCTTGTCGGGATTCTCCGATTCCAGAAACAGCAGCTGCGCCACGATCAAGTTCGCCATGTAATCCTCGACCGGACCGACGATGAATATCAGCCGATCTTTGAGCAGGCGCGAGTAAATGTCGTATGCCCGCTCGCCGCGAGCGGTCTGCTCCACCACCATGGGAACCAAATTCAGTGCGCGCGTGGTCATGTCTTGTGCCTTTGATCGTTCGAGAAATGCCTGATGGCTGTGTGAGGACTTCTTAACATCATTTCAAGTGGATTGCGTGGGATCAAGCCGCGAAGTTCATCATTTCTTTGAATGTCGAGGGTACCTCGCGCACCTTGGCATGCGCCAGAATCCATTCCACCGCCTGGTCCTCCAGCGCCAGGCCCTCCACCTGGCGCATCGCCTCGGCGTTTTGCATGTAGGCCCGCTTCATCGCCCCGGCATCGCCGTAGGCCGAGACCATCTCATCCAGCCGCTCATTGACCCGGGCGCGGTCGGCCACCAGGCTTTGCCTGCGAATCACATCATTGAGCAGCAACCCCAAGGCCACGCGGCGCCGTGCCGGCTCGATGAAGGGTTCGCGCGGCGGTGCCTGCGAGGCATCTTTGGAGCCCGCCCGGCGCATCGCTTCCACTTGCATGTCGCGGATCTGCCCCTCGATCAGGACATTGGGCACGTCGGTGGGATTGGCGGCGTAGAGCTTTTCCATCACGGCCGCTTTGTTGCGGTTGCGCAGCGCCTGCTCGAGTTCGCGGCGCATATTCGCCGCCACGTCCTCGCGCAATTTAAGCAGACCGCCCTCGGTCACCCCGAAGGATTTGCAAAACTCCTCATCGATCTCCGGCAACACCGGCTCCTCGACTGACTTGATCTCGGTGGCAAAGACCGCCTGCTTGCCCGCGAGTTCGGTGGCGCGGTAGTCGGGCGGAAAGTTCACGTTAACGCTGCGCTTTTCGCCGGCGCTCGCACCGATCAATCCCTGCTCCAAATCCGGCAACATCCTGCCCTCGCCGAGCACGATGGCAATGTTCTCTCCCTTGCCGCCCGCGAAGGCCACCCCGTCGATCGCGCCCTCGAAATCGATGGCCACCTTGTCGCCGATCGCTGCGACGCGATTCACCGGCGAGTACTTCATTTGCTGCGTGCGCAGGCGCTCGATCATGGCATCGATGTCGCTCTCGCTGACCTCGGCCGTCACCCGATCGATCTCCAGTGTTTCGAGCGGCTGCAATGCCACTTCGGGAAACACCTCGAAGGTTGCGACATACTTGAGGTCCCCGCCTTCGTCCATGCTCTGCGGCTCGATGCGCGGACTGCCGGCCGGCGCCAGTTGCGTCTGCGACACCGCCTCGGCATAGCTCGATTGCAGCAGTTCGCCGATCACTTCGCGGTGCACCTGGCTGCCAAACTGCTGCCGAATCACCTTGAGCGGCGCCTTGCCGGGGCGAAATCCTTTCAGGCGCGCGGTGCGGCTCAAGGTTTTCAGGCGTGCCGCGATCTGCTCACTCACCCGCTCGGCCGGCACCTGCACTTGCATGCGGCGCTCCAGCTTGCCGAGATTCTCCACGGAAACCTGCATGGCGATCCTCTTGGTTTGGCGTTCAATATGCGGTGTGCGAAAGGCGAGACTCGAACTCGCACGGGTTGCCCCACCAGATCCTAAGTCTGGCGCGTCTACCAATTCCGCCACATTCGCAGAAAATTAAGGCGGGAAGTATAGCTAACGGGGTGCGCTTTCGCGAACCAGGAGGCGCGCCACCTCGCGCAACGCCGGCAGGCCGTTTTCCAGCATGAAATAGAGCGGACTGTCGCCGTCGAAGGGCGCCCGTGCGGCCGGCGCGTGCACCCACGCCCAGGCCCGATCCTTCGGTCCCGGCTCGGACATGAGAGAGTACTGAATGTTGGCAATGAGCGCCGCGCGCTCCTGCTGCGTCGCCGAGAGCCTCGGTGCCTGGCCCAGGCGGTAGCGTTGCAAGACCTGCGGCGAGGGAATCTTCAGCAGACGGCATTGCTGCAGCGGCGAGAGTTCCCACGCATCCGCGATGGCGAAGAAGCGCTTCAAGGCGCTCGTGCTGGTATGGCGCGCCGCACGGCGACTCGCCGGCTGCAGCACCAATCGCGGTCCAGTACGAGTCTTGCTGGGCAATGCGGTTCTCTCGGTAAATCCTCGAGCATACGGCAGTCTCCCAGCATACTCCCTAATGCGCGGCCGGCTTGATATCATGGGAGCGTGCACAAGCCCTTTGCCGAAAGGCTCCGCCACGCGCTGGAAACCAGCGGCAGCCTGGTTTGCGTCGGCCTCGATCCGGACCCCGGCCGCATACCCCGCGACCTCGCAAACGCTGAAACGCGGCTGCATGAATTCGATCGCCGCGTGGTCGATGCGACATATGACGTCGCCGCCGCCTACAAGCCGCAGATCGCCTTCTACAGTGCGCTCGGCGCGGAAGCACAACTCGCCTCCAGCATTCGCTACATCCGCGAACGCGCACCCCATGCGCTGGTCATCCTCGATGCCAAGCGCGGCGACATCGGCAACACCGCCGAGGCCTACGCCCGCGAAGCATTCGATCGCTACGGTGCGGATGCGGTGACCATCAATCCATACATGGGCGAGGACTCGGTGCGGCCCTTTCTCACGCGCCCGGATCGCGGCGCCGTGGTGCTGTGTCGAACCAGCAATCCCGGCGGGAGGGATTTCCAGGACCTTTGCTTGGACGGCCTGCCCTTGTATCGGCATGTCGCCCGGCGTGCGGCAACGGAATGGAATGAACTCGGCAATGTCATGCTGGTCGTCGGCGCGACCGTTGCCAAGGAAATGTCGGAACTGCGTGCGGCGCATCCGCACCTGCCCTTCCTGGTGCCGGGTATCGGCGCGCAGAACGGCGATCTATCGGCCGTACTGGCCGCGGGCCTCGACTCGCAGGGCTCGGGGCTTTTGATCAGCTCATCGCGCGGCATCATTTATGCGGACGGCGGCACCTCCACCGGGATTCGTGCCGCCGCCGCAGGTTTGAGCGCCGAGATCAATCGCGAACGCCGCAAGCGCGGCGCCGCGAACGCCGCATGCGTCTAAGGCTCTAAAGTTCGGTGTCCACCGGCACCGAGTTCAACTTGTAGACCACCCCGGCCTTCATCACGAAGCTGACGCGCTTCATGATGCTGATGTCGTCGATCGGGTTGCCGGGCACGGCCACCACATCGGCAATCTTACCCGCGCTGACCGAACCCAAATCCTTGTCATGGCGCAGCAGCGTCGCGGCGTTCACGGTCGCGGCCTGGATGGCATACATCGGCGGAATGCCCGCACCCACCATCAGTTCGAACTCGTGCGCATTCTGTCCGTGCGGATACACGGCGGCATCCGTACCGAAGGCAATCTTGACGTGCGCCTTGTACGCCCGTCCCGCGGTGGCCTGAATGAGCGGACCGATCGCCATGGCCTTGGCGGCGACCTGCGGCGGATAGTAGCCAGGAATCTTGGCCGTGCGCGCCACGAAGTCGCCCGCGATGATCGTGGGCACATACCAGGTGCCGTGCTCAACCATCAGCTTCATATCCTCGGCATCCATGAAGGTGCCATGTTCGATCGAGTCGACGCCGCCGACGACGGCACGGCGGATGGCCTCGGCGCCATGCGCATGCGCGGCCACTGTAAATCCGTAGTCATGCGCGGTACTGACGATCGCGCGGATCTCCTCCAGGGTCATCTGCGAGTTGTCGCCGCTCGCGCCCTCGTCGAGCACGCCGCCCGAGGGCATGATCTTGATCACATCATCGCCGAGCTTGTAATGCTCGCGCACCGCTTTGACCGCATCCTCCGGGCCGTTGATGATGCCGTCCACGGGACCCAGGTCCTTGGCCAGATCCTGGCGGTAGCCGTTGTAGGGATCGGCGTGCCCGCCGGTGGTGCCGATGGCCTTGCCCGCCGTGTAAATCCGCGGACCCGGCACGACGCCGGCATTGATGGCGTCGCGCAGCGCGGCCGATTCGTTGGCGCCGTCGCCCAGATTGCGCACCGTGGTAAAGCCGGCCAACAAGGTGCGGCGCGCGTAGACCGTGGACCGGATGGCATAGTCCGCGACATTCCAGTGAAATTTGTCCACGTATTCGCTGCGGCTGGTCTGGCCGGTCAAGTGCGTGTGGGCGTCGATCAGGCCGGGCATGCAGGTCTGGCTCTTCAGGTCGATCGCCGTTGCACCGGCGGGAGCCTGATTGCCGCTCAACACCTCGCGGATGCGGCCGGACTCGATCACGATGGTGGTTTCGCCGAGCATCTTGCCAGCGGCGGTGTCGATCAAGTGACCGCAGAGCAGCGCGGTCACGCCGGGCGCGGCCGGCGCATCCGCCGCCGCGGCGAGGCCGACCGACAACAGGGCGGCGATTCCCGCAGTGAGACGCGCGGCAGTGGTTCGAATCTTCAAAGATGGGTGTGACATTTTTTGTGGATCATCCGATTATAAGTGTTCAAGTTTTGGTGCGGACTCATTGCAGCATATGAGCGCGTCTCGATCAATCCGCCAAACCTGCAATGTAATCCCCCAATGCCAGGGATGCGGTGAGTCCCGGGGATTCCATGCCAAAAAGATTCACGATGCCTGCGACACCGTGTGCACTCGGTGCGGAGACATCAAAGTCCCGTGACGGCTCGCCGGGCGCGGAGATTTTCGGACGAATGCCCGCGTACGCCGGATGCAGCCGGGACTCATCCAGCGCGGGCCAGTACTGGCGCACGGCCTGGACGAACAGCCCCATGCGCAGCGGATCGACCGTGTAGTCGACGTTGTCCACCCACTGTGTGTCGGGCCCGAAGCGCGCGCTGCCGCCCAGATCGAGGGTCATGTGGATTCCCAAATAGCCGCCTTCCCTGGGCACAGGATAGATCAGACGCGAAAAAGGCGAGGCACCCGACAAGGCAAAATAGCTGCCCTTGGCAAATCTCACCTCGCTGTTGCGCGAGCTGGTATGCATGCCGAAATGCCGTTCGCGCTCGAGAATGAACACCTCGCGGCCGGTGAGAGCCAGCGCGCGGGCCGCCGCGAGGCCGATGACCCCGGCGCCGATCACGATGCAATCGACATCCTCCAACGGTCCTACCTCGAAGGCTCGATCGCACTCGAAGGCTCGATCGCAGCCGCCGCGGCAAGGAATTCATCGACGTCGGCGCGCGGCGTCGCAAAGGAGGTGACCAGGCGGAGGGTCACGCCGGATTCGGGCGTATGCAGCGGCCAGCGGTAGAAGTGAAACCCCTGCCTCTCCAGGCCGGCGGCGGCCTCTTCCGAGACCACCACGAACAGCTCATTCGCCTCGACCGGGTGCAAGAGCCGTACTCCCGGCATCGCCTCGAGGCCCTCCGCCATGCGCAGCGCCATGGCGTTGGCGTGGCGCGCATTGCGCAGCCACAGGTCATCACTGAGATAGGCGACCAGCTGCGCACTCACGAACCGAAGCTTCGACATCAAATGGCCCGCGCGCTTGCGGCGCCGTTCAAAATCCTGTGCCATCGCCGGATCGAAGAACACGACCGCATCGGCGCCGAGCGCGCCGTTCTTGGTCGCGCCCAGCGACAGCACATCGACGCCGCACTTCCAGGTCGCCTCGGCGGGTGTGCAGCCCAGGTGCACCAGCGCATTGGCGAAACGCGCGCCGTCCATGTGCACGGGCAGCCGATGCTTCCTGGCGGTTTCGCCGATCGCGGATAGCTCCTCGCGCGAATAGACCGTCCCCCACTCGGTGGCCTGGGTCAGCGTGACGGCGCCGGGTTTGACATGGTGAATGCCAAGATCCTCGGCGAATGCGACCGCCCTGCTCAGCTGCCCGGGACGAATCTTGCCGTCGAAGGCCGGAAAGCCGATGAGCTGCGCGCCACCGGTGAAGAATGCCGGGGCACCGGCCTCGTCGGTGACGATATGCGCCAGCTCATAGCAATAGATCGCACCGAAGGCAGGCACGATTTGCGACAACGCGAGCGCATTGGCGGCGGTCCCGCTGGTCACCGGATACACCGCAACCGGCCGCTCGAACAGCTCGCTCGCGATCGATTGCAGCCTGGCGGTCAGCTCATCGCCGCCGTAGGAGGTGGCAAACCCATCATTGGCCTGGTTGACGGCGCAGAGGATGGCGTCGCAGGCGGGAGCGACATGGTCGCTGCTGAAATTCCGACCCAAGTGTGCTCCTTAAGACCGTCTCATTGGCAGGGGGCCGGAATTGTACGCGCGACGCCGCGCTCGCGTCACCGGCGCCAATCCTGCGCCAAGAATTCATGGCTGTGACCTTCGCGCTGCCAGATGGCCGCCTCGGGCCGAACCGTCAACAGCCAGATGCGCTGCTCGATGGGCTGGCGCGGCTTGAAGCAGCCGGGGCGCAGCACCGCCACGGCCCGCGCATGTTCGGGATCGCGCACGGATTCATAGCGGATCGCATCCACATTCGCGTGGCGCGCGATGAGCGCGAAACGCTGCGAAGCGGCGTAGTTCTTGGGATCGGTCCAGTCCGAACGGGCGCGCTTGAAGGGCGCTTCGGTCAGATCGACCATCCGGCCATCGATTCCGGCGCGAAACACGGTCTGAGGCGACGGACCGAGGCTCTCGAGCCCCGGCGCATCCATCAAGAATCGCCAGCGCCAGAATCCGAGTTCCGCGCACGCCGTGCGTTCGTTCTCCGCGCCATACCAAACACCGGCATCGGCGGGCGCGCGGAAGCGCGAGCCGATGGGCGAGACATAGCGAAACGGCGTCGCGAGCAGGTAGTGCAGATCAACCGCATCCGCCGGTAACGGCGGTTTGCTCGCCTCCAGGATTTTCTCGAGGGTCATCTGCTCCTCGACGTTGGCGACCAGACGCAAGCTGGAAGCGATGTGTTGGGCTTCCACCGCGCGCCACAGCCGCCGGGTCGCCCGGCGCGCCTCAGAGGCGACCGCGGGCGGCGTCCAGATATTGGACGACACGAACCAAGCCTTCTGTGCTGCGGATCAGCTCGATGGGCCGACCGGTCAGCCCGCGGTTCTCGCCGTCGAGCCACATCCTCGCGGCCGAGTCATTGGATCCGACCACGGCGTCGAGCGAGCGAAACAAGCGCACGAACAGGGCGCCGAGCTCCCATTCCTTCTTTTGATCGTCCAGGGTGTAGGAGCCGCTCACCATGCGCGAAACGGTGGATGGGCTCAAACCGAGAATCTGCGCCAGACTCGACTGGGTGATCTTGAGCAGGGCGCACGCCCGCAATACCGCGCCGGTCAGCACCAACCGCGGCTCAGGCTTGGACTTCGACAACACACGCGACATGGATGCCCGCCGGCGCTATTCCTACAGAAATAAATCAGGTGATTACATTCTACAGAATGGCGGCCGAAAAGACCACAATTCAGCTCAACTGGTGGTAAATCCCGGTATTGGAGGGCGGCGTACGCTTGCTGTTGAGCTTGATGTTGAGCCGCAGCTCGTTGGCGGAGTCGGCATTGCGGATCGCCTCATCGTAGGCGATGACGCCGTTGTCGTAGAGTTCGAACAGCGAGAAATCGAAGGTGCGCATGCCCTGCTCCCGGGACTTGCCCATGATCTCCTTCAACTCGTGGAACTCGCCCTTGAGCAGCTTGTCGGCCACGATCGGCGTGTTGAGCAGAATCTCGATGGCCGCCGTGCGCCCGCTGCCGTCCTCTTTGCGCACCAGGCGCTGCGAAATGATGCTCTTCAAGTTGCTGGACAGATCCATCAGCAGCTGCTTGCGCCGCTCGTCGGGAAAGAAATTGATGATGCGGTCGAGAGTCTGGCTGGCGCTGTTGGAATGCAGGGTGCTCATGCACAGATGGCCTGTCTCGGCGAATGCGATCGCATGTTCCATGGTTTCGGCATCGCGAATCTCGCCGATCAGGATCACATCGGGCGCCTGGCGCAGGGTATTTTTCAAGGCGTGATGCCAGGTGTGCGTGTCGATGCCCACGTCGCGGTGGGTCATCAACGACATCTGCGACTGGTGGATGAACTCCACCGGGTCCTCGATGGTGATGATGTGGCCCGGCGAATTGCGATTGCGATGATCGATCATCGCGGCGAGCGAAGTGGATTTGCCCGACCCGGTGGCGCCGACGACCAGCACCATGCCGCGCTTGGTCATCACGATTTCCTTGAATGTTTCCGGCAGGCCGAGCTGCTCGAAGCTCGGCATCTCATTGGGAATCGTTCGGATCACCATGCCGACGTTCAACTGCTGCATGAATACATTGACGCGATAGCGCGCCAGATCCGGTATTGCCATGGAGAAGTTGCATTCCAGATCCTTGGCGAATTCGGCGCGTTGACGCTCGTTCATGATGGCATGGGCAAGCTCGCGCGTGACCTCCGCGGTGAGCTTTTGGCTCGCCAGCGGCTGCATCTTGCCCTGGATCTTCATGCTCGGCGGGAAGTCTCTCGAAACGAACAGGTCCGAGCCGCCGGCGCGCGTCATCGCGCCGAGCAATTTGACCATGTAAGACCGGGCTTGTTCTTCGTTGAGGGCCATCTGCTCACTATAGCCTCGCCGTCCCGCTTCGGACCGCGACGGAGTTATCAGCTCGGGTTCATCATCGTGCCGATGAACAGCAGTTCGCCGGTCTGGTCGTCACGGATGGCATAGAGGAAAGGATGGTCCAGCGTGATCTGGAACATCGGCGCCTGCACCGCCGTGGGCGTCAGCGTGACCGTGGTCGCGCCGGCGGCGACCGTGCCGGTCTCATCCACCTGCACGACGGTTTTATGCTCCACGTCCTGGATGCAGTCCAAGTCGAGCCCGGGGAAGCTCACCTGTGGATCGCGGCAAAATGCCGCGTGCATGCCAAGTCCGATCAGTGGCTGCACCAGCGAGGCGCCACACGTCGTGGTGAAACGCGGCAGCGACAGGCTGCCAAACCCGGTTTGCAGCTGACCGATCCAGCCTTGCAGGGTGCTCAGGGTCATGCCTGCAACGAAGCTGTTCAAGCTGATGCCGGGATTCGGCATGACCGCCAGCATGCTGAGCCGCCCCGCGCCATACGGAATACTCACCGCCTGAAAATTCGCGCCCATCAGAAAGCCGTAGCCGGCCGATTGATGCATCATCGGCACCGTTGCCTGCGTGCCGTCGCTCAAGGTAAATGGCGCCGGCGCCGTCAGGCTGGGGTCAAACGCATTGCTCCATTGGCCCTTGAAGTAGATGACGTTCGCGATCACCGCGACCACCGACTCGTAATTGGCGGCCGGCAGGATGCTGGTGATCAGTCCGTTGGTTTCCGTGCTCACCCAACTGTTGACGTTGTCAGGCGCACCGGCCAGATCGCCGATCGTTGCACCGTAGTACGTTTGATCCATCTGGGTGAACGCTGCCGGCACTGAATTGGGTGTGCCAAGATGCATCCACAGGGAATTCGCGATGGTGATCTGCACCTGTGGATCGGGATTCAGGAGCGAGCCCTGGAGCGCGGCATTGGCGTCGTTAAGCTCCTGGGTGCTCATGGCATCCAGCTGCAGCGTCTGTGCCATGCCCTGCTGGGTCGCACCGCCGGCGCCGTTATAGACGATCTGCAATGCCATGGCGATGCTGATCGGCGCAATGGCGACATTTCCCGTCGCAGCGGAATTCAAGTTCTGCAGGAGATTGAGCCCGAAGGTGTTGTCGGCCATCACGATGGCCGGATCGACCGGGGTATTGGCCTGCTGGGCCTGCATCACCGCAGGCGGCGCGCTCGCGCCGGGAGCCACAGGCCCATTTGGCGGCATGGGATCGACGCTCATCGGGGATGAACCCATCGAGGAGCCGCCGCAGCCGCTCGCCAATGCGCCTACCAACATCAAGCTGATCGCCGTACCCAGATGGCGGTAAGGATTGCGCTGTCTCATGGCTCCTCCTGCAGCTTCAATCGGGGCTTGTTTCAGGGCGGCATTTTAGTGCCGCGGGAGGCAAAGAGGAGCATGAATTCTGTCGCACGGAGGCGACATCAGCGGGCCCGCGACGCCCCGGTGCGCCAGCGCAGGGTAAATTCGTGCCGGTCGGTTTCGGTTTCCAACTCGCCGGCGACCTGGTGGACCAGATCCTCGAGGCTCGATGACTTTGAGGCCGCGGTTTTCACCAGATGCCGGGCGATCGGCCCGATGTAGCCGGCCAACAGCCGTTCAACGCGAACCACTTCGGCCGGATCGAGCGGGGCGACATGCGACAGGATGGGTGCGGGCTGTGTGCTCGCGGTGTCCGCGGCCGGGGCCCGGCCCAACAGACTCCTCAAGTAGCTGCACAGCCGTACATAGTGCGGTTCGCGCGGCGCCTGGAAGGCATCCAGCCAGTGCTGTGCGCTCAGAAAGTATTCCAGGCTCTTCGAGGGCAGAACATTTTCAATCCGAAACGGCAGGATGCTCACCTGCCTGTGCACGGCGCGCTCCACTTCACGGCGCACCTGGGGCGAATCGTTGCTGCTCGCGGAGAACACCAGGATCATGACGCGCGAACCGGCAATGGCTTCGATGATCTCCGCCGCCCAGTCCGCCGAGGGCGAGATATCCCGCGGCGCTATCCAACAGCTGATGCCTTCTACCTCGACCCGCCTCACCAATTCCATGGCGCAGTCGTGGTCAGGCTGCGAGTAGCTGATGAAGACGTCGCGCCCCATGAACTAGTCCCCCAGCAAGTGCAGCGCTTTCTCGAGACTCTTGCGCATCCGCTCGAAGGAGCGGGTCACCGACGCAATCTCGGTGGCGCCGCCCGGCGCAAATTCCTCGGCCGAGGCATCGCCGAGACTCACCCGATCCGCGACCTGTGCAATGCGCCTCACCGGGCGCACCACCAGGCGATAGAGCAGCACGTTCACGACCAGGAACGCCGCGGCGAATACCGCCATCAACAAAATCATGAACGCGCGAAATTCCTTGGTCGCATTCACCGCCGCGCTCTCGAAGGGCACGGAGACCACCTGCGCGGCAACCACCTCATTGGGCTGCCAGCCAAAGCCATTGTCGCTGCCGTAGCGCGCGATTAAGCTTTGCGGCGCAGCGGACGGGATGCTGTGGCACACCAGGCATTCGGGCTTCGCACGAATTGGCCGGGCCAGGTACAGCGATTTGCCCATCGGCGTGTCGCGTTCGCCGATCACTTGTTGGGTCTGCGCGTCGTTGCGAAAACGCTGAATGATGTCGCTCTCCCAGTCCGCGGCACGATCGCGCGGATTGGTCGGGTTCAGCGTTGCTTCCTTGTACGCGTACTCGGGATGGTGTTCATGAAACTTCAGAAAGTTTTGGGTCGCCGCATAGGAAGGCACGCTTTGCGGCGGAAAATCCTCCTTCATATGTCCCGCGATCAACGGCAAAATTTCATTGGCGGTATAGGTGCGCACGGCCGCGGCGCTGTCCATCATCAACCCGGCCTCCGCCAGCACTTCGCGTTGCGCGTTGGCTTCCAGCATGTTCCAGCAGACATAGCCTGCGAGCAGCGCGGCGAGCACAAACACCGCGCCCAGGGCAGCGTTGATGCGAAACAGCAGACTCATGGTGCAATCGGCATTGTAGATGCCTTGTTCTGGTTTAGGCGGGCTGGCTGCGGATTGTACACGCCTTAGCCGCGCAAACGCTGATCGAGATCGTCCCGCGTCGATTTGATATGCGCGTGCATGAGCGCACGCGCCCGGCGCGAATCCGCGCCGGCCCATGCCTTCAGCAGTGCGGCGTGCTCGCGCGTCGCCCGCCTGGCACGCCCTTCGGGCCGCAAATGCGCCTGCACGTAGCGCTGCGCGAGGGTGTGCAGTCGGCTCAGGATCTCCGCCGCCACGGGCTGCAGCCGCGGCACGATGAGCAGCAGGTGAAAGGCGCGATTGAGCCGGCCGGAAGAGGCGAATTCGCCCGCGGCGGTGGCCTCGTTCAGCTGTTCGAGGACGCTTCGGGCGGCAGCGTGATCGGCGGCGCTCGCGAGCTTTGCGCCGCGCGCCACGGCCCCCGGTTCGATTTGCAATCTCAAGCTGAAGACCTCATCCAATTCGGCGCTCGCCAGGGGACGCACTTGAAAGCCGCGATTCGGGAAGATATCGACCAAACCTTCGGATTGCAGCTGCACCAGCGCCTCGCGCACCGGAATCTTGCTGGTGCCAAATTCGGCGGCGAGACTGTCTTGCCGCAGCGCGGAACCCGGTGCATAGGCACCGGAAAGGATACGGTCGCGAAATCGAACGATCAGTTGGCTGGTCATCGACTGGACCAGATGCTCGCTCATGCGCGAATGCCCCAGCAGAACGGATCATCGGGATCGAGCAGCAGCCGGTTTTCACCGGTCACATGCGCCGTACCGGTGATCGTGGGCACCACCTGGCCGCGGCTTCGATCCTGCCAGCGAAAGCTGGCCTCAAAGGTGCTGCCGATCAGGCTCTCCTGCACCCAAGTCTGGCCCTCCGACAGCTTGCCGTCCGCAGCCAGGCAGGCCAGCTTCGCGCTGGTGCCCGTACCGCAGGGCGATCGGTCATAGGCTTTGCCGGGGCAGAGCACGAAATTGCGGCTCTGGACGCCGGCAAGCGCGGATGGCGCGAACAGTTCAACGTGATCGACCAGGGGGTGCCCCTGGGCGTTGAGGGCCGCGCGCACCCGCGACGAAAAATCGGTGAGCGCCTCGACGTGCGGCAAATCGATGACCTGCCCGTGCTCCGACACCAGGAAGAACCAATTGCCGCCCCAGGCGACATCGCCCACCACCCTGCCCGCCCCCGGCACGTTCACGGCCACATGGGCGTGCGAGCGGTAGCTCACCACATTGGCGACGCTGATGCGGCCATCGGAGTTGAGCTGTGCATCCACCGCACCGACCGGGGTATCGATTTTGACGGCGCCGGGTGCAAGCCGGCCGGCGAATTTGAGCGAGGCGATCAATCCGAGCGTGCCGTGACCGCACATGCCCAGATAGCCCACGTTGTTGAAATAGATGACGCCCCATTGGCAATCGGGGCGGTGCGGCTCGAGCAGCAATGCGCCGACCAGCGGATCGGAGCCGCGCGGCTCGTTCACGATCGCGCAGCGAAAATCGTCGAACCGCTCTTTGAAACGCTGCACGCGCTCGGGCATCGGTCCTTTCCCCAGATCGGGGCCGCCCTCGATCACCAGGCGCGTCGGCTCGCCGCCGGTGTGCGAATCGATGACGCGAATCGAGCGCATTTATGGGCGCGTGTCGCGCGCACGCTCGATCATGGCGATCACCTGGGCGCGGCGTTCGCCGGCGAGCGGCAATCGCGGCGGACGCACGCGCTCCGAACCGCGGCCCATGATCTGTTCCGCGAGCTTGATGGACTGCACCAGATCGTGCTCGGCGTCCAAATGCAGCAGCGGCATGAACCAGCGGTAGATGCTGCGCGCGCGCGCCAGATCGCCCTCGCGCAGCGCCTCATACAGCCACAGCGATTCTGACGGAAAGGCGTTGGTGAGACCCGACACCCAGCCCTTGGCGCCGAGCGTAAGACCTTCGAAGGCGACGTCGTCGAGCCCGGCGAACAGCACGAAGCGCTCGCCAAAGGCGTTGATGATGTCGGTGAAGCGGCGCGAATCCGGCGCGGACTCCTTGATGGCAACGATATTGGGCACATTTGCCAGCCGTTTGAGCGTCCCCATATCGATATTCACGCGGTACGAGGGCGGATTGTTGTACAGCATGATGGGCAGGCCGGTGGCGGCGGCAACCGTCCTGAAATGATATTCGAGCTCCGCCGCCGTGGGCACGTACACCATGGCGGGCAGCACCATGAGGCCGCTCGCGCCCAAGAGTTCGGCATCGTGCGCAAATTTGGCGGCCGTCGCGGTGGTGAATTCCGAAACGCCGACGATGACCGGCGCCTTGCCTGCGCTCACCTCGACCGCCGCCTTCAGGACGCTGCGCTTCTCCTCCGCGGACAGCGAATTGCCCTCGCCGACCGTCCCCATCAAGACCAGGCCGTGCACACCGTCATCGAGCAGGGCCTTCTGCACGCGTTGGGTCGCGGGCAGATCGACCTGCATGTCGGCGGCGAATTGCGTGGTAGCCGCCGGGAATACCCCCGACCAGTCACAGGACAAAGATGTAGTCATGGATCGATTCCAAACAGCAGTTGCTTGCAGGATCGTAGATCGTATACGGTGCGGCCATGGGTGAGCAAGATACCATCGCCGTCATCGGCGCCGGCGTGATCGGCGCAGCGGCGGCGCTCGCCCTGGCGCGCGAGGGCCGGCGGGTGCTGCTGCTCGACCGCGCCGAACCCGGTGTCGCGGGCGCGAGTTTCGGCAATGCCGGGCACATCGCGGCCGAATTGGTGCAGCCGCTGCCCTCGCCCGGGCTGCTGTTCGGATTCTACCGGGAGCTGTACCGGTTCGGCGGTGCACTGGACCTGCCGCCGCGGCAGGCGCTGCGCATGTCGCCATGGATTCTCAAATTTGCCCAAGCGGCGTTTCGCCGGGCCGGCAACACGGGCCATCTGGCGCCGCTGGTGCGGCCGTCCGCCGCGGTCTGGGAGCGCTGGGTGCGGGCCATCGGCCGTCCCGAGCTGGTACGGCGGCATGGACACTATGAGGTCTCGCTGGGCCCGAAAAGCGCGGCACACATGCGCGACTATGCCCGCGAGATGACCGGGATCGGCGTCAACACGCGTCCGCTCACCGCCGAAGAACTCGAGCCGCTGCGGCGGGCGGCCAACGCCGGCGCCGCCGCGGGCCTGTGGTTTGCGGATTCGGCCTATGTGACCGACCCGCTGGAAGCGGTACGCGCCCTGGTGACCGCCGCCCTAGGGTTCGGCGCGGCGTTTCGAAAAATGGACGTGAAGGCGCTGCGGCCGGGCGGCGACAAGATTCAGATCATCAGCGATGCTCCTGCGCTCGAGGTCGACAGCGCGGTGGTGTGCGCGGGCGTGCATTCCGCGCCGTTGCTGGCGCCTTTCGGATTGCGTGCACCGCTGCAGGCGGTGCGCGGCTATCACATTGAAATGCCGGGACAGGAGACTTTTTTCGACGCGCCTTTGGCCTATGTGGACGATCGCGTCATCGTCACGCCGATGCAAGGGCGCGTGCGCGCCACCAGCTACATGGAATTTGCCGCACCGAGCGCTCCGCCCGACGCACGCAAACCGGCGCGCCTGCGCCAACGGCTGCGCGCGCTTGGCTATCCCTGCGAACTCGGCGGCCCCAGCTGGCTGGGCTCGCGGCCGGTGCTGCCGGATTACCTGCCGGGAATCGGCCGGGCACCGGGACCGGCGAAGCTGTTTTATGCCATCGGCCACCAGCACATCGGGCTCACCCTCGCACCTTTTACCGCCGAGCTGCTGGCGGATATCGTGGCGGGACGCGAGGCGTCGATTCCGGTCGCCGCCTATGATCTCAAGCGCTTTTAGACATCGACATATCAGTACGAGGGGTTTTCCATGCACACACCTTTACCCTGGGTCCTGGCCGCCGCCTGCGCCATGGCACTGAGCCTTTCCGCTTGCGAGAAAGCCGCGCCGCCGCCCAGTGCCGATGCGCGGCTGCAGAAAATCTATGGCGACGAATGGAAGTGGCGCGAGCAGCAGTTCCCGGACGACGAAGATTCACAGAAGCGGATTCAGGACCATTTGCCCAAGGTCGATCCGGCAAGCCAGGCCATGCGGCTGCAGATGTGGCAGGACGTGCTGAAGAAGCTCGATGCCATTCCACGGGCGGAACTCTCGCCCGCCGAACAGCTGAACTACGACATCTATCACCCGCAGATCGAAGCGCTCATCGCCGATCAACAGTTCCGCGAATTTGAAATGCCCGCCAATTCGGACACCACGTTCTGGACGAATCTCGGCTATACGGCGCGCCGCCAATACCGTTCGCTGCAGGACTATCGCAATTGGATCAGCCAGATGAAGGATGTGCCGCGCTACTTCCACGAGCAAATGGACGAGATGCGCGCGGGCTTGAAACGCGGATTCACGCCGCCGCGGGTAACCCTCGAAGGGCGCGACGCCTCGATCACCGCCGTCACCGATGCGGCGCCGGAACAAAGCCTGTTCTACACGCCCTTCAAAGACATGCCCGGCATCCCGGAAGCGGACCAAAAAGGCCTGCGCGCCGAGGCCGTGAACACCATCCGCGACACGGTGCAGCCCGCGTACCACGAATTGCTGAGCTTCTTTCGCAATGAGTATTTTCCGGGAACCCGCACCACTCTCGCGGCCTACGACCTGCCGGACGGCAAGGCCTACTATCGATCGAGAATCCGCCTGTACACCACCCTCGATCAGGATCCGGCAGCCATTCACACATTCGGCGAAGCGGAGGTGGCGCGACTGCACGGAGAGATGCTGAGCGCGATGAAGGAGACCGGCTTCAAGGGCGATTTCCCGGCGTTCCTCGAGTTCCTGCGCAAGGACCCGCAATTTTACGCGAAGACTCCGCAGGAACTGCTCATGCGCGCGGCCTGGATCGCCAAGCGATTTGACGGCAAGGCCTCGCAGTACTTCGGACTGCTGCCGCGCGCGCGCTTTGCCATCAAGCCGGTGCCGGACGATCTGGCCCCGTTCTACACATCCGGGCGCGGCGGTCCCGGGGTATACCTGGTCAATACCTACAACCTGCCCGGCCGCCCGCTCTACAACCTGACGGCGCTCACGCTGCATGAGTCCGCGCCCGGACATGCCTTCCAAATGCCCATCGCACTCGAGCACAAGGATCAGCCGGAATTTCGCCGGCACACCTACCTGTCCGCCTACGGGGAGGGCTGGGCGCTGTACTGCGAAATACTCGGGCTGGAGATGGGCATGTACGACACGCCCTATGATCGCTTCGGCATGTTGAACTACCAGATCTGGCGCGCCGCGCGGCTCGTGGTCGACACCGGCGTTCACTCGCAGGGTTGGAGCCGAGATCGGGCGATCGCCTACTTTCGCGAGTACACCGCTTTGCCGCTGCACGAAATCGATACCGAAATCGATCGCTATATTGCCTGGCCCGCCCAGGCGCTCTCCTACTATCTCGGCGAGGATGCGATCCTCAAGTCGCGCGCCAAGGCCGAGAAGGCGTTGGGCGAGAAATTCAACATCCGCGCATTCCATGACACGGTCTTGGAGCTGGGTTCCGTACCCATCCCGGTGCTGCAAGCCCGTATCGATCGATTCATCGCGCAAGGCGGCAAAGGCCCCTACCCCGAGATGGAATAGGAGCGCTGCGCCGTGAATATCGGAAGAGCCTCGTTGCTCGGCGCCATCACCCTGGTGGCGCTGAGCTATATCGCGCGCTGGTGGTGGCTCGAGCGGGCGCGGGCGGCCGATCCTAAGAGGCCGCGCAAACCGCGCTTCTCCGATATCGCATTGGGATTCGTCACCAATTTCTTCGACACCTTGGGGATAGGCTGTTTCGCGCCGACCACGGCGTACTACAAGCTGCGCGCACGCATGCCGGATGATGAGATTCCGGGCACGCTGAACACCGGCCATGCACTGCCGGCGGTCACCGAGGCGCTGATTTTCATCGCCATCGTCAGCGTCGACATGACCACGATGGTCAGCATGATTGCCGCAGCCGTGCTCGGCGCCTGGCTCGGCGTCGGGATCGTCTCGCGCCTGTCGCGGCGCGCGATTCAACTCGGCATGGGAGGCGCGCTGATGTGCGCGGCGCTGCTGTTCATGGCCAAGAATCTCAATTGGGTGGCGGGCAGCGGCACGGCCTTGGCCCTGCACGGACCCACCCTGATATTCGCGGTCGGCGTCAATTTTTTGCTCGGCGCATTGATGATGCTGGGGGTGGGCCTGTATGCCCCTTGCCTGATCCTGGTGAGCCTGCTCGGCATGAGTCCACTGGCGGCCTTCCCCATCATGATGGGTTCCTGCGCCCTGCTGATGCCGGTCGGCGGCGCGCGATTCGTGCGCAGCGGCCGCTACAATGTGGGCGCCGCGCTGGGTCTTGCCATCGGCGGGATTCCCGGCGTGCTGCTCGCCGCCTTCATAGTGTGGTCGCTGCCGATCGATTATTTGCGCTGGCTGGTGCTGTTGGTGGTGATCTACGCGGCGGTACAGATGCTGAGGTCGGCGCGAACCGAGCGCGCTGCGCTGCGCGCGGCGGCCGGCTAGAGCGAGCGCGCGATGATGACTTTCATGATCTCGGTGGAGCCGCCGTAAATGCGCGCAATGCGCGAGTCGCGGAAGATCCGCGCGATGGGAAAATCGTTGACGTAGCCGTAGCCGCCGTGCAGCTGCAGACAGTCGTCCACGATCTGCCATTCAGTCTCGGTCGCCCACATTTTTGCGATCGCCGCCGTGGTGGCGTCCAGGGAGCCTTTCAGCAGCCGCTCGATGCAGTCATTGATGAACACCTTCGCCACGGTGGCCTTGGCCTTGGCGTCCGCCAGCTTGAACTGGGTATTTTGGAAATCCATCACGCGCTGCCCGAAGGCCTTGCGATTCTTCACGTATTCGATGGTGGTCTCCAGAGCCTTCTCCATGGTGATGACGGCGCCGATGGCGATCAGCAGCCGCTCGCGCGGCAACTCCGCCATCAACTGCGCAAACCCCTTGCCTTCCTGGGTGCCGAGTAAATTCTCGGCCGGCACCCACACATCGTCGAAAAAAAGTTCGGAGGTGTCCTGCGCATCCAGTCCGATCTTGTCGAGTTTCCGGCCGCGCCTGAAGCCTTGCACTTGATCGGTCTCCACGATCAGCAAGGACACGCCGCGCGAGCCCAATGCCGGGTCGGTCTTGGCGACGACCACGATGAAATCGGCAATCTGGCCGTTGGAAATGAAGGTCTTCGAACCGCTGATCCGGTAGCCGTCCCCGTCGCGCCGCGCCGTGGTGCGGATCGCCTGCAGATCAAAGCCGGCACCGGGCCCGCCGTATTCTTCCGGCACCATCACGGCGAGATAGCCCGCCGCGCCCGTCTCGCGCCAAAACACACGCTCCACCTGGCCGGCATCGCGCCAGCCTGCGATGCGCTCGGGCGGCGCCGCACGCTCGAAGAAACGGCTTGCCGCATCGGCGAACATTTGGATTTCCGGGTCCTGCATGAACGCAGGCGGCGGCACATCAAGCACCGGCATGGTCATCCCCCCGGCGCGCCGGCCCGCGCGAGTCAGTCATGGAATACCGCAATCTCATCGAGCGCCGCCCGATCCGTGCGCAATCGATTGATGGCTGCCGAATGGTCGCCGTAACCGAGCGCAAGACCGCAAAACAGCATCCAGGATGGGTCCACGTCGAGAAAGCCGGACACCTCCTTGTGCCAGACGGCCCACGATTCCTGCGGGCAACTCTCCAATCCCTGTTCGCGGGCCAGCAGCATCAGCGTCTGGATGAACATCCCGAGGTCCGACCATTGCGGCGGACCCATCGTGCGCTCGAGAAAGAAGAACATGCCGACCGGCGCACCGAAGAAATCATAGTTGCGGGCGAATTGCCGATGGCGCGCGGGCTTGTCCTCGCGCCGCACTCCGATGTGTGCATACAAATCCTCGCCGCACTTGTGCCGGCGCGAGCGGTACGGATCCTGCAAATCCGGCGGATAAATGTGATACTCGGCGGCGCCGCCCAATGGCTTGGCCATGAACAGCGGCGTCATTTGCGCACGAAAACGCGCCATGGAGCCGCCCGAGACGACATGGACGCGCCAAGGCTGCAGATTGCCGCCGGACGGCGCATAGCGCGCCCTGTCCAGCAACAGGCGAATGGTCGCGGCATCGACCGGCTCAACGGTGAATGATCGGCAGGAATGGCGCGACAGCACGGCGTCGCTCACGCTGATGGACGCCCCACCCACCGACTTGCTGCGCGATTGCCGGCTCATCGGAGCGTGCCGGACGCGCGCAATGATTCAATGCTTTGCTCGCTGTATCCGATTGCCCGGAGCAATTGCGCCGAATCGGTGGCGTGCGCGAAGCTCGGCATGATGGGGTCGGCGGGTGCCGTCACGGAGAAGCGCGGAGCCGGCCGCGGTTGCACCACCCCGCCGACTTCCATGAAGGTCCCGCGCTCGGCGTTGTGCGCCTCCCGCGGCGCTTCGGCCAGGCTCAGCACCGGCGCCACGCATGCATCGCTGCCGTCAAATATCTCGCACCATTGCCGGCGGGTTTTAGCAGCGACGGCCCGGGCAATTTTGTCTTTCAGCGACGGCCATGCCGTCCGGTCATGCTGTCGCGCAAAATCGCCCGACTGCTCGATTCCAAGGCGGCGCAGGAACTCGGCATAGAACTTCGGCTCGATTGCACCGATCGAAATATGCGCGCCGTCCGCACACACATAGGTGTCATAGAAGTGCGCACCGGTATCGAGCGTATTGGTGCCGCGCCGATCCGACCAGACTCCCTGCGCGACAAGGCTGCAGATCATCGAGGACAACAACGCCGATCCGTCGATCATCGCACAGTCGATTGCCTGTCCCCGGCCGGTCTGGCGGGCGTGCAGAATCGCGGCCAGCATGCCAAAGGCCAGCAGCATGCCGCCGCCGCCGAAATCCCCGATCAGGTTGACCGGCGGAGTCGGCTTGTCGCCCGCGCGGCCGAGACAATCCAGCACACCGGACAAGGCGATGTAATTGATGTCATGCCCGGCCGTTCGAGCGCGCGGCCCGGTCTGTCCCCATCCGGTCATGCGCCCATAGACCAACCTGGGATTGTCGGCGAGCAATGGCTCGGGGCCGAGTCCGAGGCGCTCCATTACCCCGGGACGGAACCCTTCGATGAATCCATCCGCGCTCAGGCATAGGTCGCGCACGATCCGAACGCCGGCGGCGTGTTTCAAATCGACGATCATGAATTTGCGCGAGCGCGCCAGCACGTCCTTGCTCGAATCGAGAGGCCCCGGGTGCGCGGCGCCCGGCGGCATGATGCGAATCACCTCCGCGCCATGGTCCGCGAGCATCATGGCGCAAAATGGTGCCGGCCCGATTGCCGCGATCTCGATGACTTTCAGACCCGCCAACGCACCGGTCAGCTGCATTTTCATCTGCTAGCGAGAGCCGCCACGCCGGGCCGACTCGAGCTGTGCGAACGTTGCCGTGCCGATGGCATAGTCCTTCCAATCCTTGTAGTCGAAGTGCCACCACTCTTCGGGGTACACGGTAAACCCCTGTGCCTCCATTGCGTTGCGCAGCAGTTCGCGCAGCCAGCGCTGGCGGCTGGTGCCCCCTGCATAGTCGGCATAGGAGCGGGGCGACATCTCATCGTAGCGCCCGGTCATTTCCACCGCGTTGCCGGACTCGAGCTTGTAGAGCGTCAGGTCAACCGCGCAGCCGCGGTTGTGCCGCGATCCTTCCGCGGGGTCTGCCACAAAGACATGGGCGGAACTCGGGGTGGCATCCCAGAACATCTTGGTCACGAACCACGGCCGGTAGGCATCATGGATCAGCAGCCCGTATCCCTTCGATGCCAGTGAGTGCTCGACGCGCCCCAGGGCTTCCGCAGCCGGGCGTTGCAGGTAGGCGGCGGAGCGCTCGTACAACGGAAAGCCGATGAAATTGTCGGTACTCGCATAACGGATGTCGAACTTGATGGTCGGATCGATGCCGGCCAGATTGACGAGATCAAACGGCCTCGCGGGCGCAGGTTCCAGCGGCGGTTTGGCTGCCAGCGCGGTTGCGCGCAGCCGGCCCGGATCCGCGTTCACGCCGGCGCGAATCTTTTGCACGATCTCGCTTCCGATGTCCCGGTACTCGAGCCGAGCTCCGGCAAGCTGAACCGCCTTGGGTTCACCCTGGCGATCCAGTTCAAATTCCAGGGGCGTGGATTTGCCCTTGGGCTCATCGGCGACAAAGCGGGCCGCGCTCAGCTGCCTGAGTGAGGCGCGCGGCATACCCGGCCCGGCTGCGACCAGATGGCCATCGGCCTCGAAGATCGTGAGCTGCGAGTCGGCCGAGCGGTACTCGCCGATCAGCTTCTTCAGGTCACTCGGCGCATCGGGAGGGATCGACTGCGCCTGCGCAACGGCCGCAAGGCAACCGTTGGCGCACAGAATGAGCAGTGCGAGTTTCGACCTGGCCGAACGGATCATGCCGGCGTACGTTTTAATTTCACTGACCTCCCCGGAAAATTGATAGAGTCCAGCGTGAGTTTCATCCACGGCTGGTCACATCGCAAGCGTGTTATCGAGGCCATCCGCGACCTCGAGGTCGATGGCGGCGTCCCCACGCTGCGCCGGGTGCTCGGGCCGCTCGACCTGATGCTGGTCGGGATCGGCGTGATCGTCGGCGGCGGAATCTTCGTCGTCACGGGCAACACAGCGGCGCAGATCGCCGGGCCCGCCATCGTACTGTCCTTCCTGCTCGCCGGCGTCGGCTGCGCGTTCATCGCGGTGTGCTACGCGGAACTTGCCGCGATGATTCCGGCGGCGGGCAGCGCCTATGCATACACCTACACCGCGTTGGGCGAGGCGGCGGCCTGGCTCGTCGGCTGGAACCTGCTGCTGGAATACGTCTTCGCCGCCTCATACGTTTCCGTGGGCTGGTCCGGCTATTTGATCTCCCTGCTGTCGCAGGCGGGCGTCTGCGCCCCCTCCTCGTTGACCAGCGCACCGTTCACCATGGGGCCGAACGGCCTGATGAGGACCGGAAGTTGGATCAACGGCCCTGCGTTTTTGCTCGCCGCCGCGATCGCAGTTATCGCGATGCGCGGCGTGCGACTGTCGAGCATCGTCAATGGCGTCATCGTCGCCCTCAAACTCGGCGCGCTGCTGCTGGTCGTGGCCTTCGGCAGCCTGCACGTTCAGCCGCACAACTGGACACCCTTCGTGCCTGCCAACGAGGGATTCGGACGCTATGGCTGGAGCGGCGTGATGCGCGCTGCCGGCGTGGTATTCGTCTCTTATCTGGGTTTCGACGCGATTGCCACACTCGCGCAAGATACCCGCAATCCGCAGCGCAACGTTCCCATCGGTATTTTAGGCTCGCTCGGGGCGGTCAGTTTGTTGTACATCGCCGTGTCGCTGGTGCTCACCGGGCTGGTTTCGTATCAACTGCTCGACAGTGCGAGTCCCCTTGCCGCTGCGCTGCGCGGCGCCGGCCCATCGCTGGCGTGGCTGATTCCGGTGGTCGACCTGGCGGCCGTCATCGGACTCGGATCCGTGGTGCTCGTCGTCATGCTCGCACAGCCGCGTGTGTTGATGGCCATGGCCCAGGATGGATTGGTGCCCGCCACCTTTGCCCGGGTGCACGCAAGGTATCGCACGCCGCACCTGGCCACGACGATCTGCGGATTGTCGGTCGCGGTGCTTGCCGGTCTGTTTCCGTTGTCAATCATGGCGCAGCTGGTATCGGTCGGCACATTGATCGTGTTCATCGCCGTTGCGCTCTCGGTCCTCGTGCTGCGGCACATCGATCCGGCAAGAGCACGGCCCTTTCGGACGCCTTTCGTCCCCGCCGTTCCGCTCTTGGGCATGCTCATCTGCGGAGCGCTTCTGTGGGCGTTTCCACTCAGGACCTGGTGCATCTATCTTTTCTGGCTGACGCTCGGTCTGTCGATTTATGCCATCTACGGTGCGCGATCCGCAATGCGCCTGCGCACGCAGGTACCAGCCGCAGGATCAACCTGATCGAGATCGAGGCGGCCGCGGCGTTAGGAAGCGGAGCCGGCCAGGACTTCACGCGCGATGATGAGCTTTTGCACCTCGGTGGCGCCCTCGTAAATGCGCAGTGCACGGATGTCGCGATAGAGTCTCTCGACCGGCGTGCCCGTCGTTACTCCGCGCGCGCCATGGAGCTGCAGCGCCCGGTCAATGACCCGCTGGGCGGTTTCGGTGGCGGTCATTTTCGCCATGGCCGCCTCCATGGTCACACGTGCGCCGCTGTCGCGCAGCCACGCGGCGCGATAGGTGAGCAGTCGGGCGGCATCCACCTCCGTTGCCATTTCAGCGAGCGCCGCCTGGGTCAACTGAAAATCCGCCAGATTGCGGCCGAACATACGTCGCGACTGCGCCTGGCCGATGGCTTCATCCAAGGCCCGCTGTGCAAACCCCACCGCGGCGGCCGCCACCGAGGTCCGGAATACATCCAAGGTTCGCATGGCAATCTTGAAGCCATCGCCTTCGACACCGATCAGTTGCGATGCCGGAATACGGCAACCGCGAAACGCCAGGGTTGCCATCGGGTGGGGTGCGATCAAGTCGATGCGTTCGGAAATTGAAAAACCCGCCGTAGCGGCATCCACCACGAAAGCGCTGATGCCTGCCGCCGCCGTCGTACCGTCAGAGCGCACCTGCGGCGCCTGCGTCCGGGCAAATACGCAATAGAAGTCGGCAATGCCGCCGTTGGAGATCCAGGTCTTCTCGCCGTCCAGAACGTAGCCGTCGCCATCGCGCTGCGCGCGGCATTGCATCGCGGCCACATCCGAACCCGCTTCGGACTCGGAGAGCGCGAAAGCGGCGATTGCGTCGCCACGGGCAACTCTGGGCAGATACATCGCCTGCAATTCACCCGAGCCCGCCAAGGTGATCGCACCGCTGCCGAGTCCCTGCATCGCAAACGCAAAATCGGCCAACCCGTCGAAGCGCGCCAGTGCCTCGCGCACCAGGCAGATCGAGCGCACATCGAAGTCAGGGAAAACGCCGCCATGCTCCGCGCGCACGCAATAGCGGGTGAGACCCGCGGCACCAAGACGCTTGACCAAGCCGCGGCAAGTCTCATCGACTGCAGCCCTGCCTTGGTCATGCGCAATCGCCTCTGAGGCTTCAGCGCACCATGTGCGCAGCGCCGCTTGCAATTCGCGATGCGGTTTGTCAAAAAAGGGCCAGTTCAGAAATCCCGGAGTCGCAGCTGTTTGGGGCATCAATCGCTCGGCACGAAAATCCAAAGCAGCACGTACGCCAAAAGGCCGGCTCCTGCACACAGGAACAACACGGCAAAGATCAGGCGCCACACCCAGGATTCCACTCCCGTCGCCCGCCCCATGCCACCGCAGACACCGCCGAGCCAGCGATCGGTACGGCTGCGACGAAAGGCATTGACCGCGGCGGCCAGTGGCTCGCCGGAATGAGCGCGTTCCGCATTCAAGAGCCGCTCCTTCGCCCGCGTGAATTCGTCCTCCGTCAAGGTACCGCTGGCTCGAAGCTCTGCCAATTTGTTCAGTTCCTCACTCAACGTCATGGCGCCCTCCTCTGTGAAATGACTGCTGCCCACATCCATAACACGCCAGGCGCCCAAAAGTAGCGCCGTGGCAGGAGACTTTGTGGCCGTGGCAGCGTGGCCGCGGCAGGGGCCTTTGTATACGCTCCCCTTGGTTTCAAGCCGCGTTTATGACTGTAGCGACGCTCGACCCGGAGCGCAACAAATCGCCGGCATGGGGTTCGGCGTGGTGCTGCCCATGGCCATCGAACGCGCGTTCTACTCGCGGCGGCGCGCCTGGAGAAGGCTGTCCTCAGCGCATCACAGCGTCAGCGATCGCATCCCGATTGATCAACGAAGTGCAATATCGGGATGGCGGCCCTCGCCTTGTCCATATCGCTTCGGCTCGCCGGGGCATTGCCTAAATTCAGCGTCTTGGCGGAGCCGTCCGCATATGAAATGGTTGCGGACAGGTAATGCCCGCACTTGATCGTGACCACCAGCTCGGTCGCATGGCTGGTTGGCGAATTGAGCGAGTTGCCAAGAAGATCGCCTAATTTTCTCGCGGTCGCCGCAAGCTGTTCTTGATTGCGCTTGACCACGTCGGGCGCCACCAGATTGGAGGGGCCGGGCGCCACATAAAGCGCGTTGTCCGCCGCGGCCGGGAAAATTGCGCCCGCGAGACTGACGAACAGAGCGGAGCCGAGGAGCGCAAGACCGTGCGCCCGGGCTCGCGTCAAGGATTGAATCGTCGCCTCCTCTGCTGGCGGCATCTCTCACACTCTTTGCTTTATAGTAAGGAACGAAATCGATCAATACAATTCGGATATTCAACGGCTTACGGCACATTTCAATGATCCAAACGACGGCATTGGCGGTCTGTTGTGAGATCGGCACGGACCTCTATCTGTCGCCGTAGTTTCGCGCCTTCGCCGCATGGAATATCGCAGGCGGCGTTGCGTTCATCCTATCGCCGCGCGCGAATACCTGGAAAAGCTGCGCCGCTTTTCCTGTGTCGCTCCTTAAAGAGGACTACGATGGGCCAATGAAGACCCAATACGTATTGATGGGCGTTCTGATTCTTGGCGCCGCGCTTACCTGTTTTTATCTCGTCGCCGAGTGCCTATCCTGGCGGACGATAAAGGACGCTGACCACAAGGCAATGGGCGAACTTCGCGAACTGTACAAAAAGATTTATTCGGCAGCGAGGCCGCTTACCAGGTCCTTCGGTGCGCGAACCATCCGGCGAAAGTGAACACTGAGCGGTTGCCGCAGCCGCGGCCGATCCGGCGTCCATGCCAGCCGCGGTCACATCGCTGCTCGCCCCGCCGCCGACCGCGTCCATCAAACCGCCGCAGGCTGCAACGCCGTTGGAATCGCCAAATCCCCGAAGATTCGGAGAATTGGAGGCACGCGACGCTTCTGGCGGGCCGCCGAAGTTTCCGCCAACCAGCGCGTTGCACTGGTTCTAAATGGTTGCTAGCGGCCTCGCAAAACATCTCTGGGCGCAAGCCCAAATGTTTGGCTAAACACCCGGCTGAAATGCGAGGAACTCGAGAATCCACATTCCAGTGCCACGTCCGTAACGGTCATGCGTGGAGTGCGCGGCGATTTCAACAGCTGATGAGCGCGCTGCAAGCGCTCTGATTTAACAAACTCCCCGAGGGTTCGTCTTTCATCGCGGAACAAATTGTGAATATAGCTCAGCGAAAGTCTGCACTGCCTGGCAATGTCGCCCGGGGACAAATCGGGATCTGCAGCGCGTGAGCGAACTATGCTCTTTATTCGGGCGAGATTGGCCGCCCTTATGGTTCTTTCGCCGCTCATCAAATCTGCTTTGCAACTCAATGCCAGCAGAACAATATCGCCGATCATTTGGCAGACGCTTTGAAACTCTTGCGCGCTCATCTTCGCAGCATCACGAGCAAAGGTGGCCAAACTGACCCCAGCCAAGTGCCCAACTCCTACCGCGCTTTCGGAAGGACGGGCACATTTGTCCTGGCCATTCACTAGCCGCTGATCGACGAACACTCTCGGCATCAGGAAACACAATGTGTCGTTGTTGCCAAGCTTGGTGTGTGTTAACGGCTCAGCCGCCGAAAGAAAGGCGAAGGACGATGACGGACCGCAAGTTAGCTCGCGACCAAATTGCGCAAACTCAATGTCTCCGCTCAACGGCAGATATACAACGTAGCGGTCCCGGCTATCGCTGCCAATTTCCTGAGCCCGCCTGACCAACCTATATTTGCCGCTGGTCGTCCTGAACCGGGCCAACGTAAATCCATTGATGGAACGACTTCGAGCGGTCACCTCCAAACAGGTGCGGTTTGCTGCCGGCTCAGCTACCTTGTATTTGAAGAGATTTCGGTCAATGAATCGTATCCAGCGCTCATTGATATCGTCATACTCGCGCGCAGAGCCGACCAAATTGTCGTCTTCGGGGCCGAAGTTGAAGGTGGTGCCGCTGAGGCCGATGGCGCTTTGGTCCATCCACGTATCCCCTAGATGTATTTCTCCGCATAAACGCGCTATTTGATATGAGCATAGAGCACCAACTTTCATTTGGCAAACTACGAATCGGGCGAACGAGGTAGCCGCGCACTACGGTGGAAATTGCGTGCACTAATCTGCTGCACACACGAAATTAGCCGCCGCGTCGGTTCCGCCTTTGCCTCTGTACTTCGCAATCGCAGGAAAGGCGCACAACGGGCGCGTCATGACGGCTGCCTTTGAATGATCATCACCCTCGAATTTCGTCGCGACGATACGCTCCGGCTGAATATCTTTTTCCACCCACTGTTCGAGAGCGACGACGATGTCGTGCTCTGCGTCACCATCACCTCCTCTTTGGCCAAACTCATTGGGACCCGGACCGCCGGCGCAATGCCCGACACCGGGCGCAAGAAAGAGACGAAAAAACCTTTGCGTTTCCTCCAATGCCCTTGCTTCCGAACTGCTTTGGGCTGCCATCACCCTGTTGTAATAGCTGATCGCGCCAAGTGGGGTGACGATTGAGTCGGCCCAGCCATGGAACGCGACGATTTTGCCGTGACGGGCCTTGAATTTTGAAAAATGCACGTCGTCGGCGTTCAGGAATTGTCCAACTTTGTTTCTGGCTTCATCGGGCGTCTTGTCGATATCGAAACTTCGGAAGGTCCAATTGGGGGCCTGATAAACGAAATTGGCGAAGAAGCCATTCCCATACATGCTCTCCTCTGCGTCCACCGGCGCCTGTTCGAAACTCGGCCCCGTTACGGTGCGATTCCATTGAACGGTTTCGCCGCCGTAGGGCAGGCCTGCATAGACATGTCGTCCCGAAGCTGTTTTAGGCCCATCGTGAATCGACTCATATGTCTTGAGCTGTGCGGCCGTCAATCCGATCGTTGATGGGTCTACGCGGCAATGCAACGGATCACTGATAAGCCCGTCCTTAACGCCGTCGGCGGCGTCGCAGGCTGCTGCAACAGCGGTACCAATTTTCTCCAGATCTTGCGGTGCAATATAGCCGGCGCGATTGGCCAAATTGAGCTTTGCGCCCCAGGAAAAGCTTGAAAACAGGTCGGTCCATTGATTGGCGGCCGCGCCACTGACGATTCCATCGAAGTCGCCAGGATAGCGCTGCGCCTCCATCAAGCCCTCCTGTCCGCCTTTCGAGCATCCCACGAAATACGAATGTCTTGGCCGACGGCCATAAAAGGCCGTCGTGATCTTCTTGGCATCCTCGGCCGTCAAATGAACAGCTCTATAACCATAGTCGATGATCTTTTGGGGGTGACCCAACGCCCAACTGGCACTGTTGGGGCCGACCGCCGGGCCGCTGTGGCCGTCATCGGTAGAGGCAACCGCGGATCCTCCGATGAGAGGGCGAATCATCGAATCGTAACGTATCGAACCCGCAAAGCCGCCATTACCGACAGATTCATACCTGCCCGTCCAGCCTGCTGCCGGCATCCAGAGCTCGAACTTGATGTTGGAGTCTGGGGTGGGTTTGATGACGCCGGTCACCCGACAAAAATCCACCGGAACCGCCGGCTGTCTTCGGGAAATCGCCTGAACCGGCGGCGTAAATTTCCCTGCGGCATACGACTCCGCGGCAGTAATCGTCGTATTCGGCAATTTCAGTTGCGACATGCTCGCGCAGGTCGCTGCGGCAGCCGATGCGCCACAAACCAGGAACGTGCAGAGCGATGCCAAAAGATAACTCAGATTCCGGCTCAACATTTTGTCTCTCCATCCACTGTTGCACGTTTCGATTCGGAGCGTCGTTTTGCTATCGTCTCAACAAGAAAGTGATGCCTATGGTGCGTGGTCGAAACGTTCGTTGCGTATAAATGAGATCCTCCGCTCCGCCATTCTGATAGAACGGGATGTGGGAATCGAACACATTGTTCACGAACAATGAAATATCCCAGTCGCTGATGCTCGTCGTTCCAAGACGCATCGAGACCAGATTCGTCGCGGGTGTCAAGATGAAACCGGGGGTGTAGATCTGATTTCTCGGGTCCTCTCCTGCAGTAGGCGTGGTTTGCTCACTTGCGTACTCGTAATCGACTCGAAAATAACCCGCTCGCTCCCAGACATGAAAATCGTACCTCGCATTGAGAGCAACCGTCCAAGGGTGGGCTTCAGAGAGCGCGTTGCCCTGCAAGGCAACGGAACTCTGGATTCCAGTTAGCGGATTTGGAGCGGAATACAAGGATTTTGAATATTCGGCCTTATTGTAGCCGGCTGCCAGACCTAGGGTGAGTTGACTGCCCAAAAGCAGATCCCCTTGGAGATCGAATCCCTTGCTGGTAGCTTCGCCAAGATTCGCGACGAAATTTAGTGCGCAGCTCGGAAGACTGATCGATTCTTGTATTCCAGACCATTTATCGTAATAGACGCTGCCCGCCAGTTGCAGACGTCCTTTCAGCAGTTGATTTTTCGATCCAACCTCGTAGTTCCAGACAGAATCTGGTCCATAGGACACGGGCGCGCTGGTGTAACCCAACGCGTTGAGATCAGTGTCGCAACGCGAGGGTATGCCCGAATTCGCCCCGCCGGTGCGATAGCCCTTCGACGCGCTCGCATACATCATGTTGTGATCATCGAATGCGTACGACACACCATATTTGGGCGTGATTGGCGTTTCCGACTCATTTCCCGGCACGACGGTCGATCCGCCGTTGAATGGGCCATCGCTGGTGTTGAGAACGCTGAACGTCGCCTTCGCCGCGCGGACTCCAGCCGTCAATGTCAAACCTCCAATCACTTTGTAGTCGATCTGTCCGAACAGCGCAGACTGTTTGTCGACTGATTCGATGAACGAACGATAGCTATATTTACCCTCGAATAAGCCGTCCGGAAATGCGACTGACGCCGGCTCACCAAATGCCGCGAGCGACAGCAGATTGAAGTCCGATGGCGTGTCAGGCACGAATTGATGCGACGATTGGTTTTCCCTTTGAAAAAAGAATCCCAGCACCCAGTTCAAGCGTGAGTCTGCGCTGTCTTTCGACTGCAACCGCACCTCCTGTGTCCAAGCGCGTTGGGTGTCGACGAACAGATCCTGTGATCTGAAGTCTGGAATGCCGACCGGGTCCGGCTGCGCGGGACTGACGGTAATCCCAAGCGCGTTAGGGATGATGGACCCCATATCGCGGTTATTCCAATTACTTTGCTCAAAGAACGAGGTGTTGGAAATGATGTTAAACCAGGGCATCTCATATGAGACATTCAGCGAAGGCAGGTAAGTCGTTCCCTGGAATGGCGCCGTCGCCGTCGCTCCATTGTTGAATACACCCCTGCCGGGGTCGGATAGATAATTCCAATATGTTTGCGCATCATTCACGTACAGCTGCTGAAAATAAAACGACGGCTTGATGTAGAGCCCGTCGACGGGCTTGATCGAGAACGCCAGGCGTGCGCTGTAATTTCTAGTCCAATCCGGGTCCGTGGCCACGAGATCGCCCGTATATTTGTCCACTTTGTCCACATAGCCACCATCGCGTCGGTAAGCGATGCTCGCTCGAAATCCAACCTCGTCTTCGACAATGGGGCCACCAAGGGCATAGCCTGCTTCATAGCTCTGATCGCCATGTTCGGTGAACGCCAGCTCGCTCTTGCCATAGCTCGTAAACGTATCCAAGCTCGCTTCCGGCGTAATGAACCTGATCGTTCCACCTTCCGACCCGGCCCCGAACAATGTGCCCTGAGGTCCCCTGAGTATTTCGACACGCTGCAGATCGAAGACCACTGGGAAGACCGTCGTGCTCGAGAAGCCGATAACACGGGATTGTATGGGCGTGTCGTTGATATAAACCCCCGTGGGAGACGAGCCCGCATCCGAGCTTATTCCCCGAATGGACACGGTCGTATCGCCCGCGTTGCCTCTCTGAAATGAAATCCCAGGCGTGAACTGCGCGATGTCATCAATGGAATTCACGCCTCGCTGATCGAGTCCCTTCTGCGTAAATGCGGTGATGCTTATTGGAACCTTGCCGACGTCCCTGTCTGTGCGCGTCGCTGTCACCACGATCTGTTCAAGCGCCATGCCGTCGTCGCGCACCTCGGCCGGCGCTGCGGCGGCTGCAGCGCCATTCAGCGATGGCGTCGATTGCGCGTCGGTACCGGATGAATCCGTTGCGGATGCATTTGCCGAAACAGCGGCAAGACTGAAAAGCACACTGCTCAAGAAAAACAGCACCGCCCTGTTGAAGATATTGCCTGACATGTTTTCTCCCCGAGGCCGCATTCATTTGTCGTCGAGCGTGAATTACGGCAGCGTAGTTACGAATAGCGGCTCTGAACATATACGATTGAGAATCCGCTCGCGATACGTGGAGTATTGTCGACATGTCCTTGAGTATCATCAGCTGCGCTTGCGTGACGCGCGCGCACAAATAGCAATTGTTGAGCTGACAGCGCCCCAAAAACATGTCAGTCTTTTTGGAAGGCGCATGCGTGTTCACATTGAGCCGCGCTTCGCACAAGAGATTCGAACAAATAGCCGCTCGGATTGTTCTACGGGGGAATAATGCCTGTTGCAAAAGCGTTTATCGACGCCCGAGATGCGCTCCTCGAGAGGCGCACCGATTTCGACGCCGCCCGTCGTGATTTTAGCTGGCCAAGAATGGAGTATTTCAACTGGGCTCTTGATTACTTTGATTTTGTCGCGAAAGGCAACTCGCATCCGGCGCTGCTCGTTGTTGACGACTTCTCGGGCAATCATACGTTCACTTTTTCTGCCATCTCGAATCGTTCCTCGCAACTAGCAAACTTTCTGGCGGATCAAGGAGTCGTTCGAGGTGATCGCATACTGATCATGCTCAGCAACGTCGCCCCTCTATGGGAAGCAATGCTCGCCTCGATAAAGCTGGGCGCGGTGATCGTCCCGGCGACGACGATGCTGGAGGGCGACGAACTTCGCGACCGTATGGAGCGGGGCAATATCAAAGCGGTTTTTACGCACGCGTCGCTCACGGACAAATTTTCAGCCATAAGCTCGGCACCGGTGCGCATCGCGGTCGGCGATTGCGTTCCGCAGGGGTGGCTGGATTACGAACTTTCGCGCACATCCAGTGCGCAGTTTGCTGCGAGCACGCCAACGCGCGCAGACGAATTGCTGCTCCTCTACTTCACGTCGGGCACCACGGCGCGACCGAAACTCGTCGCACATACACATGCGAGCTACCCAATAGGACACCTGTCAACCATGTACTGGCTCGGCGTTCAACCGGGCGATGTGCACCTGAATTTGAGTTCGCCTGGTTGGGCCAAACACGCATGGTCCTGTTTTTTCGCGCCTTGGTCCGCGCAGGCTGCGGTTGTCGCTTACAACTACTCCCGATTTGACGCGCGTGCACTCCTCGATCATCTCGTCCGCTGTGAAGTGACCACCTTCTGTGCGCCGCCGACGGTGTGGCGTTTCCTCATTCAGCAGGACCTTTCGAACTGGCGCGTGGCAATTCGCGAAGCCGTCAGCGCCGGCGAACCGCTAAATCCTGAAGTTATTTCTCGGGTTCGGGACGCCTGGGGGCTGACGATTCGAGACGGCTTCGGACAGACCGAAACGACGGCGCTGGTGGGCAATCCTCCCGGTCAGCGTGTCAAACCAGGCTCCATGGGGCGGCCGTTGCCCGGATGCCCGGTAATACTTCTCGACGACCGATCCGAGCGGGCCGATGAAGGTGAGATATGTATCGATATGCAGAGCAATCCTTGCGCGCTGTTGCGTGAATATTTGGATGATCCGAACCTCACTGCGTGGGCGATGCGAGATGGCTTCTATCATACGGGTGATGTCGCCTCTCTCGATGATGATGGCTTCCTAACCTACATCGGCAGGTTGGACGATGTGTTCAAATCATCGGACTACCGGATCAGCCCCTTCGAGCTGGAAAGCGTGCTGATTGAGCATCCGGCGGTCATTGAGGCGGCCGTCGTGCCCAGCCCGGATGAAATGCGACTCGCCGTGCCGAAAGCCTTTGTGGTTCTCGCTGCCGGGTATGAATCCAATTCGGCAGTGGCCGAATCGTTGCTCCTTCACGTACGCAGCAGAGTTTCTCCATTCAAGCGTATCCGCCGGATCGAATTTGGGTCCTTGCCAAAGACCATATCCGGAAAGATTAGACGCGTTGACCTGCGTACCGTCGAAAAGACCCGACCGGCCGGCTTCTCTCGGCGGCCGTTGGAATATTGGGAGGAGGATTTTCCAAGCCTAAACGGAGGTAAGGGCAGTTGAATCATTCAGCGAGTGGGCGCCGATTGAGTTATGTTTGCGGCAATACTGATAAGCCGCTTCTTTACCGGTCCATCGGGGAAACTCTGGCTGATGCGGCGGCGCATTGGCCGCAGCACGACGCTGTTCTGGTGCAACATCAAGATACGCGCCTCAACTATGGCGAGTTCGACCAGTATGTCACTCGTCTCTCCCGCGCGCTGCTGGCGAGCGGAATGCAAGTCGGAGACCGCATTGGTATTTGGTCGCCAAATTGTCTCGAGTGGGTTCTCTCGCAATTCGCGACAGCTCGTGCCGGGATCATCCTGGTGAACATCAACCCTGCCTACCGTCAAGCGGAGTTACGGTTCGCGCTGCGGACGTCGGGATGTCGCGCGCTGGTATTCGCCCCATGCTTCAAGTCGAGCGACTACGTGGAGATGATCCGCTCCATGTTACCGGCGGCAGCGCTCACCGGCTTGGGAGCGGTCGATTGCGAAGAATTTCCGGAGCTAAAACTCCTGGTGCAACTTGGTCGCGAGAGACTCCCCGAGTTTCTCAGTTTTGATGATCTTTTGTCCCGAGCCCATGAATTTTCCGATGACGAATTATCCGAGCTACAGCAGGAAATTGATCCCGATGATCCCATCAACATTCAGTTCACCAGCGGCACCACGGGCTTACCCAAAGGCGCGACGCTGAGTCACTTCAACATCGTCAACAATGGCTACTTCGTCGGAGAAACGCTGCGTTTCACTGCGTTCGACCGAGTTTGCATTCCGGTGCCGCTATATCATTGTTTCGGGATGGTGCTCGGTGTGCTCGCTGCAATCACGCATGGTGCATGTATCGTGTTTTCGGGAGAATCGTTCGACCCCGAGGGTGTCTTAGAGTGTGTCTCGAGCAATCGCTGTAGCGCATTGTATGGCGTGCCCACCATGTTCATCGCCGCATTGGAACATCCACGCTTCCGCGAATTCGATCTATCGTGCCTGCGCACCGGGATCATGGCAGGCGCCCCATGCCCGATCGACGTCATGCGTCGAGTGATAAGCGAAATGCATATGCGCGAGATTACCATTTGCTATGGGATGACGGAGACCAGCCCCGTGAGCTTCCAATCATTTGTAGACGATCCTTTGGAGAAACGCGTCAGTACCGTGGGACACGTTCACCCGCACGTTCAGGTGAAGATAATCGATGCCAATGGGCGGACAGCACCGCTCGGAGAGGCAGGCGAACTCTGCACCCGAGGCTATAGTGTAATGCGCGGTTACTGGGGAGCGCCTGACCTGACCGCCGAGGCAATCGACACAGCGGGCTGGATGCACACCGGAGACCTAGCCGCTCTTGATGACGAAGGATATTGCCATATCGTTGGTCGCGTCAAAGATCTGATCATTCGAGGAGGAGAAAATATCTACCCGCGTGAGATCGAGGAGTTCCTATATGGGCATCCCAAAATACTTGATGTGGCCGTCGTGGGTATCGCGGACGTCAAGTACGGCGAACAGGTCTGCGCAGTTATCCGGCTAAGGAAAGGACTCTCTGCCGACGCCGAGGAGATTCAAAAATATTGTCGCGGTCAAATTGCCCACTACAAAATCCCGCGGTTTGTGCGCTTTGTCGACTCGTTCCCCATGACGGTTACCGGGAAGGTGCAAAAGTTCATCCTGCGGGAGCAAATTGAAAGAGACCTTGTAGCGGGTAAGCCAACATAATTCGTCCCGTTGCGCTCGTGGCCACCGAGGCGCTCATTTGCCAGCTCCGGTCGGTAGGAATTCCCGCATAGCGCGTGCGATGGGCTCCGCATGGGTTTCCAATGCGAAGTGTCCAGTATCGAAAAAACGGATATCCGCTCGCGGAATATCCCGTTTGAATGCGTTTGCGCCAGCCGGCAGAAAGAACGGATCGTTCTTGCCCCAAACGGCGAGAAAGGACGGCTTGTACCGGCGGAAATAGTCTTGGAACACCGGGTATAGCGCAACGTTGCTCTGGTAGTCCGCAAAAAGATCCAACTGCACCTCGTCCGCGCCCGGACGCGCAAGATAGAAGTTATCGAGCGACAGACCGTCTGGTGAAACGCAAGCCGCATCGGGTACGCCATGGGTATATTGCCAGCGTACCGCCTCGGGGGCCAGGAAAGTGCGTAGGGCGTTGCGATTGGCCGTCGAGGGATCTTGCCAATACGCGCGGATCGGATTCCAGCCGTCGCTTAACCCCTCCTCATAAGCGTTGCCGTTCTGAGAGATGATCGCGGTGATCCGTTCAGGATGCCAGGCAGCCAATCGAAATCCCGTTGGCGCACCGTAGTCGAACACGTAGAGCGCGAAGCGGTCGAACCCCACCGCCTCGGTAAATCGATCGATGACACGCGCGATGTTGTCAAAGGTGTATTTGAATTGACTTCGCGCCGGCATATCAGAGTGACCGAAGCCCGGCAGGTCGGGCGCGACGATGTGGAAGCGATCAGCCAACAGCGGGATCAGATCCCGAAACATATGGCCGGCGCTCGGGAAACCGTGGAGCAACAGCAGCTTTGGTGCGTCCGGCGCCCCCGCCTGGCGATAAAACACCTTTAAAGCGTCGACTTCAACTGCACGATATGTGGTGGCTGACATTCCATAACCTCCTCCGTTGATTCATGGAGGTTACGCAATCTGCGTATAACTTGTCAAATAGAGTTAAGGCGGTTATGGTGCAGTGCCCAGAGGTCGTTTCTTATGTCTAAAAAATCTCCGGCCATATTCATCGCCGATTCGGCGGCGCTAAATTTCTTGAACTCGATCGCCACTCCGGTCGACACTGAAATCGACTGGATTGGCGATGGTGAGGGTCTGTTGATGTGGCTGGAGCAAGCGGCGCTCGTGCCTACCAACGTACTCAATGCGATGCGCAAACGCGCGAAGCCGGGGGATATCGAGCGCGTGGCAGCGCAAGCACGCAAACTGCGCGAATGGTTTAGGACATTCATTCGCGAGCATAGAGGCAAGCCGCTTAAGACTGCGGAACTTGCCGATCTCGAGCCGTTGAATCGCTTGCTTTCCCGGGATCAAGGATTCGGACAACTAGTGGCGCATAAGAATGGAAAGTCCACGGCACTTCAGTTTCAGCGGGCGCGACACTGGGGAACGCCGGAGTCGCTGCTGCTTCCGATTGGCGAGGCAATGGCGAAGCTGCTTGCCGAGGAAGATTTTTCAGACATAAAGGCCTGTGAGGGGGCGGGTTGCACGCTGATGTTTATCGACCGCACTCGGGGCCGTTCGCGTCGATGGTGCAGCATGGGAATCTGCGGCAACCGGGCGAAGCAAATTGCCCACCGATATCGCCACAAGGAGTCGCGCTGAGCCGCGAAAATCCGTCACAGCGCCAACTGCGGGTCTTTGTCGAATCTACCCGCGCGAACAAGTGCTGGAGATGGGCGGCGGGCCGGGCGCCCCTCCGGAGAGGCGTTGACGTATTCGTTTATATAGAGCCATTGAGCTCAGGGATCGCAGGCAAGCCCATTCGGATACGTCAGGCGTGCTGGTGCTGCCGTCCCATCGACCAAGCCGCGTTTACCGGCGCCCTAGATGCGGCGCACGGTGCCATCCAGTCTCACCTCGTACACCTCGTGCGACTCGAAGGCTGTGACAAAAAGCCGGTCCTTCTTGAAGCACACCTGTCCCAGGCCCTTCGCGGAGACGGCGAACGTGCGCCCGCCGCCGCGCTCGATCAGCTCGAGACAGACTGGAAGGACGCACACAGCAACCTACGTCTTTCACAAGCCGCAGATCGCCTCAAGACGCCACTGGACGTCGCGCACAGCGGCCTTGAGTGGATCGGGCACTCCATCGCCCTGAGTGCACTCGAATTCTTACGGACTCTGCCTAAAGGGCGTGCCCGCATTTGCGAAGGCGGCGAAATGCTACGCCGCGCGCGCCATGGCAAACCGCTCGATGAGATTGGCCACGGCATCCAGCTGGTCCGCGGTCACCGAGGTCGGCGCCGCGCTGTCGGACATTCGGCGGCGCCGGATTAGCCATTACATGTGGCGAGCTTTCTTCTTGCCTGCATCGTGCGCATCGGGCGCCGGCACGGACTTGTGCGAATTGTGCGGATTGCTCAGAGTCGTGCCTTGGATATTGTTGGAGGGCGTTGTCGGCGCGAAGGTCGGCAGATTTTTTGCCCGGAACTCCGTTGCCGCCTCGAACCCGGAGGCCAGCTTGATCAGCGTGGGCTCGCTGAATGCCGTGCCAAAAAAGCTGATGCCGAGCGGCATGCCGAACACGATGCCCGCGGGGACCTGCACGATTGGATACCCGGGCGGCGCCGCGAGACCCGATGTGCCGAAGATGAAATGATCACCGTAGAGAAGGTCGGTGGCCCAAGCCGGGTTGTCGGTCGCTGTGACAACCGCGTCGAGGTTGAACTGCTTAAGCGCCGCATCGATGCCGTTGACCCCAGAGAGTCGATCGATCTCGAGCGCTTGGTTGTAAGTCATCCCGCCAAATACGGGCTGCGGATCGTCGGGACCGGGCGCGAGCGATTCTGCCTCGTCGAACACGTCCTGATTAAAAAACGGCATTTCTTCAGCGGCGTGCGCGTTGTTGAAGTCGATTGCAGTTTGCAGTGTGCCGCCCGCCACCGGCACACCGACGCGCGTGGCAAAGTACGCCTGAACGTCGCTGCGAAAATCGAAGTCCAGCACCAGGGACTCCCCGTCCGCTGAGGGGAAAGTGAAACCCGCTGCGTCCAAGTCAACAACGGTAGCGCCGGCCACGGTGAGCGCATCGACCGCAGCCTCGAAGGCATCCAACACGGGCTGCGGCGTCGGAACGTCCGGGTCGAATCCGTTGAGTCCCGCTCGCGTCACGCCTATGCGGGCACCCCGCAGGCCTTTTGCATTCAAAAACTGTGTGTAGTCGGTGGGAATGTTTGTCGGCCGGGTACGGCCTTTCCACCCCAACGGCACGCTGCCGGTTGCAGCATCGCGACCGTCGAAGGTCTGGCTTTGGATGACGCCGAGCGCTATCGCCGCGTCGGCAACGGTGCGTGCGAGGGGACCCACGGTATCCTGGGTATGCGAAATGGGCACGACACCCGCGCGGCTTGTCAGTCCGACCGTGGGTTTGATTCCGACGACGCCGTTGACGCTGGACGGGCAGACGATGCTGCCATCGGTCTCGCTGCCAAAAGCGAGCACGGCAAAATTCGCCGACGCTCCCGCGCCGGATCCAGAACTGGAACCACAGGGGCTGCGATTGATGCCGTAGGGATTATTCGTCTGTCCGCCACGGCCGGACCAGCCGCTGATGGATTCGAAGGAGCGGAAGTTCGCCCATTCGGACAAGTTGGTCTTGCCGAGAATCACGGCTCCCCCGGCGCGCAATTTCGCGGCAACGGTAGAGTCTTTGAGGGCGGGCCGACCGACAAGCGCAAATGAACCGGCACTTGTCTGCATGCGATCACCCGTATCGATATTGTCCTTGATCAATACCGGGATACCGTGCAAAGGGCCAAGAATTTTGCCGTGCCTGCGCAGGTCATCCATTTGCTGCGCGATCCGGACAGCGTCCGGGTTGAGTTCAATCATGGCGTTAACGCCGGGACCATTTTGGTCCAGGTTTTGAATGCGTCGCAGGTAATATTGGGTAAGTTGTTCGGAAGTGAGCGTCCCGGCGTTCATCTTCGCCTGAAGATCGGCCACCGTAGCCTCGTTGAGTTGCGATGGAGCGGCTGCGACAGAATCTTTGTTGTCGGCTGTTGCCCAGCTCGATGCCATCAGAGTTGCAATCAATGCAAAGAAAATGCGTTCCATGAGCGGCCTCCCGGAAGGAATTTATTCGTTATTGATTTGCTGTCCTAACGAGCGCCTGTAAAAAACGCCGTCATGGACTGGCAGGGCGTGGAGCATGCTCCCGATTTTTTATTTCTGTCAATCGGCGCAATAACGATCGCGGCTTTTTCCTACAGAGCGGGGCGCATCGCACATCGCGGCCACCAGGCGGCGTAGAGCACGTTGACTTGTATTTTTTTTAACCCGCGCGACATCGCGACCAGTGCGGCCTTAGAGCAACCATCGGCGCAATGTTTTGAAGACTCTGAGAGCCATCCTGTTTCCAGTGGGCATTTCAGCCAGCGAGTGGCTGGCGTTTTTCGTCATGATTTTCCTGCTTCAGCTTGCGTGCGGAATGGAACGCCATCAGGCAAGCAAAAACGGCAGAACGAACGCAAATGCGGTACCGACTCCAAAGCTAGTCACCGCAATCGCGTCCGGCCCTCGATGCCAGTCGCACATTGAATCGACCCGTATTGTTGACAAGGCAACTATACGGTGATAGTTTACTAGGCAACCAAATAATCTACATGCCACGATCACGTCCCGCTTCCGACCTGACTTCTCACTTAGGCTATTGGCTGCGCCATGTGTCTAATCACGTCTCGTACGCTTTCGCACGCAAGCTCGAGAGCCGCGATGTCACCGTGGCGGAATGGGTTGTCATGCGAGAGCTCTACGGCGAGGATGCCTTGGCTCCGAGTCGCCTGGCGGACAAGCTTAGGTTGACCCGGGGTGCGATCAGCAAACTCTCTGAGCGGCTGATCGTCAAAGGGTTCGTGATGAGAGCGCCCGACGTGAGCGATGGGCGGGCTCACACTCTTGCTCTCACCACAAAGGGGCGCAGCCTCATTCCCAAGTTGGCGGCGCTCGCCGATCAGAACGATGCGGAGTTCTTTGATCATCTCACCGCTCAGGAGCGCGCGACCGTCGAACGCATCCTGAAACAGATCGTGGAAATACGTGGCCTCAAGTCCATACCCGTCGATTGACAACAACCCTCCCCAACTCAACTGATGTAGGTTAGCCATGGATACGCAGAAGGAAGCGATCGCCTTGAAGTGCCTCAAAGGAGCCGAGTCGAACAGCATGACTTTCCCGCAGGTCGTCTCGACGCTGATGCGGGCGGGATTCGAGGGGTACTCGGTAGACTTTCGCAGGGGGATGGTTGCTTATTACTCGCCATGTGGGGAGACCGTCGAGTTCTCAGGGGCTAAACCCACTCCGCCGGTGGCGGTGGACTTCGATGCGAGCGCCGTGAAGGAAGCAATCCGTGAAGCTCAGACTCTCGTTCCCGGTTACACCTATCAGGGATTTATCACCAAGGTCGCTGGGGCCGGTTGCGCGGGCTATATGGTTTCATTCCTTGGCCGACGCGTTCTTTATTTTGCGCGAAGCGCCGAAACCCACATCGAACATTTTCCTCAATAGTTTGGCCCGAGTATTCGCGTCGTGAGCATCTCGCGCGCCTGCGTGAGCGCGGTTCGTCGACAAAGCGCAGTATGGCGCTCCGCGAGTTTGCTCTCGGTATCGAATCGTTGGAACGCTTCGTCAGGCGTGAGCCTTTGCGACGAGTCCATGAATGCGTTTTCGGCGCTCTTGCGATGGAAGCGAGACAGTTGATCCGAGGTTGTGAAGCCACCTGGAACCTCAGAGCGATTTGATCTTCTGAATTGAGGCCATGTTGTGCAGTCCTTGCGCCGCGTGGCGCGGAGTAACCAACTGCACTGAGTTTGCACGAACTTAGAGCCGAGAAAGGACGCGCGCACGGGGGTCGAAAGCGGCACTCGAATTTTCCATCTCAGCATTGCTATGGAACGTTGGCCGGTCGATCGACCCGCTGCCAGCTGGACGCGGCTGCGCCGGCCAGCGCGCGCAGACGCTCCTCGTCGACCGCCAGTTCGGCCGCCGGCCCTTCGTACACCACACGGCCATCGTCCAGCACGTACGCGACATCGGCGATTTTTATCGCGGCGCGGACATTTTGCTCCACCAGCAAAATCGACATCCCTTCGCCTCGCAGCGTGGCGATCACTTGGAAAACTTCCTGCACGATCTTGGGGGCCAGACCTTGCGAGGGTTCATCGAGCAACAGAATCTTAGGGTTTAGCAGCAAGGCGCGTGCAATCGCCAGCATCTGCTGTTCGCCGCCCGACAGCTGACGTCCACGGTTGTTTCGTCTTTCGCCGAGCCGGGGGAACAGTTGGTATACACGCTCGATGGTCCAGGGGCCAGGGCGCTGCACCGGCACCTTTAAATTCTCCTCGACGCTCAAGTTTGCAAACACACGTCGCCCTTCCGGAACGAATCCCACCCCGAGAGCGGCAATCCGGTAAGGCGGCCAGGTCGTGCACTCCTGACCGAACACCTGCACCGTGCCGGATCGCGCCGGTGTCAAGCCGATGAGGCTGCGCATCGTCGTGGTCTTGCCCGCGCCGTTGCGGCCCAGCAGGGTCACCACCTGACCTTCGATCAATTCCAGCCCGACGCCGTGCAGGATGTGACTTTTGCCGTAGTAGGTGTTCAGAGCTTTGACTTGCAGTGCAATCATGAGTCGCCTTGGCCCAAATAAGCAGACTGAACCCGTTCGTCGGCGGCTATCTGTTCCGGCGTGCCGTCGGCCAGCACCACACCCTCGGCCATGACCATGATTCGATCGGCCAGATGGAACACCACGCGCATGTCGTGCTCCACCAGCAGAATCGACAGGGCATGCTCGCGGTGCAGTTTTCGGATCAATTCGGTGATATCGAAAGTCTCCTGATCGCCCATGCCGGCAGTGGGTTCATCGAGCAGAAGTAGCCGGGGTTTGAGCGCGAGCGCCATCAGGATCTCGATGGCGCGCTGATCTCCATGGGACAGTTCCCCGGCCAATCGTTCGGCCTTGTCGGCAAGTCCGCCCAAGGAGAGCAACTCATCGACTCGCTCCATGACAGCCGCGCTCTTGCCGCGCGACAACCACGCATGCCGCGCCATGCCCGATGCCACTTCGACCGGGATGCGCAGGTTTTCGCGCACACTCAAGTCCGGAAAGACTTCGGTGATTTGGAAGGTGCGGGCGATTCCCATGCCAACCCGCCGGTGCGCGGGCACTGCTGTGATGTCGATGCCGTCGAATATGATGGCGCCGCCGGTGGGCGGAAGAAAGCCACTGATCAAGTTGAAGAAGGTCGTCTTGCCGGCGCCATTGGCGCCAATCAGCGCGCGCAGCTCCCCGGGCGCGATGGAGAGCGATACGCCACTGACCGCCTTCAGGCTGCCGAAGGAACAGGACACCTGTTCGGCGCGCAACAAGCTCACAATTTACCCCTGCCACGCAGCAGGCCCAGTACACCCCGCGGAAAAAACAACACGACCAGCACGAAGACCAGCCCGACGACCGACATCCAATTCTCAGTCACGCTCGACACGTAGTCCTGGAGCACCACAAAGATGGCGGCGCCGATCAGCGGCCCCCAAAAGGAGCGCATGCCTCCGAGGACCGCCATGATGACGAAGTTCCCGGACATATCCCAGCGCAACGCGCGCGGGTCGGTAAAGTTGTTGAGCAAGGCGTAAAGCGTTCCGGCCACACTGACGAAGGCACAGGAAATCACAAATGAGAGCCAAAGGTGTCGCTCCACATTGATCCCCAGGAAGCGCGCGCGCCGTTCGTTTTCACGAATCGCCACCAAGGTGCGGCCAAACGGCGATTTCAACAGCAAGGCCATCGCAAGGGCGGACAACGCAAAGCAGGTCAGCGCAAAGTAGTAAAACGTCTTGTCATGCGTCTGGATGTCGAGCGTGGTCCAGCCCAGCTTCAGTGCCTGGCGCTGCCATCCATTCAGGCCGTCGTCGCCGCCGGTCACGGAGTTCCAGCGGAACGCGATGAAATAAAATACCTGACCGAAGGCGATCGTGACCATTGCAAAGTACACGCCGCGCAGCCTCACGATCAGCGCGCCGATCAGAGCCGCCGCGAGCGTGCCGCTGATCACGCCGACCACCATGCCGAGGGCTGTGCTTGGAACCAGGTACTTGATCGTCATCCCGACCCCGTACGCGCCGATTCCGAAGTACGCGGCATGACCGAAGGACAGGGTGCCGGTAAAGCCCAGCAGGAAATTTAGCGCCATGGCCGCCAGACCCATGACGACCACACGGGTTGCCAATTCGGTGTAGCCGCCGACCGCTTTCATCCAGAAAGGCATCGTCAACAGCACGATCCATAGCAGCACGGTGGAGATGTTTTGGCGCATCCAGCGCATTGCATGCTCGCTCACTGCACCCTGCCCTCTTCGCCAAACAAACCGCGCGGTCTCAATAACAAGACCAGGCCCATCATCACGTAAATGATGGCCTCGCTGGCAGAAGGAAAGAACACCGTGGTGAGACCCGAAGCGATGCCGATGAGCAGGCCGCCGAACAAAGTTCCCGGCAGACTGCCAAGTCCGCCAACGATGATCGCCACAAAGCTAGGCATGATCAGCGAAGTGCCGATGGTCGGCTGCAGCCCGAGCATGCCGGCCGCCAGCACGCCCGCGAGCCCAGCCAGGTAGATCCCAAGTCCGAAGTTTAGATTGCGCAATACGCGCACGTTGACGCCCAGCGCCGATACGGTTTCCAGATCGAGTGTGCCGGCCCTGATCCGCATGCCGAGCCGCGTATGACGAAGAATAAGGAACAACGCCGATACCGCCAGGGCAACCAGCAGCACCATGAACAGCCGGTAGCCGGTTAGGAAGAAATATTGGCTGCTGAGCGGGCGGGTCAACCAAGCCGGTACGGGATAAGGCAGGCTCTGTGCACCCCAGATGAAACGCGCGACGTCCTCCAGGATGTAAGCCAGACCGAAAGTCAGCAGCAGACTGTACAAAGGATCGCGACCATACAGCCTCCGAATCATGAGCCGTTCGATCACCAAGCCGATGCCCGCGGTGAGAAATGGCGCCAGCAGCAATGCTCCCCAGAATCCCACGAAGGGCATCAGGGTGTAAGCCAAATAGGCCCCCAGCGCCAGGAAACCGCCGTGCGCGAAGTTGATCACGCCGCTCAAGTTGAGAATCAACGACAGGCCCAGCGCCATCAGCGCGTAAAAGGCGCCGACGATCAGGCCATTGAAAATATTGAACAGGATCAGCTGCTGCATCGGAGCACGCGTTCCATGGTTAATCGACTGAGGGGCACGCAACCGCCGCGCGCGCCGCCGGATCAGCGGGCGCGCGGCATGGAGCCGATAAGCGGGCTTGCGCGGACTTCACCGGCCGTTCAGGTCGGCCAACTCATCTTGCAGCCGGTTTCCTCCAGCGTGCCTGCGGCATCGGCGCCTTTGATGATGTCCGTCACGTTGAACAGATCCTCCTCGGCGCTGCCCTTAGCCTGGGCGTTACCGACGTACAGCGTGTTGATCGATTGATTTTGGCCCGCGCGGTAATACGGCAGATGCGGCATCAGGCCGACTTCGGCCGGCAGCGTCATGCCACTCAGCGCCTTGGCCATCTTGACGGCATCGAGTGACTTGGCGGTGTTGGCGGCGAGCGCACAACTCCAGGCGGAGGCGAAGCCGAACCAGGTGCGCGCCGTCGGCACCTTGCCGGTCTTTTTCTTGATCGCCGCGACGAATTCGGCCACATGCGGAACCCCAGGTTGCTTCCAGTACCACTCGAACACCCAGTAGCCGACGCGCGCCTCGGGCGGAAGGCCCTCGAGCACCTCAAGCTCCTGTTGCGCTCCCCCCAAGTGCATGGTCTTGTCCAAACCGAATTGCACCGCCTGCTTCAACGCGTTGACCATGTCATCGCCTGCCAGAGTGAAAATGATCACGTCGGGTTTGGCCGCCTGGGCTTTGATCAGGTACGAGGAAAAATCGGTGGTACCGAGCGGCGAGAGATCGCCACCCAACTTGGTTCCTCCCAATCGAGCGGCCGCCTTCTCCAAGCCGGCCTGCAGGGTATGACCAAAGGCATAATCCGGCGTAATGTAGTACCACTTTTTGCCGGCCTTGTTCAGCAACACGGCAGCGACTGCGTTCGCCTCGGTCTGCGTCGTATTGCAAATACGGAACACGTTCCAGTGACAGCTGGATCCTGTAACGGCGTCCGTATGCCCACCTGGCACGACGTGCAACACGCGCTTCTCGTTGGTCACCTGCGCCATCGCGAGTGTCAGTGCCGAGTTGACGTTCCCCAAAATGAAACTCACTCCGTCGCGCTCGATCAGCTTGCGAGTCTTTTGGACTGCCGTGCCGGCATCGCCGCTGGTCGAGTCCTCCGACAACAATTCGACGTGACGTCCAAGAATGCCGCCCTTGGCGTTCATCTGCTCGACGGCGAGCTGCGCACCGATCAATTCGTTACCACCGAGCGCAGCGTACGTGCCGGTCAGCGGATTGTTGAGGCCGATCTTCACCGATTCCGCGGCGCGCGCCGACCGGATGAACGGCGGTGCCAAGTTGGCGGCTCCCACGGCGAGCGCGGCTCCCACCACCGTACGGCGGCTGATCGATGGCGGCTTGATCTTGTCGGTCACTGTTGTATCCCCCTTCAGTTGAATTAATGTTCTTCGGAACCCTTACACCGGAAGCCAACCTGACGCGGCGTCTGGTATATCAAATACCTCGCGCCGAGCTACGCGTCTATCTTGCAGTGCAACAAAATAGTCGGGCCCGCAATCTTCACGTTTTATTGCTGCCATCGCTAGCTTTCTTGCTTATGTGTCCAAGCACCGATCATCGCCGGCAGCGGCGGCCGAACGCGATGCGATTCGGCCTCTTCCAAAAGCCTGTCATATAGCGTACTCAAGTTTCCCAGGGAACCTACCCCTAGATCAAGCGCCCGCATTTCGGGCACCAGGGTTTGGATGACATCCGGCATCCATCGTTCGGCCCCGACCAATGTATCAGTGTGCACTGCCGGCGTCGGCAATCCTGCAGCGACAAAGGTTGCCGATAAATCCGCCCCCATACGCGTATTGGTTCGCGTCCGATGGAATGTCTCTACCATCAACGTCGCACTGGCGCGCCATAGAGGCAGGAACTCACAGGCTTGCAAGAATGACGTCCAGCACGGTTCTTGAAATGCGATGATTCCGCCCGGCCGAACGAGCTTCGAAACGGATCTCAAGACTGCGCCCGGGTCGCAAAGAAACATCAGGATGTAACGTCCCACCACCGCGTCGAACGGCCGTTCGATCGGAAGATCAGCGATATCCGCCTGCGTGAAGCGAACATGTTCGAGCCTAAGTTCCATGACGCGAGCGGTCGCGCGCGCAACCGCCCGCGCGTCGCGTTCGGCACCGACGACTTCGCCGGCGGGGCCGACGATACGAGCTGCGATCAAAGAAACGTCCCCTACTCCGGACCCGAGATCCAGAACACGCTGCCCCGTTCCAAGTCCCGCTGCGCGGAAGAATCGTTCCGTATGCTCACTCAGCCATGCCGCCTGACGGATGAGGCGTTCTTGTTCGGCGACGTCACTGCCCAGAGCATATTGATTGGTATCGGTCACAACCGCTCGGTCGGCAGTGAGCGATAACGATCGCCGACAACCTTAGAGAGCGCTGCAGAAGCCGCATACATCCGCTTTAGGCGGCTGTTCTCGGTCTCCAGATCCTTAAGTCGCCGCATCTGCGACACATCCATGCAGGCAAGCTTGCCTTTCCATTTGTAGAACGTCGCGTCGCTCATGCCGTGCTTGCGTCACAGATCAGCCACTTTCGGGCCTGCATCCCCTTCCTTGATGATCGATATGATCTTCCCTTCGCTGAACTTCGATTTCTTCACGAGAGCTCTCCTATGTGGAAAACTCTACTCCCCGATGGTCCTGTCTGCCCTGAATTCATTGGCAGTGTCGAAGTCGAATAGGACAAGAGTTCGGGCGCTCACCCCTCCGCGGCGACCTTGTCCTGCGTCTTGGTGTCGAAGTCGCTCGCCTCGTGTCGTTCGCGCAGCTGGCTCGCCGAGTCGCCAAACATGCGGTTCACCATCCGCCCTCGCTTGACCGCCGGTCGCTTGGCGATCGCATCGGTCCAGCGCTGGACGTTCTTGTACTCGGCAACCTGCAGGAACTCGCCAGCCTCGTAGACCAGACCCTTGGCAAGCGCGCCGTACCAGGGCCAAACCGCCATGTCAGCAATCGTGTACTCAGTCCCGCTGAGGTACTCGCTCTCGGCCAGGCGCTTGTCCAGCACATCCATCTGCCGCTTCACCTCCATCGAGAAGCGGTCGATGGCGTATTCAATCTTGATTGGCGCATAAGCATAGAAGTGGCCGAAGCCGCCGCCGAGGTAGGGCGCCGATCCCATTTGCCACATCAGCCATGACAAGCACTCCGCCCGCACCGCCGGCTCGGTGGGCAGGAAGACGCCGAACTTCTCAGCCAGGTGAATCAGTATCGCGCCAGATTCAAAGACGCGGATGGGATTCGACCCGCTGCGGTCCATCAGGGCTGGAATTTTGGAGTTCGGATTCACGCCAACGAAGCCCGAGCCGAACTGATCGCCCTCGCGGATGTTGATCAACCAGGCGTCATACTCCGCGCCCGCGTGACCCCGCGCCAGCAGTTCCTCCAGCATCACCGTCACCTTCACACCATTGGGCGTGGCCAATGAATAGAGCTGCATCGGGTGGCGCCCCACAGGCAGGTTCTTCTCGTGCGTCGGCCCGGCCACCGGGCGGTTGATATTGGCGAACTGGCCGCCGTTCTCCTTGTTCCAGGTCCATACCTTGGGTGGCGTGTAAGCGGTATCGTCGGTCATAACTTCGGCTCCGAGTGTCGATTTGAACGCGCCGTATTCATTTGATCGTGGACCAGGGCTGCGCTGCCGCCCACAACGCAGCGGCGCCCAAACGAATCGTGTAGTCGGGATTCGAGTAGACGAAACGAATAATCCCCGAGGTGTCGATAATGAACACCGAGGGGACTGGCAGTTCGTGTTGTTTGGTACCGGTCGTGGACTCGAGATCTACGCCATATTCCCGCATTTTGGCGAGCGTTGCGTCGTCCACGTGATAAGCAACATGAAAGGCCTTCGCCGCTTCCAGGCGACTGTCTGATAGCAACGTATACTGAATGTCGGTCGCCTTGAGACTGGTGTACAGCAACTCAGGTCGATCGGTGCTCAAAAACACAATTTCAAATCCGCTCTTGCGGAGTTTCGGCTCGACGAGGTGCAGGTCGCTCAGTTGCGAATTACAGTACGGACACCAACCGCCCCGATAGAACAGCACGACCGTGGGCTTCTTGTAACTGTCAGGCAAAAAGGTGCGCAACGCGCCCTCCGTCGTGCGGGCCGCGAAGATCGGCGCTCGCGCCCCCACCGATAGCGGTTGCACCTGCTGAGGACTGTCGGGGATGCCGGCGAGAGTCGCTACCGCCGCCAGCATTCCGAGCAGCCCAATCAACGGCGAATAGAATTTCATCATGCCTCCAACGCTGCCTGCAGAACTAGATCGAGATGACTGGTCAGCGACAGATTCGATAGGGTACTTTACCGCGACTCCCGTCAGACCTGTGCAGTACCCCCGTCAACGAACAATTCGATACCGGTGACGAAGCTCGAGTCGTCCGAGGCCAGAAATACCGCGGCTTTGGCGATTTCATCCGCGCTACCCATGCGCCCCATCGGAATGCCGGCGACGATTTGGGCGATGGCCTGCTTCGGAAGCGGCGCCAAGATCGGTGTATCGATCGTCCCGGGACTAATCACGTTCGCGCGGATCTTGCGATCCTTCAGTTCCAGCGTCCAGGTGCGGACAAAGGAACGGATGGCCGCCTTGCTGGCACAGTAGACACCGAACGCCGGAATGCCTTTGACGGAGGCGATTGAGCCAGTGAGGATAATGGATCCGCCGTCATTGAAGAGCGGCAGCGCCTTTTGCACGGTGAACAGCGTGCCTTTGACGTTGACGTCGAACGTCATATCGAAATGAGCCTCCGTAATGGCATCCGTGGCAACAAATTCGCCGACCCCCGCATTGGCGAAGACAATGTCGACGCGACCCTTCTGCGCTTTGACGATTTCATAGAGCCGGTCGAGGTCCGCCAATTTGCCGATATCGCCCTGCACGCCCGTGACATGGGTGCCGATGTCCTTCACCGCCGCGTCGAGCTCGTGCTGGCGACGACCCATGATGAACACATAGGCACCTTCGGCCACGAATCGTTTCGCCGTGGCCAGTCCCATGCCCGAGGTCCCGCCGGTAATCACGGCCACCTTGTTGTCGAGCTTCTTCATCGTTTCTCCTATCTATGTTCTGCGTATGGCGTGGCGCCCCGCCCCGTCTTAAACGTCCCAATGTCTAAGAGGTAGTGTCCTCTTCTCCTCTGTTTTAGATAAGTCAGTCAATCTGGCATAATATTCATGCTTGTATTGCATGAATATTCACGATTCGAGGTCTACCGATGGATAGATTTCTTCTCATGAACAGCTTTGCCCGGGTGGTCGAGACGGGAAGCTTCTCCGCCGTCGCCCGGGAACTGGGGACCGGACAACCGAATGTCAGCAGGCACATCGCCGCGCTGGAGAGGCATCTTGGAACGCGGCTGCTTCACCGTTCGACCCGCAAACTCACCCTGACCCCGGAGGGCGAGCGCTATTACAGCGAGACGAGACGTGTCATCGATGCGATCACGGAGGCAGAGTCGAACGCCCGCGGTGAGGATGCTCCGCAGGGTCTATTACGCGTGGCGTGCCCGACAGTGCTCGGCCGATCCCACATCCTGCCCCAAGTGAAAGCAATCCTGACGCAGTTCCCGGAAATGGAGATCGATTTACAGATTGGCGATCGCTACATCGATCTCGTCGAGGAGGGGATTGATCTGGCGATCCGCATCGGAACTCTCAAAGACAGTGCCCTCAAGGCGCGGCGCATTGGCGCCGTCGAGCGACTCTGCGTCGCGAGCAGCGAGTATCTGGCCGAACATTCGGCACCGACAAATCCGAACGATCTGCGCGATCACAGTTGTATCCTCTACACGCTCTCCTCGGCCGGCAGCACTTGGACATTCCGAGACGTCGACGTGGTGGTTCGTGGACGCTTTCGCGTGAATTCTCCTGATGGCATTCGCAGCGCAGTGCTCGATGGAATTGGTATCGCCTATGCACCGGGCTGGCTGTTTGAAGACGCGCTCGCCGATAGCCGCGTACATTTATTGCTTATCGAACATTACGGACCACCCGTGCCTATCCACTTTGTGTATGCGGCAAACCGGCTGCTGCCGCGGCGAGCGCGTGTGTTCATGGACTTCATCGCGGAGGCGTTTGCTCGCGATCCGGCGCTCAACGCGGAGACCGGCGCCCTAAAGAAAGAGCGCTGACAAGAGTCTCTAGTTGCCGTTATTCATGTCGGTGCGCTGAATCATCTGCAAATTTCGGTGGCGCCTTGCGCTGGGATTGTGTCTAGCAGATGGTGGGCCGTGTAGCCACCGGACTTAGCGTCTAACTATTGTTTTTCATGGGCTTTTATCGCGGTCAATTCGCAAATGCCCACACAGATGCCCCCACGAATGCGTGGCTTCTGATGGCTGTCCTCAGACGCTCTATGACTAATCCGCTTACCTGGTTGGGAGCAATCGACGACGCGGTATTGGGTTCTTTGCAAGAGATCCGCCGGTTTCGCGGCAAGCTTCCGTGGCAGGATGACTTGGATGCAATGAGAACGGACTCTCGTTGGCCATGATGTCGCTCCTCAGTGAAGGTGAATTAACGTGATTAATCGGCGTCAGAATGCTGGAGCATGGGATAAAACGATGACATCGGACGATCGTCGTAATCCTCGTAAGAACCCGCCGTCACTGTGTCGTCGCACCCTTAAGGCTTGGCGCGCGGCAGCTCGTCGCCTGATTTGGTGTAGGCCGGTGGAACATAGAAATTTAGTGTCTCGAGCAATGTCCGGCCATTATTTCGGATTTCATGCCGATCACCGTGCTCGATGAGGAGAAGCGTCCCCGCCCGGAGCAGCAGCCGTCGTTCGCCTGATTTGGCGACGCCTTGGCCTGACACGACGTAGAGCCACTGGTCCGCGCCTCGGTGCCGGTTGCGAGGGCCGCCTTCCGCCTTCCCGGACTCGATCACCATCTGGGCAGCCTGCGACCGAGCGTTGCCGAGAATGACATTGAATCCTTTCCCGAACCTAAGCTGCTTACGTCTCACGCGATGTTGCCGTTACAAAATCGGCTTACCGCCAGTTACGGCGACGGTCGCCCCTGACACATAGCTCGCCTCGTCCGTTGCCAACATCACATAGACGGGCGCGAGTTCCTTCGGTTGTCCGGGTCGCTTCATCGGGACCTGATTTCCGAAGTTCTTGACTTTCTCCTTGGGCATCGTCGAGGGGATTAGCGGTGTCCAAATCGGTCCCGGCGCGACACAATTGACTCGGATGCCCCGCTCGGCGAGTAGCTGCGCTAATCCGCCGGTGAAGTTCTGGATGGCACCCTTGGTCGTGGCATAGGCCAGAAGCTGTGGACTCGGTGCATCGGCATTTACAGAAGTGGTATTGATGATCGCAGCGCCGGGGTGCATGTGCCTCAGTGCCGCCTTCGTCAAATAAAACATGGCATGGATGTTGGTACGAAAGGTGACGTCCCACTCCTCGTCACTGATTTCCTCCGGTGAGTCAAAGCTTGCTTGGTGTGCGGCGTTATTGACCAGAATATCGATCCGGCCAAAGGCCTCCGCGGCTTGTGCAATCAAGTCACGACAGTGACCGGGATCCTTGATGTCGCCACTCACCAGAAGGCAGCGTCGACCCGCATTCTCAACGAGTCGTTGGGTCTCCTTCGCGTCTTCGTGCTCGTTGTAATAGCTCACCAGGATATCGGCGCCCTCACGAGCAAAGGCGAGCGCCACGGCACGGCCGATACCGCTGTCGCCTCCCGTGATGACGGCCTTCTTGTCCTTGAGTCGTGCAGCACCCCGGTAGCTCTCCTCACCGTAGTCGGGAGGCGGATCCATCAAGGCGCTCTTTCCTGGCATCGACTGCTGTTGCTCCGGAAAGGGTGGTTTCGCCATTCTGCTGCTCATCGACTAGTCCTCCATTTCGACTGCGCCCCGGGGCTCTACGGAATCTTTTTACGAGACTTGTCCACGCAGCGCCTTGCCGCAGTGGGGCCTTTTAAGGCAAGAATTCGGTACTCCTTTCCAGTCAAGCGATGGTAGTTCACGAAGAACTCCTCGATTTCGCGCGCAAAGGTCTTGCCCAGATCATCAATGCGCTTCACATGCGCATAGCTGTGGTTACCGCTCTCGACCGCTACCACGCGATCATTGCGCTCGGCCTTTTTTCTATCGCCCTGCTCGCCTTCGATGACACCCACGATTCGACAGGTGAGCTTGCAACCCGCGAAGGCGGGTTCATCCATCAGCACCAGCACGTCGAGCGGATCGCCGTCGTCGGCGAGGGTCGACGGTACAAAGCCGAAATCGTAAGGAAAGGCCATGCCGGCCGGCAGCACCTTTCGCAGAGCAAATATCCGCTCCTCCGGGTCATAGGCATATTTGTTGCGGCTGCCCTTCGGGGTCTCGATAATGACCGTGAGATCCGAATTCTTTGACTCGAAAGGAGCCAACCGAGTCGGGTCTGCAAATCCTGCGGAACGCTTGGAGCGCTTTGACATTGGGGTACTGTCAGCGGTCGGACCGAACACGGCTATCGGCCTTTGGCGACATCCTTTGTGCGTAAACCGCCGACGCGAACACTCTTTCAAGGAGCGCGGTGATGGAATTAGTGGTGAGATTTCTCGTCGGCGGAGCCATTGTCTCCCTCTTTGCCTTGATCGCCGACGTCCTGAAACCTAAGGGCTTTGCCGGACTCTTTGGCGCGGCCCCCTCGGTGGCGCTCGCATCCCTCGGCCTTACCATCGCAAGCCACGGCAAGCTCTACGCCGCGATAGAGGCCCGATCGATGGTCGCGGGAGCCGCGGCCTTTTTGCTGTACGCGCTCGGTTGCCTCTATTTCATTGGGATGAGGCACTTCAAGGCAGCGCCTGCGACGGTGACGCTCTTATCGATTTGGGTGGTCGGTGCCTTTGGGCTGTGGGCGGCCTTTTTACGATGAGCCCATGAAGATCCTGATCAACCTGGCGGCGCTTAGGCAAGTGAGGTGGTATGAACACTTTGCGCGCTTCCTGCTGGGTGGGCTCATTTCCGTGCTAGCGGGACTTATCGCCAAGGACTTCGGCCCTACAGTCGGGGGGCTTTTTTTGGCGTTTCCCGCGATCTTTCCAGCGAGCGCGACTCTGCTCGATAAGCATGAGCGAGAGAAGAGGCAAAAGGCCGGTATTCCGGTGACGATCCGCGGTCGTCTCGCGGTAGGCCTTGATGCCCGCGGCGCCGCCATGGGCTCGCTCGCTCTCGCGGCGTTCGCTTGGGTGATTTGGCAATTGCTTCCCCATGCAAGCCCGCCAATCGTACTGGGCGCGGCGTTCGTCTTTTGGATCGCACTGGCAACAGCTATATGGCGGGTGCGGAAACTGCACGTATACCTCTCTCGACGCCGACGATCGTAGGTGAATCGCGCCATTCTCATCAGTTAAGTCTCACGTGGCTTTCGGATTTGCACTGATAGAAGCGCGCCACACTGCGTTTACGCTTCCCCCCTACCATCAACCTTCACGGGGATAACGCCATGGCCACTACACGCAAGAAAAGCTCCTCCCAAGATGCGATTTCTCTCCTCAAAGCCGACCACCGGCAGGTCGAGGAGTGGTTTTCGGAATTTGAGAGTGCTCGCAGTGCCTCGAAAAAGCAGCAACTGGCCACGCGCATCTGCGACGCCCTCACCGTTCATACGACGATCGAGGAGGAAATCTTTTATCCTGCATTCTTGCAGGCGACCGAGGACAAGGATATCCATCACGAGGCGGTGGTCGAGCACGATGGCGCCAAGCAACTGATTGCTCAGATCCAGGGCATGTCACCCGACAATGATTACTTCGACGCGAAAGTGACCGTGCTCTCCGAAATGATCAAGCACCACGTCAAGGAGGAAGAGAAGCCGGGCGGCATGTTCGCCGAGGCGAAGAAGTCAGAAATGGATCTCGATGCTCTCGGCGAGGAATTGCTCGCTCGTAAGCGCGAGCTGCAATCACAATCCAAAGCCGCCTGACGGGGATCTCCTATGGCTACCAAACGGAAGAGCAGTGCGAGCCGCAAAGTAAAACGTGCCATGCACGAACGAAAGCATGGCACGCTTCGTAGCGGTCGTTCGGGCAAGAAGGTGAAAAGCCGCAAACAGGCTATCGCCATCGGCCTTTCGGAAGCTCGAAAATCCGGCGCGCATGTTCCTCGGAAGAAGAAGAGCGCACGCAAGAAGTAGATGACGGCCTGGCCCGATTAGCCAAGTCCTCGCGCAAATTCGCTTGCTCGAATCTCGAAGCGTACTTACGCCGGCGGGGTCGCGGCGCTTGCATCGCCACTTGGGCTTTCGCTTTGCTGATTGGCGTGTATGGGTTAGATCTCGTTAAGCATTTGCGCGCGCCCCCGTCTCGACGCTTTGGGGCTTCACCGTCGGCTAGAACGCGCAATTTGCGGCTTCAGAGCATCGGGAATATTCGCCGAATGTTCGATGCCACTCGCTGCGCCAGCTGCCGGCTGGCCAGGCTTTCACCCAACTCTTTGGCCATGCTGGGGCGCGCCCTGAGTAGCGGGGCGAGGGCATTAGTTAAACTCTGATTATTAGCTGTTTTTTTTCGAATCCGCAGCGACTCGTCCATCCTACAAGACGAGTGGACACGCCGGGCAAAGCGGTTCCAACGCCGCTCGAACTCGGGTACGTAACGCTGCGCCCGCCTCAAAATGGTCGAGTGGATATGGCGATGCCGGTAAATCGGAACGCGCGAATGGCAGGTCATGGGGCATTCTCACAAAGGGCCGAATTCTAGGCCCGCTCTCAACGCACCAGAACCCAGCCGTACCCGGACTAATACATCGTCGAATCCGTGTTGATTCGAACAATCTCATATAGTTTCACCCTTGTGAAAATGCATCGCCCTAGCCGTGGCGGCAGAGTTCTGTCGACTTCAATGAGTCACGCAAAACTCACTGAAGATTTCAGTGCTGGTGCCGCTGCACTCGCCGGAGAGGTGTACTGGATCCCCCGCGCGCCGCTGTTCGCCGATATACTTATTCATAGCCATCGCCATGCGCCTTGGTGACGCAGCCGTCATAGCGAGACTTGCCGACCTCATAAGAGATGAGACCGCGGCCTTCGAGGCTGCACGTCGTCGTCCCGCCTTTTGCATTTCGCAGAGTCGTCTGCTCTACCGGGACGTGGGCGCAGGCGCAAAGCGTGGCCATCGAAGCAACCAAGATAAAACGCAACATTTCTAGCTCCTTATTTCATTAACAGTGTGTTGATTCAAGTACTCAGGCAGCCCGATATGCCGGGCATCTGCAGTGGGGGGTCAAAATCCCTACATGCCATTGCGGGTGCCATAATATGAGCTTCACTCACATTTGTGGACTCGCTTTTCTGCAGCTGTCCTGGTGGTGACGGGAAACAGCGGTATTTCAGGCTACTGAAGGCCGCACTGTGCGGCATGGACGGCCGGAGCGGTCGAATGACGCTCAGGTTTTACAGCTCTGTCCGCGATCCGGATTTCGCGGGCGCACCACGTTCATAATGAGTAACGGGACTCTCAGCGCTTGGACGCTGCTTTTACATCACTCGCACCAACGAATCCCGCGACCAGCCGATTGAGCGCTTCTTCGAGCGCCTGTCGCTGGGCCATCGGGTAAGCAGTTGCGACGACAGCTCTTAAAATGCCCGCGATGGCATGCGTCAAGACGAACGCCTCCGCACTGGTCAACCGCGGGCCGACGCGGCCTTCACGCGAAAGCTCCTGCGAAAGCGCCGCAAACAGCGGATTGAGGCGCGTGCCGCGGCGCTGCGTGAGTGCATGTTCGAGGAGAACTCTGTGGACGCGACGCCGGCCTCCGTAAGTCTCGAACACGGCGCCGACCAATAACTTCAACCGCTGCTCTGGCGACCGCGATACGCTCTGGTCCATTGCCTCCATCACTTTGGATGACAATCCCTTAAGTTCGCGGCCCGACAACGCATCGAGAATCGCGTCTTTGTCATCGAAATACTGATACAGCGTGCCGATGCTGATGCCCGCCTTGGCAGCAATCGCATTGGTCGTTAAGGCCGCGGTCTCGCCGCTGTCGAGCAGCCGCATCGTCGCCTCAAATATGAGGCCGATCTTGTGACGCGCGCGATCCTGCTTGGGCGCACGGCGCGCAACTTCTTGACTGTCAATGGTTTTGCGCGGCGTGGGAATGCTTTTTGAAATGCGAGTCCTTTAACATGAGTATCGCTCATATAATAGAACCTACTTCGTAATTCTGCAATGAACTTAAGGAGCAAGAGCGATGACCCAAGATGACGGCCAGGCAGCGGCCGACCCCACCATCGCTTCGAGCGCCCCGCCCCCCCGACCGGACCAGCGCCTCGCTCGCAAGTACCGCTTCGACGATCCCAACATGGATCTTTTCTTCGTCGCCGCACTCGGCTGGGGCAAAAGCGGGGGACTCGATATTGGAGAAGTCTTCGAGATCGCATCGCATATCACCGATGGCGATGCCGACAGCTGGATCTGCGCATTCGAGCAGCAGGCGAAACTCCTCGATACCCAGGCTGACGTGTGGGCCGCACGGGCCTGGATCCGCGCCGCCGGCGAAATGCGCCTCAAGGCTTTTGCAGCCTATCGCTCGGCGTGGCAGTTTGCTGCCCCGGGCGAGACATTCAACCGTCTCTATGCGCTGCACCGTGCTGCGTTCGCCGCCGCGATGCGCGAACTTTCGCTGCCGGCGACTTTTTTTGAAACGCCCTACGCGGGGAAAACCCTGCCCGGACTATTTCTGGCGAACCCTCGTCCCAACGTACCCATCGTGCTCGTCATCGGCGGCGCCGACACCTGCTTCGAGGATCTGTTCTTATCGATCGGCCGCAACCTCTTCGACCGCGGCTACTCGGTCGCGATTGCTGATCTGCCCGGACAAGGCGCCACCGCCAACGCAGGCATGCATTGGGACTCGGAAGCCGAAAAGCCGATCGGCGCAGTGATCGATGTGCTGATCAACCGCTTTGGCGCACAACCAGGCCGAATCGCCTTGATTGGCATGAGTCTCGGTGGATATTTTGTCGCGCGGGCCGCTGGTTTCGAGTCGCGCCTCGCGACGGTCATTGCGAGTACCCCCTTCCCCAACCCTAACGAACTCTTCGCGCTCTCCGTGCGAGCGGCCGTGGCCGATTCTCATCGATCGGTCTCGACGGCTGCTAAACGCAGCTATCAAGTCGCTCTCTGGAAAGCAGGCGCCACCGACGCCGCGCACTTCGTTACGAAGACCGCAGGAATGATCGCCGATGCCACGCGAGTGACCGTACCGTTCCTATCCATTTTAGGGGGCGGCGACTCACCGGTTTTCGCGGAGCAGGCGATGCGCTGGCACCGCGAGATTCGCTCGACCCGTAAATCGTTCGTTCTGCTCGACGCGGCGAGCGGTGCGGACGGACACTGCCAAGCAAACAACCGGCTGCGCCTCGCTCAAGAAGCCTGTGGCTGGATGGATGAGATCTTCTTCGCCCCGGGCGCCTGAGTTCTTTTCTCAATTCCGGCACAACAGCATCTTTCGGCTGATCGAACCCTCGTAGCGTTCCATAATCATTGCGACAATCTAATCTGCCAAGCATTCAAAAACGTAGGTTCCTCGACTCGATGCACGATGAACCGTGCTTATAACCCGCTGATTTAGCCCCGAGGGAGCCCCAATTTTTAAGAGCCGAATCTGTTCCAATTGTCACGAACCAGGTCAACCCGAGTGGCCATCCTGCGTCTTTCCGGCAGCCCTCGTCGGCCGGGCCCGTTCGATGCGACACGTATCTCGAAGCGTCGGGAGCTTTTTGCGCGCTCAACTTAAAATCTCGCCGCATCACTGAATGGCGAATGCGTGATCTTCTATGCCGGCGTTCGCGGCCGATCGCATAGCTCATGGCCGCTCAAGGCGTCGAATATCGTTGACTCGAATATGAGTCTGAGCTCGCGGCGAGCGCCATCTGCCTCGTTCATCTTCACGCAACTCACTGATTATCAATGAATTGACGGCATGGGCTCGGTACCTTCCAAACACGAGTCAACAAACGTGAGCATCGCTCATATTATGCACGCACTCGCGGATATGGCTGACGACGAAAGGAGAACTCCCGTCTGCCCCTGTTGTGAGTCGTGTTGCATCAATACGGGTCCGCAAAATCTGGAGTTCTCCATCGATACTTCCAGGAGATCTCCCATGTCACTCAAATTGTTCCGCAACCCGCACGCACAACGCGCCGTGTCCGTTCTCACCGGCATCGCATTTGCCGGCTCACTGTTGCTCTCCGCGTGCGGCGGCGGCGTAACCTCATCCGGCATGCCACAGCAATCTTCAGCCGTCTCGAGGGTTACCAAACTGCCGGCGTCGGGTAAGGCACCTGTGTTCAAAATTCCGCAGCTGTCAGGCGCGAAAACTTCCAACAGGATCGCAGTCACCGCGAGCTCCGCGCCCGGCATCGGTACGGTTCAGTTGCAGCTACCGGCCGACGCCGATGCAAAATCGCTCGCAGTCACCCTGAACGGCAAAGACATCAGCGGCCGGTTCATGACATCTGATTGCGCCGACGGTGAGTGCATGAAGGCGACGTTAAGCGCAAGCGATGGCTACGCCGTCAAAAATGTGGTCAATGCTAACGTCCGGAAAAAGACCGGTGGCATGGCCAGCGGCCGTGCTCGCTTCGCCGCGGGCGGCGCAGCGACAAGCGTGGCGAACTCGACCCAGGCGAGCCAGGCGACGGCGCTCTCGGTCACGCCCAAGGCCGTGGCGAATGCCACCGATCCTGATCCCTTCGCCGTGTGCGACACGACCGCGATGTGCCCGCCCTGGCTGCCGCCAAGCGTCTCGTTCAATACGTTCAGCGCTGGCGGCTGGAACCCTGGCAGAAGTGCGTGGATTGAAGTCAACGGCCAGAAGCTTCCCGGTACCGTATCACCCGCCTGCCCCGAAGCCAAGTACGTGGTGGTGGTGCTCGACCGGCAAACGCTGCTCGAGAAGACCGCTGCGCCGGAGTCATCTCCCGAGTGCTTCAGTGATTCGGCAAGCATGGCGTACGCCCTGGGGAAGCTCGCTGCGAGCGATCTGGTGATCGTCGGCACGCTGTTCGGGCAAAACGCTGATTCCAACCTGGATACGACGGCCATCGGCGGAAGCGCCTGGGGCAAAGCCGTGCAGAATCTGGTTCCCTATAGCTACATGGCGATAGGTGCCGCCGGACAGCCGCCGGGAAGCGCCTATGAGAACTACGACCGCAGCCCCCTCGGCATCAATGCTCCGCAATTCAACGTCTTCGCCACCGGTACCCTGCAGGAAGACACCAACGGCAACTACGGCTTCCAATCATCCGATGTCGTCGAATACGCCGTCTCGCCGAACGATCCCGGTTACTTCATCGCCAATACCTCGGGCACCGTGATCGCGATGAACCTGCCTGCCGATCTGACGGACGAGCGGGGCCCGCTCCGTGTGATTTACACGCTGCCGGTGCCGAACACCCCGACCGCTCCTTTCAATGGGCTGTGGCTCCTTGTCCTAGATCGCACCACGCTGCAGCCGATTGCCAGCCAACCATGCTCAGGGCAGACTTTCGTGGCGCCCACCGTCCTGGTGCAACCCTGCGGCAATACGTATGCAGTGGATAATGATCAAAATGATACGCCGGACCAAAATTGGCGGCGTCTCGCCGGCGACTTATCAAACGTAGGCACGTATCAGCTTGCAATCCTTGTTTCAGTCAACACCATCAATGACATCAACGCAGCGCACGAGTACGCAAGCGGCAGCGGCCTTATCGGCTTCCCGATGTTCGCCACGGCACTACAAAACATCGGCGGCACTTACTCGCTGGTCGGCGGGCCCACGTTCAGCAAGGCTGACTCGTACGCGCTGGTCGGTTTTGGGGGCGCCTCCAATCCGCTGGTGGGCGGCGCCGCCGAGGCGTCGACGATGCTGCGACAGCAAGGCCAATCCGGCGTGCTTCACGGCACACTGCAACGCAACCGCAACGGCCTCTACCAGCCAATGCAAACCTCGCAGGAGCCGCAACCGGTGTTCGCAGCCAAGGGCGGCCTCGATGATTCAGACTTCGCGATGGCTCTCGTATCCTTCCAGCAGCCGGTCGACTGGCCGTCCAACAGCGCCTCAACGGGGCTTCCCGGAGTGACCTCAATCCTAGGTCAGCGCGCGGCGTATCGCTTCATCAGCCATTGGTTGCTGGCCGGCTACTACGTCAAGGGCATCGCCGGACCGCACCAGGACGATCTGCACTACTTCTTCAGCGGCTCCTCCAACACCTGGATCGACTATCACACGATGGATCCCGCCGACCTGCCGTTCCCGACTACTGGCACGTGGCCAGGCTTCGGATGCATCACCTCGACCGGATCGACCTGCACCTTCCAGGCACCGGGCGACAGTGCGACATCGTCTTTCACGGCGGGGGACTTCAATGCGGTGAAGGCGCAGATGTCGCTGGAGGTGCAGTACCTCACCAACACGCTGCAGTTCCTCGTCACCGGCTCGACCAACATGAAGGACGTTGTCGCCGCCGGCAACGCCAATGTAGGCCTGGCACTCTCCGGGGCTGCGGCCACGATCCTCGGCAGCAAATTCGCGAACGAGCAGCAGCTTGCCCCGACGACACAAGTCAAGTTCAGCTGGCAATCGTTGCTTGGCCTGCTGGGCGGGATTGCCTCGACGATCGCCAACGCGGAAGGCGTGGGTGAACTCCTCGACGCCAGCGCGTGGGCAAGCTATGGACAGACCTCGCCGACCGCCCAGAAGGCGATCAAGAACGGCGTGGGTATCTCCAACAGCATCGGCGCGCTCCTGGCGACGATCGGCAGCGCCGGTAGCCTGACGAGCAAGTCGTCGACGAACGGCTCCGGGATTCCTCAACCGTTCACGCAGTTCACGACGACGATCGGCGACCTCGCCAATGGCGAGCTGCAAAGCCAATTGATCGTCGGCTTCGATGTGCTGGCCGACAATCTCACCTCGGACTGGGCTCGCCTGCAGAACATCGGCCCGCGCGTGGTCGACGTTAACGACCCGCTCTATGCGCCCAATCAAGCCTCGCAGAACACAGCGCTGCAGACTCTCACGAACGCCTCCGCACAGACTTTCTACTTCTCGCTGCTACCAAGTTTCTACCATATCGACGTCTGGCTGGGGGTCCTGAACACGCAACCTTCAGATCCCGCGCGGTTTCAACCCGGGATCGGATATGGGCAGGGTACACGCGCCCCGATCTGCTATAGCTTCTACGTCTCGCCCAACAACGCGGCCAACCTGGGTTATCTGAGCAGCTACCAGGGCATCGCTTTTGCGAGCTTAGGGCCCTACAATATTTACGACCCGGATACCGGAAACAACGACGTGTTCGTGATCGCCGCGGCGGCGAAGAACCCGAATACAGACAGCACGTTCATTCCCAGCATCGACATCGATCTGGCGAGGACCCTCTTCGCGCCGGACCAGCTCAACGTCTCCATGCAGCAGTTCGTCGCGGAGAACGGCCCGATGCCTCAGAGCGTTGGGTCCCAGTTGAGCAATCCTTCCGGCTGGCCCGCCGATAAGATTTGCGACGTCATGACGGGCTATCCAGAAGACGATGCGGTTCCACCGTCGCCCGGCAAGGACTGGTTCGGCGACACCATCACCACGACCACCCTGACGAGCGCAACGAGCAACACCCTGGGCCAGGACACCGTGCTGACGGCCGTCGTCAAGGCGGGTGACCAGGCGGTCGCCGGCGGCATCATGTACTTCTCGATCGACGGTCAGGTCGTCGGCAAGGCCACGGTGGGCGCCGACGGCACGGCGACGCTCACGCTTCCCGAAGCGACGCTCGGCAAGCACTCGGTGCAAGCCGACTACGCGCCGCCGAACGGCTACGCCGCCTCGTCAACGGACCCGACGACCCTGGGCGTCTATGCCGGGGCGCCCGATCTGACGGTCGCCGCCGCGAACACGAGTCTTGACGTGTCATACGACAAGCCGTCGCAGCCGCTCGCGCTGACGATCGGGTCGGTGGCCGGCCTTTCTGGCGACGTACAGCTTTCCTGCACCGGACTGCCGGCCGGCATGAGCTGCAAGTTCGATACACCGACACCGACGCTCGCCGCCGATGGCAGCGTGCAGGTATCGGTCGTGATCGGACCGAGCGCGGCCACTGAAGCGGCACTTGGTCTCCTGCTGCTGCCGATGCTCATGATCGGTTGGCGGCGTGAAGATGGCAGCGTGCGGCGTCGCGCAGTACCTGCCATCCTCGCGCTCTGTATAGCGGCTACCGCCCTCACCGGCTGCAGCGGCGACAGTTCGAGCATCCCGCGCGAAACTGGAACCAAGACCGTGCTGATCAACGCAGAGGTGGGCGGCGTGTCGCGCAGCGTCGCGGTCGACGTGCACATCGACTGAGTCTGTGAGCACAGATGCATTTGCATTTGGTGGGAGCGGCGCCGGTTCTGGACGCCGCTCCTTTTTTTTAACCACGAACCTTTGCCGTTACAGCGCCCGCTCCGGCAATCATAACTGACCTTGGCGGTAGCAAAACCGTCGAAGCTGCAACCGACCGGAGGTCGAATGAGGCACGATAGGGCCTCCTTCTTCTGGCGGCGTTCAACCGGAATTCCTATAGTTCACAAACTGGCACCTCTAGGGAAGGAATATGGGTATGTTACTTGGCTTCGTGCCGTTTGTAGCTTTCGCGGTTGCCGCCAATATTTGGGGTGCAATGCCAGGCTTGACGATCGGCGCTGCCCTCTCCGCCGCGCTGCTGGTCAAGGATCTCCTTCGCAGGCAGCAGCCGAAGATTCTGGAGATCGGCACCTTCCTGATGTTTGCCGGCCTCCTCGTTTGGGCAAAGCTATTCCCGTTGCCGCTGACCGTGTTGACAGTAAGGCTTCGGGTAGACGTCAGGACTTCTCCTGATCGTTCTCATTTCTCTGGCGATCGCCAAGCCCTTCACGTTGCAATATGCGCGTGAGCGGGTGCCGGAAGACCGCTGGAAGTCTCCACAGTTCTTGAGAATAAACTTCATTATCACTGCGGTCTGGGCGCTGGCCTTCGCCTGCATCGTCGCAGCCGATCTGATGATGGTGTACATGGCCAACGTGCCGCTGCGCGTCGGCATCGTAGTCACTGCCGCAGCGCTGTACGGCGCCTATAGATTCACCGACTGGTACCCGAAGCGGGCAGCGCAACACTAGCCGTCAGTGCTGCCAACCACCGCCGAGTGCTTGATAGAGCTGCACGTAGTTCTGCAGCTCCGCGAACCAGGCCTGCGATGACTGCAGCTGCGAGGTGAAGTATTGCTGTTGGGTGGTCAGCACTTCAAGAAAGCCGGTGCTGCCGCCTCGGTATCGGTCGTTCGCAAGCCGCGCCGTCTCAGCGTAGGTCGCAGTCTGATCTTCCAGCGTCAGGCGCAACGCATGCGATTTCTGGTAGCCCACCAGCGAGTTCGCGACATCGGCAAAGGCCTGCTGCACGCTTTGCCGATAGATGAGTTCCGCTGCATCGCGCTGTGCCCATGCCAGCCGGTATGCGCTGCGGATTTTGCCGCCCTCAAAGATCGGCTGCACCACATCCCCAGCGACCGACCAGACGTTCGCCGATTGTTTCAAGAAATCCCCCAAGCTCGCACTGGCTGCGCCGTAGCTGGCAGTAAGTGGAATCTGCGGAAAGAAGGCGGCTTTCGCCACGCCGACATTGGCATTCGCCGCGGCGAGGCTCAGCTCCGCCTCGCGCACATCCGGACGACGCTCGAGCAACTGTGAGGGAAGACCCGCAGGCACCTCCGGCAATCGCGGTTGCGCCACCAAGCTCATGCCGCGCGGAATGTCTCCCGGATTCTTGCCGAGCAGCAGGCTGAGTTGATTTTCGGTCTGCGCGATGGATTGTTCCAACTGCGTGATTTGTGCCTGCGCTTGTTGTACCAGCAGTGTGGCCTGAAGTTGATCGGTGATCGGGCTTGCGCCGCCATTGACTGACAAGGCGGTGATTCGCAACGTCTCCCGGTTGGTCTGGAGAATGCGCGTCGACGCGTCCAATTCTTGATCGAAGGCGCGCAGCTGGAAATACGCACTCGCCACGTTGGCGATCAGCGTGATGCGCACCGCGTTTTGCGCATATCCGGTGGCGAGCAACATCGCGCGCGCCGCTTCCGTGGCTCGTCGATATTGTCCCCAGAAATCCAGGACCCACGATAACTGCAATCCGCCGCTGTAAATGGTCTGGTCCGACAGTACTGGCGGCGCACGCTGGCGCTGCGCCTCGACGAATCCGCTGAGCGCGGGCACCTGACTCGCACGGGCGATGCCGAGCTGCTCGCGCGCCTGCAGCACATGGTTCGCGGCGATGCGCAGATTATAGTTATCGGCCAGGGCGTCTTTGATCAGGCCCTGCAGCACCGGATCCTCGAGCACCGCCCACCACTGCAAATCCGCAAATGCCGCGCCCTGCGCGGCCGCGGGCGCGCCGCGAAATCCGGCCGGCATATCGAGCGCCGGACGTTTATAGTCGGGTCCCACCGCGCAAGCCGCCAGCCAGAGCACGGCACCGGCAACGCAGAACTTCCTAATCATGCACCGCGCTCCCTGTCTCGGGCTCAAGCTGCTGCGATGCGGATGGCTTGTTGCGATTTGCGAAACGCTCCACCAAATCAAAGGTCATGGGAATGAAGAAGATCGCAATCAGTGACGCGGCCAGCATGCCGCCAATGACCGTGGTGCCAAGAACCCGCCGTGCCACGGCACCGGCGCCCGAGGCCGTCCATAGCGGCACGCAACCTAAGATAAAAGCGAATGCCGTCATCAAAATGGGCCGCAGCCGAAGCCTTGCACCCGCCAAAGCCGCCTCGGCTATCGGCGTGTCGCGCTCGTACTCCGCTTTGGCGAACTCCACGATCAAAATCGCATTCTTGGCCGATAATCCGATCAACATGACCAGACCAATCTGCGCGTACACATTGTTCTCGAGCGAGCGCAGGTTCAAGGCCAGGAATGCACCGAATACCGCGATGGGTGTGCCTAAGAGGACGCTGAAGGGCAACGACCAGCTCTCGTATTGCGCCGCCATGATCAAAAACACCACCAAGAAAGACATGGCAAAGATCGCCGCCGGCGACACACCGCGCGCCGCTTGCTGCTCTTGATAGGACATGCCGGTGTAGTCAAATCCCATCTCCACGGGCATGGTGTCGTGAAATACTGCCTCGAGGGCAGTCATCGCCTGGCCGGAACTGTAGCCCGGCGCCGCGCTGCCGTTGATTTGCACGGCTTCGTACTGGTTGTACCTGAATATGAACTCGGGACCTGAACTCGGCGCGATGGTGGTGAGCGTGCTCATCGGCACCGTTTGTGCGCCCGCGTTCTTGACGTAAAACTGTCCCACGTTCTGGGCCTGCGTGCGCTCGGCGCCATCCGCCTGCACGTACACTTGCCACTGGCGGCCGAAACGGTTGAAGTAATTCACCAAACTGCCGCCCATGAATGTTTGCAGTGTCTGGTAGACGTCCGCCAAATTCACGCCCTGGGTCATCACTTTGGCCTTATCCACATTCACCGTGACCTGCGGCACACCATACAGCGCCGTGGTATTGAGCCCGGCGAGTTCCGGGCGTTTGCGTGCGGCCTCCAAAAACACTTGCAGGTTCTTGACCAGAAAATTCGAGCCGCTGCCCGAACGGTCCTCGAGAACAAAATTGAAGCCGCCCGAATTGCCAACGCCCGGGATCGCAGGCGGTGGAAATATAAAGGCGATGCCCGCCGGCAATCTCGACAATGCACCTTGCAGATGCGCCTTGATGGCGGCATAGCTTTCGGCAGCGCCCTTGCGTTCGTCCCAGTTCTTCAAGGTAATGAAAAAGAATGAGTTGTAGGAAGTCGTCACGCCGCTCAGCATGTTGAATCCGATTACCGATGAAACATGCTGCACGCCGGGAGTTTGCATGACCGCTTGTTCGACTTTGCGCGCCGCTGCGGCATTGCGCTGCATGGACGCCGATGCCGGCAATTGCAACGCGCCGAACAAGTAGCCTTGATCCTCGTCAGGCAGGAAGCCGGATGCCAATCGCGAGCCAAACAATGCGGCTGCGCCAACCAGGAGCAGTAGCAGTCCGACCCCCACGACCCACTTTCGCAGCAGCAGCGCCGAGGTACTGACGTAAGCATTGGTCGCCTTGGCAAAACCGCGATTGAAAGCATCGAAGAAGGCGCCCAACGGCCCGCGTTGCTCTTTCCTGGGACGCAACAGCAGCGCCGCCAGTGCCGGGCTTAAAGTCAGTGCGTTGAATGCAGAGAAGATGACCGACACGGCGATGGTCACCGCAAATTGCTGGTAGAGCTTCCCCGTGATGCCGGGAATAAAAGCCGTCGGCAGGAACACCGCAGCCAGAATCAGCGCGATGGCTACCACCGGACCTGAAACCTCTTGCATGGCTTTGATGCTGGCCTCGCGTGGGGTCAAACCCTTCTCGATATGATGTTCCACCGCCTCAACCACCACGATGGCATCGTCGACGACCAACCCGATCGCCAGAACCAGACCGAACAGCGACAGCGTGTTGATCGAGAAACCCAGCAGCGGGAAGACCATGAACGTGCCCAAAAGCGATACCGGCACGGCCAGCAGCGGAATCAGCGCGGCGCGCCAGTTTTGCAGGAAAAGAAACACGACAACGATCACCAGACCGAGCGCCTCCAACAGGGTGGTCTCGATCTCTTTCAGACCCTGGGTCACCGCCAAGGTGGTGTCCATGGCCACCGTATAGTTCAGCCCTTCCGGAAAGCGTGAGCTCGCTTCCTTCAGGCTCTTGCGCACGCCATTGGCGGCATCCACCGCGTTGCTGCCGGGGAGTTGATAGACCGCGAGCAGCGCGGCCGGCTTACCATTGAGCCGGCCCTGGATGCTGTAGTTCTGTGCGCCAAGTTCGATCCGCGCCACGTCCTTCAAGCGCACCATGGCCCCGTTCGGCTTCGCGCGAACGATGATGTTGCCGAACTCTTCGGCCGACGGTAGACGTCCGGGCGCGCGAATGGTGTAGGTAAATTGCTGCCCGGCGGGCACCGGCTCGCTGCCGATTTGTCCTGCCGGATTGACTGTGTTCTGCGCGCGAATCGCGCTGATCACTTCCGGGATGGTGATCCCGAGATTCGCCAATTGATCCGGCTTCACCCAAACTCGCATCGCATACTGGCCGGCGCCGAAGACTTGCACGTTGGCAATTCCCGGAACGCGCGTCAGCGCATCGTTCAAATTGATGATCGCGTAGTTGGCCAAGAAAACATTGTCGTATTGCGCTTGCGCCGAATACAAGGCAATCAGCATCAGCGGCGATCCCATGGATTTATTGACGGTGACGCCCGCGCCGATCACTTCGGACGGCAATTGTGAGTTCGCTTGCAAGGTGCGCATTTGCGCCAGGATTTGATCGGTATTCGGGTCGGTGGCGGTGTCGAAGTTCACCGTGAGGGATATCGAACCGGTGCTGCCATTCACCGAATACATGTAGTTCATGTGATCGACGCCGCTCATCTGCTGCTCGATGGGGGTCGCAACCGATTGGGACACCGTGCCTGCGTCTGCGCCGACGTAGCTGGCCTTGACTTGGATCTCTGGGGGCGCAATTTGCGGAAATTGCGCGGTCGGTAAACCGAGCATGCAAATCACGCCGCCAATCACCATCAAGATGGCAATCACCATGGCCACGATGGGCCGGTTGATGAAAAAAGTTGACACGGTCAGCTCGCTTCGGCCACTGTCGCGGTGTAGGGTTTGGCCGCGACCGGGCTGCCGTTGCGCAATTTTTGAAAGCCTTCGACCACCACGCGTTCATTGGGCTTGAGGCCCTTGATAATGATCCAATCATCGCCGCTGCGTTCGCCCACCTCGACCGAGCGGAACTCGGCTTTGTTGTCCGCGCTCAGCACCACCACCTGGTATTCGCCCTGCACTTCATTGACGGCGCGCTGCGGAATCAATAGAGCATCCTTTTCGGTGCCGATCCTGATGCGGACCCGGCCAAATCCCCCCGGCCGCAGGAGCGAACCTTTATTTTGGAATTCCGTCGCAAACTGAATGGTGCCCGTGGTGTTATTGAACTCTCGTCCAACCAGCACGAAGCGGCCCGGCGAGGCGAACGTCAATCCGTTGGCCTGGATGAATTGGGCCTCGGTGGCGCCGAGCACCGCGCTGTTTGCTTCGCCATGAATGATCATGCTGAGCCGCGAGGCAATCGACAAATAATCGCTCTCGCTGATCGAGAAATACGCGCGGATCGGGTCCAGTTGCGAAACACTGGTCAAAATATTCGAGGTGCTGACCAAATCGCCCACCTGCGCGGCCGCGACGCCGGCGATACCATCAATGGGCGAGCGTACTTGGGTCCAAGCCAGGTTTAGTTCGGCCGTCTGTTGCCCTGCCAGCGCGGCGTCCAACGCCGCTTGATTCGCCTTCATGGTCTGCACGTCGTTGTCCAATTGCGATTGCGCTATGGCCTTCTCTTTTGCCAGCGGTGTGTCGCGCGCGACGTTGAGTTTCGAGTTGCCCAAATTAGCCACCGCACCCGCCACGGTCGCTTTTGCCTGATCCAAAGAAGCGCGCAGCGGACGAGCGTCGATCTCGAATAGGATCTGCCCCTTGATGACGAAATAACCTTCCTGATAATTTCGCTTGGTGATGTAGCCGGATACTTTGGGCGAGATCTGCGCATTCACCGAGCCATTCAATTGCGCGACCCATTGCCGATAAATAGGGACATCGCGCTGCACTACAGAGGTGACCAGCACCTCGGGCGGCTCCGGCGCCCTCGCCGCTTGATGGCGGCTGCATCCTGTCAGCGCGACGCTCGTGGCGGCCAGAATCGCTGCGGATAACCATGTATGCACGGTGTTGCTCCAGCTCGAAAGTTCGAATGGGAATTGATTGGCTAGCACGCTTGCCGCGGTTTCGCTGTTATCGTGGGTTCTTGATCACGCGCTTGTTCTTCCCTGAGCATTGTCGCGAATGCGTTGAGTCAGCCTACAGCCGCCGGCAAGGGAATTGCAAATTAGTTCTTGAGCCACTGCACGAGGGCCCCGCAGGGCCGAACAGTCGGTCCAACGTGCTACTCCCGCCTAGTGCTGGCTGCTTGTTTTCCTCAACGTCTGAGGCGACTAGCTCACTTGAGCATCCCGCTTCCGGCTGACCCCTCTGGCGCGTTCCTTGCTAAGCAATTTGACCGATGCTGCCTATTTGAGATCGTGCATTGTTGCCTGCGCGCGGTCGAAGGCATAGCTAGTAATGTGGACCCACCCTTGATACGGCCGATCGACATCGGCAATGGCCAGCATGACGAGCGTTACTAGAAGTGTCAGGGAGAAGACCTGCAATGTGTGCACCCGGGGTTTTGCCGAGCCGAACATCGACACGGAAAGGACCGTCAGCACTCCGCCGGTCATCAGCACCCACCAAAATATACTGGGAAGCTCATAGGTGCTTTGCAGCAGCCGCGTGCGGCGGTGCATGGTCAACGAACTCAGTTCCGAGAGCGCGTGATCTTCGGCCATCAGCTCGGATGGCGATGCCACCTTGATGGACATGAAAGCCTTCCATATCTGCTCGTTGATGAGGTGACTGTCCTCCGGTAACCGGCCCACAGCCATATCCGGCCAGTCGTGATTGACGACGGCATCGGCGTATGCGCGGGCTAGGCTTTGGATTTCCGCGCGCTGCTGCGGCAGGCCCTCCGCCAAACGGTAGATATTCCTTAGTGAGTTCGCCTCGAGCTCAACATTAAGATACGCCGCGGTGAAATTGGTCCAGCCCGTATAGAGCATGAAGCCTAAGGTGACCGCGTAAGTTGTGCCCAAAACGCTTAGCTGCCACCCGACAAGATCGTTGTCCGTATGGCGCTTATCGACCGGCCACAGGCGATTGAGTCCCACCATGAAGAGCAGGGACACGCCCATCGTCAGGATAATGATTAAGACATTTTGCGGAAGCGTCAACATCTCGGTCCAGCGATAATACGCCGATCCGTTGGACGTCGTTAACCGCGTTGCACGACTTTTCGACATGACACATGGGCTGGCGATCAGCTCATTGGCACGCGTGTATCCCCTGCCGGCTTGCGTGTTTTTTTTCGTCAAGCCGCTCACACGTCCGTGTGTTCGCCTGGCACCAGCGAGTTAGAGGCGTGACTCTAACTGGGCTTCCGGAAAAACTGGGCGAAGCGCTAGGCTGATACTCAAAGTCGACAAATTCTGCGCAGCGCGAACGCTCCCCGAATGTCCGGAAATCGTCTAAGCATTGCCCGCCGGAAACTATGAACCATCCCCTTCGGGCCGGGATGTCGGTGCCCGGTGAGTGACCGCGCCTACTCACCAGGTTGACCTCTCGACCTATCTCTTATATAAGACCAATGAGTCAGACAAGAAATTAGCCCCGAGAATCTCATGCGCTTCAAGGATCTCGATTCCTCCTACATCGACGGACAGTGGGTCCGTGGGCCATCAACTTTTGAGGTAGTCAATCCGGCGAGCGGCGAAACGTTGGCTGAGGTGGCCGATCTATCCAGGGCCCAGATCGAGCTTGGCATCGATGCGGCTGCGAAAGCATTTCCCCTGTGGTCGTCCAAGACCTCGCATGAGCGAGCAATCCTTCTGAAACGCTGGAGCGCATTGATCAATTCGAACAACGAATCCCTGGCGCAACTGATGACGGCCGAACAAGGCAAACCGTTGGCGGAAGCACGCGGCGAAGCGGCATTTGGCGCGAGTTTTATCGATTGGTTCGCTGAGGAGGCCAAACGTGCCTACGGTGAGGTGATCCCGACAGCTTTCGCCGGCAAACGCTACACGACTTTGCGGCAACCCTCCGGCGTCGCTGCTGCAATCACGCCTTGGAACTTTCCTGTCGCCATGCTGACCCGCAAGGCGGCAGCCGCCCTCGCCGCCGGTTGCACCATGATCGCCAAGCCCGCGGCGGAAACTCCACTGTGTGCTTTGCTGCTGGCACGCTTGGCTCATGAAGCTGGGCTGCCCGCCGGCGTCTTCAACGTGGTTACAACCACTCGCTCCGCTGAGGCCGGGGAAGCCCTGTGCGATAACAGCAAAGTGCGCGTGCTTTCCTTTACGGGCTCTACGGCCGTAGGCAAGCAGTTGTACCGCCAATGTGCGGACACAATGAAACGCCTCGCGCTGGAGTTGGGCGGCAACGCGCCCTTGGTGATCTTCGATGATGCGGATCTGGAGAAGGCAGTCGCAGGCGCCATGGCTACGAAATACCGTAACGCGGGTCAAACCTGCGTCTGCGCCAATCGAATATACGTTCAGAGCGGAATCTACGAAGCATTCGCGACCCGATTTTGCGAGGCGGTTTTGCAACTTAAAGTCGGCGATGGAACCGAAGACGGCGTTCTGATCGGCCCGCTGATCTCGACAAAAGCGCTGCAAAAGGTACAAGGTCTGGTCGAGGATGCGCTACGAAAGGGCGCTGCTGTGCGTGTCGGCGGCAGTGTTCACGGCCGCGGCGGCGCCTTCTTTCAACCCACAGTCCTGGAAAATATAAAAACCGGCATGCGCATTCTCAGTGAAGAAGTATTCGGACCGGTCGCGCCGTTGATTCGTTTCGAGACCGAGGCGCAAGCACTAGCGATGGCGAACGATTCGAACGCCGGTCTCGCGGCCTATGTATACACGCGCGATTTGTCGCGTAGCATTCGCATGAGCGAAGGTCTACAGGCAGGGATCGTCGGCATCAACGATAGCTTGCCATCTGTTGCCGTCGCCCCTTTCGGGGGCGTCAAGGACTCAGGTTTGGGCCGTGAAGGCGGTAGACAGGGGCTGGATGAGTACATGGATACGAAATTTGTCTGCGTCGGAGTAATTTAATCGACGAGCCGGCGACTCATCCGATGAATTTGCTTTTAGCTTGCCAATGGAGTCGTAGCACGTGACAGAGACACCCGGTTATCGACCGCTGTACAGACAGGTCTACGACATCGTGGTCAACAAAGTGGTCAAGGGCACTTGGCGGCCCGGCGAATCACTGCCGAGTGAACACAGTCTGGCCAAGGAATTGGGCGTTAGTCAGGGCACGGTTCGCAAAGTTCTCGATGCACTCACCGCAGAGAAGTTGTTGGAACGGCGCCAAGGCAAAGGCACCTACATTGCTGAGAACACACAGGAGCGATCGTTGTTTCGCTTCTTCCGGATTGCGCGTCCCGGCGGCAAACGCCTGACGCCGGAGCGAGCCGGCGAATCGGTGAAAGTTCGGGCGGCACGCACTCCTGAGCGCACCAAACTCGATCTGGATCGCGCCGACAAAATCGTGGAGATCTCGCGAATCCGCTTGATCGACGGCACCCCGGCGATTTACGAGAACATTATCTTGCCCGCGCACTTGTTTCCAGGAATTGAAAAGCGCGCATCGCTGCCCAATACCCTGTACTCGTTGTATCAAACCGAGTACGGCATCAATATTGTCAGCGCGCACGAAGAAGTGCGCGCCGAGCTGGCAAGCGTGGAAGATTCCCGGCAGCTGCAGATCAAGACGGGAGATCCGATTCTGGTAGTAGATCGGCTCGCTCTTTCTCTGCAGGAGCGCAAAGTCGAATGGCGCATGAGCCGGGTAAAGTCGCAGGACTTGGTGTACGCGGTCACACTGACTTGAAGATCAGTTCTGGGTCAGCCCGCCGTCGACGATGAAGTTCGCTCCCGTGCATCCTGCGCTTTCGTCCGACGCCAAAAACAACGCGACCTTGGCCACATGCTCGACCGTGACGGGGAATTTCAGCGATTGCAGCTCGATGAACTGAGCGTCGACCTCAGGTGTGCGCCACAGCTTGCGCTGCCTCTCGGTAATGATGGCGCCGGGTACGATGCAGTTGACCCGCACACCCGAGGGACCCAACTCGCGCGCGAGCGTGCGCGTCAGGCCGTTGATCGCCCCTTTTGAAGTTGTGTAACCGGCCATGCCGGGCCGCCCACGCATCCACGACACCGAGCCCAACATGATGATCGATCCACCCGCGCGAGCGGCCATACCGGCTGCCACGGCCTGGCTGGCAAAGAATTGGTGGTCGAGATTCAGAGCAAGTGCACGGCGCCAATCGGCAGGCTCGATCGTTGCAAATTCCTGGCGATCGTCCTTGCCGGCGTTGTTGATGAGCACATCGATGCCCTCTTGCGCAGCTTCGACCTCGCGCACTCCCGCGCGCAAAGCCTCGATGTCGAGCAAGTCGCAGGCGATGAAGCGTGCGCCGGTGAGCTGCGCGGCAGATGTGCCGGCGATCGCATCGATGTCCAAAAAGCTCACCCGCGATCCTTGTTGCACGAAGGCTTGCACCATAGCCAATCCGATCCCGGAAGCGCCGCCCGTGATCAGCACCGAACGGTTCTCGAGCGATCGGTATCTGACGGAATCATAAGGTGAGGTCATGATTTTCTTCCAATACCGGGATCGAACAAGAAGCTCGGCAGCCCCGCGACGTCTACGTCGAGGGCGTACAGGCCGCCGCCCTCGCCGCGCTCATCCCGCGCGGTCGTGACGAACAGGGTTTTCATGTCGGCACCGCCGAAAGCGGGCATCGTCGGTCTTCGTGTCGGGACCGGAAATTCAGACATGAGCTGTCCTTCTGGATCGTAGCGCTGTATGCGGCCGCCCTCGTACAGCGCGGTCCAATAACAACCGTGGCTATCGACTGCAGCGCCATCCGGGCGGCCCCGATCACTCGCCGTCGGCTGTAAGCGGACAAATTCGCGGCGATTTGTGGCGAGGCCGCTGGTTACATCATAGTCATAGCGATAAACCACAAATCGCGGCGTGTCGGAATGATAAAGAACGCGCCCATCCGGTGAGAACGCGAGCCCGTTCGAGGTGAGCAGCCCATCGCTTACCTGAGTCAGGCCCCGCTGATCAAAGCGATACAGCCCGGCGCGACCGCCGTCCTTGGGTTCATCGACGGTGCCTACCCAGAAGCGCCCGAGCGGATCTGGGCGCCCGTCATTGAAACGACTGACCGCGGTATTCTCCGGATTTGCGGCAAGCATGCGCGACTTGGTGCCGGACTCATCCAGCAGCCACAGGCCCGATCGCAAACCGGCAACAAATCCTCCACCCACTGCGGGAGCGACGCAGCCGATATCTTCGTCGATGCGCAGCGAGCGCGCCGTTGCCGACCCGGGTTTGTATTGATAGAGGCGTCGCCCCGTCACATCGATGAATAGCAGTAACGCACCATCCGACCACCACACCGGCGATTCACCCAGCCGGCATTGTGAATCTAGAACCAATTCCAGGGCGCTGCTCACGATGCGAAGTCCGCGCCAATGCGAACGGCGCCCGCGAGCCGCGCGCCCGGTGCCGCGTTGAACATGCCGGCGCCGGCATCGGATGGGCAATTGATTGCATTGCTCAGGTGGCTCACAGGCTCCAGCGCAAAGGAGTCTTGCCCGGGCGGCGTGAACGCCCGCAAAACCGAAAAAATTCCGCTTGCGGTCATGCGGATCGGCGGCGCATCGCCCGATTCTATGCGTGCGGTCCCGTCCCACCCAAAAAAGTCGTTGTCCAGCGCATGGGCAGCAACCGGCTGACCCTCGCTGTGATTCCAAACATCGACGCTCATCGGCGCCGAACGCAGCATATCCGCGTCATTGCGCCAGGCGCCGGCTGCGGTGAATTGAATGCGCTCGGAGCCGTGGCGCACAAACCATGGATGCAGTCCCAACCCTAAGGGAGCGGATGAGTCGCTGGTATTGACGACGGACAAGCTGATCGTCAACCCGCCCGTTCGCAGCGAGATCTCCTGCTCCATATCGAAGGCGAACGGCCAGTCCGACGCACCATCCCGCAATGGCCTGTATTCGAGCCTCAGCCGGCAGGAATCCCCGTCGACGCAGACGATTTGCCACGCTCGGCGCCAGCCAACGCCGTGCAAGGCATGTGCGCTACCGGGAAAGTTTTGCGGTAGCGCATACTCGACGCCCTCCCAACAGAATCGACCCTGCGCTATGCGATTGGCATAAGGCACCAAGGGATAGCAGGCGGTGCGGCGCACCGAACCGCTCGCCAAGGCTTCTGCAGAGGTGGGGCGCAGAATCGGTTGCGCGCCGCGTCTCAATGACAAAACACTGCCGCCGATGTGCGGCGCCAACTCGGCGCGCCAGTCCTCGAAGGCCAGCAACAAGCGCGTCACCAATCAGTAAGCGGCTGCGGGAGTCGCCGGCGCTGCACGCCCGCGAATCGTGCTGATCCAATCGACGGCGCGTCCGGTCACCATCCCCAAATCCGAGGAGACCGCGACCCAGGTGTAGCCGTAGTCTATGTATCGCCCCACCATTTCTGGATTAGGACCTACGATGCCGATGGGCTTATTCACCGCTCGCGCGTCTTTCGCCGCCTTTGCGACCAGTGCCTGCACTTCCGGATGGGCCAGATCACCGATCCGCCCCATCGCGGCCGAGAGATCACCGGGGCCTATGAACAGCGAATCGACTCCCGGAACAGCCGCAATCGCGGGCAATCGCTCGATGGCGGACGGGGTCTCGAGTTGAATGATCACGGCGATATCACTCGACGCGTTGCGCAGGTAATTCTTGGTTTGGCCGAAATGGGAACCGCGATGCATGGCAGCCATGCCGCGACTTCCTTCCGGCGGATAGCGGGTGTACCTGACCGCCGCCATCGCCTCCTCCGGCGTCTGCACGAAGGGGAACATGACGCTGCGCGCGCCCGCATCGAGCACGTGTTTGACGCGCACTTGATCATTCCAAGCCACGCGCACTATCGATTCGGCGGGAGTGCCCGCGACGCTGCGCATCAGCGCAATGGCCTCGGCGATATCGATGGGACTATGTTCCATGTCGATCACCAGAAAGTCGAAACCGCAATATCCCAGCGCTTCGGCCACCGACGGCGCCGCGGACATGAACCATGATCCGAGCAGCGGGATCGCGGGCGGATTGGTGAGACTTGTTTTGAAACGATTCGGGTTCATCCGCTCTCTCCGCTCAATAAATAGGGGGCTCCGGCGTCGGCGCCGTGCCCGTTAGAAAATCAAAATCGCAGCCTTGCGGCGCCTGGCTCACATGCCCTTGATAAAGCGCAGCATAGGATCGTGGATATGAGGACACCGGCGCGCGCCATGCGGTCTTACGCCTGAGTAGCTCCGCATCGTCGAGCAGCATATCGAGCCGCCCGTTGCGCACATCCAAGCGTACGCGGTCGCCGGTCTGAATCAATGACAAGGGTCCGCCGATGGCGGACTCCGGCGCGACGTGCACGATGCAGCAGCCGTAATGGGTACCGCTCATGCGCGCGTCCGAGATTCTCACCATGTCGCGCACGCCGAGCGCCAGCAACTTCTTTGGGATGGGCAAATTCCCCCATTCCGGCATCCCGGGTGCGCCAACCGGCCCGGCATTTCGCAGAATGAGAACGGTATCCGCGTCTACCTCGAGCGCCGGATCGTCGATGCGCGCGGACAGCTCGGCATGACTGTCGAATACCAAGGCCGGTCCCTCGTGCTGCATCAGCCGCGGCTCCGCGGCCGCCGACTTCAGCACTGCGCCATCCGGACACAGATTCCCATGCAACACGGCCAAGGTGGAACCCCGCGACAGCGCAATCACGGGATTGTCGAGTCCGCGAATCACCTCGCCGTCATGACACTCAGCGCCACTGAGAGCCTCGCCCAGCGTGCGACCTTCGACGGTCAGGGAATCGAGCGAAAGATGCACGGACAGTTTTCCGAGCAGGGCCGGCAAACCGCCGGCGAAGAAAAAATCCTCCATCAGCCGATCGCCGGACGGAAACAGATTGGCGCACACCGGGACTGCTCGCGCCACTGCAGACAGGTCATCCAGAGTGAGCACGACGCCCGCCCGCCCGGCCATGGCAATCAAGTGAATGGCGGCGTTGGTCGATCCGCCGAGCGCCATGTAGGCCACCACCCCGTTGCGAAAAGCGGCTGCCGTCGCGATTCTGCCGATACGCAAATCCTCACCGACCATCTCCACAATTCTTGAACCGCAGGCGGAAGCCATGCGCACATGCGCTGAATCTGCGGCTGGGATCGATGACGCTCCCGTGAGGGTGAGACCCATCGCATCGATGATCGAAGTCATGGTCGAGGCGGTGCCCATGGTATTGCAGGTGCCGATGCTGCGGGTCATGCGCGACTCAAGCTCGATCCAGTCGTTGGAGGTGATGTTGCCCGCTCGATATTCGTCCCAATATTTCTTGGTATGCGTGCCGGCACCGGTTTTCACGCCGCGCCATTGACCATTGGACATGGGACCCGCCGGGCAGAAAATAGTTGGCAGTCCCATGCTCAAGGCACCCATCAGCAGTCCGGGTACCGATTTGTCGCAGCCTCCCAGCAGCACCGCACCGTCAATCGGATGCGAGCGCAACAATTCCTCCGTCTCCATCGCCAGCAGGTTGCGATACAGCATGGTGGTGGGTTTGACCATGACCTCGCCCACCGACATCGCCGGCAACTCGACCGGGTAGCCGCCCTTGAGCAGCACCCCACGCTTCACCGCCTCAGCACGGTCGCGCAGGTGGATATGACAGGGGCTCATCTCGCTCCAGGTGTTGATGATGGCGATCACCGGTCGACCGAGAAACTCCTCGCGCCGCATGCCCATTTGCTGCATGCGTTGCCGGTGCGCAAAACCGCGCATATTCTCCAGGTCGAACCAGCGCGCGCTGCGCAGCCCCCGCGGCGTCACGGCCGCGGGGCGGTCTTTTTTAGTGCGAGTACTTGAATTAGCCATATCAATCTGTAATCTTATATCTAATACAAGACTTACGAAATCCCCCCTTTGGACCCTTATGGCAAACATACCCCAACTTCTGATCCATAACCGCCGCGACAACGTGGGCGTCGTGGTGGTCGAAAACCTCAGCGCGGGCACCGACATGCTATGTGTCGTCACCGAAGACGACAGCGAAACCCGCGCCCGCAGCAACCACGATGTGCCCATCGGCCACAAAATTGCCCTGCAAGACCTCGCGGTGGGCGAAACGGTCATCAAGTATGGCGAGGACATCGGCATAGTCGTGGCTGCAATCCGCAAGGGCGACCATGTGCATACTCACAACTTGAAAACCAAACGCTGGTGATTTTATGAACCTCGCAAAACGAACCGTGTGGGGCTATCGGCGCGAAAACGGCCGCGTCGGGGTCCGCAACTACGTGGCCATTCTACCCCTGGACGACATTTCGAACGCCGCCTGCGAAGCGGTTGCGGCGCACATCCAAGGCACCATTGCGCTGCCTCATGCCTACGGCCGCCTGCAATTCGGTGAGGACCTGGAGCTGCATTTTCGCACCATGATCGGCACCGGCGCGAATCCCAATGTCGCGGCCTGCATCGTCATCGGCATCGAGCCTCATTGGACGCAGACCGTTGTGAACGGAATCGCTAAAACCGGCAAGCCGGTGAGCGGCTTTTGGATTGAAGGCAATGGCGACATCGCGACCGTCGCGGCCGCATCGCGCAAGGCCAAAGAATTCGTGCACCTGGCAACCGCGCAAGTGCGTGAAGAATGCCCACTGACCGATATTTGGGTTGCCGCAAAATGCGGCGAGAGCGACACCACCACGGGTCTTGCCTCGTGCCCCACGGTCGGCAGCATGTATGACAAACTGGTGCCGCTCGGCCTGTACGGGTGCTTCGGCGAGACGTCGGAGTTGACCGGCGCGGAACATTTGGCCGCGGCGCGCGCCGTATCGCCGGAAATCAGCGCGAAGTTCATGAAGACCTGGTCGGCTTACCAGCAAGACGTGATCGAAGCGCATAAGACTTCGGACTTGTCGGACAGCCAACCGACCAAGGGAAACATTGCGGGCGGCCTCACGACCATCGAAGAAAAGGCGCTCGGCAATCTGGAAAAGATCGGCAAGAAGGTCAAGTTTATCGACGTGCTGCAGCCTGCCGAAATGCCCGCGCGCGGCGCCGGACTTTATTTCATGGACACCTCCTCGGCTGCCGCGGAGTGCTGCACTTTGCAGGCTGCTGCCGGATACGTGCTGCACATTTTTCCCACCGGACAAGGCAACGTCATCGGCAATCCCATCATGCCGGTCATCAAGGTCAGCGGTAACCCGCGCACGGTGCGCACCATGAGCGAACACATCGACCTGGATGTTTCCGGCATCGTGCGGCGCGAAATGACCATCGATCAGGCCGGCGATGAACTCATCGAACACATCGTCAGCACATCGAACGGCCGATTCACCGCGGCCGAAGCTCTGGGACACCGCGAATTCGTGATGACCAAGCTGTATCGCAGCGCCTAGAAATCCCGCCGATCTGCGCCGCGATGACGACCCTGCTTCCCGCTGACATCGAAAGCCTTGTTGCGCGTGCTCTCGAGAAATGCGGTACCTCGCCGATCAACGCAGCCTCGACCGCGGCCGCCTTGATCGCGGCGGAAACAGACGGTCAACTGGGGCATGGACTGTCGCGCGTGCCGGGCTATGCGGCCCAGGTCGCGGCCGGCAAAGTCGCAGGCCACGCTCGGCCGGAAGCGACGCGGACCCGAGCCGCCGCGCTTCGGATCGACGCGAAAGACGGCTTCGCTTATCCGGCACTCGATTTGGCGATCGCTTCGTTGTCCCAAGCCGCCCCGGAAACGGGAATCGCCGCGGCGGGAATATTTCGCTCGCATCACATCGGTCAGGCCGGCAGAACCGTCGAGCGGCTTGCCGATCTAGGCTTGGTCGGGCTGGTCATGTCCAACACGCCGCAGGCGATGGCCTTGCAAGGCGGCAAGCGCCCGATGCTCGGCACCAACCCGCTGGCTTTTGCGGCGCCGATTCGTGGCAGGCCCGCCCTGGTGATCGACCTGTCCTTGTCCTTGGTTGCGCGTTCCAAGATCATTGCCGCCGAAAAAGCCGGTCGCGAAATTCCCAGCGATTGGGCCACGGACGCGGACGGCGCGCCAACTTCCGATCCGGCCGCGGCCTTGAGAGGCGCGCTGCTTCCGGCGGGCGGCGCCAAGGGAGCCGCGCTCGCACTGATGGTGGAGATTTTATGCGCCGCCCTCGTGGGCGGCCACTATGGATGGGAGGCCAGCTCGTTTCTGGATGATCGCGGTGCGCCGCCCGGAGTCGGACAGCTCATCATCGCTTTGGCGCCGCAAGCATTTTCAGGCGAGTTGTATCCAACCCGGATGGCAGATTTGCTGTCGGCGGTCGCCGCCGAGAAGGGCGTGCGCTTGCCCGGAGATCGCCGGCTGATCGCTCGCGAGGCGGCGCGAACGCGCGGTCTGGCGGTGGCGCCCGAACTTTATGCGCAAATAGCCCGGTTGGCCGAGGTCGGAGCAGGCCGATGAGCGACATCGTAATCAGCGAGTTCATGGACCAATCGGCCATCGACACGATCTTCGCCGGACGGGATGTGCTTTACGATCCCAAACTTGTCGACCAGACAGATCGTCTGCATGCCGCGCTCGCCAACTGCCGTGCTCTCCTGGTTCGCAATAGAACGCAGGTTCGAGGCGCTTTGCTGGATGCCGCACCGAGATTGAAAGTGGTCGGCCGGCTGGGAGTTGGGCTGGACAACATTGATGTCGACGCCTGCAGCTCTCGCAACATCGCCGTCCGGCCTGCCAGCGGCGCGAACGACTTATCGGTTGCCGAGTACGTGATCACCGCGGCGCTCATGCTGCTGCGTCGGGCCTGGCTCGCAAGCGAGCGCTTGGCAGCCGGTGAATGGCCGCGAATGGACCTGATCGGCAAAGAATTGGCCGGCGCGCAATTGGGCCTGATCGGTTTCGGTGCCATCGCGCGACTCACGGCCCGGAAAGCCGCGGCCTTGGGGATGACGGTGGCTGCCTTCGATCCGCTATTGCCGGAACGTGATGGGGCGTTTGTCGGCGTGAGCCGCCTGTCATTCGGCGAAATCCTCTCGAGTTCCCAGGTCGTGAGTCTGCATACGCCTCTCACCCCGCAAACACGCCGCATGTTCGATGCCGCCGCGCTTGGTCGCATGCAATCCGGCGCGGTTCTGATCAACGCGGCACGAGGCGGCATCGTCGACGAGGCGGCGCTCGCGGCAGCGTTGTGCAGCGGTCACCTTGGCGGCGCGGCACTGGACGTCTTTGAGACCGAACCGCTGACGGCGGGTGCCGCTGCGACATTTCGCGGCGTCCCCAATCTCATTCTGACGCCGCATATCGCCGGTGTCACCGAGGACTCCAATGTACGCGTTAGTGCCGTGACGGCGTGCGCGGTGGTGGAGGTTCTGGGAGCTTAAGCGTGCGCTGGGTTCTGTTTGGGCAGAACGATGTGAATCCAGATCAATCCCAAGAGATACCAGATGGAGCACAGGCCGAACAGCAGGCCATAGCCGTGGCCCGGCCCGATCACCTTACCGGCCAACTGCAATACCCCCATGCCCGCGAGATTGCCGAACAACGCCCCGATGCCGATCGTCGTGGCCACGTGGTTGCTGGGCGTCACATCCGTGGTCAAGGCGAACAAGTTGACGGCAAATCCCTGATGCGCCGCCAAGGTCAAGCTCAATATCGCCACTGAGAACCAGTAATTGGGGGCGAATAGGGCCAACGGCACAGGCACGACCAGGAGCGCGCTGATCAACATGATGATCTTGCGGGCTTTGACAATCGCGACTCCCCGCGCAATCAGCCGCCCGGAAGCGAATCCGGCAAGCAGCGAACCGGTCGCCGCGGCAAGGTAAATCACCGCTAGCGGCACGGCGAAGCCTTGCATGTTCAATTTGAAAATGCGGTGGAAAAAATCCGGAGCCCAATAAAGAAGAAACCACCATACGGGATCGGAAAACACCTTGCCGCCGGTAATGGCCCAGGTGCGTCGATCCGTCAGGACGGATTTCAAGCTGACGCGGGGTTCTGCGCTGACGGCGACCGCAGATTTTTCGGCGGCGGCCGGTTTCGGTTCGCTCGCCTTGCGCGTGAGCAACATCCAGGCCGCGACCCAGAGAAACCCTAAACCGCCGGTGACAAGAAAGGCGGCGCCCCATCCCCACCTGAGTGCCAACGCCGGAATCACCAACGGCGTGACGATGGCGCCGGCGCAGCCGGCCGCATTCATTGCCCCTATGGCAATCGAGCGCTCTTTCGCCGTAAACAGCACCGCGATGGTCTTGACGCCGGTGGGCGTGCCCAGCGATTCGGTGGCGCCGAGCGCGATACGCGCGACGGTGAACTGCCCCAACGTGCGCGCCAGGGAATGCGCCATCGCGGCCAAGCTCCAAGTCCCGACGGCCAAGGGATTCGCCCAGCGCCAGCCCACCCGATCGACGATCCAGCCCGTACCGAGAAATGTGAACGCCGCGGCAAACTGAAAGACGGCGGTCAAGTAGCCGTAGTCGCTATCGCTCCAGTGCAGATCTTCCTGCAACAGGGGCTTGAGGACAGCGATGACCTGTCGATCTGCGTAGTTGAGGATCCCGGCGCTGATGATCAGCGCGAGGAGCAAGCGACGGTGAAGGACCGACATGCTGCGTGGATCTTTACGCGCTCGCCACGCCGTCGAACAGTTCGCGGTGGGCGCTGCCTTTGCGATAGAACACCGGCGGCTCACCGAGCGGCGCGGCCACCTCCACATCGGCGCCGCCCGCGTACTCGGTACCGCTCCAAATGTGAATCCACGCGGCACCCGCCGGCAGATAGGTTCGCCACCGCCGCACACCGGCACGGATCACCGGCGCGACCAGCAGGTCCGCGCCGAACAGATAGGCAATCTGGCTTTCGTAAGCGCGCGGATCGTCTTCGAAATGCAGAAATAGCGGCCTCTGCAGCGGCAATCCGCTACTGGCAGCTTCGCGGCACAGACCGGCAAGATAGGGCGCGAGATGGCGATACACCCGAGTCATCTTAGCAAAATGAGCCAGCACCTCAGTGTCCTGATCAATCTGCAGATTCTCGCCGGGTCGATTGCCTTCGTGCGTGCGCATCACGGCGGTGAAGGCAGCCATCTCCGCCCAGCGCTGCAGCAACTCGGGAGGACGCACGTTGCCGAATAGGCTGGTGTAACCGCCAATGTCGCTGTGATGGTAGGCATTGCCCAAGATGCCGGAGGACAGCGCCGCGCAAATCACCGTCTGCAGTCCGTCGTGACGGCTGAAGTCCACCGACTGGTCCCCTGCCCACAACAGCGGGCAATAGTGCTGCGAGCCGCTGAAACCTGAACGCATGAAAAATGTCGCCTCGCCTGTCTTGCCACGGCGCGCCACCGCGTCGGCATTCACCTTGGCCCACAGCGTGGGCCAGGCGTTGTGCGCCAGCATCCCGTCGACACGGCTCGCGAGACGCACATCGGTGGGCAGATACTCGCCGAAGTCCGCCATCCACCCCGACAATCCGAAGTCGAGCATGTTGCGGCCGATCACTTGATCCTGGTACCACTCGAGGGCCTGTGGATTGGTAAAGTCCACCATGCCGCCTTCGAACTCGCCGAAATCCACCACATAGGGCTCGTCACGCTCGGGGTGCCGCACCAAGTAACCGGCCGCCGCCGCGATCGGATACAACGAGCCGTCACTGCACAGGTAGGGATTGATGTAGCCCATGAAGCGGATGCCGCGCTGCTTCAGCTCGCGAATCTTGATGTCCAGCTCAGGATAGCGCTGCGGATTCCATTTCCAATCCCAAAAGAGGCGCTTGCCAAACGAGGTTTCGCGCACGCCCACCCAGTCCTCGCACCACAGGGCCGACACCGCCACGCCGGCGGACAGGTAATTCTCGAGCCTCTCGTAAGTGCGCACTCCTTGTTTGAGTCCGATGATCGCTCCTCGCAGCAACCATGCCGGCAGCGGCGGTTGGCGGCCGAACTTCGAGGACAGGATGCCGACCAAATCGACAAAATGCGCGGCCTCCCATATCTCGATCTGCGCCGGTATTTCCCACACCTCGATCTCGTGGAATTCATCCTGGCGAAAATCGAATACCGAGTAGGCCGTGGTGTCCACATGCAGCGCGAAGCGGCGCGAGGAGACAAAGGTCGGCTGGGGGTAGTAGGTATTGTGGTAATCGCCGCCGCCGCCGTTGCGTTGATCGGCTTGGAAAGTGACCAGCGTGCTCTTATCGCGGCCGACCCCGGGCTCGGCGACCCATAGCGGAAAGCGGCGCCCGCGCAAATCGAAGTACGAGAATTGCTCCCCGCCTCCCCACACCCGCTCATCCTGCGCCGCGCTGATGCGCAGCCACAGCCGATTCATGGCAGGATCCAGCGAGGTTGGATTCATTGTCAGGTAATCGCCGGACAGCGCAATCTCGATCCGCAGCATCGGCGCCCCGCCCGCAAAGGCAGCCAGCTCGACGCGCCACGCCGCGCCGATTTTGGAAATGACGGCATGCGTGAGCGGAATCCGCGCATCCACATAGTCGGTGATGTGAAAACGGCCGTGGTTGGTTCGTATTTCGGGATTTCCGACGCCCACAAAGAAACAAGGCCGAGCCGCCTCATGTTTGAGAAGCGCTCTGCCGCCGACGCAAATCTCAAAGCCGCCGCGATGCTCGATCAGTTGCATGGCTTCGAAATACCTTGCCGTTGCCTAAAACGACTTGCGGACATCGATGCCGGCGTAGCGGCTGTCATCGCGCGGCACCCAACGAACGACGCCGGCAAGATCGCCGTGCGCTATATAAGAAGAGTAAGACTGGTTCGCAATGTTCTTGACCAACAGGCTGACGCGCCAGCCATCATTGGCGTTCGCCACACCCAAGCCCGCATCCCAGATTCCGTAGGCCGCTTGAACGGTGTCGGGCGTCTGGGTCAATTGGTACTGCACTTTGCTCTGCCAGCGGTAGTTGCTGTTCACGAAAGCCTTCCAAGAATTGCTCAGCGGTATGTCGTAGCTGCCGTTGACGTTGAACTTCCAGGTTGGCGCGAACGGCAGTGGCTGGCCATTGATGTTGCAACTAGTCGCAGCCTGCGGCGGGCAGGCAAAGTCGTCGACTTTCGCGTCGGTCCAGGCGCCCGCGCCCGTAAGGGTGAGATTTTCGATAGGCTTGTAAGCCAGGTCTGCCTCGACTCCGCGTGTTGACACTGAGCCCGCATTGATCAACCGTGTCACCAATGCGCCGTTCAAGACATCCGTGAAGTTGGCCTGGTAGTTTTGGAAATTCATGTAGTAGAGAGCGACGTTGGCCTGCAATCGACCGCCCAGCATCCTCGACTTGAAACCCCATTCGTAGGCGTTGGATGATTCCGGCTTCAATGCGACGGCTGCAGATGTGGCCATATTGAAGAACACGTTATAGGCCGGCCCGCCGTAGCCATGCGAGTACGTGACGTACGTGTTCATGTCTTTGTTGATGTCGTATTGCAGACCGGCGCGATCGGCGTATCCCCAATCAGAGGTGGAGCCGGTACTGGCGAATGGCGTCGCAATGGCCGGCAGCGCCACCGGCGAGGTCGTCACACGCTGGAAGTGATAATCGAGCACGTCGCGAATCAAACGCGCGCCGATGATGGCGCGGAAAGAATCCGTGAAATTGATGTTGGCCTCGCCGAAACCAGAGAAATTGTTCGCATCAGTGCCAAAGAAGGAAGTACCGCTATTCGAAACTATGTTGCTCGCTGCAAGTTGCGAAATGTCGCGCACATAATATTCGGTGTCCACGGCCTTCAGAAAATACAAGCCGGCCTGGTAGTCGATGAAGTGCCCTTTGGGCGAGGCAAGCCGCATCTCCTGGGATACTTGATAGAACGACAAAAAGCCGTGATCCTCTATCTGAGGAAATGCGGGCGTCAACGTCGATATTTGGTCGTAATCCTGATACTGAGCATTTTCCCAACGCCGGTAAGCCGTGATCGAGGTCAGGGTGTAGCCTGCGAGGTTGTAATCAGCGGTGAGACTCGCGCCGCCGTTCTTGTCGTTGACCTGGCTGTTGACGTTGTCGCTGATATTGGTGTTGTGATTGGACGGCACCACACCTTCGCCGGCCACCACTGCGGCGAATGTCGGATTCGGCGTCGAAATACCCGTGGGAAAAACCGACTGACTGGTGGAGGCAAGCACGCCGGTCGGCACCGTGTCTCGCTCCTGCATGTAGTCGCCGTTGAAGACCAGCCGCAGATCGTCCGATGCCGTAAACACCAACTTTGCGTGCATCCCGTAGCGCTCGAAGCCATTGGCCGGGGTGCTGTCGAAGAGATTGTCGACGTTGCCGTTGTAATGGCTGTAAACGCCGGAAATGCTGCCCAGCAATTTATCCTGCAGCAGGGTTCCGGAAACGCCGCCCTTCACCCGGTATTCTTCACCGCCGCCGAAGTATGAGGCATCGCCGTAGCCGTGGAAGTCGGCAGTCGGATCGCTGGTGACTATGTTGACCACGCCGGCCGAGGCATTCTTGCCGAACAGCGTTCCCTGCGGGCCGCGCAACACCTCGACGCGATCGATATCCAGCATTTCGGCAGTCGCCTGCCCGGGGCGGGCGAGCACCACGCCGTCGAGTACCGTTGATACCGAGGGTTCGACACCGGGAGAGGATGTGATGGTGCCGATGCCGCGCACGAAAACATCGCGATCCTTGTTCGAGGCGCCGGTGCGGAACTCAACGCTCGGTATCTCGGTGCTCATGTCTTGAATGTTGTAAAGATTCTGCGCGGCAAGTTGCGCGCCCGTCATCACCGTAACGGCCACCGGAACCTCTTGCAGGGGCTCCGAGCGACGCCGCGCGGTAACGGTGACTTCGTCGAGTTGACCACCGCCTTCGGCGGGCCGCGCCTGATCCACCGCGGCCTCCGCAAACGCGGCCGTGGAGTAGGCGCCGGCAATACCGATGCACAGAAACATAGCGCCTAGCGCCGCTCGAGCCTGGATTCCAGTGAACACGCTCATCACTTGCTCCTTTGTTTACTTATCTCGACCGGTCGATACCGCTCGCCGCCCGACTAAGGCGTTTTGTCTTAAAGGAGCAGCGACGCTTACTCCCCCCCATTCGAATCGCGGGCCAATCCCCGCCTTGTAAGCCAGCCAAAACTTATCATGTAAGAGGTATGTTATACAACTCTGCTATAAGACACTAATAATAACGATCGCGCAATTGCTGTCGCCCGCTTTGTTACGCAGCGGCGCTGCGGCCGATGAAGTCGGCGACTTCGAGCGCCCGGCGCACGCCGTTCTCATCGATCCTCGGGCGCAGATTGGCGCTATAGGGCGCCGTGCAGCTGATGCGGGCAATCTCCTCAAGCTCAGCCACGCTCATGTGCTCGACCCCAAACCAGTCGAATGAGGCGGGTAGCCCTAGGCGCCGCGTGAACGTTGCGTACTCGGTTGCTTCGGACTTCGATCGGCCTTCCGCCACGAGTTGCACCAGTGTGCCGAACGCCACCACTTCGCCGTGCAGGAACCTGCCGAGCACCGGGTGCGCAGAGAAGCCGCGTACCAGCGCATGCGCCAACGACAAGCCGCCGCTCTCGAAGCCCACACCCGACAACAACACAGTGGCCTCAATGGTGCGTTCTACCGCCTCATTGGGACATCGCTCTTGTGCCACCTGCCGCAACGCCGCAGCGCCGAATTCCAGGATCACCTCGTAGCAGCGATCGGCCAACAGACGCGCAGTCGGCAGTGATGGCGTGCCATAGAAGTTATGACCGCCCGTCAGATGGCATTGGCGGGCTTCAAATTTCTTGCTCAGCGCGTCACCCATTCCGGCGGCGAAAAAGCGCGCGGGGGCCTGCGCAATGACGGCGCTATCGACCAACACCACATCAGGATTGCACGCCAGCAACTCAACCCCGGCGACGCGATGCGCGTCGTCGTAGAGGACGATCAATCGGCTGGTCGGCGAATCGTTTGACGCAATGGTGGGGATGATCACCAAGCGCGCGTTCAAGCGGCGGGCGATGCCCTTGGCGGTGTCGATGGTCTTGCCGCCGCCGAGCGCGATCACGGTGTCGCGCACCGCGGCTTGCTCGGCCAGCGCCGCGATTGTCGCGACACTGCATTCGCCGGGGAAATCCAGCCATTTAAAAGTGAACGGCGCAGGCTGCGAACTCGTGAGCATCGCGTCAATGCGATCGCCCAACGCAGCTCGTACGGTCGCATCGGCGAGCACCGCGACGCGGCACGAGCCCAGCTCGAGCAGCAAATGCGGCAACTGCGCCAGGGCGCCCGGACCCTGAATATAGCGGCCGGGAAACCCCATGGTGCGGACCTGCGCGTTCATGCGCTCACCTGCATCACGGACAGTCTCCCGAGCGCGTGATTGATGGGGGCGAGCGCCGCCTGCGAGCGACGATACAGTCCAAAGAGCTCGTCGTAAAAAGCGGCTCGATGAGCATTGGGCTCCGCTTGCTCGATGATGCTGGTGCAGATTTGGGCCGCAGCGCGCTCGTTGGCGAACAGGCCCACGCCGACACCCGCCAGCAACGCCGCGCCAAACGAGGCGTCGGTGACCCGCGGTAGAAGCACCGCAACGCCGAGCACATCCGCGACAATCTGCCGCCAGCACGCACTCTTCGCGCCGCCGCCGGCAATGCGCGCCGAGCGCATGTTCATCCCCTGCGCGCGAAATTGCTCGAGCACATCGCGCAGTGAGAAAGCGATGCCCTCGTACAACGCACGCACGAAGTGACCCGGTTCGTGGCGGAAGCTCATGCCGATAAAATCCGCACGCAGCAACGGGTCCCAGTGCGGCGCGCGCTCGCCTTGCAGGTAGGGATGAAATAAGAGCCCGAGCGCCCCGGCCGGCATGGCGGCTGCCATCTCGTCCATGGCCTCAAAGGCGCTGCGTTGGGCATTGCCATGATGCGCAAAGAAGCGATCGCGCAACCAGCGGTGCGCGGATGCGCAGCTGTTGGTGCCGGTGATGGTGTACCAGAGGCCAGGGACCACCAACGGATAGTTGATGAGCGTTGGGTGAACATGGGGCGATTCACCCACGATGCTCACCGTCGCTGCGGTGGCCAGCTTGATCGTGCCATCGCCCGGATTGATCGAACCGACGCCGAACGTCTCTATTGACGTATCGGACGTGCCGCACACCACGGGCGTGCCGATGCGCAGTCCGCAGGCGGCGGCAGCGGCCGCTGTGACGCCGCCAACCACGGCGGTCGCGGCGACGATCGGGGGCAGCGTGCGTGCATCCCAACCGATCATATCGCAGAGCGGAGCCGACCAATGATTGCCCTTAAGGTCGAAAAGCAGCGTGCCGCCCGCTTCCGTAGGATCGGTCTCCCAGGTGCCGGTGAGGCGCGAGCGCAACCAGTCCTTCGCCACATAAAGGCGATGTGCGGCGCGCACCACCTCCGGTTCATGGCGCGCCAGCCACAGCAATTGCGGCGCAGTCCAGGTGGGACTGGGGCGATTCAAGGCGATGCTCATGAACTGCTCACCGCCCTTCACTTGCAGTTCGTTCGCTTCGGCGCCGCTGCGCTGATCGTTCCACAGAATCGCGGGTCGCAGCAATTTACCGTCGCGGTCTTCGAGCACCGGGGTGTGCGCGCCGGCGCTGAAGGACACCGCCTTGATGGCACTTACATCCAACCCGGCGCGAGCGAGTGCCAGGGGCACCGTTGCGCACACTGCACGCCACCATTCATTGGGATCTTGTTCGCTCCAGCCCGGCTGTGGCGAGTGCGAGGCGATGTCGGCCCCGGCGCTCCCGAGCACCCGGCCATCGAGGCTCACAATCATGGTCTTGAGGCTGCCCGCGCCCAAGTCGATGCCCATCAGGCAAGGATCGCTCGGCATGTCAGCGCTTGTCTGCGGGTTCGAGCATCGCGTCGAGCGCAGCGTCGATATCTAGATTGTAGGTGCAATGCCCGAGACTCTCGCGCACCGCCTCGCGCCGACGCAGCGCTTGCACTACACCGCTGGCGTCATCCAGCCGGCCGTCCAAAAAGGCCAGCGCCAGCAATGACATCGCCGAGGGGGTCTGCGATTCGATTTGCAGCCGCGCGGCGGCGGAGTGCGAAGGCCGGCAGGTATTCGGACAGAATGCGCAGGTGCGAAGAGTCTCGAGCGCCGGACTCATCGTGCCGTTCCCGGCACTTGCAAGGCGCCCGGCGCCGCGCGCAGTCCCACTTTCCCCGGATTTAGCAAATTGTGCGGATCAATGCCGTCTTTCAGAATCTGTAACATGTCGAGCCCCGCGCCGAGTTCCGCGCGCAACCATTCGTTGCGAAACACGCCGACCCCGTGGTGATGCGCGATGGAACCCCCGAGTTCCAAACAGATACTCTCGAGCCGTCGCCAGGCCTCGCGGTGCAGCCGCATTGCGTTCGCATGATCCATCGGCGGCAACCGCAGCGTCATGTACTGGCACGCGCCTTCCGGGTAGATATGCGACCAGTGAGCGCTGAAATGTGCTTCAGGATGCAGGCTGAGTACCGCCTGCTGCATGCGTGCATGCATCTGCGGCAACGCGCGCCAACTACCGGTGACCTCGACCGTGTCCATACAGTAGCCGGCCGTCTGCCACTTGATCGAGTAAGATTGGAATCGAGTTTCTTCCCAGTGCCGATACGGCCCATCGTCCGTGGCGACCGCGTTTTGCGCCATGCAGATCTCCTCCACCAGCGCAGCCTCGGCCAGGGCGAGACCCTTAGGGCCTGAGAACTTGAAAATGCCGAGTATCGGACGCTCGGTGAATTGCTTGATGCCCTCGGTGCGCGCTCGCGATTCCGGCTCGTCATAAAGGCGCATGACGCTCGGCCGGCCTTCGCGCTGCACGATCGTGCGCATCGCATCCAGGCCGCTCTGCAAGCTCGCGAACGCATAGACAGCGCCCGCTTGGTACTCCGGAAGCCGGCCGATGCGCAGCGTCAATTCCGTGATGAACCCAAACACCCCTTCGGAACCGATCATGAGATCTTTGATGCTGGGCCCGACTGCACGACGGGCCACAGGTCGCACGTGCAGCAGACGAGCATCGGGCAGTACTGCTTCCAACCCGATCACAATATCCTCGATCTTGCCGTAGCGGGATGAGGCCTGGCCGGCTCCGCGGCACGCCGCCCAGCCGCCGACCGTGGACATGTGTATTGACTGGGGCAAGTGATTGGCGCTGTAACCTTGAGCATTGAGCGCCGCCTCGAATTGGCCGCCGTTCATCCCGGCTTGCACGCGCGCGGTGCCGTCAATCTTATCGATTTGCAGCAAGCGATTGATGCGTTTCATATCCACCATCACTTCGCAGCTCAAGGGCAATGTTCCGCCCAGCACGCCGGAGCCTGCGCCAAAGGGGATCAATCTGATTCGTAGGCGATTGGCTGCCTCGACGATCCCGATGAGTTCATCCCGCGAGCCGGGAAGCACGATGGCCGCCGGCAAGGTTGCCGGCAAATCACCTGCGCGCAGCTGAAACAATCCCCACGGCAAGCGATCCCGCGCATACGCAAAGCGGTCTGCAACGCTGCCGAGCAGATTCTCGGCCCCGACAATGGCACGCAGTGCCGCGCTCGCAGAGGGTTGCAGCGGCTCTGCGCGCCACTGTGCTTGCAGGGGATTTTTCTTAGTGGCTGAGGGCATGCGGTTCCAAGAGTGCAGAAGCGCCGGTGCGCAATTCATCCCAGGTGGACCGCAGCCAGCGCGCGCAGCCGATGCTGTCTTCGAACAGGGAGTAGCGAACGCCGGCGCCGTAATCGGCGAAGGGCAGAATCTCGGTGCTTATGCACAAGACCTCACGACGGCCATGCGTGGCGTGATGCTTGAGCAGCGAGCGCATCACTTGCTTCCACGGCGCGAGTGCCGCCTCGCTCCACTGCGCATGCCATGTGCCTGGCGCCGGACTCGTAAAAGGATATTGAATGCCCCTGCCGAACTGGCCATTCGGATGTTTGCCCCAAACATTGACGGGGTTGTTCGGCGCCGCGGGCCGCGCGTGTGCGTGACCGACGATGTCGCGGTTGATCCAGCGTTCAGTGACGCTGCGTGAATCGAAAGGATCGAGGATTATCCGGCCCGCGATCACATCCTCACGCATTCCTTGCACGGTTTGTTCGCGCGGGTTGTCGATCTTGAATATCACATGCGAGGCATCCAGCGTGATATTGAAGGCAATACCCTGCTTTTCGACCAGTTCTGCCACCCGCTCGACACGGCCGAAGTGCTCGGACCACATGTTCACGTGCACTTCGAAACAGGGTGTCACGCCGAGAGTCGTGCCTATCTCGAAGGCGCGAAGATAGGCGAACGCGACCCGAGCATCGCTCAAAGGCACGCCATCCGCATCGACCTGCGAGATCTGCACGTTCTGAGCCTGGGCGCCGACTTCGCGCCCGATGCGCAAATGCCATTCAAGCAACGGCTCATCGCGGCCCAGTGTGTAATAAAACCCGCCGGCGCGGATCGGCAAGCCGTACCGTTCGCTGGCGCGCCGGTGCGCGTCAAGCTCTCCAGGCGGCGGCGAGCGCTCGTAGTAATCAAAGACGCCGGCCTCGCGAACCATGCGAAAGCGCGTGTCGAGATCGAACTGATCTGCGTCGCTGTGCACGACGCTGTTGCCGGTGATCCCAATGAGCAGGGAACGATCGCTAGTCATTCGCGCATGCTCACCGCCGCAGCGGCGCGGCGCTCTGCGCACGATGCTAACTTTTGATCACTTGCCGCTATGAATCCGCGGAGCTGTCCGCGAGCAGCTTGCGGGGGGTGACTCCGGTGCTGGCCCGCAGCACGCGCGCAAATTGGGCATAGCTGCCAAACCCAGCATCAAATGCAGCTTCGGTAAGATTGCGGCAATCGCCGGACTGCACCCGTTCTTGGAAGCGCCGCAGCTTCACGTGGTTTCTATGCGCTGAAACGGAACGCTCCACCTGCTCGGCAAACAGATGGCTCAAGCGGCTGGGACTCAGGTGCACGTCCCGCGCCAATTTGGGCAGCGGCATGGATGGATGGGCATCCAACAAGGCCAAAGCACTGACGATGGCCGGATGCATCGGCCGGCCCAGCCGGCCTGATTGAGATTCGGTGATGCGGCTCGCCTCGTCGAACCACCACGCCAGCCCGTCGGCATGGTGGGGAGGATCATCCTCGCAGGCCACTAACGAGGCGGCGACGCCGGTCAGATGCAGGCGCTCCGTTTCGCGTAAACGGCGCGGACGCGCGAATTGCGGGCGTTCTGAGCCTGAGGCGGGAACACGCCGGGTGCGCTGGATCAAGAAGTCCGGTCGCGCCAGCACCACCCAGAACGCCAGATCGGCGCTCGCCTCGATAATCATGTGCTGCTGTTCGGGAAACAACCAGAACAGGTCGCCACAGGTCAAAGATTGCACCCGGTCATCGATCAAGTAACGGCAGGTCCCGGTTTCAATCAGATTGACTTCGATCTCAGGGTGGCTGTGAGCATACGTGAGCCGCTTGTAGCGCGGCCTCGCCACCTGATTCAGCCAGCAGACGCCCGACAAAGTCTTCGGGATATGTTCAATGCGCGATCGTGCCACTGCGGCTCCTATGCTCCGGCTCAGCGTAGCACAAAATGCAGAAACCTCGACCCGAACGGCAGAGATGCGTCGGCCGCACAAGACTTACTCTGGGCACTCCAACCAATTGGAGATAATGATGCTCAGCCCCGCCCAGATCGCTCAATTCAATAGACGCGGGTTCTGTGTCATAGAGCGCGCGATGTCGGTACAACAGCTCACCGATGTGCGCCTCGCCGCCGACGCATTGGTCGAGGCCATGCTCAAGGGCGAACCGTATCCGCCCTCGCATCTGCGTGAAGGCGAAACCTACGGAGCGATTACTAAGAGCAGCCGCCTGTTCTTCTCGAATCGTTGCGAACATTTCCCCGGATTCAATGCCTTCGTGAAAGGTGAACTCGTGGCGGCCATCGCTCGCGATATCCTGGGTCCAAATGTCTTTCTATTCAACGAACAGATCGTAGTCAAAGCGCCGCACCATGGCGATAGTTTCGCGTGGCACCAGGACTCGGGCTACGTGCGTTTCAAACACCCCGCTTTCCTTACGCTGTGGTGCGCGCTCGACGACGCGACTCGGGAGAACGGGACGATCTACGTCTTGCCGCGCGACATCAACAAGGACCCTTCCGTGACACCGCACGAGTGGGAAGATAGCGGAGCGAATCTGGTCGGCTATCGCGGCACTGAGCAAGGCGAGATCGTCGAGGTTCCGGCAGGCTCAATCGTCGCATTCTCGAGTCTTACCATGCATCGCACCGGTGGCAATAGCACCGACAAGCCGCGGCGCGCGCTGGTGTGCCAATACAGCGCTGCGCCATTGCTTCGCCCGGAGACCGGCCGGCCGCAAAACCGGGCGGTTCAGGTGCCCGTGGTTGCATGAAACCTTTCGGATCTATTATTCCTAATGGCCGCAATAGTCTGCACCGCCCGCGACTACCGCGCTTCGATGAACAGCGGCGCTCCGATCAACCCGTGTTGAACTTCGCGCGTCACAAGCTGTGTTCGTCGTTATGACCGTGCTTAGCGCCTAAACCCACCGAAACCAGAGCCTTCGCGCCCACCCCCGAAGCGGCCGCCCCAGCCGCCGCCACCGCCACCGAAGCGATCACCACCACCAAAGAACCCATTGCCGCCGCTCCGATCGCCACCGTCAAAACTCCGGCCGAAACTGTTCGAGAAGTTGCTCGTGCGATCATTGCCGGCGCCGCGCGCTCTGGATTCCTGATCGGCCCAGGAGTTGTTTCCGCCCGCGCTCCTCCAGCCGCCCGAGAGTTGATTGTCGGTCCACGAGTTGATCTGCGGTTGGTAGACCAACACCTGGGCGCTGCCCAAGTCCACGCCGCGCGGCCATGGGGCGTATCCCCGTCCGTACGCGCTGTACTGCGACTACTGCAGGGTAAGATTTATTGGAACACTCCGCGAGATCTTGCCGGAGGTTGCCGTTACCAGAACAGTACTGGATATCGGTTGCATTGCAGGGGGCGGCGGATTCGACGAACCGCTACACGCAGCTAAAAACAACGACAGCAACAGGCCCACTACCATGATTGCGCAGGGGGACTTCATTGCCGCCGCCGCGTTTTTCCGCCGCAGTAGCGGCAACGGCACTAGAACGAGTGCAAAGAGAGGCAGCGAAGGCCACAACCGCGCGGTCTGCCTTTGATCGGAAATCGTCAATGACGTTGATGCGGACGAACCATCCGTCAGCGTGACTTGCGATGGCGTGAAGTTGCAGGTGGCGCCCGCAGGCAGACCCGAGCAGGTGAATGTCACGGTACCGGCAAGGCCCCGCTTGGAGGTAACCTGCAGGTCGAGCGGCGCAGAGGTAGCGCCACTTGTAGCCGTGATGTCCGCCGCCGAGAGCGCAATCGAGAGATCCGGATCGTTGGCATAGATGGTTAACGTGGCCGTCACCGGAATTGTCGCCCCGTACTGTGTCGTCGCCACAAAAGACGCACTGATCGTATGCGTACCAAGCGATAGCGTCGTTACGTTTAGTGTTGCTGTGCCGGTAGCATCCAACGGAACGCGTCCCATTTCGGTGTTTCCGTCCGAAAAAGCAATCAAGCTCGAGGTAATAGGTGTGCTGCCGGAAACCGCCGTGGCTTGCAATGCCACGTTGTCACCCAGCACGCCAGAAGCAGGCACGTTTAGAGTTACCTTCACCACAGGAATAGGCTGCGGGCCGCCCACGCTTCCGTCGGGAATTGTATTGCCATACTTGCCCGCGACGTAGAGCGAGCACGTCTGATCTGCGGGAAAATGATCGAAACCAAGAGTAGCGCTATCCGCCCATACACTCGCCATGGGACCGGCTATGTCAAGGAAAGGGTCCAAAGGAATGTTCAACTCACCTGAGCTGAAAAGCGTGGTGGCGACCGCTGGATCAAGCAACTGGATCTGTTGCGCAAGTGTGCCCGCTTTTGTCGGTGTCGCCGACGAGGCAAGAACATACCAGTCTATAGGCATGGGAATGGGAATCGGGGTGAAATTCTTATTCCAAAAGGCGAAGCCGGTCGGTTTCGCGCCCGCGAAGCTAAGGTAGTACTTGCTGACTAGATTGATAGTCGAAGGCGCCGGCGCACTGTAGTACCAAGTGTTGCAATCCGCCGAAATGCCTTCCGTGCGCGCGCCCATGTCTGGGTTGTTGGTTATACTCGGATCGCCAAACCAATAGGTGTAATGCTGTACAGAATAGTCAACCGGTAGTAGCGCCATATAGAAGCTGCGCTGCGACGCCCGGCCGATTTGCGTGATGCCGATCAGTTGCGTGGATTGCGTCGGTGTTTGAAAGCCGGGTTGACTTGAATCCGTGATTTTGGGTCCGATGGTCGATAGCTTGTACCAGTCGGCAAGAATGGTATCGAGTCCACTGTCGAAGCCGGCAGTGAAGCCCTGTTGCAGTTGGTTATTGGACAGATCAGCGATGGTGGTGAGAAACGGATAATCCCGGCTTGGAATTGGCGACGGTCCCCCGGCAGTGTGCAGCCCGCCCGTGATTGCACTCGCCATCCCGAATGAACCAGACGTCACGCCTGCCGACGGCCCCACAATCTTCAGGAGTGCCTGGACGGCCTCACTTGCCTCCGGACCTCCAAAAGCGGTGGAAGCGATTGTTGCCGCGGTAGAGACAGCGTTGCCGATCAAATTCAGTATGTTGGAGACGTTCGACTTGATCGGCATCGCGGGAGGCGGTTGCAGAGTGCTTGCTTCCACTGCCGCCGCGGCATTGATCAGCGCAAGCGCCGCGCTTCCGCTGCTGGAAGCTACGATGTCCTTCATGTTTGTAGAACCAGTGACCATGAACTGCAGGACATTCGTCAGATAGAGGATTTCATTGTGCATTTGCGCCCGGACGGCGTTGAAGTCGTTCTGGGTAAAGCACGCAAGAGTTCCACGAGTGGGCACCGGATCCGTCCACGTGAAACACGTTGTCGGCGTGGCACCCGGGAACGTCAAGTTCGCTGGATCATAGTAGTGGTAATCGAGGAACGTGTTATTTCCGCTGGTGAAGTAGTAGTGAATGTCGTCGATCTTGTTGCCCTGCGCTCCGACGATGTAGAAGTTGTTTATGAGCTGATAGCCGATGTAGTAGTAAGCCGCGTTTTGACCGCCTGTCGAATCGGCCGTGAAAGCTCCTGAGGTGAGCTTCACCGTCGTACTCAACTCCGGCCAATCCACAGGCTGGGTTGCAGTGACTTCTTGAATCGTGAGGTCTGTTGTCGGCGCTCCATCGGCACCTGGCTGATCGAGCGAGGCCTGCGTGGGCCAGTAAAGGCCGTTCAGGTTAGGTTGCAGCAAGCCGTGAATGTAGCCGCTCTGCCCTTGTTGCGACTGCAAACTCGATGAGATGACAACGTGACCGCCGAGAGAGTTCCCGCAGGTGACGCAACCGACGAAGGAATAGGTAGCTCCCGCCACGCCTAAACCGATCAGCGTTTCGGGAGTTCCGCCCAGAGCGGAAAACGCGTTTGCAAGAGGGGCGGACACCAGAGTAGAGGTAGTCAAGCCAGGATAGCCGGGCGTCTTGCCAGTCGTAACCACAAAGACCAACTCGTTTGAATTCTCACTGGCGAGATCGTTTGCCAGCTGGCTGTACGATCCCGCCGCAGACGCCTGATCCAATACGCCTGTGAAATAGTAGCGGCCGCATTCATCGAAATTAGCCACCCCAGGTGTTGGCGGGATGTGCGGGGTCTCCTGACAGGCATCCGCATCGCTAACTGGAATGGGTTGTGTATTGTCGAATGGGACGGAAAACAGAGTGCTGCGCTGGAGCTTCAGCACCCAAATACCCTGTGTTGCCGCTAACAATGCCGGGCTGTATCGCTTCTCGAATATTCCTTTTGAGTAATATGGATCGCCGGGTGCGGTCTTGACGCTCACGGTCGAAATACTCGACTCGTTTGTTGGGTCATTCGGCGTGATCGTGTATTCAACGGCATTCGATGTCTGGAAGTTGTAGTTGCCGTTTGGATCTTCCACCAAAGTTCCCGTCGCGTACGGCACCACGATATACCATGGCTCATTCGCAAGGTAGTAGTTCTCATAGGCAGAACCGCTGGCAGCGCCACCGACACCAATTGCCATATATCCCATGGGTACATCCGGCAACTTGACCGTCGTCGCCGGCGGAGAGGAACAATCGGTTGAAGCAACACAGTTGTACGCTGTGCCACCGATGGGGGAAGTATCGAGCTGCCCTTTTGCAGCGCGGTCCTACCGGACACATAGGTAACACTTCTTCCGAGCACATGGGTAACACTTTTTGGCTTTTGCGGGAGACGCAAAATGCCCTGGAAGGAGTGTTACAAGATGGACGAGCGGATGCGTTTTGTCGCTCGATTGACGGACGGGGAGAAGATGGCGGCGTTGTGCCGAGAGTTCGATATCTCGCGCAAGACCGGCTACAAGCTCTATAAGCGGTACCAGAACTGCGGGATTGAAGGACTGACCGATCGGAGCCGTCGGCCGTATCGGCACGCCAATCGACTGCCCTTTCAGATCGAGAACTTGATCCTGCAACTGAAGGAGAAGCACTCGAGCTGGGGGGCGCAGAAGATCCGAGACAAGATCAAGCTGCTGCACAGCGGGATGCAGCTGCCGGCGATCAGCACTGTGCACGCGGTTCTGGATCGCAACGGTTTGGTCAACAGTGGGCGCAAGAGGCGCCGCTACCGGGCCGAAGGTACGGCGCTGAGCCATACGACTCGACCCAACGATCTGTGGTGCGCCGATTACAAGGGTGAGTTCATGCTCGCCGATCAGCGCTATTGCTATCCGCTGACCATCACCGACTTTGCCAGCCGCTACTTGCTGTGCTGCGACGCTCTGGGCAGCACCAAGGAGATGTTCGCATTTACCGTGTTTGAAAGGGCTTTTAAGGACTTTGGGCTGCCTAAAGCGATCCGCACCGACAACGGCATCCCCTTCGCCAGCCCGAGTGCCTTCTTCGGTTTAAGCAAACTCTCGGTGTGGTGGCTGCGCTTAGGGATCTGCATCGAGCGCATCAAGCCTGGTAACCCGCAGCAGAACGGCCGACACGAACGGATGCATCTGACTTTGAAGAAGGAAGCCACCAAGCCGCCGGCGAAGAACTTCCTGCAGCAGCAGGAGAAGTTCGATCACTTCATCGACTACTACAACGCTGAGCGGCCGCACCAGGCCTTAAATGGTCGATGCCCCGCTCAGCTGTACCAGCCTTCGCGGCGGCCCTATACCGGCTTGAGCGATCTGGAATATCCCTTCCATGATCGCACCATTACCGTCACGCAGTGCGGGCGCATCTGCATCGGGCGGCGTAAAATAAATCTAAGTCAGGTCTTCGCCGGACAGAATGTCGGCATCAAGGAAGTCGCGGAGAAGATCTGGTTGGTAAGCTTTATGGACTACGACTTGGGGTTCTTTGATTACGAGGCAGGCCGCGTCGAGTGTGCCCCAAACCCGTTCGGCGCCAAACTGTTACCCATGTCTCCGGAATGAAGTGGGTACCATCTGCCCGGTTAGGACCTAAAATCAGTGGTCGGGGTGACAGGATTCGAACCTGCGACATCTACGTCCCAAACGTAGCGCTCTACCAGTCTGAGCTACACCCCGAAAATCCCCGGTTCTCGATGGGGCGGCAATCGTAGCAGGTTGGCGGCTCGCCCGCCTCTTCAGGGCTTGTGAATCGGCTTGGTGACTTTATACTATGCGCCGGCCGGGCACCTGCGTACACATCACCGTCCGATCTTGATCATCCTGGCACATTTCCAAAGAGTCATTGAGTTGGACCAATCGACCGCGCTGCGAGGGCCTGAGCTCTCCGTCATCATTCCCACGTTCAATGAGCGCGACAACGTCGTTGAGCTGGCGCGGCGCATTGAAGCCTGCCTGCGCGATTGCGCCTGGGAACTTGTGTACGTCGATGATGACTCTCCGGATGGAACGGCGGAACTGGTGCGGCAACTCGCCGCCAAGGATTCGAGGATTCGCTGCGTGCAGCGATTGGGCCGACGCGGATTGTCCTCCGCCTGCGTGGAAGGCATGCTCGCGAGTTCCGCGCCCTATCTGGCGGTCATGGACGGCGACCTGCAGCACGATGAACAGCTGCTGCCGCACATGCTCGCGGCACTCAAACAGAACGATATCGACATGGTGGTCGGGTCCCGTTACGCGCCCGGCGGGGGCACGGGAGACTGGGGTGCGGCGCGGGTGCGCCTGAGCAGGTTCGGCATGCGCCTGAGCCGCATGCTGGTGCCCGATACGCTGAGCGACCCGATGAGCGGATTTTTCATGCTGCGCCGGCCGGTCTTTGAGGGTGCCATGCGCAAACTGTCGAATATCGGCACGAAAATCCTCATGGACTTGTTCGCCTCCTCTCCCGCGCCGCTGCGCTTCAAGGAGCTGCCATACAGCTTCCGGCTGCGCCAAGCCGGCGTCAGCAAGCTCGACTCGCTGACCGCGTGGGAATATGCCATGTTGCTGCTCGACAAGCTGTTCGGGCATATCGTGCCGGTGCGCTTCGTTGCGTTCTGCATCGTGGGCGCCCTCGGCGTCGCAGTTCACTTCAGCATCTTGAGCGCGCTGCTGCATTTCGCGCAGGCGGGATTTTTTACCGGACAGGCGATCGCAACTGTCTGCACCATGACCTTCAATTTTTCCGTGAACAACGTGCTGACTTACCGCGACAAGCGCTTGCGCGGCCTGCGCTGGCTGCGCGGTTGGCTGTCGTTCAATATCGCCTGCAGCCTGGGCGCCTGCATGAACGTGGGCCTTGCAACCTACGTCGATCAAATTACCGGCATCTGGTACCTGGCCGCCCTGGCCGGCATCAGCGTGGGTGCGATCTGGAATTACGCCGTGACCAAGCGCTTGACCTGGGCGCGATCTCAGGCCTAGCCGCAATCAGTCGCCGCTGATCGCCTTGAGAATGGCGGCGGTATCGGCTCCCAGCAGCGGCGAGGCGCTGCCGATTCGTCCGGGGGTCTCTGACAATTGCACCGGAACCCCGAGCACTCGAATCGGCCCGGCAACCGGATGTTGCACGACCGGTGTCATGTTGCGCGCCGCGGTTTGCTGATCGTCGATGACTTCTTTGAGATTCCGCACCACGGTCGCCGGCACGCCATGTTCGGCGAGCAATGCCACCCAATCTTCAGCTCGACGCGAGCGGAACATCGCCTCGAGCATCGGCTCGAGCACGGCGCGATTCTTCACCCGCAGCGGATTGGTGTTGTAATCCGGATGATTTGCAAGATCGGCGCGGCCGATCGCCCCGCAAAAGCTGCGCCACAGCTTGTCGCTCGCGACTGCGAGGGTCATTTCCCGGTCCGCGCATATGAAATTGCGGTAGGGAACGATGCCTTCGAACAGGGTGCCCATCGGCTTCGGCAGGACGCCGGAAGCCAAATAGCGCGCAAAGCTGGGCAGCATGGTCGACATCACCGTATCCATCATGGATACGTCCACGAACTGCCCACGCCCGGTTCGGTGCCGCGCCTCGAGCGCCATCATCGCACCGATCAGGGAAAACAGCCCTGCGGTGATGTCAGCGATGGAATGTCCGGTCTTGACCGTCTCGCCCGCGCCAGTGCCGGTGATGCTCATCAATCCGGACGCCGATTGAATGATCAAATCCATCGCGGGTTCCAGCCGGCGCGGCCCGGTCTGTCCATAGCCGGATATCGAGACGTAGATCAGCCGCGCGTTTGCCGCCGCCAGCGAGGCGTAGTCCAGGCCCAGGCGATTCATCGTGCCTGGCCTGAAGTTCTCAACCACGATGTCGGCCTTGGCGGCCAGCTTTCGGCAGGTTTCGAGTCCTTGCGAGCTCTTCAAATCGACTGCGAGGCTTTGCTTGCCGCTGTTGAGCCCCACGAAATAAGAGGCATCTGCACCGTGAAATGGAGGCCCCCAAGTACGGCCGATGTCCCCATCCGGGCCCTCCACCTTGATGACCTCGGCGCCATAAGCCGCCATCAGCATGGTGCAATAAGGACCCGCAAGAGCGTGGGAGAAGTCGAGGACCTTGATGCCCTCCAATGGCGCGCTCGGCTGTGTCATTGCAAGGAATCTTAATGCATCACCCATTCATTGTCCCGCACGGTGCCGATGCTGTATGGTTTTCGCTCCTCGAGGAGGTCGTGATGAAACCAACGCTCTATGCCCACCCTTTCGCGTCCTATTGCCAGAAGGTGCTGATCGCCCTTTACGAGAACGGTACCGATTTTATCTACCGGAAATTCGGGCCTGAGGATCCCGGCGCGATGGACGAATTGGCAACGCTTTGGCCTCTGAAGAAATTTCCCGTCATGACCGACTCCGGGCATACCTACGTCGAATCGAGCATCATCATCGAGCGCCTCTCGATCGCTCATCCCGGTACGGTGCAACTCATTCCGTCCGATGCAAGCGGCGCGCTCGAGGTGCGCATGATGGACCGGTTCTTCGACAACTACGTGATGACCCCGATGCAGAAGATCGTCGCCGATTACCTGCGCGACAGCCGCGAGCGTGATGCACCCGGTGTGCAGGAGGCCCGTGCCATGCTCGACACCGCGTACGCTTGGCTGAACAGAGTCCTCGAGGGGCGCGCCTGGGCCTGCGGCAGTGCCTTCAGCATGGCCGACTGCGCGGCCGCACCGTCGCTGTTCTACTCCGACTGGGTGCACGAGATAGGCGCGGGATTCCCGCAAGTGCGTGACTACCGCCGGCGCTTGTTGGCGCGCGCATCCGTCACCCGCACGGTGGATGAGGCGCGGCCGTACCGAAATTTATTCCCGCCGGGCGCACCGAACCGCGACTAGGACACGGGGGCGTACGCGTTGATCGTAGCGTACCGAATCCGGCCGCGGTCAGTGATGCAAGGATCGTTTGGTCGCGCTGGTCGCGAGGATACCGATGGTCGAGGCCACCAAGACCCCGGTGGCCAGAGCAACCCAGGGATAGCGCCGCACGTAGTCGTTGACGGAGGCGGCGACGTCACGGACATTTACGTGCTCGCGCGCTGGCTGGTGCTGCAGGGCAACCCGGGCTTGTTCCATGGAACGGTCCAGCCGCTCGCGCAATTGCTGAATCTCCGGACCGCGTTCATCGGCCAGTTTGGCGAGCAATTTCTCGGTTTGATCGAACAAATCGCCTAACTTGCGCGCTGATGAATCCATCGTTCGCTCCTTACAAGTGCTGGTCGCGAATACGGCCGCCCAGTGCGGCCGAAACGCTGGCAATGAAGGCGCCTATCAGCATGGAAAGGGCCAAATAGATCGAGGCCTGCGCCGCCGCCTTTCTCGCCGCATCTGCATCCGCCTTGATTTTGGTGCGGACCTGGTCTATCGCCGCGAAGAATCCTTCCACGCGGGCCTGCGCATCGGATTGCGGCACGCCGGTCCGCATCGCAACCTGGCCGATGAGATAGGCTCGATCGGCATCGGGTACGGAACCGGTCACGAAAGCATTGGCAGCAATATGCGACGCCTCCGCTCTCGGTTCCGCATCGGAGCTCGTCTCCGAGGACGGCGCCGATCGAAACAGCTTGTCCACGGCATACAGCATCGCGGGACCGTTCCAATTGGCGGCGTTATTCGGCATCCCCGGCGCGCTTGACTGAAGCGCCTGACCCGCGCTGTCCGCGGCGGACTTGAACGCACCGGCCGCCACCGCGACCACCAGAACCGTCGCGACCGCCCAGGTGATCAGTCCGTGAGCGGTATCTCGAAAGAACACTTCATGAGCATGCGTTCCGACCCAGCGCGTGCGCAGCCTCCCGGCAATATATCCGCCGAGCGCCGCGGAGAGCCATTGGGTCACGATCAGCCAGATGGCCGTGCTGACGGCAAAAGTCGCCATGCCCGCGCCATGCCCGGACCAGGGAGAGACCGCGGCGAGGCCGGCGCCGGAGCCCAAAGAAATGAGAATCAACGTGGCGGATGCCGCGACAAAGGCGCCCGCGATGATCGAAGGCCATGATGCCGCAGAGCGCGGCGACGCCGCCGGGTCCATCGCCACGGCGGCATCAGAAATTATGATTTCTTCCATGCTGCGGATCTCACCGGTGCGAACACATCGCGAGCAACAAGATGATCGGGAGGGGAACACCCAGCAGCCAGAGTAATATTCCGCGACCCATGTTAGCCCCTGTAGTAGTGCGTATTGGAGTGAGCGCAATCGTGCAGCGATGCACGCCGCGGCGCCATCTCAGCAACGACTGAGTGCGTGTAAGGGCTTTCTGACGATGGGCGGCGCGGCCGTGCCGGCGCGCGACCTGCCGTCGATTGCCAGGTGCTCAGCCCGTCCCGCGGGGCTTGAAAGTGAACTTTTGACCGGCGATCGCCGCTGCATACATCAAACCGCCCTTGGCAATGGTGAACACCGCCATGCCGGCGTTGTAATCGCCATCGGTGGTTGCATCCCTTTTCCCGCCGCTCGCCCCCGAGCTGGAGCCATTGGTCGCGATACTGGCATTCGCCGCCGCGGTGATGGCGACCGCACTCGCGCCCGCTGAAAATTCAAAGCTCCCCGATTCGAATTGCTCGAGCGCCCGCTTGTCCTCGAAGAAGATGATCTGACTGTAGTCCTGGCCTCCCGCCTGAAATCCCACGCTGAGCTGCTTCATGGTGGCATCGCCCACGATCTGTCCATGAACATAGACGTGGCCTCTGCCGAACGCGCCGCCCACGACCAACCCACCCGCACCGATGTTCGGAAACACCGCATACGCGTAGCTATGCTGAAAGAACACCGCGCTCTCACCGGCATTCTTGAATAACGCGATGGTGTCCGAGTACTTGTCCGCGTTGGCGGCGCCCGCCGCCGCGAACATCAGTAAAAACCCCAACAACTGACTGATGCGCCGCATTTTGCTGACTCCTATGAAAGTATCGAAAGCAGTCATCCGGGCAGGACCACTTCAATCTCGTCGATGAAGCACCAGCTCCAGTCCTCACCGGGCTCGAACGAGGAGATGATTGCGTGACCGGTCACGCCCGCGTGCTTGCGGGCATGGCGATTTTTCGAATCATCGCAGCATCCGACGTGGCCGCAGACGCGGCACAGCCTCAAATGTACCCAGGTATCGCCGCTCGCCAGGCACTCCACGCATCCTTCGCCGGATGGAGCGACAGGCTTTACGCTGTTCAAATGCGTGCACGAATTGCGGGACCTGCGCATGCTCTGCCCTCTCCTCATATAGCCGCGTCAATGAAGAATGACTACTATGTAGCGCGAGTTATATCAGAGCGGGCAATAAAATGGACCTCTCCAGCCTTCCAGACCTTCGTGTCGGCATCAATATCCGCGATATTCCGGACGGCGCCATCGTTTCAGGGCAGGTCGACGGCGATGCAGCCGTCCTGGTGAGACGCGGCGAGGAATTCTTCGCCGTCGGCGCCGAATGCACCCATTATCACGGCGCGCTCGCCGCCGGACTGGCCGTCGGCGATACGATTCGATGTCCTCTGCATCATGCCTGTTTCAGCCTGCGCACCGGCGCCGCATTGCGTGCGCCGGCGCTTGATCCCATCGCCTGCTGGCGGGTGGAGCGCTCCGGCAGCATGATTGCGGTGCGCGAGCGGCTGCCGGAGCCCAAACCACCCGCAGTGGCCGGCTCGCGAACCGGCGAAACGATGCCCGGCTCCGTGACCATTCTCGGCGGCGGCGCGGCCGGTTTGGCTGCGGCGGACGTGCTGCGCCGCGAGGGCTATGCAAACCGTATCACCCTCGTCAGCGCGGATCGCGACGCGCCCTACGATCGGCCGAATTTGTCCAAAGACTTCTTGATGGGCACTGCACCGGCGGAGTGGATGCCGTTGCGCCCGCCGGAGTATTACACCGAGCGCAAGATCGACGTGCTGCTCGGTTCGCGCGCGGAATCCCTCGACCTCAAAGAGCGCAGTCTGCGACTCGCCGATGGCCGCAAGATGAATTTCGACGCCCTGCTCATTGCCACCGGAGCGGAGCCGGTTCGCCTGGCTATCCCGGCCGCCGGCAACGCAGGGCTGTTCTATTTGCGAAGTTTCGAGGATTCGCGCGCCATCGCGGCGGCGGCCGAATCGGCGCATCGCGTGGTCGTGGTCGGCGCCAGTTTCATCGGACTGGAAGTGGCGGCCTCGCTGCGCCATCGCGGCATCGATGTGCATGTCGTCGGGCCGGAGCGCATTTTGTTCGAACGCGTCCTGGGTCCGGGACTCGGCGCCCTGGTGCGCGAGGTGCACGAATCGCACGGCGTGGTGTTTCATTTGGGCACGGCCGTCGCCCGCGTCGACGGCCGGCGCGTCACTCTGAACGATGCCTCATCGATCGAAGCCGATTTCGTGGTTTTGGGCGTCGGGGTGCGCCCGGTGTTGCAGCTGGCCGAACAGGCCGGATTGGCCATCGATCGTGGAATTCAAGTGAACGAATACCTTGAGACCAGTGCGCCGGGTATTTTCGCGGCCGGTGATGCCGCGCGCTGGCCTGATCCCTACAGCGGCGAGCGCATTCGCGTCGAACACTGGGTGGTCGCGCAACGCCAGGGGCAGATTGCCGCGCAGAACCTGCTCGGGCGGCAGCGGCGCTTCGACGCAGTGCCCTTCTTTTGGAGCCAACACTATGAGCTGACCATCAACTACGTCGGCCATGCGCAATCCTGGGACTCGGTCGACATCGACGGCTCGCTGCAGGCGCGCGATTGCGCCGTGACATATCTGCGCGACGGCCGTATTCTGGCAGTCGCCAGCATCGGTCGCGATATGAAGAGCCTGAAGGCGGAACGCGATCTCGAACAAACCATAGCGAGCACTCCTTGAGGATGGACAGACGCGAATTTCTGGTAGCGGCGGCGGTCGCGGCAAGCGCCCGGGCCGACCAAACCGTGCCCACCGTGCCCACCGTGCCCACCGTGCCCTCCTCATCCGCGCATCCGGCGTCCGATCCCATTGAAGAATTGTCGCTTGCCGACATCGCGTCCGCGTTCGCGGACGGCCGCTTGAACTCGCAGCAGCTCACGCAAAGCTACCTGGCACGGATTGGAAAGCTCGACCGCCATGGACCGAACTTGCGCGCGGTGATCGAAACCAATCCTCGCGCACTGGAAATCGCCGCCTCGCTTGATGCCGAACGCAAGAGCCGCGGTCCGCGCGGTCCGCTGCACGGCGTGCCGATCTTGATCAAGGACAATGTCGAGACCTCGGATCATATGATGTCGACGGCGGGCTCGCTGGCGCTCGCAGGATGGTATGCACCCAAGGATGCGCCCCTGGTCGAGCGCCTGCGGGCCGCCGGCGCCGTGATTTTGGGCAAGGCCAACTTGAGCGAGTGGGCCAATTTTCGCTCCACCCACTCCCTGAGCGGCTGGAGCGGCCGGGGAGGCCAGTGCCGTAATCCATACGCAACCGATCGAACTCCCTCGGGTTCGAGCTCCGGCTCGGCGGTCGCGGTCTCTTCGAATCTGTGTGCCATCGCCGTGGGCACGGAGACCGACGGCTCGATCGTCAGTCCCGCATCCATCAATGGCATCGTCGGCTTGAAACCGACGGTCGGCCTGGTCAGCCGCCGCGGTATCGTGCCGATCTCGCACAGCCAGGACACTGCCGGACCCTTGACTCGCAGCGTTCACGACGCCGCAGTGATGCTGGGCGTCATGTCAGGCCTCGATGCCGATGACGCGGCGAGCGCCGCCGTCGGCGATCGATTCCAAACCGACTATGCCCGCTACGTCGACCAAAAGGGTCTGACCGGCGCGCGCTTAGGCATCGCGCGCAAGTTTTTTGCGGACAACGCGCCCCTGAATGAATTTCTCGACACCTGCATCACCACGCTCAAGAGCGCGGGCGCGGTCATCGTTGATCCGGCCGACCTGCCCATGCATGGAACCACCGGCGCAGCGGAGCAGGAAGTGTTGCTGTACGAATTCAAGGCGGACTTGAATGCCTATCTGCGGCGCTTGCCGCCGGCCTTCCCGGTCCGCTCGCTCGCAGCACTGATCCGCTTCAACGATGCACACAAAGACACCGAGATGCCCTGGTTCGATCAGGAATTGCTGCGACAGGCAGAAGCCAAGGGGCCGCTCACTGAAAAGGCCTACCGGGATGCGCGCGCGGCGTGCCTTAAGGCCACGCGCAGCAACGGCATCGACGCGGTGCTGGCGCAGCACAAGCTCGACGCCATGGTAAGCCTCACTTCGGGTCCGGCCTGGTTGATCGACACCGTGAACGGCGATTCCGACACGGGCGGTTGCTCCTCGCCTGCCGCGATCGCCGGTTATCCTCACCTCACCGTGCCGGCGGGCCTGTACCGCGGCGTGCCCATCGGCCTGTCGTTCTTCGGCGCAGCTTTCAGCGAGCCGACTCTGATCAAGCTGGGGTCGGGATATGAGGCAGTTGCGCATGGGCGAACGCCGCCGCGATTTTTGCCCGGCGTATAGGCCGCTCAGAGATCCTTATTGGGATTGATGAGGTATTTCTGCCCGGTGGCCCCCCTGGAGTAGGCCGCGACCACCTCCGGTTGCAACGCCTCAGCCAGCGAGATTTCATGCGAATAGCGGCTGGCGAACGTGGATTTGAGCTCCCTGGCGACACGCTCCTTCAGCTCCTGAAAGGCCAGAGGTCCGATCTTTTCGATATACGGCGTCACCAGCCAACCGCCGATTCCCCACGCCATGCCATAGTTTCGACTCAAGATCGCGGGGCTCATGTCGAGCGAGCCATACAAGTACACCTGTTTGTGCGTCGTCGATCCATAGCGGCTATACACCGTGACTCCGCGGTTCACGGCCGCTTCCATACATCCTAGAATTTGTCCGGCCAGCGGTCCGCCCCCGATCGCATCGAAGGCGATGGTCGCGCCCGTCGTTGCCAGCGCGTCGGTCAGGTCACTCAGGAACGTCGCCGAGTCGGTCCGGCACACATGCACGGCGCCGGCCGCCCTCAGGAGATCTTCCTGCTCTTGCTTGCGCACGATGTTGACCAGTGCGACGCCGTCGGCGAGGCAGAGTCGATTGAGCATTTGTCCCAGGTTCGAGGCTGCCGCGGTGTGCACGAGCGCCTTGTGTCCCTCGCGCCGCATGGTGCCGACCATTCCCAACGCGGTGAGCGGATTGACGAAACACGAGGCACCCTCCGCCGCGCTCGCGCCCGGCGGCAGCACCAGGCATTGATTCAGCTTGACGCATCGATATTGGGCATACATGGCGCCGCCGAGCACTGCAATCTTTTTGCCCAGCAGTGCCTGTGCCGAAGCCGAGGTTCCGGCATCCGTGACGGTACCCGCGCCCTCGTTGCCGACCGGCATGGAGATATCGATTCGTGCGGCCATGGCCTGCACGGCATTGCCGCTCAGCGCCGCGGTCAGCGTGGGCCGCTGGGCGGTGCCGGAGACCTTCGCGTGGCTCCAATCCGCGTTTGCCAGCAGCAAGCCCAGATCGGACGGGTTGATGGGGGCGGCTTCGATACGGACAATCAGCTCGTCCGGCTCAGGTTTGGGCAGAGAAGTGGACTGCAACGACAACTCCATCTCGCCGCTCTTCTTGGCGAGCGAGCGCAGCTGCAGGAAAGACAGGTGGCTGGCGGCGTTCATGGGCCGGTAGCATACAGCTCCGCGACGCACAGGGCGATTTAAAGAGGCTCCAGTCGTGGGCTATGTCCTACGCCGCCCGCAGATGCACGCCGACTGCAATGATGCGCCGCTTTCCAGATACTTCCGCAACCGCAGCCTGCTGCGCTCAAGATCTTCGAGGTGCGAACATGCTTCACTATGCGGTCGTCTTCTTTGTAATCGCATTGATTGCCGCGTTCTTCGGTTTTGGCGGAATCGCAGTCGGCGCGGCGGGCATTGCGAAAATCCTGTTCATCGTATTCCTGATCGGGGCGATCGTGACATTCTTGATGAGCCTGGGCCGCCGGGTTTAGGAACGAAGGAGGACAGTGATGCAAACGGTATCGGGCACGGCCAAGGCCGCCGGCGACTACGCCAACGGCCAGGTAAACAGTTTTCTCGAGAACGTCGAAGCCCTCACGCGAGCACTGAAAGATGTCGATTCCCCGGACATCGCCAAGGTTCGCGCCAAGGTCAAAATCGCTCTGGCAGCCGCCAAGAGCGCGGCGGCCGATACCGCTCTGCAATTGCGCGGCCAGGCTCAACAGGTGGGCAAACGAACCGACACCTTCGTGCGCGACAATCCCTGGCAGGTGATCGGGATGGCAGCGCTCATCGGGCTCGCGGTCGGAATCTTCGCCTCACGCCGCTACGACTAGCGGCGGCGGAATGGCGGCCGCTAGGCGCGCCGCCATTCCGTTCGGCCGCCGGGCTTATCCTCGAGTACGATGCCCGCGGCACTCAATAAATCGCGGATTCGATCGGATTCCGCAAAGTTCTTCGCAGACCGTGCGGCGCGGCGCGAATCCAGCAGCGCCTCCACGTCCAGATCGGAGAGGTCCGTCTGCCCCGTGCCGCGTTTCAAGTAGCTGTCGGGATCCTGCTGCAGAATGCCCAGAATCGCACCCAAGTCGCGCAGGGTGGCGCCCGCCATCGAGGCAGCGGGCAGATCGCCCGCCGTCTTGGCGAGATTGAGGTTACGGGCGACTCCCTGCATGACCGCCAGCGCAACGGGGGTGTTGAAATCATCGTCCATGGCCGCGCGGAAACGCGCAACCTCTGCCGCGTCCGCTTCTCCCGCCGGCCGGGAATCCTTGAGGGCGCGATACAAACCGAGCAGTGTTTCGTCGGCTTGCACCAGCTGTACGGCTGAATAGTTGATCGGACCGCGATAGTGGCTGCTGAGCAGAAAGAAACGCAGTACCTCCGGGTCGCGCAGGGTCTTGAGCACCTCGCGCACGGTGAAGAAGTTGCCCAGCGATTTCGACATCTTCTCGTCATTGACCCGGACGAATCCATTGTGCATCCACATGTGCACGAAGGGCGAGTCACACGCTGCGCACGACTGGGCGATTTCGTTTTCATGGTGGGGGAACTTCAAGTCCTCCCCGCCGCCGTGCAGATCGAAATAGCTGCCCAACAGGCTGGTCGACATCGCCGAGCATTCGATGTGCCAGCCTGGCCGCCCCGGTCCCCATGGCGATGCCCATGACGGCTCGCCCGGTTTTGCGTGCTTCCACATGACGAAATCGAGCGGATCGTGCTTCGCGCCGTCGATCTGCACACGCGAGCCGGCACGCAAGTCGTCGATCTTCTTGCCGGACAGCCGGCCGTAGTTCGGGAACTTGCGCACCGAGTACATCACGTCGCCGTTGGCCGCCGCGTAGCCGAAGCCCTTGTCGATCAAAACCTGAATCATCGCAATGATGGGATCGATATATTCCGTGGCGCGCGGCTCCAAGTCGGGAGATTGCAGCCCGAGGGTGGCGCAGTCTTCATGCATCGCCACCGTGAAGCGGCGCGCCAGATCGGCCCAATTCTCGCCGTTCGCGGCCGCTCGATCGATGATCTTGTCATCGATGTCGGTGACGTTGCGCACGTAGGTTACCTTGTAGCCGAGGGAGCGCAGATAGCGTTGCACCAGGTCGAATGCCACCAGCATGCGCGCATGCCCGACATGGATGTAGTCGTAATTGGTCATGCCGCACACATACATGCGCACTTCGCCCGGGCGCAGCGGCTTGAATTCCTGTTTCTCGCCCGTGAGCGAATTATGTATTTTGAGCATACGACTGCAATCGGCGCCGTACCGTGTCCGGCGGCATCAGCCTGAGCAGCTGCGCCAGTTCCGGTCCGTGCGCCTTGCCGGTGAGCGCGACCCTGAGCGGCATGAACAGATCGGACCCCTTGCGCCCGGTGCGCTCCTTGAGCAGCTTGGTGAGCGCCTTGAGATCGCCGCTCGAGTGTTCGTATGCCTCGCCGGCGGCTGCAAAAAACGCCGCGCCGGCAGCGGCGACGACGCGCCGCTCTTCGGCATCGAGCGGCGCCAACTCGCCCCTCACCACCGCGCGCCAGGCGACGGCATCGGCAGGCAACAGCACATTGTGGCGCACCAGTTCGACGAATTCTGCCGAGTCGCCCGCACCCAGCCACTGGGCTATCTGCGCGCTGGACAGGCGTTCCAAGGATTCCTTCTGCCAGTGCAGCAGCTGCGTTTCCTCGAAGCGCGCCGGCGCCCTGCCCAGATGTTGCGGCCGAAAATGCGCCGGCATTTCCGCGGCCGGCACCCAGGCGTCGGTATCGCCTGTGTGACCCAGGCGAAACAATTGATTGAGCACCGCGCTGTTCAGGAATCCGCGCTCGCGGAATTCATGTGCGCTCGCGCTGCCGTGGCGCTTGGACAAGGGCGCGCCGTCCTCCCCGACCAACAGGCCGACGTGCCCATAGGCGGGACACCTCATGCCAAGCGCCTCCAGCAGCATGAGCTGGCGCGGGGTATTGGCGAGATGGTCATCACCGCGCAGCACTTGCGTCACACCCATCGCCGAGTCATCGACTGCATTGCAAAAGAAGAACGCCGGCGTGCCGTCCTCGCGGCGAATGACGAAATCGCCGATATCGTTGGACGCAAATCGTTGCGGTCCGTGCACCGCGTCGATGAATTCAATGCTGCGATTGCCGGGCACGGCAAAACGCAGGCTGGGCCGCAGACCCCTGGCCGCGCGCTCGATGCGTTGCGCCGGCGTGAGCCCCCTGCAGGTTCCGTCGTAGCGCGGGGCCCGGCCTGCCGCGCGCTGCAGCTTTCGCGACAGCTCCAGCTCCTGCGCCGTGCAGTAGCACGGATAGGCGAGAGCCTCGGCCGACAAGCGCTCATACAAAAGAGCGTAGAAATCGCCGCGTTCCGCCTGAGCATAGGGGCCGGCCGGGCCGCCCACATCGGGACCTTCGTCCCAGTCCAGGCCCAGCCAGCGCATGTCGGCCATCAATTGGCCGCGAAAGCGCTCCTGGCTGCGTTCCGCGTCCGTGTCCTCGATGCGCAGAATGAACTTTCCGCCGGTTTGGCGGGCCCAAAGGTAGCTGAAAAGGGCCGTACGAGCGTTACCCAGGTGCAGCGACCCGGTGGGACTGGGCGCAAAACGCGTGACGACCGGCGACTCGTTGGAAGAGGACATAGCTCAAGATTGTACCTATTCGAGTAGAATCACGGCGTATGAAACAACCTTTACTCTTAGCAGCATTGCTCACCACGGTCTGTTTGGCGCCTACGTTTGCGGCGGAAAAGGCGGCGGACTCGAAAGCTCCGGCCAAGCCCGCGCCTGCCGCCTACGCGCCGCAGGTACAAGTGTTCACGTCCATGGGAAATTTCACCATCGAGTTGAACCCGGAGCGTGCGCCGCTGACGGTCACGAGCTTTCTGGCCTATGTCGACTCGGGACACTACACCAACACGCTCATTCATCGTGCGGTGTCGAATTTCGTCATCCAGGGCGGCGGGTTCAACATCGACTACACGCCGAAGCCGGCGCCCATGAAGGTGCCCAACGAATCCGGAAACGGGCTGAGCAATGTACGCGGCACGGTCGGGCTGGCGCGCACCTCGGATCCGCACGGCGGCAACGCCCAGTTCTATGTGAACATCGCCGATAATGCGGCGCTCGACCCCAGTCCGAGCCGCTGGGGCTATGCGGTGTTCGGCCACGTCACCGCCGGCATGGATGTGGTGGATCGAATCGGCAATGTCGCCACCGGCAAGCATGGGGTCATGGACGAGACGCCGCTGAAGCCGGTCGTGATCCTGAAGATCGAGCGTCTACCCGCCTCCTGACCGGTGGCCACGCTATTCATCTCGGATCTGCACATCGACGCGGCTCGACCGGCGATCATCGAGCAATTCACCGAGTTTCTGCGCACCGAGGCTGCCGGCGCCGCAGCCTTGTACATCCTCGGGGACTTGTTCGAGTCCTGGATCGGCGATGATGCACCGGACGCCGCGCAGCTGAGGGCGATCGAGGGGCTGAAAACGCTGACCTCGGGCGGCGTTCCCTGCTTTGTCATGCACGGTAATCGGGATTTCCTGCTGTCGCAGCGGTTTTGCGCCATGAGCGGCGCCCAGCTGCTGCCCGACCCGCTGATCATCACCTTGTACGGGGAGCCGGTGCTGGTGATGCATGGGGATGCGCTGTGCACCGACGATCGCGCCTACCAGCGACTGCGCGCCACCGTTCGGGATGCGGATTGGCAGCGGCAGTTTCTAGGGCTCTCGATCGAATCGCGCCGCGCTCTGGCGGGGGCGGCCCGCGCCGGCAGTCAGGCGCACACCGCGGCAATGGAACAGGCGATCACCGATGTCAATGCCGACACCGTCGCGCGGGTATTGCGCACCGCCGCTACCTCGACGCTGTTGCACGGCCATACGCACCGGCCCGCCATTCATGCGCTGCAAGTCGATGGCCGGCCACGAACTCGCATCGTCCTCGGGGACTGGTACGATCAGGGCAGCGTGCTGCGCTGGGACGCAGCCGGCCCCGAGCTCAAATCGCTACGGCGGTCCTGAGTGAAATCTGAACAGCGGATCCGGGCTTACGATCAGCTGCGCTTCCAGCGCCGCGAATTCCGCGATGCGCTCGTCCAACTTCACCCCGGCACGATCCGCAGCGCGCGCCGCAAGGCCCAGGTACAGCTGATAGTGCCGGGACTCGGCGGCATGCAGCCCCCGAAACAGAGCGCTCATTGGGGCGTCGATGACGCCGGCCAGCGCTGCAAAACGCTCGCAGGATCGCGCCTCGATGAACGCACCACAGATCATCAGATCGACCTCGCGCCGCGGCTCGCTCGCACAGACCAGGCGCCGCAGCTGCGCGGCATAGCGTCCCGGGGCGAGGCGCTGAGGCGCAATCTTCAGCTGCATGATCAATTTCGCAACCTGCTCGTAGTGACGCAGCTCTTCGCGCGCCAGCTGCGACAGCTTGCGGGTGAGCTCGAGGTCCTCCGCGTACGCGAACATCAGTGCGAGCGCGGTGGACGCCGCCTTTTTTTCGCAATTCGCATGGTCGATCAGCAGCACCCCCGGCGAGGCGCATGCCTGAGACAGCCAGGATTCAGGGGTCGCGACGCCCAGCAGCGGATGCGCGCACGCGGCCGGGACGGCATTCATGCCGGGATTTTCAGCGCCGAGATCGCCGTCAGCAGCTCACCGGCGGATTGATAGCGCTGCTCGGGCGCTTTGGCCAGCAAGCGGCGCAGCATCGCCTCGTACGGGGCGAACTGAGCGGCGATCTCCGGCAGCTCCGCGCGCTTGTGCTTGTAGATGACTTCCATTGCCGTGGCACCATTGAACGGCTTTCTGCCGATCAGCATTTCATAGAACACAATGCCCAGGCTGTAAAGATCGCTGCGCGCGTCGATGATCTCTGCGTGGCCCTGCTCCGGGCTCATGTAATAGGGAGTGCCGAAAATCTCGCGCGTGCCGGTGAGCGAGACATCGTTTTCATTCGCCTTGGCCAGGCCGAAATCGATCAAGCTGAGCGTGCCGTCGCCGCGCAACATCACGTTGGCCGGCTTCAAGTCCCGATGCAGCACGCCCACCGAGTGGATGGCCTCCAGCGCGCTGGCGATTTGCTTCAAGAATCCGAGTGCCAGCAACGGCGTCAGCGGCTCCTTCATCCGCTGGCGCAGGTCGCCCGCGGGAAAGTGTTCCATCGCGATGTAGGCATGATCGTCGGCGACGCCGAGATCATAGATGCGCACGATATTCTCGTGGTTCAGGCCCGCGACGATTTCATATTCCTGCAGGAATCGATCGAAACTGACGAAACGCTCGGAAACGTCCGGCACCTGGCTGAACACCTTGAGCACCACGACCGTTCCGGCGCGTTCGCTTTCCGCCAGGTAAATCTTGCACATCCCGCCGCTGCCGACCTGGCGGATGCATCGGTGCCCGCGGATCGCCACGGTGCCGAACCGGTAGCGATTTTCGTAGTCCGGATTGGCGCGCAGCAGAGCCAGCGCCTTGCGGTGCTCGTTCGACGCGCTGACGATCATTTTCAGGAGTTGCTGACGATCGATTTTTTTGCCGTACAGGCGGCTCACTCCGGCTACGGCAGGCGGCGGGAAAGCGGGCAGCTCCTCGAGCAGCACCAGCAGTACGGGCGCGAATTCGGCCTTGGCGGCCTGAGCGGCGGCGAAGGCGGCCGCCGCATCCGCCGGCGGGCCGCTCACGATGATGACCGCGTCGAAGCCAACCGCGGCAAAGTGTTGGTCGAGATCCGGATCCCGGCCCAGCACATGCTCGACGATGGCGGCATCCGGCCACTGGATCTCGACGTGCTTTCGGACCAGCAGGCGATGATCTTCGCGGGCGGCAATCAGCAATAGGCGCATATCTTTTGTGCCGAAGTACCGGCGCTGCGTGGTCGACCCGGCGCCGCGCGGTCGACCCGGCGCGGCTTCTACAGTATTCGGACGGATTTGAGCCCGCGGCCGGCGCCGTGCCGGCGCTGCTGCTTGGCCTCATCGGAGCGTTCTTCCTGCAAGCGCTGCAGATACTCGGGCGTCACGTCACCGGTGACGTACTCGCCTGAGAAGCAAGACGTGTCGAAATCCTCGATCTTCGCATTGTCGTGCCGGACCGCATGTTCAAGAGCCTGCAAATCCTGGTAGATGAGCCAGTCGGCGCCGATGATGTCGCGCACTTCCTCGTCCGTGTGTCCCGCGGCCACGAGCTCCGAGGCATCGGGCATATCGATTCCATAAACGTTCGGATACCGCACTGGCGGAGCCGCGGAGGCGAAAAACACCTTCTTGGCGCCGGCCTCGCGTGCCATGTCGATGATTTGCGCCGAGGTGGTGCCGCGCACGATCGAATCGTCGACCAGCAGCACATTCTTGCCGCGAAACTCCAGATCGATCGCATTGAGTTTGCTGCGCACCGATTTGGCGCGCTGTTCCTGGCCCGGCATGATGAAGGTGCGGCCGATGTACCGGTTCTTGATGAACCCCTCGCGGTACTTGACGCCCAGCAGCTGCGCAACCTGCACGGCGCTCGTGCGGCTCGTGTCCGGAATCGGAATCACCACGTCGATTCCGTGATCCGGGCGTTCGCGTTTGATCTTTTCGGCGAGGTGCTCGCCCATGCGCAGCCGCGCCTTGTACACCGAGATGTTATCGATGATCGAATCGGGGCGCGCGAAATACACGTACTCGAAGATGCACGGGGTATGGCGGGCCATGGCCACGCACTGCTGCGCGTAAAAGCGCCCCTGTTCGTCGATGAACACCGCTTCGCCGGGCGCGACGTCGCGCAGCATGTCGAAGCCCAGCATGTCGAGCGCCACGCTCTCCGAGGCGAGCATCCACTCAGTTCCCTTCTTGCTGTCGCGTTTGCCGATCACCAAGGGACGAATCCCGTTCGGGTCGCGAAATCCGAGGATGCCATGGCCGATCACCATGGCGGTCACCGCGTAGCCGCCCCGGCAACGCCGATAAAGGGCATTGACCGCTGCGAACACGTCCGCGGGCGTCACACGCGGCGTTCCCACCCGCTCGAGTTCGGACGCCAGCACGTTGAGCAGAACCTCGGAATCCGAACGGGTGTTGAGGTGCCGGCGGTCTTCACGCACCAGCACCTCGGTCAGCTCGCGTGCATTGGTCAGGTTGCCGTTGTGGCCCAGGCAGATTCCATACGGAGAATTGACGTAAAAGGGCTGCGCGTCATGCGCACTGTCGCAACCCGCGGTGGGATACCGCACATGCCCGATGCCGATGTTGCCCTTGAGCTTCAGCATGTGCTTCTGTTGAAACACATCGCGCACCAGGCCCGAGTCCTTGCGCATGAACAGTTCCCCGTCCTGCGCCGTCATGATGCCTGCGGCATCCTGGCCGCGGTGCTGCAGCACCGTCAGCGCATCGTAGATACGTTGATTGACCGCGCTGGCACCGACCATTCCCACGATTCCGCACATGAGGATCTCCGCTACTTAGCCCTGGCTTTCGCGCCGGTCAGTCGCTCGAGCTTCGCCCAAGGATCGCCTTTTTCGCCGACCATCGCACGCAGCCAATCGCCGACGGTCTCCCCGAAGGGAATCAGCTTCGACTGACCCCACCAAGGTTCATGATTCAGATGCAGCAACTCGCCGCCGATCACCATCAATCCGACCAACACGAGGCCGCGCACGATGCCAAACATCAGTCCGATGACCCGATCGAGCGGCCCTAATCCCAGAGTGCGCGTGAAGTAGCCGAGCAACATACCCGTCACCCAACCGATCAGCAGCACCAGGATCAGAATCACCAGCCGCCCCACCCAGGGCGCGATCTTCGGATCCGCAAGCAGACCCCCCAGATGCGGTTCGACGACCGGGCCAAATTGCCACGCGGCCCAGACGGCGAGTATCCAGAAGGCAACCGACACGGCCTCTCGAATGAAGCCGCGCAACACACCGATCAACGTCGATCCCAGCAGAATCAACAGGATTAGAACGTCAGCCCCGGTCAATATGCTGCCTCCTCCCGACTGTCGGTATTCTACCGGAGCGGCCTCAATGCCGCCCTGAAAGCATGCCAAATTGAGAAATCAGGCCGCCGGGGCCACCAGGCTCGAGACATGGCCCTGAGATTTCAATCGGCTGGCCGTCCGTTCAGCCGATTCGCGGTCGGCAAGAGGTCCGACGCGCACCCGATACCGGGTCGATGACCCTGAGCCGCCCGGCAACACATAGACCGAATAACCCTGCCCTTTCAGCTGCCGCGACAAGTTGTCGGCGTTTGCCCGCTTGGCGAAACTGCCCAACTGCACTGACCATGCGTGCGCAGTTGATGTGGGGGAAATCGGAGCGGATTCAAGCCGTGCCGGCTTTGCCTGGACGGGCTTCGCCGGCATGGCCTTCGCGGCTGGGGGCTTTGCCGCGGGTACCGGGGACGTCGCCGGAGATACCGGGACCGTTGCCGGGGGTGCCCTGGGCGTTGCCGGGGGTGCCCTGGGCGTTGCCGGGGACGTTGTCGTAACGGTGCCCGGGACCGCCGGCGAACTTGCGGCAGGCTCGGGCTCTGCATCGAGCGCCTCAACTTCGGACTTGGGCGGCGGCTTGCTGGTGTTCAAATCCACGGTGACATTGCGGACCGGTTCAGATGCAGCCGCCGGAAGCATGGCCTGTGCCGGTGCGCTCGACCTGGGTCCTGAAAGCAACTCGGGCACCACGAGCACGATCAGCGCGACCAAGATCGATGCGCCGATCAGACGTTCTTTGACGCGTCGCTCCATTATGCGGAAGTATATTCGGGACGCGCCGTCGCCGGCAGCAATCCTTTGGACTCGAGCCAATCGAGCGCAGGCCCCACGGTATGGAAGGAACCGAATACCACGATCCGATCTTGTGAATCGGCGCCCTTCAACGCCGCCGCGCAGGCTTCCGCAACGTTGGCGGCGGCGTGCACCGGTGCAGCCACCTCCCCGCGCACTATGCCGGCCAACTGCTCACCGCTCCGACCGCGCACCCCATCGACGGAGGCGCACCACCATGCATCGACGCAGAGACTTAAGATTGCGGCGATTCCCGCGGCATCCTTGTCGGCCAATATCCCGCACACCGCCAGAGTTCTGCCCATGATCGGATTGGCGCTCAAATTGCGTGCCAGGACCCGCGCCGCGTCTGGATTGTGCGCGACGTCAAGCACCCAGGCCGGCGAGCCCTGGGGGGCCGCGATCAGTTGGAAGCGACCCACCAGGCGCAGCTCGGTAAGTCCGCGTGAGATTGCCGCAGCCGGAATCTTCAAGCGCGGGGCAATTTCCTCGAGGGCGGCAAGCGCGGTCGCTGCATTGCTGAATTGGATGTCGCCCAGCAGCGCCGGTGCCGGCAGATGCGGCAGCTCCCAGCGCGTGCCCCGGTACCGCCATCCCGCGCCTTCCTGAATGTAGTTGTATTCGATCGCCAGCCTTTTCAGCGGCGACGACAAGACGCGCGCTGCGCTCTCGAGCACCGGCGACGGTTCGCGGCCGCCGATCACCGCGGGCTTGCCCGCGCGGAAGATGCCCGCTTTTTCGCGTGCAATGGCCTCGAGCGTATCGCCCAGGTATTCCTGATGGTCGAGGCCGATGCTGGTCACCACCGCCACGTCCGGATCGACCACGTTGACGGCATCCAACCGGCCGCCCATGCCGATTTCCAGCACCCAGGCGTCGAGCCTCTCGGCCTCGAATATCAGCAGCGCCGCCAAGGCGTTGAACTCGAAAAAAGTCAGCGCCACGTCGCCGCGCGCGTCCTCGATCCGTTCAAATGCCGCAATGAGCTCCTCGGCACGCGCCAGCCGCTCGTGGACGCGGATGCGCTCGCGGTAGTCGCGCAGGTGCGGGGAGGTGAAGGTGCCCACCCGGTATCCCGCGGCGTGCAAGATTGCCGCACAAAAGGTGCTGACCGATCCCTTGCCGTTGGTACCGGCGACGGTGATCACGGGCACGGTGGGCTGCCGCCACTCGAGTTGCTCCAGCACGAGGCGCAGCCGATCCAATCCCAGAGCGATCGCCTGCGGGTGGACCTGTGCTTGGTAGGCCAACCACTGCTCGAGACTCCGCATGCGGGATGGCCTAGGCCGCTGCGGGTTCTTTGCCGCTCAACAATCGCAGCATGGCGCCGATGCGATCGCGCAGCTCGCGCCGATCGACGATCATGTCGAGGGCGCCATGTTCGAGCAGAAATTCGCTGCGCTGGAAGCCTTCGGGCAAGGTCTCGCGCACCGTTTGCTGGATGACGCGCGGGCCGGCAAACCCGATCAGTGCCTTCGGCTCGCCGATATTGACGTCGCCCAGCATCGCGAGGCTTGCCGACACGCCGCCCATGGTGGGATCGGTCATGACGGATATGAACGGCAGCCGGGCCTCCGACAAGCGCTTGAGCGCCGCGCTGGTCTTCGCCATCTGCAGCAACGAATACAGCGCCTCTTGCATGCGCGCGCCGCCGCTGGCCGCGAAACACACCAGCGGCATGCGGTGCTCCAGGCAATGCTCCACCGCCCGCACGAATTTCTCGCCGACGACGGATCCCATGGAACCGCCCAGAAATCGAAATTCGAAAGCACAGGCGACCAGATCGAGACCCGCGAGCTTGCCGGCCATGACGATGAGCGCATCACGCTCGCCGCTTTGTTTTTGCGACTGCAGCAGCCGGTCCTTGTAGCGCTTGGAATCCTTGAACTTAAGAGGATCCTCAGGCTCGACCTTGGCGGCAAGCTCCGTGGTCGACCCCGTGTCGAGAAATTTCATTACCCGATCGCGCCCATCGATGCGCATGTGGTGGCTGCATTTCGGGCAGACGTGCAGATTGCGCTCGATTTCGGCCTTGTACAGCACCGCGTCGCAGGCCGGACACTTGGTCCACAAGCCTTCGGGCACCGAGCGCGTGCGGCGCTCGGTTTTGATCCGCGAAGGGACGATTCGCTCGAACCAGGACATGGCTTACCCGCACCAGGAGATGGCTTAGTTTAAACCAAATTGCGGCTCGAGCAGCGGGATACCGAAGTCCTTCGGGTATTCGACCCGCCATAGATACAACCCCGCGGCCGGCGCGGTCGCCCCGGCACAGCCCCGATCGGCGCTGGCCAGCACCCTGGTCATTGCCGCGGCCGGATCTGATGCGCCCTGAACCTCAATCAGCGTGCCGACGATGTTACGGACCATGTGATGCAGGTAAGCGTTGGCCGCAATTTGCAGACGGACGTAGTCGCCCTGCCGGCACACCTCAATGGCCTCGACGCGGCGGAGCGTGGTCGGCGATTGGCATTCCACCGAGCGAAACGCCGAGAAGTCATGCTCGCCGATCAGTGCCTGGGCTGCGGCATGCATGGCGGACGCATCCAGCTTGCGGTGAATCCACGCAGAGCGCGAGCGTTGCAGCCCTGATCGGGCGCTGCGATTCAGAATGACATAGCGATAGACGCGGCGGACGGCCTTATGCCGCGCGTGAAACCCTGCGCTCACCTCGCCGGCCCACTGCAGTGCGATGCTGGGGGCGAGCTTGGTATTGGCGCCCAGCACCCATGCGCGCGGGCTGCGCAGCGCATGGGTGTCGAAATGGATCACCTGGCCGAGCGCGTGCACGCCGGCGTCGGTGCGTCCCGCGCAGATCGCGACGATCGGATGGCCCGCGACGAAGCCGATCGCTGTTTGTACCGCGTCTTGAATTGAAACCGCGTGTGCTTGCGACTGCCAGCCGGCATAGTCGGTGCCGTCATACTCGATGATGGCGGCGACGCGGCGGCCGGACTCGGTCACATGGAGCCTAGCCGGGCAAATTCTCGATCAGCCGCTGCGCTTCCTGTTTCTGGCTCGCCGAGCCTTCGGTGACCACTTCCTCGAGAATGCTGCGTGCGCCTTCCGGATCGCCCATGTCCATGTAAGCGCGCGCCAAATCGAGCTTGGTTCCGACCTCGCTCATCGTGACCGGTTCGAGCTCCGGCAAACCCAGATCATCGGCTCGGATCTTCGCGGTACGGGCGGTGATCGTCTTCAGCTTGTTGGTGGCGGCCGCCTCCGAGCCATTGAGCGCTTCGCCCACATCCAGATCGACCTTGCGGTTTCGCTGGCTGGCCTCGAATACTTCGGTGGAGAACACCTCGTCCTCGGCGCGCGGCTGCTCGACCGTATCGCCCGAACCCAGGGCATTGGCGAGCCGGTCGAGATCCAGATCGATACTGTCGGCGTTGAGGCCGCGCAGCCGCGAAGTGGAATCCACATCAGGCCGCTCGGGCTCCTGAACGTCCGAGAATTCTGGCGATTTGAAGCGCGCTGTCCCGTTATCCTGCGCCTTGCCGCGCGGCATCTGCACCGTCGGCGCGGATTCAGGGCCCAGCACCGCCGTCTTGATCTCTTCATGGTCCGTGCCGAGATCCGCCACGAACGAGGCCTCGAGCTCACGCTCCAGTTCGGTCAGATCCTTGTCGCGCGCGCGGCTTTCCGCTTCCGCCATCATGCGCCGGGATTTCTCGTCGAGACCGGCCACCATGGTGGGGGCGTCGGACGGATGATCCTCCTCGAGTCTCGGTATGCTGACCGATGCACCCTCGAGGTGATCCAAATCCAGGCCCAGATCGTCGATCGAAAGCTCGGCGGTCTGGTCTGCCTTGTTGACCTTGTCCAACTTGGACGATATTCGGTTGCGCAGATCGGTCGGCTTCAGTGTCGGGGATTCAGCCGTGGGCGAGTCGGCGAAATTCATCAATTCGGACTCGACCGTCGGCTCATCGCGCGGCGGCATCTCGCGAGTGGGTGAATCGTCCGCGCCCCGCTCCGGCGTGTCGAGCGTGAAATCCAGATCCGCACCGGCATGCAGGTTCGGAGACTCGCCGGTCGTCGCGGTGTCGTCGCTGTCCTTGGCGATGGACTGGTCGATGCTGCGCTCACCCTCGGGGTCGCCGAACAAATCTATGTCGACGCGGTTCTCGCCACCCTCGAGGTTCAGATCGACCAGCGCGCCGGCGCCGCGGCCGCTGCCCGCGGCGGACGCAAACAGCGGCTCGTCGGGGCAAATCTGCTTGCCCATGATGACGATCTTGTCCCACTCTCCGGCCGGGGCCCGGTCGCGGGTCGCTTCCAGACCCTTTGCCGTTTGCAGGAAGGCATCCTTGTTGCCCCACACGAAATAAATTTCCAACAGCTTGAGCCGCAGATCGCGCCGGTCCGGCTCGCGTTCGAGCGCGATGCGCACCAGGTCGGCCGCCTGGTCGTACAAGCCGTACGCCATGTGAAAATCCGCTTCCGCTAGCGGGTCGCCCTGATCAAGATTGACCGCACTCTCGCTCGACATGGTGTCGTCCGGCGACTTCAGGTCCGCTGTCGTTTCACCATAGCGTTCCGCAGGCTCGTTGAAGTCCGGCATGCGATGCTCGCCGGACTCCTCGACGACGAACGAGTCATCGCTGCCGCGGCCGGCGGCAATCCGGGCGGTCGGATCGCGAAATTCGGAAATATCGGTCGAATCCAGGTTCGGGAAGTCGTTGCCGCCCCCGCCGCCGCTCGTTTGCCGGCGACGCCACGAAGCAACCGCCAGGCCGAGAATCAGGACAGCGATCACCGCGGCAGGCCACAACCAATTGGCCGTCAGCCAGTCGATCCAAGAACCGCTTTCCGCGGGCACGGGCTTTTTGGCAACCACCGGCGCCGGCCTGTGAACGGGTGCGGGCGCCGGCGTCGCAGCCGGCGGCGTGGCCGTGCTCTCCGCAGGTGCCGGCGCAGGCGCCGGCGTCGTCTCGGGAGTGCTGGGTTTGGTTTCCGCCGTCTGGGGCGGAGCGGGCGCCGGAGGCGGAACCGCTGCCGTCTGATTTGACGGCGCGGGCGCCGGGGTCTGCGCGCCCAGCTTGCGTTGCAGTTCGCTCAGCTCATTGTTTTTCAGGTCGAGCAGGCGATGCGCATCCGCCAACTGGCCTTCCAGGTCCTTCACGCGGCCCTGGAGCGCCTGCGCTTCGCCATTTGAGGCGGACTCGGTGCCGGCCTTGCCGGTCCCGCTGCCGGCTCCCGGCGTCACGAGACGCAGGTGGCCGCTCGGCGCAGCGGCGGCGTTGCCCCGCCATGCCTCCATCTGCCGATGCACTTCGCCCATCGCCTCGGACTGGTTCAGCGCCGCGATATCATCCCCACCGGGAATGCGCAGCACCGATCCGCGCCGTAAAATATTGATGTTGCCGCCGAACGCCTCAGGATTGGCGCGATACATGGCGATCATGGTCTGATCGATGTCGGCGCGCGTTCCCGCATGCAAACTGCGGGCAATCTTGGTCAGCGTGTCGCCTTGAGCCACCTGGTAGCTGCCTCCACTCACGGCAGCCGCGCTCTCGGCGCCGGTCGGGCTTGCAGGACTTGGGCTCGCAGCGCTCGGGCTCGCGGCCTTCGCACTCGGCGGAGTCGTGGTCGACGCGGTGCTCGCAGATCGGCCGGCGCGACTGCGGCCGGAATGTTTGGGCGCGGCCGACGCAGCGGCCGTGGAATTGGCGCTCGGCGCCGCAGTCGTTGTGTCCGGGCTGGTCGCGGCCGGCGCCGGCCGGGTGCGAACTTGCGGTGCCGGTGCGGCGGGGGTCGTGGTTGCGGCCGTCACGGGCGCGGCGGAACTCGCCCGCTCTCCGGGCGTGTACACGGGAGGATCGAGCAGCACGGTGTATTCGCGCATCAGGCGCCCGCGGGCCCAATTCACCTCGACCAGGAACGTCACGAACGGCTCGGGGATCGCGTCGGTGGAGCGCACCAGCAACACGTCGCGGCCATCCTTGCTCTTGCCCACTTTGAAGCTCAGCGTCGAGAGGAACGGCGGCCGGTCAATGCCATAACGCGTGAACGCGTCCTTTCCGGCAAGCGACGCGCGCAGCGCGCCCAATTCTTCCGGACTAGCCGCAATCAGGTCGATTTCGGCGTTCATCGGCTCGTTCAGCGCTGAGTTCAGGTGAATTTCACCCAAGCCTAAGCCCCACGACAAGGATGGGGACAGCAGGCACGCCAGCAACATGAGGCGAGGCAGGGTCACAGACATTTCTACTCCCAGAATTCTGGCAGGCAAGCGAACAAAGTTCATTGTCGAATAGGGGCTTGGAAGCGAATTCTCACTTGCCTTTTACATAAGCCAATAACTATATCTCACTGGGATCTATTTACCAAAATCTGGGCCACCGAAACTGCGTTATGCGCCGCACATTTCCGAACATTATCCGCCACCACCCAGAAATTTAGACCCTGGTCACGGGTCAAATCGGCCCGTAGACGGCCTACATATACCCGATCGGGCTCGGTCGCCAATGTGGCGGGCGTCGGAAATTCCGCAATAGATTCATGATCGATCAGGCACAGACCATTCCCGCGTTGCAGCACGCTCTGGGCGTCGAGAAGCCCAATGGGCCGCTGAAAAAGTGCGTGCACGGCCAGGCTATGCCCAAAAAACACGGGCACCCGCACCGCCGTGGCATTGACGGCGAGCGCCGGTAAATTGAGCACGCGCCGCGTCTCTTCCCACAGCCGCCGTTCTTCTTTCGATGCGCCCTGCGCATCCAGCGCATCGATCTGCGGAATCACGTTGAATGCGATCTGCCGGCCGAAGGCGCGGCCGCGGGCTTTCTTTCCGCTGAGCATGGCCACGGTCTCGCCGGCCAGTTCATCCATGGCGCCGCGGCCGCTGCCCGACACGGCATGATAGGTCGCAACCTCGACCCGCAGCAGCCCCGCGAGCTCGTGCAGCGGGGCCAAAGCTGTCGCCAGCGCCACACTGGCGCTCCCAGGCAGTGCAATCAAGCCCCGTGCACCCACCGCGTCGAGCGCCCGTGGGTTGACGTCGGCCGCCACCAACGGCACATCCTCGCGTGCGCGAAACGCCGCGGAACCATCGATCACCCAGGCGTGGGCGGCCGCCGCCTGCGCATAGCGCTGCGACAGTGCCGCGCGTCCACAGAAAAACACCAGATTCACGCGCGAGAAATCAAAGGCAGCGACGTCGCCCACCATCAGCCTGTCCTTCTCATCGCCAACCGGCGCACCGGCGCTGTGCGCATCGTCGAGCGCGTGCAACTCGGCCGGTGCGATCTTCCGCTCGCGCAGCTCATCGAGCAGCGCGGCACCGATCAGGCTCGACACCCCGACCACGGCAATGCGCAGCGATCCTGTGCTCATGCTCATCGACGCGTGATCACCGGCGTGGGCGAGACCACATCGGCGCATTGGGCGCGGTACCGCAGGCAATGATCCATCAGCACCAGCGCCAGCATCGCCTCGGCGATCGGCGTGGCACGAATTCCCACGCAAGGATCATGCCGGCCCGTGATCGCCACCTCCACGGGCTCGCCATGGAGGTTGATGGTCTGGCCCGGCAGCGCAATGCTGGAGGTCGGTTTCAGCGCGAGGCTGACCACGATGTCCTGGCCGGATGAAATGCCGCCGAGGACACCGCCGGCATGATTGCTCTTGAATCCCTTGGGCGTCATTTCGTCGCGGTGTTCCGAGCCGCGTTGTTCGACACAGCGGAAGCCCGCGCCGATCTCGACCCCCTTCACCGCGTTGATGCCCATCATCGCGCCCGCCAGATCCGCATCGAGACGCTCGAATACCGGCTCGCCCCAGCCGGGCGGCACTCCTTCGGCGATCACCGTGACGCGCGCGCCGATGGAATCCTTGGCTTCGCGGATGCGCCAGACGAAATCCTCCAGCTCTTGCACCCGGGCGGGATCGGGACAGAAAAACGGATTGTCGTACGCGGCCTCCGGCTGAACCGGCTCCAGCCGGATGGGGCCCAGTTGCGCCAGATAGCCGTGGATATGGATCTGCTGCCGCTCGCGCAGATATTTGCGCGCGATCGCCCCGGCCGCCACCCGCACCACGGTTTCGCGCGCCGAGGAGCGCCCGCCGCCGCGGTAGTCGCGAAAGCCGTATTTCTGCTGATAAGTGTAGTCCGCGTGGCCGGGACGGAACCGGTCCTTGATCTTGTCGTAGTCGCGCGAGCGCTGGTCTTCGTTGTGCACCAGCAGCGCGATCGGCGTGCCCGTGGTTTTGCCCTCGAAAACGCCGGAGAGGATGCGAACCGTGTCGGACTCCTGGCGTTGACTGGTGTATTGCGAGGTTCCCGGCCGCCTGCGATCCACATCGACCTGCAGGTCCGCCTCGGCTATTTCAAGTCCGGGCGGACAACCGTCCACCACGCAGCCGAGTGCAGCGCCATGGCTCTCGCCGAAACTGGTGACCGTGAACACACGGCCGAAGGTATTACCCGCCACGCCTGTCCTCTCCTGTTGCCGCGTCAAGATCACGCGCGTTCAAAATAAATACGCCGCCTCCGCCCATCTCGATTCGCGGCCAGATGAACGGCAGGCGCGGGAAGGCGCGCAGCAGCGCCGTTTCCGTATTGCCGACCTCCACCGCCAAAATACCGTCGTCCGTCAGGTGTGATCGCGCATCGGCAAAAATAGTTCGCACCGAATCCAGGCCATCGGCTCCCGATTCAAGGCCCAGGCGCGGCTCGTGGCGATACTCGCGCGGCAGCCTGCGCATTTCGGCGCTCCCCACGTAGGGCGGATTGCTCACGATGATATCGTAACGTCGGCCGGATACGGCGCTGAAATGATCGGATCGCAACGCCTCGACACGAGCGCCACACTTGAGCCGGCGCATGTTGCGGCGGCAAACCTGCAAGGCGGCGGCGGAAATGTCCGCCGCATCCACCCGGGCGCGCGGAAATGCCCGCGCACAGGCCAGCGCGATTGCACCGGAGCCGGTGCCGATATCCAGGATGCGACGCACGCGCCCGGGCTTGATCCAAGGCACGAATCGACCCACGATGAGCTCGGCGATCGGCGAGCGCGGCACCAGCACGCGGGCATCGACGTACAACTCGAGCCCGGCAAAAAAAGCGCGATGCGTGAGATACGGAAGGGGAATGCGCTCGGCAATGCGCCGCTCGAGCAGCGTATCGATCCGCCGCAGCTGTCGCACCGTCAACGCGCGCGCATATCCTGCCGCCCCAAGCGCATGCTCGAGCCCGGCGACAAAAAACACCAGCTCGGCCGCCTCGTCGCGGGCCGTCGTGGTGCCGTGGCCGAAATATACGCGGGCGGCGCGCAGCGTCCGTGCGCACCGCTCGATGGCGGCGCCCACGCTCTCGTCGTGGCGCGGGCCTTTCGCGACACGCGGCGGCCCTTTCGCGGCGCGCGGCGGCCCTTTCGCGGCGCGCGGCTGACCTTTCGCGGCGCGCGGCTGTTTGCCGGCCCGAACGGTTCTGGCGGCAGTATGGGATAATCGTGGCATGACCAAGCGTTCGAAACTCCTATCCTGCGTGATCCTTGCAATCGCCGTGGCAGCCGGCGCCGCTGCGGTGCTTCGTGGGTCGTTCCGCCCGTCGACCGCGCTGGCGAGCGGTACCTTACTCGCACCGGCCCGCGCGCCGGCGGATTTTAGCCTGATCGACAATCGGGGCCGCGCCTTTGGTCCCGCCAATCTGCGTGGCCACTGGTCTTTGCTGTTCTTCGGCTACACCAATTGCCCCGACTTCTGCCCGACCACGCTCACCACACTGGCGGTGCTCGAGAAGCGGCTGCGTGCCTCAGGGGCGACGGTCGTGCCGCAGGTGGTCTTCGTGTCCCTTGATGCGGCACGGGATACGCCCGCGCAGCTGAACAAATACGTACCGAACTTCGACCCTGGCTTTATCGGCGTCACCGCGGCCAGCCAGGCGGACATCGAGAAGGTCGCGAAACAATGGGGCATTGCCGTGGCCATTCAACGGGCAGCCAACGGCAACTACGCGATCGATCATTCGGAGGCCATATTCGTCGTCAATCCGGACGGCAAACTCAGCGCAATTCTCAGCGGCCCGTTCAGCGCGGATGTGCTGCAAGGCGATTTCGAGCGCATCGTCAGCGCGCGCGCATGATGGCGCGGCTGTTCATATGGCTTCAATACATCCTGCCGCAGCATGCGCTGTCGCGGTTGGTGCGGTACGCGACGCGGGTACGCGCGCCGTGGTTCAAGAATCGCCTGGTGAGGGGCTTCATGAGGCTCTACTCCATCGACATGACTGAGGCGGCGCAGCTTGACCCGTTCAGCTACGGCAGCTTCAATGAGTTTTTCACCCGCGCGCTGAAGGCCGATGCGCGCCGCATTGCAGATCGGCCCGATGAGATCGCCTGCCCGGTGGACGGTACGATCAGCGAGGCGGGCAGGATCGACGGCGATCGTCTGCTGCAGGCCAAGGGTCGGCACTACACCCTGGGCGAGCTGTTGGCATCGCCGCTCCGGGCAAGCCGTTTCGAGGGCGGGGCATTCGCGACGATTTATCTTGCGCCCTTCGATTACCACCGCGTGCACATGCCGGTGAGCGGACACCTGCGCGAAACCGTGCATGTTCCCGGCCGCCTGTTCAGCGTCAACGCCATCACCGCCGCGCGGGTGCCGCGGCTGTTTGCGCGCAACGAGCGGGTGCTGACATTTTTCGACACGGCATTCGGCGAAGCGGCGTTCATACTGGTGGGCGCGCTGAACGTGGGCAGCATGGCCACCGTCTGGGCCGGCGATATTACACCGGCGCCGCAGCGCGCGGTCACCACGCTTCCGCCCCGGGATGTCACGCTGCAGAAGGGTGAGGAACTCGGGCGCTTCAACATGGGTTCCACCGTCATCCTGTTGTTTCAGGCCGGCAGGGTGAGCTGGCATGAAGAGGTGCGTGCCGGCGCAACCGTGCAGCTCGGGCAAGCGCTGGGAACGCTTAAGTGAGCTGGCAGCCGACGGCGACCCGCGCCGCATTGCGGCTGCGCGCGCAAATGCTGCGCACGGCGCGCGCCTTCTTCGAGCGCCGAGCGGTGCTCGAAGTGGATACGCCCATCATGAGCGCCGCGGCCGTGAGCGACCCACAGGTCGAATCGCTGTCCACGCGCATCGCCGGCTTGCCGGGCACCCGCTATCTGTGTCCGTCGCCCGAATTCGCCATGAAGCGGCTGCTTGCGGCCGGCAGCGGCGACATCTACCAGATCTGCAAGGTGTTTCGCGACGCGGAACGCGGACGCTGGCACAATCCTGAATTCACCCTGATCGAATGGTATCGCCTGGGGTTCGACGAAGCGGCATTGATGGATGAGCTCGAGGCGTTGGTCGGCGAACTGCTGGCGCCCGTGCGAATCCTGGAACCCGCGCAGCGGCTGAGCTACGCGGCGGCATTGCAATGTCATGCCGGCATCGACCCGTTCAGCGCGAGCGAGGACCAATTGTCGGAGGCGGCGACACGCCATGGGGTCGGCTGCGATGCCAAGCTCGATCGCGACGCGAAACTCGACCTGTTGATGGGGTTGGTGGTCGGGCCGCGGTTGGGGCGCGGCCGTCCTTGCTTCGTTTACGACTACCCCGCCTCGCAGGCGGCGCTCGCGCGCTTGAAGCCGGGACTGCCGCAGGTGGCGGCGCGTTTCGAGCTGTATCTCGAGGGGCTCGAACTGGCCAATGGGTTTCACGAACTGGTGCAGCCGCAGGAGCAGCGCTCGCGCTTTGCGCGTGACCTTGAGCTGCGCGCGGCGCGCGGACAGGAAACGCCGCCCCAGGATGAGCATCTGCTCGCGGCGCTCGATAGCGGGATGCCCGACTGCGCCGGTGTGGCGCTGGGATTCGACCGGCTGGTCGCGATCGCGTTAGGCGCCAACCGCTTGGCCGATGCCATGGCCTTCGGCGTGGATAACGCTTGAGCTAGCCTTTGCCTCGCGACAGATACTCGCCGGTGCGGGTATCGATGCGCAGGATCTCGCCTTCATTGATGAACAGCGGCACGCGCACCATGGCGCCGGTTTCCAGCTTTGCCGGCTTCGAGCCGCCGGTCGCCGTATCGCCGCGCACGCCCGGATCGGTCTCGATCACCTTGAGCTCCATGTGCGCCGGCGGCGTGACCACCAGCGGCACGCCGTTCCACAATGTCACCACGCAGACGGTGCCGTCCTTGAGCCACTGCGCGCCCTCGCCGACCGCCTGCTTGGACGCGGTGAGCTGCTCAAAGGTATCGGGTACCATGAAGTGGAAGAAATCACCGTCGCTGTACAGATACTGCATATCCGTATCGACCACGTCGGCCGCTTCCACGCTGTCGCCCGATTTCCAGGTGCGTTCGATGGTGCGGCCGGTCTTCAGGTTGCGGACCCGGACGCGGTTGAACGCCTGGCCCTTGCCCGGCTTCACCATCTCGTTCTCGACAATGGCGTAGGGGTCGCCGTCGATGAGAATCTTCAGTCCGGCTTTGAATTCGTTTGTGCTGTAGTTAGCCATCGAAGGCCTCGAGTTGAAGGGCGCGTATCATAGCTGCAACCTGCCGGTTGTGGCCAGTTGGCTGCCATACTTGCCCAAGGTGTTGACGCCCGTCCCAGAATCGCCGATTTCCAAGATGCTACACTTTGCCCAAATTACGAGGATTTTCCGGTGAACGAACAGGCGGCCGTACCGATGATCGTGATGGCGAGGTCGCAGGACCACGTCGAGGCGATCAATAGCACGCTGCGCAAGGCGGGCCATCCGGTTCACTGCACCTGGCTGCCGGATGCCAGCGACCTGGGCGATGCCCTGACCCAGCTCAATCCGGAGATGCTGATCGCCTTCATCGACGAGATCGGCATCGATCTTGCCTCGCTGATGAAGATCAAGCAGCAAAACGCGCCCGGCATGCCGGTGCTCGTGGTGCGCGAGAAAGTGGACGAGGCCGCGATCGCCGAGGCGATGCGCATGGGCTGCCAGGACGTGATCACGCTGGCGAATCGCGAGCGCCTGCAGGCGGTCGCGTCGCGCGAGCTGCGCGCCCACCGGTTGGAACGCGCGCTCTCGAGCACGCTGTCCTCGGCGCGCGAGTACCGCGAACAGCTGCAAAATTTTCTGGACGGTTCGGCCGACGCCATCACGCATGTCCAGGAAGGCATCATCGTGGATGCCAACCGCGCCTGGCTCGAGCTGTTCGGCTTCTCGGAGAATGACGCGCTGAACGGCACGCCGCTCATGGATCTGTTCGAGCAGGAAACGCATCCCGCCCTCAAGGGCGCGCTGGTGGCCTGCCAGCAGGGCAAGTGGAGCGGCCACGGCCTCAAGGTCCAGGCGCTGCTTTCGGACGGATCCGCTCTCGCGCTGGAACTGATCCTGACCCGCGCGGACTATGAAAACGAACCCGCGGTGCGCATCGCCATCTCGGCGTTGCACAAGAAGGACCGCGACCTCGAGCTGCAGCTGTCCGACGCCGTCAAGAACGACGCGACCACGCAGTTCCTGCAACAGCGCTATGCGCTCGCGGCGATGATCGAGCGCGCCGCGCAAAGCATGAAGGGCGGCGTGCGGCAGATCGCCCATTTGAAGCCGGACCGCTTCATCGACATCCAGCATGCCATCGGCGTGGTGGCAAGCGAGGACTTCATGGCGCAGCTGGCCGAAGTGCTGCGCACGCAGTTGACCAGCACCGATCTGTGCGGCCGCTTCGGCGGCAACGGGGTGCTGGTGATGCTGGAGCGCGGCACGGCAAAGGATGTGGAGACATGGGCCGAGAACGTGGTCAAGCGCGTGCACGATCATGTCTTCGTGCTCGAAGATAAGACGCTGTCGGCCACCGTGACCGTGGGATTGGGACTGTTGCCGCCCTCCAATCCCGACCTGGCGGCGGCCATAACCGACGCGGTCAGCGCCACCCGCCGCGGCCGCGAGCTCGGCGGCAATCAGATGTACGTGGTGGACAAGGCGGACACCGACACGCGCGTGCAGGCCTACGACAAGATCTGGGTGAAGCACATCAAGAGCGCCCTGATGGAAAATCGCTTCCGTCTGGTGCAGCAGCCGATCGCGAGCTTGCTGGGCGAGGACAAGGGCATGTTCGACGTGCTGGTGCGCATGCTGGACGAACAGGGCAATGAAGTGCTGCCCGCGGAGTTCATCGCGGCCGCCGAGCGCAACGACCTGATGAAGAACATCGATCGGTGGGTGGTGGGGGCGTCGATGTCGTTCGCCGCCAATCGCAAGGCCGCATGCATCTTCGTGCGGCTGTCGAAGGACACGGTGCTCGACAAGAGCCTGCTCTCCTGGCTTGAGCAGCAGCTGAAATCGCTGAAGATCGAGCCCAAGCGGCTGTGCATGCAGGTCACCGAAGAGCTGGCCACGCAGTACGTGCGGCAGACCAAGGAATTGGCGGAGAATCTGCGCAAGCTTGGTTTCCGCTTCGCGCTGGAACATTTCGGAACCGGCCGCGACCCCTTGAAGCTGCTCAACGACATCGAGATGAACTTCATCAAGGTCGACGGCTCGCTGATGCAGGGCCTGCCCACCAATCAAATCCAGCAGCAGCGCGTCAAAGGTCTGGTCGAAGCCGCCAAGCGCAAGGGTATCGAAACGGTGGCCGAACGCGTCGAGGATGCCAATACCATGGCCGTGCTGTGGCAGCTCGGCATCGAATTCATCCAGGGATACTTCGTGAATGCGCCCGAGGACGTGACCATGTCGGGCGAGCGCTGACCCAAGCCCGCGGTGGCAGCCCGCAGGCTTGGGTGCGCCTAGGCGGGGCCGACTTCGAGACGATCGACCTGCTTGTAGGCGCGTGAAAAGCGCTGCCGCCGCTGCCCTTTTCTGTCCTGGAACTGCTTGAGCTCCTCGAATTTGAGCTTCATCGGCGCGCTGTTGCCGCTGTAGATCGTCAACAGCTCGCCCGGCGCGACCACGGCCATGGCGACCAGGAACTCATCGCGCTCCGCGGATTTTTTCCCCGGGATGCCATAGAGGTTCTGTCCCTTGCCGGCGGTCATCTCCTCGATCCGATTCGCCGGCAGCGCCAGCACTTCACCGTCATTGTTGACGAAAATCGCCAGGGCGTCGGGATCGCCCAAGGGCTGCGCCGGCAGCACCAGCGAGTTCTCGGGGACCTTGAGCACCGACTTGCCCTTCCTGTTGCGCGAATAGATCTCGCGCAAGCGCAGCGCGAATCCGTAGCCCGCATCGCTCGCGAGCAGCCACTTGTCATCCGGCTCGCCGATCAGCACCGCCGCAAAAGTCGCGCCGTCGGGCGGATCCACGGTGCCCGAGAGCGGCTCACCGTAGCCGCGCGCGGCCGGAAGCTGATGCGCGTCGAGACTGTAGGCGCGCCCGGTCGAATCGATGAACACCGCCTGCTGCAGGTTGCGGCCCTTGGCCGAAGCCTGGTACTCATCGCCGCCCTTGTAGCTCAGGGCGCGCACGTCGATGTCATGGCCCTTGGCGGCGCGCACCCAGCCCAGGCGCGACAGCACCACCGTGGCGGGTTCGCTGGTCAGCAGCTCCGTTGCGGAAATCGCCTGCGCGGCCTCGCGCTCCACCAGCTTGGTGCGGCGCTCATCGCCATATTCCTCGGCATCGGAGCTGAGTTCTTCGCGCACCAGCCTGGTGAGGCGTACCTTGCTTTTCAGGATCTTTTCGATTTCATCGCGCTGTTCCGCGAGTTTTTGCTGCTCGTCGCGGATCTTCATCTCCTCGAGCCGCGCCAGGTGGCGCAGTTTGGTCTCGAGAATGGCCTCGGCTTGCTCGTCGGAGAGTTTGAAGCGTTTGATCAGCTTGGGCTTGGGCTGGTCTTCGGTGCGCACGATGCGGATCACTTCATCGAGATTCAGGAACGCGATCAGCATGCCGTCGAGGATGTGCAGGCGCGCGTTGAGCTTCTCCAGCCTGAACGTCAGGCGCCGCGTGACCGTGCTCTTACGGAACTCCAGCCACTCCAGCAGCAGCTCCTTCAAGCCCATGACGCGCGGCCGGCCGTCGAGCGCGATCACATTGAGATTGACGCGGTAATTGCGTTCCAGGTCCGTGGTGGCGAACAGGTGCGCCATCAGCGCCGGTATGTCGACGCGGTTCGATTTCGGCACGATCACCAGCCGGGTGGGGTTTTCGTGATCCGATTCGTCGCGCAGGTCCTCGACCATGGGCAGCTTCTTCTGCTGCATCTGCGCGGCGATCTGTTCCTGGACCTTGCTGCCCGAGACCTGGAAGGGCAGCGCATCGATCACGATTTCGCCGTCCTCGATCTCATAGGTGGCGCGCGCCCTGAAACTGCCGGAGCCGCTGGTGTACATCTGCACCAATTCGTCGCGCGGCGAGACGATTTCCGCGCCGGTCGGCAGGTCCGGACCCTTGATGTGCGCCATGATCTTGCGTGTGCTCAGGTCCGGATCATCGAGCAGCGCCACGCAGGCATTGACCACCTCGCGTAAATTATGCGGCGGAATGTCGGTGGCCATGCCGACCGCGATGCCGGAGCCGCCGTTGAGCAGCAGATTCGGTACGCGCGCCGGCAGCATGCTGGGTTCATCGAGCGAGCCGTCGAAGTTGGGCGCCCAATCGACCGTGCTCGATCCGAGCTCCTGCAGCAGCAGATCGGCATAGCGGGTGAGGCGCGACTCGGTGTAGCGCATGGCCGCGAAGGATTTGGGATCGTCGGTCGAGCCCCAGTTGCCCTGGCCATCGACGATGGGGTAGCGGTAGGCAAAATCCTGCGCCATGTGCACCATGGCTTCGTAGCAGGCGGAATCCCCATGCGGATGGAATTTGCCGATCACATCGCCGACCGTGCGCGCCGACTTCTTGTGTTTCGCGCCGGCCGCCAAGCCCAGCTCGCTCATCGCATACACGATGCGGCGTTGCACGGGCTTCAAGCCATCGCCCAGATGCGGCAACGCCCGATCCAGGATCACGTACATCGAGTAGTCGAGGTAGGCGCGTTCGGCGAAAGATTTGAGGGGTTCCCTTTCGACGCCCTCGAAGTTCAATTCCTGCTCTTTCATGCTACACGTGCGCCAGATTGCCCTTGCTTTCCAACCACTCGCGCCGATCCCCGGCACGCTTCTTCGCCAGCAACATGTCGAACATCTGATCAGGGCTGTCTTTCGCGTCGATGGTCATTTGCACCAGGCGGCGTGTTTGCGGCGCCATGGTGGTCTCGCGCAACTGCAACGGGCTCATTTCTCCCAGGCCCTTGAAGCGGGTCACCACCACCTTGGTGCGCGGGCTCTCGGCGGCGATCCGCTTCAATTCCTTCTCGCGCTCGGTCTCGTCGAGCGCATAGCTCACTTCCTTGCCGGCATCGATGCGAAACAGCGGCGGCATGCAGACATACACGTGTCCGGCCGCCACCAGCGGGCGGTAGTGCCGCAGGAAAAGCGCGCACAGCAGCGTGGCGATGTGCTGCCCGTCGCTATCGGCATCCGCGAGGATGCATATCTTGTGGTAGCGCAATCCGGACAGATCCGCGGCGGCCGGCTCGACGCCGATGGCGATGCTGATGTTGTGCACCTCCTGCGACTGCAGCACCTCGCCGATGTCCGCTTCCCAGGTGTTCAAGATCTTCCCGCGCAGCGGCATGATGGCCTGGGTGACGCGGTCGCGCGCCTGCTTGGCCGAGCCGCCGGCCGAATCGCCTTCGACCAGGAACAACTCGCCGCGCGCAGGGTCCTGGCTGACGCAGTCGGCGAGTTTCCCGGGCAGCGCGGGGCCTGCGACGATGCGCTTGCGCGCAACCTTCTGGCTGTCCTTGAAACGCTGCTGGGCGTTGCTGATCGCGAGCATCGCGATCTTCTCGCCCTGATCCGAATGCTGGTTGAGCCACAGTGCGAACGCGTCCTTGATCACGCCCTGCACGATGCCCGCGGACTCGCGCGAGGAAAGTTTTTCCTTGGTCTGGCCGGCGAATTGCGGCTCGCGCATCTTCATGGACAGCACGAAGCTCACGCCGTCCCAAATGTCCTCCGGGGTCAGCTTGAGTCCGCGCGGCACAAGATTGCGGAATTCGCAGAATTCACGCACTGCATCAGCCGCGCCGACGCGCAGTCCATTGACGTGCGTGCCGCCTTCGGTGGTCGGGATCAAATTCACGTAGCTTTCGGTGACGTTGTGCTCGGACTGCAGCACCCAGGCCACGGCCCAATCGAGCGAGCCGCCTTCGATGTCGCGCTTGCCGTAAAAGGTCTCGGCCGGCAGCCACTCGCCCTTGCCCAGTTCCTCGACCAGGTACTGATGCAGGCCGCCGGTGTAAAACCATTCGTCCGTTTCGCCCGTGGCCTCATTGTTCAAGGTAACGCGCAAGTTCGGGCACAGCACGGCCTTGGCGCGCAGCACCTGCTTGAGCTTCGGTATTGAAAATTTGTCGGTGTCGAAGTACTTCGGGTCCGGCCAGAAGCGAATCGTGGTGCCGGTCTTGGACTTGGCCACATCGCCCACCACTTCCAGCTTGGAAGTCGGCTTGCCGCCGGCGAAACTGATGTTGTATTGCTTGCCGCCGCGCCGCACCCAGCACTCCAAGTTCCTGGAGAGCGCGTTCACCACCGACACACCCACACCGTGCAAGCCGCCGGCGTGCTGGTAGTTGTTGTCGTTGAATTTCCCGCCCGCGTGCAGGCGGGTCAATATGACTTCGACGCCGCTTTGCTTCTCCTTCGGGTGAATGTCGACCGGCATGCCGCGGCCGTCGTCTTCGACCTGCAAGGATCCGTCCTTGAACAGGATGACATTGATGTTCTTGCAGTAGCCGTTGATCGCCTCATCGACGCTGTTGTCGATCACCTCATGCGCCAGATGATTGGGGCGCGTGGTGTCGGTGTACATGCCGGGACGGCGGCGCACCGGATCCAAACCGCTCAATACCTCGATGTCGGAGGCCGTATAAGACGAAGCCATCGGTTACCTCACCTGGAAGGCGCGCAAGTCTAACATGCGCGGCAGCGACGGATTGGCTGGCACGCGCTGCGCGATTCGGCTATCGTTCGCAAATATGGGAATCGCCAACCAGCAAAATATGCTCCGCAGCATTCCGGTTCTGCCGCAACCCTACGGCATCCGGGTACGGCTGCGCGGCGGCGATCCGTTCGCGAAACTCGTCGGCGCCGATTGGCAAAAAACCCATTGGTTTTTCACCGCGGCCGAACGCGATCGCGTGCTCGAGGAGATGTCGCGCAAGCACGAGTATTCGCGCATCGGCGATCAACCGGCACTGGTTTTCGAGAAAGTGGAGAAACTCGGCGAAAGCCGATCTTTCTAAACCTGTAAGGCCGGGGTCGCCTCTAGCCTCTGAACCTTCAAGGTCGCGGTCGCTTCGACCGCGTAGAAGTAGCGCGAAGCGCTCAAAAAGTGCGGCCCAGGAACAGATAATAGGCGCTGTGGCCGGCCGTGTCGTAGCCGGAACCGAGGTAGACAGGGCCCAAAAAAGTGTCGAACGCGAAAAACAGCGACGCATCCTTGTGCGCCGATCCAAAGCTGATGGCGCTGCGCGATTCCCAGGTGTTGCCCGTCTCCAGCGACATGCCGACATAGGCGGGAAACTCGAAGAATCCCTCGCCTCCGCGGCCTATCTTGCGAAAATAAATGGCGCGGGCGATCGCATAGTTCGGTCCGAACAGCGAGGTGGGCGCGAGCCCCGACAGGTTGAAGAACCCGCCGAGCGAAAACAAATCCGGCACCGCGGTCGGCTTGATGTTGCCGCCCACCACGCTGCCGGCCGAAGTCCAGAGCAGCAGCGTATTGCGGCCGATCGAGTTGGCCGCCAGCCAATCGGCCTGCACCTTGTCGGATGGCGTATCGGCGCCCAATTCCGTGCGATTGCCGAGCCATTGGAAGCTGAAGGTCTGCCCTTCGCGCGGAAAATGCAGATTGTCGAGCCGGTCGTAGCTGAACTTCACGAACAATGCGCCGTCATTGTATTGCTGCTCGACCAGGTTCGGAGGCCCGAGGCGCTCGCGCGCCGCGCCGTTGGTGCGATGATACCCCGCGCGGATTTCCCCCCAGTTGCCGAGCGTGCGGCCGATGTCGAAATCAGCCTCTGCTTCCCGATCGCGATAATCGGCGATCTCATCGTCCTTGTCATACAGCTGCAGGTCGCGCGCCTCGATGCGCAGGCTGGGCGCAATGAACCAGGTGCGGGTTGCATTCAACGGCTGGTAGAACTCGCTCGCGACTTTCGGGTCGCTGCCGATCTGCACGTCGGTGACCAGTTCCGCGCCCAGATCGTCGAGTTCGGTCAGGATGAAGCGCGCGGCGGCGTTGTAGCGGCTGTTGCCCTGGAAATTATCCTCGAGATTCAGGCCGAAGCGTACGTAATTGGGACCCCAGGATTTGCGGCGCGCACGCACTTCCAGGCCGGTCTGCTCATCGGTACCATGGCCCTGGTCCACCAGGGCATAGTCCAGCGTTTCGAAATTCCCCAGCCCATACAGATCGGTGATGCGCCTGCCCACCGCGTTGACATCCAGCGGTTTTCCCACGAGCGGCGCCATCTCCGCCAGGATGGTCTTCTCGTAGCGCTTCGACTGCTGATCGACGCGCACGAACTCAATCGGCGGCAATCCGGGTTCGCGCGCCGCCCGGCGCACCAGGTAATCGTGATATGCCGCATCGCCCACGCGCAGCGCATCGAGCCGCGCCAGCATGCTGCGCGCAGCATTCTCCCCGGCGGCGATGGTGGAATTCGCCGCGGTGAAGTCGGTGGAGCTGGCCTCTCCCAGAGTGGGCTCGATCAACACATCCGCGGGGCCCAAGGTGGCGCGCTGCCGATCGGCGTCCTTGCGCACCAGGATCGCGAGCATCTGATTGGAGATCGACAGCGCGGAGTCGAGCGCGGAACGCGGCTGCAGGGGAAAGCTCACGTCGGAAACGATCAAGACATCGGCGTGCATCTGTCGCGCAACGTCGATGGGCAGGTTTTCCGCCAGGCCGCCATCGACCAACAGCAGGCCCTGGGACTCCACCGGCGCAAACAATCCGGGCGCGGAAATGCTCGCACGCATGGCAACCGACAGGTCTCCCTTGTCGAGCAGCACCGCCTTGCCGGTGACCAGATCGGTCGCGACGGCGCGAAACGGCGTCGGCAACAGGTCGAATTCCGTGCTGGCGCTGAATGGCAGGGTGAGCTGGCGCAGTGTTTCCTGCAGCTTCTGCCCTTGAATGAAGCCTTTCGGCAGCAGCAGCTTTCCATGCTTCAGCCCGAGCGGCAGGCGCACCAGAAAATTTTGGTCGTCCTGCTTGCGCCTGAATGCCAGGTCGCGGCGCGGCGGCGCGTCGCGAAACGCCTCCTGCCAGTCGACGGTGCGCATGGTGGCATCGATCTGCGCGGCGGTCATGCCGCTGGCGTACAGACCGCCCACCACGGCACCCATGCTGGTGCCGGCGATGCAATCAATGGGGATCTGCAGCTCCTCGAGCACCTTCAGGACGCCGATATGCGCCATGCCGCGCGCGCCGCCGCCGGACAACACCAGGCAGATGCGGGGCCGCACTTGCGGAGCCGCCGCCGGCGGCTCTGCATAGGCCGCATGACAACCCGCCAGCAGCGCCCAGCTCAACCCGAGACGTAAGCCCAGTTTCCCCATGGTGGGGAGTTTAGATCACCACATCGATACTGGAAGCGGTAAAGACGTTGGATGCGCGGTCGTAGAAGCCTCTCGCCACAAACTTCGTGGTCGGCGTCGGCGTCGCAAAAGTCGTGGAGAGCTGGGAGACGAAACCGGCGAATCCGTTGAACGACAGAATCGGATTGATCGCCACCTCGGTGATCGCGCCAGGGCCGACCGAAAACACCGGCGCGAACAGCGGCAATCCATTCGCCGCGGGCACCGCCACCGCCGGAACGACGCTCGGGCTGGCGGGCAGGGTGGTCATGTCGACCGTCTCGGCCCCGATTCTCAGCTGCCCGGAGGCGAAAGCCGCATTGGCCAGGTCTATCGTCAGGCTGGTCGCGGACAACACCGAGAACGGCGCCGCGGTACCGGTTCCGGTCCAGCTGACCACCATCGTGGCCGGCACGCTCGGTTCCGCGCTCACGGATTGCGCCAGAAAATCGGGCGGTGCGGAGCCGAATGGAGCGGTGTATCCATCGGCGAAGACCGGGTCGCCGGCCGCGAAGGTGGGCAGCGTCAGTGAGCCCGTGTTGACCAGATAATTGGCCGGCACCGGGTCTTGCGCGGCGCCGGTGCCGTTGCCGGCGAAGTTGTAGATGCTGGCGGGCCAGTTGTTGATCGACTGCAGATTCATGGTCAGGCTGCCGGCGGCCGACGACACCAGCGAACCGAACGCTTCGGTGGATTGCAGCCGCACCGAACCGGTGTCGGTTGAGGACGCCCCGGTGGAATCGAAGGTGACGACCCCCGCTGCGGATTGGGAGGGCAGCCCGCGTGCCGTGATGTGCTGGCCCACCGATACGGAGCCGGCATTCAGCGGCCCCAGGGTCGAAACGCCATCCGCGGTCACCAAGGTTTGAGGCCCCAATATCACAAACGAGTCCGTCAGCTGGAATTGCACCAGCTGCAACGCGTTCGCAAACAAGGTCGCGCCGTGCAGGGTCAGCGTGTCGCCGCTGCGTGCGGTCACGTCCCCTTCCAGGCCATAGGTGAAAAAGTCTTCGAGCGTGCCGCCGGCGACGACGTATTTGGAATGAAAGATTCCCGCGTTGATCCCCGGCGCCGGGGTGGTGGTCGGTTCGAAAGTGGTAAACGCCGCCGCCACGGTCGAACCTGCCGAGGCCTGCGACAACTGTGTCAGTCCCGATGCCCCGACGTAGGTGATGCCGCCGAGCGTATAGATGGTGTTCGCATCGCTGAACAGGGTATTGGTGCCGAGGCTGTTGATTTCATCGAAGAACGGCCGCACCACCACCGAATAAGTGCCGGTGGCGACGCTCGAATTGATCAGTGCGCCGCGTACGCGGATCAGCTTGGTGTCCGGCGTCGTGGTCGAAACGCTGATGAACGGTTTGGCCTGAACGGTCGGCGGGGTGGTCGTCAGATCCACGGTGTTGGTCGCGGAGAGGTCCCAATTGAAGGACAGCCGCAACGCATTGCTGGTTCCAAAGGTGGGCTGCAGCGTCAACAGATTGTCGGGATCCAAATTCACGCTGAGCGTCACGGCGCCCAGCGCAGCGCCCGACGGGTCGACGACAGTCGCGGCGGTCGGGATGCCATTGTCGATCACCGAAATCTGCGCATTGGTGTAGTCGATCGTGATGATCGCGGAGGTATAGGTATCGACCGGCACGCTTGCCGATGCCCACAGTTCCTCCAGACTGGTGAGCTTGGTGAGGTCGATCTCCTCGGGAACTTCGATCGCCCCGATGGCGCCGTTGGCCTTGCCGACCAGAACGATGGAATCGATCGTGACGATGTAGCTCGAAAACTGCGCCGCATCATCCATCGTGCTCAAGGTGGTCCAGGCCACGCCGAAACCGCTGTCTTGATTGGGGTTATGGCAGCCCGCCGCGACCAAGCCGAACGCACATGCACAGATCAGGGCGACCAGCCGATTGCCGGCCCTATTCGTTCGGAATGAATGCACTGAGGATTCCCATATTGGTATCAAGGGCTGGGTAGGATAATGGCTTTCGAGACCTTGCGCGCAGCAAAGTTCCATTTTGGCCTGTCGGTCGGGTCGGGGCGGCGGCGTGGCTATGCGCGGATTGGCTGCGGCACTTGCTGGGTTATACAGTGAATGTTGCCCCCGCCAAGCAGCACCTCACGCGTTGCCACGCCGACCACTGCGCGGGTCGGAAACAGCTTCTTCAGGGTGCGTATGGCGGCCGCGTCCCGGCGCTTCTCGTACAGCGGCATGACCACGCACTTGTTGGCGATGTAGAAGTTGACATAGGAGGCGGCCAGGCGGTCGCCGGCGCGGCGCAGGTGGCTGCCGGAATGCGGGTCAATGCCGGCGGCTTCCTCGGCAGTCATGAACAGGGGTTCGGGCTGGTGGATCTTGTGGATCTGCAAGCGCCGGCCGCGCGCATCCTTGGCAGCGCGCAGGCGCCGGTATGCGTCCTGAGAAATCTCGAACTGCGGATCCGACCGATCGTCGGTCCAGGTCAGCGCGACATGAGCAGGACTGGTGAAGCAGGCGAGTTCGTCGATGTGTCCGCCGGTTTCGTCCTGGGTCACCCCCTTGCCCAGCCAGATCACCCGGGTCACCGACAAATAGCGGCGCAACTGCTCTTCGATATCGGCACGCGTCAAGTGCGGATTGCGATTTGGATTGAGCAGGCATTCCTCGGTGGTCAGGCAGGTACCCTGACCGTCCACATGTATCGCACCGCCCTCCATCACCAGTGAGGTGCGGTAGCGATCGGCGTGCTCGAGTTCCAATACCTTTTCGGCGACCCGATCGTCCTGGTCCCAGGGAAAATACAGGCCGCCTTGCAGGCCGCCCCAGGCATTGAAGGTCCAATCGACGCCGCGCCTGCGCCCCCTGCCGTCGATGACGAAGGTCGGCCCGCAGTCGCGCATCCAGGCATCATTGCTGCTCAGTTCGACCACCCGCACGCCGCGCGGCAGGCGCGCGCGCGCGTTCACAAACTGCGCCGCCGATGCGCCGACAGTCACGGCTTCGCCGGCGGCAATCGCCGTTGCGACCGCGGCAAACGCCGCCTGCGCAGGCTTGGCGCCCAGGCGCCAGTTGTCCGGCCGTTCGGGCCATAGCATCCAGCATCCCGAGTGCCGTTCGAATTCCGCGGGCATGCGGAAGCCGTCTTTTGCAGGTGTGGTTTTCAGGTCGCGCAATGCTTAAGTCTCCGGTCGCGCATGCTAGCATTGCGACCGCATTTACAGGAGCTCAAGGAATGTCAGACGCCAAGCCGGTCAACCTGAAAGTCCCCGTTGGGGGCGAGAAAATCAGCATCTCGAACGGCAGATTGCAGGTGCCCGACCAGCCCATCATCCCCTTCATCGAGGGCGATGGAACGGGCCGCGACATATGGCGCGCCAGTGTGCGGGTGTTCGACGCCGCCGTGAACAAGGCCTACGGCGGCAAGCGCAAGATTCATTGGATGGAAGTCTTCGCCGGCGAAAAAGCCAACAAGGCGTACGACACCTGGCTGCCCGACGAGACGGTCACGGCCTGCCGGGATTATCTGATCTCCATCAAAGGTCCGCTCACCACTCCGGTGGGCGGCGGAATTCGCTCGCTCAACGTCGCGTTGCGCCAGCTGCTGGACCTCTATGTGTGCCTGCGGCCGGTACGCTGGTTCAAGGGCGTGCCCTCCCCGGTGAAGACACCGGAAAAAGTCGACATGGTCATCTTCCGCGAAAACACCGAGGACATTTACGCCGGAATCGAGTTCGAGCAGGGTTCCGCGGAATGTCAGAAATTCCTCGATCTTTTCAAGCAGAATTTTCCGAAGCAATTCGCGAAAATCCGTTTCCCCGACAGCTCCGGCATCGGCCTCAAGCCCGCCTCGAAGGAGGGCACCGAACGGCTGTTCCGCGCGGCCGTCAAATACGCGATCGACAACCAGCGCAAGAGCGTCACGATCGTACACAAGGGCAACATCATGAAATTCACCGAAGGTGCGTTTCGCGGCTGGTCCTATGCGCTCGCGGAGAGAGAATTCCCGAATCAGGTGTTCACCTGGGAACAATGGGAGCGCATCAAGGCGGCCAACGGCGAGACGGAGGCCAACGCGCAAATGGATGCCGCGAAGCAGGCCGGCAAGGTGATCATCAAGGATGCCATTGCCGACATCACCCTGCAGCAGGTGCTGACCCGCCCGGACGAATTCGATGTCGTGGCCACCATGAACCTGAACGGCGACTACCTATCGGACGCCCTCGCCGCCCAGGTGGGCGGCATCGGGATCGCGCCGGGCGGCAACATCAATTACGTGACGGGACATGCGGTATTCGAGGCCACGCACGGCACGGCGCCAAAGTACGCGGATCTGGACAAGGTCAATCCGGGATCGCTGATCCTGTCAGGGGAGATGATGTTCAGATACCTGGGCTGGCTGGAGGCGGCGGATGCCATCATCAAGGCCATGGACCGGTCGATCGCGCAGAAAACGGTGACCTATGATTTTGCGCGCCTCATGCCGGGCGCCACCGAGGTCAAGTGCAGCGAATTCGGCGATATCCTGATCCGCAATCTGTAGCGATTTTCAGCGCGCGGCGCGCGCGGCGAGGCGCGGCGTCTGCAGCGGCGCGGCCGCCGAGCGCTGCTTCAGAATGTCGAATGCCGCGATTCGATACGCCTCGGTCATGGTCGGAAAGTTGAAGATCTGTTCGATGAAGAAGTCGGCGCTCGCGCCGGTGGCGATCGCCGCCTGCCCCAGGTGAACGAGTTCCGTCGCCCCCTCCCCCAGGACCTGCACGCCCAACACCCGCGCGTCGCTGCGCTCGCAAAGCAGGGTCAGGAACCCGGCGGGCTCACCGGCAATATGTGCACGCGCCACCTCGCTGAAATCGGCGCGGCCGCAAAGAACATCGATGTTCTTCGCCGCGGCCTCGGTCTGCGATAATCCGACACATGCAATCTCGGGAATGGTGTAGACCCCGCTCGGAACCAGGCTGGTGAGGGCGGGCGGCGGCAATCCCAATGCCGTCAGCGCGGCGCGCCGGCCCTGATCGGCGGCCGCGCAGGCGAGCGCGGGCGGTCCAATCGCATCCCCGGCCGCGAATATCCCGGGAACATTGGTTTCAAAGCGTTCGTTCACCTGCACGGTGCCGCGCGGGCTGATGTTGAGCCCAAGCCGATCGAGACCGATACCGTCGAGGTTGGCGACACGGCCGAATGCGGCGAACACGATGTCCGAGGCCAGGGTTTCGCCGCCGCGCAGCTGCACTTCGACCTGCGAGAATCCGTCGAAACGCGCGCCGATGACCTCCGAGCCGCCGCAGTACTCCCCGCCCATGGCACGAAACGCGGCGAGAAATCCGGCACGCAACGGCGGATCGAGAAACCCCAAAGGCTCCGCCGCTTTGTCGAGCATCGTCACGGTGCAACCCAGGGCCGCGAAGATCGAGGCGTATTCGCAGGCGATCACTCCGCTGCCGAGCACCAGCATGGAACGGGGAATGTACGGCAGGCTCAAGATGGAGTCGCTGTCGACGATGTGTTCGTGATCCACTTCGATGGCCGCCACGTGCCGGGGCCTCGAGCCGGTGGCCAGCAGCACGCGCGCCGAATGCAGCAGCCGCTGTGAACCGTCCAGATGCTGGACCGCGAGGCGACGGGCGTCCAGGAACGTGCCTTTGCCGCGGATCAATTCGACTCCGTTGCGCATGAGCTGGGCGAGCAAATACTTGTCCTGAGCGGCGATGACGACGTCCACGCCGTGCAGCAGGGCCGACAACGGCGCATCGCCGCGCAGCTCGACGGCGAGGGACGATGCGCTGCCCTGCATGCGGCGATAGCGCAGCGCCTGTTCGCGCAGCGCCTTGCTCGGGATGGTGCCCGAGAGCAGGCATGATCCGCCCACCAGCGGCTCACGCTCGATGATGCAGGCGCGGAATCCCGCCTTGGCCGCCTGGATCGCGGCCTTCTGACCGGCGGGTCCCGACCCGAGACAAATCAGGTCGAATTCCGTCGACTGCATCTACAGGCCCGCCAGGCTGCGGATCTGCTCGCGCTTCGCCAGCATCGCGCGCCGATCATCGGGAAAAACGCCGAGCTGCTCGAACACCGGACTCTCGATCACCAACTCCTCGTTGAACAGCTGCGGATGCAGGGTGTGCGTGGCCAGCAGGTGTGCGGCATGCACGGTTCCGGCGAGGTCGCCGTGACTCGATTTGCGATAGTCGCGCCAGTCGCTTGCCGCATCCTGCACATCGTCCGGCAGGCGCCAGCTGCCCATCAGCAGTCGTCCGAAACGCGGTTCGAACTCCACCACCAGGTCGGCGAAGCTTCTCGCATCCATCATCGTGTGCTGTTGACTCTCGAACCCGGCGAGAATCTTCAGCGCCAGCGCCGCGCCGGTCCGATGCATGAGCGCCGCCAGGAATGCGCTTTCCACGTGTTTGCGCCGCTCGCGGGCAATCTCCTTGGCCCACAGGCCGGCCAGCCAGGCCTCGCGCCACAACTCCTCGGATTCCGGTTCGTGCCCGGGAGCGGTGAATACCTCGCCTCGCAGCATCACCGCCATGGCGATGTTGCGCACCTCGGCCACCCCGAGCCAGGACACTGCCTGCTGCAGCGAAACGATCGGCGATCGCGGGCGCAATGCCGGCGAATTGGCAACCCGCATGATTTCGCCCGCCAGCGACGCGTCGGACTGAATCAGCCGTGCCAGCTGTGCCGCGTCGGTTGCGCCCTGCGCGGTCAGTTCGGCGAGCTGCGCGCAAACACGCGGCATGGGCGCGATGCTCTGCGGGCTCGCCAGGGACAGGCTCAGGAATTCATGCGCCGCCTGTGGATGCGGCGCGGAAACGACCATCGGGTTTTGCAGACTCACTTCTTTGCACCTGTCACGACGTTCTTGTCGACCTGCTTAAGATCGGCATGGCCGTGCGATGCTTGAGTCGGCTCCGGATTATGTCAAGTGAAAGCCTGGCGCAGCGCGCCGGCCAGGTCATCCTTCAAATCCTGCTCATCCTCGAGACCGATCGACAAGCGCACGGTGCCCCGGCCCACCAAGGATTGGGCGCGCTGCTCCGCGGTGTATTCAGAGCTGTGCAACAGCTGCGGCGGCATCACCAATGAGTCGGTCGAACCCACGCTTGCGGCGATCGAAAACAGCTGCAGGGATTGTGCGAATCGCGCGCCCTCCCGGTAGCCCCCGTCCAGTTCCACGGTCACGATCGCACCGAAGTCCTTCATCTGTTTGCGCGCCAGCGCGTGCTGCGGGTGGCTCGCAAGGCCCGGGTAGTGCACCGTCTTGACGTGCGGCCGGCCGTGCAGGAATTCGGCGACCGCGTGAGCATTCGCGCATTGCCGTTCGTAGCGAAGAAAATAGGTTCGCATGCCGCGTTGGATCAGGAAAGCCGCATGCGGATCCAGCGCCGGTCCCATCGGGCCGATATCCTTGCGCATCACGGCGATGAGTTCGCGGCGCGCAATGATGGCCCCGCCCATCACGTCGCCGTGACCGGAGGCGTACTTGGTCAGACTGTGCAGGTAGACGTCGATATCGTAGGCGCCGTGGTTGTGAAAACCCGCAAACGTGTTGTCGAGCACGGTCAAGGCCCCGGCCGCCCTGGCATTGCGGGTCAGGTGCTCGATGTCGGCGATCTTGGTGACCGGATTGGTCGGGCTCTCGAAAATCACCAGCCGGGTCGGTTTCTCCTGTAGCAGCTTTTCAATGGCCGGCAGGTCCTCGATCGACAGCATCGTGTGCGCCACGCCGAACTTGGCGAGCAGATGCTGCACGATGTAGCGCGTCGGCCCGTAGGATTCGACGAACAGCAGCACATGATCGCCCGCCTTGCACAGGGCCAAAAGGCTCGCGGCAATGCTCGCCACGCCGGAGCCGGTCAGCAGGCAATCGTCCCTGCCCTGCAGCTCGCTCAGCAAGCGCTGCAATTGCGTCAGCGTGGGATTCGAGTTGCGCGAATAGAAGAAACCTTCGCGCTCGCCGCGCAGGTAACGCAGGGTTTCATCGGCGTCGTCGAAGGAGAACTTCACCGATTGATAGATCGGCGCCACCAGCGGCCGATTGTCCGCGGGGACCGCCACCGACGGAGGGTGATTCACCAGAGTGGTATTTTTCATAGGTTCCGACGATAGTCGATCCCAAGCTTCACGGCGAGAGATAGCGGTCCAATTCGGCGTTGATGGCGGCCGTGGAGTCGAACAGGGGCCCGGCATCCTGTGCGCAGAAGCCGAGATCCCGATAGGCCGGGTCGAGCACCAGCAATTCCCGGGTGAGCATCGACGGCTCGTGCAAAGTGAAGTCGGCGAGCTTGTGCGCCACATTGACCACGGTGCATTCCCAGCGCAGCGCACCCGCCGAGGCGTAGCAGTCCCAGCGCTCGACCACGGCCGGAACGGGCGGCGGCAATGCCCAGGCGCTGATCACGCGCCTGCCGACATCGCGGGAGAAAACATCGATCAGGCAATCGTATTCATTGCCGGCCAGGGCGTGTCGCGCGCGTTGCGCAACCTCGTGCACCGCGCCGAGGGCGACCACCCTGCCGATGTTGTGCAGCAGACCGCCCAGATAGCACAGTCCGGTCTCGCGGGCGAGCGTGTGCGCCAGCTGCCGCGCCCACAATGCGCTCGCCAGCGAGTGACGCCACAGCCTGCGCGCCTTGCGATGTTGCCCCTCGACGTGCAGCATCTTGCCCTGCAACGCCAGGGTAAAGGCAATATTGGCGACATCGTCGAGCCCGAGCCATGCGATTGCGTGCTGCAACGAGGTGATCGGCATCGACGGCCCCTTGGCGGCCGAGGAGGCGATGCGCAACACATAGTCGGTCAACGCGGCATCGGTGTGAATGATGTCCGCCAGAACGTGCGCATTGCAGGAATTTTTGGTGCCGCTGCGCACGACGCGCACCGCCACGGTCGGCAGACTCGGGATCAGAAGCTCATTGCGCGCGATGTAGCGCTCCAGCAGGTCGCGCACCGCTTCGAGCGTCTCGGGTTCCTCCGGCGATTTTGTGGGCAGCTGCAGCATTCTTCAGCTAACGGCAGGCGAAACAACGACTTGAGACCGCCAAATATGCGTAAACTCGGCCGAATATGAACGCCGTCGCAGAATTGCCCCCGGCACCGCGTCTGCGCGAGATCCCCTACAACTACACCTCGCTGGCCGACCGCGAGATCGTGATTCGTCTGCTGGGCGAATCTGCGTGGGCGCTGCTGGATGAACTGCGCGGCGAGCGGCGCACCGGACGATCGGCGCGCATGCTGTACGAAGTCCTGGGTGATATCTGGGTGGTGGAGCGCAATCCCTACCTGCAGGATGACCTGCTCGACAATCCCAAACGCAGGCGCCAGCTCATCGCAGCCATGCATCATCGGCTCGCCGAGGTTGAAAAACGGCGCGACGCCGCCGACGCCGTCCGCGATGCCAAGGTGCTCGAGCTGCTGCGCGCCGCGTCGCAGGCGGTGGCGCGATTCGAGCTGCAGTTCGCCGAAATCGCGATCCGACGCAAGCGCGCCAGGCGTCTGATGATGAGACATACGCGCGCCGACAACATCCGCTTCGATGCCTTCGCGCGGGTGGCTCATGTCACCGACGCCACCGACTGGCGGGTCGAGCTGCCGTTTTTGGTGCTGATGCCGGACACGGAAGCGGAGATTCCGAATCTGGTGCGCAGCTGCATCGAGCTCGATCTGACCATCATTCCGCGGGGCGGCGGCACCGGTTATACCGGCGGCGTCGTGCCGTTGACGCCCTGGTCCGCGGTGATCAACACGGAAAAGCTCGAGACCTTGGGTCCGGTGGAACCGCAGGCGCTTCCCGGCAATGATGCGCTCACCGCCACCATTTTTTCGGCTGCCGGCGTCGTGACCAAGCGGGTGAGCGACGCGGCGGAGCGTGCCGGGTTCGTCTTTGCGGTCGATCCAACCTCGGCCGACGCCTCGTGCGTGGGCGGCAACATCGCCATGAATGCCGGCGGGAAAAAAGCCGTGCTGTGGGGCACGGCGGTGGACAACCTTGCGTGGTGGCGCATGGTCGATCCCTGCGGCAACTGGCTCGAGATCACGCGCCTCAATCACAATCTCGGCAAGATTCACGATGCCGCGGTCGCGAACTTCGAACTGGTCTGGAAGGACGGCAGCGAAACACCCGACCGGGCCAGGGTGCTGCGCAGCGAACGGCTCGACATCGAGGGCGCGAAATTTCGCCGGCTGGGCCTGGGCAAGGACGTCACCGACAAGTTCCTGGGCGGCCTTCCGGGGGTGCAGAAGGAAGGTTGCGACGGATTGATCACCGCGGCACGCTGGATTTTGCACCGCCTGCCCAAGTACACCCGCACCGTGTGCCTGGAATTTTTCGGCCAGGCCCGCGAGGCGGTACCGGGCATCATGGAAATCGTGCGCTTCCTGCAGCACAACGCCAAGGCCCGGGGCACGCTGCTGGCGGGTCTCGAGCATCTGGACGAGCGCTATCTGCGCGCGGTGGGCTACAGCACCAAATCCAAGCGCGGGGCATTGCCGAAAATGGTGCTGCTGGGCGATATCGTCGGCGAAGATGCAGCGGCCGTGGCGGCCGCCACCTCGCATGTGGTGCGCCTGGCGAATGCACGTTCGGGCGAGGGATTCATCGCGGTCGATGCCGATGCACGGCGCAAATTCTGGCTGGACCGTGCCAAGACCGCCGCCATTGCCAGGCACACCAATGCCTTCAAGATCAACGAGGATGTGGTGATTCCGCTGGAGCGGCTGGGCGAGTACACGGATGCGATCGAGCGCATCAACATCGAATTGTCGATCCGCAACAAGCTCGAGCTGCTGGCGGCGCTCGAGGAGTATTTTTCCGCGGATGCCGCGCCGGGCGATGCGGCGGATGCGCCGGCTCGCCGGAGCGAGGCGCTCGAGCTGCTCGCGCGCGCGTCTGAGCGCTGGCAGCATCTGCTCGCGAACATGGATGCCTCGGAAGGCGAATCCGCCGGCCTGTTCGACCGCCTCCAGGATCGCAGCATCCGGGTCAGCTGGAAAACCGAGGTGCGCGCCACCCTGGCGCGAATTTTCGCGGGCGCCGAGTACGCACCGGTGCTGGCCGCTTGCGATGCCTCGCACAAGCGCGTGCTGCAGGGCCGGGTGTTCGTCGCGCTGCACATGCATGCGGGCGACGGCAACGTGCATACCAACATACCGGTCAATTCCGACAACTACGCGATGCTTCACACGGCGCAGCGCGCAGTGGCCAAGATCATGGAGATCGCCCGCAGTCTCAACGGCGTGATCTCCGGCGAACATGGCATCGGCATCACCAAGCTCGAGTACCTGAGCGACGCGGAGCTCGAGCAGTTTCGCAGCTACAAGCAGCGCGTGGATCCGCAAGGCCGCTTCAACCGGCACAAATTGATGCCGCAGGGCGATTTGCGCCGCGCCTACACGCCGAGTTTCGGCCTGCTCGGGCACGAATCGCTCATCATGCAGCAATCGGACATCAGCAGCGTCTCCGACGCCATCAAGGACTGCCTGCGCTGCGGCAAGTGCAAGCCGGTTTGCGCCACCCACGTGCCGCGCGCCAATCTGCTGTATTCGCCGCGCGACAAGATACTCGCCACCTCCCTGCTGATCGAAGCGTTTCTCTATGAGGAACAGACCCGACGCGGCATATCGATCCAGCACTGGGACGAGTTGTCCGATGTTGCCGATCACTGCACGGTATGCCACAAGTGCGCCTCGCCCTGCCCCGTGGGAATCGACTTTGGCGACGTTTCCATGGGGCTGCGCGACCTGCTGCGCCGCATGCACAAGAAGCGCTTCAATCCCGGCACCGCCGCGTCGATGTTTTTCCTCAACGCCACCAACCCGCAAACCATCAAGCTGACCCGCAAGGTGATGATCGGCTGGGGCTACACGCTGCAGCGGTTGGGGCATCGGGCGTTTCGCACCCTCGCCAAATCCCAGACCCGCCAACCGCCGGCCACCACCGGCAGGCCGGTAGTCCGAGAGCAGGTCATACACTTCGTCAACAAGCGCATGCCCGGAGGCCTGCCGAAGCGCACGGCCCGCGCGTTGCTCGACATCGAGAATCGCAACTACGTTCCGATCATTCGCGATCCCGGCAAGGTGAGCAGCGAATCCGAGGCGGTGTTTTATTTCCCGGGATGCGGTTCGGAACGGCTGTTCTCCCAGGTGGGTCTGGCGACGCAGGCGATGCTCTGGCACGTGGGCGTGCAGACGGTGCTGCCGCCCGGATATCTGTGCTGCGGATATCCGCAACGCGGGGCGGGAGAATTCGAGCAGGCGGAAAAGATCATCACCGACAATCGCGTGCTATTCCACCGCGTGGCCAATACCCTGAACTATCTCGACATCAAGACCGTCGTGGTCAGCTGCGGCACCTGCTTCGACCAACTGCAGGGATACGACTTCAATAGTATATTTCCGGACTGCAGGATCATGGACATCCACGAGTATCTTCTCGAGAAGGGGGTGCGCCTGGAAAACATCACCGGCACGCGCTACATGTATCACGACCCCTGTCATTCGCCGATGAAGAAATACGATGCCTTGACGGTGGTCAATACATTGATGAACAGCGCGCGCAACGGCAGCATCGCCAAGAACGAGCGCTGCTGCGGTGAATCGGGAACGCTTGCGGTCACCCGGCCGGACGTGTCCACCCAGGTACGCTTCCGCAAGGAGCAGGAAGTGCGTATCGGCGTCGATGAAATCCGCGCGGGCGGCCACGGCGGCAAGGTCAAGATATTGACCTCCTGCCCCTCCTGCCTGCAGGGATTGTCGCGCTTCGAGGACGACGCCGAGATGACTGCCGACTACATCGTGGTGGAAATTGCCAGAAACCTATTGGGTCCCAACTGGCTGGCGGAATACGTGCAGCGCGCCAATAACGGCGGCATCGAACGGGTACTGGTCTGAAATCATGGAAACGGCGGCTGAAGTCTGCGATGTGGCGGTGATCGGCGGCGGTCCCGGCGGCAGCACGGCGGCCACGCTGCTCGCGCGCCTGGGCTACAAGGTGATCGCGCTGGAAAAGGCGCATCACCCGCGATTTCACATCGGCGAATCGCTGCTGCCGATGAACCTGCCGGTGTTCGAGCGTCTCGGGGTGCTGGACAAGGTGCGTGCGCTCGGCGTTTTCAAGAACGGCGCGGATTTCGAAGCGGGAAACGCGCGCGGCTACAACAATTACGCGTTCGCGCGGGCCATCGGCAACAGTCCGCCGCACGCCTATCAAGTCTGGCGGCAGGATTTCGACAAGATGCTGTATGAGCATGCGCGCGCCAGCGGCGCCGATGCCCGTGAAGGACACGAGGTCTTGGCGGTCGAGCAGCGCACGCCGCGCGATTCGCAGCTCGAGGTGCGCACCGACCAGGGGCGCAGCTACTCGATCCGGGCGCGCTACGTGGTCGACGCCAGCGGCCGCGATGCCTTGCTGTCCTCCAGGAAAAAATTGCGGCGCAGGAACAACGAGCATCAGAGCGCCGCCATATTCGGCCATTTTCGCGGCGCGCAGCCGCGCGCCGGCGAGGATGCGGGCAACATCAGCATCTACCGCTTCGATCACGGCTGGATGTGGATGATTCCGCTGCCCGACGGCGTGATGAGCATCGGCGCCGTCTGCCGCCCGGAATACCTGAAGCAGCGTACAGGGCGCACGCAGGAATTTCTGCTCGACACGCTGCGCCGCAACCCCGGCCTCGAACAGCGCATCGAGCACGCCGCACTCATCGGCGAAGTGCGCGTCACCGGCAACTACTCCTATGATTCGGCCCGGATGGGCGGTCCGGGCTGGGTGCTGGTGGGCGATGCCTTCGCGTTTCTCGACCCGGTGTTCTCATCCGGCGTTTATCTCGCCATGAGCGGTGCGGAACAGGCCGTCGCGGTGGTCGATGAGGCGCTGCGCGACCCTGCGCGGGAGATGGAATCGATGCGCAGACTGGAGAGGCGCCAGCGGCGGGGCATGGCGCGATTCTCGTTCTTCATTTACCGCTTCAATGGACCGGTGCTGGCGCAGATGTTCAGCGAGCCGCGCAACACCTGGCAGCTGGAACAGGCGGTGATTTCCATGCTCGCCGGGGATTTGTTCGACAGCCCAAAGGTGCTGAGGCGCCTGATCCTGTTCAAGCTGGTGTATGCCATCGCCGCCCTGTTCGATTGGCGCCGCTTTCGGGCCGAGCACAAGTACCGGCTGGCGCAGGCCCGCACGGAGTTCACCGGCGGCAATACACCGCTCGACAAGAGCTGACTTCACCCCGTCGGCGGCACCTGTTCACTCCTTCAGCAGCATCGTTCTGGCGTCAACCACATTCTCGACGTCGACAAGCCGCTCTTTGTCGTCGAACTTGACGCGGTATGTTGGCGCGCGTCAGCTTGGCTACCCTGCATCCGCCTGTTCCAGCCGTGCCCGTCGCGCCATCCACAAGCTCACGCAGACGATCATCGTGCTCACCACGGCCAGCGTGATGGTGGCGAGCGCATTGATCTCGGGGCTGACCCCGAGGCGAACTTTGGAAAACACCACCATGGGCAAGGTGCTGCTGCCCGGGCCCGAGGTAAAACTCGAGATCACCAGATCATCCCAGGACAGCGTAAAGGCGAGCAGCCAGCCCGACAGGATGGCCGGAAATATGATCGGCAGTGTGATGACGAAGAACACCTTGAGCGGACGGGCGCCCAAGTCCATCGCCGCCTCCTCGAGCGCGGTATCGAAGGTCGCCAACCTGGAATTGACGATGACCGTCACATAGGCCATGGAAAACGTCATGTGCGCGATCGTCATGGTGGTGATGCCGCGCCCCGCGGGCCATCCGATGAGCTGCTCCAGGGCGACGAACAGCAGCAGCAGCGACAGGCCGGTGATCACCTCGGGCATGACCAGCGGCGCGGTGGTCATCGCGTTCAGGGTGAAGCGGCCGCGAAATTGGCGGAACCGCGCCAGCCCGAATCCGGCGAGCGTCCCCAGTATCACCGACCCCGAGGCATTGATCACCGCCACCTTCAGCGAAACCCAGGCCGCGTCGAGAATCTCCTCGTTGTGCAGCAGCGAGTAGTACCACTTGAGCGTCGGCGAATTCGCGCCGTCCCAAACCGTCACGAGCCTGGAGGCATTGAAGGAAAAGACCACCATCGACAATATCGGAATGTAGAGAAACGCGAATCCAATGCCGATGCAGGTCAGGATGAAAAACGAGCTGCGGCGCTTCATCGCGCACCCGCCGTCTCGCGCGCCTGCACGCTCTGGTACCACATCATGAAGGGCACCAGCAGGATCAACAGCAGGATCGCGACGGCGCTGGCCACCGGCCATGCGCGGTTCGCAAAAAACTCGTCCCACAATACGCGTCCGATCATCAGGGCGTTCGGGCCGCCGAGCAATGCCGGGATAACGAATTCGCCCACCGCCGGAATGAACACCAGCATGGAGCCCGCGAGAATGCCGTTGCGCGACAGCGGCAGCGTGATCCTGCAGAACGCCTGCCAGGGGCGGCAGCCCAAGTCCTCTGCCGCTTCCAGCAGCTGCCAATCCATCTTTTCCAGATTGGCGTACAGCGGCAGGATCAGGAACGGCAGGTAGGAGTAGACGATGCCAACATACATGGCGAAGGGCGTGTACAACATGGTCAACGGCTCGTGCACGATGCCGAGCGACATCAACAGGTTGTTGATCACACCATTGCCCTTGAGCAGGCCGATCCACGCATAGACCCGCAGCAGCAGCGAGGTCCAGAACGGCAGGATCACCAGCAGCAGCAGCACGTTGCGCAGGGCGGGCCGCGCCCGCGCAATGCCATAGGCCATGGGATAGCCGATGATGAGGCACATCAAAGTCGATACGAATGCGACCTTCAAGGAATTCGCAAATGCATGCAGATACAAAGGATCGGTGAACAAAAAGGCATAGTTGTTCAGATTCACCCTGATCGCGACAGAGTTCTTGCCGACCCATTCGAGCAGCGGCTTGTACGGCGGGATAGCGAGTGCGACGTCCGAAAATGAGATCTTCAGGACAATGACGAAGGGCACGACGAAGAATAGCAGCAGCCACAAATAGGGCAGCGCCACCACCAGCCCGCGCCCGCTGATGCCGATTCGCCGCAGCCGGAGCATGGCGGAGGCGGAGTTAACGGCCCACCACCACCGGGCTGGTCGCATCCCAGGAGAGATACACCTGCTGATCCCAGCCGATCGCTTCAGCATGGCGCGAGGTGTTCGGCTGGGTAACCCGGACGATCTTGCCGGTGGGCAGTTTGACCAGGTAGATCGACAGGTCGCCGAGATAGGCGATGTCCTGCACCGTGCCGCGCACCAGATTGTCGCCGCTCGATTGCGGGGCGATGGTGGACATGAATATTTTTTCCGGCCGCACCGCGGCCCAGACGGTGGCTTCCGGCGGCGCGCTGATTCCATGGCTGACGTAGATCGTCCCGCCCAGCTCGCTCGAGCCGATGCGCACATAGTCCGGCTCATCCTCGATGAGCTTGCCCTCGAACATGTTCACCGAGCCGACGAAATCAGCAACGAACTTTGAACCCGGGAATTCGTAGATTTCCGACGGTGTTCCCGCCTGGACGATTTCGCCGTGATTCATCACTCCGATGCGGCTCGCCAGGGTCATCGCCTCTTCCTGGTCATGCGTCACCACGATGAAGGTCACACCAAGCTTGCCCTGCAGGCTGATCAGTTCGAATTGCGTGTGTTCCCGCAGTTTCTTGTCGAGCGCGCCCAAGGGTTCGTCCAGCAACAGCAGTTTGGGGCGCTTCACCAGCGAGCGCGCGAGCGCCACCCGTTGGCGTTGGCCGCCGGACAATTGATGCGGCTTGCGTTGCGCGAAGCCGCTCAGTTTCACAAGATCGAGCATGGTCGCGACGCGCTCCAAAATCTCGGCCCTGGGGAGGCGGTCCTGCTTGAGGCCGAAGGCCACGTTCTGCTGCACCGACATGTGCGGAAACAAGGCGTATGACTGGAACATCATGTTCACCGGCCGCTCATAGGGCGGCACTCCGGTCATGTCCTCGCCGTCGATCAAAATTTTTCCCGAGGTCGGCGTTTCGAACCCGCCCAGCATGCGCAACAGCGTGGTTTTGCCGCAACCGGACGCGCCCAGCAGACAGAAGATCTCGCCGCGGTAGATCTTCAGGGAAACATCGTCGACCGCTTTGAAGTCGCCGAACGACTTGGAGATGCGCTCGATTTCGACGTAGGCCTTCGCGGACGGATCGTTCCAGGGCTGGGCCTTGACGACGCCTCCCGCGGATGTCGTAGGCTTATTCACCCGTCTTGAATTTTTGCCAGACCCGGGTGATCGCGCGGGTCTGTTCGGGCGAGTCGGCCAGCTGTACCGCCAACTTCAGGCGTTGACCGGGCGGCGGGTAGATACCCGGGTCATCCCTGACGGTGGGCAGCACCAGCGACTGGGACGCGGAGTTGCCATTGGCATAGCGCTTGTAATTCGATACGTCGGCGATGACCTGCGGGATCATCATGTAATTGATGAATGCATACGCGCTGTCGACATCGGGGGCATCCTTGGGAATTGCCAGCATGTCGAACCATAGGATCGATCCCTCCTTGGGCACGACGTACTTGATCTCAATCCCCTTGTTGGCCTCGCGCGCCCGATCGCGCGCCTGCATGACATCGCCGTTGTAGCCCACCGAGATGCACAGATCGCCGTTGGCCAACGCCTCGATGTATTCGGAGGAGCTGAAGTTGCGGATGTAAGGCCTGATCTTGGCGAGCACGGTCTCGGCCTGTGCAAGATCCTCGGCGCTTTGCGAATTGGCGTCCTTGCCCATGTAGCTGTAGACGGCGCGCAGCATCTCCGCAGGCGAGTCCAACAGGCTGATGCCGCACTTCGCAAGTTTCGAGGCAACCGCGGGGTCGAACACCAGGCGCCAGCTGTCGAGCGGCGCATCCGGCAGCAGCGCCTTGATCATGTTCTCGTTGTAGCCGATGCCGTTGGTTCCCCACATGTAGATCACGCCGTGCGCGTTGCCCGGATCGTGCAGGGCTACCTTGGACATGAGCTGCGCATCCATGTTCTGCAGGTTCGGCAGCTTGGATTTGTCGAGGGTGAGAAATGCGCCGGCCTTGATCTGCCTTTCGAAGTAGGAGGCGGTCGGCACGACGACGTCAAAACCGCTGTTGCCCGCCAGCAGCTTGGTCTCCAGGGTTTCATTGGTATCGAAGTACGAGGCATGCACCTTGATGCCGTAGCGGCTCTCGAAATTCGACAGCGTGTTCGGCGCCAGGTAGTCCGACCAGATATAGAGATTGAGAACTTTGGCGGCGGGCTTTCCGCCGCCGCATCCTGCCGCGGTCAATGCACAGGCCAGCGCCAGAATCGCCGTCCGACGAACGCTGAACATCCGACGCTTCCCCCAGTCTTTTGGTCCGCTAGTTATAGCGCAGCGGCCATGACACCGCCAGGCACCTATACGTTGAGCAGCAGGTGCTCGCGCTCCCATGAGCTGATCACCTGGGCAAACGTCTCGTACTCCGCTTCCTTGACCGCGGTAAAGGCCAGGACGAAGCGGTCGCCGAACAGATCCACCAGCGCCTTCGATTCGCGCAGCAAGCGCAGCGCTTCGGCCAGGGTACGCGGCAGGGCGATCGCAAGATCGTAGGCGCTGCCGCCGATCGGCTCGGACGGCTTGAGACCCTCGATCATGCCGAGATATCCGCAGGCGAGCGAGGCGGCGATGGCCAGATATGGATTGGCGTCCGCGCCGCCGACCCGATTTTCCACGCGGCGCGCCTCCGGCCCGGACATCGGCACCCGCAATCCGGCGGTTCGATTGTCGTAGCCCCAATGCACGTTGATCGGCGCGGAGGAGTAGCGGCTGATGCGCCGGTAGCTGTTCACGTTCGGACAGAACAGCGACATCGCGCCGGGCAGGTACTTCTGCAGGCCCGCGATATGCCCGAAGAACAGCTCCGAGGGCGTGCCATCCGCGTTGCTGAAAATATTCTTGCGAGTTTTCGAGTCGATGATGCTTTGATGCAGGTGCATCGCGCTGCCGGGCTCCTTGGCCATGGGCTTGGCCATGAAGGTCGCGTACATCTTGTGGCGCATCGCCGCTTCGCGCGCCGTGCGCTTGAACAAGAAGGCCTGGTCGGCGAGGCCCATGGGATAGCCGTGCAGCAGGTTGATCTCCATCTGCGCCGCGCCGGATTCGTGAATCAGCGTGTCGATCTCGATGTCCTGCGCTTCGCAGAAGGAATACATGTCATCGAACAGCGGGTCGAACTCGTTGACCGCAGCGATGCTGTAGGCCTGGCGTCCGATCTCCGGCCGGCCCGAGCGACCCACCGGCGGCTTCAACGGATAGTCCGAATCGATGTTCGGTTCGACCAGGAAAAACTCCAGCTCGGGGGCAACCACCGGCTCCCAGCCACGAGCCTCGTAAAGCTGCAGGATCCGCCGCAGCACGTGGCGCGGCGCCATGGTGACCGGGCTGCCATCGCCGTAGTAACAGTCGTGAATCACCTGGGCTGTGGGTTCGGCGGCCCAGGGCACCACCCGCACGGTCTTCGGATCGGCCTTCAGCACGATGTCGATGTCCGACGGATTCATGGCGCTTTGATCTTCCGGATAGTCGCCGGTGACGGTCTGCAGAAAGATCGCCTCCGGCAGCCGCATGCCCTCCTCCTCGGCAAATTTCTCGGCCGGCATTAGCTTGCCGCGCGCCACGCCGGCCATGTCCGGAATGATCGCCTCGACCTCGGAAATCCCGTGCTCTCTCAAAAATTGTTGAATCGTGCTCGCCATACATCACCTTGCGGCATTTGCCCGCCGGCGAGCGGCTTCGCCGAATGCAGCAAACAACGCGCTCGAGAATGAGTCCTGCGCGAACTGCCATTCCGGATGCCATTGCAGCGCCAGCGCAAGCGCCGGCGAGTCCGCAACTCGAAAAGCCTCGATCACGCCATCCGGCGCCCGCGCCTCGATTGCCAGGTCCGCCCCCAGTTTCGCGACGCCCTGCCAGTGCAGGGAATTCACCTTGAGGCGGCTCTGGCCCGCAATTTTTTGCAATTGCCCTCCAGGCTCGAGCAGCACGTCGTGCGCGGGCGCGTACTGCACGTCCAAGGATTGGGTTTCATCGTCGCGGTGGTCGAGGTTGCCCTGCACCTCGTGCAGGCGCGGATTCAGCGTGCCGCCATAGGCGACATTCATCTCCTGAAATCCCCGGCAGATCGCCAGCACCGGCAATCCGGCGGCGATGGCGCGGGGAATCAGCGGAAGCGTCGTAGCATCCCGTTCTGGGTCATGTAGCGTTCCCGGCTTGGCGGCCGGTCCTCCATAGTGTCGTGGTTCAACATTCGACGCGCTGCCCGTCAGCAGCAGTCCGTCGCAGGCGTCCATCAGCGATGGCAAATCGATCTTTGATCCCAAAGCCGGTACCAGCACCGGTATGGCATTCGCACCCTGGGCGATGGCCTCGATGTACTTCTCTCCGACCATGTGGAAATAGTGCTTTCCATACAGCCGGCGATCGGCCGGAATTGCAATGAGCGGCAGGCGCGACATGTTTAATATATTAAACGTTCGGAAGGACAATCGAGCTTCAGGAACGCCACCATTACACCACACCGGCCATGCCTCGGCTTAGCTACCCTCACAAAAAGGGCTAAGATTTAGGCATTTCCAACACTTAGCCGCGATTGCTGCGGCGCAGTAATCTTGCAATCCGATGGAAATTCCAGCTAGGCTCACAGGCACCCATTTCTGTCAATAGCCATTAAATTTTAAACACTTTCAATTAAACTGCCGTGCGCCTGTCCTACCCTCCCGCCCCCTCCTACTACCTGCTCGGCAACGTTTGGACGCCCCGGCCCGCGCTGCGCGGCGAAACCCGGGTGGACGTGGCCGTACTCGGCGGCGGGATTGCCGGCTGCTCGGCGGCGCTGCACCTGGCCCAGCGTGGTTACCGGGTCGCCCTGCTGGAGGCCCGCGGCATCGGTTACGGTGCGTCCGGCCGCAGCGGCGGCCAGACGATTTTTGGACTGGCGGCCGGTCAGCAGAAACTCGAACGCGAGGTGGGACGCGAGCAAGCGCGGCGTCTATTCGATCTGTCGATCGAGGCGTTGGACTTGACCCAGGCCTTGATCCGCGAACATGCGATCGATTGCGACTACCACCCCAATCACGTGCACGTCGCCGTCAAGCCGCGGCATGTCGATGCGCTCAGGCAATGGCAGCGCGAGTTGTACGAGGATTACGGCTACCAGTCAGTCCGATACCTGAGTCGCGATGCCCTGCAGGCACACGTCCACGCCGAACGCTACCTCGCCGGCATGCTCGACCCGCGCAGCGGGCATTTGCAGCCGCTCAAGTACACACAAGGTGTGGCGCGCGCCGCGGAAACCGCCGGCGCGGTCTTGTATGAAAATTCCGAGGTGTTGCGCTACGAGAACGGCCGCGAGGTGCAAGTGCACACCGCTCAGGGGACGGTCCGCTGTGCCCACCTCGTATTGTGCGGCAACGCCTATATCGGCGCCGTCGCGCCCTCGTTGGCCGGACGGATTCTGGGCGTGGGCACCTACATCGTCGCCACCGAGCCTTTGGGCGAGGAACGCGCGCGCAGCCTGTTGCCGAGCAACGCGGCCATTGCCGATATGAATTGGATTCTCGATTATTTCAGGCGTTCGAGCGATCATCGGCTGCTGTTCGGAGGCCGCGTCAGCTACAGCTCGGTGCAGCCGCTGCGCCTGGCCGACTCCATGCACCATCGCATGGCGCGCGCCTTCCCGAGTCTTGCCGACGTCCCCATCGCCTATGCATGGGGAGGATATCTCGACATCACCATGAGCCGCGCGCCGGATTTCGGGCGCCTGGCGCCGAATGTCTACTACCTACAGGGATTCTCCGGGCATGGCGTCGCGTTGGCGGGCCTGGCGGGGAAGCTCGCCGGCGAAGCTATTGCCGGCACGGCCGAACGTTTCGATGTGTTTGCGCGCATAGCGCACCGAGATTTTCCGGGCGGCAGTTTATTTCGCAGGCCGACGCTGGTGCTGGCGATGCTCTACTATCGGCTGCGCGATCTGCTGTGACGCTGCGGTTACTTCAGTTCGGGTTTTTCCGAGGCGGCGAAGCTTGCCGATAATTTCTGGCCGGTGTCGAGCAGCGTCACGGAACTCAAGCCGCCGCCGTGCGAACCGTCGCGCAGCGGATAATACTCGATGCTGACCCGATCGCCGGCCTTGACCGAATTGCGGGTCCAGCCGCCGCGCGTCAAAACGCCCGGACTGGTGGTCTCAAAGCTCCATTCCTGCGGCGTGCCCCCGCCCTCCGGCTGCACCAGCACCCAGACCACACAATGCGGGTTGGTCCATTGGAAATTCTTGACGTTGCCTTTCAGGGTCAAGAGCTTGGTCCGATCGTAGATGGCGAAGGAATGGTGCGCCTGCGCCGGCCAGGAAGCCGCGGCCGCGGCGGTGAGGATGAACGCGCCGAGGGTGAACTTCATTCGCAACTGCTTCGTGGATGTCATTTCGCGTCGGAGCCTACGGGAACGCCATTGTGGAATTTGATGGGGGCGAAGATGGAATTGCCGTCCTTGTCGACGGTCTCGGTGTAGCTGCCCTGCTCGCAAACACCCTCGACGATGTCGTATTTCTGCGCCCGCTGCCGATAGTATTTGCGGGTGGTCTTCCAGGTCTTGGACAGCAGCTTATCCGCGCTGATTTCCAGATCATCGGCCAGCGTCACGGCATCGAGCAGATGAAAGCGCTCGACGATGTGCATGTCGCCATTGTTCGGGACGCCGACCGCCTCATTGACGGCAAGATAGGCCTGCGGCAGGAGCCCAATGGTGTCCACCACCAGCGTATTGCCCTGCCAGTGCCCGATGGAATGACCGTGAAAACTCGGATCCGGATCGGCCGGGTGTGGCCGGCCGTCGGTGTAAATTCGGCGCAGCCGATTGCCATCGCCCTCGCCGAGCAAGGTCACCCGCCCCGGCGTCATCAAGATCTCGAAGGCATTGTGCGTGATGAGCATATAGCTCGGCATTCCGGTCGGAAAGCAGTGATCGATGATGGGAAAGGGCCGGCCGGCCTTTTCCTCGGCGTACATATGCTCGATCTGCCCCGCGATCTGCGGCTTCCACGGCGGCGGGTTGGTGCGCTCCTGTGCAACCTGATCGCTGATGACCGGCGTCCATACACCGCTGAAATCGGGCAGCTTCGCGAGCGCCTGCCAATCGCGCAACGTCGGCGCCGGATTGACCGCATCTTGCGCGAACGCCGGAGCGGCGAACGCCGGAGCGGTGAACGCCGGAGCGGTGAGCGCCGCAATCATGGTGACGGGCAGCAGCGCGCGGTTGAGCCGGGTTTTCATGGCGCCAAAGGTTACCCTATTTGAATCGCACAACGAAGCACTTGTGGATGCGTGCGTGGCGCTCGAAATCCTTCGGGATGGTGGCGGCGCCCACATCCTCGATCGCGAGGTCGGCGAGCGCCGCCGAGTCCAACTTGAAGCGGGTGTAATTGGTCGAAAATACCAGGCGTCCTGCCGGCCGCAGCAGCTGCAGTGAGCGGCGGATCATGCCGACGTGGTCGCGCTGCACATCCAGAACGCCGGCCATGCGCTTGGAATTGGAAAAGGTCGGTGGATCCAGGAAGATCAGGTCGAAGCGCGGACCGCGCGCTGCCTGCTCCTCGAGCCAGGCCAGGCAATCGGCCCGGTACAGTTCATGCTCGCTGCCGCGAAATCCGTTGAGCAGCAGGTTCTCATGCGCCCAATCCAGGTAGGTGTTGGATAAGTCCACCCCGGTGGTGCTGCGCGCGCCACCGGCCGCGGCATACACGCTGGCGCTGCCGGTGTAGCAAAATAGATTCAGAAAATCCGTTCCCGCGGCCCACGTGCGCAACATGCCGCGCACGATGCGGTGATCGAGAAACAGTCCGGTATCCAGGTAGTCGCGGAAATTCACCCAGAACTTAAGTGAGCCCTCCTGAACCGCATGGCGCTCGGCCGCGCTGTCGCGTTTCTCGTACTGCTCGTCCCCCTTCTGCGGTTTGCGCACGCGCGAGTGCACCTGGGCCAGGGACACGTCCAGAACTTCCGGCAACACCGCAAGCGCCTCGCGCCGGCGCTCGCGCGCACTTTCCTGATTCACCGATTTCGGCGCGGCATATTCCTGTACATAGACATGGCGGGGGTCGCGGCCATACAGATCGATGGCAAACGCATATTCCGGCATGTCGGCGTCGTACACCCGAAAGCAATCGATATGTTCACGCAGCGCCCAGGGATCGAGGCGCTGTAGATTTTTGCGCAGCCGATTGGCGAACATCTGCGCGCCGGGGCGGCTCGACCAATCGGCGCGCACCTCCTCCGCCGGCCGCTGCGCGCTCGCTGCGTTCAGTTCGAAGCGCAGCAGCCGGCACTCGATGGTGCCGTTGAATACGCGGTGGGTGCGCCTGGCGTACAGCCCTAGATTGCGCGCCAGCGGCGGATTGCCGGTGAGAATCGCGGCCTGCCAGCCTTCGAAGCGCTCGCGCAGCACGGCGCCGAGTTCGGAATACAGCGCCGGCAGCCCGGACTCCGCGCCGATGCGCTCACCATAGGGAGGATTCGCGACCACCAGGCCCGGCGTGCCCTTAGGTGCAACCAGTTCGCCGAGCGCGCGCTTCTCCACATGCAGCCAATCCGCGACGCCCGCTTGCTCGCCGTTGGCAATGGCCATGCGCACCGCCTCGGAGTCGATATCCGACCCGAGCACACAGCGCCGCGCGGGATGCGCGCCGCGACGGGCAAGGGCTTCCTCGCGCAGCCGCGCCCAGAGCGGTGCATCGTGGCCGCGCCATTTCAGAAAGCCGAAGTAGGCCCGGTCCAGCGCCGGCGCTGCATCGGCGGCAATCAGCGCCCCCTCGGTGAGGAAGGTGCCGGAACCGCACATCGGATCGATGAGTGTTCCGCCTTGCGCCGCAATCCGCGGCCAGCCCGCGCGCAGCAGCACCGCGGCAGCGACGTTCTCCTTGAGCGGCGCTCGCCCGCCTTCGGTGCGATAGCCGCGCCGGTGCAGGCTTTCGCCCGAGAAATCCAGCGATACCAGCGCGCCGGGACCCTCGACGTGCAGGTGCAGGAGGACGTCCGGGCGGTCGGGCTGAATATTCGGCCGCTCGCCGGTGGAGTCGCGCAAGCTGTCGCAGACCGCATCCTTGAGCAGCTGCGATCCGTAGATCGTGTGGCGGATGGATTCGTTGCCGCCACTGCAATCGCAGGCCAGCGTCGCGCCCGGCGCCAGATGTTCGCGCCAATCGAGGCGTTTCACGGCTTCATACAGGCTCTTTGAACTCGTGGCGTCGATGGATCCCAGGCTGAGCAGCACGCGCGTCGCGGTGCGCGACCACAGGCAGGCCCGGTAGCCTGCCTCGAGCATGCCCTGAAATTTCACATCATGGCTGCGCTCGCGAATGTCGATAGCGCCGAATTGCGCGAGTTCGTCGGCGAGCACCGAGGCGGCGCCGACCGGTGCGGTCGCGACCCAATAGCGGACATTGTCGCTCACGTTCAATGCACTGCGGCGAGTTTGTCGGCGCGCAGGTCATGCCAGTCGAGCTTCGAGTGATTGGAAAAATAGCGCTGCAGGATCTTGTACACATCGACATCGAATGCGGGATACGCATGCGCCGCGCTCAGCGCGGCAAGCTCTTCGTCGGATCGGGCTGAACCCAGGTACATCCATTGGTCGAGCACGTGGAATTCAGCGCCGCGGGTGCCATCCGACAGAAAGGCGCCCGTCGGCCTCTCGCGCAGCGCGATGCGGCCCGGAAACGGCCAACTCTTGATCTTCAGGGCCGACAAGGCCATTTGCAGCCGCATGGTGTGCAGGATCAGCGACTCCCTGCCGACGCAGGCACCCCTGCACTTGCCCACTTGCATGGCGAAACAGGAGCCCGCGCTTTCCTCCAGACCCAGCACTTTGAGGCACAACCCTTGCGCGCGGGCGATGTCGGTGAGCGCCTTGCGCGCGTCCTTTTCCGAATGGAACACGCCAAAACTCTGCGCAAGATCCCGCGGCTCGAGCATGTCGATGCGCGCGGTCCGCATGCGGCCGGAGCCTGAGTCCAAGGACAACGTGGCCGCATCGGCCCTGCTCTTCGGATGCCGGTTTCGAAGCGGCTGCTGCGATCTGATCCATGCGGATTCGCGCAGCATCGCACCCAGCTCGCCCGCCGTCTGCACCCAGTCGACGTTCCTGACCTGCGCGGCCAGCCCATGCTCGCGGCTGCCGGCGTTCGGAACCGCAAGCTGCGCGAGTATCTTGTTGCGCAGCGAGTTGCTCCTGCCCACGTACAGCACCACGCCGTTCTCGCCAAGAAAGCGATATACGCCCGGCGAATCCGGCAGCTCGTCCGCCAAGTCCGCGGACAAATGCCCGGGCAGTTTCGGCGTCGGCAGCAGCGCGTGGGCGGCGGCTGCGGCGAACGCATTTTCGGGAATCTCGCGCCGCAGCGTCTGCCACAAATCATGCAGCACTCGGGCATCGCCCAGGGCTCGATGCCGGGCGGTGCAGGTCAAGCCGTGGCGTTCCATGACGGCATCCAGGTTGTGGCGCGCATGCTCGGGATGCAGACGGCGTGACAATTTGACCGTGCAGAGCACTTCAGCGGAAAACGCGACGCCGATCTTGCGAAACTCGTTGCGCAGAAAGGTCTGGTCGAAGCGCGCATTGTGGGCGATGAACAGCGCGCCGCGCAGCTTGTCGAGCACCAATGCGGCAATGTCGGCAAAACGCGGCGCGTCGACAACCATCTCGCTGCTGATGCCGGTGAAGGCTTCGATATACGGCGAAATGGGACACTCGGGATTGACCAGGGAACTCCACTCCTCGAGAAGCTCGCCATGGCGCACGCGGACGATACCGATCTCGGTGATCCGATGATAGGCGGGATTGCCTCCCGTCGTTTCCAAATCAACGAATGCGAGAGTGTCAGCCGCGTCCATCGAGCGAGAGCAAGGGGTGGTAAAGATCGGGCCGCCGGTCGCGGAACAAGCCCCAAGCCTGCCGGTAGCGGCGCACCTCGTCCAGGTCGAACGCCGCGGTCAGCACGCATTCGGCGTCGCGGTCGGCTTCGGCGAGCTTCTCACCGGTCGGCGAGGCGATGAACGACGAACCATAGAATGTCATCGTGTATTTTTCACCCTTCTCGACGCCGATCCGGTTGGACGCCACCACCGGCATGACATTGGCCGCCGCATGGCCTTGCATGGTCCTTTGCCAATGGCCGCTGGAATCGATGCCCGCATCCTGAGGCTCCGAGCCGATGGCCGTCGGGTACAGCAAGATCTCGGCGCCCATCAGCGCCATGGCGCGGGCGGCTTCCGGAAACCACTGATCCCAGCAAATGGCGACTCCCAGCCTGGCGTAGCGTGTGTTGAACGCCTTGAAGCCGGTATCTCCCGGGGAGAAGTAAAATTTTTCGTGATAGCCCGGGCCCTCGGGGATGTGCGACTTGCGGTACGTTCCGACGACGGTGCCGTCCGCATCGACGACCGCAACGGAGTTGAAAAACGTATTGCCGGCGCGTTCGAACACGCTGATCGGCAATACCACGCCCAGTTCGCGCGCGAGGCCGCGAAAGTGCTCGACCGCGGGATGGCCCTCCAGCGGCCGCGCCAGCTCCAGATGCCGGGCAATGTGGTCCTTGCAAAAGTACGGCGTCTCGAACAGCTCCTGCAGCAGAATCACCTGAGCGCCCTTTGCCGCCGCATCGCGCACGAGTTTCTCGGCGCGCGCAACGTTGGCGTCGCGATCCCAACTGCAGGCCATTTGGGTGGCTGCTACCGTTACCGTGCTCATAGAACCTCTATGCTACCCGATCTTTCGGATTTCAATTGTCGGCCGGGGTCGCTGCGGCCCCCGTAATACCGTGCGCCGGCGCCTGGTAATACGGCGCGCCTGCGCCTAAAAAGTCGGCGGTGAACTGGCACTGACGATTTCGCATTCCTCGCGGCCAACATTGCGAAAGCGGTGCGGCACCGAGCTTTTGAAGTAATAGGCATCGCCGACCGCGAGAACGCGCGACTCGCCGCCGACGGTCAACTCGATCCTGCCTCGCACGACGACGCCGCCCTCCTCGCCCGCGTGTGTCAACATTTCCTCGCCGGTATCGGCGTTGGGTGCATAGCGCTCATGCAGGATGGACATGCTGCGCTGGGCGAGGCGTCCTCCCACCAGGCGCAGCTCGAGACTCTCCGTGCCGATGTTGGCGAGTTCCTCGCGCGGGAAAAACACCTGCGGCTTGCCGCCGAGCTCCAGGGTGAAGAAATCCGCGAGCGCCATCGGGATGCCGTCGAGCACCTTTTTGAGCGAGCTGACCGATGGACTGACACGGTTCTGTTCGATCAGCGAAATCAGCCCGTTGGTCACACCCGCGCGCTTGGCCAACTCGCGCTGCGAGAGCCCGTACATTTGCCGAACGGCCTTCAAGTGCGTCCCGACATCCATGCCCATTCGTCTATTATAATAGACGGAATGGGTGCCGGTAGCGCTAAAATTGAGGTTAGTGTCGATTTTCCTTATCATTGGCTGATCCCCGCCTTCTGAAAGGACCGAAAGCCATGAATGCTCGCCTGACACCTGCCACGGCCACTCCCGATCTCGACGCTTTTTGGATGCCGTTCACCGCCAATCGCCAGTTCAAGGCAAATCCGCGCCTGCTGGCGAGCGCGAAAGGGATGTACTACACAACCGCCGACGGCCGCGAAGTCCTCGATGGCGTCGCGGGTCTGTGGTGCGTCAATGCCGGGCACGGACGCCGCGAGATCACCGAGGCGGTCACCAAGCAACTCCAGACCATGGAATTCGCTCCCGCCTTTCAGATCGGCCATCCGCTCGCATTCGAACTCGCCAATCGGTTGGCGAAAATCGCGCCGCCGGGACTCGATCGAATTTTCTTCACCAATTCCGGCTCGGAGTCGGTCGATACGGCATTGAAGATCGCCATCGCCTACCATCGTGCGCGCGGCGCCGGGCAACGCACCCGCTTGATCGGCCGTGAGAAGGGTTATCACGGCGTGGGATTCGGGGGCATGTCGGTCGGAGGCATGGTCAACAATCGCAAGGTCTTCGGCTCGTCCATGCTCCCCGGCGTGGACCACCTGTCGCATACCCTTGATGTGGAACACAACGCGTTCTCACGCGGCCTTCCGCAGTGGGGAAAGCATCTGGCCGATGAATTGGAGCGGCTGATCGCCCTGCATGATGCCTCGACCATCGCTGCGGTCATCGTCGAACCCATTTCCGGCTCCGCCGGCGTGGTGCTTCCGCCGGTGGGCTACCTCAAGCGGCTGCGGGAAATCTGCGACAGGCACGACATTCTGCTGATATTCGACGAAGTGATCACAGGCTTTGGACGGGTCGGCAGGGCGTTCGCGTCACAGGCATTCGAGGTGACGCCGGACCTGATCGCCACGGCGAAAGGGCTGACCAATGGTGCGATCCCGATGGGGGCGGTGTTCTCGCAGCGCAAAATCTACGATGCGTTCATGCAGGGTCCCGAGAATTCGATCGAGCTGTTTCACGGCTACACCTATTCCGCGCACCCGGTCGCCTGCGCGGCGGCGCTGGCGACGCAGGAAATTTATGCGCAGGAAGGACTGCTGACGCGTGCCGCCAGCTTGAGCGCACAGTGGGAAAATGCCGTGCACTCGCTGCGCGGCACGCCGCATGTCATCGACATCCGAAATTTTGGATTGATCGGCGCAGTGGAAATGGAGCCGCGCCAGGGCAAGCCCGGCGCACGCGGTTTCGAGGTGTTTCTCAAGTGCTTCGAGCGCGGCGTCATGCTGCGCCAGACCGGCGATACCATCGCCATGGCGCCGCCGCTGGTCATCGAAGCCAGGCAGATCGAGCGCATCGTGGAGACTTTGGGAGCGGTGATCCGCGAAACCGATTGATCAGGAGCCTGCCCCGGACAGGCTCCTATGACTTGGGCTCGAAGATCGAGTACCACTTCTTGCACGGCTCGCTGACCTCCCAGACTCCCTCGAATCCCGCGGGCACGACGAAGGCATCCCCCGCCCTCAGCTCGTATTTCTCGCCGGTGACCGACTCGATGCGCACCCGGCCCTCGATGATCACGCAGAATTCGTGTTCGGTGTAGCGCACGCGCCATTTGCCGGCCGTGCTGGTCCAGATTCCGCAGAAAAATTCACCGCGGCTGTCGGTGTACTGATTGGAAATCCGGGTGCGGGGGATGCCCGCGAGAATATTCTCATGCGACGGGCTCGCGGACTCTCCGGTCTGATATCGATCAATTACCACGATCCTGGGCGGCGCGCTCATGCCCTATCGTAGGCTGAGGGCGCGCGCGGAAACAAGTGCGGCCCGGAGCCTCGAGCTCCGGGCCGCCGCCGCTCATTCCTTGCCAACCTGAGCCACCGCCGCGCCCGACTCCATCTGGAGCGTCAGGCGGACACGGCGCTCCAATGCGTAGCCGTCGCTGTCTTCGGCGGTGCTCTGACTCTTACCGTAGGCATTGACTTCGAGCGCTTCATCGCCAATGCCTGAAGCGAGCAGCAGGTCGCGCACCGCATTGGCCCGCTCCTGGGAGAGCTTCAGGTTGGTATCGACCGTACCGCGCGGATCCGCGTATCCGTCCACGCGGATTTTCAATTCCGGCGACTTGGACACGGCCTGCGCGAGCACCTGAATTTGATGGGCTATATCCGCGGTAATTTCCGCGCTGCCGGTGCGGAACAGCACATCGCCCTGCAATCCGTCGAGCACCTGCGAAGCATCCTCTTTCGCGGCTTGTACCGTCTGGACCTTCTGCGAGAGATCATCGAGCTTGGCGCTCAACGCCTGGTTGCTCTGCGCCAGCCGGGTTTTCTCGCTCACCAGTGCGGATTTCTGCGCCTGCAATTCCGACTTGTCGGTTTCCAGCAGGGCAACCTGCGCCTCCGCTTTTTTGGCCTCGCTCGCGCGATGCACCCGGTTGCCGAGCCACGCACCCAGGCCTGCTCCCACGACCGCGCCGAGGGGACCCGCCGCAAAGGCGCCGATAACCCCGCCGGCCACGAATCCGGCCGGCTCCTGCGGCGGCCGCGTCTTGGTGTCTCCCGCGAACGCTGCGGCGCTGACGCTCATCAGGCCAATCGTCCACACCCACTTGGAATATTTGGAATGTTTAGTGCTCATGACAAACTCCTCGCTCCTCGCCACTCGGAGCGGCGACCGCCGCCCCATGGGGAGCCATTACGGCCCCCTATTCAGGCGTTCGAGAGGTGAGGTCGTGGCAAATGATGGCGAAGCCGCGACCAAATGCGTGCGGAGCAGGTTCTAAGCTTGCAGGGAGAAAGGAGTGAAATTCGTGTCGGTGTCGTAATAATCCTCTTGCTCGGCCTTCTTGAGGAAGCCGACCACCCGGTAGGTCAGGGGCGTCGCGATGATTTCCCAACCGCTCTTCAACGCGTATTGGGTGAACATGATCAACAGCAAATGCGTCATCGGCATACGGCCGTAGAAGGCCACGAGATAAAAGATCACCGAGTCGACCAATTCGCCGCACAGCGTGGAGCCGACGATGCGCGTCCAAAGCCAGCGGCCTTTGGTCCAGATTTTCATCTTCGCCAGCACATAGCTGTTGACGAACGTTCCGCAGAGAAATGCCATGATCGAGGCGATCACGATGCGCGGCGTATTGCCGAAAATCGTCTCCACCGCTGGCTGGTCGGCGAGCGAACGTGACGAGGGCGGCAAATGCACCACCACGGCCGCCATGATCGAGGCAAAGGCGAGCGCGGCGAATCCGGCCCATACGACGCGCCGATCGCGCCCGTAGCCATAAACCTCGGTCAGAATATCGCCGAAAATGTACGAAATCGGGAAAAACAGCACGCCGGCCAGGAAGGTGACGCTGGCGCCGAAGGGCAGCTGAATCGTGGTTTCTTTTGCCGGTCCGATCAGATTGGAACACAGCAACACGCAGACATAGGCGGCCATGACGAAGTCGTAGTACTTGAACTGGCGATTAAGCGGTTGGGCGCTCATGGCCTGCCAGTGTAGCCCGCGGCCAGGCGTATTTTCCGACGATATGTAAAGCCGGTTGCACCGCGACCTCCAACTGTCGTGTTTTGGCGAAGACATCACATCAAGGACAGGGCCGGTACGGTAGATATGCGGTATTCACCTCAAGTAGCGGATCTATGGAGCAGGGCAAACCCTTGATGCAATCGGATAGTCCGCTTGTTGATTTTGATGCCGTTTGTCAAAAGGTGCGCGCGGCAGTCGAACCCAACCGTACCCACGCCGTTTCGCTGCACGACGAAGCGGGCGATGTGCTGTGGTTGAGCGAAAGCTCGATGGGCCCCGATGAGCACAACGCGGTACGCGAGGCCGCGGAGGCATTCTCCAATCCCGCGGCCGCCCCCATTCTGTCGTTCGATCTTGGCGATGCGCGCTCCGCCGTGATGGTCCGGGCGGTCAACGCCCGGCGTGCGATCGTCGGGCTGATCATGATCGTCATGGACACGCGCATCGTGTCGCAAGGCGCACCAAAGCTGATGACGCCGAAACTGCAGCGCGCGCTGGTGCAATTCGCCGCGATGCGACCGGACCGCGCGCCTGCACTGCCGGACCCGGCCCCCGCGGCGGCTGCACTGCGACCGTCCCCGCTCGCGGCGCCGCGGGCCGCGCATCGCGCACCAACACCATTACCACCGCCTCCGGCGGCCGCGGCGCCCCTTTCGGTCGGCCCCAAGACCATTGCGGCTCAGCTGGAGCAGATCGTTTCGCGCGGCACCGTGCGCGCACCCGTCATCGATGCTGCAACCGTCTCGCGTCCCGCAACCTATGTGAGCCACGTAAGCGCCGCCCGGCCCAAACAGTCCCCGGGCGCTGCTCCGCCCGCCCGTCCCGCGGCAGCTACGGTGGGCCCTGCCGAGCCATTGGAGCGACAGCCGGCACAAAAGGGGGTGCCGCCCGAAATCGATCGCTTGAACGCGGCGATGCGCAAGAGCCCCATCGTCCTGCACGTGCAGCGGTTGATCCCTTTGAGCAAGGGCAGCCAAACGAAAAGATACGAAGTGTTGCTGCGCTCGGGTTCCGAGGATTCTCCCAATGCCGCGCCTCATGCAATGCTCAAGGCCGCGGTCGAGAATGGCCTCGGCTCCATGATCGACCGGCGCGTGATCACCGAACTCATCGGCTGGCTGGTGCGCCATCCGCAAGCCTGGCATGCCAACGAGGTGATGTTCTCGGTCAACCTGACCACCACCGCCCTGCACGACGAGCACCTCATGAAATTCGTCGAGCTGTGCCTGGTCAAATCCTCGCTGCCCAAAGGGACGATTGCTTTCGAGATCGATGCGCCCACCGCACTCACGCTCGCCGACAAGATCAGCGGGGTTGCAGTTGCGCTGCATCGTCTCGGCTGCCCACTGGTACTCGATGATTTTGCGCTGCGCACCGAATGTTTCGAGCTGCTACGCCTGCCTGGAGTCCGCTACGTCAAACTGGCGCCGGATCTCACGGCAAAAATGCGTACCGACAAGGTATCCCAGGCAGCAATCACCGCCGTGGTGCAGATGGCGCGGGTTCTCGGCATGCACACGGTGGCGAAACACACCGACACCGCGGCGGAGCAGGAATGGTTGACCGCGCTCGGTGTGGATTTCGTGCAATCGAACGCCATCGCGCCGGCCGTCGCCATCGACAACCTGGTCAAGCCGGCCGCAAAGATCTAGCCGCCGCGCGTCAGCCGCGGCAGCGGGTGCGATCCACGTTCACTGAATGACCGCAGCGCGCTCGGGCGCGACGGCACTTGCAAATCAGTGGAAACAAAGCAAACTACGCCTGTCTGCAACGAGACGCCGGAACCGGGCTAAGTGTTTTGTTAGTCCCATGAGGTTCGGTTCCGGTTCCCGTTAAGGCTCATTCGCCATGACATTCACCGCACTAATTGCCGTCTGCGCACTCGTCGGGTTCCTGTTCCTCATCGCCGCGATCCGCCGTTTACGGCACAGGCGCGTGGTGGGCGGCCTCGCGCACGGCGCGGCTGCGCTCATTTTCTTTCTGGCGGCTGCTTGCGCGGTGCTGGTTGGAACGAGCTTGCGCAGCTATCAGCGCCTGGCCTTTGAACAACCCGCCGGCGAAGTGCAGTTGACGAGGACCGGAGAGCGGCAGTTCGATGCCGTGGTGAGTTATCCGGATGGAGCGCGCGCCAACTTCGCATTGCGCGGCGATGAGTGGCAGATCGACGCCCGGGTGCTCAAGTGGCATGCTTTTGCCAACCTGATCGGTTTCGATGCGGCCTACCGGCTGGAGCGAATCGGCGGCCGCTACGCCCGACTCGAGGATGAGCGCAATCAACCCCGTACCGTTTACGATCTGCATCCGCCCGGCAGAGTCGATCTTTGGGAGTTGGTGCACCGCTATCGTGGCTGGGTTCCCTGGGTGGATGCACTGTACGGGAGCGCCACATACCTGCCCATGGCGGATGGCGCACTGTACGAAATCAAGGTTTCCCAGAGCGGCCTCGTGGCGCGGCCGCTGAACCAGGCTGCTCGAGATGCGGTCAGCGGCTGGCATTAACCGCGAGCGGTGCTCGTGAAACGATTGAAGCCCACCGAAAAAATACTCTTCGCGGTGCTGGGCGCGTTGCTCTTGCTGGCCGGCGTCACCTGGTGGCAGACGGCTCCCCCGGCGCCGCAGGCCGTAAATCTCAAAACTGCCGCGATCACCTCCGCAGATCTGGTAGATCAGAGCACCTATGCCACCGCGCAGCGGCTCGCACTATTCACGCTCGCCCCCGAAGAGCTGAACTATGGCCAATCGGCGCTGCGAGTCGCCGACCATGAACTCGACCTGGCATTTACCGAAGCGCTCAGAGATGTCGAAGCGCACCCGCCGGCTCTGAACGCGCAAGCCGCGGCAATTCAAGGACGCATCAACAAATCGCAGGCGCTGTCTACTGCCGATCAGCAGCGCGTCAATGAGCTGACCGCTGCGCTTGCCCAGGCCAAGGCCGGTCAAAAGGACAAGCTCCAGGATCAATTGGACCTTGTGCAGTCGCAGCTGGAACTGGACAAGGACGAACTGGATGAGGCCAATCAGAATCTGACCGAGGCCGGAGGCAATCCGCGCCAGCGAATCGAAGCGATGGTGCAGGAACATGATGCGCAGACCAAGTCGCACCCAACCACGCTGGCCGCCAAAACCGCGACGACGCAAAATCAGCAGGGTTCCATTGGAAAATTTCGCGACTGGCGCGGGATCAGACAAAAGCAGCAGCAGCTGGACGAAGCGCGCAGCAGAGCTCAGCAGAAGGCGCGAGCACTCAGTGAGCGGCATGCAACCCTGGCCACCGGGCTCGAGAGCACCAAGGGGAGCATTCCAGAACTCGCCCGGCACACAAAAGCGGCCAAGGACGCTGCCACACCGTCAGCGCCGGTGCAGCAGGAATTGCAGACACATGAGGATGCCGCCACCCTGGTCGGCCGCACCAAGGCGATCGTTGCCGACCAAACGATCCTGACCCTGATCAATAAACGCATCGCAGACCAAAACCAGCTCGCACGCGTCTACGATCAGTGGTCATCGCTGGTGGCGCTGCAATCTCGAGTCCTCGCGCATGACATGCTGCTCGATGCTTTGATCGTCATCGGCGTGTTGATCTTGGTGTTATTGCTCGACACCTGGCTGCAGCGGCTGCTCGATGGCCCCAAGCTGGATCGCCGACAGGTCGAGACTTTGCGCAGCATTACGCGCGTGAGCCTGCGCGTCGTCGCCGTGCTCATCATCCTGCTGATAGTCCTAGGGATGCCGAGCCAGTTTGCCACCACGATCGGCATCGTCGGTGCAGGCCTGACGGTCGCGCTCAAGGATTTCATCGTCGCGTTCTTCGGATGGCTGGTGCTGATGGGCCGTAACGGCATCCGCCTCGGCGATTGGGTCGAAATCAACGGCGTCAGCGGCGAAGTCACGGAACTCGGCATGTTCCACACTGTTCTGCTGGAGACCGGCAATTGGAGCGACTCGGGGCATCCGACCGGAAGACGGGTCACCTTCACCAATAGCTTCGCCATCGAAGGCCACTATTTCAATTTCTCCACTTCCGGCCAGTGGCTGTGGGACGAATTGCAGCTGGTGGTGCCGATCGGGCGCGATCCTTATCCGATCGTCGATTCCATCACCAAGCAGGTCGTGGAGGCTACCGCCGACAGCTCCCGCCAAGCCGAGCAGGAATGGCAGCGCGCAGTCCCGGCGCAGCGCGGCAAGGCCTTCTCAGGTACGCCCGGTGTGAGCGTGAAACCCGTGGTCGGCGGCGTGGAAATCGCCGTACGCTACATCACGCGGGCGAACGAGCGATTCATGGTGCGTGCCAAGCTCTATCAACAGGCGGTGGACCTGCTGGGTGCGAAACCGCCGGCGCCGGCGCCGGCGCAGAGTTAGCTGACGGTTATATTTGCGGTTCACACCCGGTCTCATACTTGGAACACGAGAACTCAAACACACAGGGAGATTGAGAAATGCGCTTATTGATCGAATGGCTGATTGCCTGGCCCGAGCGTGTCTCAGGACATCTGCAATGGCTTGCGCCGTTGTTTGCGCGAATTACCGTGGGCTGGGTGTTTCTCCTGAGCGGCTGGGGCAAACTCAACAACCTGCCTCAGGTGACCGAGAACTTCGTCGGCTGGGGCATCCCATTTCCGCACTTCTTCACACCGCTCACCTCGGGCATCGAGTTCTTCGGAGGCCTATTTCTATTGGTTGGTCTGTTCACGCGAATATCCGCCGGTGCGCTGGGCGTCACGATGATCGTGGCAATCAAGGCGGCCAAGTGGGGCGATGTCGATTCACTGGAAACACTGCTGGGATTCGACGAGTTCGAATACCTCGCCTTGTTTCTGTGGTTGGCGATAGCCGGCGCCGGCAGCGTCTCGCTGGATCAGCTTCTGATGCGCATGGGCCGGCGTGCCGCCGCCCGCGCTCCGCTATAATGAGGGCCTGGTCCGCGCCGGCTTAGCACAGTGGTAGTGCAACGGTTTTGTAAACCGTAGGTCGGGGGTTCGAATCCCTCAGCCGGCATCCATTTACAATAAATCATCGGCAGCCTTCGGGCACCGATACGTCTGTCGGTCGAACCCCCGACATAAACAAGCGGGGTTCGATAACTTGGCCGTCGGGCCAAGTTGGACGCCGGAGGTCTGCCGACGGCGGTCCCGCAGGGACGAGGCGTAGCCGAGCAATCCCTCAGCCGGCATCCATTTACAAAAAATCATCGGCAGCCTTCGGGCACCGATACGTCTGTCGGTCGAACCCCCGACATAAACAAGCGGGGTTCGACAACTTGGCCGTCGGGCCAAGTTGGACGCCGGAGGTCTGCCGACGGCGGTCCCGCAGGGACGAGGCGCGCAGCGCCGAGTAATCCCTCAGCCGGCAGCATTTCCCCAGTCACATGGCTGCACACACTTTGATGCGGCTTGGGCAGTGCTGGTAGAGTGGCGGCCGTCAGGCAAAAAGGGGAGCCTTTATGAGAACTGCGAACGCCTATCGAATCATTGCCGCAATTGCGGTTGTGTCGGCTTTATCAGCATGCGACATCTCGGTCGACGGCGACGGCTCGACCAAGGTCAACGGTTCCGTCCACATAGCCGCAGGCAAGCCGGCGGATGATGCGAGAACGGTCAACGGCAGCATTCACGTCGACGACAACGCGGCGGTTACCTCGGCCTCGACCGTCAACGGCAGCGTCAATTTGGGGGCGCACGCCACTGCTGCGTCCATTAAGACGGTAAACGGTGGCGTCACGCTGGGCGAAGGCGCGCACGTTACCGCTGGCGCTGGTTCGGTGAACGGCGACTTGACTCTGGCAAGCGGGGCGGAAGTGTCCGGTTCGCTCACCAACGTTAACGGCAAGATCAATCTCGCGTCGGCTCATGTCGGCGCCGGCATCAAGACCGTCAACGGCAGCATCAGCATCATGGGCACTTCCCATGTGGAAGGCGGCATTTTGGTCGAAAAGCCGAACGGCATCATGTTCAATAGCGAAGATCCCGTTATTGTGATTGGACCGGGGGCGGTCGTTCAGGGCGAGCTGAAATTCGAACGTAAGGTAAAACTGTACGTTAGCGACAAAGCAACAATTGGAACGGTAACCGGTGCGACGCCCGAGATGTTCAGCGGCGAAACGCCACCAAAGTGAAAAAGGAAATGCACAACATGGCAACCAATCGCGTGGGTTTGTTTTCGGTCGTCGGAGCAGTCGCTGCAATGACGTTCGCCGCGGCATCAGCCTCTGCTGCGGACGCGGCGCTGACCGCTGCCGTGGCGAGTCCCGCCCGCCCCGCGGCCGTCGTGGCACGCGACAAATCCCGGCATCCGATTGAGGAACTGACTTTCTTCGGTATCAATCCCCAAATGAATGTGGTCGAGCTATGGCCGGGCGGCGGTTATTGGACCGATATCCTTGGCCCTTATCTTGCGCCGAGCGGACACTACACCGTTGCATTGCCGCCGAGCGGCGACGGGGAGCAATCGAGCGTCGATCGGTTCAAAGCCCGCATTGCGGCAGAAAAGGGCCGGCTGGGGATGATCCAAGATACGACCCTCGGTGCCGGCCACTTTGATATCGCCCCGCCCGGATCGGCCGATCTGATTCTCACGTTTCGCAACCTTCACAATTGGATGGACGGGGGATATTCGCAGCAGGCATTGGATGCCTGTTTCAAGGCGCTGAAGCCCGGCGGTATTCTCGGCTTGGAAGAGCACCGGGGCCGCACCGATAAGCCCCAGGATCCGAAAGCCGAGAGCGGCTATGTCCGGCAGGACTACGCGATTGCCATGGCAAAAAAGGCGGGATTCGTGCTGGTGGGATCATCTGAGATAAATGCCAATCCCCGCGATACCAAGGACTGGCCCAAGGGAGTTTGGACTCTGCCGCCCTCGTTGGCGATGGGCGATAAGGATCGCGCCAAATATATTGCCATTGGTGAGGGCGATAACATGGTCCTGAAATTTCAGAAGCCGCGCTGAGGCGGCTACCCGCCTGCTAAGCGGTCTTCTCTTCGGATAGGCCCAACTCCTTCATCATGTGTTCGCGCATGAGGAATTTCTGCACTTTTCCGGTGATGGTCATCGGAAATTCAGTGACGAAACGAAAATGCCGGGGAATTTTGTAATGCGCGATCCTGTCCCGGCAGAATTCTCGAAACTCTTCGGGGGTGCTCGAAGTACCGGGTTTTAACTGGATCCATGCGCAGATTTCCTCGCCGAATTTGGGATCCGGTACCCCGCACACCTGCACAGCCTGTACCTTGGCGTGGCCATACAGAAACTCCTCGACTTCGCGCGGGTACACATTCTCCCCGCCTCTAATCAGCATGTCCTTGAGTCGGCCGGTGATGTTGCCATACCCGTCGGCATCGATCACACCGAGATCGCCCGTGTGCATCCAGCCGCTGTCATCGAGCACCTCGTGTGTCTTCTCGGGATCTTGCCAGTATCCTTTCATCACCGAATACCCGCGGGTATGAAGCTCGCCCTGAACGCCGCGCGGCACGCATCTGCCTTCGGCATCCACCACTTTAACCTGCACGTGCGGGTGCACACGCCCAACCGTTGAGACGCGGCGCTCGAATGAGTCGCTCGTCGATGTTTGAAAGCTCACCGGGCTCGTCTCGGTCATGCCGTAGCAATTGGTGATTTCAGTCATATGCATCTGTCCAATCACGCGCTTCATCACTTCGACTGGACATGGCGAGCCTGCCATGATGCCGGTTCGCAGGCTCGACAGGTCGTAACGCGCAAATTCCGGGGTTTCGAGTTCGGCAATGAACATCGTGGGTACTCCGTACAATGCGGTTGCGCGTTCCTGATCAACGGTCTCCAGTGTTTTTACCGGATCGAAGCTCTCGGCTGGATAGATCATCGCAGCCCCATGCGTAATGGCGGCGAGATTTCCCAACACCATGCCAAAGCAGTGATATAGCGGTACCGGAATGCAGATTCGATCGCATTCGGTGAGCGCGATCCGGCGCCCGACGAAGTAACCGTTGTTCAAGATATTGTGGTGACTCAAAGTGGCGCCTTTCGGCAAGCCCGTCGTACCGCTGGTGAACTGGATGTTGATGGCATCGTCGGGCAGCAGGTCCGCGCCAATCTGCTCGAGATGGGCTCGATCGGCCGGGGCTCCGCTCCGCAGCACGTCCTCAAAATTCAAGCAGCCGGCGCTGCATTCTCGTCCCAATCGGATCACCAGCCTCAGATGCGGCAATCGGGCGCTCATCAGTTCGTTGGCAACACAGCCGTCAAGCTCGGGAGCGAGCGTGCGCAACATCGAGATGTAGTCGCTGCTCTTGAGGCGTTCAGCCGTGACCAGCGCCCGGCATCCGACCTTGTTGAGACAGAATTCCAATTCAGAGAGCCGGTATGCCGGATTGATATTGACGAGAATCAGCCCAGCCTTGGCGCTTGCAAACTGGGTCACCGTCCACTCCGCGCAGTTCGGCGCCCAGATGCCGATCCTATCGCCGGGACTCAAGCCCAGCGACAACAGTCCTGCGGCCAGCAAATCGACCCTGCGCTTCAGCTCGGCATAGCTCCAGCGGACCTGTTGCGGAGGAACGATGAGCGCATCACGCTGTGCGAATCGGTGCGCGGTCTGGTCGAACGCACGCCCGATGGTTTCGTATTTGAGCGGCACTTCGCCGCTGCCCTCGACGAAACTTAAATTCACGGCATCCCCCCGCGGCTCTTGAACTCGCATTGTACTGCCCCCAGCAATGAGGTTCGAGGCAACTCCATCCGATGTCACTCCGCCGCCTACTCTTTCATCCCTTGTGGCTGTTCCTCTGCTTGCCGGGGTATGTCGCTTGGCGACTCTTGTCTGCCATGTCCATCGGACCCGCCGAAATGACAGCCGGCATGCTGCTGCTCATCGGCTGCTGCCTGTTCATACCCTTCACCATGCGAACCCGATCGCTGCGCAATCGGAAATTGGCCGATCGGTTGGCCTGGGTTGGGTTGACGGCGATGGGTTTTTTCTCATCATTGTTCATGCTGACGCTGTTGCGGGACGTTTTTCTCCTGACCTCTCGCCTGCTCTTATCGCCGCGGCAAGCTCTGTTGTGGTCGGCACCCAGCGCGCAGGCCACCTTCTACCTCGCCATGTTCATCACGGCGGCGGGAATGATCTTCGCGCGGCGCCGCCCCCGCGTCGTCGAGGTCACCATACCCGTGGTGGGCCTCCCACGCGGGTTGCACGGCTTCTCGATAGCCCAGATAAGCGACGTACACGTCGGCCCGACCATCAAGCGAGGATTCGTCGAGGGCATAGTCCGTCGGGTAAATGCGCTGAATGCCGATTTGATTGCCGTGACCGGCGATTTGGTTGACGGGTCGGTACTGCAACTGGCGACGCATACCGCGCCATTGGCCGGATTGACGGCCAAGCACGGCGCCTTCTTCGTCACCGGCAATCACGAGTATTACTCCGGTGAAGGCGCATGGACGGCCGAAATTCGCCGCCTCGGCATCAGGGTTCTCAAGAATGAGCACGTCGTGCTCGAGCACGGCGGCGCACGCCTGGTGTTGGCCGGGGTGACGGATTACAGCGCGCACCATTACGATGTTGCACAGCGCAGCGATCCCGCTGCAGCCCTGCACGGCGCACCCGTCGACGCAGGCGCAAAGATTCTGCTCGCACACCAACCGAGTTCGGCGATGGCGGCTGCCAGTGCAGGCTATGACGTGCAAATTTCCGGCCACACCCACGGAGGACAATTCTGGCCTTGGAATCTCTTCGTGGGCTTTTTTCAGCCCTTCTCGAGCGGTCTGCATCGTCTGAAGAATTTGTGGATCTACGTCAGCCGCGGCACCGGCTACTGGGGACCCCCAAATCGCTTCGGCGTTCCGTCCGAGATAACCCGGATTCGGTTGGTTCCCGTGGCCCGCTGAGGGCTGCGCCGGCTGGTCACAACGGCGTGCTGGGCTCTGGCATTCGCCTGGGCAAATGTTATGCCGGGCTTGCCGGTTCCCATAGCTCGATCGGATTGCCTTCGGGATCGTGCAGCCTGGCGAATCGACCGTAAGGAGATTTTTCAGGATCCACCTTCACGTCGATGTTGGACTTCTGCAGCTGCGCGACCATGGCATCTAAACTTCGAACTCGAAAGTTCACCATCCATCCCTGCTGCTTCGGTCCGAAATAATCCGTATCCGTCGGAAACGGAGTGAATGCGGTCGGGCCGGCGGCTTGTTGCCACACTCGATGGTCAATCCCGAGATTGATTTGATACCACTGCGCCAAATTTTTGGGGTCGCGGCTCCGGAAGAATAGTCCGCCGATGCCCAGCACGCGTTCAGTTGGCGTATTCATCTGCACCTCCACTGTCTCAGGCGTGGCGCTCGCAACAGTTTTGACGGCGGCCAACGCGGCCGCACCAATTATTACGGTTCTACGGTCGATCAGCATGTCTTGGTATATACATTTATTATGCCGCGACTGGCTTGCACATTATATCAGCGAAGGCAATGAGCGACATGATATCGAATCTGGGCCAACCATACCCCGGCGGTGCCATCTCGCGCTACCTTTGCGGCACTGGGGCTCGCGGCTCTGCGACTTCAGTCGCGCCGTTCGGGATGCTTCAGGCGTGGAGTCTTGTTGAGGCGCGAGAGGCCGAGGAAAAGGATTCAGAGCTCAAGCCGACCGCGCTGCCACGAATGGCGGCACGTTGGACGCACGGCGCGCCGGTACGATCACAGCGGCCTGACCGAGTACGAGCATGGCAACTACGCCTAGGGCCACATAAAACGGCGGAAGACGCATCATCTCATAATGCCTCATCAGCCAATCGCTGAGGCCAAATGCAAACAGCGTGCCGACTACCGCACCGCCGGCGGCGATGAGTAGGTTCTCGATCTGGAAGTAACGCAGTATGTCGATCTTTCTTGCGCCAATGGCCCGCCTTACTCCGATCTGCCGGGTCCGCTGACCTACCCACAAACTGGTCAGACCGACGATGCCCGCGCCGGTCACGCTCAGCAGAATGACGCAAATGACGCTCATCAGCAGTGCGATGCCGCGCTCATGGCCAAAATATCGTGCGCGCAACTCGGGAAACGAATGGATACCGGCGCCGTCGGGCATGTGGCGCATCGGGTTCACTGCAAAAAGTGCCTTATGGATCTCGCGGATTGCCTCCACCGTGCGACCGGCGCGCACGCGCGCCACATAGCCCACCCAGAAGCCATCAGCTCGCACCGGCTCAATCACCGAGTTGAATACCCAACTGCTGTTTTTGTCCTCCGACATCTGTATCTGCAACCGCTCGACAATGCCCACAATCGTGGCCGGCTTGCCGTCCTGATACACCTTCTGGCCGAGCGCGTTGCCACCTGGAAAGAGTTGGTCGGCGACGGGTTTGCTCACGATCACGACGGGTGAGTCGGGGTGGCCGGCATGTCCGTGCTGGATCTCTGTGGCGACAAAGTCGCGGCCGGCGATCAGACGCAGGCCGAAGGTCGCCCGCAAGTGCTCATCGCCGTAGTAATAGGCCGCCCGTACCACTTTGCCTTTGCGGTCCGCATCAAGAGAAATATCGCCGGCGTCAAAGCCCCCGAGCTGAGGGATGGCCGACGATGCAGCGACATCTTGCACATCCGGGAGCTTGCGCAGCGTTTCCAGGTCCGTCCGTTGCAGGGCATCGAGCCTCTCGATCGTGGCGGCATCGTCGCCACCAGATTGGGCTGTAAATTTCTGCACAATCCGGATCAGGCCATCTTCGTCTACGCCAGTCGGGCGACTCATTCGCTCGATGGTATGGCCGATAACGGAGAAAGCATTGGCGACAATCGCCAACGTCAGCGCGATCTGCAACACAGTGAGTATCACAGGGGCTTTGTGCCGCCGTAATGCCACGAGGACGGGATAGACGTTCACGGCGCGATCCTCACGGGGTTTTGAGCTGCAACGCAGGCGGTACACGCGACGCCCGATATGTAGGGTAGATCGCTGCAAGCAGGGTGGCAGTCACGGCAAGCAGGAGCGTGAGCAACAGCAACGTAGGGTCGACTCGCGCCAGCGCGGCGAGATGAGCCGGCATCACCACACCGACCTCAAGCACGCCGATGGCCGTGAACAGCAGCCCGAGGAGGCCGCCTCCGGCGCCGATCACTGCCGCCTCGGTGAGGAATTGGGCATAGAGGGCCGACCGCGATGCGCCGAGTGCACGCCGCACGGCGATCTCCCCGCTGCGCCCCAGGAACTTGGCCAGCAGCAGCGCCACCGTGTTCACCAGGCATACGACGAGCAGGCCTTGCGCCACTAATAGTGACAGCCGGGTATTGCTGGGCACCACATGCTGGTAGTCGAGAAATGCCATCACATCGCGCAGACGATTGTTCGGTTTCCACTGGAAGCGGCCCAGCTGTTGCTGCTCGCTTGCATAAGCATCGAGGTATTGCCGATACGCCTGCACGGCCTCTGGCTTATCGATTTCAACCATAAAAGGGAACCATACGCATTCCGAACGCAGAAGCGCCGGGAAATCACTGCCCGAATAGGGACCATCCTTGCAATCAGCATGGGTTTGGTTGATGACGTTGTTTGTAACCTCGAATGTAACCGGTAAAAAAAAGTCTGGCTCGGCACGTTGATACCCGACGAGTGCGAAGAATTCCGGTTGCGGATTCCAGTGCTTGATAACACCCACTACGCGATAATCCTTGTTGTCAATCGCAATGGTCCGGCCCACGCTGTTGCCGCCGCCGAACATCTGCTCGTTGAAGTGATCGCTGATCACGACCACCGGGATCGCATCATCGTCCCTGCTCCAGCCGCTGCCGTAATGAAACGGCACATCCAGCATGGGGAAAAAGTCGCTGTGGACCGCATAGCCACGGGTTTCGATCTGGCTGTTGTCTTGGTTGGTGCGCGGCGGCATGATCGAACGAAACATCGGAATGATCGCCGATTGACGTGAGGCGCGATGTTGACGCATCAGATTCATGGCATCGATATAGGTCAGCGTAATAGGCGGCTCGCCATTTTCGCGGTGCTCCGGCCCCCACGCATCGATTTGCGGCACGAATAGTTGTGATGACTTCCACGGAATCGGATCGGCGGATACGCCCCGAAATACCGAGTACGTCGTCATTGATGCCGCCACGCCAAAGCCAATCGCGAGCATCATCAATGCAGTAAGGCCCGGACTTCTCCGCAAGCTGCGCACTGCCAGTTCCAGATAGTAAGTGAACACTTCATTTTTCCCTGTGTCATCCACGATTCTGATCGGGTCAGACTTCGACTAACTAGCTCACGAGCTTGCCATTACAGCGAAAGATACTAGGCGCGATGTTGTTTGTGTGGATGGATTCCTCGTTTTGGCGCTAAACACCGGAGCGGGCCGGCTGCCGCCCCTTTTGGCCCTATACGACCGGAACCACACAAGGTTGTCTATGAGTTTGGAAATTGTTCGATCCCGCACAACTGATGCACCCATCGTGGTCCGAACGGCGCGATAGGTGCTGCATCCGCTGGCAAATCTGCTCACCGAATACTCCGTCAAGGCCATGGAGCTTAAGATCGAACGAGGTGATTGGCAGGAGGGCAACGTCTGGAAAGCGCGCGCCCGATGGCGTATCGATATCGACTTAGTTACTGCCGGTCGCCTCAACTCTCCCTTCCGAGGACGCTCGCTTTTTCTTCATGTGTGGCTTTGCTCCCTCAGTTTTTCTTGTCAATACAGCTTCAAGTCCTTTGAAAACGCCGTGCGTGCTGCCTTTCGCGTACTCCTGTCTCATCTTTGCTGCTTTTGCCATGGATGCTTTCACGCTGTGCCGCAAGAATTGCATGAACTCTAAGGCCTACTTTTAGTCGGCTACCAATCGCGCCGAAAATGGCGGCCAAGTTGTCCATGCTCGGATTGCCTTTGGGCGAGAGCATGCAATCGGGCACCCAATTTGGCCCGCTGTCACCAAACTTTTAAGTCGGAAACTTCAACTCCCGCTCGATCGCCTGGAAGCGTGGCTCTTTGCGCAAGGGGTCCATGAGTGGATCGACCTTGATGGATGACAGGCCAGGATCATGTAGTCGCACGGTGGTATCGAGCCACTGCAGCGCTTTGGCCGTCTCCCCCCATTGAGCGTAAATCTCCGCGTACTGATAGGCCACATCGTCGCCTTGCGAGGCTCTTAACTTCGCCAATACACCTTCCGCATCGGCATGGCGGCCGAGCTTGTCGTAAGTGATAGCCAGGCACAGCTGACTCTGCCAGTAATCCGGTTTGAGCTCGCACGAAGAGCGGGCGTTCTGGAAGTCGCCGAGCGCGTAGTAGGCGAGCCCGCGATCTGCGTACGCATCGAGACGGTCCTGACTGAGGCTCAGCGATTCGGTGTAAGCAGCAACAGCCTGGTCGAAGTGACGGGCGTACAGGAGGACCAGGGCGAGCCCGGAGTGCGTGCTCGGGTTCAGCGGATCCAGGACTACCGCGCGGCGGGCCGCCGTGATTGCCGCATCGAACCGCCCCATGCGGTAGCCGTACTCAGCGTAACCTCCCTGAACCTGTGCATTGCCCGGCGCGAGTGCCAGCGCTCGTTCAGCCTCTTGCCCCGCCCGTGCAAAGTCGAGCGCTCCGGACATCAGGAACCCCGCAAACGCCAGGTGGCCCTCGGCCAGATCCGGCGCGAGCTCGATGGTCCGGCGTGCGTCGGCCTGCGCCTTCTCGTAGCACTCACGAATGGCGGCTCCGTTCGCGAACTCACTCGCATAGGAATTGAACGTAATCGAGCGGTTGGCGAGTGCCAGCGCGTAGTGAGGATCGAATCGAATCGCTTCGGTGTACGCGGCGATGGCCGCCTCCATTGCACTTGCAGTATGGGCGACGGTGACCGCCTTCCTGCCACGAAGATACGCATCGAGTGCGGCCGGGTTATGCGTACCGCCGAGTTCGATCCTGGCAACGACGTCCCCAAGCAGGGTCACCTTGAGGGCGCTCGCGACCTCGGTGGCAATCTCGGTCTGCAGCTTCAGCACATCGCCGAGGTCACGGTCGTACGTGTCGGACCATAAGTGAAAGCCGGTGACCGCGTTGATCAGCTGCGCGGTGATGCGCACGGTATGACCTGAGCGGCGCACGCTTCCTTCGAGCACCGCCGCGACGTTGAGCTTGCGGGCGATCGTGCCGATGTCGGTATCCTTGCCTTTGAACATGAAAGCAGATGTACGCGCCGCGACCTGCAGCTCATTGATGCGAGCGAGAGAATTGAGCAGTTCCTCCGTCAGCCCGTCGGAGAAATACTCCTGGTCCTTGTTCCCGCTCATGTTGAGGAAGGGGAGCACCGCGATCGAATGCGGCGGCGGGGCGAAAGCCGCCGGTGCTGGGCCAGATGGAGCGGCAGGGGCCAGAGTGCCGTTCTCGGCACTGACCGGCACACGCTTCGAGATCCAGAACTTATCGATGATGAAGTAAGCAAGCGCCAGGGCTACGACGCCCGCCAAGATCGCGAGCAGCGCCGCCGTCGGGCGCCGCAAGACCGCTGGCGTTGCAGGGGAGGCTGGTGGAAAGACGGACGCTGGCGCGGCCGGCCGCCGCGGGACTGCCGGCGCAGGTTTGGACTCCGGAGTCAGCAGCCGCAGGACTCGCGCGACGAACTCCCCCGGCGTCGCCCCGCCGGGTAGCTGCGTCCACTGCACTTCCCGGAACCGCTCCGGCACGCGTTCATCATCGTCACGCGTCTCGTCGATCACGACCGGCAACAGGAAAGCTTGGTCGGCCGAAATCAGATGCGAGCGATCGACCGCGAGCTTCCACTCGAGACGGAAATACCCCTCAGCCCGCGCGTGAGTGTTCTGGGAGATGATTGGGATGAAAAGCGCGCAGGTCTTGATGTGCTTGCGGATCGACTGGTCCCAGGCGTCCCCGCCCCGCAGCTCGCTCTGATCGAGAAATACCTCGACCCCGCCCGCACGCAGGGCCTCGCAAATCTTCAGGGCCGCCTCCGCATCCTGCGAGGCGTAGCTCAGAAACACCTCCCTGCCCGGGTCGGTCACGGTGCTTTCGTCACGCTTGGGTCTCGGGAATATTGTTGTTCGGCGCGGTCGGCCATTGACGGGCTCGTCGTTATCGTCCCAGTAGCCTACCCTAAGTCGTGGGTGGCTGCTTTATGGCAGGCAGTTCAAGCGAGCGCTGGAAAAAAGACCCGTTGCGGGCGCTGCAATTCTCAATTCTCGTGCTGCAAGTTCTTCGCTAAATGCAGTGACAAATCGCGCGAGATTGATCGTGATTCGTCCCCCAGAATCCCCCCCGGAGAGGGTGGGGTTCGAACGATCACGTTCGACCTCCAAGAATCAATAACTTATTGTTTTTCCTAGGCCCCTAATCCCCTCGAAGCCCCCTCCTTCCCCATTTGTCCCAGTAGATTCTGCCAGTAGCTGAGTTCATTGATGGGCACCAAAGACCTATCCCGCATCCGATGCTACGCCCCAAGTGTGAATCGTCAAGAAACGCCATCACTTCCCTGGATGACGATCTGGACTCGACAATAGGCACAGCGTGGACGTCGTTTTGCGTCAGACGGCATCGCTGACGCGGCGTGGCGAATGCTGTTTTACGACACGATCGAGCGAAGCTTCAGGCTCCAGTTGTCGCCACAATCGGAGCCTTCATCGTGTCGCCGCTAGCTGCTGCGCAGCCGCGACCGCTTTTGCGTGGGTTCCGCACACCGTGCAGCCATAGCGCTGGTCGAGCTGCAGGTGCTTCTGGGTTACTTGGTCTGCCAGCGCCTTTTCAGTGAAGAGATAATCGCAATAGCCCAGGCCCGCGCTTGAGCGACGCCAAAGGCTTCAGCGCGGTACGCCTGCTGGAAGCTCTTGATCTCGTGTGCATAGATGGCGTTGCTGGCATTGAGCTGCTCGGCCATGGCTGTGAATGCCCGACCTTCAGGCGGGCCTGCATCGCCTACCCGGTCGATAAGCTCGATCAATGACATGTGCCAAAGTTCGTCGAAGCAGCCCTTCTGAATCGCCAGCATTAGCTGATCATTGCCCAGATCAGCGGTGGGATGCGTGAAGCCAAGGACAAGGGCCGCCTTGCACCAGACGAGGTCTTCCAGCGGGTAGAGCTCGCACTGGCCACTCTTGTCGTGGAAGAAGTAGCTGACTTCAGTTCCCATCCGCATGCGCGGTTCGATCAAGGCGACACCGAGGCTCAACGTTTCCATGATTACTGCCGTCGCGCGGCGCGATTCGGGGTCGGTCTGGCGTAGAAGCTCGATGAAGCTGCTTTCGCTTAAGGGGCAGATCGCGCGACCGGACGTAACCAACTGTCGCAGCAGCGCCAGCAGCTCGCCAGTCTGTTGGGACTCGAAGCCGTATCGGCCTTGCGCAAATTAACCCAATAGTTGGTGTCGAGATAGATTTTGACGCGCCCCAGCATCGCCTGGGCGAGCGCCAACTGGGAATGGCGCACGTGCGCATCGATGGAGATGTCGGATTCGGCTAAATAGCGATCCGTCCTCTCCGCGCGGGAACTGCGCCGGTTGGACTCGCACTTGTTTTCTCCGACCTCATCGAAGCGGCTCATACCGAATTCCTTTCGCGCAATGAATGCTCCAGCCGCCATTGCAGAGTGTGGCAGCTTACCAAGTTCGCGCCGCTCATACTCGCAGCGGCGGTGCGCTTCGAATGTAGCCGGTTACTCTTCAGCGGATTGGGACCCAGATTTAGTCCTCCGCCCTTGATCGGCCTAGAATCTCGAAATGCCGGATTCGGAAGACAAGGGTTTGGTCGATGGCTCAATAGCTGCGAAGGCAGTGATCGACCCCGTGACGGGGGCAAATCAACCTCCCCCCTTGGCAGGCGATCCACGTCGGCAGGCCGTGCCCTCATTCGCGGCACGGTGTATCAAGCTTGGTGGTCGATTGACGCTTGGCTGCGCCTAACCGATGACAATGCGGCGATCTATCTCGAAGGCGCCGAAGACTTCGACGTCGTCCGCAACGATGGCGGCGCCATCGCGGCACAGATCCGAAACACGAGTCAGCCTATCTCTCTTGGAACACAAAAAGCAGGCACTGGAGGCTTTCTGGAAAGTCGCATGCGATGAGCCTTATCGCTGCGTGGACTTACATTATCTCACGTCGAGCCCAGCCGCGCTGGAGATGGATTCGGACTTTGGCGGAATCGCCGGCATTGAGGCATGGCGCATCGCGCGGACCGATCGCGAAATGGCAAGCCGCATCGCGCGCTATCTTGCTGGAAAATTAGAGGTGAGTAGTGCGTTAGGCGCTTTTCTGCGAGGAAGTGGACCCGAAGTCATTCAGGAGCGGCTGATTCGGCGGTTCCACTGGTTCATGAATCAGTCCGATCTCGATGCTGTTAAACGCAGCATGGATGACCGAATCACAACGCTGGTGGTGAGCCAGAATCGCCCGATAAGCTTGGTCGAGCCGATTCGAAAGGCTCTCGAGTCCCGCTTTTGGGAGTTGGTCGTTCGGACTGACCCAACGGAACGATGTCTTTGCATCACTAGAATTGAGTCAGGCCTCCATCGACGCTCAGTTCGATACCTGTTATGTATGAGGAATCCTCGCTTGCGAGAAACAGCACAGCCTTTGCGATCTCGGTGGCATCGCCAAAGCGTTTCAACGCGATCTTTGATTGCAGATCGCCAGCGACTGCTGAAAGTTGCGCCTCGCTCAGCCCAATCTTACTGTAGAACGGCGTTGAGATCGCCCCAGGGCTCACCGCATTCACTCGAATACCGCGCGAGGCCAACTCTGCGCCGAGAGTGCGCACCAATGAGCGAGCTGCGGCCTTGGTCGCGGCGAGGATTGACAGTCCGGGTTTGCCGATGACGTCGAGGAATGACGTCGTCACAATGATGCTGCCCCCCTTCGGAATCAACGGCGCGGTTTTTTGGATCGTGAAGAAGGTACCGCTGAAATTCAACGCCACGTTGTCTTCGATGTACTGCGGCGTGATCGCTTCCAACGGTGCGATCGTGCTTGCACCCGCGTTAGCAAAAACGATATCGATACGACCGAATTTCGAGCGAGATTGTTCCACAGCCCGTTCAATGTCGGTCACCTTACGTACATCCGCTTGAACGAGTAGTGTCTCTCCGCTCAGTTCTTTTCCCGCCGCCTCCAGACGCTGTTTATTGGACCCAACAATCACAACCTTCGCGCCTTCGCTTAGAAAGAGCTTGGCAGATTCGAGACCGATTCCAGATGTACCACCAGTGATAAACGTAACCTTGTCTTTTAGTTTCATTGATCAGCCTCCAAAGTATGTCACGGGATCCGAACCGCGAATTCGTTAACAACAAATAACGAGTCGAATTAATCGCCCATCTCAGAAAGACGAGTGTCGTCTCGGTTCCCGCCGTAGACTTAAAAAGATGCGAGTTAGATGGCTATGCGGATAATCCTGCGAATTCGGATTTCACTTTCCGACAATTGATGAAATGATGTCTCGACCAAGGATGGGCACGTCAAGCAGATGCTCCCGAGTTGGTCGAGTCAATAGTAGGCGTTCGGCGCCCCCCTCCCGCTATCGCAATCTTTAGCTATTACCCGATATCGGCTGCTCCGAAGGCGGCCTGCGCCGTCTGTCGCACAGCAAAGAGGCTTCGGCTATCAATCACGGGGAGCGGAAGGGGATAAGACTCCGGTCAAGATGTGGACGACTGCGATTCTGTCGCTCTTGAAGGTAGCGAAACCGGTGCGGGCGCCCCCCGGGCCATGAGCGATTTAACGCCGCCCAATGTCGCCGAACGGCCACTCAAATATCCGTCCCAGCATGTTCATATTTTCGGGGTTGCAACTTTGCCCCGGATGCAGGTTCACGGCGCTAAAGATTCCGGTAGCGCCGTAGATCCGCGGACCGATTTAATGTTGAGGGTAAATAACGGTCACCCACCGAAAGGAAATTTGTTATGAGCCCTGGCGATTTCTTTAAAGACGCTCGCAGTGTTGAAACGCCGTCAGCTCGCATTGGCTATGTAGAGCGCGGTAGCGGACCTGTGGCTCTGTTTGTCCATGGGGTAGTGCTGAACGGGTATTTCTGGCGGCACCAGTTGGAAGGTCTTTCAGATACGCGCAGATGCATTGCGGCGGATCTAATGGCGCATGGGCGTACCGAGATTGCCCCTGACCAAGAAGTGTCCATGACGGCGAACGCACGCATGCTCGGTGAATTCCTCGATGCCTTGAAGATCGATCAGGTCGATCTGGTCGGGAACGACAGCGGTGGCGGAGCCTGTCAGATCTTCGCGGCCGTTTTCCCGGAGCGTGTGCGCTCGATCACTCTGACCAACTGTGACACGCACGATAACTGGCCCCCCGACGCATTCAAGCCGTTTGTCCAGATGGTTCTCGACGGCGGGTTAGCAGGTACCCTGTCCGCCATGCTTCAGGACAAAAACGTCTATCGCTCGCCGCAAGCTCTTGGACCGGCGTACGAAAGACCGAGAGAGGTAACCGATGCGACGATCGATGCGTATCTGCGACCACACGTTCGCACTCCACAACGAATTCGGGACCTTGAGCGTTTTGTTGAGGCCTTCGACAATGAGCATACGGTGTTAATCGAGCCGCAATTGCGCGCGCTCAGGGTACCGGCATTGATCGTCTGGGGCGACGACGACGTGTATTTCGACGTCAAATGGTCGGAGTGGCTGGAGAAGACGCTTCCGGGCCCGACCCGACGCGTGGTGCTCAATGGAGCGCGCATCTTCTTCCCAGAAGAACGATCAGAGCAATTCAACAAAGAATTGCGCGCGTTCTGGAGCTGATGCCGCCGCCGCGGATCTCGCTGGCCACCTAGAAGAGTATCGGTACGCCGGACTGAGGGCCGCTGGACAGGAGGATGCGACGGGGCACCCGAGAGGGCTGCCGCCCGTCGCCTTCTATTGGATGGAAAATCAAGGTCTTGGCGAACTGAGGAAAACAAGCCTCGATCTCGTGCGCAGTTTCGGCTACGATTGAAATCTATCTATCGATAGATATATGTGTGCAACATGGCGCTTTGTGCTTGCTCTGAGGGCTTTGGGTCTAGCGCGGCGAACTGCAAAGGCATGGCAGGCGCTGCACGCGATTGCCTCGGCGCAAATGGGTGTAGGGAATTCGCGCCAGACTTGACCAGAACATTGCTTCCAGTGACGCGGCCGTCGGGTATCGCTGCCGACTCGTCGCGGCCCTACCTCACGGCTCGCTCGACATACCACGGGCCCTCATCGCAGATGAGGCGAGAGGAATGGCAATGGTCGATGAGAAACCTACGAGCATGGCGGATCTAGACGTCCACCCATTCCTCATTACCGACACACTGGCGGTGTGGGACGTTCTGTGTTCCGGCACCTGCAAACACAGGAGCGCCGAGGAGTGCACGGCGCACACCCATCTGGTGTTCCCCTATCGAGGTGTTTACGTACGCCATGTGGGCCGCGAAGCAACCGTGGCGGAACCGAACCAGGTCATCTTCTTCAATGAAAATGAGTCGTATCGAGTGAGCCACCCCATTGCAGGCGGAGACGCAAACTTGTCGGTTCGGATCAGTGCGGCGGCGCTACAGGAGTTGGTACCTGCCGTCTATTTACACGGCGAGAGTCGCACAACCTTGAATCAATCCCGATTGCGGATTGATGCGCGCACCCAGGCGCTCATGGCGTTGCTGCGGCACAGCTTGGATCAGGGAGTGATCGAGACGCTCGAGGCCGAGACCCTTACCCTCACGCTGGTGCGTCGCGCCTTGGGCGAACGCACCTCCCACGCTGCGTCGAGCACCCTCGGGCGCCAAAAACTGGTGGATCGTGCAAAACTGGTGCTCTCCTCCAATCTGGGGCGCCGTTGGACGTTGTCGGAGATCGCGATCGAGGTTGGCGTGTCGCCTGTATACCTCACCCAAGTCTTCCAACAGGTCGAAGGCCTCCCGCTCTATCGTTACCAATTGCAATTGCGGCTGGCGCGAGCCCTGGACCTGCTGGGTTACGATATCGATCTGACCGTTCTCGCGCTCGACCTCGGGTTTTCCAGCTACAGCCACTTCAGCAGCACGTTCAAACAAGCGTACGGCCAGACTCCGCTCGAGTTTCAACGCTCAGCGTGCGTCCGATGAATCGTCCCAGCAGTCGGCGCTAAGTCGCTAAAGATCCTGGTAGAGGCGGTGGATCTCTTTCCTGTTTCTTTGAATTTGTTTGCATGGCATCGCATTGGAGAACGAACGTGGGCGACAGAACTTGCGCCGCATGTGATGGTCCGCTGGGTGGCAGCCTCATTTGCGTCGCTGTCGGCGGGAAATCCGTCGAAGTCTGTTCCTCCGCGTGCGCCGAGGCGTTGAATGAAGCCTGTGTCGCCGGGCCTTCACAGAGTTGGGCCATGAGCGGCCAGCAGGCCGCCTTGACTGTGCGCAGCATCGAGACCCCCTCCGGCCGCATCAGCTATGCAGAAGCAGGCTCAGGTGCCGTAGCACTCTTTGTCCACGGCATGCTCCTGAACAAACACTTTTGGCGTCATCAATTGGCAGGGCTCTTCGATATTCGTCGCTGTATCGCCGTCGATCTACTGGCACATGGAGAAACGGAAATCGAGCCGAATCAAAACGTCTCCAGCACGGCGAACGCCAACATGCTGAAAGAGATGCTCGATGCCTCGCAGATCGAAAAGGTAGACTTGATAGGCAACCACAGCGGTGGCGGTGTTGTACAGATCTTTGCGGCACTCCACCCGGAGCGGGTGCGGAGCTTGATCCTCACCAACTGCGACGCTCACGATAACTGGCCGCCTGTCGCTTTCGAGCCGTTCCTGGATAGAGTTGCCGCCGGCGGCTTGCGCGATACGCTGAATGAGATACTGGCCGACAAAGCAATCTATCGATCGCCCAGCGCACTCGGACTCGCCTACGAACGACCCGAAAATGTGTCTGATGAAGACATCGAGATCTACTTAAGACCGCTGGTGCGCACCGAGCGGCGTACACGCGACTTGCAGCGCTTCCTGGCGGCTTTCGATCACCACAATGCGATGGCCGTCGAGACCCGGCTGAGACAGCTGCGAGTACTGACCTTGATCGTCTGGGCGACCGATGATGTGTACTTCCCGGTGAAGTGGGCGTACTGGCTGGCTGAGACAATTCCTGGAGCGAAGCCTCCTGTCGAGCTGCCCGGAGCTCACGCGTTTTTCCCGGAGGAACGATCAGAGTTATTCAATCAACTGTTGCGCGATGAGCTGTTGGTCGGCGTAGATGCCGACATCCGGTAAACTTCTTCGTTCAATGCTGCAAGACGTCGCTGAGAAATCAGTTGGAGCCAGACGCAAACTGACGCGATACTTCATGTGGACGGATTCGCCCGTCGGAAGCCTCAATCTGATTGCCGGTGAGGTTGGGCTCATTGCGATCGTTTGGAAAAATTACGATCCGCGGCGGGTTCGCCTCATTAACCTGTGCGAAAGTCGTGCACATCCGGCTTTGATCGAAGCGGAGCGCCAGCTGCGCGACTACTTCGCCGGTAGTCGCCAGACTTTCGATCTCAAGCTCGACTTTGTTGGAACCGATTTCCAGAAGAAGGTCTGGAACGCGCTGCTCGCGATACCCTATGGACAGACACGCTCCTACGCTGAGATTGCAAATACGATCGGCAATTCTAGAGTCGCCCGAGCAGTCGGGGCGGCCAACGGCAAGAATCCGATCTCTATCGTCGCGCCGTGCCACCGCGTAATTGGATCGGATGGTCATCTTGTCGCCTATGCCGGCGGGCTCGCCGCCAAGCGTTACCTCCTCACCGCAGTCTCGCTTTGACGTGAGCGCGCCGTCAGTCCTTGGGGGTCGTGCGATTTTTCTTTGATCGTGCTACGAGCGGCTTTCGCATCAGTCCTTCTGCAGCGCGATCATACGCGCCCACATCATTCAGGGCGTTGGCTACGACCAGTGCGCCTGTAATGGTGGCCAACAGCCCCGATGCTCCGCTCTCTGAAAGACCGGCTACCATCATCTTATCAAGACACATCTTGAAGAACCGGCGTACTTCCGCCGCTAGCCCTCGAGGGAGGTCTTTCGATACGGCTCCGAGCACGGCACACGGACACATGCGTTCCTCTGAACACAACGTTCCGCGAAAGGCCCCCGTCCATAGGCTGACAGGATCCGGAGCGGTCGCGGCTTCCCGGTCAATGAATTCAGCAACTTCGTCGGTATAACGGTGAATGACGGCCGCCGCAAGCTTCTCCTTGGTCGGGAAGTGGTAATGGACGCTCGAGCTTTTCACACCCACATCCGACGCAATTTCTCGAAAGCTGAATCCATAGAATCCGCTGAGGCGCATGCGCCGTTCGGCAGCGCCCATGATGGCAGTCGCGATATCACTCATGAACTCGTTCCTCTAGGCCACCTCTTGGCAGGCGTCCCGCCCTGAAAGGACAAAGCGATAGTCTACCAGTAGAGAGAGAGCACATGGCGTGAGCACTGATACGGCCATTATGAGGGCTCCGACGCCCGCTTCTTCTCGCCTAGCTTGGAACCTGAGCAGCTATGCGTCGGCGATATCAATATTGCGTCTGGCTTGGAATCGTGCACGTAAGCCGTTACCGTGGCGAACCGCCTTGCGATCTGCGATGAACAATTCTCGGGGCAACGCCGAGGTCGCACCACCGGAGCCTCGACGTCCGCCGCGGCGATGATCGCCGCAGTCAGTTCACTGTTAGGGGCGACTGATCGACCCCCTGGGATAGCGTCGTGTGCGCTTCAAAACCTGCATTCGAACGGACAGATCCGCGAATTGCTATTCCCCGGGTGGCAGGTCCACATGACAACACTCGCAGTTGAGTTTGAGTTTCAGTATCGAACTCCCGCGCGGGAAAGCCTATTTCTTCGAAAAGAGGCTTTGGATCTGCCGATATGGCATGGAGGACTCTCCAAACGAATCCGAGCGACCAGTTTCCAAGAAGTCCTTGGCGAGTTCCTCCACCTTGGCCCACAACACTTGTGCAATGCCACTCCCAGCGCTCAATCGGCGAACCCCGAGTTTCCCAAGGGCCTCAGCATCGGTGAGCCCCGGTAGCGCTATCACATTGAGCGGCAGCGAGATGCTCGCTACGACTGCCTTGATGTCTGCTGGAGTTGATACTCCGGGAAGGAAAATTCCATCCGCGCCGGACCTCGTATACAGATTGGCGCGTGCAACGGACTCCTCGACGAGCCTCGGCTTCTCAACGAGGGATGCCAGAAACACATCGGTGCGGGCGTTGATGAAAAGATCGGATCCCGCCTTTGAAACGACGTTGCGGATGGCATCGATCTTGGCTGCCAGGATCGTTGGCTTATCCGGGCCATCCTCGATGTTGATCCCGGCGACGCGGAGCTCCACCAGACGCATGACATTATCTGCAACCGTCCGCGGATCATCGGAATAGCCGTTCTCGATGTCGACCGTGACTGGAACCGTTACGACGCGCACGATGCGCGCCGCTGCCCCGATAGCCTCGTCTATCGGCAGAACCCGGCCATCCGGATACCCGAGTGCCCAGGCGACACCCGCGCTTGAGCTCGCGATGGCAGTGGCACCCAGTCTTGCGATCAAAGCCGCACTTCCGGCATCCCATGCATTGGGAAGCCGAAGCAGCGGGGTACCTTTGTGCAGATCACGAAACGTTTTGACATTGTCGGGCATGATTTCCTCGTCAGACCTGAACCGCCCAACTGAGTCAGGCGTCTTAAAATGTCGCGATCAGGGACAACCGATCCCAAGCATGATCGCCGACTAGATAACTAAGTCAGGGCCAAAAACCCCAAGAAATCTGCCTTTCCAACGTCCACACCATTGTGCCGCAGGATGGCGTACGCAGTTGTCACGTGGAAGTAGACGTTGGGAACCGTGAGCTGGAGCAAGTAGTCGTCGCCGCGAATGGTCCTCCCGGGCGCCCAATTTACTTCAACCTTCCTCTCAGCAGCCCCTTCGTACTGTTCCTTCTTGATGGATTGCGCGTACGCGACCGTCTTTTGTATGCGGACGCGTACCTCCTCGATCGTCGTCTCATTGTCTTCCCATTTGGGCGGAGTCTGACCCGAGAGCCGCGCGGCACCGTATCTTATGTAGTCGGCGCCAAATTGAACCTGCCTGATGAAGTGATCCTGGTCTGGCGCGAGGCGGCTCGTTAAGAGAATGGCAGCGTCGTACTTCTTCAGATTTGCGTGGTACTCCGCTTTGTCGAGACAGATTTCGATCTGGTGCAGGGCCTGAGCGCACTGCTGAATGACTTGGTGAAACATGAATAGCTTAACCCACGAAATTTATATTACCCTGAGAGTCCATCTTCCCGACATTGATGCCGTTATGGCGAAGGATGGCATAGACGACGGTCACATGGGCAAAACATGTTGGGTATCACCATCTGTAGTAAATAGTCGGCACCGCGAATGGTCTTTCCCGGAACAGAATTCACACTTATCGTTCGTTCACTCGCGCCCTCGTATTCCCGGTCTTCCACGCCAATCGCAAAAACAACGGCGTTTCGGATGCGTGCGCGCAACTCGTTGATCGTCAGCTCATTATCTTCATGTTTTGGCGCTGTCTGGCTAGAAAGCCGGGCCGCGCCAAAGTTCACATAGTCGCAAGCGATCTGAATCTGGCGGATAAAGGGGTACTGGTCTCGCGCGAGACGACTTGTCAGCAGAACTCCCACGTCGTATTGGTTGGACAAGGCATTCGCCTCGGCTTTATCGAGGAAAACTTCGATGTTCTGCAAAGCTCGGGCGCACTGGGTGATCGCCCGGGCAATCATGCGTTCAGGGACTTCAGGGTTTCCACCTTGCGATGCATCAAGGTAAATGGACACACAGCACCCACCTGAATCGGCTCACTTCGCACCCGAGTCCCCTCTTGTCTTCTCGATAAACCAGGTCAGTAGAGCGCTTAGCGGCGCTGGCCGCTATCAAGATCTTTAGTAAGTGATGGTATGGTCTGGATTTAGATCAGCGTCCGCCCACACGCCATGCGAATTGCGACCGCGAGCCGGATAGAACCACACAATCGGAGGTTGTCCCCCACCGCGGAGCATCCGTTCGGCGCGTCGAGCGCCAATTGTCGATCGCCTACTCTTCATTTAGATTTTCCTGGGCACGCATCCCGCGCGGAAACGGCCGGACCTTGCTTGTACATTCTCGAGGGACTTCTTTGCGAGCTTGCACCTACGCACAGGCGAAGTACCGCAGGCGCGCGACGTTTTCAACGTCAGGACCAACCGATCAATCCTCGAGCGCGCGCAGTCCTCCCGCGGCACGACGAGGGCGGTCGACACGGCGCTACCCTCTCTATCGGTAGATAGTCCTTGACGGTGAGGGCTGCCACGGCTAGCGTACTGCTGGCGTTTGTGTGAACCCAATTCCCATCAGTGAGGCAATTTGAATGTTGCTGGAAAAACGATTGGACCAAATCGTTCCGACGCTAACTCCCGTTCAGATACAGTTCGCTCTTCGGTTCGCGAGCGGGCCTGAACGACGATTCGCGCCGGATGAAAAGCTTCTCGATGTGGGCGATCGGAATATGGCCGTGTGGCTGGTCGTCGAGGGGAGCATTGTCGCAAGTCGACGGGATGGCCTGGGGCGCGAGAGTATCTTTGCTACCGGGGGACCGGGTCAGTTTAGCGGAGAGGTCAGTGACCTAGCGGGTCATGCCTCATTGGCCTCGGTTTGTGGTGGACCGAACGGTTGCACCGCGTATCCGTTCGATCTGCCGCACCTTCGTGCCCTGCTCATCAGCAGCGCAGACATCGGTGAACTGATGATGCGGGCCTTTATATTGCGGCGTGCGGCGCTGCTGGAGGGCGGAACCGTGGGCTCGGTCATCCTCGGAGAAGCGGGATCGACAGATACAGTCCGCCTTCAAGGCTTGCTGACTCGCAATAGCTACCCCCACTCGCTGATCGACGCAGGCGGTCGGGAGGGCGAAGCGCTCGTCGAGCGCTTAGGAGTACAGCCCGGCGATTTGCCGATCTTGATCTGTCCGAACGGGACGGTGCTCCGGCGGCCGAGCAACGCCGAGGCGGGCGTGGGTCTCGGGATCGTCCCTGATATCAAACCGGGAACCGAGTATGACGTGATCGTCGTCGGAGCGGGACCCGCAGGCCTCGCTACAGCCGTGTATGGGGCGTCCGAGGGCCTCTCCGTCCTCGTCGTCGATAGCCGCTCATTCGGTGGCCAAGCGGGTGCTTCCTCAAGGATCGAGAACTATCTTGGATTTCCCACTGGCGTCTCGGGCCAGGCGCTCATGGCGCGTGCGTTTATTCAAGCTCAGAAGTTCGGTGCTCAGTTTGCGGTGCCGGTCTCTGCCGTCGAACTCGATTGCTCACAGCCCCCGTTGCACCGCGTTGCACTCGACAAAGGAATTTCAGTTTATGGTCGAACGGTCGTAATCGCTTCGGGGGTACGCTACCGTCGGCCTGATATTGAAAATCTCGATCGCTTTGAGGGAACCAGCGTGTCGTATTGGGCCACGCCGATTGAGGCGACGCTATGCGAAGGGCGCGACATCGTTCTTGTCGGAGGAGGCAACTCAGCAGGTCAGGCGGCCGTCTTCCTTTCTGCGCACGCACGACAGGTACACATGGCTGTGCGCTCATCTGGAATCGATGCTTCTATGTCCCGTTATCTGGTCGACAGAATCAAGGCTACCCGCAATATCGAACTACGAGTCCGCACTGCCGTGACAGGACTGTCGGGCAGCGCAGAGGGCGCCCTTGAGGGCGTCGATATGACCCGCAACGAGAGCGGCGACACACTGCGAGTCAACGCACAGCACATGTTCTTGTTCATCGGCGCTGACCCGAACACGCAGTGGCTCGATCGGCGGATCGGTTTGGACAGCAAGGGTTTCGTCACGACCGGGAACAATTTGCAACTGCCGTTGGCGACCAGCAGCGCCGGTGTCTTTGCGATCGGAGACGTACGGTGCGGGTCGGTGAAGCGCGTGGCGGCCGGGGTCGGCGAAGGTGCCGCTGTGGTAGCTCAGATCCAGGCGTACTTGGCCACTCCGAACAGCCGATCTATCATTTCCGCTCTGAAGGCCGTGAGTTAGCCGAATCGTTGCCCGATCATCGCGGACGGACCCTGTGAGTCCGCGAATCGCAAAAAAGAGACGGAAGGACAAATCACTCTTCGCCCCAGCGCGACGAGCCGATCATTCGCGCCTCTCGAAAGACTCTTGTTGGATGCTACTGGAAGTCTTCGGAAGGGGTAGATGGTGGGCCGTGGGCGATTCGAACCTACACTCAATTGATTCGCAAAGCGCTTGAATTTATTCGGCGGCTTGCAAAGCTGGATCCCTGCAAGTTGCGGGGAGCGCTCTTCGGATCGGACCCAGCGGCTATTGCGCTGCGCGCGTCAGTGGCGTTCGACCTTTCATGAGCGATCAGGAATCGCAGGAACCCTTCGTCTTGGCGCCAGCACGATATGTCCTGCTGCCATTGGCCAATCTCATCACCGGCTATTCGGTGAAAGCCATGCAGCGGAAAATCGAGCGGGGCGACTGGCCGGAAGGAAAAGCATGGAGACGGCCGCCGGACGGCCGCATTTTGATCGACATCACGGGATATCAAAAATGGGTCGAAGATCGATAGTCAACGGCGTGAGCGCCTTCGGTGCCGACCGGATCCGGTTCGATTTCGAGCTGGACGGCGTTCGCTATCGGCCGACCGTGAAGCGCGAGCCCACGGAGGCGAACCTGAGGCGTGCCCGGGGGCAGATGGCGGACATCAAACGGCGCATTGCCGAGGGTGCGTTCACATTTGCTGAGGAGTTCCCCGACTATCGCCTCATCACGCAAGTATCCGGTGCGGCGCCAGCGCAGCGCACCTGCAACCAGGTCTTTGACGAGTTTCTGCTGGAGTGCCAGTCGCGCATGGCGAAAAAGGATCTTGCCTACGTGACGGGACGCGGATACCGCAAGCTCCTGGCGCAAATCTGGCGGCCAGCGATCGGAGCCCGATTTTTTGGGGAGGTGCGGTACTCCGAACTTGCGATGATCGTAAACGCCTACGAGTGGACCAAGAAGACCTATAACAACGCGGTCAGCGTCATCCGTCGCGCCTTCGACTATGGTTATAAGGACCATCCCGAGAAGCACAATCCTGCCGTGGGCTTAAAATGCCTGCGGATCACGAAAAAGGATCGGCCGGTGGTCGACCCCTTCGCCATTGGCGAAGCCGAGTCCCTAATTGCCCAGCTGCGTGCCGATTGGGCTGATGCGATCGGCAACTACGATGAGCTTCGCTTCTTTACCGGCCTTCGTCCTTCGGAACAGATCGAATTGCTCGCGACAGACTTCGATGAGCGAAAGAGCGTGCTGCACGTCACCAAGGCGCGGGTGCTCCGGCGAGACAAAGACCGGACTAAGACCCAGGAGGACCGAAATGTCGACTTGACCCCGCGAGCACTTCAAGTGCTCAAAGCCCACCTTGAACTTCGGGCTGACTATGTAGCGGCCGGCAAGATCAGCCATGATCGACTTTTCTTCCTGGAGGACGGCAGCGCAATAAGTGATCCGGAAGTCACCCGTTGGCGCTGGAATGAGAGCCTACAGAAACTTGGTATCCGTCAGCGCGGTCCGTATCACGCACGACACTCGTCGGTCACTTGGGCGTTGATGCTGGGTAAGAATCTACTTTGGACGGCAAAGCAACACGGTCACAGTGTCGAAGTGATGCTACGCATGTATGCGGCATGGATTGAAGGTGCAACGGAGACTGGTATTCAGGCGATCCGGAATGCCATGGATGGACGACCGAAAGTGTCCTTGCTCCCTTTCGCTCTGGCGAGCCCGCCGGACTCCGCGTGCCAAATCGTGCTTCGTCCCCTGGGGCCCCCGGATCCTGCCAGTAGTTCTGCCAGTAGCCCGGAGGGCAGAAAGGTGCCTTGAAAAGGCTCGAAAAAAAGTGGCGGAGAGGGTGGGATTCGAACCCACGTGCCGGAATTACCCGACCATCCGATTTCGAGTCGGCGCCGTTGTGACCACTTCGGTACCTCTCCTGTTAACTTAAAATTTCTGGCGTTTACTTAAGATTTTTCGGCGTTAACTTAAACAAAATTTAGTTTTGACGCAGCCATCAACCAGGCTAAAAATGCATTTGTCAAGGGTTCACAACAAGAAATATTCGTTTATTCTAGCGCATCGGAAACGGGCTCGCTTCACGACCGGAACTTGCCCCGCACCACGGCACTCAAATGGACTATTAAACCGTGCGTAGATTACCCATAACAAACTGGCAGCGCTGGACCAAGGTAACGATCGCGATATCGGCCGCAGGGTTGCTGAGCAGCTATGCGCCGGTGCCGAGCTTGATCCATCAGATCAAGTCGCTGGGCGAATTACGTGTGGTAACTCGCGTGAGCCCTCTTGCGTATTATCGCGGACCGGATGGGAGTCAAGAGGGGCCGGAATATGATTTGGCGCGGCGCTTTGCCGATGAACTGGGGGTAAAGCTCAAGATCACCCCGATGCGAACTTATGCCGAGATTTACGCGGCCATTACCTCCGGTCAAGCGCACTTGGCGGCGGCGGGATTGAAGGTCCCTACGCAGTCGGTACCCGGGATCGAATTCAGTCCCGCCTATCAGCACGTTCGCGAGCATTTGATTTACCGCCGCGGCGCACCGAGACCTGGTTCTCTCGCCGATATCGGCAATTCCGATCTGGAAATCGCTGCCGGCAGTTCACAGGCAAAGACTTTGGAGGATGCGCGCAATTCGTATCCGGAGCTGGTGTGGGTGGAGAATTCCAGCACCAATTCCCAGGCACTTCTGGACGGCGTGGCGGACGGCACGATTGACTACACGATTGCCGATTCCACGGAATTTGCGCTCGCCCATGCCGTGCACCCGGATTTGCGCATCGCCTTTGATTTCGAGGGAGATCGCCCGCTCGCATGGGGTGCAAGCGACCGTGATCCGAGGTTCGCGCGCGATCTGGGTGAGTATTTCGCGCGATTGAAACTCGATGGCGAGCTCGCCACCATCGTCAACCACTACTACGGCCGGACCGAGGATGCCGAATTCGCCGGCGGTCCTGGTTTCATGCAACATTTGCAAAGCCGGCTGCCACTTTACAAGCAGTGGTTTGTCGAGGCAGCGGAACAGAGCAGCCAAGACTGGCGCCTGCTGGCTGCCATGGGATATCAAGAATCGAAATGGAATCCCAGCGCCGCCTCAGCGGCCGGGGCCCGCGGCCTGATGCAGTTGACCGTGGAAACCGCCAACGAAACCAACGTCACCGATCTATCGGATGCCCGGCAAAGCATTTTCGGCGGCGCTCGCTACTTCCGGCAGGTCTACGAGAAGATTCCCGCGCATGTGCCCGAGCCCGATCGGACGTGGTTTGCGCTCGCCGCCTACAACATAGGCTATGGTCACGTGGAAGATGCGCGCGTGCTGGCGCAAAAGGCCGGCCGTGACCCGGACTCCTGGCAGGATGTGCGCGCCTTCCTGCCGCTCCTGGAACAGGAGCGTTGGTACACCAAAACCGAGAATGGTTATGCGCGCGGATGGGAACCCGTGCGCTATGTCGACAATGTCCGCGGATATCGAGATCTGCTGGAGTGGGCCTGGGGCGATGGTCCCCACACTCCGGTCGTGAATTAACGGCGATTTTCGAAGAACTGCCGCAGCAGTGCGGCGGATTCGTCGCTGCACACGCCGCCGAACACGTCCAATCCATTCGCCAAGCGGCGCTCCCGCGGCAAGTCGATTACGCTACCGCAAGCGCCCGCCTTTGAATCCCAGGCGCCGAATACCAGCCGTGACACCCGCGCATTCAACACGGCCCCGATGCACATGGCACACGGCTCCAGCGTTGCGTACAACGTCGCATTGCCGAGCCGATAGTTGTTCAGCGTCGTTGCGCCCGCGCGCAATGCAATAATCTCCGCGTGGGCAGTAGGGTCGTGGCTTGCGATCGGCCGATTCCAGCCATCGCCAATTACCTCGTTGTCCATGACCAACAGCGCGCCGACCGGCACTTCGCCATCATCGGCGGCGCGTTGCGCGAGCAGCAGCGCACGCCGCATGAATTCGACGTCGCCGGGCGCCTTCATGGCAGCGCCGCCGGATTTAGCCGGCGGCTGACATGGCGAGTGACCAATATCGCGAAGTACAAGAACAATAGCGCAGCAGCGCTGTAGCTCAGGGAATTGTGGATGCCGACGCTGACACCGAGCAGACCGACACTGAACCCGCTGAAAGTTCGCAGTCCGTTGGCGGACATGGCAAACACTCCGATGACGCGGCCACGAATCTCGGCCGGCGCGTTCAACTGCACCAGCGACTGCGCCATCGAATTGAATGCAAGTTCGACGAAGCCCGCGACGAACAGCAACGCGATTGCCACAAGGTAGACATGGGAGCGCGCGAACCCAGCCAGCGCGCAGCACCAGATCATCGCCAGAATATAGGCCGTTCGTACCCTGGGGGGGAGCAGCCCGCGGCTTTCCAAAATGATCCCCGCCGCAAGACCTCCTGCGGCGTCGGCGGCCAACAAAATGCTATATGAAATGTCTGCCGCCCGTGCATGCCCCAAATCAAGAGCGAATCCGGGCATTTGCGCCTGGTAGGCATTGCCAACGAAGAATGCGGACGCACCGACCAGTACCGTCATCGATAGCAGCACGGGATTCTGTCCAACCACTCTCATCGTGGCCCAGATATCCCCAAATCCACGAATGCCCGCAGACCGCGGCACGGAAGCGGTTGGGCCATATGGCGCCCGGATCAGCCATATGAACATCGGCATATAGATCAGCGCATTGATGAAAATGCCGTTGATGGGTCCGAACACCAATAACAGCACGCCGCCCACCGCGGGGCCGACCAGGAATGCCAGGTATCGACCCGTGGCATTCAGCCGGACTGCACTCGACAATTGTTCCGTTCCGACGATTCGATGGATCAACACCTGGGATGCAGGTATCCAAATGACCCCCGCCAACCCGTGGATCACCAGCAGCGCCATCGCCTTCCATTCTTCGGTGGAGTCAGTCATGAACATGACCCCCCAACCGATTGAGACACCCATATACATCAGCATGCCGATTTGAATGAGGCGGCGAACATCGAAACGGTCCGCCAGTCCACCCGTGTAGGCGGCAAGCAGCAGAAAAGGCGCCCAATGCGAGACCACCGCAAAAGCGCCTAGCGCAGGGGAATGAAACTTCTGAAAGATCATCCAATAGGAGATCACGTGTTCGATGTTGTCCGCCATCATGGCCGCGCTGCCGGCGAAGAAGAAGATCCGGAATTCCGCGTTGGCAAATGCGGCGAACGCGCGGCGCTGGGGTGCCTGCAATGCGGTGCTTGCAGGGAAGCGACCGTGCTTCGGCTGGAGAGTAGACTGAGATCTGTATCGCATCTATTCAGTAGAATATTGCATCGTCATTGAAGGATAACGATAGCACGAGGAATCCATGCGCGGACTTTTGTTGCTCGCTGCCCTTGCAATGTCATTCCCCGCATTTGCCAACGAGGGCATGTGGCCTTTCGACAATTTTCCTTCGGCCGCAGTGAAGGACAATTACGGCGCCGACATCACCCCCGCATGGCTCGATCATGTACGGCTGTCGACGCTGCGGCTGTCCAACTGCACGGCCTCGTTTGTCTCCCCGGAGGGACTGATGCTCACCAATCATCACTGCGTAGAGTCATGTCTGGCGGCATTGTCCTCCAAGGAGAAGAGCTTGCTCGAATTGGGCTTCAGTGCCGATACGCGCAAGCAGGAGCAGCGATGTCCGTCGCAATACGCAGATGTACTGGTGGGCACCGAGAACATCACCGAAGCCGTACTCAAAACCGAGGCCGGACTCAACGATGCGGCCGCCAATGCAGCGCGCAAAAAACTACTGACCTCGCTCGAACAGGCTTGCGAGCAGGCAAGCGCACGGACCGTAACCGGCAAGCTCGAATGCCAAACGGTGAGCCTCTATCGGGGCGGCCAGTACTTTCTCTACAAGTACACGCGCTATGCCGACATTCGCCTGGTATTTTCACCCGAAGCTGACATTGCCGCCTTTGGCGGCGATCCGGACAATTTCGAGTTTCCGCGCTGGTCGCTGGATTTCTCGATCCTAAGGGCCTATGAAAATGACAAGCCCGCTAAGACGCCGAATTATCTGCAAATCGATTTTTCCGGACCGAGCGCCAATCAATTGGTATTCGTTGCGGGCGATCCGGGCGCAACAGAGCGCTTGCAAACTCGTTCGCAACTCGAGTTCGCCCGGGATGTGTCGCTGCCCGTCACCTTGTTGCGCGCATCCGAGCTGCGGGGACGATACATTCAATTCGGAAAGACCAGTGTTGGCGACGAACGGATATCGCTGGCGTCGCTGGACAGCCTGCAAAACGGCATCAAAGTACGCCGCAAGGAGCTCGATGCTCTGAATGACGATGCCTTTATGGCGCAGAAGTCGCAGTCGGAGGCGGCGCTGCGCAGCATCGCAAAGCTCGGCGGGCACGATCCGTGGCAGACGATCGCGTCGGCAGTCAGCCGCGAACGGACGCTCTATTTGCCTTACATTTTCATTGAAGTCGGCGCGGGCTTCAGCAGTGCGTTGTTTCGCGATGCGCGCTCGTTGGTCCGGGGCGCCGAAGAGCGCCTCAAACCCAATAAGGACCGGCTGCGCGAGTACACTGACGCCGCCTTGCCACAATTGCAGCACGACCTGTATATCCGGATTCCGGTTTATCCTGAATTCGAGCAGTTGACCCTTTCGTTTTCTCTCGAGCGCACGCGGGAATGGCTGGGTCCTGACCATCCGGTAGTACGCAGATTGATGCACAACGAGTCCCCGGACGAGTTAGCCACGCGACTGATTGCCGAAACCAAGCTCGACGATGTGGATTATCGCAAACATCTGTGGGAAGGAGGAAAATCGGCCGTCGACTCGTCCCATGATCCCATGATTGAGTTGGTGCGGGCAATCGACGGCGACGCACGCGCCATTCGCAAGCAATACGAGGACGAAGTGGAGGCACCGATTGCCGCCGCCTCACAGGTAATCGCGTCGGCCCGATTCAAAGCCTATGGGACCAAGAGCTATCCGGACGCCACCTTCAGCCCCCGTCTGAACTACGGCATCGTTCAGGGCTGGGTCGAAAATGGCACTCCGATCGAACCGTTTACCCACCTCGACCGGGCATTTGCGCGTGCGACCGGAACCGCGCCGTTCAAGATTCCCGACAGCTGGATGCGCGTAAAGGACCAGCTTGACATGAGCACGCCATTTTGCATTTCCACGAGCAACGATATTGTCGGCGGAAACTCCGGAAGTCCACTCATCGACGCATCCGGAAAAATCGTCGGCCTGATGTTCGACGGCAACATACACTCGATCGCCGGCCATTACTGGTTCAATCCGGACAACAATCGGGCGATCGCCCTGCATCCAGCCATCATTCGCGAGGCGCTCGAAAAGGTGTACGCAGCCAAACGGCTGCTGGCAGAGCTGCAACCGGGTTGATCCGGCACCGGTGTCTATACCGACATCCTGTCGAAGACACGCGCCAACAGCGACCAGTACCTCGCGGGCCTCAAGCGTTGGATGATGTCGAGATACCTCGCATCACTGCCAATGAGAATGCGCGGTTCGTTTTGCTCGATGCCGCGAATGATGCGTTGCGCGGCGTCCGCGGGCGTGGTGCGTGCCAGCCGTTCGAATCGTTCCCCGACCTCTCTCATGCTCACGCTTTCGCGCAGTTGGTTTCCCGTTCGGGCCTTGAGCGCTATGTTGGTTTTGACGCCGCCGGGATGCACGACTGAGAGCCTCACAGGACTCTTGTTCATCGCGAGTTCGTGGCGCAATGACTCCGAGAATCCGCGCACCGCGAATTTCGACGCGGCATACGCCGATTGGCCGGGCGGCGCGATGATCCCAAACACACTGGAAATATTGACGATATGAGCCTGGGGCCGGCTTTGAAGATGTCGTAGGAAGGCGCGGGTGCCGCGCACGACTCCCCAGAAATTGATGTCCATGAGCCACGCCATCTGCGCCTCATCGAACTCGTCGAACTGACCGAGCAGCGCGACGCCGGCGTTGTTGATCAACAAACTGAGCGCCGGAAAGTCGGAGATCGCGGAGACCGAGAACTCTTGAATTTGGTCCGGGTCGGCAACGTCGAGCCGATGGATCGTGACCCGCCGGTCATGAACCATCCTGATCTCGTTCGCCACCGTCTGCAAGCCGCCGAGGTCGAGGTCGGCGAGCGCCAGATCGCAACCGCGGGCCGCCAGGCCAATCGCCAGCGCGCGTCCGATGCCGCTGGCGGCACCGGTGACCGCAGCAGCGTTTCCTTCAAATTGAAATTTTTGCACGTGTCACCCCGGTTAATTAAGTTTATGGCGCTTGGAGTCCGCGCTGCGGGCGCGACAATGTTACCCGTCGAGCCGCTCGCCGTGTTACCGCGATGTAACCCAGGTGCCTTTTTGGCGTAAACACTCGCACTAACAATGCTCCCTTTCAGCCACCAGGTTCCAACAAGGGGGGACGCACCATGAAAGGAAGCAGATCGTTTCTGACCGGACTGATTGCCGTCACGGCATTCATCAGCGCGAGCGCACTCGCGCAGCCCAACAGCAATTCGAGCGGAAATGCCGGACGCGGAAACGCGGGCAATGGCCGCTGCGAGCTGCATTCCGATAACAACCGAATCCAGCACGTGGTTTACATCCAGTTCGACAACGTGCATTTTCGCCGCGATACGCCCAACGTCCCGAGCGATCTTGAGCAAATGTCGAATCTGCGCAATTTTCTGATCGACAACGGAACGGTGCTCACGGATCACCATACTCCGCTGATCTCGCACACGTCGGTCGATATCCTGACCACGCTCAGCGGCGTTTATGGCGAAAAAATGGGCGCGCCCATCGGCAACAGCCTGCCCTTCTTCAAGGCCAACGGCACCGCTTCGTTTCCCAGCACCTTCGAGTACTGGACCGATCCATTGGAAACCACCCCTGTGCCGATTCCGGTGATGGTGAATCAGCAAGGCAAGATTCACCCGGCACCCTGGGTGCCATTCACCCGGGCAGGTTGCGATGTCGGCGCATTTTCGGTCGCCAACATCGAATTCGAAAATATCACGACCGACATCACCAACGTCTTCGGGTCCGGTTCGCCGGAAGCGGCTGAGGCCTCGAGCAATCCCACCAAGGCGAAGGCCGATTTCCTGGGAATAGCCGTGCACTGCGCTCAAAACAGTTCCATCTGCACCAAGGGCAAGCCTGACGTGCTCACGGATGAGCCCGGTGGCTATCAAGGTTTCAACGCGCTGTTCGGCGGGCTCAACGTGCAGCCCGCCGTGTCGCCCCGTGGCCCCGTCAAGGACATCGACGGCAATGTGATCTCGGATGCCAGCGGCAACCCCGGGTTCCCCAACGCCTTTGACCCTTCCGCGTCACAGACCCTGGGCTACCTGGCGACGATGCTCGAGGCCGGCATACCGGTTGTCTATGGCTATATTGAAGATATGCACGACAACCACGCAAGCACCGGCACTTTTGGCCCCGGCGAAGCCAGCTATGTCGCGCAGTTGGCCGCTGCCAACGAAGCATTTGGAAAATTCTTTACGCGCCTCGCGCAGAACGGCATCACGAAGGACAATACGCTGTTTATCGTCACCGCCGATGAGAATGACCACTTCGTCGGCGGGGCCCCCTCTCCTGCCGGCTGCGACGGCGTGCACGTGCCATGCACCTATCAGCAGATCGGGGAAATCGACGCCAACTTGAGCCGCCTGCTGGCAACTCAAGCCAATAACACCACGCCGTTTTCAGTGCATTCGGACTCGGCACCAACCTTCTACATCAATGGCAATCCCGGCCAGACCGATCCAATCACCCGCCAGCTCGAGCGCGACGTGGGAGCGTTGTCCGCGGTAAATCCAATCACCGGAAACACCGACAAAATCGCTCAGGCCGTGGCTGACCAAACCGAGCAGCGCTTTCTACACATGGTGACCTCGGATCCGAATCGGACCCCGAACTTCGTGGTCTTCGCAAACGACAATTATTTCAACTTCGCCAGCGGCACAGACAGCTGCGATGAAGCACCCGCATGCGTGACGCTCGAGGGCCACGGCGGTTTCGCTTGGAATCACGGCGATTTCCAGGAGCAAATCACCAAGACATGGCTCGGCTTGGTGGGTCCTGGCGTACAGCATATGGGACCTACCGATGCGATATTCAGCGATCACACCGACACGCGTCCCACCATCATCGCCTTGCTGGGACTGAAGGACGATTACCAGCATGACGGTCGCGTGCTGTTCGAGGTGCTGAACAACAACGCGGTGCTGCAAGGGAAACAGGGCAATCGCAACGTGATTGAGCGCCTGGCGGAGGCCTATAAGACCATCAACGCGCCGGTTGGACGCCTCGGCCGCAAAACCTTTGCCATCTCCACCGCGGCGCTCAACGGTGACGATGCGACCTATGCCCGGCTGGAAGCGGAGCTCACGCGGCTTACCGATGCGCGCAATGCCATCGCGCAAAAGATGATCGATATGCTGGAGGGTGTGGCATTCGACAACAAGCCGGTCGATCCGCCCAGAGCCGAGTTGTTGATCGCCGAAGCGGACCTGTTAACCGCCTCGGTCCACTAGCAACCCTGGATGGGCCGCCTGCAGATCCGCTGGCGGCCCATTTCTCCTGCGCCATCATCTATACTCAGTGCCAGCTTCGGCCCTGTGGGATGAATGATGGCGGCATTTCAGCGTGAGATTCTCGTGCGCTTCGGACATTGCGATGCCGCCGGATGGGTTTTCTATCCGCGCTATTTCGAAATGATCAGCGACTTCGTGGAGGACTGGTTCGAAGACGGACTCGCGGCGAGCGCGCCAGGTTTGTTTCATCACAAGCAAATTCTCACTCCTTCCGTGCATTTCACCGTCGACTTTCCCAAACCGACACGCTTTGGAGACCGCCTCACTTTCAATCTCTGGACCGTGAAAACCGGGCGTACTTCCTGCGAAGTGCGCATAGAGGCATCCCACCACGGTGAATTGCGCATGAGCGTGAAGCAAGTGCTGGTTTTCATCTCGGCCGACAGCGGACACGCGACGGAGATTCCGCCGGAGCTGGTGAGCCGAATGGCACGCTTTGGAATCGATACCGAACCAACGCCCAAGAAAAGCATCGGAAGCTAAGAGTGCGGGGATTGATATGACAATGAAAATTCGCGCCACGGCGGATGCCTATTTACAGAAGGCGCGCATCAACGATAGCCTTCCACATACGGAGTTGCGGGGTTCCGCGTTTCAATCTATGAAAAAGGGGGATGAACTATGAGCGGCGAAAAGGTCCATCAGGGCGGTTGCTTCTGCGGTGAGGTCAAATTCGAAGTCTCCGGTGAACCTGCCGGCATGGGCTATTGCCATTGCGCGTCGTGCCGGCATTGGTCCGCGGGCCCCGTGAACGCCTTTACGCTTTGGAATCCGCAAGCGTTGAAAGTGACTCATGGCGCCGCAAGCATTGGCACCTACAACAAAACTCCAATCAGTTTCCGCAAATGGTGCAATAAGTGCGGCGGTCATCTGTTTACCGACCATCCCACGCTGGGATTGGTGGACATTTATGCCGCAATGCTGCCCAGGCTGAAGTTCGAGCCCGGTGTACATGTGCATTACCAGGAGACCGTATTGCCGATTCGCGACGGCAAACCAAAATTTAAGGACATGCCCAAAGAAATGGGAGGCTCAGGAGTAAATTTGCCCGAATAGACCACGTTCGACACCAGTCCATGTCAATCGTGATCAAGCGCATCTACGCGGCGCCGGCTTCCGGCGACGGCTTGCGCGTGCTTGTCGACCGACTTTGGCCGAGAGGCATCAAGAAGGTCGACGCCAAACTGGCATTTTGGATGAAGGAACTCGCGCCGAGCCAGAAATTGCGGGTCTGGTTTGGGCACAAACCGGAGAGATTCGAGGTATTCGGTGAGCGCTATCGGCGCGAGTTAAGCGGCAATCCTCTGGTGGCTGAAATGCGCGCACTCGCACGAAAAAAGCGCATCACGCTGCTATACGCGGCGCGCGATCCACGGATAAATCACGCCGCCATTTTGCTATCGGTGCTGCGCGCACAGCCGCGACCCTTGCGTGCTGGAAGCCGGCGTTCCCGGATCACCCGCACCCGGACCTGAGAATTCCGAGTACCGGTGAATCCCATCACGCCAACCGGGTTCGGATCAGTGCGGTTGTTTCACGATGCGCATATATGGCTTCGGCGATTTCCAGCCTGCCGGATAGATCTTTTTGGCATCCTCGTCGGAAACGGATCCGGAAATGATCACATCCTCGCCCTGCTTCCAATTCGCCGGCGTCGCAACTTTGTGCTTGGCGGTCAATTGGATCGAATCAAGCGCACGCAGAATTTCGTCGAAATTTCGCCCCGTGCTCATCGGATAGGTGAGCGTCAACTTGATTTTCTTGTCCGGGCCGATGATGAAGACCGAGCGTACCGTTGCGTTGGTCGCCGCGGTGCGACCTGATGCGCCGCCCGATTCATCGGCGGGCAGCATGTTATAGAGCTTGGCAACGGCCAATTCGGTATCGGCAATCATCGGATATTTAACAGCAGCTCCCTGCGTCTCCTCGATGTCCTTGACCCAACCGGCGTGGCTCTCCACCGGGTCGATGGACAAGCCGATAAGCTTGGTATTGCGCTTGGTGAATTCCGGTTCGATCTTGGCCATGTATCCCAATTCAGTGGTGCATACCGGCGTGAAATCCTTCGGGTGCGAAAAGAGAATCGCCCACTTGTCGCCGATCCACTGGTGAAAGTCGATGGGGCCGTGGGTGGTTTGCGCCTTGAAGTTCGGCGCGGTGTCATTGATTCGAAGCGACATACAGATCCTCATAGTTTGGGTTGAGCGGCCGATCGCTGATTATACGCTCACCCGTGCGGCCGTGGCCTGCCGCCGCAAGCAGCATTCACCGTGATTTGTCATCTGAGCATATTGCCCCACCGTCCAGATGAAGCGCCCGTAATCACTATAGATGTCAGGATTGTCGACTTGCCCTGGGTAAGGATGCGGTAATCTATCGGCGAGCAGAGGCGGCCCCACAAATTTAGACAGATTTCGCGGGTCGGGATGAGTGGAACTCCGCGGGTTATGCAGCCGCCGCGAGCGGCTCTTCAATTGCGCAGGCGCCGGCCTCTCAAGTCATGCTTGTAGTTGGAGGAGCCAAGTTGTGATCAATCTGCGTTTACGGACTTGATCATGTTAACCGTGAAGATCCCGATAGACGACGATCGATAGTGAAAGTTCTTTTCGATGGATAGGAAGGTCTTTTGATCGATGGCGAACGATGCCGATCGATCTCCTTCGATTGCAGGCAATAGAGGGCGATAGATGGCGATAGATGGCGATAGGTCCGTCACTCCCACCCAATAATCTCCTGACCCTGCAAGAAATTGATTGGATTCGTTTTTCTCTCAAGGCCGGCTCACAGTACCGTCCGAAATACCGTCAGGGAGTCTCGCTTCTGACAATGGGCGATAGAATATCCAGAAGTATCTCCACGCTGGGAAGTATCACAGTCGGTGATACCATTTTGTACTGCACATCCTCGATCGATTGTCGACCATCAACCGCTTTTTTACGCCGCCGTGTTCTCAAGAAGATCTCGCCATCAGCTTTCGAACATGCACCTCGGTTCGAGACTGGACATAAGCACAACTTTAGTGACTCAAACACTTTCGAGAGGTCAGCGAACGCGACCGCCTGCACGTTTTTCGCCAACGAGAAGTGACTTCCCGCGTACACGCCATAAAGCTGAGTAAGTTTCCACCTTCACGCTGGCCCCTAGGCCTGCGCAAACGCGAGAAGAGAACGGTAGTCGTGATCGTCCGCCGCCTTTAGCGCGGCGATGTAGTCCTTCCGTCGCGGATCCCCGCCATCCAATTCACCGCCTCCCCATGTCAGTCGATTGAGCCGAAAGTGGCGGGTGAGCGCCAGATCCGCGTAAAAGCGACTCAGGCGTCCGTTGCCATTGGGAAAGGGATGAATGAACACAAGTCTGTGGTGTAAGCGAACAGCGAATTCCACCGGCTCGTATGTCCGGTGGTCGAGCCAGTACCGGGCATCATCGAAGAGCTCGCGCTCGGCTACGCCGATGTGGGGAAACGGTACGCCGATATTGGTGTCGACCTGACGCTGGGTGCCTGCCCAATCCCACACATCGCCGTACATGCGCAAATGCAGTTGCTCGACGAATTGTCGCGTGAGCATGTTCGGCATGGCGATGGAGCGCGCGCCGCGCGCCCATAGACGCGCGCGCAGAATATTCTCCTGCTCGGCGGCGTTCAGTTCGCCATGCGTGGTCAGGGGAAGACTCAGCCCACGCAGTTGCACCGGCGTGAGCGGTGTTGCGCCGGGCGCATGGGGATCGGTCAGCGCCACAGCTTCTTCGGCTCGCGCACGAGATTCTCTACGAGAATGTCGAATTGCTCCTTAGTCTCACCTGCTGTCACTTCCTGATTCTCGAGTCGCATGCTCTGTACGGTCGCGCTCATTTCCTGCTGGGCAATCTCTCTCGCGCGCGCGCGCAGCGTGTCGATGATCGGCTGGCGCGGAACCATGGCGACAATGAGTTCGGCATCCAGCGTGTCCGCAACGCGCCGTAGGGTGTCGATTTGGATCCGCCCGGTTAGCTCGGCCTTCTCGTAGGACAGCACGGTGGAGTGGCTGACGCCGAGGCGCCGAGCAAGCACGGTCACGCTCATCCCGAATGCTGATCGCAGGGCGTGGACCCAACCCTTCACAGGACGTTGGCGCAGCGCCGCTGCAGCCGCCTGCAGCTCCGTAAGCTTGCGGTCGAGGATTTGGGCATTGCTGGTTCTAAGATATCGGGGCACGGGTCACCTGTAGGCTATAGGGTACATTTTATCCAATGATATATATCCCTTAATACACATTGTCGAACTATTTTGTCTCCTTAAATAGACATTTTTTAGTAAATAATGTCTCCGTTGACCTACATTCATCCCTACTTCCATATTTTTCATAATCTTATAACTTCTGATGGTTCTGCATTGCCGCCCCCTAACCCTCCAGCGCCGCGCGTTTCCCCCTGGCCCAGGGGATTCGTTTCTGCCGAGTGTTAGTATATTTGACTATTAGCACATTTTCTAATATTATGCAGGTATGTCGGTCGACAAGATTTTTGAAGCCCTCGCATCCCGCTCTCGCAGGGAAATTCTGGCGTACCTCTCCAAAGCGGAGCTCACGACATCCGAGCTCGCAGCTCGATTTCAGATGACAGCACCGTCCATGTCGAGGCATCTAACCGTACTCGAGAATGCGGGCTTGGTCGCCAGCGAGCGAAAGGGACAGCGAGTCCTGTATCGGTTGAATCCGAGTAGCCTCGTCAGCACGCTGACCGGTTATGCATTCGAAATATGCCCCGTAGCAGGCCCACTCAAGCGCGAGTCGCGCGCCCTTGCAAAGCGCCGACGCGCGACCGAGTAGCCTGGATTTGCTATGGAAGGCGTCGCCGCAAGTCTCGATCAACACCGTGTCGCCGCGGTAAATTTAGATTCGGTGTGCGTCGGAACGGTGCGGTACGCACCCGTCAAGTCCGCTTGGTTTCTTGGTATGCTGATAGGTGCGATTGTCGGCGGCGCCATCACCTTTTCTTGGTCTGCCTTTGCCGCGTTCCTGCTCGCGACCGCGGCCGTGCTCCTATTCGGCCACTCTCTGGGCAGCCACCGAAAGCTCGTCCACGATAGCTACCAGTGTCCTAAGTGGCTTGAATACTTTTTCGTGTACCTTGGGGTGCAGGTCGGACTCGCGGGCCCGATCGGTCTTCTCCGTCAACACGAGCTGCGCGATTACGCGCAGCGATTACCCAGTTGCCACGACTACCTGAAACACGGTCGACCGGCCTGGGTGGATGCATGGTGGCAGCTGAATTGCGAGCTCGTGCTGCTCCAGCCGCCGATCATCCGAATTGAGCCAAGAATCTTCAAAGATCGCTTCTATCAGTTTCTGGAGCGTACGTGGATGGCGCAGCAAGTGCCCGTAGCGTTTCTACTTTATGCCGCGGGCGGTTGGGGATTCGTGTGGTGGGCGGTCTGCGCTCGCGTGACTGTCGGCGTGTTCGGTCATTGGCTGATTGGTCATTTGGCACATAACAACGGCGCAATTCACCGTGAGGTTCGAGGTGCAGCGGTTCAGGGCCGCAACGTTCGATTCACGTCGCTTCTGACCATGGGCGAGTGTTGGCACAACAACCATCATGCATTTCCGGGATCAGCGCGACTCGGGCTCGAACCACACGAATGGGACCCTGGCTGGTGGACTCTCCTAGGGCTTCGGCGTCTCGGACTGATTACGAAACTTCGATTGCCATCAGACCTGCCCTACCGGCCTGAACTGACCGAAGTAGAGCTCGTGGGACAGAGCCAAGTGATATCGACCACTGAGGTTCCTTTACGACCAGGAGTAGACGCTCATGGCTTCGTCGCCTGACACCCCGGAACCTCACCGCTTCTGGATCGTCCGATTTGGCTGGACCGTGCCCCTTATTTGCGGGGCGCTCGTCGGCGTCGCGTTTCGTCTCTTTTTCTCTGGTATGCCAGGCGAACCGTATCACGCCATGATGTCCACATTTACTCTGCTGGTGCCGATTGTGGTGGGGCAGTAACCGTCTACACGGCGGAGCGCGCGGGGCGCCGGAGCTGGTCCTATTATTTCTTCGCCGCCGCCGCCGCCAATGCGTTATTTGTAATCGGCACGATGGTGATCAGAGTGGAGGGGCTTATCTGCGCGGTACTTGCGGTGCCCCTTTTTAGCCTCGTGGGCGGCCTCGGTGGGCTGCTAATGGGCGCAATATGCCGTTGGACAAAGTGGCCACAGCGGGCCGTTTACAGCTTTGCCGCGTTACCGCTGCTGTTAGGAGGCCTTGAGCAGAATCTTACGCTCCCGCAAGACATCCAGTCGGTCGAAAGAGTCCGCACGATCTCCGCGAGCCCCGAGGCAATTTGGACCCACCTCACAGTCGCCAAAGACATCCGGCCAGCCGAGATCGGCACTGCATGGATGTATCGCATCGGCGTGCCCCTACCATTATCCGCGGTTACGGTACCGGCCGACGGCACCCAAGTGCGTCACATCACAATGGGCAAAGGCATCCGGTTCGATCAGATAGCAGCCGACTGGCAACCAAACCAACGTATTCATTGGACCTATCGGTTTGCAAACGATTCATTTCCAGCAGGGGCACTCGACGATCACGTGAGGATTGGCGGGCGGTATTTCGATTTGATCGACACCGAATATGTATTACGCAAACTGAACGCAGGCACAGAGCTTCGAGTGACGATGCGCTACCGGGTTAGTACGGCATTCAACTGGTATACGAAACCGATCGCCGATTTTCTTGTCGGGAATTTTGAAGAAGCCGCCTTGCGGTTCTACGCCGCCCGGGCAGAAAAAAGCTGAAGTAAGCAGTGTTTTTCTCTACGACCCCACCTGCATCGACTCTCCCGCCAAGACGCGCGTTGCGCCGCGCTGAACTGCGCAAGATTGTGCCGCTGTCGAACACCACTATTTACGAGTTGGAGCAGCGTGAAGATTTCCCAAGACGCTTCTATTTAACTCCGCGTTGCGTTGTTTGGGACTCGGACGAAGTTTATGCGTGGCTTGACGCACGCAAACAACTCGATCAGCAAACCAAGGTCGGACGAGCACCTGTGCCGAATTGTCATTCGCGCAAGCCCCAGCCTCTCAAATCATCTTTGTAGTCGAAAGATCAACGAGAGCAGGCGAGCGGCGGAATTAAATGAGTTTCTGCCAAATTTACCCGAAAACTCCAGCTTCAGCGACTGGGCCGACCGTGACACACTAGGGAAGCGCCCTGGTCACTCCCACTCGATCGTCGCCGGCGGCTTTCCCGAAATATCGTAGACCACGCGGGAGATGCCCGGCACTTCGTTGATCACGCGGTGCGCGACACGATCCAGGAATTCATAGGGCAGACGTGCCCAGCGCGCGGTCATGAAATCAATCGTTTCCACCGCGCGCAGCGCGATTACGTAATCATAGCGGCGTCCATCGCCCATGACGCCGACCGACTTCACCGGCAAGAACACCGCGAAGGCCTGGCTCACCTTGTCATACAGATCGTGGGTGCGCAGCTCCTCGATGAAAATCGCATCCGCGCGGCGCAGCAAGTCTGCATGCGCCTTGTAAATCTCTCCCAAGATGCGCACGCCGAGTCCCGGGCCCGGGAAAGGATGGCGGTGCACCATTTCCTGGGGCAGCCCCAACTCGACCCCGAGTTTTCGGACTTCGTCCTTGAACAACTCACGCAGCGGCTCGAGCAATTTCAATTTCATCTGCTCTGGCAGGCCGCCGACGTTGTGGTGCGACTTGATCACGTGCGCCTTGCCGGTCTTCGCGCCCGCCGATTCGATGACATCGGGATAAATCGTACCCTGCGCGAGCCATTTGACATCCTTGAGCTTGTTCGCTTCTTCGTCGAACACTTCGACAAATACCCGTCCGATGATTTTGCGCTTCTTCTCCGGATCGGCTTCGCCAGCCAACGCGCTCAAGAATCGCTCTTCGGCATCGACCCGGATGACATGCACGCCCATGTGTTCGGCGAACGTCGCCATGACCTGATCGCCTTCGCCCAGCCGCAGCAACCCATGGTCGACGAATACACAGGTGAGTTTTGGACCTATCGCCCGGTGCAACAGCGCCGCGAGCACCGATGAGTCGACGCCGCCCGATAAACCGAGGAGCACGCGGTCATCGCCGACCTGCGCGCGAATGCGCGCGACGCTGTCCTCGATGATGTTGCGGGTCGCCCAGGTTGCCGCGCAACCGGCGATCTCGCGCACGAAGCGCCGAAGGATTTCGCCGCCTTGCAGGCTGTGGGTGACTTCAGGGTGAAACTGCAGGCCGTACAGACGCCGCGATTCGTCCGCCATGGCGGCGAGCGGTGCGTTGTCGCTGGCCGCAATCGCCTTGAACCCGGGTGGCAGCGCGCTCACCCGGTCGCCATGACTCATCCAGACATCCAGTAAACGCCGCCCTTCAGCGTCGCGATTATCTTCGAGGCCATCGAGCAACGGTGTGCCGTTCGCGGGTCTCACCTGGGCGGCGCCATACTCCCGGTGCGATGAGCCTTCGACCTTGCCACCCAGCTGTGCTGCCATGGTCTGCATGCCGTAGCAGATTCCGAGCACCGGCACGCCGAGCTCGTAGATCTCGCGCGGCGCTTCGAGGCCCTTCGCGTCATAGACCGATTCAGGGCCGCCGGACAGCACAATGGCCTTGGGTGCGAATTTCTCGATGTCGTTGATCGATGCATCGCATGCATATATTTCGGAGTACACGCCGATCTCGCGAATCCGGCGGGCGATCAACTGTGTGTACTGGGCGCCGAAATCGAGAATCAGGACTCTGTCAGCGTGAATGTCCGGCATCAGCTGATCCGGTAATTGGGCGCTTCCTTGGTGATGGTCACGTCGTGAACGTGGCTCTCGCGAACGCCCGCGCTGGTGACGCGCACAAACTGCGGCCGGGTCCGCATCTCCTCGATGCTGCCGCTGCCGGTATACCCCATTGCGGCGCGCAATCCGCCGGAGAGCTGATGCAGGATCGCCACCAGGCTCCCCTTGTAAGGCACCCGGCCTTCGATGCCCTCGGGTACCAGCTTCTCGAGCTCTGAAGTGGTGTCTTGAAAATAGCGGTCGCTGGAACCGTGGGTTTGCGCCATCGCTCCCAGGGAGCCCATGCCTCGATACGCCTTGTACGAGGCGCCCTGATAGAGTTCGACTTCTCCGGGGGATTCCTCGGTTCCGGCGAACATGCCGCCGATCATCACGCAGTGGGCGCCCGCGGCGAGCGCCTTGGCGATGTCTCCGGAAAAACGGATGCCGCCATCGCCGATCACCGGCACCCCGGTGCCCTCGAGGGCCTTCGCGACCCGCGCAATGGCACTGATTTGCGGAACCCCCACGCCGGCGACGACCCGCGTCGTGCATATGGATCCCGGCCCGATGCCCACCTTGACGGCATCGGCGCCATGTTTGACCAGGTCGAGCGCCGCCTCGGCGGTGACGATGTTGCCGCCGATCACCTGCATGTCGGGATATTTCGCCTTAATTTTCGAGACGGTATCGAGCACACCGCGCGAATGGCCGTGCGAAGTGTCGACGACGACGACATCGACGCCGGCGTCGCGCAATGCGCCGACCCGGTCCAGCGTGTCGGGCGACGTGCCGACCGCCGCACCGACGCGCAGGCTTCCGACGCCGTCCTTGCAGGCATTGGGGAATTCCGTGGCCTTCTGAAAGTCCTTCACGGTGATCATGCCCTTCAGCTCGTGATCGCCCGCAACCACCAGCACCTTTTCAATTCGATGCTTGTGCAACAGCGCCAGCACCTGATCTTTTGGGGCATTCTCCCGCACCGTGATCAGGCGGTCCTTCGGCGTCATGACCGAGGAAACCGGCGCATCCAGCTTGGTCTCAAAGCGCAGATCGCGATGCGTGACGATACCGACCACTTTGGTGCCGAGTACCACGGGAACGCCGGAAATGTTCTTTGCGCGGGTAAGTTCCAAAACCTGGCGGATGGTCATGTCCGGATTGACGGTGATCGGGTCACTGATCACGCCGCTTTCGAACTTCTTGACGCGATCGACCTGGCGCGCCTGATTGTCGATGGACATGTTCTTGTGAATGATGCCGATACCGCCCTCCTGAGCGATCGTGATCGCCAGGCGCGCTTCAGTCACCGTGTCCATGGCAGAGGACACGACCGGAAGATTGACCCGGATTTCGCGGGTGAGTTGGCTGGCCAGGGAGACATCGCGGGGCAGCACTTCGGAGTATGCCGGCACCAGCAGCACGTCGTCGAAGGTGAGCGCCTCTTCAAGAATCCGCATAGGAATCGCGTTCCAGGTCCGTCTAAGAGGCGGCGCATTGTACCTTGCAGGTGCGGCGCGGTAAACCGCAGTATCATGAGTTCATGGAAACGCCCGGAAATCGCGATGTTTACAGCGTTTCGCGCCTCAATCGCGAGGTGCGCGCGCTGCTCGAGCGCGGCTTGGGTACCCTGTGGCTGGAGGCCGAGATCTCCAATCTCGCCAAACCCAGCTCGGGACATTGGTACTTCTCCCTCAAGGACGCGGCCGCGCAGGTGCGCTGCTGCATGTTCCGGCAGCGAAATATGTTGTGTGCGTTCGCGCCGAAAGACGGGCAGAAAGTGCTGGTGCGGGCGCGGGTCGGCCTTTATGAGCCGCGCGGCGAGTATCAACTCGTCATCGAGCACATGGAAGATGCCGGTCTCGGCGCCCTGAAGCGCCAGTTCGAGGAGTTGTCGGCAAAACTTGCGGCGGAAGGCCTGTTTGCCCCGGAACGCAAGCGTCCCCTGCCGATGATCCCCAAGCGCATCGGGGTCATCACCTCGCCGACCGGGGCGGCGATCAGGGACATCCTGCATGTGCTAGCGCGGCGTTTTGCGGCCGTGCCGGTGCTGATCTATCCGGTAGCCGTGCAAGGTGCGGCGGCCGCGGCCGAGATCACGGCGGCGGTTCGATTGGCGGGCAGGCGCGCCGAGTGCGACGTGCTCATCCTGGCGCGCGGCGGCGGATCGCTCGAGGACCTCTGGGCCTTCAACGACGAGTCCCTGGCCCGCGCCATCGTCGCCTCGCCCATCCCCATCGTGAGCGGAGTCGGCCACGAAATCGACTTCACGATCGCCGATTTCGCCGCCGATGTGCGCGCAGCAACGCCCTCCGCGGCGGCGGAGATCGCGGTACCCGACGGCGAAGAGTGGCTCGATTCGCTGGCGCGGCTCGCACTGCGCCTGCGGCGCGCCCTGCTGCGCAGAGCCGAGGCTCAGCGCGAGCGGCTGCGATGGCTCACGGGCCGCGCGGCACGGGTAAGCCCATTGGCGCGGCTGGCGCAGCAATCGCAGCGCCTGGACGATCTGGAGCAGCGGCTGGCCCGGGCGCTGCGCCAAATCATCGCCGAGCGCGGCTCGACGCTCGGCGAACGCCGCAGCCGCCTATGGCAGTTGAGTCCCATGGCGCGCCTGCGCGGCACTGCCGCCCGGCAGGCGGCGCTGCTCGCCCGGCTTCGGGCCGCAGCGCTCGCGCGCATGCATCTGGCCCGCGAACGGCTCGCTCCGCTGGCACGCACGCTGAACGCGGTCAGTCCGCTCGCCACCTTGAGCCGGGGCTACGCCATCGTCAGCAAGGTCGACGGCGGCATTGTGCGGAACGCCGCGGATGCCCCGCCCGGAACGATGATCGAGGCACGCCTCGCCGCCGGCCGGATCCGCGCCAAGGTGGAGCAATCTTGATTCGTTGCGCGATACTGCTGTTGTTCCTGAGCCCGTCGTTGGCGTTTTCCTACATGCTGCCGCGCGAGAGCGCGGTGCCGGGCGGTGTCAAGATCGTCCGCTTGGATGTCCACGGCGACTCCGCGCCCTACGTGGATGCGGACGGCCATCGCGCGCTGGTCGTGAAGGAGCATGAATCTTGGATTGCGGTCATCGGCATCCCCCTGTCGGCGCCGCTCGCGCCGCGCCAAGTGGTCGTGCACAGCGGCAGTGCGCGGCAGGAAATTGGGTTCACTGTCGGCGCGAAACGCTACGCGAGCCAGTCCCTCAAGGTAAAACCCGGTCAGGTCGACCTGTCGCCTGATGATTTGGAGCGGGTCAATCGGGAGAACCCCATCATCGATAAGGCGCTCAGCCGCTGGACCGATGAACAGCCTGCGACCTTGCGGATGGCGCAGCCGATTCCCGGTATACGCAGCAGTTCATTCGGAATGCGCCGGATATTCAACGGCGAGGCGCGCAGTCCGCACAGCGGGATGGACATTGCGGCGCCGACCGGCACCAAGGTTGTCGCGCCGCTCGGCGGCTCGGTGATCGAGACCGGCAATTTTTTCTTCACCGGCAATACGGTATTCGTGGATCACGGCCGCGGCCTGATCAGCATGTACTGCCACTTGAGCGCGATCGATGTGAAACCCGGGCAACGCGTGGACGCGGGAGCGACACTGGGGGCGGTCGGTATGACCGGCCGTGTAACCGGGCCGCATCTACACTGGGGCTTGAGCTTGAATCACGTCTGGGTGGACCCCGAATTATTTGTCGCCGGCGCGAACCCTCAAGTCCCGCTCAACAGGTGATCGACCGCGGCGCCTTCGATCGGCGTCGTCAGTGCCGCCTGGCGCAGGCGCGCACTATGCTCTTGCACCGCCGCCCCCGACGGCTGCATTTCGATCTGCCCCTGGAAGAACGCGCCCTCGCTGATGCCGACACGCGGCGCAAAGACGTTGCCCTTGACCTTGGCGGTGGCGCGGATGTTCACCGATTCCGTGGCGTAGAGATCACCCTCGACCTTGCCATCGATCACGATGACGCGGGCGCGAACGTCGCCCTTCATGGTGCCGTCGGTGCCGATGGTGAGGCTCTGCGTATGCGTAATCGATCCTTCGACGCTGCCCTGGACGATCAAATCCTCTTGGGCGGACAACTCGCCGCGAAATCGCAGCGTCGGCCCGAGAACCGAGGCTCGCGCAGCCGATTCGGCAACCTTGGCATCGGTCGGGCGCAGCGGCTCGCTGACGCGCGCCGCGGGCGATCGCGATTCGCCCGGCACCCGCGGCTCAGGGCGCGTCACTGACGGTTCGGGCGCAGCGGAGCGGCCGCTTGAGTTGGCATTCATCATGAGATCATCTCCATCAAGAGGTTTCTTGAACCACGACATTGTCAGGCGGCGCTGCCGGCGGACTTGGGTGCACGCACGGGATCGAACTTGCCGGATTGCTGGCCGGATTGCTGGCCGGCTTTCTTGCCGTCCATGTCGATGCTGCCGCTGAAATTGGCGCCTTCGGTAATGCTGACCGTGGGGGAATAAATGTTTCCGCACACCTTTGCGGTCTCTTTGACGAAGACCGATTTTTCAGCCTGCAGATCGCCATCCACCGTACCCTCGACGATGATGAGCTGGGCCTTGATATTGGCCTTCACCGTGCCCTGGGCGCCGACCGTAAGACGCTGGGTGTGGGTGATTGATCCTTCCACGCGGCCCTGAATCAACAGGTCCTCTTCAGCGGTCAAATCGCCTTTGAAAAACAGGGTCGGGCCCAGCACTGATGCTCGTTCGGTCGCGCTGTTGTAGGGATTGCTCATGCGGTTTACTCCGTAGGCTCAGATGGTCGAGAAGGCAGGCAAAGAGTACCTGGCATAATCGGTCCGAAAATGAGACCTTGATCACGAAACGTTTCGCTGCAAACTTCCTGAAACCCCGGATGTCGCAAAAAGCGGACGCTTCGGGCCGGGCCTACTGCGCAGGCGGTGTGGACACCTCGCGGCCGCGGTGATTCCGCCTACTCATGGTCCGCCGCTGTTTTCGCAGGCCGTTGGCGCGCGAGAAACTCGTTCAGGGTATGCGCCAAGGAAACGAAATCCGACGGGATCATCAGCACCGTGGTGCTGTTGTTCTCGGCGCCCACTTCGGAAATCATCTGCATGCGCCGCAGCTCCAGCGCGGCAGGATTCGCCGTGATCTGCGCCGCGGCCGCCGACAGCTTCACCGACGCCTCCAGCTCCGCCTCGGCCTTGATGATGCGCGCGCGCTTCTCACGGATGGCCTCGGCCTGCATCGCCATCACTTGCTGCATGGCCTTGGGCAATTCGACGTCTTTCATTTCGAAGCGCTGAACCTCGAGTCCCCAGGCCATGGTGGCGCCGGAAATACTATCGGTCAGCAGCGCGTTGATCTTGTTGCGCTCCTGCAGAATTTCATCCAGGTCGTGCTGTCCGATGATATTGCGCAGGCCTGTCAGGGCGAGTTGATATACGGCCGCCGGGGCGTCGGCCACGGCGATGACCGCTTTTGCTGCATCGGTGATTCGATACCACAGCACGGCGTTGACCTTGATGGTCACGCTGTCGCGGGTGATCGTTTCCTGTTGCTCCGCGGAGACCGTGCGCGTGCGGATGTCGACTCGCACCGAGCGCTCCACGCCCAGAGGAATGATCCAGTACAGTCCAGGCCCGCGCAGACCTCTGTAGCGCCCCAATCGAAATACGACGCCGCGTTCGTACTCCTGCGCCACGCGCAATCCCGATAAGACGATCACAACCAGCGCAATGACGATTACGTCGAGGATGGGCAAGAAGCGCTCCTTGTTTGGCGTTAGTTTACGCCCATCCTCGGGCGTCGGCGATTGCTACTCGATGCTCTCCCCATGCAACGAAATATCCAGGCCCTCGCGTTCCTGCTCCTCGGTTACGCGCAACCCGATGGCCATATCGATGACCTTCAGAATGATGAAGCTGGCGGTGAATCCATAGATGACCGTCACCGCCACGCCCTTGAGCTGTATCAAGAACTGCATGGCCATCGGATTTTCGATACCGCTGATCTCCTTGCTGACAAAGATACCGGTCAGCAGCGCGCCGACGATACCGCCGATGCCGTGCACGCCGAATGCATCCAGGGAATCGTCGTATCCAAGCCAATGCTTCAGCGAGGTCGCCGCAACGAAGCACACGACGCCCGCCACCAGGCCGATGACGACGGCTGGCGTTGGGCCGACAAAGCCCGAGGCAGGCGTGATCGCCACCAGGCCCGCCACAGCTCCGGAGGCAATGCCGAGAACGCTTGGCTTGCCCTTGCTGACCCATTCCCCGCACATCCAACTCAACGCGGCGGCCGCGGTCGCCAATTGCGTCACGAGCATTGCCATACCGGCGCGCCCGTCCGCGGCCCCTGCGGAACCGGCGTTGAAACCAAACCAACCCACCCATAGGAGCGACGCGCCCAAGAGTGTCAACGTCAAATTGTGGGGCGGCATTCTTTCGCGGCCGTAACCCAGCCGCTTGCCGAGCACGATGCAGCTCGCGAGGCCCGCCATGCCTGCGTTGATGTGCACGACTGTGCCGCCGGCGTAATCCAGAATACCGGCGGCATTCAGCCAGCCGCTCGGCTCCCACACCATGTGGGCGATGGGTGCGTACACCAGCAAAGACCACGCTGCCATGAACACCAGCATGGCGGAGAATTTCATGCGATCCGCGAAGGCGCCGGCGATCAGGGCAGGCGTAATGATGGCGAAGGTCAACTGGAACATCGCATACACGGTTTCAGGAATGGTGAGCGCCAAATGCGAAACCGACAGCTTGTTGACCGGCTCATGCATGAATGTCATGCCGTTGAACAGCGCGCGGCTGACGCCGCCGAGAAATTTGCCGCCGGGCGTAAAGGCCCAGGAATATCCGACCAGCCACCAAAGGATGGTCACGACGCACACTATCGCAAAGGTTTGCATCAGCGTGGCCAGGACGTTCTTTTTACGCACCATGCCGCCATAGAACAGCGCCAGGCCGGGTATCGACATCATCAGCACCAGCGCGGTCGCAGTGAGCATCCAGGCCGTGTCGCCGGCGCTGATCTTGTCCGTGCTGACCAGCAGCGGCGCGGTCGGCGCACCGTCTCCCCAGGCTGCCGGCATCGCCAGCGTGCACAGCGCAAGACCAGCCAGCGTCGGCAGTTTCCTCATCATATCCCCCGTAGCTTAAATGGCACCGCCGAGACGGCGGAAAGCACCGCTTGTGCCAGCGCGGAAGTATCGAGCGGGATCAGCAGCTTAAGGGTGCAGCGTACGCTCAGGCCACGTCGGTTTGCACCGACCCAGGGCGCCGCTCTGCAGCGCGCGCATCATGGCAGTGCGCGCATCATGGCAGTGGCCCCGCCAAAGGCTTCAGCGCAGCGACAATTCCAGACGAACCCGGCCATCCTGGCTCTTCGCCTTGTCGTTGACCACCAGATAGACCCGTTGCGGATCGATTTGCGTACCGGTGAGCAATGCCTGCTGCAGATTCATCGCGCGCTGCTGCCCCAAGGCCGTGAGCTCGGCGTCGCTCACGGTAATGTGCTGGTGCAACTCGTTGTTGATAAATTGGTCCTTTGCCGCAATCTTTTCCTGCTTGCTCTTGAGCGCGTCGATCGCGTCGGGGAATTTCGGATCGGCGCCAAAATTTTTGGCGTACAACTTCGTCAACAGATCGAGCTGAGCGCCGGCATCCAGCTGTGCAAAATCAGTTGCACCGGCGGAGGGCTTCTTGCGGCTGGCGGCCTGCACTTCATCGAGCTGCGCTTTGAATTTCGCTTCTGCAAGACGCGGCCGATCGAGATCGCCGGCGGCCGCAATGGGAATCTCGAGCTTGAGCTGCGGCCGCGCGTTCAGCGCCTTGACGATGGTTTGCGCCTTGCCTACTGCGACCGGATCCAGATCGGCCGCGCCCGGGTCAAAATCGACGAACTGCAGATCCGGTCCGCCGCCGAACAACGAGCCCAACAGGGCGAACGGAGCCGTGACCGCCTTCTCGAGGATGTTCACGAACACCTTCCAGATGATCGGCCCGAGTTTGAATTTCGGATCGTCGAGCGAACCGGTGATCGGCAGGTTCAGATCGATCACGCCGTTGCGATCCTTCAACAGCGCCACCGCCAATTTGACGGGCAGAGAAACCGCGTCTTTGCTCTCGGTCTTCGCGCCGAACTCAAGCTGATCGACGGTGATGTGGTGCTGCGCGTCCAGCTTTCGCCCGATGACCTTGTAGTGCAGCTCGGTGGTCAACTTGCCCTTGCTGATGTTGTAGCCGGCAAATTTGCCGGAATATGGATTGAAGGTGCTGAGCTCGATATTCCGGAAGCTCATCGCCAGATCGGTGTACAGCGCCGCACTCAGCACGTTGACCTCGCCGGTGATGGACACGGGCGCGAAAGCGTCCACCGATCCGTGCAAGTCGACTTTCGCACGGGAATTCTCCTTCGAGGACAATCCGAGTACGCTGCCTTCGAGATTCTGAATACCGGTCGCGAAGTTCGGCGTCACCGACAGGTCTGCAAAATTGGCCTGGCTCGACTTGAGGATGATCTTTTTGATGGAAATCGGCATCACCGGTGCCGCGGAGGCAGCCACGGTGGCGACGGGTGCGGCGGCGGGTCTGCCCTTGCGGCCTTTGTGCGGCCGCGGCCGAGGCCGCGGCGGCGCCGGCGCCGGCGCGCGGGCAGCGGTGGAGCTGACGGGAGGGCCCGAGTTGCCGCTCGGCGCAACCACGGTGGCGCCCGGCCCCGCCAAAACTCGCTTCACGTTGATCGATTCATCGGGTTCAACCATGACCCGCGCATACAGCTTGCGTGCGGCAATCTGGTCGATGTCGAGGCGATCGGGATCGTGTTGAAAGTTCAGTCCCTGAATGTCGAGCCTATCCCAGTTGATGAAGTCCTCGTGCAAGGCATTGTCGACCGTGTGCAATTTCGCGAAGCTCAGGTTTCCGTTGAATTGCAGCGCCGGTTTTTGCGCGCCGTACTTCACCGTGCCATCGCCGCTCAAGCTGCCCGCAAGCAGCGTCATCGAGGTGTACTGGGCAATGTAGGGTTGAGCCGCGGCCAGCTCGATGCCGGCAAGTTTCACCTTGATATCCGCGGCCAGGGGTTGCGGCGTGACGGTTCCCACCGCGCTGAGGCTGCCCGCCTCGTCGATCTTCGTATCGAAGCTGACCGCGAGCGGCTTGGCAAGGTTCAGGCTGGCGCCGCTCACTTTGATGGACAGCGGTGAGAGCAGCACCTTCGCGTTCGGTTTGGTGCGCCGATCCTCGGCTGAAATGCTGGCATTGCGGAGGGCAAATTCGCCCAGCTCGAATTTCCAGTCAGGACCCGCCGCGGCGGCGGGGCCTCGAGTCACGGTCGGGGACGGCGGCGCAACGGTGCCCGCCATGGTGGTGGCGCCGGGCGCTGTGGTGCCCGCCATGGTGGCGGCGCCGGGCGCTGTGGTGCCCGGCATGGTGGCGGCGCCGGGCGCCGCGGCCAGCTTGAGCAGATTGAGCGACCCGTCCGGCTCCAACCAACTCACGAGCTTCACGCCCGAGATGACGAGGGAGTCGCTATGCGCCTCGCGGCTCCTAAGATCCATCGTGGTGCCGCTCAGCAGCAATTCCGGCACCGTGATCCAATCGATCTGCGAATCTTTCGGCCTCACCGCCAGATCGGTCACAGCGACCTTCGAGACATTGACCTTCAGATCGACAGTGTCCCGCAGCGAGAACTGATAGGTCGCGGCCAGGTCGATCTTGCCGGTATTGACCAGAAAGCTCAGCTGATCTTCCAGATAGCTCCAGATGGTGTGCGCCTGCAGACCCGTGATCCGCAGCTCGCCGTCGGACTCGATCGGCTGGACCGCGACATGCCCGTGCCAATCGATCCGCTCGCCGAGTTTGGACATGCCGGTAAAAGTGAACCGGCCGCCGTCAATGCCGGTGCTGAAATTCTGCAGCTCAAAATTGATCGGCTCCAAACGTGTTGCAAAATCCGACGGCCTGCGCCGATCGTCGAACGACAGGAAGCCTTGAGTCACTTTGAAGGAACCAATCCGCAGCGCGGGAATCGGCTCGTCGCTCTTGGGTTGCGGCTTGTCGGGCGCCTTGGGACTGAGTTGCGCCAGATTCAGTCGTCCGTCCTTGAATATGACGGCGTTGGCGAATGGTGCGGCGATGTCGATATTTCTGAAGGTATAGGCCCGATGCCAGAGCGAGGAGACTTCGAAATCGACGAATAATCGCTGGAACCCCACCAGTTTCGTGTTCTGCGGGCCGGTCAGCAAGAAATCCTCGATCTCCACCTGCAGCAGGAAGGGATTGATATGTATGTCGCCAATGGACGGGGTGACGCCCACCAGAGTTTTCGGGATCTGCTGCAGCATCGTGTTGCGCACCAGCTTCGGAGCCAACCAGAAGCCCGCGAGCGCATACAACCCGATCAGCAGCACGACAACCGCCAGGATGCGAAACGTCTTGGTTTTGTGGAATTGCCGCAAAAACCACCCCCCGTGGTACCGCAGCCCGGATATTACCGCTTATTGCGTTGGATCAGCCGTTTGCGTTTGCGGACTTGCCGGGGTGTGAGCGGATTGCGCTTGCCGGCGAACGGGTTTTCATCGCCGCGAAAGGCGACCCGGACCGGAGTGCCCGTCAAATCGAACGCTTTGCGGTAAACGTTCACCAAATAGCGCCGGTAGGCATCCGGCACATGGTCCGTCTGGTTGCCGTGAATCACCACGACGGGGGGATTGCGTCCTCCCTGGTGGGCGTAGCGCAGCTTGATCCGGCGCCCGCTGACCAGAGGCGGCTGGTGACTTTCGATGGCAGCCTCCAGCACCCGCGTCAGCTCCGGCGTGCTCATGTCGCGCATCGCGGCGGCGTAGACTTTGCGTACCGAGGCAAACAGTTCGCCGACACCGCTGCCATGCCGCGCGGAAATGAAATGCAGCGGCGCGAAATCCGCAAATTGCAGCCGCTGCTCGATTTGCTGGCGGATCAAATCGCGCTGCTCCGCCGGAATGTTGTCCCACTTATTGACCGCCAGCACCAGCGCCCGGCCCTGCTCGACCACCGTGCCCAGCAAGCTCGCATCCTGCTCCGCGACGGTATCGTGCGCATCCATGACCACGATGACCACATGTGCGGTCTCGATCGCCTGCAGCGTCTTGATGACGCTAAACTTTTCGACCGCCTCCTCGACACGCGAGCGGCGCCGCACCCCGGCGGTGTCGATCAAGGTGTAGCGCTCGCCATCCCGTTCGAAGGGCACCAGCACGGCGTCACGCGTCGTCCCGGGTTGATCGAACGCCACCATGCGATTCTCGCCCAGCAGGCGATTGATCAAAGTGCTCTTGCCCACGTTCGGTCGGCCGATCACAGCCACTTTGATGCTCTGCGATTCCGGACCATCTCCGGGATCCGGCGTCAGCCCGGCGAGCACGGTCTCCAACAGCGAAATGATCCCCTGATCATGCGCGGCCGAGATCGCCAAGGGTTCGCCCAGTCCCAGTTGGTGGAAGTCAGCCACGGCCATGTCATGGTCAAACCCTTCGGTTTTGTTGACCGCCAAGAAGAGCGGTTTGCCGCTGCGCCTGGCCAGCTGTGCGACAAATTGGTCCTGCGGCGTGATGCCGGCCCGTCCATCCACCAACACGACCAGCCGATCAGCCTCGCTGATCGCGCGCGTCGTCTGGGCGATCATCAGGCTCTCGATCATATTGGCATCTTCAACCAGGCCGCCGGTGTCGACCACGATGCAGGGTACCTCGGTGCGACGCGCAAATCCGTACTGACGGTCGCGCGTGAGGCCGGGCAAATCGGCCACCAACGCATCGCGGGTGCCTGTCATGGCGTTGAACAGGGTCGATTTGCCCACATTCGGGCGGCCGATCAATGCAACTACCGGCAGCATACCTAAGACTTAAGGCGGCGGAGTCGCAGGCGCGGGTGGCGGAGTTGCGGGCGGCGCAGTTGCGGGTGGCGCAGTCGCAGGCGGCGCAGTCGTGGGCGGCGCAGGCGCGGGTGTCGCGACGGGAGCCGGGGCCGTTGGGGCGGGCGTCTGCGCAGCCGGTGCCGGTGCCACAGGCGGCGGGGAGACCTTTGGAGTGGCGCGGAATGCCGCCAGGGTGCCGCCGTCGGTCAAAACCACAATGGTGTCGCCCACGCCGGCTGGCGAATTGGATACGCGCTGCTTCGAGATGCGCTGCCGTGCCACGAGTTCACCGGTGCCCTTGTCGAGCCAATGCAGGTACCCCTGATAGTCAGCCACGGCAATGGCAGTGCTGGTCACGATCGGCGTGCTCAGTCCGCGGCGCTTGAGTTTTTCATTGCGCCATATCTCGGCGCCGTCGCGCTGGCGCATGGCCACCACGGTTCCGTCGGTTTGGGTGACGTACAAATTGTCGGCATCGACCGCCAAACCGCGATAGCTCGACATGTCGTGCGACCACCAGAGTTGTCCGGAGTCTAGCGCGAGCATCGCCGTGCGTCCCTGAAATCCGGCCGCAAATACATTGTCGCCGACCACGTGAACCGCAGAATCGATGTCGACCAGCCGATCGAGCTCCGTGCGGCCGTGCGGCGAGGCAAGCGCGGTGTCCCAAACCGTATCGCCTTTGGTGAGCGAGACGGCCATCACCTTACCGTTATCGAATCCGCTGATGGCCACTTCTTTGGCGATGGTCGGGGTCGCCGTGCCGCGCAGGCTCAGGCGCGGCACCTGCTGCTCAACCGACCACAACTCCTTGCCGCTGTGCGCATCGAGCCCATGCAGGCGGCCGTCGACCGAGCGCAGCACCACGACTTTCTCACTGATGGCAGCGGCGGAGAGCAGCTCGGAATTGACCTGCGAGCGCCACAGCTGGCGCCCGGTCGCACCATCCAGTGCAATCACGCTTCCCTTGCTGGTGCCCGCCACGACGATGCCGAATCCCGCGGCAGGGCCGCCGGAAATAGGCAGCTTGAGCTTCTTGACCCAAACCTCGCGGCCGGTTTCGAGCGACACCGCGAGCATTTCACCCTTGTGATTCGCCGCAAAGACGATGCCGTTATCGAGCGCGGGCCCCAGACCCAAGCGCAGTTTGATCTGCTTCTTGCCGCCGCCCACTTTATCTTCCCACAGCCTCTTAACCGGCAACGTTGTCGGAAAATCCACCAACTTCGCCGGCGGCTCAACGTCTTTGTCCTTGCTGCAGCCTGCGGCGATGAGCAATGCGGCGAGACTCAAGGGAAGCAATAAGCGCATCAGGGTTTGGCCTTTTCGTTCGAGGCAAGGTCTGCAAGTTTCAGCTGCAGCAGCCCGGTTTCGTTGCCGCCGTCGCTCGAGCCCAGCGCCGCGGTGTATTCGGCAACGGCGCCGGCGATGTCCTTCTTCGCAACCAACGCATCGCCGCGGACGGCGTGATAGCGCCCGGCAAAGCTGCCGGGGGTGCCTGCCGCCAGCATTTTGATCGCATCGTCGGGCTTGCCCTGGTCGATCAACACGCGCGCGAGCCTCAAACGGGCGACCTGTTTGAGCTCTGAGTCCTTGGAGTCGTTCATGACCAGGGTCAGCGGCGCGATGGCATCCGCGGGCTTGCCGCCGTCCACGTCGATGCGGGCAATCACCAGCTGTGCCTGGTCGGCATACGGCGAGCCCGGAAAATTCTTGATGAGGCCGTCGGCGATCTGCAGCGATTTTTTTGCATCGTTGCCCTGCAGCGCAGCGGCCATCTGGCTGAACTGTGTGGCAGCCTGCAACGCGGCCGCATTCTGGTGCGATCGGTAGTATTGAATTCCGAACCAGCCGCCGACGCCGAGCACCACCCCGCCCAAGATCCAGGGCGCATATTCGGTAAAAGCACGCTTTACGGCTTCCAGTTGTTCATCATCAGTCAAATATTCTTCAGCCATGCCTGCTCTCACTCCCCGCATTGAGACCCAATAAGATGCCGATACGTTCACTGATTCGTTCCACGGGACATTCCTCCTGTGCCAGCTCGCGGCGCAGGGCCTTGATTGCCGCCACCCCCCGGGCTGCCTCATCCTCCCCGATCACCAGGGCAAACTCCGCGCCGCTCTTGTCGGCCCGCTTGAATTGCGTTTTGAAGCTGCCCCCGCCCAAATTGATCTGCACGCCCAAACCCGGCCACGCCTCGCGCAGCCGCTCCGCCAAATTGAATCCCGGAATCTCGGCTTGTTCCCCGAGCACCAGATACAGCCGCGGCCGGTCCTTGGGCAGCTCCAAAATCTGCTTCTGCAGGAGCATGACGATGCGCTCCATGCCCATCGCCCAGCCCACCCCCGGCGTATCGCTGCCGCCAAGCTGGGCCACCAGGCCGTCATAGCGGCCCCCGGCGCACACGGTGCTTTGCGACCCGAGCGCGTCGGTGGTCCACTCGAACACCGTGCGGGTGTAGTAGTCCAAGCCGCGCACCAGGTGGGGTTCGACATGATACTCGATGCCGGCGCTGCGCAACTGCGCGCACAGGGACTCGAAATGCTGCCGGGACTCCAAATCGAGCGAATCGAGCAGCAGGGGCGCGCCGGCGACGATGCGCTGCATGTCCGGGTTCTTGCTGTCGAGAATCCGCAGCGGATTGCCCGCCAACCGGCGTTTGCTGTCCTCGTCCAGGGAGGCGGCATGGCCGCTGAAATAGGCGCTGAGCTTGTCGCGATAGATCGCGCGGGAGCCGGGCGTCCCGAGCGAGTTCACCATCAGTTTCACCCCGGACAATCCCAGCCGCCGCAACAGTCGCGCGGACAGCAGGATCATTTCCACATCGACATCCGGGCCCTCGAACCCAAAGGCCTCTGCGTCGATCTGATGGAATTGCCGGTAGCGCCCCGCCTGTGGGCGTTCGCGCCGGAACATCGGTCCCATGCACCAGACCCGCAAGCGCCCCTCGCGCAGCATCCCATTGGAAATAACCGCTCGCACGATGCCGGCGGTGGCCTCGGGGCGCAGGGTGATGTGATCCTCGCCCTGGTCGATGAAGCTGAACATTTCCTTCTCGACGATGTCGGTGAAATCGCCGATCGAGCGCTTGAACAGCTGGGTCTGCTCGATAATGGGGACGCGGAACTCTTCATAGCCATAGCCCGCAAACACCTCGCGGGTGACGCGCTCCAAGTACTGCCAGGCTGCAATCTGCGCGGGCAATACATCATGCACACCGCGCAGGGGCTCGATAATCTTGGTCAATGGGCCTCTCCGGTCAGCCGGGCGGATGCGGGCCGCGCGGCGGCGCACCGTGCATTTGATCGGGGTGCGAATCGCGCCGCAGGACGCCGTCGGCGCCCGCCTCGAAGCGCGCCACGTCGCCGGCAAAGAATTGCGGTCCAATCGCGACGGCGCGGTCGTTGATTTCGAGCTGCACGCCGTTGCCGAAACCCAGATACACCCGCATGGGCGCAATTCCCGAAACCGTCTTCACGCTATTGGCCAGTCCGTTGCCCGCAAACGTGCGCCTGCCCGAGGCATCGTGGACTTCGACCCATGAATCCGCCGAAAAACTCAGGCGCAATCGCGCTCTGCCGGTACCGGGAACAGGCGCCACCGGTGGCTCGGTGATGGCGGCCGCGCCGGCGGCGGGACCCGCCGGCGCCGCGCCAGGCACGCTCAGCACCGCCGAGGTCACGGCCGGCGGCCCGTCGTGCGCCATCGCCGGAGATGCCGCGGCGGCCGGTACCAGGCCCGGGGCGACCCGCACATCCGGCGCCTGCGCCTGTGTTGCAGCCGGCGCCGCAGCGCCGACCGACGATCTGACATGCGCATGCCAGGGGCGCCACCACAGAACTCCGAGCCCGAGGATGATCGCCACGGCGGCGGCAATCTGCAGTCCCGGCATGGGTCGCGAAGACTGAGAATCTTCGTGCGGACGAAGCAGCATGCTCGGCGCTGCGGCGGGCTCGGCGCGCAGCGGCGCGCTGGATTCGTAGCTTGCCATGATTTCGGCTGCCGGCAGGCCGAGCAGCGCCGCGTACTTTTTCAAATGGCCCTTGGCATACACCGCCGCTCCGATGCGCTGGTAATCATCCGCTTCGAGCGCATCGATGACCCAACGGTCCAAATGCAACTCGTCGGCCGCCTTCTGGGCGCTCAAGCCGCGGCGTTCGCGCTCGGCTTTGAGCCGGGTGCCGGGAAGTGCCGCAGGCTCGATCATCGTTCGATGCCGTTGCGCATGTTCTGCGCCTGCTGCGAATTGGGGAATTCAGTCTGCACGCGCCGCGCGTAGACCGCCGCGTCGACCGCATCGCCGAGCTTGCGCTGCGCACGGAATCCCAACCACAGGATCTCCGGCGTGGGCGGATTCACCGCCAAAAACCGCTGCACGATGTCGCGCGCCTGCGCAGCATCGCCGCGGTCGAAAGCAACGTTGCCCTGCTGCAGAAGCGCCTCGGGCATATTCGGCCGGATCGCCAGCGCCTGCGTGAAATAGCGGTCCGCATCGGGCAGATTGCCGGCGCTGCGAGCACACACACCGGCATTGACCAGCGCCACCGCGGGGGTCTGATACAAGGGATCGCGCGCCACCTCGTTGAACATTTTCTCGCCGGCGGCGGTCTTGCCGGTGCGGCAGAGAAACCCGGCATAGCTGTTCTTGATACTCGGATCGTTCTTGCTCAGGCGGGCGGCGGTCTCATAGGCGCGCTCCGCCTTGGCTGTTTCGTTCAGCCGCTCGTAGACCAGTCCGGCCGTCATCTGCACATCCGGATTAGAAGAATTCTCGGACAGCGCGCGTTCGATGCAATCGCGTGCGTTGGCAAGCTGGTTGAGCTTCATATACTCGATCGCCAGCTGCATGTTGGCAATGGCCGCCTGGGCAGGTTGCTTCTTGTAGGTGCGCACCGGCTGCTGATAAGCAGGAGGATTGTGGCTGCAAGCGGTCAGCAAGGACGCTGCCGCCAGCGCCAGCACGGATGCCGGGCGAGTTTTTGATTTTTGCATCATTGAATTTCCGCCGTGGTACGCGACACCGAAGACAGCCTGGTTCCGAGCCGTACCAACGTGCGATCGGTAACCCGGCCTGCCAATTGTCCGCACGCCGCTTCGATATCATCGCCGCGCGTTCTGCGAATCGTGGCGATGACGCCGTGATCGTTCAGGATGTCGCGAAATTTCAAAATGCCCGCGGCCGGGGAGCGGCGGTAGCGTGTGCCCGGGAATACGTTGAACGGGATGAGATTGAGCTTGGCGGGATGCCCCTGCATCAGGCGCGCAAGCTGGCGTGCGTGCTCCGGCTTGTCGTTCACGCCGTCGAGCATGACGTACTCAAAGGTGATGCTGCGGCCGTTCTGCTCATCGAGGTAGTGCCAGCAGGCCGCCAGCAATTCGGCGATCGGATGCTTGCGGTTGATGGGCACCAGCTCGTTGCGCAGCTCATCGTTCGGCGCGTGCAGCGAAACCGCGAGCGCGACATTGCACTCCTGCGCGAGCTTGTAGATTTGCGGCACCAACCCTGAGGTGCTCAAGGTCACCCTGCGCCGCGACAGGTCATATCCCAGGTCGTCCAGAAAGATGCGCATGGCGGGCAGCACATTGCGGTAATTGGCGAGCGGTTCGCCCATGCCCATGAAGACGATGTTGGTGATCGTGCGGTCGCCCGCGCCGACCGCCGTGCCGCTGCTCTTCGCCAGCTCGCGCTGCGCCAGCCAGACCTGACCGACGATTTCCGCCGCGCTCAAATTGCGGTTGAAGCCCTGCTGGGCGGTGGCGCAAAACGTGCAGTCCATCGCGCAGCCCACCTGGCTCGAAATGCACAAAGTGCCGCGATCCGGTTCGGGGATGTAAACGGTCTCGATGCCCTGGACCTGGTCCATGCGCAGCATCCATTTGCGCGTGCCATCCTGGGACAGCTGTTCGGTCACGATTTCGGGAACGCTGATCTCGGCGGCCTCGTCCAGGCGCGCGCGAAATTCCTGGGCCAGATCGGTCATGCTCGAGAAATCTGCGGCGCCGCGCCGATAGATCCACTTCATCAGCTGTCGCGCGCGAAACGGCTTCGCGCCGAGACGCGTCGCAACGAACGTCTCGAGCTGCGCGCGGGGAAGGCCCAGCAGATTCACGCGTTCGCTCGACACTCGAGTCCCCTTAAGGTTTGCCGCCGCCACGCTAGCGCGTACGCGGGCAGATCTCAATTTCCCGGAAGAAGTAGCTGATCTCGCGCGCCGCGGTGTCGGCTGCATCGGAACCATGCACCATGTTTTCATCGATGCTGTTGGCGAGATCGGCCCGAATGGTTCCCTTGGCGGCTTTCTTAGGGTCCGTGGCGCCCATGACGTCGCGGTTTTTCGCAATCGCGTTTTCGCCTTCGAGCACCTGGACCATGACGGGGCCCGAACTCATGAAGCGCACCAGATCTTTGAAGAACGGCCGTTCGCGATGCACCGCGTAAAAACCCTCCGCCTCGCCCTGGGACAGCTGCAGCATTCGGGCTGCAACCACTTTCAGACCCGCCTGCTCAAAACGACGGTAAACCTCGCCGATCAGGTTGCGGCCGACGCCGTCCGGCTTGACGATGGATAGGGTTCGCTCGATGGACATCACAACCTCGCTGAAATGGACGACTGCCGGCCCAGACAAGGGCTGACAAAGACCGCGAAGTGTACTGGAGCGAGGCCGCTCAAGCAATCATAACGGGTACCGAAGTCCCTGTATTGCTTGGGAAAAGCTTAGCTTCAGACGTTGAAGCTCTCGCCGCAACCGCACTCGCCCTTGGCTTTCGGGTTGCTGAACTTAAAAGCCTCGTTGAGACCCTGTTTGACGAAATCCACCAAGGTACCGTCAATCAGCGGCAGGCTTTGCGGGTCGACCACGACTTTGACGCCGCGCGCCTCGAAAACGGCATCCTCGGGATTGATTTCATCGGCGTAATTGACGACATAGGCAAAGCCGGAACAACCGGTTTTTTTGATTCCAACCCGCAAACCGACGCCGATTCCGCGCTGCGCCAAATGAGTCTTGACCCGGTTGGCCGCCGATTCCGTCAGTAGTATCGCCATGCTGCGCTGTACCTCACCAAAGTTCAGCCGGAGAACACCATACATAACACGACCGCACGCCGCCCGCACGGAACCAAAGCGCGTTTTTTATTAATCCTGGTTCACGCTGGCGTCGCGCGTCCGCTTCACCGATATGGGTGTTCAATCGCGGTAGTCAACGGCGGCCGTGGCGGCCGCCAGCCACGCATCTTCGATGATCAACAAGCGGCCCATTTTATCGACCGGCACATCGAAGCGTTCGCGCAATTGCTGCACGTTCTCGGGAAGACGCCGATGCAGTTGCCGGCCCTGGCTCTGCTCCGCAACCCAGGCTGACACCGCGATGGTGTGCGGGCAGCCGAATGCCAGAAACCGGGCCGCCAGGACGCTGCCGGAACGCATTTGCAGGTCGAACTGCACCCAGGTGCCCTGGTCCTGTTTTCCCGCGGCGCCACGAAAAACCCCGGGCCCGGCCAGCTCGCCCGCATTCGGAGCCGCCTCGAAGTAGCGGCGCGCCACATCGCTGTAGTTCATGGGCCGGTACCGCCGGCAATTTTGCGCAGGCGGCCGACTTCACGCCTGAGCACCGTCAGCGTCGTGTCTATGTCCTGCTCCGTGGTGGTTCGACCCAATCCGAAACGCAAACTGCTTTCGCTCAGCCGCTCACTGCGCCCCAATGCGCGCAGTACATATGAGGGCTCGGCGTCCGTCGATGTGCACGCCGATCCCGTCGATACCGCCACGTGCGGCCGAACTGCCGCGAGCAAGCTCTCGCCTTGCACGCCTTCGAACGACACATTGAGCAGGTGCGGCACGGAACGCAGAGCGCTGCCGTTGCGCTGCACGCCGCCGAGCGCTGCCAGGCCGTGCCACAACCGCTGCTGCAAGCGCGCCACCCTGGCGGTCTCCTCCGATGTCCGGGTGGTGGCGAGTTCGAACGCCAGACCCATCCCGACCGCCTGATGCGTGGCCAGGGTCCCGGCCCTCAAGGCGCGCTCCTGAGCGCCGCCGAACTGCAAAGCGGCGAGCTGCACGCGGCCGCGCGGGCCGGCGCGCCGCGATACGACCAGGGCACCGGCGCCCTTCGGGCCATAGGCCTTGTGCGCCGAGAGGGACATCAGGTGCGCGCCGAGACTGGCAAAATCGACCGGGCATTTGCCGACGCTTTGCGCCGCATCGACGTGCAGCCACGCTCCGTGCCGCGCGCAGATCGCGCCCACGGCGCCGATGTTTTGCACCACGCCGATCTCGTTGTTGACGTGCATGAGGGATACCAACACCGTCTCGGGCCGCAGCGCAGCGGCAACCTGCGCCGGATCCAGCAAGCCCTCCTGATCGGGAATCAGATAGGAAACCTGCCAGCCCCGGCGCTCGAGCTCCCGGAACGGGTCGAGCACCGCCTTGTGCTCGGTGCGCGCCGTGACCAGGTGCCGCCCGCGCTCGCGGTAATACTGTGCCACGCCGAAAATGGCCAGATTGTTCGATTCGGTGGCACCCGAGGTAAAGATGATTTCGTTCGCGGCGGCCCCCACCGCCGTCGCCACCTGCGTGCGCGCCGACTCGACCAGCGCGGCGGCGGCATCGCCGTAGCCGTGACTGCTCGAGGACGGATTGCCGAAATCCGTGTCGGAATGCAGCACCTCCGCCATGCGCGCGGCCACTTGGGGCGCGACCGGTGTGGTCGAGGCATGATCCAGATAGACCGGGCCTGCTCCCGCCTTCATTTGCGCGTGCGCTGCGCTGATTGGCCGCGCCTGCCCTGCACGGCGCTCAGGATTCCGCGCAAGATGTTGAGTTCGTTGCGGTCGAGCTGGGCGCGGTTGAACAGGCGCCGCAAGCGCTCCATCAGGTGCCCGGTGCGGTCTTCGAAATCGATTTCATCGAGGACCTCATGCAGGTGGGCGTAGAAGTGCTCGAGGTCGCCCGACGGCGCCAGCGCCATTTCGAGCTGCACGTGCGATCCCGGCCGCTCGCGCTCCAGAAAGATCTCATAGGCCGTCAGCTGCACCGACATGGCCAGGTTCAAGGAGCAGTAATCCGGGTTCGCGGGAATGCGCACCAGCACATTGCAGTGATTCAAATCCTCGGTCGCGAGGCCGTAGCGCTCCGAGCCGAACAGCAGCGCGGCGCGATTCTCCCCGGGCAATGCGACGATGCGGGCGGCCACGTCGCGCGGCGTGACGAACTCCCAGTAGTAGGACCGGGGCCGCGAGGTGGTGCCGGCAATGAAGGCGCAGTCGGCAATGCCTTCGGCCAGGCTGTCGACGATGCGGGCATTGGCCAGGATGTCGTCGGCGCCTGCCGCCAGCGCCACGGCCTCCGGATGCGGAAATGCGCGCGGCCGCACCAGCACCAGATCCGAAAGCGCCATGTTTTTCATGGCGCGCGCGACGGAACCGATATTGCCCGGGTGGCTGGGGTCGATGAGTACAATGCGAACGAGGCTGGTCACAGATGATATTCTAGCGCCACCCTATGCAACCTCTGCTCAATATCGCCATGCGCGCCGCGCGGCGCGCCGGCGATATCATCGTCAAAAGCCTGTCGCGCCTCGATTCCCTGAAGATCGACAGCAAAGGCCGCAATGATTTCGTCACCGATATCGACCGCAAGGCCGAGGCGGACATCATCGCGACCATCCGGCGCAGCTATCCGCAACACGCGGTCCTTGCCGAGGAATCAGGCCGCAGCGGCGAAAATGAGTTCGTTTGGATCATCGATCCGCTCGACGGCACCACCAACTTCCTGCATGGCTTCCCGACTTTCGCCGTTTCGATCGCGGTGGAGCAGAAGGGCCGGCTGCAGCATGCGGTCGTCTACGATCCCATGCGCCAGGAATTCTTCAGCGCCTCGCGCGGCGACGGCGCGCAATTGGAAGGCAGGAAAATCCGCGTCAGCGGGCAGCGCACCCTGGAAGGATCGCTGATCGGCACCGGCTTTCCGTTTCGCGCGGGAGCGACCTATGTCGACGAATATCTGGCGATGCTCAAGGTGGTGATGTCGACCGCCGCCGGCGTTCGCCGGCCGGGCGCGGCATCCTTGGATCTCGCCTACGTGGCCGCCGGAAGAATCGACGGCTTCTGGGAATTCGGGCTCTCACCCTGGGACACGGCGGCCGGCACGCTGCTGATCCAGGAAGCCGGCGGACGCGTGGGCACGCCCGCCGGCACCGAATACGCGCTCGGTCCCGGCATCGTTGCCGGCAACCCCAAGGTCTACCAGGCGCTGCTCGAGGTCATCGGACCCCTGACGCCGGCGAATCTGCGCGGCTAGCTACCCGCAGACCCCTCGCGTGGTCAAATAGCGCATGACGTCGTCAACTGAAGTATCCACGCCCCTCGCTGTCTTGGATGAAATATTCTTGGATCGAGGCGCCGATCGGCCGCTACGCATTCTCGCGGAATATCTTGAACCGATGCGACAGCTGGAGCGCCTGCATGTCAAAGACACCATCGTGTTTTTTGGCTCCGCGCGAATCACGGAAAATGGGGCGCTGGGGCGCTATTACGTACAGGCCCGAGAGCTTGCCAGACTGATTACCGAATGGGCGGCAACGCTCGATCAATCCAACCACCGTTTCGTCGTCTGCTCAGGGGGTGGCGGCGGCATCATGGAAGCGGCCAATCGAGGCGCCCAAGATGCCGGTGGACAGAGTATTGGCCTGAACATCAGCCTGCCGTACGAGCGGCGTCAGAATCCCTATGTAACGCCTGAATTGAGTTTCGAGTTCAATTATTTCTTCATGCGCAAATTGTGGTTCGCGCACCTGGCGCGCGCGCTGGTGGTTTTTCCAGGAGGCTTCGGCACGCTCGATGAGTTGTCGGAAATCGTTACGCTGGCACAGACGAAGAAATTGGACAGAACGATCCCCATTTTGTTGTACGGCAGCGAGTACTGGAGGGAGGTCATCAATTTCGACGCCCTGCTTCGGTACGGAATGATCACTGCCGAGGATCTTGGGCTGATGGAATTTGTAGATAATCCCGAGACTGTCATGAGCCGCCTGCGGCGCATTCATGTAGATGCCGCGGCCGAGGATGAAACTCCGGCCTTTGCTCGCTCGCGCCGGGGCCGCAAAATTGACGGTGCCGCAGCAAAAACTTGAGGGCAATCGACTACAGCTTCGCTTCGCCGCCGAGGACAACCATTCGGCGGCCCAGCACCGAACTTCGGATGCCATAGACGAAATAAATCGCTATCCCCACCGCAAGATAAATCAAAAAGAAGTTCCGGGTAGTGGGTGTGGCCATTAGGCTCATCAGCAACAGCAGGCACATGCCAGCCCCAAGCACGGGTGTCAGTGGGTACAAAGGAGTCCTGAAGGGTCGAACCAGGCCGGGTTCGCTGATGCGTAAATAAATTACCGTGATGCAGACCAATGCGAATGCCGTCAGCGAACCCACATTGGTGAGGTCACCCAACGTGTCGAGCGATATAAAGCCGGAAGCGCACATCGCCGCGCAGCCCACGATGATGGTGTTGATCCAAGGAGTCCTGAATTTCTTGTGAACATAGGCCAGGGACTTCGGTAGCAGGCCGTCCTTGGAAATCGTGTAGAAAATGCGGGTCTGGCCGTAGAGCAGCACGAGCATCACGCTGGTGAGCCCCGCGATGGCCCCCACCTTCACAACGAGGGCGAACCAGCGAAGACCGATGTAGTCGGCGGCCAATGCAAGGGGAGCCGGAACATCCAATAGATTGTAGGGCACGATGCCAACGAGGACCGCGGAGGTGGCGATGTACAGAGCGGTGCAAATGATCAGGGCGCCCAAGATGCCGATCGGCATGTCCTTGCCTGGATTGCGCGCTTCCGCGCCAGCCGTAGAAACCGCCTCAAAGCCCAGATAAGCGAAGAAAATTACGGCGGCGCCATGAATCACTCCCACGAGACCATACTTCGTGGAGTTGTCTCCCGTGACCACGGCGCCTAACGCCCGACCGATCTGGTGCCAAATGCCCATTGCCGTGCCCGGCGCCGGCGGTGGGATTTGTGCGGGTACGAGCGGCGCCCAATTTGCCGGGTGAACATAGCGGGCCCCGATCACAATGAACGCGATTACAATGCTCACCTTGATGGCGACGATCACATTATTGACGGCCGCCGATTCCGATACACCGCGCACCAACACCATGGTGACGAGCCCAATGATCACGATCGCGGGCAGGTTGATGATCCCCGTAGCGATGACGCCCCCGGCTGCGTCTTTGATGTGAACACCCGGGGCGGCGGTCAGGACGGGCGGTATCACCACCCCCAAATCGTGCAGCAGACTCACGCAATATCCCGACCAACTGACCGCCACCGTTGATGCCGCGAGGCCGTATTCGAGCAGAAGCAGCAGCCCCATGATCCAGGCCGGCCCCTCTCCCATCGACGCGTAGGTATAGGAATAGGCGGATCCAGATACGGGCAGAGCTGAAGCGAGTTCCGCATAGCAGAGGGCAACAAACGCGCAAAGCAGCCCTGTGATTACAAACGAGACCATAATCGCAGGGCCGGCGAATTGAGCCGCTGCGCGACCGGTGAGGACAAAAATGCCTGCACCAATGATGCAGCCAATTCCCAGCAGCATCAGGTTCAGCGCGCCAAGCGAGCGCTTCAGCTCTCCTTGCTGATGCTCGGTTTGAATCTGCCCGACTGACTTGCGCAAGAAAATGCGCCCGATTCCCCTGCCACCCATCGTTCATTTTCCCCTGTGATCACGGCAGCCTCAACGACCATAGCAGGGCTCGCACGGTCCCGCAATCGAATAGCACAACCCGGCAAACATGTGATTGAGTGGTGCGGACTTTAGCGGCTTTTCCTGCGCGCTAGCAAACTATTACTTAACGTGGCGGCGTAATCTTATGTTTATCCATTCCACGGCCGCTGAAAATGCCATCGCGAAGTACAGATAGCCCTTCGGAATGTCCAGCTCGAGCGATTCGGCGATCAGCGCCGCGCCGATCAGCACCAGAAAACCCAGCGCCAGCACCTTGATGGTCGGATAGCGGTCGATGAAGCGGCTGACAGCCGAGGAGATTGCCATCATGGCGAACACCGACACCACGATGGCAGCGACCATGACCTCGATGTGCCGAGCCAAGCCCACCGCAGTGAACACCGAGTCGAGCGAGAACACGATGTCGATGATGCCGATCTGGATGATGATCATCACGAAGCCGTTCATGGCCCCGGGCTTGCGGGCGCGAACCGTGCCGCGAAGCATGTCGCGGATTTCCATCAGCGTCTTCACCAGCAGGAACAGGCCCCCCGCGAACAGGATCAGGTCGCGGCCCGACACATCGGTGCCGAGCGCCCGGAACAACGGATCGCGCAGCGTCGCCAGCCAGGTGATGGAGAACAGCAGCGCGATGCGCGTGAGCATCGCAAACCCCAACCCCAGGATCCGCGCGCTGCCGCGCTGCGCCGGCGGCAGCCGCTCGACCAGCACCGAGAGGAAAATGATGTTGTCGATGCCGAGCACGATCTCGAGCAGAACCAGCGTCAGGAACGATGCCCAGGTTTGCGGATCGGCGAGCAACTCGATCAAGTTAGGCAGGCCCGCAAGAATTCAGCTCTAGGGCAAACCGTCGATTTCTTCCGGCTTTCTTGCTTTGCGCTCCAGCAGGTCGTCCACCCGCAAGCCCAAATCGAGCGAGAGCGCGGCGGAAATGTAGATCGACGAATAGGTGCCGGCGATGATGCCGATCACCAGGGCTGCGGAAAATCCACGCAGTGTTTCGCCGCCGAATACCAGGAGCGCGACCACCACCAGCAAGGTCACCAGCTTGGTCATCAAGGTTCGCGACAAGGTCTGGTTGATCGATTCATCGATGACCTGCGCAATCGACTGCTTGCGCGAGGTGCGCGCGCGTTCGCGGATTCGATCGAACACGATGACCGTGTCGTTCAAGGAGTAGCCGATGACGGCCAATACGGCGGATATCGCGGTCAGATCGAAAGTCATTTGCGTCAACGCAAAGAAGCCGACCACGCAGATGGGGTCGTGCAGCACCGCGAAGATGGCGCCCAGCGCGAGCTTGGGCGTGAAGCGGAACAAAACGTAGATCAGGATCAGCACCAGCGTCGCGAACATCGCCCAGCTGCCCTTGATGAACAGCTCCTGTCCCACCTGGGGACCCACCACCTCGGTGCGCTGCAGCTTCACGCCGGAATTGCCCTTGCTGAAAATCTCCTGAATATGCGCACCGATCTCGTTGCCCTTGGCATTTGGATCCGGCGGCAGGCGCACCAGGATGTCGCGCGAGCTGCCGAAGGCCTGCACCTGCGCCCCCGCCACCCCCGCGCCCGCCAGTGCCGCGCGCAGCCCTTCGATATTCGGCGCCTGGGGGAAATTCGTCTCGACCACCACGCCGCCGGTGAAATCGACGCCCAGGTTCAATCCGCGGATCAGCACCAGGGCGAGCGACGCGAGGATCAAAAAGGCCGACAGCCCGTACCACACCTTGCGGGTGTGCATGAACGGGAAGCGGGTGACCTTGTGGAAAAATTCCATGGTTGATCCTTTAGGAGCCTAGATCGACAGGCGGTCGAGCTTGCGCTTGCCGCCGTAGATGATTTGCACCAACGCGTGGCTGCCCATCACAGCGGTGAATACCGAGGTGAATATGCCGAGCACCAGCACGACGGCGAAGCCGCGGATCGCACCGGCACCGAATGACCACAGCACCACACCGGCGATCAGCGCGGTGACGTTCGAGTCGCCGATGGCCGACCAGGCGCGCTCGAATCCGGCGGCGATCGCGGCGCGCGGCGTGACGCCGTTGCGCAGCTCCTCGCGGATGCGCTCATAGATCAGAATGTTGGCGTCCACCGCCATGCCCACGGTCAATACCACGGCGGCGATGCCCGGCAGGGTCAATGCCGCGCCGAACCAGGACAGCAACGCGGTCAGCAGCACCACATTGGCGGCGAGCGTCGCATCGGCGATCAGGCCGAACACCTTGTAGTAAATCGCCATGAACACGAATGCGCCGAGCATGCCGAACACCATGGCTTTCATGCCCTTGTTGATGTTGTCCTGCCCCAGGGTGGGCCCGATGGCACGTTCCTCCACCGGCGTCAGCGGCGCCGCCAATCCGCCGGCGCGCAACAGCAGCGCGAGCTCGCGCCCTTCGATCGGGTTGACGCCGGTGATCGAGAAGGTGTTGCTGAACACACCGCGAATGGTGGCGCGGTTGATGACCTCTTCGGTGGTGCGGTCGACCTCAACGCCCTGGGCGTTCTTCTCGCGCGAACGGTCGATGAACACCACCGCCATCAAATGGCCGAGATTTTCCTGGGTGTTCTTCAGCATTTTCGAGGCGCCGCGGCTGTCGAGTCCGACCGACACCGCCGGGCCATCCTGGGTATTCGGCTGGAAAGTCGCATCGGTCAACTCGTCGCCGGTGACCACGACATCGCGCTTGAGCAGCACCGGCTGCTTGTCGCGGGTGTAATAGAGCTTCGAGCCCAACGGCACGTGTCCGGATGCCGCCGCTTCCAGCGGATTATTGGTCTCATCGACCATGCGAAATTCCAACGTCGCGGTCTTGCCGAGGATCTTTTTGACCTCGGCGGAATTTTGCAGGCCCGGCAGCTGGATGGCGATCCGATCCACGCCCTCCTGCGCCACCTGCGGCTCCGACACGGCAAGCTCCGGGCTGTTGAGGCGATTGCGCAGGATGACGATGTTCTGCTGAATTGCGTAATTTTCCCGTTCGCGGATTTCCTGCGGGGTCAACTGCAGTTCGAGCGCGGGAGCGCCGCCGACCGTGGTATCCGTGAAGCTCTGGTTGCGATTGTCGGCTTGGATGGCCGCCTTGCCTTTCGCGAAGGTGTCCGCATCGCGAAACAGCACGCGCACCCGGTTGTTCGGGTAATCGACGGTGACGTCCTGATAGGAGACTTTGGCATTGCGCAACGAGGCGCGAAAATCCTGTTCGTGGCGGTCGAGAAGCTGCTTCACGGCTCCCTGCACATCGACCTGATAGACCAGGTAAACGCCGCCGCGCAGGTCCAGCCCCAATTTGACCGGGTTCAGCCCCAGGTTGTGCATCCACGCCGGCACGCGCGAGGCTTGCGACAGGGCTATGGTGAACTGGGTCGGACGCGCCTCCTTGATCAGGTCGCGCGCCTTCAATTGATCCTGGGTGCTGGTGAATCGCAGGGTCAGGCGCCCCTGCTCCAAAAAGACGCCGGAGGGAGTCACGCCCTTGTCCTTGAGCAGCTGCACGATCGCGCCGCGATCCGCCTCGGTGACCGCGGCCCGATCGGCCGCCAGCTGCAACGCGCTTTCCTCGCCGAAGATATTGGGCAGCGCCAGGAAAATCCCCGCGATCAACACGACCGCGACCAGCACGATCTTCCAGCGTGGGTAACCGATCATGCGTGTTTGACCGTGCCCTTGGGCAACACCTGCGCGACCTGAAATTTCTGCAGCTTGATGCTCACGCCATCCGCTATTTCCACGGTCAGGAATTGCTCGCCCACTTCGGTGACCTTGCCCAGCATGCCGCCGGTGGTGGCAATTTCATCGCCGACCGCGACCTTGGAAAGCATTTCCCGCTGCTCCTTGGCGCGCTTGCTCTGCGGCCTGATCAGCAGGAAATAAAACACCACCAGCAGCAGCGCGGGCAGCGCCAGGGTGCTGATCAGGCTCGGGCTGCCCGAAGCCGCGCCCGCGGCCTGTGCATATGCCGAATTAATGAGGAAATCCATAGTGTTGCACTCTTTTTTTGCGGCGGACGCCGCTGTACAAAGCCGCGTAGTATACAGCAGGCATCTGCAAACTTAACCCAATGCCGTCAGCCGCGCCGGGCGTAGAACTCGCGTGCATAGCCTTCCAAGCCCCCGGCCGCGATGGCGGCGCGTATCTCGCGCATCAGCCGCTGGTAAAAGAACAGATTGTGCACGGTATTCAAGTGGCAACCGAGAATCTCTCCGCATTTGTCCAGGTGCCGCAGGTAGCCGCGGCTGTAGTGGCGGCAGGTGTAGCAGCCACAGTCCTCTTCGATCGGCCCGGTCTCCAGTCGATGCGCGGCGTTGCGGATATTGAGCACGCCCGCGCGGGTGAACAAATGCGCGTTGCGCGCATGCCGGGTCGGCATCACGCAATCGAACATATCGATGCCGCTGCGCACCGCCTCGAGGATGTCCTCGGGCCGCCCTACTCCCATGAGGTAGCGCGGCTTGGAAGCCGGCATGTTCGGCAGCAGATCCGCGAGCAGTTGCTCACGTTCAGCCGCCGGCTCGCCCACCGCCAGACCGCCCACCGCAAGCCCGGCGAAGCCGATGTCCTCGAGCGCCGCGAGCGAAGCGAGGCGCAGGCTGGCGTAGATGCCGCCTTGGACGATTCCGAACAGGGTTCCCGGAGGTTCGCTGCCGTAGTACTCGCGGAAACCGCGCTGTGCCCAGCGCATCGACAGTTCCATCGAAGCGCGGGCCACATCCTCGGTCGCCGGATACGGCGTGCATTCATCGAAACTCATGGCCACATCCGCGGCCAGGGCGCGCTGAATCCTCATCGACTCCTCGGGCGAGAGAAACACGGCCGCGCCATCGACCGGAGAGCGAAAGTGCACGCCCTGTTCCGTGACCTTGCGCATCTCGGCCAGGCTCCACACCTGGAATCCGCCCGAATCGGTCAGTATCGGATGCTGCCAGTGCATGAAACGGTGCAGGCCCTGATGCACCTGAATGACGTCCAAGCCCGGGCGCAAATACAAGTGGAAGGTATTGCCGAGCAGCATTTCGGCGCCGATGGACTCGAGCTCTTCCGGCGTCACCGCCTTGACGGTGCCATAGGTGCCCACCGGCATGAACGCCGGCGTCTCGACCGTACCGCGGGCGAAAGTCAGGCGGCCGCGCCGCGCGGCGCCGTCTCGTGCCAGCAGCTCGAAGCGCATGGAGCTCACGGCGCGATGCGCGCGGCGGCTGACGGGGTCAGAAACATCGCATCACCGTAGCTGAAAAATCGATAGCGCGCCCGCACCGCGTGCGCGTAAGCGGCGAGCAGCGCCTCGCGCCCGGCGAATGCGGAGCACAGCATCAGCAGGGTCGACTCGGGCAGATGGAAATTCGTGACCATGGCATCGACCGCGCGAAACACGAAGCCGGGCTTGATGAAAATGCGCGTGTTGCCCTTGAACGGGGCGAGCTGCGCGGCTCCCGGGGCGTGCTCAGCCGCAGCCTCCAGGCTTCGGACCACCGTCGTGCCGACCGCCACCACGCGGCCACCGCCAGCTCGCGCGCGTTCAATCGCATCGCAGGTGCTCTGCGGCACCTCGAGGTACTCGCTGTGCATTTCGTGCAGCTCGATGTCGGCGCTGCGCACCGGCGCAAACGTCCCGGCGCCGACGTGCAGGGTCACAAAGGCATGTTGAACCCCGCGGGCATGCAAAGCGGCGAACATCGCCCGGTCGAAATGCAGACCGGCGGTCGGCGCGGCAACCGCACCGAGCGAGCGTGCGTACACGGTCTGATAGCGCTCTCTATCCGCATCTTCCGCCATGCGGTCGATGTAGGGCGGCAAGGGAATTTGCCCATGCGCCAGGAAGAACCCGAGCACATCGCAGGAAAACCTCAATACAAAAAGTTCACCGTCGCGCCCGATCAGCGTGGCACTCTCGCCCGCCGCGAGCCGCACCGGGGTGCCGATCTTCAATCCCTTGCTGGCTCGAACGTGGACCTGCGCCGTGTCGGCAGTCAACCTGCGTTCCAACAACAGTTCGACCCGCCCGCCGCTGTCCTTGACCCCGAACGTGCGCGCGGGAATGACCCGGGTGTCGTTGAAAACCAGGAGATCGCGCGCGTCGAGCAGCAGCGGAAAGTCGTGAAACTGACGGTCCTCGAACGCGCCGGTGAGTCCGTCGAGCGTCAATAGCCGGCTTGCCGAGCGCTCCTGCGTGGGCCTGAGCGCGATGAGTTCCTTGGGCAACTCGAAGTGAAAGTCAGTGCGCAGCATGGCTCTTAAGGCATTCTACCAAGACGGGCAATCGCTTATACTGCCAGGCCTGGCATGCCCGAATGGCGGAACTGGTAGACGCGCCGGACTCAAAATCC
>DATAVN010000041.1:0-5706 GCA_036267715.1 Steroidobacteraceae bacterium | reverse complement strand
TACCGAGCGGATCACTTTGCCTTCGTGCATCAACTCGAAGGCATCGTTGATTCCCTCCAAGGGCAACACTTTGCTGATCATCTCGTCGATCTTGATCTCGCCGGACAGATATCGATCCACGTAGCCGGGCAGTTGCGAGCGTCCCTTGACGCCGCCGAATGCCGAGCCACGCCAGACCCGCCCGGTGACCAACTGGAAGGGGCGCGTCGATATTTCCTGGCCTGATCCCGCGACGCCAATGATAACCGACTCGCCCCAGCCCTTGTGGCAACACTCCAGCGCCGAACGCATCACATGAACATTGCCGATGCATTCCAATGAGTAATCGACACCCCCGTTGGTGAGATCGACGATGACCTGCTGCACCGGTTTGTCATAGTCCTTTGGATTGACGTAATCGGTCGCGCCCAGTGCCTTGGCCATGGTCCATTTACTGGGATTGAGATCCACGGCGATGATACGCGATGCCTTCGCCATCACCGCACCCTGCACCACGGACAAACCAATGCCGCCGAGACCAAATACCGCCACGGTCGCTCCCGGCGTAACTTTTGCGGTATTCAGCACGGCGCCAATGCCGGTGGTGATGCCGCAGCCAAGCAGGCAAACCTTGTCCAACGGGGCTTTGGGATTGATCTTCGCCACTGAAATATCCGGAAGCACGGTGTGTTCAGAAAATGTGCTGGTTCCCATGTAGTGCAAAATGGGCCTGCCCTTGAACGAGAAGCGCGATGTACCGTCCGGCATGACACCTTTGCCCTGCGTCACGCGAATTCGCTGGCACAAATTGGTCTTTCCAGACCGACAGAATTCGCAGGTGCCGCATTCAGGCGTGTACAGAGGAATCACATGATCACCGACCTTGACGGAGGTGACACCGGCACCGACTTCTTCCACGATGCCGCCGCCCTCGTGGCCCAGGATCGCCGGAAATAGTCCCTCGGGATCGGCGCCGGACAGGGTAAACGCGTCCGTATGGCAAACTCCGGTTGCGACGATGCGTACCAGCACCTCACCGGTCTTCGGGCCGTCCAGATCGACCTGCTCGATGCTCAGCGGTTTATTCGCTTCCCACGCAACAGCCGCTCTGGTCTTCATCGAATCAGGCTCCTCATTCACTCGACTGCATCGATTGGATATAACTACAAGCAGCTAGCGTGCCAGCCCGCACCAATTCCATCGATATCTGAGCAATCAAATACTTGCGCGATGCCGGCCTTTACGCGGAAGACCGGTCCGGTGAGCGATGTTTCTGATCCGTCACAGTTTGTGCCTCGAAAATGAAGCAGCCTTTGAGCGGCCATACGCCTCGAATTCGGCCGTGGCCGTCGATTGCGGCGATCCTGATGTGTATCCAATTCAACACAGAGTGCGACAAAACTGATTCTGCGCCGTGACAGCCGGACGGATTGCGGTGCCGCTGATAACCGCGAATAGGCTTCAAGACCAGGGCGCGGCACTCCGATTTCTTGGGCCGAGCCGCGAATGCGTCCAATGCCGGCCGCCGTTGCGCCACTGGTACGCCTCTTGCAACTGTGAAAAGAGGCTTAGCCCGACGCTTCGGCGCGGCCGCGCGACTAGGGAAAAAAGGGCCGATCGGCTTTGGCGTTCAACGTCAGGACAGATAAACGAAACGGAGGGGAGTTTTTCATGAAAAAGCGCACCAAGCTTGCAACCGCGATCTGCGCCGCGATCTGGATTGTTCCGATGACCCGCGCGGTCGCCGGAATAGACGTGAACGCGGGCGATTGGAAGATCGACTTTTCCGGCAACGTCAATGCATTTTATGTGGGGTCGCAATGCGACAACCCCGTTACCAGCACGACGGTGACCGGCGGTCTCGCCTGCACCGGCGATCATTCCGCCGCGGTTCGAAATGGCCTGTTGCCGGCGGCGCTCGTGTTCAGCGCGACCTCGCGGCAGGCAGACCTTGACATCGATGTGACCGTCGGCCTCTATCCCGGCATCAACAGCTCGGCAGCCGCCGGTGTGAATGGCGCGGGTCAACCTTCCGCTCTTGCGACTCCCGGCATTGATGCACGCCAAGTGTTTTTCACCTTTGGCGACGCCAGTTGGGGCACGGTCAAGATGGGACGCGACATCGGCCTCTTCGGCAAGGACGCAATCCTGGATGACATGACCCTGCTCGGGGTCGGATCGGCCGGCGCGAATTCGGCGCCCAGCAACACCAGTCTTGGCCGCATCGGCATCGGTTATATCTATACCGATTGGGAACCGCAGATCACCTACACCACGGCTAATTACAACGGATTCAGCGGATCGATCGGCGTATTCCAGCCTCTCGATACGACGGGCTACACGTCTCACAACTCGCCGCAGATCCAGATCGGCGGCAGCTTCGCGTGGGGAGATCCGAAAGGCGACGCGCTCTCGGGCAAGGTGTGGATCGATGTAGTCAATCAGAAACTGAAGGATGATTCCTCGGCCGCCGCGCAAGATGCGATAATCGGCAAAGCCACGAGCTTTACCGGCACCGGGTTCGACGCCGGCGTCAAAGTAGACATTGCCGGTTTCGAAGGGGTGCTGTACGGCTACACGGGCAAGGGCATTGGTACCACCGGCTTGTTCATCCTGCCGACATCCGCGTTGGGAGATACCCGAAAGTCCGACGGCGGCTATGTGCAGGGGACCTACAAAATGGGCAAGCTGAAAGTCGGCTTGAGCTATGGCCTCTCCGAACTCAAACTCGCGGATGACGAGCGGGCCACCGAGAATGCCAACGATCTGGTCAAGCGCAATTCGTCCGGCGTCCTCGGCGTGTACTACAGCCTGACCAAGAGCATCACGCTGGTCGGCGAGTACATCGATACCAAGGCGGAAGCGTGGAACGGTAACTCGGCGACCGAAAAGGATCTCGCAATCGGCGGAATCCTCTTCTTCTGACGCAACCCCCAGGGTCGGCGGCCTAAATCGGCGACGCGATGGTTGCGTCGCCGATGACTCACTTCTGCGCCCAACTGTGCCACTTCTGAGACGGATTCTATGTGCAGCCGTGGGCGCGTATGATCGACGCCGGGAGAAATTCTCGGAATGTTGGGGAATTAGACCCCCGGCGCCAAGGAATATCGCGGGTGAGCGTCATTGCGGATCGACCGGGGAAAGTATCGAGGCGGTGCGCGTGGCGATGTGCCGCGGCCATGTCCGCGACAGCTGTTGCGGGTTGCGCCCACTATCAAGCGCAACCGCTCGAGCCGGCGCGCAGCGCCCAGGAATTTGCGGCACGTCAGCTCACTCCGGTGCGGGAATGGAACCGCGCGGAGCTTCTGGCGTTGGCGCTGAAGCAAAATCCGCAACTCGCGGTGGCCCGGGCGGAGGTCAAGGCAGCTCTATCGCGGGAGATCAGCGCCGCACAAGCTCCCAATCCGGACATGACACTGCAGTCGGAATACGCGCGCCATGATGCGCATCCATGGCTCTACGGTGTGAGCTTCAATTGGCTGGTGCGCTCGAGCGAACAACGCCGCTTGGGAGAGGAGATGGCGCGGCTCGACACCGGCAACGCCCGCCTGCAGCTGATGGACCATGCCTGGGCCGTGCGTCGGACGTTGGCCGCGGCGCTGTCCGAGTGGGAGAGTGCGCGCCGGCGGTCTCGTTTGCTTGACCGCCTTGGTCAGGCCCAAGATCGACTGATCGAGCTGGAGGCGCGACGCGTCAAAATCGGCGAGGATGCGCCCAGCGAGATGATCGCCAGCCGGCAAGGACGGATCCAGATCGAGCTGGAACAGGCGGAATTGCACGCTCTCGCGGGTGCCGCACAGTCCTCGGCCGCCGCGGCGATGGGCGTGCCGTCGGCGGCGCTCGACGGCCTCCGTTTTGCTTGGCCGGATTGGGGCGACCCGCCACCGGTGGATGAAAGCAGGGAGCGGGAGGCGCGCGAACAGGCTCTGCTCTCCCGCGCCGATCTCGGCGCTGCGATCGGGGACTACGCAGGCGCGGAAGCGAAACTCCAACTGGCGGTGGCCCGCCAGTATCCGCAGTTCACGCTTTCGCCTGGTTATTATTGGGATCACGGGATCGCGAAATTTCCGCTGGACGTGGGTTTCACCCTGCCGCTCAATCGCAACCGCGGCGAGATTGCGGAAGCACGTGCCGGCCGCGAGCTTGCCGGCCAGCGCATGCTGGCGCTGCAGGCGGAAATCTACGGCGAGGTGGCGGCCGCCGAGCGCGAAGAACACATCGCGCGCGAGAGTTCGAACGCGGCAGAACGGCGCTTGGCGGAGACGCGTCGACAATTGCAGCAGGCGGATCTGGCGCTGCGCGTGGGGGCGATTGATGCTCAAGGTCAAGTGGGCGCTCAAATCATCGCCACGCAGGCGGAAATGGAAGCACTGCTGATGCGCGCGCGGCTGCAGATCGCACGCAACAACCTCGAGGATGCGCTGCGGGCTCCTCTGTCGGGGCCGGAAGTGGCGCTCGGGGCCGGATGATGAAGTCATGGATTGCAGCTTTGTCTCTGGCGTTTTGCGCCGTGTCGAGTTTTCTTGGGGCGGCCGCCGGCACCGATGCCGACGACAACCCCGGCGATACCGTTCGGCAGGCGAGCTTGAGCAACGGACAGCAAAAGGCCGTCGGCATCGTGGTTGCGCGTCCCATCGCTGCCAAGACACTGGAACGTACCGATGCGCTGGGCCTGGTGCTGGACGCGACGGTGCTGTTGTCCGACGTGGGCGAGTCAGCCTCTGCTGCCGCAGCGGAGCATTCCGCGTCGGCCGAACTCTCGAGGCTTCGAGCCCTGTTCAATGCGGGCGCAGGAGCGTCACAAAAGATGGTCGAGGCCGCTGTGGCGGAGCAGACGAAGGCACGGGCCGAGGCGCAGCTGTCGATGGCGCGGCTGGATTTACGTTGGGGTCCGCTGATGGCGTTGCCGTCGGGGCCGCGTCAAAAGGTGCTGGACGCGGCGATCAGCGGACACGGATTGCTGGTCCGCGCCGATTTGCCCGGCCGCCATAGCTTGGGCGCATTGCCCCGCAAAGCTCTCCTGGATGTCGACGGCATCGAGGTTTCCGGCCGCATCCTCGGTACCTTGCGACAGAGCGGCGAATTGCAGGGCGTTGGACTATTGCTTGAAGTTCAGAACGCGCCCGCGGGCTTGGCCCCGGGTGCCCGGGTGCCGGTGACGCTGTTGATGGCACAGCGCGAAGGCCTGTTGATACCTCGCGAAGCCATTCTCTACGACGAGCATGGGGCCTACGTCTACAAGCAGCTCACGCCGAAGACAGGCGAGCGGCAAATGCGTTACGTAGCGGTGAAAGTGCTGTTGTTGGCGGCTTATGGCGACGGCTGGCTCGTCAATGGTGTGGATGATGATGACGACATCGTCGTGCGCGGGGCGGGTGTGCTGTGGTCCTTGCAGGGCGTCGGCGTGAACGCGCCGGATGACGACGACTAGGTCCGAGCCGCATGCTGGCCGCCATCGTTCGCGCGTCACTGCGCAATCCGCGCATTGTCACGGCGCTCGCCTGCCTGATCGCCGTGTTTGGCGCAGCCGCGATGCTCTCGGCGCGCTTCGATGTATTCCCGGATTTTGCGCCACCGCACGTACTGGTGCAGACCGAAGCGCCCGGACTCGATGCAACCCAAGTCGAAGCGCTGGTCACGCGGCCGCTGGAAGGCCTGTTGGCCGGTACGGAGAATGTCAAGAGCGTGAGGTCAACCTCCAGCCAGGGTCTGTCCGCGATTCAAGTG
>DATAVN010000040.1:0-4499 GCA_036267715.1 Steroidobacteraceae bacterium | reverse complement strand
GCAGTATGATGCCCGAGCCGCCCGAGTGCGCCGGTGACGAGCCGTCGCGCGCGGGCACCGCACCCCGCTCCACCGGCCGCGGTCAGGCAGCCGGCGCCTTCAGAAAAGCGGGATTTTTGCGAAATACCCGATCGCGGGCGGCTGTCAAGCGATACGTGGAACGGGCGACTTATGCCTGATTTTGCTGCATTATTCCCATCGTTGTTTGGCGCGGCACGGTCGTCAGGAGCGCGAGCCGATACGAATCATGGAAGGCATCGTGGCCGGGCGCCAGTTGCCGGCATGGCCCACTTTAGGCCTGCAAAATGGGCATTCGTTGCTGCATCCGGCAGTCACCGGGCGCCGCACCAATCGACAATTTAGCGCCATCATTTCTTCCACAAGCGTTCCCTTTGTTGCCCGAATCAGTTTTCCCTCTGGGCAGCGCATTTCGCGCTAAAAGGTAATTGAACATGGCCGTTTCCAAGTCCAAGACCAAGGCCTCGACGGCGAAGGCCGGCAGGCCGGTAACCATCAAGCATCTCGCGGCGACCTTGGCCGAGGAGCATGAGCTCACCAAACGCGGTGGCGAACAGTTGCTCCAGGGGTTGGTTGGCTTGATCACCAAGCACCTCAAGAAGGGCGAGCGCATCCGCATCGCCGGCCTCGGCATCTTGCAGGTCAGGAAGCGCGCCGCACGCATGGGCCGCAATCCGGCCACCGGCGAAGCCATCAAGATCAAGGCCAGCAAGAAGGTTGCCTTCCGCGCGGCCAAGGATCTCAAGGAAGCGATCTGACGCGATGCTGATGGCGTTTTCCCCGGCGCGTGAATGCGTCGGGGAGCAGCAACGCCGCGGACCGCTTGCTTTTTTGCGCGCGAAGAAGGCGCGCCGCCATCATGTGTGGTGCCGGCCGCCAAATCGGCAGCGTCACTCGTCGCCGCCGGATTTTCTGCTGCGCGCCAGCGCCTGGCGCGCCGGGGTTTCGCGCACCGGCACCTTGTGGCTCGCATCCCAGAACCATTCACCGGGCTGACCGTGAAGGCAAAACGGCGCCTCGCTGCGCCAGGCGCCGTCCACGTCTTTGCGCGCGATGCGCCGCGCCTCAGCTTTCTGCGCCTTGGTCCGATAGGGCTTGAGATTGGGCATGACATAGCTCCGCCTCCGGCCGCAACATTGCGGTCGGCGCGACCATCCGGTCGGAGGTCGCGGCGCGGAGCGCCGCTATGGGCTCAGTCATGTCCACGTCGGGGTAAATGGGCGAAGGCCGCCGCAAAGTCAACGCGGCCGCCGTTGCATCGAGCGGAAATTCAAGGCTTCGCCGCCGGGCGCGGCTCGCGGAAGTGCCACCACACCACCACGACAATGCCGATGATCGCGGCGGCGATCAGCAAGAACACCAGGGCCGAGTTCTCGACCCAGGCAATCGCCGGGATGCCAAGCGCCATGATCAGGCCGAGCAGACAAACCTGCCAGGACAGCACGTGCACGCCCGCGGTGAAGGTGCCGAGGGCCAGCAAGGTGAAAATGGCGAGGCCGGTGGCGCTGGCAGTGAACACACGCTGCACGCTCGACAGCAGCAGCATGTTCATCACCAGCAGGAACGCGAACCAGTGCAGCACCTGGGTCGCGATCAGACGCACGCGCGCGGTATTGTTGGTGGCGGCAGCCCAGCCCGAGCCGACGCAGACCAGCGCGATCAGCGGCGCCAGCAACTCCCAGTAGCCGGTGATCGGCTTTTTCGAGAAGCTGATATAGGCGACACCGATCATGGTCAGGATCAGCACCAGGCTGAACGGCAGCTCCCTGATCCAGAAGCTCAAGTGCCGCAGCTTGTGCAGCCGGCCGGACTCGGGCGCGATTGACGGCGGAATGTGGCCGGCTTGCGGATTGTCCATCGCTGCTGCTCGAAGCCCCTGCTTGGTTTAGAGTGTCGCTATTGGCGACGCCATACAAGTCCCCCGACGCGCCGTTCTGAAATCGGAAACATCGGTCCATGCCCCCAACGACAAGCACATCCGGCCGCGCCAGCCTCATTCCGGTGCGTGATTTCTTCCGGAATCCGGAAAGATCCAGATTTCAAGTCTCCCCCGACGGCAGCAGCCTGTCATTCATGCAGCCGTATCAGAACCGCATGAACGTATTCGTGCAGCCGCGCGCAGGCGGAGACGCCATTCGCATCACCGGCGAGACCGAGCGCGATGTCTGGGGATATTTCTGGAAGGGCTCGCGCCGCATCGTCTACCTGAAAGACTTCAAGGGCGACGAAAATGTCCACCTGGTGGTGGTCGACGCCGACGGCACCAACCTTGTCGACCTCACGCCGTTTGCCAAGGTGCGCGCCGAAATCATCGACCCTCGCCTCGATCATGACGACGAACTGATCATCGCGATGAACAAGCGCAACCCGGAGGTCTTCGACGTCTATCGTGTCGATCTCAACAGCAAGGAACTCACGCTCGTCGCGGAGAATCCCGGTAATGTGACGAGCTGGGTCACCGACCACAGCGGCTGTATCCGGCTTGCGCTCGTCACCGATGGCGTGAATGCCAGCATTCTGCACCGGCCCGACGACGACACACCGTTCACGACGGTCATCACCACCAATTTCAAGGAACAGATTACGCCGCTATTCTTCGATTTCGACAACAAGCTCCTGTTCGCCTCCTCCAACATCAACCGCGACAAGGAGGCGATCGTGCGGATCGATCCGGCCACCGCCAAGGAAGCGAGCGTCATCTTCCAGCATCCGGATGTCGACGCGACGGGTCTTGCCTGGTCGCGCAAACGCAAAGTCTACACGGCGGCGCAGTTTGTAACCTCCAAGCTCGAGCGCAAATTCTTCGACGCTGAAATGGAAGCGATCTTCGCCGACCTGCAGAGGCAGCTCCCGGGCTATGAGATCGACCTGCAGGCCCACAATCGGGATGAAACCATCTTCATCGCCGCCGCGTGGAACGATCGCACGCAGGGCATTCGCTATCTCTACGATGCCACGTCCAGGACGTTGACCAAGCTGGCCGAGATCGCGCCGTGGCTCCGTGAAGGCGACCTCGCGCAGATGCAGCCGATCACCTATCAGGCGCGCGATGGCCTCACTATCCACGGCTATCTCACGCTGCCGCAGGGCGGCGGCGAAAACCTTCCGCTCATCATCAACCCGCATGGCGGCCCGTGGGTGCGTGAGGTCTGGGGCTACAATCCGGAAGTCCAGTTTCTTGCCAGCCGCGGCTATGCGGTCCTGCAGATCAACTTCCGCGGCTCGACCGGCTATGGCCGTGCGTTCTGGGAAGCAGGGTTCAAGCAATGGGGCAGGAAGATGCAGGACGACGTGACCGACGCCGTGCGATACGCCATCGCGCAGCGTATTGCCGACCCGAAGCGCATCGGCATCTACGGCGCCAGCTACGGCGGCTACTGCGTGCTCGCCGGATTGGCGTTCACCCCGGAACTGTACGCCTGCGGCGTCGACTGCGTCGGCGTATCGAATCTGTTCACCTTCCTGACCACCATTCCAGCCTACTGGAAGCCGATGCTCGACATGTTCTACGAGATGATCGGCAACCCCGAAACCGACAAGGAACTACTCGCTGCAACCTCCCCGGCGATGCATGCGGAAAATATCCGGGCGCCGCTGCTGATTGCGCAGGGCGCGCAGGACCCGCGGGTCAACATCAGCGAGTCCGATCAGATGGTCGCCGCCCTCAAAAAGCACGGCATCGAGGTTGAATATCTGGTCAAGGAGAACGAAGGCCACGGCTTCGCCAATGAAGAAAACCGTTTTGAATTCTACGAGGCGATGGAGAAATTCCTCAAAAAGCACCTTGCTTGAGCGCCGCATGGCGACGAACGCGGCAGGTCAAGGTGACCTATTTGACCAGGCCATGTACTCATAAATCCGGCTCAATGTCGCTTCGCTCCGAAAACGACCGAAATACTGCATCGCCGCGAAATGACGCGATGGGCCACAAAGAGACTCCTGCGCTGCGCAAAAGCCGGCTCCGTTTTATGATCATCCGATGACATCGGTTGTTGCCTTCGAGCGCGGCCACGCCGACCAGGTTGTTGTGCTGTGGCGCATGCTGCATCCCGATTGGACGTGGCTCGACGATCCGGCCGCAGCAGCCAGTCGCGCAAGGCGACGGCCTCGGCATTGTGCCTGCTCGAATGGCTGAGAAAGATCCGCGACATGATCTAAAGCCGCCGCACGCTGGTGACCTCGCTGCCGGCAGCGCTAATGCGGGCGAACGCCTCAGCGACCGGTTCGATCGCCACCGCCATGTGGAAGGCGTTGGCATGCAACAGGCTTGAGCGGTCGCGCACGATCGCCACATGGCCTTTCCAGAATATCAGGTCGCCACGCTGCAGGCCGGAAGGGTGTTGCGCGGCCGCCGCGCCCAGCGCGCGCTCCTGCATGTCGCTGTCACGCGGGCAGATGCGCCCGCACGCGGTCAGCGCCACCTGGACCAGGCCCGAGCAGTCGAGACCAAGCGCGGTCTTGCCGCCCCACAGATACGGCGT
>DATAVN010000039.1:0-1828 GCA_036267715.1 Steroidobacteraceae bacterium | reverse complement strand
ACGCTGCGGCAGACGGCAGCCTCGGTGAATTCCTTGCTGGTGCGTAGCTCTCCAAGCGTGGCCGGCAATGCCGGGTTGGACGGCGTTGTTTTCTGCGGCATGCGGGGAGAACCTCCTGGCACTGTGGCAAGCACTGTCTCTACTGTACTGTTTCGAGCGATCGATGTGGGACGAGGCTCACAGAATGCGGCGGCCAGCCTACATGATGTGTCCGTTGCCGGAGGCGCGCTCGCTGGTCGTGGCAGCGCTGCGCAGTTTGGGCAGGATGGCGCGGTAGTAGCTCGAAAGCGTCTCGGTGCGTTCGGCATCCGAGCGCATGGAAAGGAGCGCCTGCTGGAAGTTGGGGTCCGCCGGCATGACGGCCGCAAGAAGATAAGCGACCGGCGCATCGAGATTGAGATGCATGGAGGCGCGGCTTGATCCCATCAGGTGCAAAGCCTCGAAGTGAAAGGCTACGCATTCCTCGCGTGCCGCGCGGGTTGCGGGCTGCGCTATGTCGGGGAGGAGATCGACTTCGGCCTGCAGGAAGCCGCGGCTGTTGTCGAGTTGCACGATTTCAAAACGCTCGACGCCCTGGGCCAGGATATCGCTTCGTCCATCGGGGTAGCTTTGCAGCACGCGTATCACCTGTGCGGTGCAGCCAACAACGGCGAGGCCGTCGCGCTGCGCACGCACGATGCCGAAGGCGGCATTGCCGGCGATGCACTCGGCGATCATCTCGCGATAGCGCGGCTCGAAGATATGGAGTGGCAGCGGCACTCCAGGGAAGAGCACGACATCGAGGGGGAACAAAGGAATCTTCATGCGCTCGCACATCTTTCGGGGTGTGCCGCAGGCTCAAGAGAGAACGGGAAGAGGATTTTCAAGAGGGGCCGATCCTATGCTGGCGGATTCAAATCTTCACCTTCGCGATCTCGTGCTCGCGTTATTATGCGCCCCGAGCGATCGCAATTTGCGTGTGTATCGTTGCCCTTGCTGATTGGGTTTTTGTTACGCGAAAAGGAATGGGACGAGCACCCGGGGATGGTGTCGCATTTGCGCCCATCCGATGCAGCGGCCCACCGAATCAGATCGAAAGTTCATCCAGCATGGCGCTCATTTCGCTCAATGCGAGAGCGTTGCCGGTGCGGCGTGCTGCGGCGACTCCAGCTTCCAGGCGCTGGCGCGCTTCGCCGTCGCGGCCGCTTTTGAGAAGCAACTGGGCGGACATCTGGTAGCCGGCGGCATAGTCGGGATGCGCAGTGGTGAGCTGCTGGAACTGGTCGAGAGCGGTGGCGGTGTCGCCCTGGGTGGCGTGTTCCATGGCCAGGCCGTAACGTGCGAAGGCGTCGTTGGGATTCTGCGCGAGAATTTCCTGAAGAAGTGCGATTTTGTCCATGGCCGTCTTGCCCCTTGCGGTTCCTCCGTTGACCGTAGCATGCCGGACCGTAGCATGCCGAGCGGACCCTGCATTGCGGGTTTAGTCGCGATGCCCGACACTGGAGGGTACCCGTTTTCACAAATACGGTGGTCTGGCCGGCGGTCGCGAAGAGCAGCTTTTCTTGACGGAAAGCTGCGCCGAGTTTCTTTCAAAGCCAAAGGTATTGTGAAAACGGGGGTAGCTTCCCATACGAAAGAGACGCACGATGGACTTTACCGCTCAACTGCCTACCCGCTCGGTTGCCGAATCACGCAGCGAAATGACGGTGCTGATCCTGCCGAACGATACGAACACGCTGGGCAATCTGCTGGGCGGCCGGCTGATGCACTTCATTGACCTGGTGGGCGCGATGGCGGCCTATCGGCATGCGCGGACGCATGTGGTGACGGCCTCCATGGATCACATCGA
>DATAVN010000038.1:0-230620 GCA_036267715.1 Steroidobacteraceae bacterium | reverse complement strand
TCACCGAGCAATCCGTCCGAAGAAAACATCGTCTTCGGATCCCTATCCTTCAGCAACTCGTCCAAAATCTCTTTCTTGATCGCCATACTCTCGCTCCTTGGGTAAAGTATGGCTCAACACACAAAAATCTGGATACTCCCGGCAGCGCCGCCCCTAGCCCGCGCGATTCTCCGCAAAGCTCAATGCCTTGAATCGTGCCGCCGCCTCGGCTTCGCCAAGCTTCTTTTGCGCGCGGATCTCATTGACGATGTCGAGCGCGGTTTTCGAGGTGGGCGCAAGCTCCGCATCGCTCCTGGTCAGCGGCGCCATGCGCTCGCCCCAGCGAATCAGATGCGCCGACAGCGTCAGACCGCCGCCGAAGGCGGGCATGAGCACCAGGCTGTTGGGCGCCACGCGGCCTTCCTCGACCGCCTCGACCAACGCAACCGGCGCGGTCGCGGAACTCATGTTGCCGTACTTCTGCACCGTCAGAAACACCTTGTCGGGCCCGGCGCCCGCGCGTTTGGCCACCGCATCGATGATGCGCAGGTTTGCCTGGTGCGGCACCACCAGCCCGATATCCGCCATGGTGACGCCGGCGCGGCGCATCACGTCCAGACTGGCCTCGCTCATGCCCTGCACCGCCTTGCGAAAGATTTCCTGGCCGTCGAAATCCCAGCCGGTTTGACCGTACGGCACGCCAAGATTGGCGTACATGGTGCCCATGCCGCGCACCCTCAAGATCTGCCGCGCGTCGGCGTAGCACTGCAGCTTCTCCGCGATGACACCGGCCTCGTTCTGCGATTCCTCGAGCACCACCGCGGCCGCACCGTCGCCGAACAGCACCGCGACATTGCGGTTCTCCCAGTCCATGTACTGCGAGATCAACTCGACCCCGATCACGAGCGCGTTCTTGACGATGCCGGTCTTGATCATCGATGAACCGATCGACAGCCCGTACATGAAGCTGGTGCAGGCGGTATTGACGTCGAAGGCGGCCGCCTGGGTCGCGCCGATGCGCTGCTGCACGCCGGAGGCGCTGTTCGGCACGGCCTCATCGTTGCTGCAGCTGCCGTAGATCACCAGCTCGATGTCCTTGCCCGACATGCCGGCGCAGGCGATGGCGCGGCGCGCGGCGGTGATGGCGAGCTCGATGCCCGGCACATGCGAGATGCGCCGCTCCTTCATGCCGGTGCGCGTCGTAATCCACTCATCGTCGGTGGGCAGGAAGGTGGCGAGGTCTTGATTGGTCAAAATCAGCGGCGGCAGGCACTTGCCCCAGCCGACGATGGCTGCGTGAGTCAAAGAAGTTCCCCTCTTTCTGAGTGGCGCATTGTCGCCCATATGGGGGCAGGGCGCACGCTTAGGCGCCGCCTGCGCCGCAACAGCCCTAGTTGGTCTTGGTCCGCATCCTCAAGGCGCGCATGCCGGCCGCGAAAAGTGCGAGGCCGAAGATAAAGGCAAGCCCGGCGGGCAGCCAATTGATCCAGCCGCGATCGATGATCGCCGCGTGCAGGTCGCCGGCCGGGTAGATCACCGTCACCGCATCGCCGACATGGTAGGCGGGCGGATTCGAGCCCACACGATCGCTGAAGTGCACGATGGTGCCGGTGCCGGTGCTGAAGCTCACCAGGGGATAGTACACAGCGTGACTGCCTGAATTGCGCGGGTCCAACGCAATGATCTTGCCCGGCACCCGCACGCCGCTCTCCAGACGAACCAGGGTGCGCCCGACATAGATGCCGATGCCGATGAGCGCAATGCCGGTGATCAGCAGCACGGGTGTGAAACGTCTGCGCTGCGCCCGCTGCCGGTCCTCCAGCGCACGCCACTCCGGCGTGGCGCGGATATCTTCGCAGCGCAGCAGTGGGCCCGCGCCGATATCGTCCACCGGCCGCCGCGCGATCAGTGCTTTGAAATTGGCCGCGCCCAAGCGCTTTTCCGCCGGCCGAATGCTGCGCCAGATCCGCACGCCGCCGTACAACAGCAACAGGCCCGCGGCGATCCAGGTCCAGCGATTGACCGGCCACGCGGTGACGGCGATGCGAAACAGCCACGCCGCAGCGCCCACGAACAGCACGCCGATCGCGCTCCACACATGGCTCGACGCCTCTTGGACTTCATCGGGATGCGCGGCGATCACCAGCAGCATTCGCCGCGTGCCGGACTCTCGGCCTTCCAGGCTGCTCGAGCCCTCGTTCGAGGTGCCCTCGACGTTGCTCTTGCCGGGCAGCGCATAGCGGTACACCGAGCGGAATGTAGTCCCATTCCGGCGCACGCCGATCGCTTCGCCCTGCACGCGGATCGCGTGGATTCGCCAGAACAGCGCATTGCCGAGCAGCGCCGCGCCGACCGCGCCGCAGATCAGCGCCGCGGCGAGGACGCCCAGCTGGTTGAAGGCGGCGAGACTCTGCAGCCAATCGAACGCCGGCATGGCTTAATCGGCCGAGACCGTGCGGCTGGCGGCCCACTCGCGCAGCGCCGCCACTTTTTCCGCCATCACCACCGCCAACGGCCGTGTGTTCTGCATTTCGCGGGCAATCATGGCGGCGCTCACCGGCTGGTTGGCCGCGTGCGCGCTGTACAGCGCCGCGACGATGGCCTGTTCGATCTCAGCGCCGGAAAAATTCTCGCAGCGACCCGCCAGTGCGGCAATCTCCTGCGGGCTTAAAGTAAGGCCGCGCTTGCGCGAGTGAATGGCGATGACCTCCGCACGCGCATCCTTGCCGGGCAGATCGACGAAGAAAATTTCATCGAAGCGGCCCTTGCGGATCAGTTCCGGCGGCAGCGCGGCGATGTCATTGGCCGTCGCGACCACGAAGATGCGCGCGCGCTGTTCGGCCAGCCAGGTGAGAAAGGTCCCCAGCACCCGGCGCGACACGCCGCTGTCGCCTTCGCCCTCGGCCAAGGCCTTTTCGATCTCATCCACCCACAGCACGCACGGCGCCAGGCCCTCGGCGGACTGCAGCGACTCGCGCAGGTTCTTCTCGGCCTCTCCCTGCCACTTGGTGTAGAGCGCGCCGAAGTCGAGGCGCACCAGCGGCACCGCGAATATACCGGCCGCCGCGCGTGCCGCGAGGCTCTTGCCGCAACCCTGCACGCCGAGCAGCAGCACCCCCTTGGGCGGATCGAGATCGGGCGCGCTGCCGTCGAAAGCCGGCTTGCGGCTGGTGAGCCAGTGGCGAAGATTCTGCATGCCGCCGACGTCGGTGAACTTCGCGGTCACCGGCTCGTAGCAGAGCGTACCGCCGCGATTCAACAACTCATACTTCGCGGCGAGCACCTCCGACATGTCGGCCATGGTGATGGCGCCGTGATCGAAAATGGCGTGCCGCACCAGGCGCTCGGCATCCGAGGCCGTGAGCCCGTTCAAATTGTCCACCAGCTTGCTGAGCACTTCCCGGTCCAGTCCGACCGGCTTGCCTGGATTTGCCGCGTTCCATTCACGCGCCACGCGCGTGACGATCATCAGCCGCTCGTTGGGGGTGGGCAGGGCCAGATGCAGCCGTGCCGCAAACTGCTCGAGTTCCTCCGGCAAGGTGACTTCGTAGCTCAACAGCACGACAGTGCGTGCCACGTGGTCGTAGCTTTGCGCAATGTCCTTCAGCAGCCTGACATTCACCGGTTCTTTGAGATAGGGGTGAAAGTCGAGCAGCACATAGATGCCCGGCATCGGCGTGGCTTTCAGGTGCTTGAGCAGCTGTTCCGGGTCGGCCAGCGTGCGCTGCGGGCCGCCCATGTCGACGTCGAGGCGCTGCAGGCCCTCGGTGACGGTCCATTGGAAAACCCCCCAGCCGCGTCCTTCCTTGACCTTGAGGCTCACGTCGCGCACCAGCGAAAGCACCCGCGACTCCTCGCGGGACTCGACCACGATCAGCGCCAAACGCGACGCCAGCATCGATTGCAGCTCGCGGCGCGGGTCTTGTGCTTGCACATCATTCATCCGGGAGAATGTAGCAGACTTCCCCCGCCGGAGCGCCGTGCGCTGAAGCTATAATCGGCGGGGCCGACAGTGACGGGGATCTCAATCGAGGGATGCATCAATCGAGTTACTGGAACGCGATCAACAGCTGCGCCAATTGAACGATGCTCTCGGTGAGGCCCGCGAGGGCCACGGCCGCATCGTTGCCATGGCCGCCGAGGCGGGCGCCGGAAAAACCGCGCTGACCGAGCGCTTCGTCGCGGGTCAGGGGGCGGGCGCGCGCGTGTACTGGGGCACCTGCGAAAATTTATCCACGCCGGAGGTGTTGCTGCCATTGCGCGACATCGCGCGCGCCAGCGGCGAGAACTTCGATTGGGGGCCTGATCACATTCGCGCATTCGAATCCGTGCTGCGGCTTGTGTCCCAGGGCGCCGCGCCGGCCCTGCTCATCATCGAGGATGTGCACTGGGCCGATACCGCGACCTTGGATCTCATCCGCTTTCTCGGACGGCGCATCGCGCGCGTGCGCGCGCTGATTCTGATCACCTACCGCGACGAGGAGGTGGATGCACGCTCGCCGCTGCGCAATTTCTTGGGCGAGATGCCGGCCGGCAGCGTGCAGCGCATGACGCTCGAGTCCCTGTCCCTGGCCGCCGTGAAAAGCCTTGCCGCGAAGGCGGGAAAGCACGGCGAGGAATTGTATGCGCTCACCGCCGGCAATCCCTTCCTCGTGACCGAGGCGCTGGCGGTGGAGGGCGCGGCGCCCACCGGGGCGGTACGCGATTCGACCCTGGCCCGAGCCTCGCGCCTGTGCGAGTCGGCACGGCGGGTGCTGGATGCGGTTTCGTTGTTTCCACGCCATGCCGAGACCGCGGTGGTCGCCGACCTGGTCAAGGGCGGCGCAATCGACTCGGGTCTCGATGAATGCGTGGAGAAGGGCATGCTGTCGGTGGACGGCGGCCGGGTGCAATTCCGCCATGAACTCGCGCGCCGCGCCATCGAAGACTCGATCGCTCCCACGCGGCGCCGCACGCTGCATCAGAAAGTGGTCGATGTCTTGAAACGCCGCGACGACGCGCGCGCCAGCGAGATAGCGCATCACGCCGAACGCGCCGCCGACGAGCCGATGCTGCTCAAGTTCGCGCAGCGCGCCGCGGAAGAGGCGGTGGCGGCCGGCGCGCCGCGCGAGGCCGCCGCCTACTTTGCGCTGATGCTCAAGCATCGCCACGCCCTGGCGTCGGAGCGGGTCGTCGACGCCTTGGAGCAGCACGCGGAGCAGGCCTATCTGATGGGATCGGCCGACGTTGCAGCAGTCACGATGACCGAGGCGGCCGGGCTGAGGCGGCGCGCGAACGAAGCTTTGAAACTCGGCCAGGATCTGACCCGTCTCACGCGCTTCGCCTGGATGTGCGGGCGGCGGGGCGACGCGGAGCGCTCTGTCGCCGAGGCCATCGAAGTGCTCGAGGCAGTACCGCCTGGCCGCGAATTGGCCTGGGCCTATTCCCACCAATCGCAGCTCGAAATGCTGGCCTCGCGCATGGACAGCGCAATCAGCTGGGGCGAACGTGCACTCAGCCTGGCACGGCGCCTCGGCGAGCAGGAAATCATCGTTCACGCCTTGGGCAATATCGGAACAGCCAAGTCGGACGTCAGCGGCCCGGATCACTGCGAGGAACTCATGCAGAGTTTGGATCTTGCGGTCGCCGGCAACTATCACGACCACGTGGAACGGGCATCCTGCAACCTGACCTGCGCCTACTATTGGCAGCGCGACTATCGGTCGGCGCTCACGTACATCGAACGCGGTGTCGCCTATGCCATGGCGCGCGAGCTCAGCCATTGGGAAGGCTACCTGCGCGGCTGGCGAGCCATGACCTGGCTGGATCAGGGTGATTGGAGCGGCGCCGAAGAGGAAGCGCAAGAAATTTCCAGCCGGGTGTATGCCGCCGAGACCTACCGCTTCCCGGCGCTCATTGCACTCGCGCGCCTGCGCATCCGCCGCGGCGATCAGGACGCCGACACGCCGCTCGACGCGGCGCGGCACCTGGCGACCAGCATGGCTGAACCGCAGCGCATGGTGTACATCGCCATGCTGGACGCCGAGTGCGCCTGGCTGGGTGATTCACCGGACGCGGCAGCCGCGGCGGAGCAGGCCAAGTCTCTGCTGCGAGAAGTACACGACCTTGCAGCTCGGCTCAACTCGCGCTGGGTGGTCGAGGATGCAGCGCTATGGCTGCACATGCTGGGCGGGGCGGTCCCGGAAACCGCGCGCTTGCAGGCTCCCCATCGAGCACACTGCGAAGGCCGCTGGCAGGAGGCCGCCGCCGGTTGGCATGCGCTCGGCCGGCCCTACGAGGAGGCTCTCTCCTTGAGCGGCGGCGACGATGCCGCGCAGCGCCAGGCGTTGGAAATATTCGATCGGCTGGGAGCGGCGCCGGCCGCTGCGCGCCTGCGGCGCCAGATGCGCGCGAGCGGCGCACGCGCGGTGCCGCGCGGCCCGATCGCGGGGACCCGCGCCAATGCGGCCGGGCTGACCCGTCGGCAGGCCCAGGTCCTGGCATTGGTCGATGAGGGCTTGAGCAATTCGGAAATTGCCCGCCGCCTATGCATCTCCGCCAAGACCGCGGAGCATCATGTATCGGCGATCATGGCAAGGCTCGAAGCCCCCACCCGGCAGGAGGCCGCGGCGATCGCCCGCGCCCGCGGCCTGCTGGGCACCCTCAAAAAATAGGGAGGCCAAACCCGAAAGATGGGGATGCGCGCCCCATGCGCCAAAAAGCGCTGCGCGCCACGATGCAGAGACACATCGACCCTGAAGGAGTTTTCCCATGTCTCGCATCGCGATTTTTGCCTATGGCATCTTGAGTTACCTGGTGTTTTTCGCCGTCTTCCTCTACGGCATCGGTTTCATCGGCGGCTTCTCGACGCCGACCACTTTGGACGGCGTCGCCAGCGTCCCGCTCGGCCGTGCGCTCACCATCGACCTGTGCTTGTTGGCGGCCTTCGCCATCCAGCACAGCGGCATGGCGCGCCCGGCGTTCAAGACCTGGTGGAAGCGCTACGTGCCGGAGGCGGCCGAGCGCAGCACCTACGTGCTCCTAAGCTCGCTCGCGCTGGCAGTGATGTATGTTTTTTGGCAGCCGATCGGCGGGGTGGTGTGGAGCGCGCCGCAGGGCGCAGTGCGCAACACGATAATCGGCATCTATCTGTTCGGTTGGCTGCTGCTTCTATATGTCACCTTCCTCATCGATCACTTTGATCTCTTTGGTTTGAAGCAGGTCTGGCGCCGTCTGGGGAACAAGACCTATCGAGCGCCGGTGTTTCGCACGCCGAGCCTGTACAAGATCGTGCGCCATCCGCTCTATATCGGCTGGATCACGATTTTCTGGGCGGCACCGACCATGACGGTCGCGCACCTGGTGTTTGCAATCGCCACCACCGGCTACATTCTCCTCGCCATTCCCCTGGAAGAGCGCGATCTGGTATCGGCTTTCGGCACCGCATACCTGGATTACCGCGCGCGCACACCCATGCTGGTGCCGCGGCTCTGGTCCCGTGCGCGAAGGCTCAGCCGACCTGCTGCGTGAGCTTGTCGATCTGTTGGGTCCAACCCATCGTGGCCATGGCGGTCCACTGCTCATCGTGCATCACATCATTCGTGACGATGAGCCGTGTGCCGCCGCCGGCGGTGCTCGACAGTGGCTGGATTGCGGAATATCGCAGAATGTCAACTGCGGCGCTAAAAAGTGCGTTTTGCGCCAGACGGCTTCTTCGGCGCGCTGCGCGCCTGCGGTTTTGGCGACGGTTTAGCCTTCGGCTTCGGCCGCGTCGACGGCCGCGGCTTCGCGGCGCGGGCCGCAGCGGCGGGCGGCGCCTCGGCAGCCGCGCCTTTATTTTTGGCGGCAAATGCGCCGAGCGAGGCCTGCAGTGCCACCGCGAGGGCGGCTTCACCATTCACCAGCTGGGCCCACGACAGCTCGACCCCATTGCGCATTCCCTTGAGTGTGAGTTTCAAGGCCGCCCCGGTCAGCGTGATCACGTACTCGCGGCCATCGATGGTGAGCGCGCGTTTCAAGGTCGAGTGCAGCGGCGTCGTCATGTATATTCCTAGTTGCGTTCGAAGTACTTGCCGAGCGCCTCGAGCGCAGGCTTGGCGATCTTGCGCGCATCGAACTTGCTGCCCTCGAGCAAGCCCGCGAGCTCGAGCATTGCGGCGCCGTGCACCGTGGACCAATACACGTAGGCGGCAAGCTCGACATTGCCCTTGAAACGACCGCTCGCGCCAAGCTTGCGCAGCCCGGCGCCCATCGTGAGCCGCGCGCGCTCCATCGCCTGCACCAGCTCGGGATAGTCGGCGAAGGTGGGCTGGCTGACATCGAACATCATGCGGTACGCCGTGGGGTTGGCCAGCGCAAAGTCGAGATAGGCGTTGCCGGTTTCCATGGCTGCGGCGAATCGATTGAAGGCCCGGGTTCGGACCGCGGCGAGAATGGCATCCTTGTCCTTGAAGTAACGGTAGGGCGTCATCGAGGAAACCCCGAGCGCATCGGCCATTTCGCGCATGGTGACCCCGTCGGGACCATGCGCCGCAAACAGTTTTTCGGCCACATCGCACAGGCGGGCGCGAAACGCTTCCAAGTCCGCTTCCGATAAGGTTTTGGGCATTGACTTAGTATAATTTACGGTATAAATTTACGCCATAAATTACAGCAGGAGGCCAACATGGATACCATTGCCATCGAGCCGGCAAGCAATCCGCACGTGAGCGGCAACCAGGCGCCCGTGCGCCTCGAAACCACCCTCGAGCCGAAAATTCGCGGGAAAATTCCCGCCGAGCTGCGCGGCGCGCTGTACCGCAACGGCCCCAATCCGCAATTCGATCCGGGTCCCGATTACCACGCCTTCTTCGGCGACGGCATGATTCACGGCTTTTGGCTGGCCGACGGGCGCGCCCGCTACGCCAACCGCTACGTGCGCACGCCGCGCTGGCTGGCCGAGAACGCCGCCGGGCGCGCGCTGTTCGGCGGCTTAGGCCTGCCGAGCGATCCGTCCGTGGAAAAAATCGCCAGTGGCGGCGCGAACACGCACATCGTCCACCACGCCGGCAAGCTGATGGCCTTGCAGGAGGGCTCCAATCCCTTTGAGATGGACAGTTCCGATTTATCCTCAAAAGGTTGGGTCGAAACCGGCGGCCGCTTCACGGCGCACCCAAAGACGGATCCTGACAGCGGCGAGATGCTGTGGTTTGCGTATTCCGCGGCCGAGACTCCCTTGAATCCCTATCTCGACTATGGGATTTCCGATGCCTCCGGCCGCATCACGCGCCGCGATCGCTTCCAGGCGCCTTATTGCTCGATGGTGCACGATTTTCTGGTGACCCGGAATTACACCGCTTTTCCCGTGCTGCCGCTGACCGGCGACCTCGAGCGCGCGAAGCGCGGACTGCCGGCCTTTGCCTGGGAGCCGCAGAAGGGCGCGTTCGTCGGCCTGATGGCGCGCGGCGCGAGCGTTGACGCCGTGCGCTGGCTCGAAGTCGATCCGGTCTATGTATTCCATCCCGCCAATGCCTACGAGCAGGACGGATGCCTCCACTGCGACATGATGGAATATCCCAGCGCGCCGCTGTTTCCCAATCCAGACGGCTCGCCGCGTACTCCGGTCAAAGCGCGCAGGGTGCATTGGAAATTCGATCTGACCGATCGTGCCGCGCGTGTCATCCGTACGCCGATGAGCGATCTCGCCGGAGAATTTCCGCGCATCGATGAACGCTTCGGGGGCCTGCCGTATCGGCATTGCTGGCATGCCGCCAACGTCGAGATGAAGGAAGCGCTGTTGTTCGATTCCCTCGCGCATGTGGATCTTGCAACCCAGCGCGAGACGCTGCGGCGTTTCGCCCGGGGCGATAGCGTCGGCGAACCGGTGTTCGTGCCGCGCAGCGCGCAGGCCGCGGAGGGAGACGGCTGGATTCTCGCGGTCCTGCATCGCGCGGCCGAAGATCGCAGCGACCTGTTGATACTCAACGCGCAGGACATCTCGGGTGAACCCGAGGCGGTGCTCGAATTGCCCTGCCGCGTTCCGGCGGGATTTCACGGCAGCTGGGTGGGCGGCTAGCTAGCGATCCCGAAGCGGTCTGAGGCCGTTGCTGCATGGATAAGGTCATTGCGTCCACGCACAGCGACGATCCAATATTGATTCGCGAGTACGATCCCACGTGGCCGGATCAGTTCGATGAAATCGCAGCGCGGGCGAGGGCCGCCCTGGGCAGCGTGGTCGTACGAATCGAGCATATCGGCAGCACGGCGGTCCCTGGTCTCGCAGCCAAACCGATCGTGGACCTTGATGTTGTGGTCTCGCCGCAAGATGTGCCCGAGGCGATCCGCCGCCTGTCGGATCTCGGATACGTCCACGAGGGTAATCTGGGAATAGCCGAGCGTGAAGCTTTCCGCCCGCCTCCCGGCGAGCCTCGACATCACCTGTATGTAGTTCCGGAAACGGCGACCGAACTGCAGCGCCACGTAGCATTCAGGAATGCGTTGCGCGCAGATCCGACGCTCCGCGCGAAATATGCGGCCTTGAAGAGGATGCTGGCAGCCCTGCACCGGAACAACAGGGATGCCTACTCGGAAGCGAAATCAGCCTTCATCACGGAAGCCCTGAGTTCCGTCGCTTAACCAAAAGCGATGGCCATGCAATCTCGATCTCACATGCTGAGCTTCTCGAACGCAGCAACCTCTCCGGTCTTGAGCTCGCGCCATCGCGCCAGGGCCGAGGCTGCCTCGCTCTTCAGATCGGCGAACATGGCCTCGTTCTGCGCAGTCGGCGCCGCATCGCCGGAACCCACGAGCGACCCCAGCGCCGCCAGCATGTTGTTTAGGCGTACCGGATAGTTCAGCGCGTCCTCCGAGGCGTGCGAGCGCGGCTGTATCAAGATCTCCTCGATCTCGGTCAGCTTGCGGTCGAGGGCATCGCCGGCGGCCGCGACCTTGGCTGCTTGCGCTCCCGCGGCTGCTTTTTTTGCCGCCACGATCTTGACCCGGGTGGCGCGGATGTCGAGTACGGCGTCATGCACTTCGGTCAACAGGGCGTTGATCGCACTATGCAGAGCGAACTGCTTGGCCAGATCGTCAAGAGTGGCCGTGCCGCGCGGATCCGCTACGATCTCGAGGGGCTGAGTCTGGCTCGTACCATCGACGGTCAGCTTGACCTGGTAGTGGCCCGGCAGCACCTCAGGGCCCGCCACGCCGCCCGCCCACAAGGGCGCGTTCTTGATGGCACGCGCTTTGTCTGTGCGCAAGTCCCAAACGAAAGTGTTGAAGCCGGCGAAATGCGGCGGCTTGAGCGGTTTGGAGGCACGTCCCCCTTCTTCCTGTTCTTCCGGCTCAGACTTGGCCTCGTCCTCACCAGGACTCTTGGCATCTTCGGATTCCGGGAAATGGCGGATCAGCTTGCCGCTCGCATCGAGAATATCGAGGCTGATGCGCTGATCGAGCGGGTCAGGCTTATCCTTATCTTTATCCTTCTTGTCGGAATCTTTGTCGGCATCCTTGGCCGGCCGCGGTTTGCCGATCTGCGACGATAAGGTGTAGTTGATCACCGCGCCGGCCGGCGGGTTCGATCCGCCGAAATAGCGCAGTTGCCCGCGGCCGCCGAACACCGTGTGATTGGCGGCGGCCGGCTTGAACAGATGTACCGTCTCGGCCGGAATCGTGGGTGCCCACTGCCGCACGGGCGATAAATCGTCGATCATCCAGAAGGCGCGCCCGTGTGTGGCGACGGCCAGGGCATCGCCATGAACCACGAGGTCATGCACGGGCACCACAGGCAGGTTCAATTGCAGGCTCTGCCAGTGAGCGCCGTCGTCATAAGACATCATGATGCCGCTCTCCGTGCCGGCATAAAGCAGACCCGCCCGGGCCGGATCACGCCTGATGACATGCAGATACGCATCCGGCGCCAGCCCCTCGGTAATGGCAGTCCAGCTCTTGCCATAGTCCTCGGTGCGGAATGCATAAGGCTTGAAATCATCGAGCCGATGACGGTCGGCGGCAACATAGGCGACCGCGGGATTGTCGGAATCGGGCTCGATCATTTGGACGGTGGCGAAATCGGGCATGCTCTTGGGCGTCACATTGGTCCAGTGCGCTCCGCCATCCCGGGTCAGATGCACCAGCCCGTCATCGCTGCCTACCCAGATCAAGTCCTTGCTCTTGGGCGATTCGGCGATGGCGAAGATGGTGTCATAGGTCTCGACGCTGGTGTTGTCCTTGGTGAGCGGTCCGCCCGAAGAACGCTGCTTGGATTTGTCGTTGCGGGTCAGATCGGGCGAGATCACTGTCCAGCTGCGGCCCTGGTCGAGCGAGCGGAATAGCACCTGTGCGCCAAAGTAGAGGGCATGCGGCTCGAATTTCGAGATCATGATCGGCGCCGTCCACTGGAATCGATACTTCAGATTCTCCGCAGCCCAACCCATGGTATTGCGCGGCCACGGCGTGATCTGGATGTTTTCGCCGGTGCGCCGGTCGTGGCGGGTCAGCTCGGCGTCGTAGCCGCCGCCATACACGATATTGGAGTCCGCGGGGTCGGGAATGATGAAGCCGCTCTCGCCGCCGCCGACCGGGTCCCAGTCCTCGATGCCGACTCCGCCTGAACGCCCGGCCGTCGCGATCGATATGCTCGAATTATCCTGCTGGTCTCCGTAGAGGCGGAACGGAAATTCGTTGTCCGCGGCAATGTGATAAAACTGGGCGGTCGGCTGGTTCATCTCCGAGGTCCAAGTCTCGCCGCCATCGACAGAGACATTGGCGCCGCCGTCATTGCCTTCGATCATGCGCTTCGGATTGCTCGGATCGATCCACAATTCGTGATTGTCACCATGCTGGGTCTTCAGCGTCTTGAAACTCTTGCCGCCATCGGTCGAACGGTAGAGCGAAGTGTTCAGTACATAGACGGCATTCGCATCCTTGGGATCGGCGAAGACCGTATTGAAATACCAGGCCCGCTGTTTGATGCTGTTCTTGGCGCTGACGAGCGCCCAGGTCTCGCCGCCGTCATTCGTGCGGAAGAGGCCGCCTTTCTTGGCTTCGATCATCGCATAGACCACTTTGGAGTCAGAGGTCGGAGCGACATTGATGCGGCCCAGGATGCCGTCCGGCAATCCGCCGCCGCTCAAGCGCCGCCAATGCTCGCCGCCGTCGAAGGACTTGTAGAGACCGCTCCCAGGTCCGCCGCTCTCCATGATCCAAGGCTTGCGATACGCCTGCCACATGCCGGCATAGAGGATCTTGGGATTATTTGGATCGAAGGCGACGTCCGACGCGCCGGTCTTGGCGTCGACATAAAGCACCTTCTTCCAATTGGCGCCGCCGTCGGTTGAGCGGAACACGCCGCGCTCCTGATTGTCGCCGAAAATATGCCCGAGGGCCGCCACGAGAACGATGTTGGAGTCGGAGGGATCGACGATGATGCGGCCAATCACCTGGCTGTCGCGCAGCCCGGAGAAACGCCAGGTTTTTCCGGCATCAGTCGATTTATAAAGCCCGTTGCCGGTGGCGACGTTGCCGCGAATGTTGATCTCGCCAGTGCCTGCATAGACGATTTTGGGATCCGATGGCGCCACGGCGACGGCACCGACGGCGGGCGCTGCCTCGGGGAAATCGTCCCATAACGGCTTCCAGCTGGTGCCTCCATCGATGGTCTTCCACAATCCGCCGGTGGCGGCGCCGAAGTAATAAGTGTTGGGTTCGCTGATAACGCCCGTAACGCCCGTGGCACGACCCCCGCGGAAGGGACCGACCAGTCGATATTTGAGTCCGTCGAGCGGCGATTTCCGACCTGAATCGGTGGACTTGACGGGAGTCGACGATGGCTCCGCCGCAACCGAGATAGTAGCCGAGAACAGGGCAAGGATGATGACCCAGAGGCGTGATGCAGACATTCGATCTCCCGTTTATCAGCGGTCAGGCTAGCGCCTGCTTTCCAGGCTGTCCAGCAGGGCAGCCCGTAATAATCGAGTGAGATAATGGGATCTCAGCCCACAACAAAGCCCCACATAGCAGAGCCCACAAAGCTGATTGACGTCGATACGTAGGTTCTACTGCAGGCGCAGCACGCGTCTACCGATCGCGGGTTTCTTCGGTTAAGCGTTGCTTAACGGTCCTTCAGGCTTTGCATTTGTTCCTTCGCTGCTGCGGTCGCAAGCTGCACCCATCGGAAAACGGAACTGCATGAGGGTGACTGTTATGAACGAACTTCAAAGTATTGCCTTGGGGCTTCTCGGCATGACGCATCCGGAGATCGAAAAGGCGCGACTCGCATCGCATGAAAAAACCGTACCGACGCCGCAGAGGCGCCGTTCCGGCAAACAACCGGCACTGCGCGCCCTGGTTCGTGCGCTCAAATTCGGGTTTGCGGCGCTGGTCGCCGGCTCTCGGGTCATCCCGCTCGGCGACAACGGTCGCGTGACACGTGAGCTCGGGCTCTACGGCGCGCGTTTGCGACGCTAGGCAGTTGCCTCGAATTTGCGCTCCGGGCGCATGAACAGCGAAAGCACGACGCCGGCGCCCATGAGGATCATGCTGCCGACAAACGGCAGCTGCCAGTTGCCGCTGATGTCGATCAGGTAGCCGGCGACGACCGGACTCAAGATCGCGGCCATGGCCGACCCGGTGTTCATGATGCCGCTGGCGGTGCCCGCATGATCCTTGGAGATGTCCATCGGTATGGCCCACATGGGACCGATGGTCAGTTCCGCAAAGAAGAAGCCGGCGGACAGACAGGTTACCGATATGGCCAGGCTGTGCGTGAACAGCAGCGGAACCAGCGCCACGAGCGTCAAAAACATGCACAGGCAGACCATGTAGCTGCGCGCCACCTCGAGCCGCAGCGTGGATTTGAGCAGCCGGTCGGTGATTACACCGCCGAGCGTGTCGCCGACCACGCCGGCGAAAAATACGCTGAACGAGAACAGCGCCGAGTGCTTCAGGTCGAGATGCTGGCTGTGCATAAAATATTGCGGGATCCAGCTCAAATACAGCCACAGCGTCCAGCCATAGCAGAAATAAACGACGGTCACCGGCGCCATGCGCCCGATCAATCGGCGCCACGGCACCGGAATGGCCGTCTGAGTGGCCGGCGGCGGCAACTCGGCGAGTTCTTCGCGCGAAATCCGCGGATGATCCTTGGGATACTCGGTGAAGGTCAGCGCCCAGAGAATCACCCAGGCGAAACTGATCAGCGCACACACGAAAAATGACGCGCGCCAGCCGAAGGCCGCCATGATCACGGCGATCACCGGCGGCGCCACCGCGTTGCCGATCCGCGATGCGGCGTGTGTTATGCCTTGGGCGAAGCCGCGCCGCTCCTTGGCGATCCAGCGCGACATGGCGCTGGTGGCGGCGGGAAACGTGGCTCCCTCGCCGAAGCCGAGCAGTACACGCGCCGCGATCAGCGAATACAAACCACCGGCGAGGCCGGTGAGCGCCGTGGCAGCCGCCCACAGCAGCGCGCACGCGATGAGCGTGCGGCGCGCGCCGAAGCGATCGCTGATCCAGCCGCCGATGATTTGAAAGACCAGGTATGGATAGGCGAACATGGAAAACACCAAACCGATCTGCGTCTTGCTGAGCTGAAAGTCCTTGCCGAATCCGTCGGCCGCCGTGCTCACATTCACCCGGTCCAGATAGGTGATGAAGTACATGAGCGCCAGCACGGCGAGAACGATATGGGTCGGCCGCAGATATTTTTTCACTTTATTTCCCGATGCCGCCCGGATGGGTTGCGAAGTGGTCCATTGCCGCCTGCACGCCGCCGGTGCGCAAATACCACTTCAGCGAAGCGAGGAGCTTCACGCTCATCGCGCGCAGAATTCTAGCGGGTACCGGGCTCAGTCCCTGAATCTGCAGGAAACGGTGCTCCACCGGGTGAAAATCGGGCTTCAGCATGCAAAGCTTCTCCATCGCCGTGCTGGTTCTTTTGCGGCAGTATAGCCGCATGCGCAGCTGGTATCAGCCGCAGGGTAGTCCAAGGGCCCGCCATGCCGGGCGCCCCCTGGGTGAATCGCCGCTGATCGAGAGCGTAGGGCGTTCACCCGAGGCCGGGAACTGGCGGTTGCGGCGTCCACGGCATGCGCTAAGCTCGCAGCTATCTATGCATGAAGCTCTATTCCAGGCGTAATGACGACCGTACTGCATCACGTGGTCATTGTGGGCGGCGGGTTCGGCGGGATGGCCGCCGCGCAGGGGCTTGCCGGGGCCGGCGTGCGCATCACCCTCATCGACCAGCGCAATCATCATTTATTCCAGCCGCTGCTCTATCAGGTGGGCACCGCCGCGCTCGCCACTTCGGAAATCGCCTGGCCGATCCGTTTCCTGTTGCGCAGGCGCAAGGAGGTGACCACGTTGCTGGGCGAGGTCTGCGGTGTCGATGCTGAAACGCACCGCGTAAATCTCAAGGACGGTGCCAGCGTCGATTTCGATACCCTGGTCCTCGCCACCGGTGCCCGCCACGCGTATTTTGGTCACGATGAGTGGGAGCCGTTCGCGCCGGGGCTCAAGACTCTGGAAGATGCGACCTCGATTCGCCGCCGAGTACTGTTGTCGCTCGAACACGCCGAACGGGAAACGGACCCTGTGCGCCGTGCCGCACTGCTCACCTTCGTCATCGTCGGCGGCGGACCTACCGGCGTGGAATTGGCCGGTGCCATCGTCGAACTGGTGTATCAAAATCTCGTGGGCGAATTTCGCCGCATCGATACGCGCCGCGCGCGCGTGCTTTTGGTCGAGGCCGGACCGCGTCTGTTGCCGGCGTTTGCGCCAGATCTGTCGGACTATGCGCATCGGGCGCTTGAGCGCCTTGGCGTCGAGGTGCGGCTCGGCTCGGCGGTGACCGGTTGCAATGCGGGCGGCGTCAGGATCGGTGCTGAAAGCGTTGCCGCCCATGTGATTCTCTGGGCGGCCGGCGTGCGCGCCTCGCCGGCGGCGGCGTGGCTGGGAGCGCCCTCGGATGCGGCCGGCCGCGTGAAAGTCGAGCCGGACCTGACCGTGCCGGGGCATCCAAGCATCTTCGTCATTGGCGACACGGCTACCGTGAATGTGTGGAATGGCAAACCGGCGCCGGGCATTGCGCCGGCGGCCAAGCAGCAGGGCTTTCATGTCGCCCGCGCCATCCGGCGCCGCTTGCAGGGCGACCTTACGGCCCGCGCTTTCCTCTATCGGCATGCGGGTGATTTGGCGACCATCGGCAAGCGCTCGGCGGTCATCGATTTCGGCTGGTGCAAGCTGCGCGGTTGGATCGCGTGGTGGGCGTGGGGATTCGCGCACATTTATTTTCTGATCGGACTGCGCAACCGGCTCGCCGTGGCGTTGAGCTGGCTGTGGATCTATCTCACCGGCAATCGCAGCGCCTGTCTCATCACCCAGGTCGAGCACAACCCGAAGGCGCGGGACTGAGCTAAGCTTACCGCCCCATGGCAACTGCAAAAAGGAAACCCAAAACCAAGCGAGTGCGCGGCAAGTTGGCGCCGCGCAGCAGCGGGCGCGGCCTGGATGCCGCCGAGGTGGCCATCGGCCTGGACGGCGCCGAGATTGCCGAGGTCGTCTCGCAGGTGCGCGGCGCCGGCGGCGCTGCGATTGGCGCATATCGCGACCCATTGGGCGGACGGGCGCTGGTTCTGGCCTCGTTGCCGCTCGCCGCTCTGCAGCCGACTCCGTTTCAACGCGACCTGTCGCCCACGCACGCCAAACGCCTGGCGCTTAAAATCGATGAGACCGCGGCATTTCTCGATCCGTTGATCGTGGTGCGCGGCGAGGACGGTCGGTTCTGGACGCCGAACGGACGCCACCGGCTGGCGGCCGGCAAGGTACTCGGCCTAAAGCAGATCACCGTGCTCATTTCACCGGACGAGACGCTGGCGTATCGCATTCTCGCGCTCAACACTGAGAAGGCGCACAACTTGCGCGATCGCAGCCTGGAAGTGATTCGCATGGCGCGCAGCCTGGCGAAACGCCACAGCGCCTCGAAAGAATCGCAGTACACCGCGGAATTCGAATCCGCGGAGCTCTTGACCTTGGGCATTGTTTACGAGAAGTCATCGCGCTTTGCCGGCGGCGCATACAGCTCCTTTCTCAAGAAGGTGGACCGTTTCAGCGATCGCACGCTGGCGGCGAGCTTGCGCGAGCGCGAGGGCCATGCGTCACGCCTGTTGGAAATCGATGCGCGCACGAAAAAGATCATTGAGACCCTGCAGGCGCGGGGCTTCAAGTCTCCGTACTTGCGCAATTACGTCGTGGCGCGGATCAATCCGGTGCGCTTTCACAAGGCGAAAAAGGGCGATACCAAGCCGCCCATGCCGCTGCCACAGGCGCTGACGCGGATGGCGGCGGCGGCCAAGAACTTCAAGGTGGAGTCGGTATCGAGCGCGGATCTGGCCTGGGTTGCGGTGGGTGCCGGCGCAAGCGAGTAGGGGACTTCGATGATCGAACGGCAGATCGCCATCAGCACGCCGGACGGCAGCATGAACACCTTCATCTGCCATCCGGAGAGATTCTCACCGCACCCCGCGATCATCTTTTTCATGGACGCACCGGGAATTCGTGAGGAACTGCGCGACATGGCGCGGCGCCTAGGGTCAGTCGGCTACTACGTGATGCTGCCGAATCTTTACTATCGGGCCAACGTCGAGGAACTGGGTTCGGTCGTGGGCGAGGTAAACCTGGCCACGCGCCAGCGGGCGCTGCAGCTCATGAGCACCATCAACATTCCGATGGTGATGGGCGACCTCGATGCACTGATCGGCTTTGCCGCCAAGGATCCGGCCGCATCAACCTCCCCGATGGGATGCGTCGGCTACTGCATGAGCGGTCAATACGCCATGAACGCCGCCGTGCGGCACAAGGATCGGATCCGGGCCGCCGCCTCGATCTATGGCGTCGCGCTGGTCGCCGACCGGCCGGACAGCCCGCATCTCGTGCCGCAGCGGACCGATGCGCGCCTGTATTTCGGCTGCGCGGAAAACGATCCCTACGCGCCCAAGGAAATGATCGATCGATTGCGCGCCGAACTGGCCGCCAAGGGCGGCAATGCCGAAGTCGAAGTGCATCCCGGCACCCAGCATGGATTCGCCTTCGCTTCGCGCCCCGCATACGACAAGCCGGCGGCGGAGCGCCATTGGGAGCGGCTGTTCGCATTGTTTGGCGAAGCGTTGAAGTGAGCGCCGTGGCGCCGGCACAAGAGCGCGCTTTAGCGATGCATGGATCGAAGTGCGATGGAATTGTACGGAGCGATTTCAACGCGTCGAAATCTGAATCGGAGGTCTCAATTTCCGCACCGTGATGGAGCGCGCACGCGGCAATCAAAATATCCATGGCTGGAACGGTTATGCCCTTGGCACGCGCGCGACGCGCCAAGTCAGACGACGCAGTCCAAACATCCTCATCAATCTTCAGCTCCGGGAGAGCGCGCTCCAGATCTCGAAGCACGGCACCCTCACGTTGGGCCCGCGCCCCGTTCCAAAGTTCGAGTCTGACCAACGAACACCAACACGCTTCGCCATCCGAGAGCACGCGTTCGACCCTTCGCCTTGCTTTTTCATCACCCCGCGGCCTCAAGAAGTGGATCCATGACGATGTGTCGACCAGGATCAATGATCAGCCTTTGCCGCGTAGCGTTTTAACTTCGTCGGCACTCATGAACCCAGCGCAGGTTCCGGCGTGCTTTATGAGGTCGGCCATACGTCTTCGATGATTAAAATCCTCTAGAGCCGTGACAATTGCTTGCCGCTTGGTCCGAGCCTTGGTAAATCCCATCGCCTCTTTGAGGACGGAATCGGGAATATCCACAGTCGGCGGTCCGACTGGCCGGGATTTAGCGCGTGACAGGGACCCCCATCGACGCGCTGGCAGCGGATCGCGTGATTGGCAGCCCTGCGCCTGTCCTTCCGGCCCAAACGGCGTGCTTGATCCTGTCGGGCGGAGGTCTTGCGTCCCATCTTTTTAAGTCCCAATCGAACAGCTTCGCTTGAGCAGGGGCGTCAATAGCCCAGCGGCCACGTGCACGCGAGAGATCGTCGCCACTTAGCGCTTGATCATCGCGGGCTTCTTGCCGGCCATTCGTCGCCGAAGGATCGAGTACGCCCTTCGGTTGGCTGACCTATGCGTAGAGCGCAGCGCATCGAAACTCGATAAGCTGCCATTACTATCGCCGGGAGGCTACGACGATTTGCTCACCACACTGGGAAATGATGGGTTTATCTTCGAAGAATCATATGAATAATTGCCGGCTTGCCGATGCGAGGGTTTTGTGCAAATGAGGCCGCGGCTGCGCATTTTTGTCTCCTCGCCAAGCGACGTCAAAGCTGCGCGCGAAGTCGCGGCGCTGACAATTGAACGGCTGGCGCAAGACTACGCGCGCTTTTTCTCCATTGAACCGTATCTTTGGGAATACGAAGCAATGGTGGCCGCCGGACATTTTCAGGATTCGATTGAGCCGCCGAGCAAATTCGACATAGTGGTACTGATTCTCTGGTCGCGGCTCGGAACACTGCTCCCGGAGCGCACGGCGGTTCGCGAATATCGCGGCATGGACGGGCGGACACCCATTACGGGCACCGAGTGGGAATTCGAGGAAGCCTTTTCGGCTGCCAAGCAGTCCGGCATCCCAGACTTGCTGGTTTACCGGAGTCTGAAACCAGCGCCATTCGATACCCACGATATTCACCGGTTTGAACAACAGTCGCTGCAACTTCGGGCGCTGAACTCCTTCTGGCAAAGACACTTCGAAATCCAGGGCCAATTCATTGGCGCCTTTACATTATTCACCAGCGATCGCGAGTTTGCCGAGGGACTTGAACGCCACTTACGCAAGCTCATCGAGAAGCGAATTGCCGCCCAGAGAAGCCCCGGCGACAACCTGACGGCAAGGGCTTGGGCGCAGGCGCCGTTTAGAGGTCTTGAGTCATATGAATATGAGCATGCCCCGATATTCTTTGGCCAAGACGAGGCTCTCTCCAAAGCGATGCTGCAGATCGCAGCGAATGCCGAAAATGGGTCGGCATTCCTGCTCGTGTTGGGCGCCAGCGGCTCGGGTAAATCATCGCTGGTAAAGTCAGGTATTTTACCGAAGCTCTTCGTTCCGCGGCGCATTCCTGGTATCGCGTTCCTTCGGTGGGTCATCTTCCGGCCGAGCGATGCGCAAGCCGGCGAAGACCTCTTCGACGCCCTCGCTCGCAGGCTGGCGACCCAGTCCGGCGAGATGGAAGGCCTCTCTGAGCTTATCGGCCTTGGACAATCGCTTTCGAGCCTTGCCGCTCATTTTCGCGACGCGGCTGCTGCACCCATTTATCCCATCGAGACGGCACTGGGTCTACTAACCGGCCGAGCGCGCGAGTCGGGCCGAATGCTGGAGTACGAGACTGCCAGGCTTGTCTTGGTGATCGATCAGTTCGAAGAGCTCTTTAACAATGAGAATGTGCCGACCGATGCCCGTCGGCGGTTTGTCCAATTGCTTAAAGCGCTCGCGAACTCCGGCCATGTATGGGTTCTCGCCACGATGCGTAAGGATTTTTGGCATCGAGCCGATGAAACCCCGGATTTGGTGAGCCTGTCGGAGGGGATTGGGAGGTTGGATCTGACCCCGCCCGGCGCCGTGCAACTCAGCCAGATGATCCGCCGACCTGCGGAAGCGGCGGGAATTCAATTCGAGTCCCACGCCACCAGTAACGTGGCGCTCAACGAGGTGATTGCCGAAAAGGTCGCGCAGGAACCGGGCGCGCTTCCGCTGTTATCCTATTTACTTGATCAGTTGTATCGGATCGACATTCTGCGTGCTCATGGCACCAGCTTCACGTACGCCACGTACGAAGGTCTGGGCAGGTTGGAGGGTGCCATTGCCACCCAGGCCGAGGCGGCCCTTGAGCGATGTCCGCCCGAGGAGCGAACTGCACTCGGGTCCCTGCTGTTCGCGCTGGTTGACATGGACTCCGGCACGGGCGATGCAGATCGCGCCATCGCACGCCGCATCCCGCTCTCGACGTTTGAAGCCGGCACGCCTCAGCGGCGCTTGATTGATGCATTACTTGATCCGGAAGCCCGACTACTGGTGACGGACATGGGCCAGGGTGGCATATCCACTGTCCGAGTCGCGCATGAGGCACTTATCTCGCGGTGGGAGCGAGCCAGCGAGTTTGTGCGAAAAAATGCACATTCGCTCAGGGTCCGCCGCCGCATAGAGGAGCGCTACGCACTATGGAGTTCACTCGGATACGGTGTCCAAAATCATCGGGTAGCCGCACGGCCGACGCGCTTCAGCCCGGAGCAGGCGCTTCTTCGCGACATCGATCTCATCGATGCGCAGCGATTGCTTGAAGAGCGGCGAGCCGATACCGAGCCTCACCTGGTTGCCTACATCGAGCGCTCGAGCGCGGAGGATCGGCGTTTACGGACACGGACCATTCGCGTGCTGACCGGTGTTGCCATCATTGTGACAATTCTAGCGGTGGTCGCAGCGGCGGCCGGATCGGTTGCCAGCCGAAAGCAGCGTGAAGCGGAATATCAAACGCAAGAGACGCTAAAATCCCAGGCACGGCTGCTCACCGGCGCCGCGGCTCAGCGTCTCAAAGAGATGGACCTGCCAGCTGCGCAAGGCATCATCCTGGAAGTGCTCACAAATCCTGTATTTGCGCAGTCTCGCACCCCCGCCTCTATCAACGTGTTCCAAGAGGTTCGCGCGGCGGACGCTGAGCTCGCAGTACTTATCGGACACCTGGATGGTGCGCGCACCGCTCGCTATTCACCCGACGGCACACGCGTCGTATCCGCATCACGAGATAAGTCGATACGCGTGTGGGACGCGCGGACCGGGGTGCAACTCGCCGTCATTACGGGGCACAGCGATCGCGTCAACTTCGCGGTTTATTCTCCCGATGGCACGCGCATCCTGTCGGCGTCGCGGGACAAGACGGCTCGAATCTGGGATGCCGGCTCGGGCGCGCAGCTGGCTGTCTTGGCCGGTCACAGTCAGGCGGTTACCTCCGCCATTTACTCGCCCGATGGGACGCACGTTGTTACCGCCTCTTACGATAAGACCGCGCGGATCTGGGATGCGCGCTCGGGTACCTGCCTTACTGTGCTGAATGGACATACAGATATCGTCAATAGCGCATTCTACTCGTCAGATGGAAGTCGCATAGTCACTGCATCCTTCGATAAGACGGCACGTATCTGGGACGCTCGGACCGGTTCGCAACTTGCCGTATTGGCCGGTCATAGCGCCATAGTTAGCACTGCCGCATTCTCACCCGACGGCAGCCGCATCGTGACGTCCTCGGCGGACAAAACCGTCCGCATTTGGGACGCGCGCACGGGAGCACAGGTGGCGCTGCTCTCCGGTCACGGTGACATTGTGTATTCCGCTTTATATTCGCCTGACGGCAGTCGTATCGTCACCGCCTCGGCAGATCGGACCAGCAGGATCTGGGATGCACGTAGCGGCGCGCAGCTTGCAGTATTTTCAGGACACGGCGATATCACCACCTCGGCCGCGTACTCGCCCGATGCCACTCGCATCGTTACCGCCTCTTTGGATAATACGGTCCGCATCTGGAACGCGAGCGGGAACGCGCCTCTCGCCACCCTCATGGGGCACGAGGATGGCGTGGAGACCGCGGTCTATTCGCCTGACGGCACTCGCATTCTGACCGCAGCGAGAGACAACACTGCCCGACTCTGGAACGCGAATACCGGGGCATTGCTCACAGTTCTGTCGGGTCACAGCGGTTTTGTCCAGTCGGCTACGTATTCGCCTGATGGCTCGCGGATCGTCACCGCATCAAGAGATAAGACGGCCAGGATTTGGGATGCACATACAGGCACCGCTCTTGCCGTGCTGGCAGGTCATGGCGATGTAGTCAATTTCGCGGCTTTCTCTCCCGACGGCGCCAGCATCGTCACCGCCTCTTTCGATAAGACCGCCCGTACATGGGATGCCAAAACCGGTGCGCCGCTCTTGGTCCTGTCCGGTCACGGCGGGAACGTCAACTCCGCCGGCTATTCACCCGACGGCAGACATATCGTTACTGGATCTGAGGACAAGACTGCGCGCGTGTGGGATGCGCAAACCGGAGTTCAACTCGCCGTCCTGCAGGGCCACAATGACAGCGTCGAAACCGCGGCATATTCGCCGGACGGCGCGCGCATTGTCACAGCGTCTCTCGACAAGAGCGCCCGGATTTGGGACGTCAAAAGTGGTCTGCTGCTGTCGGAGCTTTCGGGTGTCCGCGAGCCATTCACCTCGGCCGCCTATTCGTTCGATGGAACGCATATTGTTACGACGTCGAACGATACAGCGCGAATCTGGGATGCCGTAACAGGGACGCAGCTTGCCGTCATCGCCGGACACGGCGGTGAGCTTTCTTTCGCCACGTTCTCTCCGCACGGTGCAAACATCGTGACCGCATCGGCGGACATGACTGCGCGCATTTGGAATGCGCGAATTCCGGCCGACCTTCCCGCTCAGATTTCATGGTATGCGGCGGCACAAACCGATCCCCTGCCCGAGGCTGATCGAATCGAACTTGGTCTGCCGCGTGAAACGAAGCCAAGCTGGTGGGGAAGCAAGGGGTCCGCGTGCGACCGCAGCGCCTCCTCGTTCTACGATCCCGATCGGGTTGCAATCGGCCTACAGCAAGCCGACATTGACGGAGCAGTTGCCGTCGCAGCGTGTTCCGCGGACCTGAAGTCCTCCAACCCTACCGGCCGCGCCGATTATCTGTTGGGCCGCGCGCTGCTTGCAAATGGCGACGTTTCGGGCGCAAAGCGACAATTTCACCGTGCAGCCGACGCCGGCTATCGCGCCGCCAACTTGGATCTTGCGAGACTGTTGGAGAATGCTGCCGATATGACGGGGGCTTTGGCTCTCTACGAGAAAGCATGGCGGTCCGGCGTCGTCAGAGCGGCCTTTGAACTGGGCAGAGTCCACGAGATCGGGAGTCCAATACTCACCGGAGCACAGGCGCAGCGAGAGCCTGACCTAAAGAATGCGTGGTCTTGGTATCAACTGGCAGTTAACGCGGGTGAGCCGGCCGCCCTTGCCCGCTTCGGCGAGCGGGCCGAGAGAAGTGCCATAGCGCAGAACGACTCCGCAAAACGAAAGGCACTTTTGCTTGACGCATTTCGCTATTACGCCTGCGCAGCGAAGCGCGCTAAGAGTGATGGTTGGCCGGACGATGCGTCAAAACCGTGGCGGTATCGCCGGGCAACGCTCGCTCGGCTCCTCGCAAATCAGGGCATGATGAAAGAAGTTGCGGAGGCCTTTCAGACTGTATCGAATGGTTCCGCTCACACCCCGCCGTCCGCGTGGCAAAGCATTAAAAATGACCTGGACCTGTAAGGCCCAAACGGACAGTCTCGTTGAATTCTTCAAACGCTCTCTCCACCGGTCCCATTCTGGATGTGGAGGCGCAAAAAGGCTTTGGTTGCGCAGCACTGCTGCTGGGCGATGCCGCCTACTGTCCATCGCCGCTATCCGGACAGGGCACGAGTCGCGGCATTCCCGACGGCGTCTTGGACCGGCGGCACTGATTGGCAAATGGAGGACCGCCTGCACTAATATGGCCCCCAATGAATGGGGCGATTGAAATAACACCCAGGCTTGCCGCCACCACAATTCTGGTGCGCGCGCGCGGCACCCAGCCGGAAATTCTATTGTTGAAACGCGGTGAGCACGCGCGCTTCATGCCGAACGCCTATGTGTTTGCCGGCGGCGCTCTGGACCTGAGCGACGAGAGCCCGGATGTCTACGCTCTGTGTGAGGGATTGGATGATGGACGCGCCAGTGCGCAGCTGGAATTGCCGTCAAATGGCCTGCGATTCTTCGTGGCCGCGGTGCGCGAGGCATTCGAGGAATGCGGCTTGCTCCTGGCCTACGATGCCCGCGGCGAGTTCGTGGATCTGAGGTCATGGGACGAACTGCGGCTGCGCGCGCTGCGACTGCGAATATCGGCGGGCGAGATGAGCTTCGCCGAACTGTGCCAGGCGCACGGTTGGCGCCTGGCGGTCGACAAGCTGGCATTCTTCAGCCACTGGATCACGCCGCCCGGGCGGCTTCGATTCGATACCCGGTTTTTTCTGTGTTCGGTGCCGCCCAAGCAGACCGCGAGCCTCGCCGGCAACGAAATGTCCGAAATGGTGTGGCGCACCGCCGCCGAGGCCTTGTCGGATCACGCCAACAAGCAACTGCTGCTCATGTATCCCACCCGCGTCATATTGACGGAAATAGCGGCGATGCACGGAATCGATGCGCTGTTCGACTTCGCCAGCCGGCCGCGCAAGATTGCGGCGATTACCCCGGTGCTGCCGCCATGCATGCGCGCGGACGAGCGCTAGCGTCCGCAAATCGCGCGCACGCTCAGTCTTTATTTTTCCGCAGCCGACTGCGCCGAATAGAGCTTGAGCACTGCATCCATGGTATCCGCCTGCTCGACCCGTTTGTCGTCGCGGTAGCGTTTGACCCGGGCGAGGCGCAGCGCCACCCCGCCAGGATAGCGGCTGCTGGCTTGCAGATCGCTGAAGGCGATTTCCACCACGAGTTCGGGCCGGATGTACACGGCGCCGGTGTCGCGGTGCGTCTCGCGCGCGAGAAATTCCTTGGTCTGCCAGGTGAGCACGGCATCGGTGAGCCCCTTGAAGGTCTTGCCCAGCATGACGTACCGGCCGCTCTTGGGATCGAGCGCACCCAGATGCAGATTGGACAGCTTGCCGGTGCGCCGGCCGTAGCCCCATTCCGCGCCGAGCACCACCAGATCGAGTGTGTGCACGCGCTTGATCTTGAGCCAGCTCGCGCCGCGGTTGCCCGCCTCATAGGGTGCATCCAATGCCTTCGCCATGACACCCTCATGGCCCGCGGCCAGAGCCGCCTCGTAAAAGGCGCGTGCGGCGGGTTCGGCATCGGTCACCAGGCGCGGGATCAGCATCGACGCCGGCACGGCCTGGGCCAGCAATACGAAACGTTCCTGGGTCGTGCGCTCGGTGATGCCTTCATCGCCGAAGCGCAGACAGTCGAAGAAGAAGGCCTCGATGGGCAGCGTGCTGCGCGAGGCCTCGACATTGAGCTTGCGGCCGAAGCGCCGCATGGTGACTTGAAACGGATGCGGGCGCCGCGCGGCATCGAAGGCAATCGCCTCGCCGTCGAGTACCAGCGTGTGCGGCGCGAAGCTGCGCGCGAGCTCGGCAATTTCCGGAATGGCGGCGGTGATCTCGTTCATGCCGCGCGTGTAGATGCGCACCTCATCGGCGCGCTTGTGCACCTGGATGCGCGCACCGTCCATCTTCCACTCGAACGCCACGGCGCCATGAAGCTGTCCCAATGCATCGGCAACATCGGTCGCCGTCTGCGCCAACATCGGCGAGACCGGCGAGAACACCTCGAGCTGAAAGCTTGCGAGCGCATCGATGCCGCCGCGCAAGGCCGCCGAGGCCACCGCGCCCAGGCTCTTTCCGTACATGGCCGCGCGGCGCACCGGATCGACCGGCAGGTCGGCCGCGGCGGCGATCGCCTCCAGCATCACGCCGGCGAGCGCGCCCTGGCGCAGCTCTCCGATCAACAATCGCAGCAGAAACTGCTGCTCGGAGCGGGTCGACCGCTCGAACAGCTCGACCAGTGCCTGCGCACGGCGCGCTGCCGAGCCGGTGCCGCGCGCGCCGGCCAGCCCGGTGAGCCGAGCATCGACCGCGTCGATCGAGAGGGTCTCGACGCCCGCGGGAGCGGTGGCGGCGGCCGCGCGCACCGCCGCGTAGCCCACGCCGATCTTGCCTTGCGGAATTTCGCCCGACAGATAATGCACGCCCGTATCGACTTCGTCCGGAGCCAGCGACAGCAGCAGCGCGGCCAACTCCTGTACTTTGACCCGTCGCGCCGCGGCCGCGCCGACCCGTTGCGAGGTGCGCACCAGTTCCGCCAGCAGGGTCACTTGCGGGCTACCGCTCCGATCCAGCCCGCCAGCGCATTGATCATGTCGTCGTTGATCTGCGCCTCGCTGAAACGGCTGCGCGCGGGTACATGGAAGGAGTGATCGGCGTCCGGCAGCAGCAACAGCGTCGCCTTCTCGCCCAACAGCGTGATCAGCGGATTCAACAACTCGGATTCAGCGTAAGCATCGCGCGCGCCCTGCAGAAACAACATCGGGATCTGGATCTTCAGCAGATGCGCGGCGCGCGAATCGGACGGTTGCTTCGGGGGATGCAGCGGAAATCCCAGGAACGCCAGGCCGCGGACTTCCGCAAGCTCCCCTAAGGCCTGTGCCTGCGAAGTCATGCGGCCGCCGAAGGATTTGCCGCCCGCAAACAGCGGCAGCGCCGGCAGTTGCGCGCGCGCGGCAGCGACGGCGGCGCGCACCGTGGCATGGCAACGCGCCGGCGTGTCCGGCCGCCGGCCGTGCTTTTCCATGTACGGGAATTGATAGCGCAGCGTCGCAATGCCGCGCGCCGCCAGATCGTTGGCGAGATTCGCCATGAAGACATGTTGCATGCCTGCGCCCGCGCTATGGGCCACCACGAAACAAGCCTTTGCCATGGGCGGTGCGGTGAGCAGTCCGGAGACGCGCGTGAGTGCGTCGACCTCGATGGAAACTGGCTTATCGTCGGTGATGTTCACGCCTTAGTTACGGCAGCGCCGGGCCATGATAGTTCATGAATTTCAGCGCGTTATATGCTTGATGGCATCGGCCAGCGAGCGCGCACCCTCGGCGTAGCCCTTCCATGGCCTGGCTCGCTTGAGCAATGCCGGCGCGCTGCGCACGGTAAAAGCCCGCGGATCCAGGCCCTGCTTCACCTGCGGCCAGGAGAGCGGCATCGACACGGTCGCGCCCTCGCGGGCGCGCGCGGAGAGCACGGCCACCGCGGTGGCGGTCCGATCGTTGCGCAGATAGTCCAGAAAGATCTTCCCCGAGCGCTTCGCCTTGGACATGTTGTCCAGATAGCGCGTCGGGCTGTCCTGCGCCATTTGCGCGCAAATCAAATGCGCGAAATTCTTCGCCACCGGCCACGCCACCGCTTTCTTGCCCTCGATCAACGGCGTGACCACATGCAAACCCTTGCCACCGGTGGTTTTGCAGAAGGTCGCAAGACCCACCTTCTCCAGGCGCTCGCGGATGTCGAACGCCGCCGCGATCACCGCTTCGAATTTCACGTCCGGCGCCGGATCCAAATCGAACACCAGCCGGCCTGCGCTTTCCGGATCGTCGCGCGAGCAATTCCAAGGATGCAGCTCCAGAGCACCGAATTGCGCCACGGCCGCCAGCGCCTCCACCCGGTCGATCTGCACATACGGCGCCTTGTCGCCGCGAACCGTGACGAAGCTGAACAGCTCCGACATGCCCGCCATGGCGTGGCGCTGGAAAAATTGCTGTCCGCCAATGCCGTCGGGTGCGCGCACCAGGGAGCAGGGCCGGCCGACAAGATGCGGCAGCATCCACTCGCCCACCTGTTGGTAATAATGCGCGAGATCGAGTTTGGTGACCGGCTTGCCGTCGCCGGCGTCGGGCCACAGCGCCTTGTCCGGCTTCGAGATGGTCACCCCCATCACCGTGTTGGGACCGGCGGCCGCCACTGCGGCTTTTGAATTGCGCGCCGCTGAGCGTGCGTTCGACGCGCTTTGCGATTTGCGCGGCGCGGACGCCTCTTGAACTGCTTTTTGCATGGCAGGTGTCTCCGCGATCACATCGTTCGGATCCTTGTCCTCGCGCAGGCCCTTGAATGCGGCCTGGCGGATCATGCCGGAATCGGTCCATCCCTCGAATTCGATTTCGGCCAACAAGTCAGGTTTCAGCCAGCGCACATTGGCTTCTTTCGGAGGTGCAGTCGGACCTTGGAAGGGACTCTTCTCGCGTGTCAGCTTGGTGAGCCTGGGCAGAAGCATCTTCGCCACCTCGCGGCCGTAGCCGGTGCCGATGCGCCCGACATAGACCAGCTGACCGCCGCGATGCACGCCCGCGAGCAGCGAGCGCACGCTTCCTGACTCGGTGGTCCAACCGCCGAGCACGACTTCCTGACCCGCACGGCACTTGGCCTTGACCCAGCGGTCGCTGCGCCCGGAGGCGTACGCAGCATCGAGTTTTTTCGACACGATGCCTTCGAGCCCGATCTTGCAGGCGGACGCCAGCACGGCCTCCGCATTCGATTCCAGATGCGTGACGTAGCGGATCTGGCGGCCCGCGCGCTGGGTGCTCAGGAGTTTTTCCAGGCGCGCCTTGCGTTCGCTCAACGGCAGCGCCCGCAGGTCCTCGCGTCCCTCGAACAGAAGATCGAATACATAAAACACCAGCGCGTCTGACTTCTCCGCCGACAGCGCCGCCTGCAGCGCACCGAAGCTCGGCAGCTGCTTGCTGTCGAGCGCGACGATTTCACCGTCGATGATGCAATCGGGCAGCCCCGCGCTCTGCTTTGCGATCGCGCTGAAGCGCTCGGTCCAATCGAGCCCCCTGCGCGTGCGGATGACCGGCTCGCCCCGGGCCACCCGCAACTGCGCCCGATAGCCGTCGAACTTGACCTCGTGGCCCCAGCCGGCCCGGTCCGGAGGCCGGTCGACCAATTTGGCCAATTGCGGCTCGATGAACCGCGGCAACGCCTTCACCATCACCGGCTTGACTCGCACAGGCCGCGCACTCTTCGCGGTTTCCGAAAACTTCTTCGCAGCCTGCTTCGAGTTGCGCGCCGGCGCCGCGGAACCTGGTCGCTCCTCGGCGCGTCGCTCCTCGGCGCGTCGCTCCTCGGCGCTTTGGGCAGTCCACACGGCATCGGCCTTGCCCGGCGTCTCAGTGGCGAGCATGAAAGGCTTGGGCCGGCGGCCCTTGCCCTCGGCGATCTGCGGCATGGTCCTACCGGAAGCCACCGAACGATCCTCCTCGAGCAGGGCTCCGTTGACCGTGCTCGCGTTGGTATCGCGATGTTTGATCAGCAGCCAGTTGGTGCGCTTGCCGCCGAAGCGGTCTCCGCGCATGCGCACCAGCACGAAGCTGCCTTTGAGCTTCTCCCCGTCCAGCGTGAATTTCAGGTCGCCGGCCTCGAAGGCCTCTTCCGTCGTCTTGGTGCCTTCCGGGCTCCAGAAGCCGCGATCCCACAGCATCACCGTGCCGCCGCCATACTCACCCTTCGGTATCGTGCCTTCGAAATCGCCGTAATCGAGCGGATGGTCCTCCACTTCGACGGCGAGCCGTTTATCGGCGGGATTGAGCGACGGGCCCTTGGTCACGGCCCAGGACTTGAACACACCTTCCCATTCGAGCCGCAGGTCGTAGTGCAGCGCCCGCGCGGCGTGCTTCTGCACCACGAAGCGCAATCGGGCAGAGGATGCTATCCGTTGCTCGCCCGAAGGTTCGTCGGTTTTGGTGAAGTCGCGCTTGGTGCGATAAACAGTGAGCGCTGGCTTCTGCATATCATGCGCCTTGATCCATCATGCGACGGTAGGCGAGCAGGTGACGCAGCGAGGCCTTGGGATCCTTGGCGCGTTCGTAAAGCCGGGCGAGATTGAAATGCGCATCGGCGAACTGCGGATCGAGCGCGAGCGCCTCCCGATAGGCCGCGATGGCGTCCGGCTCGCGCTCCAAATCCTCCAGCACCACGGCGAGATTGAACGCGATGAACGGATCGGACTTCGCGCCCACGCGATAAACGCGTTCCGCCTCGGCGAGCCGTCCGGCCAGGTGCAAGAGCCGCCCCAGGTTGATCCGCGCCTCCATGTGGTTGGGTTCGGCCTTGAGGCACAGCTCATAGGCTTTTTGAGCGGCTTGGCTGTTGCCGTCTTCCAGCTCGAGTGCGCGAGCGTAGTGTTCATCGGCCGATTTTGCATGCGCAGCGCCCGCTGCGATGTCAGACAACGCCGCGGATTTATCCGCCGCCTCCGGTCGGGCGATGACGTGCAGCTGGCCCTTCTGCTCGACGATTTCCAGGGCCAGGGCATACTGGCCCGATTCGGATTCGCGCAGGCTTTGGCCCTCGCGGATCGCGATCCGATTGCCGAGCGCGGTCAGCGAGAGCTTGTTGAGCGCCGAGCCCTCCGGCAGCGCCGAGCGCAGCTCCTGCAGCGTTTTGTTGATCCGCTGCGAGGATATCTTCGCGGCGCGCAGCGCGCTCGCGGTGCGCAGCACCACCAGATCGTGGAAGGAGTAGTGCAGTCTGCCGGAGCGCCTGACCGGCTGGATGTTACCCGCGCGCGCTAGAGCGCGAACCGCCGAAGCCGGCAGTCCGAACAGTCGCTCCAGGTCTTTGGTGTCATAGGCATGCATCTCATCGCCGAGCGGACTTGCGTGCCGCTCCCGGCGCGGCGCGCTTGGGCGCCTTGCGCTCCTTCAAATCGGTTGCCTTCGAGCCGCGCGCATCGATGCTCGCGCGCAGCGCCTCCATGAGATCGATGACATTCCCGCCCTTGGCCGCCACCGGGCCCTCGGACAGGGATACTTCCTTGCCCTCGACTTTCTTTTGGATCGCCGCCTGCACCCGGGCGCGATGTTCATCGGTGAATTCGTTGGGGTCGAAGCGCTTCGCCGCCAGATGATCGATCAGCTGCTGCGCGAGCTTGAGTTCCGGCTCGGACACCGGCGCCGCCTCGACGCCCAGTTCCTTGAGGTCGCGCACCTCGGCTTTGAAATGCAGCTGGTGCAGCGCGAGTCCATCCTCGATCGGCCGGATCACGACGATGTGCTCCTTGCCGCGCGAAATCCACCGTCCCAGCGCGCACTGGTGCGACTTGCGCAGCGCGGTGGCGAGCAGCGTGTAGGGCTTGGCGCCGCCCTTGTCCGGCGCCAGATAATACGTGCCGTCGAAATACAGCGGGTCCACCGATTCGAGCGGCACGAACTGTCCGATGTCGATGGCATGGCTGGTGGTGTCCTCGAGCGCCTTCAATTCCTCGGCGCTGAACATCACGTACTGGTCCTTGGCGAACTCGTAGCCCTTGACCATCTCGGAGCGCTCCACCGGCTTGCCGTCGTTGACGGCAACGTATTGCTGCTTCACGCGCGAGCCGTCCTTCTGGCGCAGCAGATTGAAGGAGATACGTTCCGAGGAGACGGTCGCCGAATACAGCTTGACTGGAATGGCGACCAGCCCGAATGAGATGGTCAGCGATGCGATGGAGCGAGCCTGGGTAGCCATTGTTCTTTATCCCTTGAAGCTAACGGGTGCGATTCTTTCTGATATTAGTAAACAAACGCGTGCAAGACCTTCGATTGCCTACGCTTTATGCACCAAGCCTAGGAACTCTGCGGCCGCCTTTCAAGTGAATTTGGCCTAAAAACACTGTAGGCGTCCGCCATGGCGCTGATAAAGTCCTTTAGATACAGCGAGATACCTACGAAAGACCCGTCGTTCGGGCTGCGATCAGGCCTGTCGCGCGGACGGCCGGACCGGCAGCTTCCATTCCGGGCGGATGAAATGACAGGTGTAGCCATTTGGGATGCGCTCCAGATAGTCCTGATGCTCGGGCTCGGCCTCCCAAAAATCCCCTGCCGGGGCGAGCTCGGTCACCACCTTGCCGGGCCATAGGCCCGCTGCATTGACGTCCTCGATGGTGTCCTCGGCAATGCGCTTCTGCTCATCGCCGATGTAGAAGATCGCCGAGCGATAGCTCGAGCCGCGATCGTTGCCCTGCCGATTCAGCGTGGTCGGATCGTGAATCTGGAAAAAGAACTCCAGCAGCCGGCGGTAGCTGATGAGCTTGGGATTGAAAATGATCTCGATCGCCTCGGCGTGCGTGCCGTGATTGCGATAGGTCGCATTGCGCACATCGCCGCCGGAGTAACCCACGCGCGTGGAAATCACGCCCGGATAGCGGCGCAGCAGATCCTGGACGCCCCAAAAACAGCCGCCTGCCAGAATGGCGCGTTCGGTCGGTGCGGTCATGCTCTACTCCTTCAAATGCGTTGGCGCGAGGTATCGCGCGATTTCTGTTCGGCGAGCGTGTACAGCGCTTCCGGCGTCGCCTCGAGCCGCTCGATGGGAATCGCAGCGCCGCTCGCGTCGGACAGGCCGTAAGAGCCGTCCTCGATTTTTTGCAACGCACGTTCGACGTTGCTCAAGCGGTCATTCTCCGCGGCGGACAGATTGCCTTCGAGCTCGAGCGCGGCAAGCTTCTGCGCATCGTCTTCATACTCGTGCGCCTGCGCGCTGGTTTGCGCATTGGCGCTCACTTCCTCGCCCTCCTGGCCGCGCCGCACCGCCAGGATTTGCTGGCGCAGTTGCGTGAGCCGGCGCTTTTGCCGGTCCAAGAAGGCCTGATCCGCTCGCAAGCTTGGGGTTGTCATGGCGCCATTATATACGCCTTCGAATTGCGCTAATGTTTGCACATGAACCCCACCACGATCCTGGCTGCCACGGCAGCCGTGCTGTACCTGGGCCTGAGAACCGCGATCGCGGCGACCCCCCCCAAGGCAGCCCCAGCCGCCGCGACCGCGACCGCCGCCGCGACCGCAACCGCCGCCGCGGCGCAGGTACGCATCATCGACCCACGGGTACTGGCAAAGGTGGTGCCGGGTATCGACAAAGCCCAGGTCAAAATCCTGCTGGGCGAACCCTGGCGCACCATGCATTTCAACGATCTCGACCAGATCGAAAATGAATTCTGGGAATATCGCGGCAAGGATGCGCACGGCACGTACCGCATGCACATCGAGTTCGACCCGCACGGCAAGGTGCTCATCGTGGGAAAAATTCCCGATAAAGCCGGCCTCAAAGGCACCCCTGCGGAAAATTGATCTTTTAAATCCTCCTTCAGCCTCCGCTCGCTGTAGGGGACCGCCTGTCGGTGTGTCGGTTACGTCCGACGAGTGGTTCCGCGTTCCCCCGGTCTTTTCCGCTTGGTATTTGGTATATCAATGCCGCTCGGCTGGAAGTCATAAAAACAGCGTGGTGCGAGGTTCGACCTAAATCCAATTTTAAATTCGTCATCGGGGGAATTCGTAATGTCTTACACCAATGTGCCTCTACTGGCCAAAGGATTTGGCTGTTCAATACTTCTCGCCCTTGGGCTTGTTGCATCGCAAGCGCCGGCGCAGGAACCCGCGCCTGTTGCTTATCCTCCTTACGGCTCGTCGATACCCGTCATCACCAATAACGAGCACCGCTCCGGTGCGGTGAATGAGGATGCGCAAAAGGAGCCCGCGCCCAATCCAGCGAATCAGGAATCGATCTGGAACATGAAAGTCGAAGGCTTCAATGACAACCAGGCGCGGCCCATCTACCAGCCCCTGATCGTGAATCAGAACGGCCGCGAGATCATGTACAACGGCAATCTCTCGGGCACCGCGCTCAATCCGCTCACCGGCGTATCCGAGTCGAACGGCACCTCGATCATCGACGTGACCAACGTCAAGAAGCCGAAATTCATGTTCCACATTCCGGGGCCGGATCCCATCAACGGATCGTTCGCGGCGGCCGGCGCACAGATGGTGCGCGTCTGCCCGGGCAGCACGCTGCCCAATGCCGCGGCCAACGGTACGGCGGGAAAATTCTATCTGCTGCGCGCCTTCGGCAATTCCGGCGCGAACGAAACGCATCAGATCTGGGACGTGACCCAGCCGTCGGCGCCGAAATTCCTGACCACGGTGATCGGCGGCTTGAGCAACACGCACAAAAGCTGGTGGGAATGCGATACCGGCATCGCCTATTTGGTCGCAGGCTCGAAGGCCGATGGCTGGCAGCAGAGCGGTTCGACCCAGCACATCTACATTTACGATCTCAGCAATCCTGCGAAGCCGGTGTTCATCCGCCAGTTCGGATTGCCGGGTCAGCAACCGACCGCATCGGTGGCGACGCAGCTGCCCTGCCTCAATGCGCCGAGCGATACCTGCTTCGAGGGCATCACGAATCCGCCCGGCGGCGTGCATGGCCCGATCTCGATGGGCACGGTGGTCAACCGGGTGTACATGCCCTACGGCGTCGGCGCGAATGGCGTGATCCAGATCGACGATCGCCTGAAACTGGTCAACGGCTGCAAGACCCGCGGTCCCGGCGGCAATCCCGACGCGTCGGCCAATTGTCAGAACAGCCCGACCCAGGCGGATCTGCTCTGGCCGCAGGTCAGCTGGGTGACCATGAATCCGGAAAACGGCGGCCACAGCTCCATGCCGGTGTTCAACGTGCCGATCCCCGAGGAGCAGTCGAACTTCCTCGACGGCACTCCGCAGAGCAAGAGCCTGCTGTTCGTGAGTTCGGAAGGCACGGCGAACAATTGCTTCGGCCAGGCGCCGCACGATACCTGGATTCTCGACATTGCCAACGAGCAGACACCGTGGCCGATGGCGACCTTGAACGTGCCGCAATTCCCCGGCAATTTCTGCGGCAAGGGGGCGCGGTTCGGCGCGCATGCGGTGACCGAGGCAATTTACCCGCCGTACTACGGGAAAATCATCAGCGTTTCCTGGTTCAACGCCGGCGTGCGAATCTGGGACATCCGGGATCCCAAGAATCCGCAGCCCATCGCCTACTACATCCAGGCGCCGAATGCGAACACCGCGGCTTCCTGCTCCACCATCAACGGCGTGACCAACTGCTTCAACGCCACGATGAACGACTACGTCGAGTACGACGATCGCGGCTTCATCTATGCCGCGGATCGGGCCGGCTCGGGAATCACCATCCTCTCGCTGACCGGCGAAGCGCGCAAAGCGATTCTGCCGCAGTCCGAACAATAGGAGACTATCCATGCGTACTCACTGGATTGTTTCCTGCGCGGGCGTGCTCTGTTTGCTGGGCGCAGCCGGCGCGCGCAGCGCGGATGGCTGGTCGAGCGCCGTACCGCCGCCGCGCGCCGACACGATCAGTGCCGGGAAAATAGCGCAATTGCGGCCGGGCATGTCGACCAAGACGCAGGTCAAGGCGCTGCTCGGGGCACCGTGGCGGATTCTGCAGTTCAACGATTGCGGCATGGCCATGCCGGGCCAGGCCGATGAGACCTGGGACTACCGCGGCAAGAATGCCAAGGGCACCTATCGGCTGCACATCGAGTTCGACGACAACAATGTCGCGCGCCTGGTCGCGAAGATCCCGGATCGCGGCACCGGCAAGGGCACGCGCGCCCAGGTGGCGCCGGCCGCCATGAAGATGGCGATGAAGATGTAGATCAGCGCCCGTTGTCGGGCGTGAGCCTGTAACAGGACGGTGGGCCGTTGACCGGATTGCAACGGACAACGGCGCCACCGGGCAGGCTCACCGAGTAGGGCGTCCATTGCGAGGGCTCGGAGGCTGGATAATCCGTGCTCAGCAGCTGCGCGCCGCTTGCCAGCGCAATCTCGCGGCGCGTGGTGTCGTTGCTGCGCGCCTGCTGCGTGTCGGCATCCGTTCGGGTGCGCACCAGATAGCCCTTGCGCACCAGGGCGGCGATCGTGGCCGCACTGCCGTCGTTTTCCTCGGTGAAGGCACAATCCGGCTGCCCCGGCTCGGCATTGGTAAAAATCAGCCTGCCGCGCAGCGAGGGATGCCCTGCAAGATACACCGGCCCCACCGCGCGCTGGTCCATGAGAAACACCGCCTTGCCGCGGGCCGCCGCCAGCGTCGGCCAGTTGTCGTGCAGTACCGCCTCCTCGAGGCTCGAGTATTTGCCGCGCACCTGGTCCGGCGCGATCATCTCACCGGGTTTGAACACCGAACGGATTTCGGCATCGAGCGCATCGAACGTGGCCGGCGTGAATTTTTCCGGACTGCGCGCGTGATACTGCGGCGGCAGATCGGACTGCTTGGTCTCGATCAGAATGAAAACCGGCACGTGATCCCGGTGCGCCCGCGACCAGCTGCGCACGATTTTCAAGCAAGCGATGAACGGCTGGCAGGTGCTGCGGAAATCCAGCTCCTGCACGTGCATCACCTTGAAGCCCGGCTCGTTCATGAGTCCGGCCGGGTCGAAGTCAGGATCCTTCGGCAGTCCCGCCGCTGCGACCGCGTCCAGTCCCAGCGGGTGCGCATAGCGTCCGCCCTCGCTGTCCGCATAAATATCCAGCTCGATCTGGCGCACACCGCCGTTCAACTGCTCGTCCAACGGGCGGTGCCGATACTCGAGCGCCTGGTACAGCTTGGGGTTTTTCCGCTCCAACAGCGCCGCTTCGCTCGGCGCCATGCCGGCGTGATAGCTGTTGTGCGTGCCGATCACCTGAATCTGATTCAGGTTGACTGGCTCGCGGACCGCCTCGGCCTCGAGCAACATCCCCGGCAGCACCGCGGCCAGTGTGCCGATGATCAAGGCAGCCGATCGGCTCGGTGGCATTGCGTTCCCCCTTCGCGTCTACATCTGCTTGAACAAATGCGCAAACTGCCGGCTGACGGCAATCTCTTCCTTGCGCCCCTTGAGCGTCAAGCTCAAGTGCCCGAGCTCATTGCGCTTGGCGAGCGCAATGTGCGCCGAGTTGACCACCGTGCCGCGGTGAATCTGCCAGAAAACTTCCGCATCGAGCTGCTCGAGCAGCTCGCGCAGCGGCATGCGAATGATGCTGTCGCCCTCGCAGGTCGCCACCGTGATGTACTTGTCCTCCGCCTCGAACCACAGCACATCGTTGACCGGAATCAGCTTGACCGTGGTGCCGGCGCCGGCCCGCACGAAACGCAACTTGTCCTTGCGCATCGTGCCGGTTCCCAGCAGCTCGGCGATGCGCTCCGCCATCAAACCGGCACCGGCACCGGCACCGGCATCGCCGCCGCCGCGCCCCAGCTGAGCGCACAGCCGTTCGATGCACTTGCCGAGCCGCGCCGCCTCCACCGGCTTGAGCAGGTAGTCGATCGCCGCGGTCTCGAAGGCATCGAGCGCGTAGGCGTCGTAGGCGGTGACGAAGACGATGAGCGGTGGATTATCCTTCAGGCACAGCTGCTGCGCGGCTTCGAGCCCGTCGAGCTGCGGCATGCGCACGTCCAGAAAGGCGACGTCGGGTGAAAACTCCTCGGCCAGCTTCAAGGCCTCGATGCCGTTGGCCGCGAGGCCTGAGCAGCGCGCCGCCGGCCAATGCTCGTTCAACTGCTGCGCGAGTGCGCGAGCGAGCAGCGGTTCGTCCTCGGCGATGATGTAGCTGTACGGCGTGCTCATGCAGCCGGCGAGCTCATGCCGGCCGCGACAGCAGATTCAGCGGCACCTCGATCGCGGCATGCGTGCCGCGCGCCGCCCCGGGCTCCAGCACCAGGCTCGCGGCGCCGCCGAACAGCGACTGCAGCCGGGCGCGGACGTTTTGGATGCCGGCGCCGGTGCCGGCGGGGCCCGCGTTGCCGAGACCCACGCCGGTGTCGTCCACCGACACCAGCAGCTTGTCGCCCGCGCAGCGCACGCTGACGCGGATGTTGCCGCCCTCACCGGCGGGTTCGATCCCATGCGTAATGGCGTTTTCCACCAACGGTTGCAACAACATGGCCGGAAATTTCAGGCGCAGGCAGTCAGGGTCGCAATCGAATTCGGTGGTCAGCCGGTTCGGCAGGCGCAGCGCCATGATGGCCAGGTACGCCTTCAACAGCTCGACTTCGGTGTGCAGCGTGGCGGTTTCGCTGCGCGCATGCGTGAGCGCGGCGCGCAGGTAACGGATCAGATTGCCCAGCAGGCAGCGCGCGTTGCCGGCGTCGGTGGCGATCAGCGCATCGAGATTCGCCAGCGTATTGAACAGAAAATGCGGTTCGATCTGCGCCTGCAGCGCCCGCAGCTGCGCCTCGATGGCCGCGCGTTCCGCCCGTTCCACGTCGCGCTTGCTCTGCGCGAGGCGCACCCAGCTGAAATTGATGAACAGCGCGATGCTGCCCGCCACCAGCGAGAATACGATGGCGACCAGCCAGAGATAGCCCTCGTGCATGTTGTAGGCGGCCGATTGGCGCGGCAGGAACAGCTTCGAGAGCAGTTCCCCGCCGATGGCGCCGGCCACGATCAGCACGAAGTAGATCGCAAAGCGCAAGTGGATGCGGCCGCGGAAGCGCTGCATGACGGTGCATCTCACCATCGCCACCAGTGCAAGAATGCTGAGCCCGATGCAGTACGCAACGACCAGGTTCGGGATCACCTCGTCCCAGGAGCGCAGCAGCAAGGCGATGAGCAGCGCGATGACGGTATTGATCGCCAGCGTCATCGGCAGCCGGCGGCGCAGGAAATCGACCACCGTGTCTTCGGTGCCGTCGAAGGGCGCGAAGCGCTGCGCCGTTGCCTGCGGATGAGTCTTCACGAGGCCGAGTCTATCGTCCTTCGATGCCGAGCGCATGCTCCGGGTTGACCGCGGCCGTGGCGCTGATGCCGGCCTTGGCGACCACCAAATCATTGGCCGCGATCAGCGCGAACGGCGCCAAGCCGAGGATCAGGGAAAGGGACAATGCCGCGAGCTTGTTGAGGGTCTTCATCAATATCTCCTAAGGAAAATTCGTACCGTGGAGACACTGTAAAGAAGCGGCCGGAAGGCCCGCGGGAATTGTGCCAAATGGCCACTTCGGCGGCGCGGACGGTGTTTTCGGGTCGCGAACGGCGCGGCTCGTAAAACTCAGGCCGGCGGACGCAGCAGCGTTATGTCCATTCTGGCGTCGAGCGCGGCGCCGGGACGCACCAGGACCACACCGGGCTTCTCGGTAAAATCGCCCGAAAACCCTTGCGGATCGGTAACTCCGTGCCACGGCTCGATGCAGACGAAGGGCGCTCCGGGCTTGCTCCAGAATCCCAAGTAAGGCGTGTCGGGGAAGCTCACGCGGATGCGAGGTCCCCGGCTGCCTCCATAGGTCACCGAGCGGCTCCTGACCTGATCGAGTATCAGCACGTCCTCCTGGAACAAGGCGTCCGCGAGCGGCAAGCGGCGATTCGCGATCGGCGTCGCGACATGCTCCGCCCGCAGCAATCCCGCGCCGTCGATTCGACGCACCGCGGCCGGCTCATCGGACTCGAACTCGATGAAGTGCGCCGCGCGCGCTTCACCATAGGGAAGAGGCCAGAGAAATCCCGGGTGATAGCCGAAGCTCGCCGGCATGTCGGTGCTTCCTAGGTTGCGTATCGAAGCCCTCACCGAGAACGTGGCCCCCAGGCACGCATAGTGCAGATCCAGCTGGAATTGGAAGGGATAGATTTGCAGCGTCGAGTCATCGGCCCGCAGCCGCAACGATGCCGATGCGGCATCCGAGCTTTCGACGGAAAATAGCCTGTCGCGCGCAAATCCGTGTCTCGACAGCGCGTAGCTCTCGGAACCCAGGCGGTACCGGCCGCCGGCGAGCACGCCGACGATCGGGAAGAGCAGCGGCGCGCGCCCCGCCCAGAGTTGCGGATCGCCGTTCCACAACAGGTCGCGCCCGTCGGCATCCTGTAATAAAGAGAGCTGCGCGCCGTAGGGGTCGACCGCCGCGCACAGTTCGCCACCGGTTAAGGGGAGCCAGGAGCGCGCTCGATCAGGCATTGATGTTTGGAATCTCGGCGGTTGGGCGCCGCAGTATACGCTACCACTGATAGGCGACCGAGAGCGCCACCTCGCGCTGCGTGCTGGCTTCGGTGATCGGACTGACATCGGGGCTGCCCTTCAGCTTGGTGAGCGCGGCATCCACATTGAGCAGCCAATGATCCGTGATGAAGCGCGTGGCGCTGAAGCCGACCCCCACCGACACCATGCCGGTATGCGGATCGAACACCGGATGGCCCGAGGCCAGCGACTGCTCCGGCGTGACGCCGTATTCGCTTTGCAAATAGCGATGCGTCGCGAGCGTGATCGAAGGACCTGCAAACATGACGAATTTCTTCGAGCTTCCGGGCAGCGGCATATAGATGCCGGCATCACCCACCGTGCCGTTGGCGCCGCCGAGGACCTGGCGCGCATCCAGCCGCAGAATCAAGGGGAATTTGCGCGACAGCACGTACGAGGCGAACACCTTGGCGACCGGCGCGGCGCGGATGTCGCCCATGCCGCGCAGGTTATTGTAGTCGTCGCGCTCGAGCCGCCCGCGGTCATAGGCGATGGCGGCGCCGATGCGATAGTGGTCGCCGCGCAAAAAGTTGACGCCGAGCCCGTCGCCGGTGCTCAAGAATGCAATGTCGCTGAACTGGATATTGACCACCGGCCCGGCCTGCAAGCGATAGGCGCCTGCCCCGCCATACACCGGTTGAGTCTCGGCGGCGACCCCGAGCACTCTGCGCCATTCAGGCAGGTCCGGAGCGAACAGCCGCGCGAGAATCAAGCCGCCGGAATACTGCCATTCCTCCAGCGGCGAGGGCGTCTGCGCGCAGCTCGAGCGTGGCCAGATGATGCAGAGAAGAATCGCGGCGCACAGCGATAGTCGGCAGCGGATCAGCCCCACGATTCATCCCGGCTTTTTTTCACATCAATGCGTCAGCGCAATGCGTCGTTGCTCGGTTTGGATTGATCCGACTTGGAGTCCGACTTGGCATCCGATTTGGCCTGTTGCGTGCGCGTCCGCGGGCGGCGTTTGCGCGCGGCAGCCGCAGCCTTCCATTTTTCCTCCGCATTCGCCGGCGGTTTATCCGGTCCGTGGCTCGCGGGCGGGTCGCTGGCCGGGAAAGTGCCGCGCAGCGGGTCATCGATGACCAACGACTCCTCGACGACCCGCTCTGTGGCGGCATGGGATCCCGGGGCCCGCTCCGCGGCTCGTGCCTCGCGCAACTGCCGCTCGGCTTCCAACCAGTCCTCGCGAGCGGTCCCTTGCGGACAGCCGCGCGCCTGCCACAGCAGGTAAGCCAACTCGCCTATCGATCTATGTTCAGGGTGCATCGTGGCAATCCCCTCCGGATGATTCGCGATTGAAAGATTCCTGTCGGACAACTTAGAGCGCCGCTAGTTGCGCTGATAGGACATGGACTTGGAAACCCGGGTCAGTCGAGTCCTACAGCCGGGATCGAGCTGTTGTATTCTGTCGCGCGATCTGTCGCGCGAGGAATATTTTGTGCCGCACATTCTCCTGTCCCGATTCCGCCTGGCTTTTTGCATGGGCATCATCTGTCTCTTGGGCGATTCCGGCGCCGGCGCCGCGAATGTGGCGCCGCAATGCGCGTCCACGGCCAGCGACTGCGCCCAGCTCGCGCTCGCCGCGATGGGCGGACGCGAACGCATCGAAGCGGTCAAAGCCCTCGAACTCGAACGGGTGCAGCACACGCTGCTGGTCGAACAATCCTATCGGCAGGAACCCTTCATCACCGCCTACGGCCGCGCCCACGAGAAATATGACTTTGCCATGCAAAGTCTGCTGAATCAATCGCATCTCACCTGGCCGGAGTCGGATCCGGGCGAGTCCGAGTCGGATACCACCTTGGTGGCGGGCCCACAGGGCGGCGTCTACCGCTCGGCCAAATCCGACAGCCCAGCCTCGCGCGCCGCTGTCGAGGCGGCTCATTTCGCCCTCGCGCTCGGGCCCCTGCGTGTGCTGCTCACCGCCTCGAGCGCGCCGGATCTGCACTTCGAGGCCCCGCAGCCGCTGCGTTCCACGTCCCACTGGGTGCTCGGTTTCAACTGGCAGGGACGGCCGGTGCGGGTGCTGATCAATTGCTACACCCATTTGCCCGATGCGGTGGAGACCGTCGGCGTGCTCTACGATCACTGGTACCAGTGGGGCGATGTCAGGCAGCGGATTTATTTTGACAATTGGCAGACCTTTCACGGCATCCGTTATCCCACCAACGAAGTTGAGGAACGCAACGGCATTCTGTGGGAATCGAGACAGGTGCTGAAGCTCACGCTCAATCCGCCCACCGATGCGGCCGATTTCAAGATGGACGCGCAGGTCGCCCAAAAGGCGTTGCGATCCAAGGGATGGGAGTCGCCTTTCAAAGCCCAGGACGGGATCAAGCTCGCGCCCGGCGTCACGCTGTATCCCGGCGCCTGGAATGCCACAGTGGTCGAGCAGGATGACGGCATCGTGCTGTTGGAATCGCCCCTGTCCGGCACCTACATCGGCGGTGTCATCGACAAAGCCCGGCAGCAAATTCCTCGCAAACCCGTCAAGGCCGTGCTCTCGACTTCCGATTCCTGGCCGCACATCGGCGGCGTGCGCCAGGTCGTGGCTTTGGGATTGCCGGTGTACATTCTCGACCTGAACAAGCCGCTGCTCGACCGGCTCATCGCCGCGCCGCGCCGTTCACATCCTGACTTGCTGGCGCAGTCGCCCAAGCGTCCACAGTGGCGCATCGTGTCGCGGAAGGTTGAAGTGGGATCCGGAGCGAACCGCATGGAGCTGTACCCGCTGCGCGGCGCATCCACCGAGCGCCAATACATGGTCTACTTCCCGCAGCACCACCTGCTTTACGCCAGCGACACGCTGGCGCTCAATCCCGACGGCTCGCTGTACGATCCCGAGCTGATGCGCGAGGTCATGGAAGCGGTGCAGCGCGAGCATCTTGCGGTTACCACGGTGTTTGCCATGCACCAGGAGCCCGTGCCCTGGACCCAAGTGGCCGCCTTGGTAGAAAAAGCGCTGAATTAGGCGCGTATCCGCCTAAACAGAGAACTGCCCCCTTTCTTTGTGCTAGCTTTGCGGGCGCACCGCGAGCGCCGCACGCCCGTAGCAAACTGGGGTCAAGATATGAAATTGCGAATTGCCGCCGCCGCGCTGTTGGGATGGATGTCGTCAGCCGCCGCCTCACCGGCGCAGTCCGCGCCGCTCTACGATGTCGTGATCCGCAACGGGCACCTGCTCGACGGCGCCGGCAATCCCTGGGTCAATGCCGATATCGCCATCAAGGATGGACGCTTCGTCAAAGTCGGACGGGTCGAGGGCCGGGGCGCGCGTGAGATCGACGCCGAGGGAGACTATGTGTCTCCGGGCTGGATCGACATGATGGACCAGTCCGGCGAGGTGCTGCTCAAGAATGGCCTGGCCGAGAACAAGTTGCGCGAAGGGGTGACCTCGGCGATCGCGGGCGAGGGCGGCACCCCGGTGCCCTCGGCGCAAATCGCCGATTACTTCAAGAAGCTCGAAACCCAGGGCATCTCGCTGAATTTCGGCACCTATTATAGTAGTGCGCAGGCGCGCGTTGAGGTCATGGGCGATGTGGCGGGTCACCCGAGCCACGAGCAAATGGAGCGCATGAAGGCGCACGTCGATGAGGCCATGCGTGCCGGCGCCATGGGTATCGCCACCGCCTTGATCTATCCGCCCGACAGCTTTCAGACCACCGAGGATTTGATCGAGCTCGCGCGCGTCGCCGCCAAGCGCGGCGGCATTTATGCCAGCCACATGCGCGACGAAAGCGCCCAGCTGCTCAAGGCCATCGGCGAGTCCATCGAGATCGGCGAGAAGACCGGCATTCAAGTGGAAATCTTCCATTTCAAGGGCGCCTATGCGCCCGGCTGGGGCAAATTGGTGCCGCAGGCCGGCGCGCTCATTGAGTCCGCGCGTGCCCGCGGTGTGAGCATCGCCGCCGACATGTACGTGTACACCGCCGGCGGCACGGGACTCGACATCACGGTGCCGAATTGGCTCTGGGAGCAGGGCGCAAAAGTCGGGCTCGAGCGCTTGAAGGATCCAGCCGTGCGTGCGCGCCTCAAGAAGGAAGTCGCCGGCGGGTCGCTGCCGGGCTGGTCCAATCTGGTGGAGGCCAGCGGCGGATGGGATCACATCGTGCTTGCCAACGCCTTCAATCCGCAATACGACCGCTACCGCTTCAAGAGCATCGCCTTTATAGCCAAGCAGCTGGGGAAAGATCCGGCCGACGTGGCCTGGGACATCGTCCTGGCCGCACAGCCGAACCGCGCCATGGGACTGTATTTCATGATGAACGAGCCGGACATCGAGACGGCGCTGCGCTGGCCATGGATGAGCATCGGCAGCGATGCCGGCGCCAACGAGGCGCCGGGCAAAATCGATGCGATCGGTTTGCCGCATCCGCGCGCATATGCGAATTTTCCGCGGGTCATCGCCGAATACGTGAAGAAGCGCCACGTACTGACGCTGGAGGATGCGATTCGCAAAATGACCTCCTGGCCCGCGACGCGCATGCACCTGTACGATCGCGGAGCGATCCGCGAAGGCCTGAAGGCGGACGTGACCGTCTTCAACGAGGAGCGCCTCGAGGATGTCGCGACCTACGAAAATCCCACTGCCTATCCCACCGGCATCGACTACGTGCTGGTTAACGGCAAGCTGGTGATCGACAAGGGGCACCATACCGGCGCCAAGCCCGGCAACGTGCTGCGCGGCTTGGGCTATGAGCCGGACGCGCACGGTCAATCGCGGTCCGGGCAATCGCGGTGAATGCACCCGCCGCCGTAACGCGCAATGCTTCCAGCTGGTTTCAGCGCTACCTGCTGCCGGGTTTCGCATTCAAGGCGGTGGTCATCGGCGGCGGCTACGCCACCGGGCGCGAACTCGCGGAGTTTTTCTTGCCGAGCGGCCCGCAAGGCGGACTGTACGCCATCGTGCTCGCCATGCTGATCTGGAGCGCCGTATGCGCCGTGACGTTCAGTCTCGCGTACGCGACTTCCAGTTGGAACTATCGCGCGTTTTTCAAGAATTTGCTGGGCCCGTTCTGGGTCATCTTCGAGATCGCCTACCTGCTGTTCATCATCTTGATTCTCGCGGTGTTCGGCGCCGCCGCGGGGGCCATCGGCACGGCGCTCTTGGGCTGGCCGCCGCTCATCGGCACCTTAAGCCTCATCGCTTGCATCAGCTTCGTCACCGCCTACGGCACCGCCTCGGTCGAGCGTCTGTTCAAATGGGTGTCGATTTTTCTCTACGCCGTGTACGCGCTGTTCGTGGTGCTGTCATTCTTTGCGTTCGGCGATCGCATCGTCGCGAACCTCGCTGCGCCGGCCCCGCATCCCGGGTGGGTGTTGGGCGGCTTCACTTACGCCGGCTACAACGTCGTCGGCGCCGTGATCATCCTGCCGGTGCTGCGGCATTTGAACGGCAGCAAGAATGCGCTCATCGCCGGTGCGCTCGCGGGCCCGCTCGCCATGCTGCCCGCACTGCTGTTTTTCATCTGCATGATCGCCTACTATCCGCAGATCGGCGCCGAGGCGCTGCCGTCCGACTTTTTGCTGCGGCGCCTGAATTTCCCGGCATTCCACTACCTGTTCCAGCTCATGATTTTTCTCGCCTTGCTGGAAAGCGGCACCGGCTGCGTGCACGCCTTCAACGAGCGCATCGCCGAAGCCTATGCGGCGCGTAGCGGCGCCAGTCTGTCGAAGTCCGCGCGCCTGTGGATCACCGGTGCGCTGCTGTTAGGATCGATATTCCTGGCCGCGCGCTTCGGCTTGGTCACACTGATCGCGCGCGGCTACCGCGGCCTTGCCTACCTGTTCCTGGCCGTGTTCGTTCTGCCGGTGATGACCCGGGGACTGTGGCAGCTGGTCTCGCGCAGAATCGCCACGCCGCGCTAGCGCCGGCGGCTCTTCACCGATTTGGTCGCCGGCTTGGGCGGCCCGGCGAACTTGGGCAGCCCGGCGAACTTGTGTGACCCCGTCGACTTGGACGGCCCCGCCAGTTTCGGCGGCAGCGTCGGAGCGACATCGCCGTGCAGCGACATGAGCGAATCCATCAAACTTTCATCGGTGCTGGAACACACGCCAAGCACCGTGGCCTCCTCGCAACCCTCGGCGGTGACATAGGCATGGCCCATGTTGCTGTCGATATATATCGACTCGCCCACCTTTAACATCACCGGATCATAGAACTCGGTCAGCACCTTGATGGCGCCCTTGAGCACGTAGATGTATTCCTCGCCCGAGTGACGCACCAGCTCGCCGAATTCCTGCGCGTTCTTGGCCCGTATCCGCGTCAGTATCGGAATCATGCGCTTCCTGCGCAGCTCCGGGCACAGATAGTAATAGTCGTAATTTTTCGTGTTCACGCGCACCGCGTCATCGGTCATGCCGATGCTGCGGCGCGCAGTGACCGCCGGTTCGGCCGCGGCCGCAGGATCGGCGAACAGCTCAGAGATCCGGATGTTCAGGCGCTGGCTCAAGTTCACCAACTTGTCATAAGTCAGCGTCAGGCGATCGTGTTCGACCTTCGAGAGCGTGGAGACCGGAATGCCGGTGCGCTGGCTCATCTCCTTGAGCGTCCAGCCGTTGCGTGAACGAAGCGAGCGCAGCAGGCTTCCCAGCGTTGGATGACGCGTCTTCACATCCATATTAACGGCCCTTGAATTTCTGCCCCGTGATTCTTGCCGCACGAAGCATACCCGTGACGCGTTTCAGGTCAACCGGCGAAGGTATGTCCGCGGTCGTCGTAGTCGAATTGATGATCTCGCTGATATATGTCCTGTATAGAGAATAGCGTTGACAATTCTCTAATCAGGATTACTCTGTCTTGGTTACGACATGATGGGTCGGGGGGAAGATGTCGTCGAAATTCGCATTCCAAAGCGGACGCCGTCGTTCGCTCCAGACGATGACGGCAGCATTGGCGGCGCTCGCGTTGCCGAGCATCGATTTTGCATTTGCCGCCCCCAAGGATCCCAAGGATCAATATCCGGCCAAGGTCGTCGACCTGGTACAGCGCTCGATCGTCATCGACATGCTCGGACCGCTCAAGCTCGATTTTCGCCCCGAGGCGTATGCCGGGCCGCTGACCGAGGCCGAAGCGGCCATGTTCCGCTCCAGCGGCATCACCTGCTTTCACAACTCGGTGGGCGTGGGCGGTCCAGAAGCCTACGACGATGCGTTGCAGTTCATTGCGGCGTGGAGCGGCTTCGCCGGCCGCAACAGCGATGTGTTCACGCTGGTGGGTCGCGCCGAAGACATCGATCATGCCAAGGCGAAACAGAAAATCGCGGTCATCATGGGATTGCAGAACGCCAGCGAGTTTCGCGAGCCCAAGGACGTCAAAGCCTTCTACCAGCTGGGACTGCGCTGCGCGCAGCTCACCTACAACAATCAGAATTACATCGGCGGCGGCTCGACCGATCGGGTGGATGGCGGCATCAGCGACTACGGCGTCGAGATCATCAAGGCGATGAACGAGGTCGGCATGCTGATCGATGTCTCGCACAGCGGCGATCGCACCACGCTCGATGCCATCGAACTCTCTCCGAAGCCGATCGCCTTCACGCACTCGAATTGCCGCGCGCTCAACGATCATCCGCGCCTCAAAACCGACGAGGCGATCAAAAAGCTTGCTGCCAAGGGCGGTGTGATGGGCATCACCGGGGTGCGCAACTTCGTCAAGGACAAAGAGCCCACCACCGTGGAGGACATCGTCGATCACATCGACCATGTCGTGAAGCTGGTCGGCATCGAGCATGTCGGCATCGGCACCGACTCGGATCTGATGGGTTACGATCACATGCCTGCCGACCAATACAAGCAGCTGAAGGCCGGCTACAAAGCCTCTTACGCCTTCCGCGACAAGATCGACACGGACGGCTTCAACCATCCGCGCAAGATGTACGACCTCACCGCCGCGCTGGTGCGACGCGGCTATAACGACACCAACATCCAAGCCGTGCTCGGTGGCAACTTCCGCCGCCTGCTCGGCAGCACCTGGATCGAAATGCAGAACAAGAGAGGGGAAAAATCATGAACTCGTTGAAACTCGCCATGCTTGCGTCGGTGAGCCTCGCCGCAGCTTTCTTATCGCAAGAAAGCAGGGGAGCGGACGCGGCTGAGACCAAGAGCACCGACTCGCTGGAAACCATCGTCGTGACGGCTGAAAAGCGCGAGGAGAAGCTGCAGGACGTGCCCATGAGCATCACCGCCTTGGGCGGCAAGTCGCTGGACAACCTGCAATTTCGGAGTTTCAGCGACTACGCGGCCATGGTGCCGGGCCTGTCGCTGATCAGTGCCCAGCCGGGCGTCACCAACCTGACTTTGCGAGGCCAGAATGCCGGCGGAGTCGGATCCACCGTGGCGGTGTACATCGATGAATCGCCCTTCGGCTCGAGCAGCGCCCTGCTCAACGGTTCCATCCTGACCGGCGACTTCGATACCTGGGATCTGCAGCGTGTGGAGGTGTTGCGCGGACCGCAGGGCACCTTGTACGGCGCCAACAGCGAAGGTGGCCTGCTCAAATTCGTCACCGCGCCGCCGGTGCTCGGCAGCTTCTCGGGTCAGGCCGAAGTGACCGGCGAGACCGTTGCTCACGGCGGCAACGGCGGTGATGTGCGCGCGGTCGTCAATCTGCCGCTGGGCGACAAGATGGCGCTGCGCGTCGGCGGTTTCACCCAGGACGTGGCTGGGTACAGCGATGATCCGACCCGCCACAAGGTGGACGAGAACGACGGCCACAAATATGGCGGCCGGGTCTCGTTGCTCGCCGATCCGATCGATTCGCTCAGCATCCGCCTGACCGCGAGCTCACAGGAGTCCAAATACAACGGCACTCCCCAGGAGGACATCAATCCGGTCACCTTCCAGCCGGCCACGGGCGATCTGCAGCAGCAGCGATTCACGGCTCAACCGAGCAGTTTTCAATACAAGAACTACAACGCCACCATCAACTGGGATGCGGGATTGTTCAGCATCCTGTCGACGACCAGCTACGGCATCCTGAATACGGATCTGTTCAACGACGACAGCAACGTGCAGATCGCGCCGGGCCTGACCTATTCAGGGCTGCTGGCGGGCGCCGGGCTGACCAACACCGGTGCCACACTCGACAATTTGGCGGATCTGTCCAAGTTCACCCAGGAAGTCCGGATTTCCTCTCCCGTGAACAACTTCATCGAATGGCAGGCCGGCGCCTACTTCACGCGCGAAACGGGTCAACTGCACCAGCATTTGAGCGGGATTGATTTGCCCAGCGGCGCTCCTTCCCCGCTGCCCACGCTGGAAATTGTGACGCTGGATTCCATTTACAAGGAGACATCGGGATTTGGCAACGTCACGGTGCACATCATCCCGCAATTCGATATTCAGGCTGGCGGCCGTTATTCGAAGAACGAGCAAACCGCGACCGAAGACCTTTCGGGTTTGCTGGTGGCGCCGACATCCTTCAGCACGCCGTCGTCGGGACATGTCTGGACCTATTCGGTGGCGCCGCGCTGGCACATCGACGCTGACAGCATGCTCTACTTCCGTTGGGCGACCGGCTACCGGCCGGGCGGACCAAACGCCCTGCCGCCGAATGCACCGCCGGACGTGCCGCGCCAATACGGCGCGGACAAGACCAGCAATCTCGAGCTCGGCTACAAGGCGACCCTGCTCAACGGCGCGCTGTCGATAGACGCCGCGCTCTATCATGTCGACTGGAACAATATCCAGCTGCTCGAGCAGGTCGACAACACCGGCATCAACGGTAACGGCGGCAAGGCCAGGAGCCAAGGCTTAGAATGGACTGTCGGCTATATTCCGCTGCACGGCCTCACGTTCAATTGGAGCGGCGCCTACACCGACGCGAAGCTCACCACCGATGCGCCCGCAGTGCAGGGCGTGACCGGCGATCCGCTGCCGTACGCGCCGAAATGGAGCACGTCGGTCGACGGCGAATACGATGCGCCTGCTTTCGCGAACTATGAGTACTTCGTTGGCGCCACCTGGAGCTACATCGGTGGCCGCAGCACCGATTTCGGCAGCGACTTCACCCAAACCCTGCAGGTGGCTTTGCCGAGCTACAACCAGTACAGCACGCGTGTTGGTCTCGACAATGATCGATGGCGCTTCACCTTGTACGGCAAGAATCTGGGCGACTCGCGCGGCATCACCAGCTACGGCAGCAGCGGCGCGCCGAACTTGAATGGCGTGATCGCCGTCATTCAGCCGCGCACTTTCGGCGTCACTGCGAACGTGAAGTTCTAAGCGGGAATGAGCACGAAACCAGAACTGCAGCCGCGGCCAGGAGCCTCACCGGTGTTGGATCTGCCGCGGCCGTACCTGCTGTTTCTCGGCGATACCACCGAGCGCGGCTACGCCAAGACGGCATTCGGCCTGCGCGACTGGGCCGGGGAGTTGTGCGTCGGGGAGTGGTCCTGCGAGGGAGCCACGGTGAGTGCCGGGCTTGCGCGCCTGACGCCCAAGGAGGCGCGGGCGCGCGGCGCGCGGGCGCTGGTGATCGGCGTGGCGAATACCGGCGGGGTGATCGGCGAGAGTTGGATTCCCTCGCTGGTCGAGGCGCTGGAGTCGGGTCTCGACATCATCAGCGGCATGCACGCCAAGCTGGGCGGTGTGCCGCAACTCAAGGCCGCCGCGGAACGTCATGGCCGTCGCCTCATCGATGTGCGCACGCCGCCCAAGAACATTCCGATCGCCAGTGGAGCCAAGCGCAGCGGCAAGCGCCTGCTCACCGTCGGTACCGATTGCGCCATCGGCAAGAAATACACCGCGCTCGCCCTGGCACGCGCCTTCACCCAGCGCGGACTGGCGGCGGATTTTCGCGCCACCGGACAGACCGGCATCTTGATCGCCGGCGGCGGCATGCCGATGGACGCGGTGGTGGCCGATTTCGAGGCCGGCGCAGCTGAAATCCTGAGTCCCGATGCCGCACCTGAGCACTGGGATGTGATCGAAGGGCAGGGCTCCTTGTTCCATCCCGCCTACGCCGGTGTCGCGCTCGGCCTGCTGCACGGCAGTCAGCCGGATGTGGTCGTGGTGTGCCATGAGTTCGGCCGCAACGAAATGCTCGGCCATCCCGGCTACGCGCTGCCCGAACTTGCCGAGACCATCGAGATGAACGTGCGGCTCGGCCGGCGCACCAATCCGGCGATCCGCTGTGCCGGCATCAGCCTCAACACTTCGGGACTCGCCGAGCGCGAAGCAAGCACCCTGCTCGAGGCGCAAAGCGCGCAACTTGATTTGCCGGTCGCGGATCCGATGCGCGCCGGCGCGGCCTTCGAAAGGCTCGTCGATAACTGTTTAGCCATTCATAGATAACGGCGACCCGGTCGCAAGAAGAGAGATCATGCGTACATTCAGCCTGTTGGCCGCCGCCTTGCTGGCCTCGGCGACACTCACCGCCACCGCGCAAAACAAGCCGGCCGCGCCTGCCGCGACGCCGCCTGCAACCGCCGCGGCGCCCCCGGCAGCGGCAGCGCCCGTGGCGCCGGCGCCGTCCGTTGCGATGCCATTGACCGCGGAGGACGCCAATGCCTGGCTCGATGGCTACATGCCCTATGCGCTGCACACCGGCGATATCGCCGGAGCGGTGGTCGCCATCGTCAAGGATGGCCGGGTGCTCACCGAGCGGGGCTTCGGCTATTCCGATGTCGCTGCGCGTGCGCCGGTCGATCCGAAATTGACCCTGTTCAGGCCCGGCTCGGTGTCGAAACTGCTCACCTGGACCGCGGTGATGCAGCAGGTCGAGCAGGGCAAGATCGATCTCGACGGCGACGTGAATCAGTATCTTGATTTCAAGATCCCGGCTCGCGATGGCAAACCGGTCACCATGCGCAATCTCATGCAGCATGTCGCCGGCTTCGAAGAGCAGGCCAAGGGCATCATGTCGTCGGATCCCAAATCGCCGGACTACGAGACGCTGCTCAAGCAATGGGTTCCCGAGCGGGTCTTTGCGGCGGGCGGCACGCCGGCCTATTCGAACTACGGCGCGTCGCTCGCCGGCTACATCGTGCAGCGCGTGTCCGGCGAGCCGTTCGACGAGTACATCGAAAAGCATATCTTCCAGCCGCTCGACATGCAGCACTCCACCTTCCGCCAGCCGCTGCCGGCGAATCTCGAGCCGCTCATGTCCAAAGGCTACGTCGTGGCCTCCGAGCCGCCCAAGCCCTATGAAATCGTGGGTCCGGCGCCGGCCGGTGCGCTGGCATCGCCCGGCGAGGACATGGCGCACTTCATGATCGCGCATCTGCAGGACGGGGAGTATCACGGCAATCGCATCCTCAAAGCCGAAACTGCCGAGATGATGCACAACAGCCCGCTCACCATCCTGCCGCCGCTCAATCGCATGGAATTGGGATTCTTCGAAACCAACGTCAACGGCCGCGAAGTAATCGCACACTTGGGCGACACCCAATACTTTCACACCTCGCTGCATCTGTTCCTGAAGGAAGGCGTGGGCTTCTACGTCTCGTTCAACAGCCCAGGAAAGGCCGGCGCCGCGGGCGGCCTGCGCGGCGCGCTGTTCGATGATTTTGCAGACCGTTATTTCCCGGCCGCGGAGCTGAGCAACGCCAGCGTCGATCCGAAAACTTCCGCCGCTCACGCCGCGCTGCTCGCCGGCCACTGGGCCAATTCGCGCGCATCCCAGTCGAACTTCCTGGCCTCGGTCGGACTGTTCGGCCAAACCAAGGCCGGCGTCAACGCCAAGGGCGAACTCGAGGTGCCCTTCAACGGCTTGAACGGCAAGCCGCGCCACTGGGTCGAGGCCACACCCTTCGTCTGGCGCGATGCGAACAGCCACGAGCGCCTGGCGGCCAAAGTCGTCGACGGCAGGGTGGTGCGCTTCAGCATCGACGGCATATCGCCGTTCATGGTGTTCGACCGCGAGCCATGGTACAAGAATGCCGCGTGGCTGGTGCCGGCGCTGTATTGCGCGCTGGGCGCGCTGCTGCTGACCGCGCTGTTCTGGCCGATCACCGCGATCGTGCGCCGCCGCTTCGCGGCGGCCCTCGCGCTCGGGCCCGATGCGCTGCGTGCCTATCGCTTGAGCAAGGTCGGCGCGATCCTGATCTGCGCGGCGCTTGGCCTGTGGGCGCTCACCGTGATCCGCATGTTCAATGACCTCAGCAATCTCGGCGACAGTTACAATTCGAACATTCATTTCGCGGAAATCTTCGGCATCCTCGGGCTGGTTCTCGGCTCCGGCTTCATCGTCTGGAATCTGTGGACCGTGTGGAACGGCCAGCGCCGCTGGCCCGCCAAGCTCTGGAGCATTGTGCTGACGCTGTCGGCATTCGTGGTGCTGTGGATGGCGCTTGCATTCAATTTGATCAGTCTCGGAACGCATTACTGATGAACGGCACGAAATTGCAGGTCGAAGTCGAGAAATTGCGCCTGTCGGCGCCGTTTCGCATTTCCGGTTTCGTCTTCGAGGAACAGGACGTCGTCGTCGTCACGCTCGAGCAGGGCGGGCATCGCGGCCGCGGGGAGGCCTCCGGCGTGTACTACCTGGGCGACACCGCGCAGACCATGGTGGCCGAGATCGAGAAGGCGCGCGCCGCCATCGAGCGCGGCATCGATCGGGCGGGACTGCAGCAATTGCTGCCGCCCGGCGGGGCGCGCAACGCGCTCGATTGCGCATTGTGGGAGCTCGAGGCGCGGCGCTCGGGCGTCGCCGTCTGGGAACTCGCCGGCCTGCCTGCGCCGAAGCCGCTGGTCACGACCTTTACGCTGGGCGCGGACGATCCGGCCGCCATGGTTGCCGGCGCGCGCAAGTATGCGCAGGCACGGGCGCTCAAGTTGAAATTGACCGGCGATTTGGCCCTCGACATCGAACGGGTGCAGGCGGTACGCGCCGCGCGGCCTGAGGTGTGGATGGGTGTCGACGCGAATCAGGGCTACGGCATCGATGCGCTGGATGCGCTGCTTGCCGCTCTGATGTCCGCCGGCGTATCCCTGCTCGAGCAACCCTTGAAGCGCGGCCGCGAAGCGGACCTCGCCGGATACAAATCGAAGATTCCCATCGCCGCGGATGAAAGCGCGCTGAGCTTGAAGGATGTCGCCGGCCTGGTGGGGCGCTTCAACGTCGTCAATATCAAGCTGGACAAGTGCGGCGGGTTGACCGAAGGGCTGGCGATGGCGCACGAGGCCCGCCGCTTGGGGCTGAGCGTCATGGTGGGTAACATGGTCGGCACCAGTCTCGCGATGGCGCCGGCATTCGCGCTCGGTCAGCTTTGCGATGTGGTCGATCTCGACGGTCCGATATTCCTGGCCAAGGACCGCACACCCAGCATGACCTACGTCGACGGCAGCGCCTGGAGCGGCGAGCAGGTCTGGGGCGGGACGCACGCTTAGGCAGGCAGCGTATGAGCACGGGCCGGCAGACTTGGTTCGGGCAGCCGCGCGGCCTCACGATCTTATTCCTCACCGAGATGTGGGAGATCTTCTCCTACTACGGCATGCGTGCCTTGCTGGTCTACTACATGACCAAGCAACTGCTGATCGGGCAGGAAAAATCCTCGCTCATATATGGCGTCTACACCTCGATGGCGTATTTCACGCCCATCGTCGGCGGCATCATCGCCGACCGCTGGCTGGGCAAGCGCCGCGCGGTGATCATCGGTGGCGCCATCATGGCCGCGGGCCATTTCATGATGGCCTTCGAGCCGCTCTTCTACTACGCGCTCGGCGCCATCGCGCTCGGCAATGGTTTGTTTCTGCCCAGCCTTGCGAGTCAGATCGACGGTCTATACCGCGCGGATGATCCGCGCCGCGGCTGGGCCTACAACGTCTACTATGTCGGCATCAACATCGGTGGTTTTCTGGCGCCGTTGATCTGCGGCACGCTGGGGGAGATCTACGGCTGGCATTGGGGGTTCGGTGCCGCCGGTGTCGGCATGGTGGCCGGCCTGCTCATCTACATATACGGCGGAAAGTATCTGCCCCACCAGCCGCCCGCCGCGCAGGGCCCGGCCGTCGCGGCCCCCGCCCCGCGCCACGCCGGCAGCTTCCGCACCACGTTCATGCTGTTGTTCACCGTGGGACTTGCGGTCACGGTGTTTCGCAGCACCTATGAGCAGATCGGCAACACCGTGGCGTTGTGGGCCGATGTAGGCGTCGATCGCACCATTACTTTCCTGTCCCACTCCGCAACCATTCCCATGACCTGGTTTCAAGCCGTGAATCCGGCGCTGATCATCTTGGGGACGCCCTTTCTGCTGGCGCATTGGCGCAGGCGCACTCGTGCCGGCCACGAGGGTTCCTCGATGCGCAAAATGGCCTTGGGCGCCCTCATCGTCGCCGGCGCCTACCTCGTGCTCGCCACCGTCGCCCTTGCCGCTGGAGCAGGCCGCGCCGGCTGGCTGTGGCTCATGCTCTTCTTGGTGATCTACACCCTGGGCGAACTGTATATATTGCCGACCGGCTTAGGATTGTTCGCGCGCCTTGCACCGTCCGGGTTTGGTGCGACCACGATAGCGGCCTGGTTCTTCGCGACCTGCAGCGGTTCGGCCGCGGCCGGCGTGGTCGGCACACTGTGGGCCGGGCGCAGCCATGCGCAGTTCTTTTCCATCCTGACGGGCATCTCGTCGATCGCCGCGGTCATGCTGTTCGCGCTCGATTGGTCGATACGTCGGGTCGAAGCGGCGCGGGCCGCGGAAATCGTTGCCTTGAACGCAATTTAAGCTGGAGCTCGCATGAAAATTACAACGTTGACCTTATTGATGTTGCTGGCCGGCGCGGCAGCGTTGGCGGCGCCGCCTTCCGGGTTCGAGGATCGCGTGGAGAGCCTGCGCAAGCAGATCGGCGTGCCCGGCTTGAGCATCGCCATCGTCGAGAACGACAAGGTCACGCTCGCGAAAGGCTTCGGTGTGAAGCGCCTGGGTTCGTCCGATCCGGTCGATGCCGACACGATTTTCCCCACCGGCTCCACCGGCAAGGCCTTCACCGTGGCGGCGCTCGGCGTGCTGGTCGACGCAGGCAAGATCGGCTGGGACGACAAGGTGATCGATCATCTGCCGGGATTCCAGATGTACGACCCGTGGGTGACGCGCGAAATGACCATCCGCGATCTGCTCGTTCATCGCAGCGGCTTGGGATTGGGCGCCGGGGATCTGCTGTTCGTGCCGCGCACCAACCTGAGCCGCGCCGAATCGGTGCGGCGGCTGCGCTACATCAAGCCCGCGACCAGTTTTCGCAGCGCCTATGCCTACGACAACATCCTGTACATGGTCGCCGGACAGATGATCGAGGATGTGACCGGCGAGACCTGGGAGAGATTCACGCTCGACCATGTGCTCAAGCCGGCCGGCATGCTGCATTCCACCACCGACAACGACGGGCACTTCGCGAGCCCCGACCGCGCCCAGCCGCATGCGCGCATGAACGGCGGCCTGCGCGGCGTCGGCGACCAATCGGTGCTCAACGAGCGCGATAATTTGGGCAGCAATGCATCGCCCGCCGGCGGACTGGCGATCAGCGCCAATGACTTTGCGCGCTGGCTGATGATTCAGCTGGACGGCGGCGCGCTGCCCGACAACGGCGGCAGACTGTTCAGCCAGGCGGCGCACGATCAGATGTGGAAACCCGTGGTGCTGCAACCGGTGGCACCGCCGTCGGGCGTGATGGCGGTGACCCAACCCATGTTCAGCACCTACGCGCTCGGTTGGGATGTCCGGGATTATCGCGGCACCAAGATCGTCTGGCACGGCGGCGCGGTGTTCGGATTTCAGACCGCGGTCGTGCTCATCCCCGACAAGCACGTGGGCTTCTCCATCGAGATCAACAGCGAGGACGGCGAAATCATCGTCGGCCTGATGTATGAACTGCTGGATCACTACCTCGGACTGCCCAAGGACAGCTGGCCGGAGAAGATCACCGCGCAAAAACATGAACGCGTGCAGGCGGCGCTCAAGATGTTCCAGTCGGTTGCGGCCAAGCCCGCGAAGGTCGGCCCATCGCTGCCGCTCGACCATTACGTCGGCACGTACTCCGATCCCTGGTACGGCAACATTGAAATCGCGCAGACCAAAACCGGCCTTGAGATCGATTTCAAATCCACGCCGCGCATGAGCGGCAGTCTCGAGCATTGGCAGTACGACAGCTTCGTGACGCACTTCGACGATAAGACCATCGAGCCGGCCTACGTGACGTTCGGATTGAACGCGGACGGCAAGGTCGAACGCGTCACCATGAAGGCGGTGTCGCCGCTGGCCGATTTCAGCTACGACTATCACGATCTGTTGTTCACGCCGGTGAAGCTCAAGGCGAAGTAGGGCGCCAATACTTAGGCCACGGGTACCCAGTCGCGTAATGCGGAAATTGTCCCGTAGCTTTCGGCTTTCCTGTAGTACCGGTCGTCTGCCGTCACCAGCACCGCGTTTTCATTCTCAAGCGCGACGGCATGATACAGCGTGTCGAACAGATGATGACCGGTCTCGATGGCAAGGCTGGTTGCCCGCCGGATGACATTCGGATCATCGGTTGTCGGAAGCTCCAGCGCGGCGAGCATTTCGACATCACGGACCGCCGTCTGTGGGGCGAGGCGGGCTGCCACCGCCGCCACTTCAGCCAACCAATGCACGGGTTGTAGGACCTCCAGTTTCCCGAGTACGACGGACTCGACCAGGGCAAATGCCTTCGCCGTATCAGGTTCGCGGGCGGGGTTCTCAAGGAGCCATTTGAGAACCACGCTCGCATCGATCACGACGATCACGGTCGTTCAGCAGTTCGTGCCTTGCGTACTTCCGCGTTGGTGAAGGACGGCCGGCTCCCACGTGCGCTGTTTAACCGCCGGAACAGACGTTCTCGTCTAATTTGCAGCTGCCGCTCGCGCACGGCCCGCCGCATCAGCTCAGCGATGATGGAACTCTTGTTCCGATCACCGAAGGCTTCGTCGAACTCCGCCTTCACTTCATCGGGTACGCTGAAATTGACGGTTGCCATTGCCGATCTCGATTGTTGAAATATTCAACAACTAAACTATACGCTGGTCCCATGCATCGTCAACGCGCCTTTCCGGCGGCTTCGCCTAATTTACCGGAGCTTATGCCGGCTAGAGCCATGCCGATTGCCGACACTCGTAACCAGAGACCAGGGCCGCTTTGAGCTAAGGCCCCCCGCGACGCCTCAGATCCCGTGCGCTTGCAGAACCTTCGCCTCGAAGAAATTTCTTCATATTTTTTAGTGAGTTGTGGTCGCCGTCAGAAAATCCCTACACGCAAATCTTAAGGCGGCGAATGCTTGTATTCTCATATAAGCCCCCCAAGAAGCGTTGCCTGCCATTAGGATGGGCGTTCGTTGCGTCGTCATAATACCGGGGCATCTTTCATCTATGCCAAGCATGAATACCGTTGCCAATGAGACGGGCAGTGAGCAGCGCTCCGCCCTCGAGCGCCGCTTCCGGGGGGTGCGCGCGGCCAGCGTGGCGCTCGCGGCGCCCTTGTCGGATGCCGATGCGACGGTGCAGTCGATGCCCGATGCCAGTCCGGCCAAGTGGCACCTGGCGCACACCAGCTGGTTCTTCGAGACGATGGTGCTTGCCGCCGATCCCGGAAGTTACCGGCCGTACGATGAGCGCTTCACCTTCCTGTTCAACTCCTACTACGAGTCGGTGGGCGCGCACCATCCGCGCCCACGGCGGGGATTGCTGACGCGGCCGACGCTCTCCGAGGTGCTTGCCTATCGCGAGCATGTGGATGCCGCCATGAGCCGGCTGCTGCAGCGTGGGCCGGCCGCGGACCTGCTCGAGGTGATTGAACTCGGCTGCCATCACGAGCAGCAGCATCAGGAGCTCCTGCTCACCGACATCCTGCATTTGTTCGCGCAAAATCCGCTGCTTCCGGCGTATCGCGAATCCGTGCCGTTGCCGGTTGAGGAGGTCGACTCGACGCAAAACTTCTTGAATTTTTCCGGCGGGCTTGAACAGATCGGCCACGATGCCCACGGCTTCGCGTTCGACAGCGAGGGCCCGCGCCACCCGGTGTGGATCGAGCCCTTTCGGCTCGCCGACCGGCTGGTGACGAATCGCGAGTGGACGGAATTCATGGCCGACGGCGGCTATCGCAATCCCCTGCTGTGGTTGTCCGACGGCTGGGCCCGGGTGTGCGAGGAGCGCTGGTCGGCGCCGCTGTATTGGGACGCGCGCGATGGCGGGTTCTGGAGCATGACCCTGCGCGGCGCTCAACCGGTCGATCCCGATGCACCGGTGGTGCATGTCAGCTATTTCGAGGCTGACGCCTTTGCCACCTGGGCGCAGCGGCGCTTGCCGACCGAAGCCGAATGGGAGGTTGCCGCGCAATCCGTGCCGGTGGCCGGCAACTTCGTGGATTCGGGGCGCCTGCGGCCGCGGCCCGCGCAAGCCGCCTCCGGCGGACTGCGGCAGATGTTCGGCGATGCCTGGCAATGGACGCGCACTGCGTTCATGCCCTATCCGCGCTTTCGCCCGATGGCGGGCGCGCTCGGCGAGTACAACGGTAAATTCATGTCCGGCCAGTTCGTGTTGCGCGGCGGCTCCTGTGCGACTCCGGCGGATCACGTGCGGGCGAGCTATAGAAATTTCTTCGCACCGCATGCTCGATGGCAATTTTCCGGATTGCGATTGGCGGAGGACGCGTAATGCTGGATACCCGAGACTACCGGCTCTCGCAGCCGCAACTATTTCGCCAGGATGTCATCGCGGGCTTGTCCAAGCGCCGCAAAAGCCTGCCGTGCCGCTGGCTGTACGATGAGCGCGGTTCGGAGCTTTTCGAAGAGATCACCCGGTTGGAGGAATATTATCCGACCCGGGTGGAGACCGGCATTTTGCGCGGCAATGCCGCGGAAATCGCCGCATTCATCGGCAAGGGCGCCACCCTGCTCGAATACGGCGCCGGCGCCGGAATCAAAACGGAAATCGTCATCGCGGCGCTGCAGACGCCGCGGCTCTATGTTCCGGTCGATATCTCCGCGGATTTTCTCGACCAGGCGGTCATCTCGATGCGCCATCGCTTCCCGCAGATAGGTATCTGGCCCATCGTCGCCGACTTCACCGGCGATTTCGACATTCCCGCGGGCATTCCCTTGAAAGCGCGTTCGGCGTTCTTCCCCGGTTCCACCATCGGCAACCTGGATCACGCCGAGACCATCTCGTTTCTGCGGCGCGTTCATCGGCACGTGGGCGCGAAGGGCACCGCGGTGATCGGCGTGGATCTGACCAAGGATCTCAAGGTGCTGCGCGCCGCATACAATGACCGCGAGGGTGTCACCGCCGCATTCAATTCGAATCTGCTCACGCGCATCAACCGCGAACTCGACGGCGACTTCCGCCTGGAGCGCTTCGCCCACGAGGCGCGCTGGAACAGCATCAACTCGGCGGTCGAGATGCACCTGGTCAGCCTCGAAGCGCAAACCGCGGTGGTCGACGGGCAGAGCTTCGAATTCGCGGCCGGCGAGACCATCCACACGGAGACCTCGCGCAAGTACGATGTGCGCACCTTTTCCGCGCTGGTGGAAAGCGCCGGCTGGTACATCGAAGAGATGTGGACCGATCCCCGTCAATGCTTCGGAGTGTTCGGCCTCGCCTCGCTGGCGTGATCCGGATCGCGGCCTGCGCGCCCCGGGCGGTTAGCGGCGCAGCGAGGCTAAGAACGATTTTTGTGGCGCAGCCAGGTATCCGGCCAGGAATCCCAGCGAGGCCGCGACGCCCGCGATCAAGCCGATGGCGACCCAGGGATTCTCGCGCACATACTCGTCGGCGGAATTTGCCACATTCTTGAATGTCTCCATTGCGGCTGAATTGGCATCTGCGATGGCGCTCCTCGCAGACTTGACCGTTTCGCCGACCCGCGAGCGCAATTCTTCAATTTGCGGGCTGGCGTTGTCCGCGACGTTGCTATTCATGGTTTACCTCCTCTGCACATTGTTCAGAGCGTGCATGGTGTTGCAGCGGTCCGTCCGCGTCTGTAGGCGAACACGCCCAAGTGATGGCGCCGGATCTCACAGGCGCCTCGACTCTGTGCGGCGCAGCAGTCAATATTGCATCCGTGGTTCCGACAAAGCGAAAGTCTGCAGTCTGGTCCGTGATCCGCGTCGCCGGCGGAAACTTCCTGGAGATGTACGATTTCATGGTTTTCGGCTACTACGCCACGGCCATCGGCAACGCCTTCTTTCCGAGCGGCAGCCCGTTCCGCTCATTGATGCTGTCACTGCTGACCTTCGGCGCAGGATTCCTGATCCGCCCCTTGGGCGCCATCGTGCTCGGCGCCTATTCGGATCGGCACGGACGCCGCCGCGGCCTGCTGCTGACCTTGGCGCTGATGTCGATCGGTATTCTGTCCATCGCGTGCACGCCCGGCTACGCGAGCATCGGTTTGATTGCGCCGCTACTGGTGTTGTCGGGCCGCCTGCTGCAGGGCTTCTCGGCGGGCATGGAACTCGGCGGCGTATCGGTGTATCTCTCCGAGATCGCCACGCCCGGCCACAAGGGCTTTTACGTCAGCTGGCAGTCCGGCAGCCAGCAGGTCGCCGTGATGTTCGCGGCTCTGGTGGGCGTGCTCTTGAGCCGCGCGCTCCCGCCGGAGCAGATGTCCGCCTGGGGCTGGCGGGTGCCACTGCTGATCGGATGCGCCATCATTCCCTTCCTGTTCCGCTTGCGCCAGTCCTTGCAGGAGACCGATGAATTCCTGGCGCGCGCGCACCGGCCGAGCACGGCGCAAATTCTGCAGTCGCTGCGCACCCACTGGCGCATCGTGCTGATCGGCACCATGATGGTCACCACCACCACGGTGTCCTTCTACATGATCACGGCCTACACGCCCACCTTCGGTGGTGAGCTGCATCTCGCCGCGGCCGACTCCTTGCTGGTGACGCTCTGCGTCGGCGCATCGAATCTTTTCTGGCTGCCCATCATGGGCGCACTCTCCGACCGCATCGGACGCAAGCCCCTGCTCTACGCCTGCACGCTGCTGATGCTGGTGAGCGCCTATCCCGCCATGCTCTGGCTGGTGCACGAGCCGTCCTTCGCCCGGCTGCTCGGCGTCGAGCTGTGGCTGTCCTTCATTTATGGCAGCTACAACGGCGCGATGGTGGTGCTCCTGACCGAGATCATGCCGGTGGACGTGCGCACCTCGGGCTTCGCCCTGGCGTACAGTCTGGCCACCGCCGTGTTCGGCGGCTTTACCCCGCTGATCAGCACCTATCTCATGCATGCCACCCGCAATCAGGCGGTCCCCGGACTGTGGTTGTCCGCGGCCGCGCTGATCGGACTCATCGGCGCCCACCGGGCACGTCCTCTGTCAAAAACGATTCATGGATGTGCTTGAACACGAGATCGACGCGAATTGAGCAAAAATCGCATATCTTTGCAGAGAAGGCCATTTCTCGATGGTGAATCTTCGCCAAGCGGTTACAATTCAAATTCTCTTACCGCGAGGGTATAAAAGCCGTGGCAAAACTCGAGCCGCGCGTTGCCCCTGCCTACTCCATCGCACAGGCGGCCCACTACCTCTCCCGCCGTTGCCAAGCAGACCGGAAGCCAAGTCAGTCATGCTGGACCCGCGGGTGTCATTCGGCCGGCCGGTTTTGAGTCGCTTAGGAGTTTCGACGGCCGTGATTGTCGAGCGCATCAATGCAGGGTAGGAGGCGGCGGATCTGGTGAAAGACTACGGGGCGACCGACGACGAGATCATGGATGCGCTTGCCTATGAACGGACTGCGTGACCTTGTATTTTTCACCGATCGAGACCTTGGCCGACAGTTCCCAGAAGCGCTTCGCAAAGCCGGCCTGCAAATCGAGCGACACGACGACCATTTCGGGCCAGAGACTCTCGATGACGAGTGGATTGGCGAAATTGGTCTCCGCGGATGGATCGCGATCACTCGGGATGCCCGTATTCGCTACTCTCCGCTCGCACTGAGCGTGTTGATGACCTTCGGTGCGCAGCTAAGAGCATGGACCTTTCATTGCGAAAATTCGGCGCGATGGCGTCCACGTCTGGCTTCGGCGCACGGACTGGCGCGGCGGCCGAATCTGAGCTAGGGATCGGCACATCTCCCGCATCATTTCCGCAGCACGCCGCTCAATTCGACGATTCCTCCCATGACGGAGCCGGCCACTCACACTATTTCGATCGGCTCGCGTATCTTGCACGAATCGATTTTGTAGTTGGGAGCGGCGTAATCGGCGACGGCATGCACAGCGCGCCATCGGCACATCGCCAGGCTCCCGCCATTTGCTACAGTAGCGCGAGGCAAGGGGGCATATGAAGGACAAGGTCGTTGTGATCACCGGCGCGACGTCCGGCATCGGCGAAGTCGCGGCGCAAACCCTGGCCGGCATGGGCGCGCGCATCGTGCTGGTCGCCAGAAATGCGGCCCGCGGCCAGAAAACGCTCACGCGATTGCCCAGCGCCGGCGCGGGCGCCGCGCATTGCATTTACTACGGCGATTTATCGCGCATCTTTGAATGCAAACGCGTGGCTGCGGAGATCGCCGCCGCCGAACCGCGCATCGATGTGCTCATCAACAATGCCGGCGCCTTGTTCGGCTCGCGCCGGGTCACGTCCGACGACCTGGAAGAAACCTTCGCGACCAACCACATGGCCTACTTCGTGCTGACCTTGGGACTGCGCGCCAGCCTGAGCGCCGCGGGCCGGGCCCGCGTGGTCAGCACCGCGTCGGATGCCCACAAGGGCTACACCTTGGATTTCGATGATCTGCAATCCACCAAGGGTTACTCTGCGATCCGCGCCTACGGCCGCTCCAAGCTGTGTAATATTTTGTTCACACGCGAACTGGCGCGCCGCTGGGCGGGAACCGACGTGACCGCGAACTGCCTGCATCCCGGATTCGTCGCCACGCGCTTCGGCGACGGCAGCGGGGGACTGATCTCGAGCGTGGTGCGCATCGCCAAGACTTTCGCCATCACGCCGGAGAAGGGCGCGCAGACCATCGTTTATCTTGCCTCTTCGCCCGACGTGGCGGCCATCAGCGGGGAGTATTTCTATAAATGCAGGCCCGCCACGCCCACCGCGGGCGGTCGCGATGACGCGGCCGCGCGCCGGTTGTGGACTGAATCCGCCAAGATCGCGGGAATAGAAGCTTAGGGGCAATCATGGCGCGCTACGTGGGGGCGATCGACCAGGGCACGACCAGCACGCGCTTCATCGTGTTCGATCGCGGCGGCAATATGATCAGTTCCGCGCAGAAGGAACATGCGCAGATCTTCCCCAAGCCCGGTTGGGTCGAGCACGATCCGCTCGAGATCTGGCAGAACACCCGGGAAGTCGCCGGCGCCGCCCTGGCGCGCGCCGGTTTGGGCCCGCGCGACCTGGCCGCCGTCGGCATCACCAATCAGCGCGAGACCACGGTGCTGTGGGAACGGCGCAGCGGCAAGCCGCTGCACAACGCGCTGGTCTGGCAGGACACACGCGTGGACCAGCTGGTCGCGCAGTATGCGCGCAACGGCGGCGCGAATCGCTTTCGCGCCAAGACCGGCCTGCCGCTGGCGAGCTACTTCAGCGGCCTGAAGCTTCAATGGCTCTTGGACAACGTGCAAGGAGCACGCTCCAAGGCGCAGTCCGGCGATCTGTTGTTCGGCAACATCGATACCTGGCTGCTGTGGAATCTCACCGGCGGCGCCGCCGGCGGGCTGCACCTGACCGACGTCACCAATGCCAGCCGCACGCAATTGATGAATCTTCAAACGCTGGATTGGGACGATGCGCTGCTCGCGGAGTTGTTGATTCCGCGCGCGCTGCTGCCGCGCATCGTCGCATCGAGCGAGAACTACGGCGAATCCAAGACCGCGGCGCTTTCGGGCGTCGCGCTCGCCGGCATCCTCGGCGACCAGCAGGCGGCGCTGGTCGGCCAGGCCTGCTTTCGCCCCGGCGAGGCCAAGAACACCTACGGCACCGGCTGCTTCATGTTGATGAACACCGGCGAGAAGCCGATTTCCTCGACCGCCGGCCTGATCACCACGGTCGCCTACAAGATCGGCAAGGAACCGGCCTGTTACGCACTCGAAGGTTCGATCGCGGTCACCGGTTCGCTGGTGCAATGGCTGCGTGACAACTTGAACATGATCGGCAGCAGCGGCGAAGTCGAGACGCTCGCGCGCCAAGTCGAGGACAACGGCGGGGTGTACTTCGTGCCTGCGTTTTCCGGGCTGTACGCACCGCATTGGAACGAGCGCGCGCGCGGCACCATCATCGGATTGACGCGCTACGTGAATCGCGCCCACATCGCCCGCGCCGTGCTCGAGGCCACCGCATTTCAGACCCGCGAAGTCCTGGGCGCGATGACCCAGGACTCCTCGATCCGCATCCCCGAGCTGCGCGTGGACGGCGGCATGGTCGGCAACGAGCTGCTCATGCAGTTTCAGGCCGACATCCTCGACGTGCCGGTGGTGCGCCCCAAAATCACCGAAACCACCGCGCTCGGCGCCGCGTACGCGGCCGGCCTGGCGGCCGGATATTGGCGCAACCGCGAGGACCTCATCAGCAACTGGGCGGTCGACAAGCGCTGGCAGCCGCAGATGGCGCAGCAGCGCCGCGGCAGTCTGTTTGCCGCGTGGCAGAAGGCCGTGGGCCGCTCGCTGGACTGGACCGACTGATCGAATAACAACGAGCACGGACGGCAAGGGGACAGCATGCATTCGGCATTTCTCGGCGAGTTTCTCGGCACCATGATCATGATCCTGCTCGGCAACGGGGTCGTGGCGAACGTGGTGCTCAGGCAGGCCAAGGGAGAAAAATCCGGCTGGATCGTCATCACCGCCGGCTGGTGCTTCGCGGTCATGGCCGGGGTATTCACCGCGTTGGCGATCGGCAGCGATGGGCATCTGAATCCCGCCGTCACCGTCGGCGTCGCGCTGTCGAGCGGCGATTGGAGCCGCATGCAGGTGTACGTCCCCGCGCAATTGCTCGGAGCGATGGCCGGCGCCGTGCTGGTGTGGCTGGCCTACCTGTCGCACTGGGAGAAAACGCCCGAGCCGCTCGATAAGCTGGCCTGCTTTTCCACCATCCCCGCCATTCGCGCGCCGCTCGCCAACGTCATCACCGAAATTATCGGCACCTTCGTCCTCGTGCTGTGCGCCGCCGCCATCTCCTCGAAATACGGCACCGGTGTCGGCCTGAGTCCCGGGCTCGGTCCCTTTCTGATCGGCTTTCTGGTGTGGGGGGTCGGCCTGTCGCTCGGCGGCCCGACCGGCTACGCCATCAACCCGGCGCGCGATCTGGGACCGCGCATCATGCATGCGCTGCTGCCCATTTCCGGCAAGGGCAGCTCGGATTTCAGCTACGCTTACGTGCCGATCTTAGGTCCGCTAGTGGGAGCGATTGTTGCCGGCCTCATGGTGAAGCTGCTCGGAATCTAGCGGCAGCCGCGCGGTGAAGTGCGTGCCGCTCTCCGGAGTCGATGACACCGACAGCGTGCCGCCGTGCGCACGCACGATCTGCGAGCAGATGTACAGGCCGAGCCCAAGCCCCTCGCGATTCCCCGTGCTCGATTGCCGCCAGAACGGTTCGCAGATCCGGTCGAGGCTCTCCGGCGGTATGGGCTCGCCCGCGTTCCATACATCCAGAATGAAATCAGACTCCTCGGCCCGCGCGGAAACCTTGACCGGGCCTTGCGCCGCGCCGTGCTTCAAGGCATTGCCGATGAGATTCGAGGCGACCTGCTGCACCCTCCCCAAGTCGCAGCGCACCTTGCCCGCCACGCTGATGTTGGTGAGGATTTGACGGTCGGGCTGACCATCCTTGAACTCCTGCACCACCGCATTCAAACCCGCGCCAAGATCCTCCACCTCGGCGATGCGCACGCCCATGCCGTCTCCCAGCCTCGAGCGTGCGAAATCCAATACATCGTTGATCAGCGATGTCATGCGCTTTACATTGATCCGGATGCGCGCCGCCACGTCCTTGAGCGTTGGGTCCGAGACCTTCTTCTCCAGCAGCACGCCGGCCGAGTACACCGCCTGCAGCGGATTGCGCAGGTCGTGGCCCAGGATCGCGATGAATTGATCGCGCAATTCGCTGCTGGCATGCGCGTCGCGCAGCGCCGACTGGTCCTGCTGGCGCGATGCGTCGCTGTCGAGCTGCAAAGCGATCAGCGCCGCGAAGCGCGTGAACATGCCGACGATCTTCGGACCCGCCACTTTGGCGGGCGCCGGATCGATCGCGCACAGATTGCCGAAATAGCGACCGTTCGCCAGTACGATCGGCACCGAAACGTAGCTCTCGATCCGGTAGCGCTTCGGCGTGTGGTGGTTGCAATAGCGCTCATCGGCGCTCGCATGTTCGATCACGATGGCTTGATTCGATCTTTTCGACTCGATGCACAGCGTCGATTCGAGGTCCAGCTGGCCTCCCGGCTTCAGGCCAAAATTGATGTCATCCTTGACTGCGCACGCCGTCCAGGTGTTTTCCGTCACCCGCGCGACCGCCGCGAAGCGCATGCCCGTGGTCTCGCACAGCACCTCGAGCAGCGTCGGCACAGCCTCGAGCTTGCCGACCGCAGCGACATCCCGCGCGATCTCCTCGGCGGTGTCGGGTACGGTGGAGGGATGACGGGGGGAATTCGTTTCCACTGTACTGTCCTTGCTGCATGTCAGGGCCAAACCTAAGGGACCGCCGCAGCGTGGTCTCTAATTTAGCACTTGTCCGGCTCCATTTGTAATGCAGAGGCAATCCTGCCAGGCATGGGCAGGATTCGGTAGTAGTCTGTAATCGGAGACGGTGAAATGCGGGGTCGAACGTGAAAAAGCCAGTACCAGGCGCCAGGCTTGCAGCGCCCAAACCCAACGCCGCGGTGGTTCCCGGCCGGTGCCTGTGCGGCAACATTCACATCGAAATCGACTTTCCGGCGCGCTGGGCCTGGCACGATCATTCGCCCGCGAGCCGCCATGCCCATGGGGCAGCCTATGCCACCTACGTCGGCAGCTGGCGCCGCCGCTTTCGCATCACGCAGGGGGCAGCGAACATCACCCGGTACGAGGACCCCGAGGCCGGTACCGCGCGCAGCTTTTGCGCGCGCTGCGGCACGCCGATTTGCTACGAGCGCCCCCGCTCGCCGCACATGGTGAATCTGCCGCGGGCCCTGTTCGGCACCCGCACCGGCAGACAGGCGCGCTACCACATCGGCATCGAACGCATGCCGGAGTGGACCTACTTGGGCGAGCGGCTGGTGCCCTTGAAGGGCTTCCCGGGCGTGGTCTGGGACCGCTCGAAACGCAAGCCACGCCCGCCGCCGCTATCCGGCAGCTAGCGACCGGGCTCAGAGTTGCCAACGCGAATGGCGATCGGGGACGAATTCGTCGCCCGCCGGGACGAACTCGGCCAGGGTTGGTAAACGCCGCGGGGCTTCGGCGTATCTCATAGGACAGAACCCTTTAGATATGGGGATGGCTGCCATGAGACTGCTGGATCAAGTTGTCCGTTGCCGCACGCCGCTCGTGCCTGCGGTATGCGGCTTGCCGATGCGCACCGGAAACCTTGAGCCCGGCGGCTTTGCCGCCCAATTGACCGCCTGCCCGCTGCGCTTCGTGTTGGGCGACGATCTAACCCGCGGCAGCGCCGAACTTGCCTTTGCGGACGGCGCGCGGTTGGCGGGCTGCCTGGATTTGTTGCGCATGCCGGCCTCGCAGCTTTGGATCGAATGGAACGACGAGGTGCACCGGCGGGTCATCCACGAGACGCGCTCGACCGAGCGGTTTGAATCCGCCGCCGCCGGACGCAAGGCCGGCGTCCTGCTGCGCGCGTCGAACGATGGCCTGCGTGCAGTGGCGCGCACCTTCTGGGTCGGCGCGGGCGATGAGGACGCCGAGGTCACGCTCTCGCCCTTGGAGACGCACTTCGATTTGCGCGGCGAATTCGCGCAATCTCCGGCCGCGGAGGATGCCTTGTCCGGAGAATTGCTCCACGCCACGCATAGCGGCAATCCCGCCACGGCGACGATGTTGGATCACATCCGCTTTCGCTTCGACGATGCCTGGGCCGGCTACTACCGCTCTGCGGCGGCCGACGCGCAATTCAAGAACCGCCTGCTCGTCGACTCCATCAACGCGGTCGCCTGGGACGCCCCGCTGGTGCTGGCCTTCCTGTTGCTGCTGAGCGCCAAGGACGCCACCCGCTGGGTGCCGGTGTCGCGGACCGCCATCAATCGCAAACGCGCCGCACTTGGGCGGGCGCCGCTGCTCGATCACGTCGAAGTCAACGCCTGCCTGCAGACATCCGCGTCCGCGCCGCCGATGGGCGAGGGCAGCGGCCGACAATCGCCGCGCCTGCATCACGTGCGCGGCCACTTGGTGCGTCGCGAGCAGCAGGTATTCTGGCGGGTTCCACATCTGCGCGGCAGCGCCTGTCGCGGCGCGGTCCAATCCAGGACCGTCTGTCTATCCTTCGCCAAGCGCTGCTCCTGACGAAGCGCCAGGGGTGCGCTAAGGGCGCACCCGCATTCCGTCGGCGGCAAAGGTCACCGGCTTCCCATAGCTGCGGCGAATCGACTCCGCCACCGCTGCCTGGGCCTGTTCCACTGCCGGAGAGATATGGCTCAGCAAGAGTGCGCCGGCGCCCACATCCCTGGCGAGCTGTCCGATCGCCTGTGGCGGCGTGTGCAGCGTATAAAGAATCGCAGGCGATCCCGGCGGGTCGAGAACCACGCTGTTGAACACCAAAAGGTCGCTGCCCTTGGCAATGCGGCGCAAGGCCGGCAATCCCATGGCATCGATGTCGCCGGAGAACGTGATGCTCTTGCCGGCATGATCGATGCGGTAGATCACCGCCGGCGCATCGCCGTGGTGACCCGTGATCGCGCTGATCGCCACACCGCCCTGTTTGAAAAATTCGCGCGGCTTGAGCTCGGCGCTCACATTGACGATGTCGTGCGCATTGAGCGTGATCGGCGCAGCGAAGTCCTTCAGGTAGGCGAAAGCACCCTTAGGGCCGAACAGCAAGCGCAGGAACTCAACCGTGCTGGGGAAATACGCCGCATCCTTGGTTCCACGCGATTCCCCCGGACCCCAGACATTGAACACAATGGGGCCGGAACTCGCGACTGCGCGAGCCTTGAACAATCCCGGCAGTTCACCCACGTGATCGATGTGCAGGTGGGTGAGCAGCACGATGTCCGTGTCCGACAGCGATGCCTTCGCCTCGCCGAGGCGCGCAAAAGAACCCGGACCCGCGTCGACCAGAATGCGCGCCGTGCCGTCGACCAAGACCAAGTAGCTCGACGCCGCGCGCCCCGCGGCACCCGGGCCGCCGGAGCCCAAGACCAGCAGTTCGAGCGGCGCGGCGGCGCTTGCGGCGGACGACTGCGCAAGTGCGGCGGGCGCCTGGGCAAGCACGGCGGTTCCGGCGCCTGACAGCGCCAACAACGTCGCGATGGCCGACAACAGGATCGATTTCCTCATGACGCCTTCATAACACGGTTTGCGCGCCCGCAGGTTTGCCTTTTGGAGGCGCCGCTGACACTGTGTACCAACATCAAGGGAGGTTCAACATGTCGCCATATCGAATGAAATCAACTGATCAAGCAGTCACGGCGCTGCGCGGCCTGCGCGGCCTGCGCGGGACCGCGTTCTGCGTTCTCGCCGGACTCTGCGCGATCGCCATGCCCGCAACCGGCGCGGCTGCGGCCTCCAGGGCGCCGGCTGCTCCGCTCAAAGTCTATATTTCCGTGGACATGGAAGGCATCGCCGGCGTGGTCACGGCCGATCAACTGATTCCCGGCGGCTTCGAATACGAACGCTTCCGCCGCTTCATGACCGATGAGGCAGTGGCGGCGGTCAAAGGCGCTCAAGCCGCCGGCGCCACCGAAGTCGTAGTCAGCGATTCGCACGGCAACGGCGAGAGCCTGATGATCGAACTGTTTCCGAAGGACGTGAGGCTGGTGCGCTCATGGCCGCGGCACGGCGAAATGATGGCCGGCCTCGACTCCAGTTTCGCCGCTGCGCTGTTCGTCGGCTACCACGCATCCACCTCCAACGCGAAAGGCGTACGTGCACACACCATTTCCAGCGCGCACTTCACCCGCGTCGCCTTGAACGGCACCGCCGTGACCGAGGCAGAGTTGAACGCCGCCTATGCCGGCGCGCTGGGCGTTCCGGTGGTGTTCGTCTCCGGCGACGATGCCGCCATCAGCGAGATCACCGCGCGGCTCGGCAACATGGAATCGGTCATCACCAAGAAAAACCTCGGATTCCACTCCGCCGAGTCCCTGACCCCCGCAGCCGCCTGCGACAAAATCTATCAGGGCGCGATGGCGGCCGTGGCGCACCGCGATCAGCGCAAACCCTACGTGCTGCCCGCGCCCATCACGCTCGACATCTCGTTCAAGAACTATACCTCGGCGGAGATCTTGAGCTATCTGCGCGCCGTGCAGCGCGTGGACTCGCATTCGATTCGCTTCGTGGGCCGCGACATGGACGAGATCATGGACTTCATCGTATTCCTCGACTACTACAACCCCGACATGACACCGTGAGCGGCGGCGGGTGCCGCGTCCCTAAACCGTCCACGTCCGCACGAAGTCATGCAGGTTCGGCAGCACATCGACGGCGGCATGCAGCAGCACGATCAACAGCAAGCTGCGGGTGCGTGCCCACAGGGTGCCGAACAACACCGCGACCGGCGAGAGCGCGGCAACGGTAAAGGCCATCACCTGGACCGGATCGGTTGAATAGCCGTCGACCCCGGGTTCGCCGCGCAGATACAGTCCCGGTACATGGGCCAACGCGAACAGCAGTGCTCCGGTCACCACGGCGCCCGCCTGGGTTTTGAGCACCGCCGCCAAGCGCGTTTGCAGCACCGCGCGAAACAAGAACTCCTCGCACAGGCCGGCCTCGACCGCCATCCATGCAAATGCCGCCGGCGCGGCCCACACCAGCGTCGTCGTCGAGACATGCAGCGCCCGGATTTCGTTCAGCGCCGGGGATACCACGCACATCAGCGCGAGAATGATGGCCCCGAGCAGCAGCAGCGGCAGCCAGAATCCCGGTTTTGCCACGCCGCTGTTGAAGAGCGGCGCAATTTTTGCCCCGAGCGCCGCCAGCAGCAGCGCGGGCGCGCCGACATGCACCAGCAGCTTGACGGCCAGCACCAGCAATTCCTGCTCGCGGCCGGGCGGCACGGCGCTGCGCGTCGCGCTCATGCCCCAACCTAGGAAACCCACGGCATACAGGACCAGAAACCCCAGCAGCGCACACAGCTCCAAGGTCGGCCGGCGTACCGCAATGACCGGCGGCACGGCCTTGCGCGTCAACACGATGCCGAGCAGCGGCAATGCCGCGCCGAATACCGCCAATGAAATCGCCGGCAGCGTCCAGTCGGCGCCCTTGAAAGCAAGATACAAGGTCGCCGCGGTCCACAAAACCAGGTAGGCGCCAACCAGCGTGGCGGCGCGCGCATCGATCCGTGGCAGGCGAGGCATGCTGCTCCCGTGAAGAAAAATCGGCTGGCCGCTCAAGATCCCGCTGCTATGATCCTCGAATGCTGCTTGCCCTGCTAGCTGCCGCCGCCATCCAGCCAACCCCCGCGCAACCCTTGCCCGTGGAGCAGCAACTGCGCGCCTACGATCAGGCGCTGCTCGATGCCATCGCGCCGGGAGACCGCGCCCTGTGGGACAAGCTGTTATCCAAGGACGCCGTCTACGTGGATGAAAACGGCACCATCATGCAGCGCGGGCAATTCCTCGCGAGCTTAAAGCCGCTGCCGGCGGGCAACAGCGGGCATATCAGCATCACCCACTATGAAGCGACGGTTCGAGGCGACGTGGCGCTGGTCATTCATCGCGACGATGAGCGCGAGAACTATCACGGCATCGCGTTGCGCGCCGACTACCTGATGACCGAAACCTGGCTCAAGGAGGGTGCCGATTGGCGTTTGGCAATGGTGCACGTCCATGTCGTGGCCAAAGATCCGCCCGCGATCAAATCCACCGCCAAGGCGCTGGAGGAATACCAGGGCCGCTACCGCGCGGCGCCGGATCTGGCCTACGACATTTCGCGCCAGGGCGATCATCTGCTGGGAGTGCGCCAGGGCCTGCCGCCCGTGGTGCTCGCTCAGGAAGCCACCGATGTGTTCTTCGTTCCCGGCCACCCGCGCGAGCGGAAAATTTTCCGCCGCGACGCGCAAGGCCGGATTGTGGATTTCGTGGATCGGCGCGAGGGCGAGGACCTAGTGTTTGTCCGCGGCAAATGAACTGGTCGGATAGATCGCCGGCCGCTTGGGTTCGTTCGCGATGGTCTCCACCAGCCGGTAGAAGAAAGTGTTGAATTTCGCCGCCGCCGCGAAATCCATCGGCTGCGTGACGTCATCCTGAGGCCGGTGATAGCGCACCTGATACCACTCACGGTAGCGCCTCTCGGCGTCCGTGTTCGGATCGTAGCCGAAGATGAAGCTGATGGCCGGAACGTGAATGTTCAAGAATGGAAACTGGTCGGCGCGGTACAGCAGATTGCGCTCCGGTTCCACGTCCTGCCTGATCTCGATGTGCATGGGCGCCGCCACCGCGCGCGCGGTTTCACCCAAGGTGGTGTCGCTGAGCGCTTCGGCGGTCAGAATGTTCAACGGAAACAGCGGCCGCAGCTGATCCAGATTGACGTCGGCCGCAAGCTCCGCGGCCGGCACCGTCGGATGCGCCACGAACCAGCGCGAACCGAGCAGTCCTTTCTCCTCGCCGGTGAAAGCGATGAACAGCACGCTGCGCTTCGGCGCATGCAGCCGGTGCGCTTTGATGTCGTCCGCCGTCTGAATCAACAACGCCACATAGGCGGCATCGTCGAGCGTGCCGTTGTACAAATTGTCGCCATTGACCGGCGTGCCGAATCCATAACCATCGAGGTGCGCGGCGATGACCAGGTACTCGGCTCCGGCCCTGGCATCGGTGCCGCGGAGCCGGGCGATGACATTGGGCGAGCTGATGTCGCGCTGGGTAAGATGCAATACGACGCGCAGTTTGCCGGGAATATCGAAGCTCGGCAACGGCTGCCTGGCGCCGCCAGATTTGAGCAGAGCCGCCGCATCCCGGCCCGTGCCGGCGAGCAGTATGCCGAACGCCTCCGCGCTCAAGCGCATGCTGGCGAGCGGCGCGGCACCTGCCTGTGCCGGTTGCTGGCCGCGCAGCGTCACGCTGCGCGCGTAAGCATAGGGCCAGCGCGGCGGCTCGATGCTGAAATAAGGATCATCCACGTTGATGACGCCGAGCGCGTTGCCCTCGCGCGCATTCGCGGCGCGCACCGCGCCGCTCGGCAGGCCCTGGCGCTGGGTCCCGAAGCACACCACGATTTTTCCGGCGATGTCGTTCATCGCGTCCTTGCGGCAGTAGCCGCGAAACGCCAGCGCCGCTTCGAACTTGGCGGGAAGCTCGGCCGACGGCGCGATGGTGATCTGATGCAGGAAGCTGAGCGGCGTCTGCGTGCCGTTCGCGCCGAGCAGCGTGAAGCTCGTGCCCTCCGGCAGCGCGTCGATCTCATGCATCGGCACGCTCTGAAAATAGCCGCCATTCTCCCCGGCCGGCTCGAGACCCGCCGCCTTGAAGCGATTGACGACATAGTCCGCTGCCCGTTGGAACGCGGCTGACCCGGTGTCGCGGCCTTCCATGCCGTCGTTGGACAGCTCCTCGGTGGTGTGCCACCAGGCAAGCGTGTCGGTGTCGTGAATCTCGCGATCGCGAAAGTGCAGCGACTGCGGCGCGGCCGGTGCCGCCGATGCAGCCGACGCCGCCGATGCCGCTAAAGCCAGCGGGGCCAGCGGGGCCAGCGGGGCCAGCGGGGCCAGCGCCAGCGCGAAGAGAGCCGCGCCCGCGAAACGGCGCTGCAGCTGAATTTTCCTCATCCGTGGCATCCTCACTTGGCCGCCGCATCGGCACCGGTGTCGGCGAGGTAACCCGCCGCCGCGATGCCGGCCACCGCACAGGCTTCATCCTGATCGGAAGTCGCACCGGTGATGCCCACGGCACCGATGAGCTCCGTGCCATGGCGGATCAGGACGCCGCCTGGAACCGGTACCAAACGGCCGCCGGCGAGCGCAGTCACCGCTGCGACGAAGGCGGGCGCGACGCTCGCCCGTTGCGCAATCGCGCGGCTGCCGATTCCCATGCCCAACGCGCCCCAGGCTTTTGCCTGGGCGATTTCCGGGCGCAGCAAACTCGAACCGTCCTCGCGCTTGAAGGACACCAGGCAGCCGGCGGCATCGAGCACCGCCACCGTCAGCGGCGGCAGCTTCAGCGTCCTGCCGTGCGCCAATGCCTCGTCGACGATGGTGGTGGCATGGGTCAGATCGATCATGGGTCAGTGCTCGTTCCAGTCAATGGCGACCGGCCGACACTATACGTTCTCTGCGCCGGGTGCCAAGATCTTCAAGCGGTTCGAGTCGCAAAGATGATTTTATAAACTCTTGATTGTCAATCACTTAGCAGGCCGCCGCCGTACCTCACTATGCCCGAACTCGGCGCGGGCGTCGCCGGCTCGCCGCTCATACTCGCCGGGGCGCAGTTAGTACCGCATCATCGGCAGTGGCGTTGTCGGACGCTCCGCCGGATCCTCACGAACCCCCTCATGTGATACTATAGTATCACTCCATGCGTACAGAACTCGTTACCACCCTGAAGCGAAAAGCGTCCGAATTGCTAGCCGCTATTGGGAAGGACGGGACTCCTATTCTTATCACGCAGCACGGCCTGCCGGCAGCCTACCTCGTCGATGTGCAGGCCTACGATGCTCTGCAGAAACGCATCGGCTTGCTTGAGGGCATCGCCAGGGGTGAGAAGGCGGTCGAGGACGGTCGCGTCGTGACGCATGCGCAAGCTAAGCAACGCATGTCACGATGGCTCAAGTAATTTGGGCCGAACCGGCGCTGAACGACTTGGACGCCATTGCCGACTACATTGCGCTCGACAATTCCACGGCCGCAAGGGAAATGGTCCAGCGAATCTTCCGGCATGGCGACCAGTTGACTATTCATCCGGACAGCGGCTCTAAACCGCGCGAACTACGCGGCGGCCGCTACCGTCAAATAGTTGAACCGCCGTGCCGCATCTTCCATCGGCGCGACGGTGAAACGGTTTACGTGCTGTATGTAATGCGCGGCGAACGCAAGTTGCGACCACGCGCCCTGGCGGCGCGTAGCAAGAAGGCCGCGCCATAGACCCGCGAGAGCAGCCGCTTATCCGAAGCCTATGACGCGGGTCACCGCGCCTGCGCCAGCCAGGAGAGCAGCGCCTGGTGAAATGCTGCCGGATCCTGAATCTGCGGCGCGTGGCCAAGTTCTGCGAACTCCACCAGCTTGGCGCCGTGAATGCGCGCGGCCGCCTGCTTGGCGAGCTGCGGATAGTCCCCGAGTGTGGCGCGAACCGCGGGCGGCGCATACTCCTTGCCGATGGCGGTGTTGTCCTTGTCGCCGACGATGAGCAGGGTGGGTACGGCAATGTGCTCGAATTCATAGAACACCGGCTGCGTATAAATCATGTCGTAGATCAGCGCCGAGTTCCAGGCAACCAGATCCTTGCCGGGTCCGCGGTTCAAGCCCGCGAGCATCTGCACCCAGATCTCATAGTCGGGACTCCAGTGTCCGGCGTAGTAGGTTTGCTGCTCGTAGCGGCGAATCCCCTCGGCGCTGCTCTTGAGCTCGCGCGCATACCAATCATCGACCGAGATGGCGGGCACGCCCTTGGACTTCCAGTCCTCGAGGCCGATCGGATCCACCAGCACCAGCTGCGCGGTTTCCGCCGGATACATCAGGGCATAGCGGATGGCGATCATCCCGCCGGTCGAGTGCGCGATGATCGCCGCGCCCTTGATGCCGAGCGAGTCCAGCAGCGCGTGGGTGTTATGCGCCAATTGCTGAAACGAGTACTGATAGCGCTCAGGCTTGCTGGATTTGCAAAAGCCGATCTGATCCGGCGCGATCACCCGGTAGCCGGCTGCCGTCAGCGCCGCAATGGTGGCGCGCCATGTCGCGGAGCAAAAATTCTTTCCGTGCAGCAGCACGGCCGTGCGGCCGTTGGGGCGCTTCGGTGCCACATCCATGTAGGCCATGTGCAAGGTTTGGCGCTGCGAGGCGAAGCTGAACTGCGCGACCGGGTAGGGATAATCGAAGCCCTCCAGTTCGGCGCCGTATGCAGCCTCATTGGCCGCAGGCTTGGCGGCGGCGGCCTGGTTGGCGGCCGCCAGTCGCGGCAGCGGCAAGCTTGCGGCCAGCAAGAGCGGTAATGACAGGTAGGCTGAGCGGCATTTGGAAATCATGAAACCCCCGATTGGCGCGCTGGTAAGCTTAGCGCAGGACCGCCCACAGGTTACCGTATGAAAACACTCGCTCTGCTGCTCCTCACCTCGCTTGCTTTGCCCCTGGCCGCGCAAGCCTCGGATGAACGCCTCGGGACCGTATCCTTCACGGTCTCCTGCGCGCCGTCGGTGCAGGCACGCTTCGTTCGCGGCGTCGCGCTGCTGCATGACTTCTGGTACCGGGAGGCCGAACGCCAATTCGAGGAAATCGCCAGGGCGGATCCGAAGTGCGCCATGGCGCACTGGGGCATCGCGATGAGCATTTATCATCAAATTTGGGACCATCCCAACGATGCGACGCTGGCCCGAGGCTGGCATGAGATGCAGACCGCAAACGCGCATCCGCCGAAGACCGCGCGCGAGCGCGGATACATCGCCGCCTTGAGTGAATTTTACCGCCCCGGCCAGCGCGACTATCTGGCGCGGGCCCGGTCCTACGCCACCGCCATGAACAAGCTCTACGCCGACAATCCCGCCGACGCGGATGCAGGTGCGTTCTATGCGCTCGCGCTGCTCGCCTCGCAGGCGCCCGACGACGACAGCCTGGCGCTGAACCACAAGGCGATGGCGATTCTGACGCCGCTGTTTGCAAAATATCCGGATCATCCCGGCGTGGTGCATTACATCATCCATGCCTGCGACACCCCCTCGCTGGCCAAGGATGGGCTCCCCGCGGCCCGGCACTACGGCGAGATCGCCGCCTCGGCACCGCACGCCGTGCACATGCCCGGCCACATCTTTGCCCGCTTAGGCATGTGGCAGGAGGACATCGAGGCCAACGTCGCTTCAGTGGCCGCTTCGCATGCCGCCGAAGCGCGCCACCAAAGCGGCGCCATGGACCAGTTCCACTCGGATGATTTCCTGGTGTACGCCTACCTGCAGAGCGGCCAGGAGGCGCGCGCCAAGGCGGTGCTCGACGAATCCGCGGCCGCCATCGCGCACTTCGAAACCATGCCCGGCATGATCGAGTCCTACATGGTCGGCATGTTTCCCTACTACCGCACCAAGCTGCCGATTTTCTATCACCTGGAATTGCGCGACTGGCAAGCTGCCGCCGCTCTGCCGATCCTCACCGGCGCGCCGCCCGAGAGTCAGACGCTGACCTACTGGGCACGCACCATTGCGGCCGGCCACTTGCACGACGCCCGACAGGCTCGGACCGATCTCGCCGGCTACGACGCCTTGCGGCAGAAGATCGACGAGGGGCGGCACGCCGCCGATTCGACCGGCGCACGCGTCGAACGCGGCGAAATGCTGGCGTGGGTTGCATTTGCCGAGAACGACTCGGCCGCCGCGATCGAGCACATGCAGGAGGCTGCCGAGCTTCAGGACAAGGTGGGACAGGGCGAGGTCGATATTCCGGCGCGCGAAATGCTGGCCGACATCCTGCTCGAACTCAAGCGTCCGCAGGACGCGCTGGCCGAATACCACAAGGCACTGCTCCTGAGTCCCAACCGCTTCAACGGACTGTACAACGCCGGCCGGGCGGCGGAGGCGGTGGGCGACAAGACGCAGGCACAGCGCTACTTCGCCGAACTGATGAAGGTCACCGACAATGGCGCGAACTCCTCGCGGCCCGAGTACGATCACGTCAAGAGCATGCTATCGACCCAGCTCGCCGCGAAATGACGAGCGCCGCCGCCGGGCGGCTGCGTTTCACGCTTGAAGCCACGGCACCAGGCTCGAGTGCCCGTGCCGCGCGCTTCACCACCCGGCACAACGAGGTGCTTACGCCGACCTTCATGCCGGTGGGCACGCACGCGGCCGTGCGCGCGCAGCGCCGCGAGGATTTGCTCGACAGCGGCGCCCAAGTGCTGCTGGCCAACACCTATCATCTGCTGCTGCGGCCGGGCACGCCGTTGCTCGAGCAATTCGGCGGCATCCACGGCTTCATGAACTGGCCGCGATCCGTGCTCACCGATTCCGGCGGCTATCAGATTTTTTCGCTGCCCGGCAGCCGCACCTTGAGCGAAGACTGCGCCGAGTTCACCAGCTACATCGACAGCACGCGCATTCGCCTGAGTCCCGAGCGCAGCATCGAGGCGCAGAAGTCCATCGGCGCCGACATCATGATGGTGCTCGATCAATGCGTGCCCGCTACCGTCGAGCACGCCGTCGCGCGCGACGCGATGCAGCTGACCCACCGCTGGGCGCAGCGCAGCCTGCTGGCCCGCGGCGATTCGCCCCAGGCGCTGTTCGGCATCGTGCAGGGGGCGAGCTTTACGGACTTGCGCCGGGAAAGCGCCGAGACCATTGCGCAAATGCCGTTCGACGGCTATGCCATCGGCGGCCTGGCGGTGGGCGAGAGCAGCGCACAGCGCGAGGACTGCACCGCCATGGTCACCGAACTGCTGCCGCCGCGCAGCCCGCGCTACCTGATGGGCGTGGGCACGACCCGCGATCTGCTCGAGGCCGTGCACCGCGGCGTCGACATGTTCGACTGCATATTGCCGACCTCGCTCGCCAAGCAGGGCGTCGCCTTCACCAGCTTGGGCCGTCGCGACCTGCGCCGCGCCGCGTATCGCAGCATGGAGGGACCGATCGATCCTAACTGCCGCTGCCACACCTGCCGCACCTATTCGATCGCCTATCTGTATCACCTGCAGCGCGTGCGCGAAGCCACCGGCTGGCAGCTGCTTGGACTGCACAACATCCACTTTTACATGCAGCTGATGCGCGTCATGCGCGAACACATTCTCGCCGGCACCTGGCTGTCGTTCTACCATGCGCAGCGCGACCTGCTCGATGCGCGCGACAGCTACGGCAAGGCGCCCAGCCACGTGACCAAGGCAGCGCTGCGCGAGCGCAGGATGAAGCGCGGCCGCTATGAGGTGATCGTGAAGGACGGGGCGGGTTACATTCGCGACGCACCGTCCGGCGAAGTCATGCATCCGGGCAGCGGCTCGCAACCCGAGGCGCAGTCCTTGTACGTCGAACAGTCGCGCCTTCTCGAGCGCCTCAAGAATCGTTCGGACCAACCGCTGGTGGTGTGGGACGTCGGACTCGGCGCCGCCGCCAACGCCATGGCCGCGATCCTGGCGGCCGAAGAGCTGCCGGGCGAGGCGAGCGCACGCTCATTGCTCCTGGTGAGTTTCGAAAACGACCTCGATTCGCTTAAATTGGCGCTCGATCATCCCGGCTGGTTCAAGCATCTGCGCCACCCAGCGCCGCGCGCGCTGCTGGCCGGGAGCCGATGGTGCAGTCGCCGCGCACGCATCGAATGGCGGCTGCTGGGGGGCGATTTCGCGCTCAAGAAATTCGAGGCGCCCGCGCCCGACATCATTTTCTTCGATCCCTTCTCGTTCAAGACCGATCGGCCCATGTGGACCTTGGGCGCGTTTCGCGAACTCGCGACGGTGTGCGCGGCCAAGCCGGCAGAACTTTTCACCTACACGTTTTCCACCGGCGTGCGCGCAGCCATGCTGGCCGCCGGATTCTACGTCGCGAAAGGGCGCGGCACCGGTCCCAAGGGCGAGACGACCATCGCGCTGTCGCCGCACGCCGCCGCGACGCGCCACGGCCATGAACTATTGGGCCGGGAGTGGCTGGCGAAATGGCGGCGCAGCGACGCGCAGGCGCCGTTGGGCCATACCGACGATGCGTGGCGCGAGGCGATCGCCGCGCATCCGCAATTCGCGCCCCGTCAAAATCGCTTGTAGAAGCCCACCGACAACCCACGCGGCAAAAACTGCACCGTCAAGGGCGTGATGCGCGTGGTCGCCCAGTAGCCCACCGCCGATCCCAGGACCCATCCGGCAATGACGTCCGTCTGCCAATGTTCCTGGCTCTTCAATCGCGCCAGTGCATCGTAGGCGGGCAGCAGTTCCAGGGACCACACCCAGGGATGGTCGTGCGCATAATTCGCGATGAACGGCGTGACGAAGCTGGCCTGCAGCGTCACCTCGCCGCTCGGAAAGCTGTCGCAACAGCGTCCCTTGAACCATTGGTTGGGGCCCATGCCCTGGTCGGGCCGCGCGCGGCTGAAGCTCAGTTTGAGCGCCTCGGCCGCGATGGAGGAAACTGCGGTCGAATCCAGCGTTTGCCACAGCGTGTGGCCCAGCTCATCATCGTTTCCCAGCCACAGGGCCCCGCCGATCTCGGTGGCGATCACGCCGTACTCGAGCGCGACCTGGTACTTTCGACCCCAGATGCCGCGCTGATCCAGCGTCAGTTCATGGTCGATACCCAAAAAGCCATCACCCGCGCGCGCTTCAGGCGATGTCAGCAGCAATGGCAGCAACAAAGCGCAGCGCAGCAGGCTCGAAGCGACCACTCTGCGAACGGGGCGTGACTTGGTACCACAGAGTGCGGACTCGCAACGCCGGATGGAATGATGGGTCGAGCGCATACTTTGTAATGCAAAGTACCCGCAACCACCGATCTACCGCAAGTTTATTTTTTGGCCCCGGGGCGTCAGTCGCTGATGGCCATCGCCGCCGGCAACGATCCGGTGGAAAACGGCGGGCCGGCCAGCGCGGAGAGAGTGCCCGACGCTGAAGCCTTGTACGCGGTCACCGTATTGTCATTGGAGTTTGCGACAAACGCGAACTGGTTGGTGGGATCGATCGTCACGGACGATGGCAGAGCGCCGGTTGCAAAGGGCGATCCGGTCAGCACGGACAGCGCGCCGGCGGTACCGATCTTGAATCCCGTGATTGAATTGGCACCCTGATTGGCGACATACACGGTGTTTGCGGCCGCATCGACCGCAATGGAGACCGGCGTGATCCCGGTGGCAAAGGGCGATCCGCTGATGAGCGTCGGCGGCGCGGCGCCGGCATTCAGCGGCAGGCCGCCGACGCCGGTGAGCGTGTTGGCCGCGGAATTCACGACGTAAAGCAATTCGCCGGTCGGATCGAGGGCCAATGCCTTGGGATTCGGTCCGCAGGGGAAGGGTGAGCCGGCCAGCCCGGTCAGCGTGCCGTTGGCCGGCAAAATGGAGAAGGCCGAAAATGTTCCGTCCAGCTGATTGCTCACGTAGAGGAATTGACCGGTGGGATCCACGATCACGGCGGATGGCACGCGACCGGTTGCTGTGAACGATCCTGCCACCGGCGTGAGCGCGCCGCTGCCGGCGGTGATGGCATAGACCGACACGGTTCCGCCGCCGCCGCCGCTGGTCACGTAAACAAATGAACTCGATGGATCGATGGCAACGGAAGTCGGGCTCGTGCCCGTTCCCACCGGCGATCCGACCGCGACCAGGGCCCCGGTGGTGCGATTGACGGTGTAGGTCGAAATATTACCGCTCAATTGATTGACGACGTAGACATAGCTGCCGGTGGGATCGACCGCAATCGCAGCAGGATTGCCGCCCGCCGCGAACGGCGAGCCCGCAATCGGCGCCAAACTGCCGCTGGCGGGATCAATCGTATAAGCGGACACATCGCCCGAGCCCCGATTGGCAACGTACAGAAATCGAGGCGGATTGGTGCTGCACGTGACCGAGATATTGGTGATGTCGGTACTGCCGGTGGTTCCCGATCCGTTGGCCACCACGCAGGTTTGCGCAGGGCCGGTCGGCTGGGTCTTGACGGTGATGTTGTAGGCCGAATCGCGGTTCGCGCTGCCAAAGACCTGAGTGCCGTTCGAGTCAGGACCGAGAATTGTGCTCAGCGGAGTCGAACCGTTCTGCAATGTCAGCCGGTAGCCGGCCAGCCCGGTGAGGTTGCCCCCCAGATTCACGGTGGTGCCCGGTGCGCAATTCGAACAGCCCGGCGTCGTGCCATTGCAGCTGCTCAACCATGTTGCAACGAGGCACAGGCCAATGGCACGGCAGAAAGTCATCGGATTCTCCAAGGGCGATAAGCGCTGCCCGTGCTGCGCATTGTAGCGCCAACGGTGGCGAAGCCTAATAGGCGAGGGGCCGGGCGAACCCGGCGTTTTCCATAACGCGTGGCCTGCGCGAGCCGGCGGCCGCGCGTCCTATACAGTGTCCTGTGCTCGTCGCGACTGGATGGACGCGAGCGCGGTCGCCCGCAACAATGCGCCGTGTCCCAAGGCTTTCACATAGACAAATTGAGCGACCAGTTCGGCCAGTACACCCTGGTGCTCAAGTGCGCCGAGTGCGCTCACGAGCGTAAGGCTGAACCGGCGACGCTCGGCCGCCTGTGCGGTTGGGATGCACGGCTCGAGGACGTCGCCAAGCGCATGCGCTGCTCGAAGTGCGGCAAGAAGCGTTGCGCCCTGAAGGCGTTTCCGCCGAAAAAGCCGCGCGGCTACTCGGCCTTGCCGAGATGAGCTACCTTATCGGCATGCCGGGCAAAAGCGACATCATCGAATTTCTGGCGCGCGAATTTCCCCAGAGCCAATGCGTGGTCGAGGAAGTGGGTGAGCGTTCGGCCACGATTTCCCATGCGGTGGGACCCGCGCAGCTGCGCCCGGGAGAAACCGTATCGGGTCCGCTGCTCATGATGGTCGCGGATGTCGCCCTGTACGTGGCCATCCTCGGCACCATCGGCCTGGTACCGCTCGCGGTGACCACCAGCCTCAACATCAACTTCCTGCGCAGGCCCTCGCCCCGCCATCCCATCGTCGGCGTGTGCAAGCTGATCAAGGTGGGAAGGATCTTGGTGGTCGGAGAAGTGGCGCTGTATTCGGATCGCGACAAAGAAATGGTCGCGCATGCGGTCGGCACCTATTCCATTCCGCCGCGGCGGCCCGCAATGCGCGAATGATGAAACTAGATCCGATCCACTTGCCGTCAGTCATCGGCGCTCCGCGCGATTCGGTGCGATCGATCATCGAGTCAAAGTGCGAAATTTAGACTTCACCTCCTGGCAGGCGCTGCTGTCGACTCTCCTCGGGCTCAGCGTGATTACCCTCATCGGCGTCGGCATCCGGCTGCTTGCCATGCAGACCATTCAACAGCGCCGCGAACGGGAAAACCGCCAGATCAACGAGCGCTTGCGCACGTTGATTGCCGCCTACAAAACCTTGGGCGGATCCTTCACCGGCAATCTTGCCGTCGATCCGGCCCATCTTGCGGATTTGAAACGCAATCCGGCTGGTGCGGCTGCTGACGCGACCGAGGGACCTGCGGATAAGTTGCGACCGGGCTCCGATCGCTCGCGACGCATTCGCGACGCGGTAGAAGCCGCGCTGTCCGACATCATTCTTCTCGGCACCGAGGACCACGTGCGGCTGGCCGCCGCGGCCGCTGCTGATCTCGCCGCCGGTCGGGCGGTGGAGACCGCTGCGCTGGTGGTCAGTTTGCGCGATTTCATCCGACAGGTTTGGATCTACAGCCGGTGCCTTCGCATCTCGTCATTCCGCAACAGGGACCCTCGCGTGTCACCTCCTCGAAGGCCGGCAAAGAGGGCGAAAAGAATAGCGCGAAGCAGGGCGGGAGCGGCGGGCTGGGGCTGGGCGGGGGAGCGGGAGGTGCAGGCCTGAGCGGCGGGTCCAGTCATGACGAGGACGCTGAACACCACGATTAGAGCGTCGGAAGCGAGATTGCCCTAGGCAGCCAGTTCCTTCAACGCCTGCACGAAGGCGTCAAGTTCCGACGTTGACGTATATACCTGCGGTGTCACGCGCACTCCGTGAACGCCCGCGCCATCGATGGCGACGGTGTAAACCTTGTACTTCTCCAGAAGAGTGCGCGCGAGATCGCCCGGCGCCATGCCTTGCACGCCGACATTCGCGATGGCACAGGACCGTTTGGGATCGCTCGGGGTGTTCATCACTATTTTCCGCAGGCCCCGTACCCGGCCGGTCCAGTACTGTTGTAGATGGCGCAGCCGCGCCTCCTTGCGCGCACTGCCAATCATCTCGTGGAACGCGAGAGAGCGCTCGATCGTCAGGTCGGTGTGCACCGGGTGTGTGCCGGTATGATTGAGTTTTCGAATATCGCCAACCGGTACGCTGTCGTCACCATAAATGGGCCAAAGCTTCTCAATGCGGTCGCGCCTCACGTGGAGAATTCCGGCACCGAGCGGTGTAGCGAGCCACTTGTGGAGCGAAGTTCCGTAATAGTCGCAGTGCAGGTCGGGAAGCCGATAATCGAGGTGCGCGAAGGTGTGCGCAGCGTCGACCATTACCGGCACGCCATGCGCGTGAGCCATATCGCAAATGATGCGCACCGGCAAGATGTGCCCGGTGATGTTCACCATGTGGGGAATCATCAGCAATCGCGTCTTCCGTGTCAGCGCGTTGGCATATACCTTCACGATCTCATCGTCCGACTTCGGGTCCATCGGGATATCAACGAACCGGTTCTGCATCCCAAAGCGCCGCGCCTGCAATTTAAACATGTCGATCATCGAGCCATAATCTTGGTTGGCGAGGACCGCTTCATCCCCCGGTCTCCAGTCGAACCCGCTGATCACGGTGTCCAAGGATTCGGTGGTATTGCGAGTAATGATCAACTCATCCGCCGAGCATCCGGCAAAGGCAGCGAGCCTGCCTCGGATCCGAAGCTTGTCGTCGATTTGCCGCGTGCGCATATAGTGCGACGCTTCCAGGTTGACCGAGCGCACGTTGTCGATGAATGCTTCGAGCACCGGCTGGGGTTGGAAGCAGTAGTAGCCGTTCTCCAGATTGATGTAGTCGCTGGTCAGCCGGAACTGGCTTCTGACAGCCGCCCAGAACGCCTCGTCCTCGGCGACCGCATTAACCGGCTTGGTTGCATACTGCGCCAGCAGGCGAGGACCAAACATCAAGCCTAAGGAGGCGGCAGCCGTTGTACTCAGAAAGCGGCGTTTGTTCATGCTTGGTCAGCGTTGAAGCAGCGCGATCGCCACGGACGTCATCGCCGTGACCCCGGTCCGCAAAGTAGGTTCAGGAACGGGTTCGAACAGGCTCGTGTGCGGGCCCGGCAGGGATTTTCCCGCCGCTTTTGCCGCCGCCAGCTTCACAGGATCCATCGCCCCGAGAATGAACATGACCGTCGGAATCTGATGGCCCTCGAGGCCGAACCGGCCAAAATCCTCGCTTGCCATGATCGGATCTTCGTCGAACACCTTCTGCGTGCCCAAGGCTTTGACCAGCGCGGCCTTCACCCGAGCCGCGAGCGCCGGATTGTTATAGGTCGCAGGTACCGACTCATTCTCAACAACGGTAACGATCGGCTGCCGATCTTCCGGTACGCCGGCGGACAGCGCCACGCCCTGCGCAGCGTGCCTGATGCCATCCAAAATGATTTGCATCGATTTATCGCTGAAGGCGCGCGTCGTCAGCTCCATTTTGACTTCGTAAGGGATGATGTTGCGCTTGGTGCCGCCGTGGATGTCGCCGATCGTCACCACCGCGGGATCGCGCGGATTCTCCTGCCGGCTGACGATGCTCTGCAATTGCACGATGAATTCGCCCGCCATGACAATGGGGTCCTTGCCGTTCTGCGGCTCCGCGCCGTGCCCGCCGATGCCGCGCAAGGTGACATCGACCGAGGTGGCGCCGGCCAGCGCCGGTCCACTGGTGATGCCGACGGTTCCCGCCGCGAGCGAGTTGGTGTCGTGCAGTGCAATCGCCAGGTCAGGCCTGCCGAACCGCTCGTACAGTCGGTCAGTGAGCATGGCCTTTGCACCATCGACAGTTTCCTCGGAGGGTTGTCCGATGATCATCACCGTGCCGTGCCACTTCGCCTTGGAATCGGCCAGCGCGCGCGCCGTTCCGATCATGTTGGTCACATGCACATCGTGGCCGCAGGCATGCATCACACCGACTTCCTGACCGGCCGCGTTCTTGCTCGTCACGTGACTCGCGTAGCTCACGCCGGTCTGCTCGACGATCGGCAGCGCATCCATGTCGGTTCGAATCAACAGCCGAGGGCCGGGACCATTCTCGAGTAGTGCCACCACACCATAGGCCTGTGTCCCGTCCGGATACTTGCCCACGTGCTCGGTGACCGTGAAACCGGCCTTGCGCAGCTCGCCCGCAAGCAGTGCAGAGGTCATTTCTTCGTGATGAGACAGTTCCGGATGGGCATGGATGCCCTTATAAGTGCTTACCAATCCGGCCAGCTCGCCATCGACGAATCGGCCCAGATCCTCGGCATGGGCAGGCGCAATTAAAATACAGGCGAGCGAAACGGCGAATGCGACATGGTTCATTTCTTTTCCCCGAGTTCTACCATCAGGCGGTAATCGTAATTTCTACGCCTGGCGCGTTGAGCGCTGAATCATACCCCCTGTGATTTGATCCCGTCTGGGCAATCAATCGCGCCTATGAACCGGCCGAAAGCTCTCTACGACGGTCCCCGCATTACCGCGCCCGAAATCCGCGGCAAACTCCATAAAGGTGCATTCCTGATGGCCATCGGGCCGGAATTGGAGGCACGTGGATGCGTATACGTCGAAAGCTGCCGAGAAATCGGCTACTTCGGGTTGCTTGCGGTAGCGCCGCAGCGTCAGGGAAGCGGGGTAGGGCAATCGCTCATTCGGGCGGCGGAACAGTTGTGTCGGGATGCTGCCTTCGTCTTCCATCTCATTTCCTGATTTTGCGCAAGGCGCTCGGATCTGAGAGCACTTACACCTAAAGCTACTAACACCCGACCAGGTGCATGTGAGCGTCAATTTCCCGGCACCGGGAGCCCCACTTTGCGGCAGAAGGCTGCAAAGCGCGGATCGTCCTTGAAACGCTGAATGAAAGGGTCGTAGAGAAGACCTTGTACGCCCGGATCTCGGCCGCTCCATGCCCGATCGAGCCACTCGAAGGTCTGATTCGCATCGTTGCGCAGCGCGTAGACTTGGGCGATCTGAAAGGGAGCAATGCTGCCATCCTTCTCGATCAGCGTCTTCAGTGCCGCGTCGGCCGCACTCCGGTCGGTGCCGATCTGCCGTGCGACGGTGAGCGATATATCCTGCCAGGCTCCGGGACGCTCTTGCCGGGCGGCGGTAAGCGCGGCCTGCGCATCGCCTCGCTGCACCTCAATGTTCGAGAGCAGGTAGTAAAAAGACTCGGCACCAGGCTGCAGTTCTATGGCTTTGCGGATGGCCTGCTCGGCCTCAACAGAACGGTTGAGCGCCGAAAGATAAACAGCAAGCCAGTTGTACCAAATAGCCCGCAGCGGTTCGGTATCAATCGCCTGCCGCGTAAGCTCGATCGCTTGATCGGAGTCACCGAAAGTCGCGAGCACGATTCCGAGTTCAAATTTCGCCGAACTGTCATTTGGCGCAAGCGCGAGTGCACGGCGATAGTCGGCTTCCGCTCCGTGCCAATCGAAATCGCCCCTCAGATGCAGAGAACCCCGCGCCACGTACGCCTCCGGAAGGTTTGGCGCGAGCTCGAGCGCGCGGTCCGCCGCCTCGCGTGCCTCGGCGTACGCCTCCTGCGCCGCCGCGCCTTCGAGATACGCCGAACTGAGGTCGGTCCAGCTTCTCGATAGCAGGCTCCAGGCGAGCGCGTAGCGCGGATCGAGCGTCGTCGCCTGCTTAAAGAACTCGATTGCCTTATGAAGGTCGGCTTCCGTAAAGCGGAACGCATAGAACCTGCCCTGCAGGAGCGCGTTGTAGGCCTCGAGGTCCCCGCTCGGTGGCCGTTCGCTTTCTTCCGCCACGCGCGTACCCGGCAGGAGCTTGGTCTTGAGTGCCTGCGCCACCGAGTGAGTGATCTCATCCTGTAGCGCAAAGAGATCCTTGTACGCTCGGTCGTAGCGCTCGGACCATTGCGTGCTCCCATCGGACGTGTCAATGAGTTCCGCGCTCACCCGGATCATGTTCCCCGACTTTCGTACCGTCCCTTCCAGAAGATGCGCGACCCCGAGTTTCGCGCCGATACTGCGGCTGTCTTCCTTGGAGTCCCTGAACTTGAACGCGGAGCTGCGCCCAATCACCTTGAGCCCCTGAAACTTCGAGAGCGCGGTGATCAGATCCTCCGATATCCCGTCCGAGAAGTATTGCTGGTTCGTCTCGCCGCTCTCATTGGCGAGTGGCAGCACCGCGATGGAGGCAGCGTTCGGCGGACCCGACTTCGGTTCGTGGAATCGCTGAAATGCGAGGTACCCAAGTACCAGAAGCACCGCTATCGCAGCGGCCCCGAACCACACGCCCGCCCCTCGGCGCAGCAATCCATGCGGGGCGGGAGCGCGGCCGGCGACATCGCTGATGCCGGGACGGACGAACTCCTGCGCAGGAACAGTCTCGCCCGACAGCAGGCGCTCAATGCGCTCGACGAAGGCCGGCGGTGTCTCCCCGGCGGGCAGGCGAGTCCATTGCACTTCACGGAACTTGTCCGGGACGTTCTCATCCTCATCGCCAATGTCGTCGATGACGACGGGCAGCAGGAAGGCCTTGTTGGCCATGATCAGATGCGACCGATCGACGGCGAGCTTCCACTCCAGCCTGAAGTATCCCTCGGCTCTCTCATGCGTATGACGCGAGATGACCGGAATGAGCAGCGCGCAGTTCTTGATCTGCCTGCGGATCGATTGATCCCACGCATCGCCGCCCCGCAGCTCACTCTTGTCGAACCAGACTTCGATACCGGCGGCGCGCAAGGCCTCGCAAATCTTTCTGGCCGCCTCGGCATCTTGCGAGGCATAGCTTAGAAATACGGCGCGCGAAGTCTCCGGCAAGGGAATTGACCCCGGATCTTAAGAGTTGTTATTCAGAGGAAGGATCCCATCATAAGATGCGTCATCCACACAGCTCTCAGTACACTCCCATGAAATCGCGCTTGCCAATGGGTAGCCCGTTGTGGCGCAAAATCACGTAGGCGGTGGTGACATGAAAGAGAAATTGCGGCAAACCGTAGTTGGTCAGATAGGCCTGGCCCGTAAGCTTCTTTTCTTTAGGCGTACCAGGACGCAGCACGATTTCGTTCCTTTCGCTTCCTTCGAATTTGGATGAGTCCGCGCTATCGAGAAATTCCAGTGTCTGGGCCAACAGTGCGTCAAGATCGGCAAAGCTCTTCTCCTTGCCTTCATAGGTGGGAACAGCAACACCCGCCAGGCGTGCCGAGATACCGCGCGCAAAATCGGCGGCAATTTGCACCTGCTTGACCAGAGGAAACATGTTCGGATAAACGCGCGCCTGTAAAAATGCGTCTGGCTCTATCGAGTTGGCGGCCACGTGTGCATCGGCCTGGGAGAGAATGGCTTTCAAAGCCGTCAGCAATTGCTTAAAAACGGGAACCGAGTTGATATACATAGGGCTGGTCATGGTCGTCTCTTGGTTTGTCGGGTCACGATATTCAATTAGGCACTACGCCGGATTGACAGGGTAGCCTAGCGCAAGCCGGAACGACGGGTTCAGGAATGTTGGCCTAGCCGATACTAGCGCAAGTCCCGTACCCGCTTCGCCTTGCCGGCCGAACGCGGCAGTGAGCCGCAGGCGGCGATGTGAATCTGTGCCGAAATGCCGATGTGATCCTTGAGCTTGCCGACCAGCGCTGCGGCCTCGGCGCGCTGCGCCTCCGCGGCAAGTTCCGCCCGCGCCTCTACGATCACCCGGATTTCATCGAGGCGGTGCGGCCGGCTCAACTCGATTTCGTAGTGCGGCGACAGTCCCGGGCAGCGCAAAATCATTTCCTCTATCTGCGAGGGGAACACATTCACACCGCGCACGATCAGCATGTCATCGCAGCGCCCGCCGATGCGTGCCATGCGCCGCATGGTTGTGACGCTGCCCGGCAGCAGCCGCGTCAGGTCGCGTGTGCGGTAGCGGATCACCGGCATCGCCTCCTTGGTGAGCGAGGTGAACACCAATTCGCCCTGCGTTCCGTCCGGTAGGCGTTCGCCGCTCTCCGCGTCGACGATTTCCGGGAGAAAGTGATCCTCCCAGATGGTCGCGCCATCCTTCGAGACCGCGAATTCCTGCGCCACCCCCGGACCCATCACCTCCGACAAACCATAAATGTCGCAGGCATCGATCCCGAACGCAGTCTCGATTTCCGCGCGCATGCCATCGCCCCAGGGTTCGGCGCCGAAGATGCCGATCTTGAGCGAAGTCGAGCGCGGGTCCACGCCCTGACGCCTGAACTCATCCAGGATGGCGAGCATGTAGCTCGGCGTCACCATGATGATCTCGGGCGCAAAATCGCGGATCAGCTGCACCTGCCGCTCGGTCTGGCCGCCCGACATCGGGATCACCGTGCACCCCGCCGCCTCCGCGCCGTAGTGCGCACCCAAACCGCCGGTGAACAACCCATAGCCGTAGGCAATGTGCACTTTCATGCCTGCGCGTCCGCCGGCCGCCCTGATCGAACGCGCCACCAAGTTGCCCCAATTGACCAGATCGCTCTTGCTGTACGCCACCACCGTCGGCTTGCCGGTGGTGCCCGACGAGGCATGAATGCGCGCCACGCGCTCCATCGGAATGCAAAAGAATCCGAACGGATAGGCCTCGCGCAGATCCGCCTTGCTGGTGAACGGGAAACGCGTGAGATCCTGGAGGGTTTGCAGTTCCTCGGGGCGCACTCCCGCCGCGTCGAATTTTTGGCGATAAGCAGCATTGTGAGCGTAGGCATGGCGCAGCGCGTGGCGCAGTCGTTCGAGTTGCAGCGCCTCGATCTGCGCGCGCGTGGCGGCGAGGATTGGCTCCGAAGCTACTGCGTGATTTTCGCTCATGCGCTCATGATGCCGGTTACGGTTCGAATTTGGGTTTGCGCTTCTCGCGCGCGGCCGCCAAGCCTTCGCGCGCGTCCTTGAGCCGGAAACCCAAGAATTCCAGCGCCAGCGAGGTATCGAAGCTCGGGCCGGCCAGTCGCAGCCAATTGTTGAGTGCATGCTTGGTCCAACGCGTGGCGGTGGCGCTGCCGGCGTTCAAGGTGCGCGCGATGTCGAGCGCGGTCTCCAGCACCTTGTCATCGGGAACGGCCACTGCTATCAAGCCGATGCGCTCCGCCTCCGCGCCGGACAGCGATTTATTGGTGAGCAGGTGATAGCGCGCCTTGGCCAAACCGCACAAAAGCGGCCAGATGATCACCGAATGATCGCCCGCCGCCACCCCGAGCTTGGTGTGGCCGTCCAGAATTCGCGCATTCTCGGCGGCAACCGACACATCGGCGAGCAGCGCAATGGCGAGCCCGGCGCCCACGGCGCTGCCGCGGATCGCGGAGACCACGGGCTTGGAGCAATTGATCAGGTTGTAGACCAGGTCGCTCGCTTCCTTCCAGACGCGCAGCAGCGTGGCCTCATCCTCGATCATCCGCTCGATCATGTCGAAATCGCCGCCCGAGGAGAAATTCGAGCCGTCGCCGCGGATCATGACCACGCGCACCGACTCGTCGATGTCGATGCTGCGCCACACCTGCGCCAGATTCCGATGCATGTCCTCGGTGGCGGCGTTCAAGCGCGCCTTGTTGGACATCACCAGCTCCAGAATTCCGCTCTCGTTGCTGAAGAATTGCAGGCTGGGAAAATCCCTGGTGTAGCGCGCAAGCTCGATGGCCATGTTCAATTGTTTCCCGCCGCGTCCGGCACCGCATGAATGCTCACCATGGTCAGCACATTATAGGAGGCGACGGTCTCGTTGTTCTGGTTGGTGATTTCCGTGTCCCAGGCAACCTCGCCCCAGCCCTTGTCGGCGCGCAGGCTCTTGCGCGCGCAGGTGAGCCGCACCTTGATCTTGTCGCCGGGCTTGACGGGCTTCACGAAGCGCAGCTCATCCAGTCCGTAATTGCCGAGCACCGGGCCATAGTCAGGATCGACGAATAATCCGGCCGCGGCGGAAATCAGGAAATAGCCGTGCGCGACCCGGCCGCCGAACAAAGGATTGCGCGCCGCCTCGGTCTCGCTCATGTGCGCGTAGAAATTATCGCCGCTCAGGGCCGCGAACTGTTCGATGTCCACCACCGTGACTTCGCGCTCTTTGGATTTCAGCGTGTCGCCGAGCTTCAGCTCGTTGAAGGGGATGCGGAAGGGATGACGGCCCGGATCGAGCAGCCGGCTGCCGCGCACCCAGCGGCAGCCGACCGCCGTGATGGTGTCGGGCGAGCCCTGCACCGCCGTGCGCTGCATGTAATGCAGCACGCCGCGAATCCCGCCCATTTCCTCGCCGCCGCCGGCGCGTCCCGGGCCGCCGTGAATCAGCGGCGCCAGCGGTGAACCGTGGCCGGTGGACTCCTTCGCGCAATTGCGATTTACCACCAATATGCGGCCGTGATAGGGCGCAAGTCCCAGTACCAGCTCCCGCGCGATGGCGTCGTCCGCGGAGAATACCGATGCCGCGAGACTGCCGGCGCTGCGCCGGGCCAGCGCAATGGCATCCCGCGTGCCCTTGTACGGAAGAACCGTCGCCACCGGCCCGAACGCCTCGACCTCGTGAATGGCGCGCGCCCCCTTCGGATCGTTGCACAGCAGCAGCAGCGGCGGCACGAACGCGCCGTGTTCCCGGTCTGCGTCCTTCACCGCGAAATGCGCCAGATCGCCGCAGACGATCTCAGCCTCCTGATGCAGTTCCGCCACTCTGTCGAGCACATCGGTGCGTTGTTCCTGGCTCACCAGCGGTCCCATGCGCACGCCTTCGGCGCGCGGATCGCCGACCACGATCTTCGCCAGTGTCGCCTGCAACGCCGCCACCACTTCGCCGGACACGGCGGCGGGCACCAGCGCCTTGCGGATCGCCGTGCACTTTTGCCCCGCCTTGACGGTCATTTCGCGCGCCACTTCGGCCACGAACAGCTCGAATTCCGGCGTACCGGGTCCCGCGTCCAATCCCAAGATGCTGGAATTGAGCGAATCGGTCTCGGCAATGAACCGGACCGAGTGTCGAATCAGGTTGGGGTGCGTGCGCAGCCGCTCCGCGGTATGCGCGGAGCCGGTGAACGATACCGTATCCTGGCAGTTCAGATGCTCGAACAAGTCGCCCAAGGAGCCGCACACCAACTGCAGCACGCCCGGCGGCAAAATTCCGGTCTCGATCATGCGGCGCACGACCAGCTCGGTTAAATAGGCGGTGGCCGTGGCCGGTTTGACGATCGCCGGCATCCCGGCCAAGAGCGTCGGCGCCAACTTCTCGAGCATGCCCCACACCGGGAAATTGAAGGCATTGATGTGCACGGCCGCGCCTTCGCGCGACACGTACACATGCTGGCCCACGAAGCTGCCGCCCTTCGACAAGCCCTCGACATCGCCGTCCAAGTACACCTGCGAGTTCGGCAGCTCGCGCGCACCCTTGCCCGCGAAAGCGAATACCGTGCCGATACCGCCGTCGATGTCGATGAAGGCATCGCTCCTGGTCGCCCCGGTGCGGAAGGACAGCGCGTAGATCTCCTCTTTGATCTCCGCGAGTTTCTTGGCCAGCGCGCGCAACATGCCGGCGCGTTGATGGAAGGTGAGGGCGCGCAGTGCCGGACCGCCCACGTCGCGCGCATGCTCGAGCACTGCGGAAAAATCGATGCCGCCCGAGGATGCCGTCGCAATGATCTCGCCGGTGGTGGCATCGCGCATGGCCGCGCCCTGGCCGCCGCCGCCATGCCAGTGACCGCAAACATAGCTCTCTAAGTTCATGAAGGTGTCCCATGCGATGTGGAAGTGCGCATGCGCGCGCTGCGTCCGCGAAACAGCGCCACCGCCTCGCCGGACCCGTTGCACACGCGCACATCGTAAATGCCGCTGCGCGCCGTGCGCTGAACCTCGGTTGCGATCGCGGTCAGCCGTTCGCCCTCGGGGGTCGGCGTAAGGAACTCGATGCTGGCGCCGGCCGCCACCATGGCCTCGCCGTGAGTATTGCAGGCGAAGGCGAAGGCGCTGTCGGCAAAGGTGAAGATGATCCCGCCGTGGCACAGCCCGAGCCCATTGACCATATCAGGCCGCACCGTCATGGCGATGCGCACGCTTCCCGGCATCACCTCCAGCACCTCGATGCCCAATTTCTGCGAGGCACGGTCGTCGCGGAACATGGACTGCACCGCCGAGCGCGCGATCTCGAGAGCCGCCACCGCTAGCGGCCGGTGAAGCGCGGCGTGCGCTTCTCGGTGAAGGCCGCCACGCCTTCCGAGTAATCGGCGGAGCGCCCCAAGTCGCGCTGCACGTCGCGCTCCAGCTCCAGCTGTTGCTTGAAAGAATGCTGCCAGCTCCGCCGCAGTGCCGCCTTGGTCGCCGCGAGTCCGCGGGTGGGCGCGACCGCGAACTGCTTCGCCATCGCATCGACCGTGCCGGCGAGCTCGCCGTCATCCACGCACTGCCAGATCAATCCCCACGCCGCGGCCTGCTCGGCCGGCAGCTTGTTGCCGAGCAGCGCGAGACCCAGGGCGCGCGCATTGCCGACCAGCCGCGGCAGGATCCAGGTACCGCCCGAATCCGGAATCAGCCCGAGCTTGCAGAACGCCTGCACGAAATTCGCGCTGCGTGCCGCGATCACGATGTCGCAGGCCAGTGCGATGTTCGCACCCGCACCGGCCGCCACACCGTTGACGGCGCAGATCACCGGCATGGGCAGTTCGTGCAGCGCCTGCACCAATGGGTTGTAGCGCTTCTCGATCGACTCGCCGAGATCGACGCCTGCGCCTTGGCCGCCCGGTGCCACGGCGCGATCGGCCAGATCCTGTCCCGCGCAAAACCCGCGGCCGGCGCCGGTGAGCACCAGAACGCGCGCGCCGCTGCCGGGAATGCCGGCGAGCGCCTCGCGCACCTCGCCATGCATGTGCACATTGAAACTGTTGAGTTTGTCGGGACGGTTCAATGTCAGGCGCGCAACTCCGCTGTCCACCTCAAACAGAATGGTTTCGTATGACATCGGTTCCCCTTCCAAGAAATGCGTTGGCGACTATTTCTGATCGTAGGTGATATCGAGTGTCGGCGTGGTCGGCCGCGCCTGGCAGCAAAGCACGAATCCGGCGTCGGTTTCCCAGCGCTCCAAAGCGATGTTATGCGTCATCACCGCCTCACCCGCGGTGATTCTCGCACGGCAGGTCGCGCAGATGCCCGAGCGGCAGGAGAAGGGCAGCTCGAGGCCGGCCCGTTCCGCGGCCTCGAGCACCGACGCATCGCCCGGCGACATCGGGAAGCTGCGCTGCCGCCCGTCCATGGTGACGGTGACGGTTGCCATGATCTCCTGCGGCGCCGGCGCATCGGGCTGTTTGGTGATGATTTCCAGCGGTCGCGCGCTTGCGGTCGCGAAACGCTCGAAGCGCACCGGCGACGCACCGTTCAGCGACTTCAATGCGTTGCGCACCTCATCCACCATGTCGCCGGGTCCGCAGATCAAATACTCATCCGCGCTCGAAATTTCGGCCATCTGGCGCGCCAGTTCGATGACTTTATTACCATCGATGTGCCCGTTCAGCAGCTCGGTGTGTTGCGGTTCCCGGCTCATCACGAAGTGCAGCGACAGCCGGTCAATGTGGCGATTCTTGAGCGCGAGGACTTCCTCGAGAAACATGCTGCGCGCAATGCTGCGATTGCCGTAGATCAATGTGAAGCGGCTCAAAGGTTCGCGCGCCAGAATATCCGTGGCGAGCGACAGTACCGGCGTGATGCCGCTGCCCGCGGCAAAGGCCACATAGGAAAACCGGCGCTTCGGATCAATCGCGGTGCGAAAGCGCCCCATCGGCGCGCCGACCTCGAGCAGATCGCCGGCCTTCAAGTTGGCGGCGACGTCGCCGGACACGAGGCCGCCGGTCTGCCGGCGGATCCCGAGCTTGAGCAGGTTGCCGCCCGGCGCCGTGACGATGGAGTAGGTGCGCCGCTCGTCCCGATCGTTGATCTTGCGCTGAACCGTGACGTACTGGCCCGCGTGATGCGCGAAAGTTTCGCGCAGCGCTGCCGGGATTTCCACGGTCACGCAGGTCGCATCCTCGCCCGTGCGCTCCACGGCCGTGACCTTCAGCGGATGAAAGCGCAAGGCCGCCATGTCAGATGCACTTGAAGTATTCGAAGGGTTCGAGGCAAGCGCGGCAGCGGTGCAGGGCCTTGCAGGGGGTGGAACCGAATTCGCTCACCGTCTCCGTGTCGAGCGACTGGCAGTGCGGACAGGCAACCGGCTGGTGCGAGCGCAGCACCTCCCGCATGGTCGATACGCTGCGATCCGGCGGCACGATGCCATACGCCAAAAGCTTGGCTCTTCCTTGGTCCGAAATGCAGTCGCTGCTCCATGCCGGCGAGAGCACGTTGCTCACGTCGACATCGCCGAGCGCTGCTCGAGCCAACGCCTCGCACACCGAGCGGCGGATCACTTCGGTCGCCGGGCACCCCACGTAGGTGGGCGACAAGCCCACCTCGAGCGCGCCCTGGAAATTCGCCCGCACGAAGCGAATCAGTCCCAAGTCCACGATGCTCACGGCCGGGATCTCGGGATCCTCGACGCCGGCGAGAATCTCCCAAGCGCGTGCGATGCGTGCCGCATCGCTTCGCGCCGCCGGCTTTTGCGGCACCGTTGCCGGTGCATGCGGGTGTGATTGCACGGCGTTCACCAGCGAGCATCCGGATAGGTGCGTTGCAGGTGCTGCATTTCCGCGAGGATGTAGCCCAGATGCTCGCTGTGCTGGCCGCGTTTGCCATGCCAGGCATGCGGACGATCCGCCGGCCGCTTCAAGGTCGCCTCGCTTAAAGTAGCCTCGATGCGCGCGGACCAGCCCGCATAAACGTCGGGCAACGACGGCCCGATCCCAGCCTCCGCCATGGCCTGATCCAGCTCGTCCGCCGCGAACAGCTCGACCGTGTAAGGCCAGAGCAGTTCGAGCGCCGATTGCACCCGCGCATGGCTCTCGGCGGTGCCGTCGCCGAGCCGCACCAGCCAACCGCTGCTGTAGCGCAAATGATAACGCACCTCTTTGACCGACTTGGCCGCAATGGCCGCGAGGCGCTCATCGCGCGATGCGCTCATGCGCTCGTACAGTTCCAGCTGGAACGCATCGACCAATACCTGCCGCACAATGGTCTGGCCAAAATCGCCGTTCGGCTGCTCCGCCAGGATGGCGTTGAAGTAGGCACCCTGCTCACGCAGGTACGCCAGCTTGTCCTCATCGCGGCCGCGGCCCTCGATCTCGCCCGCATAGCTGAGCAACAACCGAGCCTGGCCGATCAGATCGAGCGCAATGTTCGCGAGGCCCAAATCCTCTTCCAGCGCCGGCGAATGACCCACCCACTCGCCGAGCCGCTGGCCCAGCACCAGGCTCAAATCGCCCAGGCGCAGCACATAGCGAAACAGCGCATCGGCGCCGACCGCAGGCGCCGTCGCAGGCGCCGTCGCAGGCGCAGGCGCGGACGTCGCCGGCACCGGCGCGTTCATAGGGTTTTCACCTCGTCCGGAATCTCATAGAAGGTCGGATGGCGATAAATCTTGTCGCGCGCCGGCTCGAACAGGGATTCGTTCTCCGTCGGATCCGAGGCCACGATGGCCGCGGAGGGCACCGCCCAGATGCTCACGCCTTCCTGACGGCGGGTGTACAGATCGCGTGCATGCTCGATGGCCATGCGCGCATCGGCGGCGTGCAAGCTGCCCACATGCTTGTGATCGAGGCCGCCGCGCGCGCGCACGAACACTTCGTAAAGCGGCCACTGGCGTTTGTCTTCCATTTCAGTGCTCCGATGCGATCGAGTCTGTTAAGCGGCGCTCGAGGCGGCCTGGCGATGCTTGGCCGCATAGGCGCTCGCCGCCTCGCGCACCCAGGCGCCGGCCTCATGGGCGCCGCGGCGCGCCGCCATGCGCTCGGCATTGCACGGACCGTTGCCCTTGAGCACCTGGTCGAATTCGCTCCAGTCGATCGGCCCGAATTCGTGCTGCTGCGTCTCCTCATTCCAGCGCATTTGAGGATCCGGTACCGTGAGGCCGAGAAAAGCCGCCTGCGGCACGGTGAAGTCGACGAACTTCTGGCGCAGCTCGTCATTCGAAAAACGTTTGATTTTCCAGCGCTGCGAATCGCCGGTATGCGTCGAATTCGCATCCGAGGGTCCGAACATCATCAGCGCCGGCCACCACCAGCGATTCAAGGCTTCCTGGGCCATGCGCTGCTGATCGGCGCTGCCGCGCGACAACTGCAGCATCAGATCGTAGCCCTGGCGCTGATGGAAACTTTCCTCGCGGCAGATGCGCACCATGGCGCGCGCATAGGGGCCGTAGGAACAGCGGCACAGCGGGATCTGATTCATGATGGCCGCGCCATCGACCAGCCAGCCGATGGCGCCCACATCCGCCCAGGTCGGGGTCGGATAATTGAAAATGCTCGAGTACTTCGCCTTGCCGCAGAGCAGCTGCTCGACCAGTTGGTCGCGGCTCACGCACAAGGTCTCGGCCGCGCTGTACAGATAGGCGCCATGCCCACCCTCATCCTGCACCTTGGCGATCAGAATCGACTTGCGCTTCAAAGTTGGCGCGCGCGTGATCCAATTGCCTTCCGGCAGCATGCCGACGATCTCCGAATGAGCGTGCTGCGAAATCTGGCGGATCAGGGTGTTGCGATAGCGCGCCGGCATCCAATCCTTGGGCTCAATTTTCTCCTCCGCATCGACGCGCGCCAGGAAACGCTGCTCGAGCGCACCCTCGTCGAGCGGGCCGTGATCCGTGCTGTGGGTATCCAAGGCCTGGGTATACATACGTCCCCGCTTGCTTCAGTCAGCCTTCATTGTGATACAAAAAATGTGGAATTGCAACGAATTCTGTGTCATAAAGGAGTGGCCTGCTAAAGGCAACGCACCATGCCCAAAACCGCCTCCGCCGCAGCCGAATTGGTCGCCCGCTTTCGCCGCCAGCGCCCGCTGCGCGGCGGTTCGCTCATCATCACCCTGTTCGGCGATGCCATCATGCCGCGCGGCGGCGCCATTGCCCTCGGCAGCCTGATCGAACTGGCGGCGCCCTTTGGCCTGAACGAGCGCCTGGTGCGCACCGCCAGCGCGCGGCTCGCGCAGGACGGTTGGCTCGAGGCGCACCGCGCCGGCAAGCTGAGCGAATACCACCTGTCGAAGAGCGGACGCGCCCGCTTCGAAGAGGCGACCCAGCGCATTTACAGCGCGCCGGAGACCCGGTGGTCCGGGCGCTGGACCTTGCTGGTCGTGCCCCCGATGCCCGCGTCCGAGCGCAACGACATTCGCGAAGAATTAGGCTGGCGCGGCTTCGGCGAAATCTCGGCGAACGTCTTCGCGCATCCGGAATTCGATTCGCGCGCGTGGCGCGCACAACTCACTTCGGGCGGCCCGCTGGCCAAGGTAATGGTGTTCGACGCTGCGTTGGCGGCGGATGACGCTCCGCATCGCCTGGTCGAACTCGGCTGGGATCTGGAGGATCTGGGCCGCCGCTATCAGCGCTTCGCCGACCGCTTTGGCGGTGTGCGAGCCGAACTCAAGCGCCGGCGCGACATCGATCCCGGCGAATGCTTTCTCGCGCGTACGCTGCTGATTCATGAGTATCGCCGCCTGCATTTACGCGACCCGCTGCTGCCGCCGCCGTTGCTGCGTGATAATTGGCCGGGAGCGCAGGCCGCCGACTTGTGCCGCGATGTCTATGCACGGGTGTTCGACGCCTCGGAACGGCATCTATCGCGCGTCGCCGCGCGGCTCAGCGGCCCGTTGCCGCCGGCGGATGCCTCAATCCTGCAACGGTTCGGCGGTCTCGGGCCACTGCTCCAGCATGGCGACCACCACGCTTAAGAACGCATTGGCCCGAAAAGCATCCAGCGCCCGATGATCGAGCGTCAAGGTCAGATAGCACATCGACCGCACCGCAATCGACTCCGCGCCGTCCACCTCGATCACGCACACCCGCCGCTGCACCTTGCCGACGCCCAGGATGGCGACCTGCGGCTGATTGATGACGATGGGTGCGGCCAAGAGGCTCCCGCCCACGCCGTGATTCGAAAGGGTGAACGTGCCGCCGCGCACATCCTGCGGCGCCAGCTTCCCCGCGCGCGCTGCCGCCACCGCGTGGGTCAGCTGTTTCGCAATCTCGAAGAAACTCAACGTCTGTGCCCGATGCAGCACCGGCACGATCAGCCCGTTATCGCCGAGCGCGGTGCCCACACCGATATTCATATCGGCATGCAACTCCATGCCCTCTGCGCGAAACGTCGCATTGACTTGCGGGTGCGCGCGCAACGCGCGCACACAGGCGCGAATGAAATACGCGGTTAGCGTCAGCCTCGCGCCGCGCGACTCGAAATCTTTTGCATGCAGCGCGCGGTGTTTGAGCACCCGCGTCAGGTCCACCTCGAACAGCGTGGTGATGTGCGGCGCATCGGCGAGACTGCGCACCATGTGCTCGGCCACCCGCCGCCGGATCGCGGTGTGCGGCATCAGCGAATCGCCTGCCGCCGTCGGCGCGGCTGCGGGCTGCACTGCGGCCGCGTCGGCTGTAATTGCCGGCGCCGGGACTTTGGCACTGTGCGCCACGTGCCGCGCCACATCTTCCACCGTCACGCGTCCGCCGCGGCCCGAGCCTGTGACCGCGCCGGCCTCGAGGCCATGTTGCTGCAGCAGGCGCCGCACCGAAGGACTCAGCAGCTGCGCCCCTGAACCGCGGCTCGCGCCTGCAACCTCAGTGTCGTCGGCGGCGGCGCTCTTTGAAGGCTTGCCTGCGCCATCCGCCGCGCCGCTTGCTGTCGCACCTGCACCTGCACCTGCACCTGCACCTGCACCCGCACCCGCACCCGCACCCGCATCGCCCACCTGCAGTCGCGCCAGCACCTCATCGGGACTGACTTCGGCGCTCACCGGCTTGAGCACTTCGATCAAGGTGCCGCTGACGGGGGAGGGGACTTCGACCGTGACCTTGTCGGTCTCGAGTTCGAGCAGCGGCTCGTCCTTGGCGACGGAGTCGCCGACAGCCTTGCACCACTTCAGGATGGTGGCCCGGGTTCCTTCCTCGTTGGCCGGCGCCAGCACGTCCGTGATGCGGCCCATGGTTACAGTTCGGTCAACTCGCCGATCGAGCGCGCGATGTTCTCGACGCTCGGCAGCACGGCATCGAGCAGCAGCGGGTTGTGCGGGCTCGGCACATCCGGCATCGCCAGGCGTTCGATCGGCGCATCCAGATCGAAGAATGCTTCTTTGGCCAGCACTGCGGCGATTTCCGCGCCGAAGCCGGCGGTCATCGTGTCCTCGTGCACGATCAGGCAGCGGTGCGTCTTGCGCACCGAGGCCAGCGTGGCCTCGCTGTCCCAGGGGCACAAGGTGCGCAGATCCAGCAGATCCACCGACTTGCCCGACAGCTCGATGGCCTGCTCGCAACGCTCCACCATCGCCCCCCAGGTGATGATGCTCAGCGCCGTGCCTTCGCGCAGCAGTGTGGCCTTGCCGAAGGGCACCACGAACTCATCGCCTGGATAGGGGCGCCGCGCCCAGCCGCCGTCCAACAGCGAACGATGCTCGAAAAATATGGTCGGATCGTTGCCGCGCAATGCGCTGCGCAGCAGCCCGACCGCATCCTGCGCATTCGAGGGCATGGCGAGCCGCCAGCCTACGCCGTGCAGCCACTGCACTTCGTTCGATTGACTGTGCCAGGGATCGCCGCATTTGAAGAAACCGCCGGGGATGCGCACCACCACGGGCGCCGCGAAGCGATTCATGGTCCGCCAGCGCATGGTGCCGCAGTCATTCAGCTGCTCGGCCGCCGGATCCGCGTACTTGCGAAATTGAATCTCCGGCACCGGCAGCAATCCCGCCGCGGCCATGCCGACCGCGCGCCCGATGATGCCCTCCTCGGAGAGGCTGGTGTCGAACACCCGTTCCGCGCCGAACCTGTCTTGCAGCCCCAGGGTCGCGGCATGCACGCCGCCCTTGCGGCCGACGTCCTCGCCGAATACCAGCATGCGCGGATTGACCGCGAGTTCATGTTCCAGCGTGCGGCGTACCGCCGTCACCAGATTGATGCGCGCACCTTGCGGCAGAGGCTCTTGCGTACCCGCGGCGGGCACATATCCCGCGCCGCGCAAGCCGCCCTGCTGTTGCAGATCGATGCAGCCGTCGGCCCGGGTTTCGGAGAATACATGGCGTTGAATGTGCGCAGCGTCAGGACCGGGGCGCCGCTCGACCTCCTCCAGGGTTTGCGCCACCAGCGCGCGCGCCTGAGCGAGCTCCAGATCCCACTCGGCGGCCGAGATGATCTGCGGCACCAATTGCCCGCGCAGCTTGACCAGAGGATCCCGCGTTTTCTCCGCGGCAATTTCCGCGTCACTCTTATATGTCTGCGTGTCCTGGCCCGAATGACCGGAAAGACGCGGTACGATGAGCCGGATCAGCGCCGGACCTTCTCCGGCGCGCACGCTCGCGACCGCATTTTGAATCAGCTCCGCTGCCGCCAACGGGTCCGCGCTGTCGCCTTCGAGCACGCGCAGACCGCCGAAGCTCTGCAGATTGCGCGCGATATTGCCGCCCGGCGTTTGGTGGCGTGCGGGCACCGAGATCCCGTAGCCGTTGTCTTCGATGAAAAACAGGAAAGGCAGGCGCTCGGTGGTCACGATGTTGAGCGCCGCCCAGAATCCATTGGTGGCGGTCGAGGCCTCGCCGCCGTGCGCCACCGCAATGCTGTCGCGGCACGCTTCCTCGTTCAACTGCGTCGCGCGATAGCGCAGTGCCTGAGCCCAGCCCACCGCGGGCGTGTATTGGGCGCCGACGCCTCCGCACACCGGCAGGACACAGGCCCCGTTTGTCCTCGGCATGTTGAATACAACGCCGATGTCGCGTCCGTCGCTCATGCCGCCGGCGCGCATCATGGTCGATCCCAACGCCTCCACGAGCGGCAAGCCCAGCCCCAGCAATAAGGGCCGCGAGCGATAGTAGCCGCCGACGCCGTCCTGGGATCCGGTGAGCTGGGTGCTCAACAGCACCTGGGTAAGATCGTGGCCGCGTGCCGAAAATTGATACAGCACCTTGCGCTCTTTCAGCAGCGAGGATTCCTCCAGATCATCGAGCGCCCGCGATACCGCCACATGGCGCAGCACCGTGCGCCAATTGATCGCACCGGGTTTCGAAATTTGCTCGATATGACGGGGGCTGGCAACCATCGGCGAAGACTAATCCAGATATATCGGCGAGAATCGCCAAAAAGACCACAAAACTCATGGATTATTAGTGATAATCACCAATATTTAGAATAAAGGTGCGTGAAACATGAAGATCGATCGCTTCGACGCAAAAATACTGGACGCACTGCAACGCGACGGCCGGCTATCTGTGGTAGACCTCGCCGAATCCATCGGTCTCTCGCCCACGCCCTGCGCACGGCGCATCAAGGCGCTGGAAACCGATGGCGCCATCGAAGGCTACACGGCGGTGCTGAATCCGGCGCGCGTGGGGCTTGCGGTGCTCGCCATCGTGCAGGTCAAGCTCACCGAGCACACCGACGAAACCGTGGCGCGCTTCGAGCGCGAAATTCAGCTCATGGATGAAGTGACCAAATGCTTCGCCATGACCGGCAGCTACGATTTCATTCTCGAGGTGTACGGCGAAGATCTGCAAGCCCTGAGCGATGTAGTGCTCAAGAAGCTGATTCGCGTACCCAATGTGCGCGACATGCAATCGAGCGTGGTGCTGCAAACCATCAAGCGCACCGCGCGAATTCCGCTCGCGCATCTGGCCGACGGCTAGCACGCGTCCGCAAACCGGCACGCTACACCACCGCAAAACCGGCACGCTACACCACCGCGCTCGGTGCTCCAAACCAAGTGGTCAGCGCTTCAGCGAGCGCCGGATCGTTGCACTCTCCCGCCCACGCGACATAGCCGTCGGGCCGGATCAGCACGGCGGCGGGAGCAACGACCGTCCCGAGTGCCGGAAGCTCCCAAACACCCGGGTACTTGGCGTCGATCGACCGAACCCGGTCCGCCCACGGCGCAATCGCGAGCGCGCCCAGGTCCCCGAAGTTCAACAGCAGCGGCCGGGCTTGATGCAGCAGCGCGAACATCCGCGTCGCGCCACCGGCGGTGACCAGCTCGAGGTCCGGCATGCGACGGCCGAGCAGAGGATGTCCTTCGCCGAGATCGTAACGGATGTCCAGACCGGACATCATCGCGGCGAATCGCCTGCGCGGCTCGTCCATCGCGAGCAATTCCGCCACGGTGTCGCGCAGCGCCTTCGTGCGTTGGTCCGGGCGGCGCAGCGCGACCGAGGCCATCGTATTGCGCAACACGCGGGCCGCCACCGGATGGCGCTCGGCATGGTAGGTATCGAGCAGTCTTTCCGGCGATGTCCCCTTGACCACTTGCGCAAGCTTCCATCCCAGGTTCACCGCATCCTGCACCCCGGTCTGCAGGCCCTGTCCACCGTCCGGGGCGTGCACGTGCGCGGCGTCGCCGGCCAACAGCACGCGCCTGTCGCGGTAAGCGGCTGCCTGCCGCGTCATGTCGGTGAAGCGCGAGATCCACGTCGGACTGTGCACGCCGTAGTCCGTGCCGCATGCGGCGATGAGTGCCTCACTTAGATCGCCCAAGGTGGGCTCGCCGGCGGGCCCGACGTGCTGTTCGGTCACCATGATCCGCACCGGCCCGGTATTCTTATAGACAATCTCGCCGTCGCGGATCTCGTAATCCGCCCGGCCGAATGAATGGATGCCGAAGGCATTGCGGTGGACGCCCAGTTCGGGCTCCGCGGCCATCTCGGCTTCGGCGATCAGGGCACTCGTTGTCGGATCCCAGCCGGGAAATTCAATGCTCGCGATCTTACGCACCAGGCTGCGGCCGCCATCACAGCCGACCAGATATTGCGCGCGCAGCGATCGTCCGTCCGCCAACGCCACCTCGACGCCCTCATCGTCCTGCGTAAAACCCTTGAGCTCGACGCCGTAGTGGATCGGCACCTGCAGCTCGCCGATCCAGCCCTCCAAAATGCGCTCGATGCGGTTCTGCCACAGTCCAAGCGTGAAGTTGTACCGCGTCGGGCAGTCGCTGAGGTTCAAACGCGCTCCGGCGAACATCAGGGCCGGCGCGATCTGTCCCTCCGCCACGAATCGATCCGCGAGGCCGCGCTGATCGAGAATCTCGAGTGTGCGCGACAGCAAGCCGCCCGCACGCGAACCGGCGAGCTCCTGCCCGGCGCGCCGCTCGACAATGGCAACGTCCACGTTCGCCAACGCCAACTCGCCCGCCAACATCAATCCGCTCGGACCCGCTCCCACGATCACCACCGCATGCTCGATTTTTTCACGCATTTTCATCAGCTCCACGGCGCCGCCATCGGCATCAGCGCCCGATGTTGCGGCATGACCCACGGCTTACGGCAAGCCCCCCGGCATGCTATATTCTGAAAGTGCCAGGAGCAGAAATTTTCCCTCACTCGCGCACTCCCCTTTAGGCATTTCCACTCGCGCTGCCCACGGTCCTCGCGCCCGATCCGCGGTGCTATGATCGATGGCACGATCACTCGAGGGGAGAACAATAAAATGCTGCGAATCGTCTCGGCCGCCGCGCTCAGCGGCGCCTTCGCTTTGAACTCGCTTGCGCATGCCGCCTGCCCGCTGCCTGCGGATCCCAAGGCCATCCCCGCGGCCATCGATGCCGCGATCACTGGACCCGCGGACAAAGACCGCACCTGCATGAAGGCCCTGTTCATTCCCGAAGCTCACTTGTTTGCCGTGACGCTCGGGGCCGACGGCACGCCCGGCTATACGGCGATGACGGTCGATGATTGGATCGCGCACGTCAAAGCCCGCGGCCATTCCCAGGTCGAAGAAAAACAATTGAAATTCCACATCGAGCACTACGGCAACATCGTGCATCTGTGGAGCACCTACGCGGTCAGCAGCGACGGCAAGCAGCTCGCGCGCGGCATCAACAGCATTCAGGCCATCAAGGAAGCCGGCGGCTGGCGAGTGCTCGGCATCATGTGGCAGGCCGAATCGCCTGCCGCGCCATTGCCCAAGGAATATGCTCCTTGATGCGCCTGCGCTGGAGCTCGGCGCTGAGCCTGATATTGATCGCGCTGGTGACGATCGCGCCCGCGGCGCCGTCGACCGCGGCGCCTTCGACCGCGGCGCCTTCGACCGCGGTGCGTGAGAGCCATTGGTCGGTGCCGGGACTGGCGGCGCCGGCGGACATCGTGGTCGATCACTGGGGCATCGCGCATATTTTCGCGGCCAACATCCATGATGCTTTTTTTCTGCAAGGCTACAACGCCGCGCGCGACCGGCTCTGGCAGATCGATTTGTGGCGCAAGCGTGGATTGGGCCTGCTGGCGCAGTCGCTGGGGCCCGCTTACGCCGATCAAGACCGTGCCACGCGCCTGTTCTTGTATCGCGGCGACATGAATCAGGAATGGTCCGCGTATGCGCCGGATGCGCATCAGTGGGTCGGCGCATTCGTCGCGGGCGTGAATGCCTTCGTCGCAGAGGTGCGCAGCGGCGCCAAGCCGCTGCCGGTGGAATTCAAATTGACCCGCAGCATGCCGGACGTCTGGCAGGCGGAGGATGTGCTGCGCATCCGCAGTCATACGCTGGTGTCGAACGTGGCCTCCGAAGTCGCGCGCGCCCACGTGGTGTGCGCCGGCGGACTGAAGGCCGACGCTCTGCGCCGCAAGCTCGAACCGCCGGGCCACAAGCTGATGGTGCCGACCGGCCTGAATCCCTGCGATGTGCCCGCCGATGTGCTCAAGGATTATCTGCTCGCCACCAAGCAGGTGGATTTCGGCGCGCTCGCCGGCGCCGCAACGCAGGCGGCGCTTTCGCCGCAGCGGCGGCTCGCCGCGGCCATGGAAGCGCAGTCCATGGAGGGCTCGAACAACTGGACCATCGCACCCTCGCATACCGCCACCGGCCGGCCGATCCTCGCCAACGATCCGCATCGCCAGCTGGGCGTGCCGTCGCTGCGCTACATCGTGGCGATGAGCGCGCCCGGACTCGATGTCATCGGCGCCGGCGAGCCCGCGCTGCCCGGCATTTCGCTCGGGCACAACGAGGACATCGCCTTCGGCCTCACCATATTCTCGGTCGATCAGGAGGACCTGTACGTCTACGAGCTGAAGCCGGATGACCCGTTGAGTTATCGCTACAAGTCCGGCTGGGAGAAAATGCGCGTCGTGCGCGAAACCATCCCGGTGAAGGGCGGCGCCGCCCGCGAGGTTGAACTGCATTTCACCCGCCACGGTCCGGTGATCGCGACCGATGCGGGCCATCATCGGGCATTCGCGATGCGCAGCGTATGGAACGAGCCCGGACTCGCCGGCTATTTCGGCTCCTCGCGGCTGCTCATGGCGAAGAATTGGGACGACTTCAAAACCGCGGCCCACGCCTGGGGCGCGCCGCCCTTGAACCTGGTCTATGCGGATGTCCGCGGCAACATCGGCTGGATGGCCTCGGCCCGCGCGCCGGTGCGCAAGAACTGGGACGGCTTGATGCCGGTGCCGGGCGACGGGCGCTACGAGTGGGCCGGCTTCCAAGGCGAGGACGTGTTGCCCAGCGCGTTCAATCCGGCCAAAGGCTACTTCGCGACCGCGAATGAGATGAATCTGCCGGCGGGCTATCCCGATGAGCGCTACAAGATTGCCTTCGAATGGGGTGACCGTTCGCGCATCGATCGGCTCGACCAGCTGCTCACCAGGCCCAACATCACGCTGGCCGATTCCATGGCCATTCAGACCGATACGGTGAGCACGCAGTCGCGGCGCGCCGTTGCACTGCTCAGCTCTGTATCAGCGCAGGATCCGCAGATGGCACAGGCGCTTGCCCTGCTCGAGGCATGGAATCACGAGGAGAGCACCTCGAGCGTGGCGGCCGCTATTTACGAGGTGTGGGCCACGCAGCATTTGGGCAGGGCGACCGTGGCGAAGGTGACGCCGGAGCAGGCGCGCAAGCTGGTCGGCAATGGACAACTGCAGGCGGTGATCGACTATCTCGAACACCCGGATGACTCCTTGGGACCCGATCCCTCCGCTACCCGGAACGCCATCCTCAGCGAGAGCCTGGAAGCCGCGCTGGCGCAATTGACTCGCTTGCTGGGGCCGGACATGGCCGGCTGGAACTGGGGCCGGCTGCACCGTGCGACATTCGAACCGGCGGTCGCGGTGCTCGCCGATCCGCAGCTGCGCGCACAGATGTCAGTGGGACCGCTGGAGACCCCGGGCTCCGCTTCCACGCCGCGCGCGCAGGCGTATCGCGCCGCGGATTTTTCCGTGACTGCCGGCGCCTCGGTGCGCCTGGTGATGGATGTGGGAGCGTGGGATAATTCAGTGGCAATGAACACGCCCGGCCAGTCGGATGATCCGCTGAGCGCACACTATCGCGACCTGTTTCCGATGTGGGCGCAAGGCTCCTACGTGCCCTTGAGGTTCAGCCGCGCCGCGGTCGATGCCGACGCCGAGGAGCTCATCCGCTTGTCGCCGGCCGGATAAAGATCGCAATGAAAAAGCTCAAGCACGAATCGGAACTGTTCAAGGCCGCGCTGCAGGCCGGAGTGCAGTACGCGGAGGGCCGCAAGGCTGTGGAATTCGAGGCCACCGATTCCGCCAGCCTCAAGGCGCTGTACGTCTATCGACTGCTGGTTCACGACAAAGTGATCGCCCCGATGCCGGAGGACCAGGTGAGCGAGAAGACCATTCGCCACCGGCTCGCCACCTGGTATGCGCACCAATTGCCCAAGGGGCATCCGCTCACCGAGTAGCAATTCGCGCCTAGCGCTGTCCCGCGCTTTTCTGCCGCGTGTTGCTCCAGACCACTTGGGCGATGCCCAGCAGCGCCAGAATCGCGCCGTAGATGGTCCAGTGATAATTGCCCACCATGAAGCCGACGCGAAAGGCCAGATTCAGGCCCTGCAGCATCCAGACCGCGCCCATCAAGACCATCGCCACGCCGACCAGGCTGCTGACGATGCGCATGATGATGTTAAAGGCAGGCCACATGCGGCGCAGCATAGCCTCAAAGCCCGGAACGCCGCAAACACTCGCGGCATCTAACCTCTTAGTCGCACCTTCAAGCGTGTGCGCACCGCTTAAGTATTGCTACGTTCCCACCCTAGGAGTTTCGAGAATGAAAATTAACCACGCCGCCCTGGGCGGATTGCTTGGCTTGGCGCTCGTCATGAGCACCGCCTATGCCGCGGGTCCCACGGATCCGCAAATCGCCGCCATCGTGGTCACCGCCAATCAAGTGGATATCGACGCCGGCAAGCTCGCCCTCACCAAGGCGAAGTCCCCGGACGTGAAGAAGTTTGCGCAACTGATGATCACCGATCACAGCGGCGTCAACAAATCCGCCGTCGAACTCGTGACCAAACTGCACGTCACCCCGGAACCCAATCCGACCAGCCGGTCGCTGCAGAAGGGCGGCGACGATAATCTGGCCGCGCTCAAAAAGCTGCACGGCAGCGCGTTCGACCAGGCCTATGTCGATCACGAAGTGGCCTATCACCAAGCGGTGCTGGACGCGGTCGACACCACCCTGATCCCGAGCGCGCAAAACGCCGAACTCAAGACGCTGCTGGTGAAAGTGCGGCCGGCATTCGTCGCGCACTTGGAGCACGCCAAGAAACTGCAAAGCGAGCTGGGCAGGTAAGTGCCGGGAGTGCGCTCCCTGTTGCAGGCTTCCGCGGCCGCAGTCGTCAGTCTGGTACTGGCTGGCACTGCGGCCTCGAGCGCCGCAACGAACAGCGCGCCGAAGGCTTACAAGGTCATCATGCTGGTGGTGGGATTTGATCCTTCCGCGCTGACCGTCAAGCCCGGCGACAAGGTCACCTTCGTGAACAATGACCTGTTTCCGCACACGGCAACCGCGGACGACAAGTCCTTTGATTCCAAAAGCGTGGCGCCGGCCGCCACGTGGACGTACGTGGCCGGTAAGCCGGGCACACATACCTATGTCTGTATTTTTCACCCTAATATGAAGGGAACGATCAAGGTGCAATGAGGCGAGGCGATGGAACAGATCGCGGTGCAAATGTCGGCTGCTGCTTCGGAACGCGCGATGGCGAGCAGCATCGCGTCCGGAGACGCTGTGGCGTTCGAAGGTTTGATGCGTCAGTACAATCGGCGCCTGTATCGTCTCGCGCGCGCCACCCTGCGCGACCGGACCGAGGCCGAAGACGCATTGCAGGACGCCTACATCCGCGCCTATCGGTCGATGGGCAGTTTCCGAGGCGAGGCATCGCTTTGCACCTGGCTGTCGAGGCTGGTTTTGAACGAATGCTTCGCCCGGATGCGGCGCAATGTGCGCCGGGAGAATGTGGTCCCGATGGTCAGCGCGAGCCGCGATGTCGAATCTACTCACATGATCGTCGATGAATCCGACTCGCCCGACAACGCGCTCGGCCGCGGGCAGATCCGTGAATTGCTCGAACGCAAAGTGGACCAGCTGCCGGAGAACTATCGCACCGTGTTCGTGATGCGCTCGGTCGAGGAATTGACCGTGGATGAAACCGCCGAAACGATCGGCATCCCCGAGGAGACGGTCAGGAGCCGGCATTTTCGCGCCAAGAATCTGCTGCGCGAGTCGCTGGCGCGCGAACTGGATCTTGCCGAACCCAATCTATTTGAGTTTGGCGGCGACCATTGCGACCATGTGGTCGCCCGCGTGCTCGCCCGGATCGCTGCAATGCCGTAATCCCGCCCTCGCTCATGGCGAGGTAATGACATTACGACATCATGATGTCATAATGACTGGGTGGAAATCGATCCCCAGTCGCACCTGCCCCTGCATGCCCAAGTCGAAGAAGCCCTGCGGAAGGGTATCGCCGCGGGTGTGCTGCCCTCCGGCACCCGACTCCCCTCCGAAGATGAGCTGGTGGAACGCTTCGCCGTCAGCCGCACCACCATCCGCACCGCGATTCAAAATCTGATTGGCCGGGGACTGGTCGAGATCCGCCGCGGCAAGGGCACTTTCGTCACGCGGCCGCTGCTCATCCAGGAACTCACCGAACTCACCGGATTTGTCGAGGATATGCAGGCGCTCGGGCGTCAGCCCTCCGCGCAGCTGCTCGATCGGCGCATCGTTGCCGCGAGTGAAACGGTTGCGCGCCAGTTGGGCCTGCAGCGCGCCTCGCCGGTGGCGCGCATTCAGCGCGTGCGCCTGGCGGACTCCGTGCCGCTGTCCTTCGATGAAACCTATCTGCCCGAGGACCTCGGCACCAAGATCATGGCGGATGATCTGGAAAATCAGCCGATCTTTGCATTGCTGGAACAAAAATATGCCACGCCGCTGCTCGAGGCCGAATATCGCCTCGCGGCGGTGGCCTCACACGGCACGGTGGCGCGCGCGCTGCGGATCGATGCGGGCAGTCCGACATTCCTGATCGAGCGCACCACCTTTTCAAACAGCCGGCGGCCCGTGGACTACGAACGGCTGTACTACCGCGGCGATCACATCCGCTTCGTCACGCGTTTGACCCGCCGCCAGCCCGGCGGCATGCGAGCCGCGCTTGGCTGAAATCCATTTTGGCCTCGAGGCATGGCTGTTCGCGGTGGCGCTCGGCACCAGCATGCTCGGCGGGGTGTTGGGAATGGCCAGCGGCATATTCATCGTGCCGTTCCTCACCATGTTCGGCCGCATCGACATCCATACGGCCATCGGCGCGAGCCTCATCTCGGTGATCGCCTGCTCCTGCGGGAGCGCCGCGCTTTTCCTCAAAGAGAGATTGACCAACATCCGCCTTGCCGTGCTGCTGGAAACCGCCACCACCTCCGGGGCGCTGTGCGGCGTGTTCCTGGCGGGATTGATACCGGCCGCGGTTCTGTATCTCATCTTCGCCTTGATCCTACTCCTCTCCGCGCAACAGATGTTGGCGCGCCGCAAGGAATCGATCGTCGCGCCGGGCGGCGCCGGCCGGTGGGCGGCGCTGCGCCTCGACTCGACTTATCCCGAACGTGCGCCGGATCGCGAAGTCTCTTATTCCGTCAATCGGCTGCCGCTCGGCATGGCGCTGATGTACGGCGCCGGCTTGATCTCGGCGCTGCTCGGCATCGGCAGCGGCGTGTTGAAAATACCCGCCATGGACACCGCGCTGCGCCTGCCCATCAAGGTTTCCTCGGCCACCTCGAACTTCATGATCGGCGTGACCGCCGCCGCCAGCGCCGGTGCCTATTTCGCGCGCGGCGAAGTGCTCACGGCGGTGGCGGCGCCGGTCGCGCTCGGCTCGGTCGTCGGCGCCGTGCTCGGCGCGCGCATACTCATGAGCGTTCCCAACCACAGGCTGCGCCTGATGTTCGTCGCCATTCTCCTGGTCCTTGCGGCGCAAATGTTGCTGGCGGGCTTCGGCATCAATCTCATCGGACACGCGGCGTGAGCGGCGAACTCGCGCTGCCGGCTTCATTGGAACAGGTGCTCGGCAGGCTGCTGCACTACGGCACCCATGTCGCCTCCGCCGTCATCGCCCTCGGGCTGCTGCTCGCCTTTGGATCGGGCGGCGCCGGGATGCGCATCGCCACCATCGGCATCGTGCTGTTCATCCTGCTCCCCGTCGCGCGCGTCGCTGCGATGCTGCTGTTCTTCTGGCGGGCGCGCGATTATCGATTCGCGGCCATCGCGGCGCTCGTCCTCTTGATCATCGCGTTCAGCTATGTCGTGGGCTCGCGTTAGCCAACAGCTTCAGGCATACAGATAGGTCATCGGCAGTCCGAGGCGCAGGCAGGCTTGCACCGCGGGACTCGCCGGCAGCACGATCCGATCGGCCGAGACGCCCGCCAATTTGGTCAGCCACTGCTCGTGTGCGCGCAATCCATAATAATCCGTCAAGCCCAGGGACTCGCGCAGCCGGGCGGGGATCAATTCCACCGCGGCGCGCAGCAGCATGGGCTGTATCCAGCGCAGCGCGCGCGGAAAGGCGTCGGTGCTTCGCATGATGCGCAGGAACTCGAAAATGACCGGAGAGGGCGCAAGCCTGGCCTCGGTCGATTCGAACAGCGCCTGCATGCCCGCGGCCGAGCGCGGCGCATCGAGCGCGCCGTACAGGCGCGCAACCGGTGCTCCCTCCAGATAAAAGTCATCGAAGTTGCGCGCGCTCAAGGGCTGCACGTAGCGGCTGTAGGCTTCGGCAAACCCAAACGACGCGGTGGCGTGCACCCAGGTGAGCAGGCGCGGGTCGCGCGCCGAATAGTTCAGGCCGGCGGCGGTCGTTCCCTCGACCGACGCGTGCATCCGCACGACGCGCGCGATCATCAATTCGGCCACGCTGCGCGCGCCGTAAACGCTGATCATTGCCGCCAATCCGGTGCGTCGCAGGCGGCTCGTGGGATCCTTGCGAAACGATGAGTGTTCCCAGACCCCCGCGCGCACTCGCGGTTCGGCCAACTCGAGAATGACCGCGGCGGTGCCGCCGATGAACAGCGCGATGGGATTCTTCAAGACCCGCCACGACAGCGACTGCGCGGGCAGCAAAGCCTCTTCGCGCAACGGCCGCGTGAAATCGCTGCGCAGTCCTCCCGCTCCACCCAACAGGGTATGGACGCTGCCATCGAGATAGCGCTGCAATGCACCAGGTAAGCGGATGGCTGACAGCATGGGAAAAGTATACGGCTTAAAGTTGCGGCCGATCACCCAACGGCAGCGCCGGTCTTCGCGCTTCCAGGCGCGGCCACAGGCCGAGCGCCGGCAAGCCGAACAGGATTTCACGCAGGCGTTTGGCGAGCGACAACGACAGCGCCACATCCGCTTGAATCCCGAGCAGGCTGCCCAGGCCGATGAGTCCCGCCTCTTGAATGCCAAGACCCGAGGGCACCACGAAGAAGATGCTGCGCACCGCCTGCGTCAGGCTCTCGAGCGCAAGCGCGGCGCTCACCGGTACGGGATGTCCCACCCAGCGCAGTACCAGCCAGGTCTCTGCGCAGCCGGCGAGCAGCCCGAGCAGCTGCCAGAATACCGTGAGCGCCAATCGGTGCGGCGCCTCAAAAAGACTGCCGATGGCCTCATCGAGCAACGCCCAATTGCCGAAGGGCAAGCTGCCTTTTGAAAGCGCCGCGAACATCCTCGCCGCCGCGTGTTCGATACGGCCGAAAATCGCTCCATGCCTGAGCAGCAGCGCAAAGGCCACGATCACCGGCAGGCTGAGCGCAAAACTTAAAAATGCGCGCGAGACGAACGGCGTCTGTCCCGTCAAGCCGAGCAGGCACAAGAGTCCGAGCGCCGCGAACAGGTACTGGCTCACCAGCGTCAGCATGGTTTCAACCACGATGCTGGCGGCCGCCGCCGGACCGGCCACGCCCTGTCGGGCCAGCAAGTGCGCGCCGATCACCTCGCCGCCGATGTTCGCCACCGGCAACAGGCGATTGACCGCTTCGCGGATCGCGGCGATCCCAAAAAGCCGCAGCGGGCGGGTCGGCGCCGCGATCAGCGTGCGCCAGCCGGTCACGTCGAGCAGCAGCGGCAGCACATGCAGGGGAACGAGCCAGGGCAGCCACCATCCTGCGCGTAGCAGCAGCGCCAGGATCGACGCGGCGCCGCTGCCAGCGATCAGCGAAATCGTCGCGGCGACGCCGAGAAGGAATCCGATTCGCGCCAGCAATCTCACGCCGGCAATCTCACGCCAGCGAGCGGCCGATGTTTTGCAACACATCGCCGTAGCCGCCGCGCCGCACATTCAGCGCGCCGAAGGCCGCGCGCACCCGCGGACTCAAGAGCGCCTGCAGTTCTTCGGCGTGGCGGTAGTCCGACCTGCCCGGCGCGATGTTCGCGCCCGGCAGCGCCGGGTGCAGATAGATCTCCGTGACGCCGCATGGCAGCCGCGCCAGCACCGCCAGCAGAGCCGCCTCATCCATCGCACCGCTCGCGGCAATTCCGAACAGGCTGTCGTTGTGAAAGATGCCGGCGGCGCGCAGACGATGCTTCATCAGCAGGGCCCACGGCCGCAGCAGCGCGGTGCTCAACGCGGCATCGAATCCTGCGCTGCGCGCGGCAAACCACAGCGGCTCATCCGGCACACGTACGGCGCGCACACCGAATTCCCGCGCCACCCGCAGCAGCGTACTCAAGATGGTGGGGTGCAGATGGAAATGCTTGTGCGCGTTGACATGGTCCAGGCGCAAGCCGGTGCGCGCGAACGCCGCGAACTGCGCGCGGATCTCGTTGCCAAGCTGCCTGCGCACCGGGGCGCGTGCAAAATAGCGCACGCCCCGCAGAAACATCGCGCTGTCCATGTATCCGGCCGCATCGGTGAGCTCCGGAATCTGCTCGTGAGGCAGGCATGCCGGTCCGTCGGCCAGCACCAGGTGCAGGCCGACACGCAGATTCGGCAGCCGCCGCGCGCGCCGCACCGCGTCCGCTGCCGCGCTGCCGCTCACCATCAGGCTGGCGGCGGTGAGGATGCCGGCGCCGCTTGCCTGCTCGATCGCATCGTTGACTGTCTCGTGCAGGCCGAAGTCATCGGCCGTGACGATCAGGTGCCGCTGCATTCGCGCCGGCGCTCCCGTGTCGTCAGGCGGCGCGCGCGCGCAGAAACCGCATGAATTCCACGCCTTCGCGCAGCCGCCGCTTGGTCATGTCCCAGCTGCTCATCATTTCGGCGGTCAGCTCCGCGATCTTCCTGGGTCTGAAGTAGAAACGCCGGTAGAAGGTCTCGACGCCCTTGTGAATCTCGGCGGCGGACAGCGTCGGATACTCGAGTTGCGAAAGCTGCACGCCTTGGCTGTTGACCAGATTCAAGCCGGCGTTCTCCTTCAGCCAGCCGCTCGCCACGGCCTGTGCATACAGCTCGGTGCCGGGGTAGGGCGCGGCGAGCGATACCTGGATGGTGTGCGGGTTGATGTCGATCGCGAATCGGATGGTCTCCTCGATGGTCGCGGAGGTCTCCCCGGGCAGCCCCAGGATGAAAGTCCCGTGAATCGCTATTCCCAGATCGCGGCAGTCGTCGGTGAAGCGCCGGGCGATCCGCGTGCGCAGGCCCTTGCGGATGTTGTGCAGGATCTGATCGTTGCCCGATTCATAGCCCACCAGCAGCAGGCGCAGGCCGTTCTCCTTCATCACGCGCAGCGTTTCATAGGGCACGTTCGCCTTGGCGTTGCAGGACCAGGTGAGGCCCAGTTTGCCGAGTCCGCGCGCGATCTCCTCGGCGCGCGCCCGAAAGTCGGTGAAGGTGTCGTCGTCGAAGAAAATCTCCTTCACCCGCGGAAGGTTTTCCTTGATCCAGGCGGCCTCGGCGATGACGTTCGCGGGGCTGCGCACGCGATAACGGTGACCGCCGACCGTCTGCGGCCAGAGGCAGAAGGTGCATTTGGAGCGGCAGCCGCGGCCGGTGTAGATCGAGACATAGGGATGGCGCAGATAGCCGATGAAGTATTTGTCGATATCGAGGTCGCGCTTGTAGATCGGCGCCACCCACGGCAGCGAATCCATGTCCTCGATCATCGGCCGCGGCGCATTGTGCACGATCCGCCCGTCCGCGGCCCGGAAGCTGATGCCGGCAACGCTCGCCAGGGCGGCGCCCTGCGCAATCTCCTGGCAGGTGAAGTCGAATTCCTCGCGCGCGACGAAATCAATGGCCGGCGAGGCCGTGATCGAGCCTTCCGGATCCACCGCCACCTTGGCGCCCACCATGCCGATCAGCAGTCCTGGATTCTGCTGCTTCAGCAGCTGCGCCACATGCGCATCCTTCGGAAAGGACGGTGAACTGGTGTGCATGATCACCAGTTCGAATCCCGCCGCCCGCTCGAGCACCTCCTGCATGCCGAGTCCCTCGGCGGGCGCATCCAGCAGCACGCTGTCCGCAACCAGCGCGGCCGGTTGCGCGAGCCAGGTGGGATACCAGAACGAACGGATCTCGCGTTTCGCCTGATAACGGGCGCCGGCGCCGCCGTCGAAGCCGTCGAACGAAGGAGGATGCAGAAACAGCGTCTTCATCGGCCCAAACCCTCGAGTGGCTGAGCGGCGCCGTCGCGGCTCAGGCGGTAGCGATCGTTGCGCCACTGCACGCGGCGCGAGGCGAAACTCCAGATCCAAAGGCTGAGATGCAGAGCATCGCGCAACGGGACCAGCAGCAGGCGCAACGGCGACGCGCCGGGCGCGCGGGCGCGCAGGTGTATCGCGACGGCGGCCAGCGCGGTGACGCCGAAGATCGCGGCGGCCGGCGCCGCTCCCTGCGCAAACAACCACTGCAGCGCGGTGACCGGCACGCCCAGCGTGATGAAGGAGAAGCCGTGGCCGTAGGGGCTCAAGTTGCGGATCGTGCGCCGCCAGCGCAGCTCATGCGTGATCAGATCCGCGGCGCTGCGCTCGCCCACCACCGTATCCACCTCGAGATCGGAAAGGACGGTCTTGAGGCCGCGCGCGCGGATCAACTCCCCCAGCCGGTAATCGTCGGCGAGCTGATCCGCTATCGACTGAAAGCCGCCGATTTTCGCCAGCGTTTCGCGCCGTAACCCCAAGGTCGCGCCAAAGGCGCAGGACCGGTAACCGAGCAGCGCCGCGACCTTGACCGAAGGCATGAACCACTCGTTGATGTACATCGCCCCGAGCAGCGACCAGATTCCCGCGCGCGCAACGCCCCGATACCCGCAGGTGACCAGTCCGACGCCCGCATCCTGCAGCGCGGGCGCCAGCCGCGCGAGATACTCGGCGCCGACCTTCACATCGCTGTCCGAAACGATCAGAAGGTCATGGCGCGCATGGGCCATCATGTTGATGAGATTGCCGACCTTCGGATTGCTGCCGTGCTGCCGGCGCTCCACGGCCAGAATCAATTCGAGCTGCGGAAACTCCCGCTGCAGCCGCCGCACCACCGGGATCGCGGCATCGTCCGCCTCGCACACGCCGAAGACCACCTGGTATTCAGCATAGTGCTGTTCACAAAAGGAACGCAGGCACTCGTAGGTCTCCGGCTCCGCGCCGCACAAGGGCTTCAACACCGTGATGGGCGGCATCGGTCCGCCGCGGCCCGGCCCGGCCGGCATCCTGCTGCGCGTGGCGAATGCGCACAGCAGGCTGTAGGCCATCGAGGCCAGCGCAAAGGCATAGCCCGGCCACAGCAGCCACTGGTGCGCGTCGAGGCGCACTCAACAAACCATGTTTTGAGATGGGGTCACGGCACGAGTCCCTTGCGTTGCAACTTTGCATTGCAAAGTACACGCAATATTGATCCTCGTGCAAGCTTGGCGTCAAGATCGTGTCAGGAACTCCGCTCGGGCAGCGGGTTCTTCGCGGCGCCGGCGCCGTCGAGAATGACCTGTTCCAAAACCGCGAGATATTCCAGGTAGCGCTTCCGTCCCAGTGCGGTGATGCGGTACAAGGTCTGCGGCCGGTCCCGGTCCGGGCTCTTCGCGAGGCTCACCAGGCTCGCCTCCTGCAGAACCTGCAGATGGCGGTTCAAGTTCCCGTCGGTCAGCGCGCAGAGCTTTTTCATTTCCGGAAACGGCAGGCCGCGGGGATGAGTGACCAGGCAGGTCAGCACGCCGAGACGCGCACGTTCGTGGATCACGCGGCTTAGGCCGTCGTAGGCGAACGGGGAAATGGCCTGTGTTTTTCGGCTAGTTTTCTTCAATTGCGTCCTCAAATCCAAATCGTAAGACGGCGGCGACGAGCAATTGCCCGACGCCGAATGTGATGCCCATCGCCCAGGGCAGCAACACGTGACGGCCCGCGGCGGCCAACAGGCAGACGAATCCCGCCGCCAGGTACCAGGCACCGACCGCGAACATCTGCCGCGGCAGGAAGCGGCAGGATGCAAAGATGCCCAGACTGAAGACCACCGACCACAAGCCGGGCAGCAGCCAGAAATCCTGCGGCGCGATCCGCATGAGCACCACGGTCAGCAGCAATCCGACCACGATGCAGGGCAGAAACTGTTCCACCGCGGCCTGAATCATTTCCAACGCAAGACCGGAATGCACGCGTCTCGCCCGGAAGATGGTTTCGACCGCGGCCAGCAACACCGAGACGGCGGCCGTGGATATCCATACCGCCAGAAACGCCCGCAAATCGTGCTGCGTGCCGGCCGCCCAGTGGTTTTCGGCCCCGGCGACCAGCAGCGCCAAAATTCCGCTGGCGGCGATCGACAAGGGGCCGTAGCCGCGAAATTGGGTGTCGCGCGCAACCTGGCTTCGTATGGCGTTGATGTCGTCCAACGCCTGTCTCAATTCTGTCATGTCGCGGAATTCCTGGAATTTTGGCGCGCCGCAGGCTCAGCCCAATGGCGATTGCAAAGCAAATGCCGCGCAGTGTCAAGGAATGCGGCGCCGGCGTCGCATCGCAGCAAACGCGGCACACTTCGCAAGCGTCAATTGCGCACAGGCGATTGCGCCTGTAACACGGCCGGTGGTACTTTGCAGTACAAAGTTCGCTCCGATCGGCGTTCGGCTCAGGCGGGTTTTCTGGATGGCCGTGATGCTAATTTATGCAATTGGGATCGCGGGCCTGCTGCAGGATGCCTGGCCGGCGCAGCTGTATCGCCCGTGGATCAATCTGCATGCAGTCTTCGGCATCTCGCTGTGCCTCATGGTGCTCGCGCAATATCGCCGCGCAACCCGGCATGCCGATGACGACGACATTGCGATCCGCTGCCGGCAACTGTCGCGCGCCGTGTATCTGATGCTGTACGTGTTGTTCGGTGTCGATCTGCTGACCCGCGCCGTGCTGCTGCGGATCGGCGCGGCGCCGCGGCCGGGTGCGGCGTTGCTGCCGCCGCCGGAGAATCTGCGCGACTATCTGGCCTACGGCCTCGCCGCCGTGCTCGGCACCCGCTTGTTGGCAGCCTGGCGGCGCGGCGGCTCAGCGCTCGCCGACCACCAAGACCACGAATGAATCGGGGACCAGCGCCGGGCGCGGACGCGGCTGCCCGGCCGTGGCCGGCGGCGTTGCGCCGAACCCGGCCGTGACCAGGTAGACCCGGCCGCTCGCGGGGTCGAGCGCCATCGTGCGGGCGCCGCGCTGGGTGAGCACGGTTTCGCCGGCCGTATAGCGATCCGGCGAGTCCTGCCGGATCATCGACAGCGTGCCGTCGCCGTTGGAACTGTAGACGATGCCGTGCTTCTTATCGAAGGCGGCTGCATCCGGGTGTTCGCCGATCGGCACCAGCGCCACCTGCTTGCCGTCCGCCGCATCGGTGACCGCCATCACCTTGCCGTCGCATACCGAGAACAGGCGCCGATGCGCGCCGTCGATGGCGAGTCCGGAGGGGCTGTTGCAGCCGGGCAGCGGCCAGGTGCTCTTGACGGTCAATTTGCGCGCGTCGATGACCACCATCTGCCCCGGATCGCTTTCGATGTTCACGAACAAGTGGCCGCGGCCGTCCTGCACGGCGAACTCCGGCTTGTCGGGCAGCGGAATCGTCGCCACGACCGCCAGGCTCACCGCGTCGAGCACGGTCGCATCCTTGGACGCACCGTTGAAGGTGAACACATGCTTGCCCGACGGCTCGAACAGGATGGCATCGGGATTGCGGCCGGAAACCTTGGCCTGCTGAATGGTCTTGAGCGTACCCAGGTCGAAGGCGGTGACCGTATTTGCGCGCCCGTTGCTGGTAAAACCGCGATTCAAGGACTCGGCCAGCGCGATGCCGTGCACGCCCTCCGTGTCGGCAATCGATCCGATCACCTTGCCGGAGTCGAGGCTGACGACATCGACGCGGGTTGCGCGGCTGATGAACAGGCGCTGCTTGGCCGAGTCCGCCGTGAGGTAATCCCAGCCGCCGCTGCCGCCCAGCTTCCATTGCTGCAGCACTTCCATTTTCGGGAGCGCCATTTCCGCGGCGCCGGCGGCGCCCGCGGCGCCGATGATTCCCGCGCAACAGCCGATGATCAGGGAAAGCCGCAAGGCGGATCGCATTGAAGGCATGAGAGGCTCCTCGGGTCGTTAACTTTGCACGGCAAAGCCAGTTACTATGCCCCACAAAGCCGTAAAAATCTCTTAAATAAAAATTAAATTGCCTGCCGCGACGCATCCTGTCGCGCTTCGCGGAACTGTCACATTGTAAATCTAACCTGGACGCAATCGACATGATTGCCACAGGAGACTCAAGATGATTCGATCAATTTTTAGCGCGGCGACGGCCGCCGCCGTGCTGATGGGCGCCGCCGCCGCATCGGCCGATGACGGCTCGCTCGACCCGCATCAGGTCAGGCATGTGCTGCTGATCAGCGTGGATGGATTGCACGCGCTCGATTTGTCCAACTACATCGCTGCGCACGCCGATTCGAACCTCGCGCAACTGAGCCGCCACGGGGTGACCTATTCGAACAATGCTACCTCGAGTCCCTCGGATTCCTTTCCGGGGCTCGCGGCGCTGGTCACCGGCGGCTCGCCGGTGACTACCGGGCTTTGGTATGACGACACCTACAACCGCGCGCTGTCTCCGCCCGCGCAGACCGACGGGCTGGGCAATCCCGGCGGGAGCTGTCCGGGAAAAATCGGTACCAATGTGGCGTGGGACGAGGCGGTTGACATCGACCTGACGCGCCTCGACGGCGGCGGCGGTCTCAATCAGAAATTCCTGGTGCGCAATCCCAACAGCGGTTGCAGGACCATCCTGCCGCACCAGTATCTGCGTGTGAACACGATTTTCGAGGTCGTCAGGGCAGGGGGCGGACGCACCGCGTGGACCGACAAGCATCCCTCCTATGAGTGGACCAACGGACCCAGCGGCAAAGGCGTGGACGATTTCTACGGCCCGGAAATCAATTCCATTCCCGTGGCGCTGCCGCAGTTTCCGGGCTGCTCGCCGGTGCCGTTCGCCGACCCGACGCCCGACGACGGCTGGACCAACAGCTTCGACGACATCAAATGCTACGACTCGCTGCATGTTCAAGCGGTGATCAACCAGATCGACGGCTTCACCCACGACCGCGCGCGCAAGGTGGGCGTGCCGGCGTTGTTCGGCACGAATTTCCAAGCGGTGAGCGTCGGCGAGAAGCTGGCAACCGACCCGCTGACCGGCCTCGCGGGAGGCTATACCGACGTGTTGGGGACGCCGGGGCAGGCGCTCGCGGGCGAACTCGACTTCATCGACCAGTCGATCGGCAAGTTCGTCAAAGAGCTCAAGGCCCAGCGGCTGTTCGATTCGACCCTGATCATCGTCAGTGCAAAGCACGGCCAATCGCCCATCGATGGCGGCAAGCGCCATGGAATCGGCGGCGGCCAGCCTGCGGCGACCATCGGGACGGCCGACGCCTTCGACATCTCCGACGACGGCTCCCTGATCTGGCTCACCGATCCCTCGCTGGCGCCCGCGGTGGTGGCGAACCTGAGCACGCCCGCCATCCAGCAGGCACTCGGCATCCAGGAAATATTTGCCGGCCGGTCACTGCGCAACAAATTCGACAATCCCGGCGCGGATCCGCGCACGCCCGACATCATTCTCAAGGTCGATACCGGCGTGATCTTCACCGGCGGCTCGAAGCTCTCGGAGCACGGCGGGTTCAACGAGGACGACGTCCATACCGCGTTGCTCGTGGCTTTTCCGCAGCTGGCGCACTCGGTGGTGAAAAGCGCGGTCACCAATCAACAGGTGGCGCCGACCATCATCGCGGCGCTGGGGCTCGATCCCAACGATCTGGAGGCGGTGCGCGCGGAACAGATTGCGCCGCTGCCGTTCCTGTTCAAAGGCCGCTTCGACAACAGCGTGTCTGCGTTCTAAACGCTTTGCGGGGCGCACCCGGTGCGCCCCGCCAGCGATTCCGCTGCCAGTTGCGATGCGCCGCGCCCTGCGCGCATAGTCGCTCAATGAGTATCGATTGGCGCATATTCGCGCTCGGCTCGGCATTCTTCGCGGCGCTGACCGCCATATTCGGCAAGGTCGGCGTGTCCGACATCAATTCGGATCTTGCCACCTTCTACCGGACGCTGGTCATCCTCGCGGTGAGCGCGCTGCTGGTTTCGGCGCGCAGCGAATGGCAGGCGCCGGGGACTCTATCGCACAAAGGCCTGAGCTTTTTGATCCTCTCCGGTATCGCGACGGGATTGTCGTGGATCTGTTATTTTCGCGCCCTGCAACTGGCGCCGGCCTCGCGGGTGGCGCCGATCGACAAGTTCAGTGTGGTGCTCGTGGTTTTGTTTGCGGTGTTGATGCTTGGAGAAAAGCTTACGTGGAAGGTCGGCATAGGCTCTGTTCTGATCGCGAGCGGCGTCATCCTGACGGCGCTGTAGCCGCGCGTGCCGCCTTCATCGCGCTCGCCTGTGTAGCCGCCGCCGGCGGCTGCGCGCTGCACGATGTCAAGCAGGCGTCCCCAAGCCTGCCGGCGGCGTTCGACGGGCGATCCGGCCAGGATGATGCTGCGGCCAGGCCCACCGGCGACTGGTATCAAGGATTCGGCAGCGGCGAATTGCAGTCCCTGATCGAACAGGCATCGAGCGGCAATCTCGATCTGGCGATGGCGCGCGCGCGGGTCACGCAGGCGGACGCGCGCGCACGTCAGGCCGGCGCCGCAATCCTTCCCAGCGTCGATCTCGGCGGCAACGCCGATTACCTGGCGGGACATTCCTCAGCCGGCAGCGCCCACGAGACCGATTGGGCAGCGCTGCTATCGGCAAGCTATGAAGTGGATTTTTGGGGCAGGAATAAGGCCGCCGCGCGCTCCGCGATCCACCTGGCCGACGCCTCGCGCGCCGACCGCGATACCGTCGCGCTCACCACGCGGGCGGCAGTGGCCGACGGCTACTTCCAGGTCTTGTCGTTGCGCGATCGCCTGGGCACGGCCGGGTCTAATTTGGACGCCGCCGGCAAACTGCTCGAGGTCATCCAGGCGAGATTCGACGCCGGCGTGGCCAACCCCGTGGAAGTTTCGACGCAAAAGGCCGCGCTCGCTGCCGCGGGTCTGGTGATCCCCGAGCTCAAGACTCAGGAGGCCGATGCATTGGCGGCGCTGGCGCTCTTGTTGGGACGCGAGCCGGAGAATTTCAAGGTCGAAGGCCACACGCTGGATGTTCTGCTGGAGCCCCAGCTCGCTGCGGGGTTGCCGTCGAAGTTGTTGACCCGCCGGCCTGATGTCTACATGGCCGAGGCCAATCTCTCTGCCGCGGACGCGGATCTGACTGTGGCCCGCGCCGCGCTGTTTCCGTCTCTGAATCTCACGGCCGCCGGCGGCCTGCAGAATCCCGCCTTGAATGCGGCCGTGCTCAGCTTGAGCGGCGTCGGTCCGACCGTCAGTCTGGGCGCCTCGATCACGCAGAGCATTTTCGATCACGGCCGCTTGAAGGCGCTGCGCACCGAAGCACAGGCAAAAGAACAGGAATTGGTGGCCGCCTACCGCGCCGCGATCCTGGCCTCTTTGGTCGATGTGGAAAAGGCGCTCGCCGCGCTCAATCACCTCGATGAGGCCAAGGCGTTGCAGGAGGAAAGCGTCCGGCAAAGTGAACTTGCTTTTCAAGGCGCGACGCTCAGGTACCAGGCCGGTTCCGGCGATTTCCTGAGCCTGCTCGAGGCGCAGCGCACCTTGTACGCGGCGCGCGATCAATTCAACCAGTACCGACTGGCACGCTTTCAAGCCCTGGTTGCGCTTTACAAAGCCCTGGGCGGCGGATGGCAGGCGCCGGCACACATGAATTCGCTCGAGGAATCGCGATGAACACAAAAATATCGGCGACCGCACACAAGCTGCTCGAATGCATGATGCCCGCACGCAGGCTGCTCATTGCCGGGGTATGCGCGGGACTGCTGAGCGCCTGTCACAAGTCCCCTGCGGGCAACGCACCGGCGCCCGCGCAGAAAAATTCCAGCGCCGCCCCGTCCGCGGCGGACGCCGACGCGGGAGTTAGACTGACGCCCGCGCAGATTGAAAAAATCGGCCTTGAAACCGAAGCTGCCGAGAGCGTCGACTACGCGCCAGAGGCGGCCGGCTACGGCAGCGTAATTCCGCACGAGTCCATCGCCCAGGCGGCCGCGGAACTCGCCACTGCGCAGGCGGCCGAAAGCCAGAGCCGCTCGGCACTGGCGCGCACCCGGCGCCTGGCCGGCACCGCCGGCGCCATGTCGGCCGACGTCGGGGAAGCCAATGTGCGCCAGCTTGCCGTCGACACCGCCGCGCTCAACCTGGCGCAGCAGAAATTGACCGCGACCTTCGGCGCGAACCCGCCGTGGAGCGGCGGCCGCAATCCGCGCTTGCTTCAGGCACTGGCGGACGGCAGCACGCAACTGCTGCGCGTGACCTTTCCTTTGGGATCCCTGCACGGCGAAACTCCCAGGACCTTGAGCGTCTCGCGCTTGGGCGCCTCCACCGGCGACAAGCGTTTGACGATGAGCATGGTCTGGGCTGCCCCCGCGGATGCAAACGTTCCGGGGCGGAGCTTTTTTGCGCTGTTGCGCGCGGGAGAATTCGGCGAGGGCGAGCGGGTGATTGCCCGGACGCCGATCGGTGCTGCCCAGCCCGGCGTACGGATTCCCGCGGCAGCCGCGCTCATCAGCGAGGGCAAGTACTGGTGCTACGTCGAAACCATGCCCGGCAATTTCGTCAGGACGGAAATCGATACCGGCAGACCGGTTGAGAACGGCTATGTGGTCATTTCCGGTGTGAAGGCTGGCGACAAAGTCGTCACCCAGGCCGCCGCACAACTGCTCGCGCAGGAATCGAACGCAGGCCAGGACGCGGACTAGGCTCCTGATGCGCGCCCTCGTCAGCCTTTGCGTTCGTCATTTCGGTGCCGTCACCGCATTGAGCCTGTTTGCGCTGATCTTGGGATGCTGGGGCGCCATGCATGCTCCCCTGGATGTATTCCCCGACTTCGTTCCCACGCAGGTCGACATCCAGACCGAAGCGCCGGGATTCGCGCCGCAGCAGGTTGAGGAGTTGGTGACCAGGCAGGTTGAGAATGCCGTGAACGGGGCTGCGGGCCTCGCGACGCTGCGTTCCGAATCCATTCCGGGACTGTCGGTGGTGACGGTCGGCTTTACCGATGCCATCGACGTGCATGTCGCCAGGCAGGGCATCTCCGAGCGCCTCTCCGAACTCGGCAGCAGCCTGCCGGCCGGTGTGGGTACGCCGAAGTTATCGCCGCTGGTCTCGAGCACCATGGACCTGTTGAAAATCGGGCTGCTCTCCACGCAGGTCGATGCCTACACATTGCGCGATACCGCCGATTGGATCATCAAGCCAAGGCTGCTGGCGGTGCCCGGTGTGGCGCATGTGATCGTCTTCGGAGGAGAAGTGCGCCAGATTCAGATTCAGCCGGACATGGCCAAGCTGGCGAGCTTCGGCATCACGCTGTCGCAGGTCGCCGATGCGGCGCACGCCGCGCTGCCGGTGCGCGGCGCGGGATTCATCGACCTGCCGGAGCAACGGGTGCTGATCGATACACCGACGCCGCAGCCGGACATCGACAAGATCAGCGAGGCGGTCGTGCTCGAACGCAACGCCACGCCCATATTGCTGCGCGATCTTGCGCAGGTGAAGATGGCGCCGGCGCTCAAGTCCGGCGATGCGTTGGTCATGGGCAAGCCCGGCGTCATGCTCTCGCTGGCGAGCCAATACGGCGCCAATACGCTGACCGCGACCTTGGCGGTCGAAAAGGCGCTCGCCGAATTGGCGCCGGCATTGAAAGCACAGGGCATCACGCTTTATCCGGGATTGCACCGCCCCGCGAACTTCATCGAGCGCGCGCTCGGCAATCTCGAGAACTCGCTGCTGATCGCGGCGGTCCTGATTCTGGCGGTGCTGTATCTGTTTCTGCGCGATGCCCGCGCGGCGCTCATCGCCTTTACCGCCATACCGCTGTCATTGTTGGCGGCGATCGCCGTGCTCGATCGCATGGGCTACACGCTCAATACCATGACGCTCGGCGGATTTGCGGTGGCCCTGGGCGTGCTGGTCGATGATGCCATCATCGGCATCGAGAACATCCTGCGCCGGTTGCGCGAGAACAGCCGCGCGGCGCAGCCTCAACCACGGCTGGACGTGGTGCGCGACGCCTCCCTGGAGGTGCGCGGTCCGGTCATTTATGCGACTGCTGTCGTCGTGGCGGTGTTTCTGCCGGCCCTGTTCACCTCGAGTGTGCAGGGCCACTTCATCGGTCCGATGGCGCTCGCCTTCATCTTTGCGGTCCTCGCGTCCCTGCTGGTAGCGCTGACCTCGACCCCCGCGCTGTGCGCGCTGTTTCTGCGGCGCCACGATGCGCGTCCGGAGGCGGCGTGGCTCGAGCGCCTCAAAAGATGGCAGCGTTCCGCGCTGCGCACGGTGGCCGCGCGGTTTCGGCTCACTGCCGGCGTGCTGATCGTTCTGGTCATCGCGGCCCTGGCGGCGCTGCCGTTTCTCGGCGGAACCTTCATGCCCGATTTTCGCGAAGGGCATTTCGTGTTGCAGGTGAGCAGCGCGGCTCCGGGCACGTCATTGGAATCGATGCTCACGATGGGTAGGAACATCAGCGCCGAGGTCCTCGCGCTGCCCTATGTGCAAAGCATCGAGCAGCAGGTGGGGCGCGCGGAACTGGGCGAGGACACCTGGGGTCCGCACCGCAGTGAATTTCACGTCGAGCTCAAGGCCGACGCCCAGGTCGATCAGCAGGATGCCGAACAGCAGTTGCGCAAGATCTTGGCGCAGCATCCGGGCCTGCAAAGCGAGGTGGTGACCTTCCTGGGCGATCGCATCAGCGAAAGCTTGAGCGGCGAGAACGCGCAGGTGGCGATCAAGGTGTTCGGCGACGACCTGGATGCGCTCGACGCGACCGGCAACCGGATCTTCAGCGCGCTCGGCCGGATTCCCGATATCGTCGATCTGCAATTCAAGCGCCAGAGCGGCACCCCCGCGATCGCGATCGAACTCATCCCGCAGGCCATGGCGGCGGTCGGGCTGCGCGCTCAAGACGTGCTCGACACCGTGCAGAGCGCCTATGCCGGGGCCTTGGTGGGCCAGACTTTCCAGGCGACGCGCAAGGTCGACGTCGTCCTGCTGTTGCCCGATGCGCTAAGACACAAGCCGGGCGAGCTGGCCCGGTTGATGATTTCGAGCCCGGCAGGGCCCGTGCCCTTATCGCAAATCGCGCACGTCTCCCTGTCCCAGGATCGGTACAGCATCGAACACGACGGCGGGCAACGGCGCGTCAGCGTGACCTTCAATGTCAGCAACGGCTCGCTGCAACAGGTGGTGCGCCAGGCACGGCAGGCCATTGCCCGATCCGTTGCGCTGCCGCGGGGCGTGTTCATCGAATTCACCGGTGCGGCCGAGGCCGAGGCACAAACCCGCCTCGAGCTCATTCTCTATTCCACGCTCGCGCTCGCCTTGATCGTCGTCATTCTGTTCGTCTCGTTTCGCTGGCGCGCCAACAGCTGGCTGGTCCTCGCCAATCTGCCCTTCAGTCTGATCGGCGGTGTGCTGGCGATCGCCGTCACCGGCATCGGCATTTCACTGGGAACGGTGATGGGCCTGATCACCGTTTTCGGCATCAGCGCCCGCAACGCGATCTTGCAGCTCGCCCATTACGAGCACCTGGTTCGAGTCGAAGGTGCCGCATGGAATGACGAACTGGTGGCACGCGGCGCCAACGAACGCTTCGTGCCGATTTTGATGACCGCGGCCGTTACGGCTCTCGGGTTGGCGCCGCTGGCCTTCGGCATCGACCGCCCCGGGCAGGAGATCGAGGGACCGCTGGCGGTCGCCGTGTTGGGGGGGCTGCTCTCCTCGACGCTGCTCAATCTGTTCGTGCTGCCTGCCTTGGCGCAACGCTTCGTACGGCCCGCGCCGGTCCCCCGCAGCATCCCTTAAAGCCCCGATTGCCCCAGCCTCGACGGCAACCTGAGGCGCGGTGCGCCGCCGTGGCCGCACCGCCGGTACTTTGCGGTGCAAATAACTGACTCTGTGTAGCAAAGAAACCACTTTGTTTCACAAAGCCAATCATATATTGTATACCACGAAAACAACGTGAAGCGGTGTGAGCACTCCGTCTGCTCGAGCTGGTGTCTGATAGGGGGTTCTTGAATGAGATCAGTCAAAGCGCAGCCGCGTTTTGCAGGTTCAATCGATCGCCTCCGCACGTCCGCGAAATGGGAGTGATTTGCTGATCATCGATTCGAACAACGACCTTTATGAGGATCATCAAGATGCTAAATCTAAGACTGGCGAGGCCCGTGCTGCTCGCGCTTGCAGCATGCGCCGCTAATTTTGTCCTCCAGGGCAGCGCCCTGGCCGACGATGCACAGGAGAACAAAGCGCTCAAGGAACAAATGCGCCAGATGATGCAGCGTATGGACGCGTTGCAGAAGCAAGTCGAGGCGCTGTCGAGGCAGCAGGCGGCGCCGCCGCCGGTTGTAGCGGCCCCGCCTCCGCCGCCGGCGACGGTGGTGCAGCCGCCGGTGGTCGCGAAGACACAGAAGGAACTGCCTGCGGAGCCGTTGTTCAACAAATTCATCAAGGGTTTCTATGGAACCATGGACGCGTCCGTGGATGCTTCGACCAAGGGCATGAATGGCATGACCGCGTTTCACTATGGCGATACGCCGGTCAACGGCGTGTTCCCCCAAACCGGCGTGAAGGGCACGCCCTTCGGGCCGGTCGGCTGGCAGCCCTCGATTGCCACCAATGCGGCCACGCTGGGTTGGCGCGGCAGCCATGCGATCCCGGGTTTCGACGACACCAAGTTCATCATGCAGATCGAAGCGAATGTGGCTCTTACCGCCTCACCGGGCGTGTCCACCGGCTATACCGCGCAGACCTCCGGCGTCCGAGGCGGCATCGGTTCCGGCACCACCTATCTCGGATTCAGCAGCCCGACCTGGGGTGCGATCAAAATCGGTCACGGTGCGACACCGTACGGCAACATGAGCAGGCGGCTGGACCCGTTCGCCGGCATGGTCGGCGATATGGGGGTGATCATCGGCAACACCGGAGGCGACAACCGTCTCGAGTTCAACACCGCGATGGATCACGCGATCTGGTACGAATCGCCCAAGTACGGTCCGGTCAGCTTCGACTTGTTTTTCTCTCCCGGGCAGAATCGCACCGCTGACGCCGACTTGAACGTGGCGGGCGGCACCTCCAATTGCACCGGCGGCAATGTACCCGGCAGCGGCAACCTGCCGCTCGCCTGCGACGACGGCGGGTTCGACAATGCGTACAGCGTGGACCTGAAGTTCGAATCCGATCACCTCTACCTGGCGGCGGCGTACGAACTGCACAAGCATGTCAACCGCAACAGCGACGGCATCGGATCCGGTGCGCCCGGGTATGCCGACATGCTCAATCAAGGCGACCCGGCCGCCGGGGGCGGCGGTCCGTTGACGCAGTATCTGAACTGGAGCCTGTACGATTTCGTCGGCACCGCCTATGGCGCGACTGCTTCCTGCACGACGGCCCCCAGCAACGCCACGTACTACTGCCTCAACGCAACCCCGGAGTTCCAGAACGACATCGGCGACGAGGCGGGATACAAAGTCGGCGCGCAATATATCTTCGATTTTGGCCTGACAGTGAACGGCATCTTCGAACGCATGACGCGCAAGCTTCCCGCCGCTCTGGAATTTCAGAACGAGCGGCAGCGCAACGGCACCTGGCTTGCGTTGACTCAGCAGCTCGGGCCCAGGGACAACCTGAACTTCGGCTGGGCGCATGCCGGAAGGACGCCGGGAGACCCAGGCGGGCAGCATAACTACAATCCGAACAACTCGGACAACACGGCAGACATGTTCTCGCTCGCGTACAAGCACCACTTCGACAAGAACCTGTACTGGTATGCCGACGTTGCCGAAACCATCAACAACGGCAATGCGCACTACGATCTGGGCGCGGGCAGCCACGGCATCAAGACCGACTGCCACGATGGCACGACCACGCCCATCATCGACTACACCAGCGCGGGCAATACGACCTGGGGCGGCTGCCGGCCCAAGGCGGTTTCCGTGGGAGTGGATTACAAGTTCTAGGCTGAGGAACGTGTAAATTGAAAGCATTGGGACCGGGGGTGAGCGCCTCCCCGGTCCCGTGTTGAAGCGGGGAAGTAGTTATGGCTCACGTGACACGAAGGTTTTTCTTGTTGTCGTCCGCGGCATTGTCGGTCGGCTGCGCGTTGCGCGAGCCGGGAACCGCGGCGCCGGGGCTGCCGGCGCGCAATGTGCGCCAGCCTGTCGTCGGTCAATCGTGGCGCTACGCGAAGCACGATATTTTCACCAAGGGCGTCGTCGATGACCAATGGGACCGGGTCGCGAGCGTCGATCACAGCGTCGAAATAGACTCGAGCTTCGAGGCCGCGGCCGATACGGCGAAGCCGAAATGGGGCGCCAAACTTTTACGCAAGTACACGGGACATCACGAGACTCCGGCCGGGACGCTTCCCGGCGAGATACAGGACCCCTGGGGCATGGTCTCGGTCGATCCGCACTGGAGCCAGGTCCAGGTGTATGAAACGCCGATTCCATTGTGGCCGGCGCAATTGGAGCCGGGCTGGCAGACCCACATCGTCACCAATTACAAGACGCCCGCCGACCAGGACGCACTGCCCTGGGACCAGCTGATGAAGGCACAGGCGTGGGAGACGGTTACCGTGCCCGCGGGCCAATTCAAGGCGCTGCGCTTCACCAATTACATCAAGTTCAAGGATGGCGATTTCTCACGCACGAATTCCATCAGGCGGGAAACGCTCTGGTTCGCACCCGAAGTGGGCCGATGGGTCATTCGCGAAAGCCAGGGAACCTACTATGTCGCCGATTCGACCATCGTCCAACCCTACAACGAGAGCGGCTATCGCTGGGAGCTGCTCGAGTGGTCGTAGCTTCGAGCCTGTCAAACAGGCTCCCAGGCAATGATCCAGACCGAGCATTGCGTTGTTGCGGCAACTTGCCGCCAAAAAAGCCGGGGATGCAATCGCGTCCCCGGTCCTTTTCGATCAAACCCTAGGCGGTTGCCGCTAACGCCGGCTTGGTGGGCACATTGCACACCACCGAGTTGCCGCCATTGGCGCCGCGGGTGATCGCGAGCCTGCCGCCGATGGCACTGGCGCGAAAGCGCATGGTGCGCATCCCCAACCCGGAGCGCGTATCCGCTTCCACCGCCAGACCCCGGCCGTCATCGACCACGGACAGGGTCAGATCGCCCGCGCGCGACCACAATTCGATTTCGATGTTGCGCGCGCCGGAATGCTTCAAGGCGTTTTGCACGGCTTCCTGCGCGATCCGGTACAGGTGATTGCGGATCTTCAGTTCGATCAACGGCGCCATGTCGTGCCGGCTGCGAAACCTTACCTGCGTGCCGCTCAAGGAACTGCGCTGTGCCAGCAGCTCGAGCGCAGCGTCCAGATTGCCGTCGGCATTGGTGAGCGGCGAGAGGCCCTGCACGATTCTGTGGGCGTCCTGGATGCAGCTGGTCGCCAGCAGCGCAAGCTGGTCGAGATCGAAGGAAATCGCGTCGCGCTCCTTTTGCGCGCGGTTCGCCAGGGCACGCACCGACAGCGCGAGACCGGTCAGCTCCTGACCGAGCCCGTCGTGCATCTCCTGCGCAATGCGCCGCTGCTCGCCGCCGACCGCCTCGATCAACGCCTGACCGAACGCGCGCCGCTCGGTCACGTCGATGGCGAACACCAGCTCGCCCGGCTGGCCGCCGCAATCGATCGACTGCGTCCAGACTTCAACCTCGAGCACACGGCCGTCTTGGGTGGCATGCTGGGTTTCGAACGGCTCCGGCGGCGGATCGGCGCTGCCGGCCGAATCCTGCAGCGGCGGCAGCACCGGCTGCTTGAATCCCGGCGAGAGGATTTCCACGCTGTGCGACAGCAGCTGCTCGCGGCTCCAGCCGTACTGGCGCACTGCGGCATCGTTGACCAGCAGGAATCTCAAGCTGTCGCGCGCATGCACCCATGACGGCTGCGGACTGCCGTTGAAGATCTGCGCGTAGCGCTGTTCGGCGCGCAGCACCTCGAGGCCGGCGGAGTCGCGTTCGCCGAGCAGCGCGGTAATGATGATGCTCAGGCCCGACAAGGACGCAATGAACGACCAGATGGTGACCAGGCCCTGCAGCTGGTCGAAATCCCCGAACGCGCCGATGCTGAATCCCACGCTCACCGCGGTCAACGTCGAGATGGCGAACGAGGCTGCGGCGGCAAGCACCAGCCCGAATCGCATGGCGCTCACCACGATGAGCAGGATGGCAATCACGACGATCAGCGGCCGGCCGAGTGCTCCTGGCGCCAACATGATCGAGGCGCAGCAGACCAGCAGCCCGATCGACCACAGGCCGGCCTCGGCCCAATGCGCCGTGAAGCGCTCAAAGCTTCTGGCGTTGTACGCCAGTAACAGCGGACCGATGAGCAGCGCCCCGGAGATCGAATTGCCCCACCAGCGCACCCAGTGGCTCGGGTCGGTCACGAATTCCCTCATGCCCGACAGGTAGTAGCCGGGGAGACTGAGTATCGGCGACAGCGTCATGCCCACGCTCACTGCCAGGATGAACAGCGCCGCATCCTTCGCGCGCGTGAATCCCGCGTTGAATCCACCGCGCTCCAACAGCCATGCGGAGAGCCACGCGGAACTCGCCAGTCCGATCCCGACGCCGATTGACGCCGGCAGCGGCTGCGGAATCCAAAGATCGATCGCCAGCCCGGCCAGGAATACCGCGGGCCACACACGCCGGCCGAATCGATAGGTCGCGGCGACCGCGATGCCGCTCGGCAGGTAGGAGAGGGTCAGGCTGCCGCCCAGATGACGCAGAGAGAATCCGATGATGCCGATCGCAAAGATGGCCGCAAAAACCAATAAAAGGCGCAGGGCGTCGGTAGAGATGCGTTCCTCAGTGAGCATCGAAGTACCTCGGGCGGGCGGAGCACCGTTTCATTGAATATAGCCTTAAGCCTCTTGGCGCCGCTAATTTTTTACTTAACGCCGAAACGGCGGGCGATCAAACTTATTCCCCGGCAAACGTCCAAATCGCACGGCGCGCTTCCCCTTGTATTTGCTTATGTTGCCGGCGGCCCTTGACATAAAGGGTGCGCGTGTCGCTGCCTAGAGACGCCGGTCACGCTTTCATTCCGTGCACTTCGTCAATATCTTGAGCACTCGTACCGTTCCTGGGAAGGGATTTATGGCAACGCCGATAAACGCGCCAATGGCCGGCGAAATCTGGCATCTCAGTATCGAGGACTTGTTTCAACCGGTGCAGGAAGTGCCGCGTCTCGGCGGCGACGGACCCTTCGTCATCAATCTCAGCGTCTCGACCGCGCCGATCAGCGTCCCCGCAAAGTCATTCACCCATCACGCGAACGCGCATGTCTACCAGATCCAGGTGACCGAAGATGGCCGCCCGCGTTTTCGCCTGCGGCTGGGCCCGTTCGCCACGGAAGACGAAGTGGACGCCATCCTCGCTGAAGTTCGCGAGACCTACCCGGGAGCGCTGACCGCGACGGCCAGCGGCTCGGACCTGCGCGTCATCGCAGGCTTGCAGGCCAAGGTCGAACACCGCCAGTCCGCCGCGCAAAAGACCGCCGACAAGGCGCCGGCCAACAGGGTGCCGGCCAACAAGGCCGATGCCGAAGTATCCATCGATATCGCATGGCCGACGCCGGCATTGATCGTGCCCCCCAAGGCGCCGCCCGCGCGGCCGGTTGCGACCGTCGCGCCGGTTGTGAAGAAGACCCCGTCGCCCCCACCCAAACTCAACGCTTCGAACTTCACCGCGCCTCTTGCCATCGTGAACGATGCGCCGCTGCTGACCGAAGTGGTCATGCCGGTCAAGAAATCCGCGCCGAAGCACAAACCGTTGGCGGCTGCGCCCGCACCGACTCTGACCGATGCGGTCGCGCCCAAAATCAAGACGCCGGCTGCGCCCGCGGCAGCGGCAAAGAAACTTGCTTCCCCGCCGTCGGTCTCCGTCCCGGTACCGGTATCGGTACCGGCACCGCTACCGGCAGTCGCAGCGCCGGCGCCGGTTGTGCCCGTGGTACCCGCGCAGCTCGTCGCAGCCGCGATGCCGCCGCCGAAGGCGCTTCCGAAGCCGCCGACGGTCAGTCCTGCGGTCGCCGCGCCAACTCCTCCGGCCGCACCGAAACCAGTCGCGTCCGTGCCGGTCGCGCCGAAGAGCGTCGCAACGCCCGCGCGCGTCAATGCCGCACCCGTGCTCACCCAGTCCATCGCTGCGCGCAATCCGGGCGCAATCAAGGCGCGCGGCGGAATCACCAAGCCGTCGGCCGCCAATAAGCTCACCTCGTTGCAGCATGTCGTGGTCGCCACGGCGCCCGCTCCTGCGCTGCGCGAAGTGAAACAGCTCGACGAGCCGCTCGAGAGTTTGGAATGCACGCAAACCATCCGCGCCCTGACGCCGAAGGAACTCGAGGACAACGAGTCGCGCTGGTTCGTGATTCAGCTCTCTCTCGCCGATCATGCCTTCGATCCGGACTCGGTGCCGAATCTCGATCTTTTCAGCGAGTACCGTCTCTACTCCGTGGCCGGACTGGACCAGGGCCGGGTGGTGCACGCCTTGCGCCTTGGATTTTTCCGCGAAGAAATTGCGGCGGTGGCGGTCGCGAGCTACCTCGCAGCCTATTGGGACAAGCCGACCATCAAACGCGTGAGCGTCGCGGAGCGCGAACGATTTGCCGATCAGCGCGTGGACGCGCGCAAGGATGTCGGCGCCACCGGCAAGCATGCGGTCATCGAGATCACGGATGAATTGGTGGCGCGTCGCCGCCGATCGTCCAAGGCCGCAGCCGCGCACAACATCCCGCCGCGTCCGATCTGACACCGGTCCGTCCAACCTTAGATGGTGGTTCAAGACGCGCTCTCGAGCGTCCGTTTGGCGCTGTCCGCCTTGTCCGCGGACAGTGTCCGCGGCCATCGTGCCGCAGCTTCCAGAAAATAATTCCTTTGGAAATAGCGGTTTAACGCGATCAAGGACTCTGGCACGGCTCTTGCTTTGCACTGAGTGGGCACTCTGGCCCGTATCGACCGCAAATTTTCAAGGAGACGCTCATGACCACTCGAATCTCTTCCAAGCTCGCCGCCCTCGCCATCGCTCTGTCCATGAATGCCTTGCTCATCGGCGGTGTGGCTTACTTGTTCGACGCGCAGGTTCAACAGAATTTGTCGATCGTCAGCTTCGCCAAGCAGCTGGCTGTTTTTCAATGGCTGGTGTGAGTGCGTACAAATTGATGTCGTGCAGCCGCCGCGGGGCTAGTATTCGACCTTCACATTGAGCTGCCAAGGCAACGCACATGACCCATTCTCGATTCCCGCTGGTTTTGCTGGCGATGATGATTCTTGCGCCATGGTCCGGACGGGCGGCCGCCCGTACCGAGTTTTCCATGGCGCAGGTGCTGCACTACCCATTCGTCACCGAGCTTGCGACGGCTGAACACGGCGATGTGATTGCCTGGGTGTGCAACTTGGACGGGGTACGCAATGTCTGGGTGGCGCGCGCGCCGAGCTTTACGCCGGCCAAGGTCACGCAGTATCAGGCCGATGACGGCCAGGAAATCACCCAGCTGACCTTCTCGCCGGACGGCTCGCGGCTCGTGTTCGTGCTGGGCGGCGATCATGATGCCAACTGGCCGGCCGAGGGCAATCTATCGCCTGACCCCGATTCCTCGCCGCAACAGCCGCTCACGGCGATTTGGGCCGTACCGGTCAACGGCGGAGCGCCGGTAAAAATTGACGAGGGCGATGCGCCGGCTCTTTCCGCGCGCGGCCAGCTGGCCTATATCAAGGATGATCACGTCTGGACCGCAGCCTTGGACGGCGGCAAACCAGAGCGTCTGTTTTTCGACCGGGGCAAGGACGACGAACTCGCATGGTCGCCGGACGGCGGCCGCCTCGCATTCGTTTCCGATCGCGGCGATCACTCCTTCCTCGGAATTTATGCCTCGAAGAACACGCCGCTTCTGTATCTCGCGCCGTCCACCAACAAGGATGTCTCGCCGGTTTGGTCACCGGACGGGACCCGAATTGTGTTCGCGCGCCGTCCCGGTGAGGGCGGCCCGCCGCGGCCGATCCTGACGCGCGAGCCGCGTCCCTGGTCGATCTGGGTCGCCTCGGCAAATGACGGTACGGGACGCGCGATTTGGAAAAGCCCCAACACGCTCGCCGGTTCATTTCCCGATGTGGCGGGAGAGGCCAACCTGTACTGGGGCGCGGGCGATCGAATCGTTTTCATGGCCTATCTCGATGATTGGCCGCATCTTTATTCGGTCCCCGCGGCCGGTGGCACGCCGCTGCTGCTGACGCCGGGCGCCTTCATGGTCGAACACGTGGCTGAGAGCCGCGACCATCGCTTCATGATTTACGACGCCAACACCGGGAACACGGCGGGTGATGACGACCGCCGCCATCTGTTCCGCGTCGCCATCGACCATCCCGGCTCGACGCCGCTCACCTCGGGCGACTCGCTCGAGTGGGCGCCGGTCGCGGCTTCCGCCGAGCGCATTGCCTTCATCGCCGCGGGAACGCAGCAGCCGCCCACCGTCGCCGTTGCGGCGCTCGACGGTTCCCATCGCACGGCGCTGGTTGCGGCGACCAACGCCGAGTTTCCGCTTGCGCAGCTGATTGCGCCCAAACAGGCCAAGTTCAAGGCCGCTGACGGAACGCTGGTTCACGGTCAGCTGTTCGACAACGGCGGCGCAAAATCCGGCGCGCGAAAACCCGCAGTGATATTTGTGCACGGCGGGCCGCCGCGGCAGATGTTGCTCGGCTGGCACTACATGGATTACTACAGCAACGGCTACGCGGTGAACCAGTATCTGGCGGCCCACGGCTTCATCGTTCTATCCGTGAATTACCGCCTCGGCATCGGCTACGGTCTCGCATTCCATCATCCCGTGCATGCGGGCTATGCCGGCGCGTCCGAATATCAGGATGTGGTGGCCGGCGCGCGCTACCTACAATCATTGCCCGGCGTCGACGGCAACCGTATTGGTATCTGGGGCGGCTCCTATGGCGGCTATCTGACCGCGATGGCGCTCGCGCGCAACTCGGACATTTTCAAGGCAGGCGTGGATATGCATGGCGTGCATGACTGGTCGCGTCTCATGAATGAACTCGCCGGCAAGGCCGGAGCCCGCTTCGAGAAGGGCGATCGCGAGCAGGCGATGCAAGTCGCCTGGGACTCATCGCCAGACTCGCAGATCGACGGCTGGAAATCGCCGGTGCTGTTGATCCAGGGCGATGACGACCGAAACGTGCGCTTTCAGCAGACGATCGATCTTGCGCGCCGGCTGGAGGAGCGCGGCGTTCCCTTCGAAGAGCTGGTTCTACCCAACGAGATTCACGGGTTTCTGCGCCACGCATCCTGGGTCAGGGCCGATGAGGCCACGGCGGAATTTCTGTCGCGTACGCTCGGGGTCGGGAAGTAGCCCCACCATCCAACGGCGCGGCGCTAACCTCTTATTGCCGGAAGCGCTTCCTATTGCCCGACGCGCTGCCGTTGGCGTTTGCGGCGATCGCCAAGCGGACGGGCGTGCGGCGAATCGCCGCGCGCCTGCGCGCGCGCAGTGTCCAACTCGGTGGCATCGGGGTTGGCCGCCTGCCCCTTACCAAAGCCTTGGAGCTGCAGCACGCTCGGCAGCAGCAAATCCTCGCGCTGTTCCGACAGGCGTGCGGCGTGCAGGCTGCGAAGCGCGGCCTCGCGGCGCCGGATCGCAGCGCCTTGTTCGCGCCAACCGCGGTATTCCGCAACCACGTAGGCCGCCGACAATCCGACGCCGCCCACGATGATTGCGATCAAAACAAAGTCAAAACTCATACCATCACCCTTCAACTAATCGCAGCACCCGCTGTCCTGTCCTTCGGGGTTGCCCGCGTGAATTCAAGGTGCCGATTCTAATTTTGCTTGGCGGTATTTTACCGTCGATGATCTGCTGAGTAAAATCGCGCAGCGGCGCGGCCAATTCGAGCGAATGGCCGCCGGCAGGACCCGTAAATCGCTCCGGGGCGCCCCTTGGATCCCCTTCGGCCACATTGCAATCTGCCGTCCGGGGCTGCCGGTGGTATACAGCGGATATGCCGCCGCATTACGACGATCTTGCCTGGCGAACCTTGAGCGAGCATCTCGACCAGGCCCTCGAGCTGGCCGATGAGGCGCGGGAATCCTGGCTGCGTGATCTGCGCGCGCGCGAGCCCGATCTGGCGGCAAAGTTGCTGGAGCTGCTGCAGGCTCGGCTGCAACAAGGCTATTCAGAGTTTCTCGCCGGGCCCCCGCTCATCCCGGATGGCGGGCTGCGCGTCGCTTCGCTGATCGGACGCCGCGTCGGGCCTTATGTCATCGAAGCCGAGCTCGGCCGGGGAGGCATGGGCAGCGTCTGGCGGGCGCGCAGGGACGACGGCCGGTTCGAAGGGGTCGTCGCCGTCAAATTCGTCCATGCCGCGTGGACGGGCCAGGCCGGGGAGGAGCGATTTCGCATCGAGGGCAGGCTGCTCGGCAAACTGGATCATCCAAACATCGCGCGCCTCCTCGATGCCGGAATGTTGGACGATACGCAACCCTACCTGGTGCTCGAGCATGTGCAGGGCGAGCCCATCGATGTCTACTGCGCCAGGAATGCGCTCGGCGTCAAGGCTCGCGTGCAGCTGTTCCTCAGTGTGCTGGCGGCGGTCGGCCATGCGCACAGTCATCTCATCGTGCATCGCGACTTGAAGCCCGCCAACATCCTCATCACCCGCGGCGGCACGGTCAAGCTGCTGGACTTCGGCATCGCGAAGCTGCTCGACGCCGACGACCCGTCGGCGTCGCTCACTCAATCGCGCCTGGGTCCTTTGACCCCGCAATACGCGGCGCCCGAACAATTGCTGGCGCAGCCGGTGACCACCGCAACCGACATCTATGCGCTCGGGCTCGTTCTCTATGTCTGCCTCACCGGCGCTCACCCCGTGCCCGCCGGCACCCGTTCCAGCGCGGACCTGCTGCGCTCGGTGTTGACCGAGGAACCCGCGCGCCCTTCGCGTATTGCGGCGGGCGCGGGCATCGAGCCGCGAATGCTCGAGGGCGATCTGGACAACGTGGTCGGCAAGGCGCTGAAGAAACTGCCGGCCGAGCGCTACCTGTCCGCGGGAGAATTTGCCGAGGATTTGCGCCATCACCTCAACCACGAACCGGTCAGCGCGCACGCCGACACGATCGCCTACCGGCTCGCCAAGTTTGCCCGCCGGCATCGCACCGCCGTGATCAGCGGCGCGGCAGTGGCGGTCGCGCTCATGGCCACCGGCACCTTTGCCGTCGTTCAGTTGTTCGAAGCGCGGGCGCAGCGCGATCTCGCGCGCCGCGAAGCGAGGCACGAAAGCGCGCAGAACGAACTCACGGAATTTCTGCTCGGCGACAGCCTGGGCGGGGCGTCGAGCGCGGCCGTGAGCCAGAAGCTGAACCGCGCGCGCGAGTTGATTCACCGCCGTTTTCGCACCGACCCCGCGCTTCAGGCCGACCTGTTGACCGGCCTTTCCGGGCGCTACATCGATGCCGGCGATGCCAAGGGCGGAGCAGAGGTCACGAACGAAGCGCAGGCCATCAGCCGCCGCATCGACGATCCTGAGCTGAATGCCGATATCGCCTGCGGCAGGGCGGAGGACGCGGTCGAAACGGGCAACCTGGCGTTGGCGCGCCAGCAGGAACAAATCGGACGCCAGAATCTGCGCCGCATGAAGGTCGTGAGCCCGGGGCAGGCGGCCGAGTGCGCCATGGCGAGCGCGTACATCGCGGAACGCGAGGAAAATTACGGCCGCGCGACCCGGATCATGAGCGATGCGATGAAAACCCTCGAACAAGCGGGGCTCGAGCGGACCTCCCGCTACACCAGCATCGCGCACGAGCACGCACGCTCGATGTCGCTGGCGGGAGATTTCCGCGGAGCCTGGGCCGCGGAACAGTCGGTGATGGCGATCGTGACCGATGTCGGACGCGACGACAGCGGCGCGTACTATGCGATGGTCAACGTCGCGGCCAACGCGCTGCTGGCCGGTGGCCAGCCGAAGCGATCGCTCGCGCTGTTGGATGCCACGATCGGCAAGTCCCGAAAAGCGGATCCCAATGCACAGCTGCCGTTCTATTTGAACGCATCGCGATTGTTGGATCAGTCGGCGGCGGGCATCCCGGACATGCCGGGCAGCCGCGCTGCCGCTCTCATGCAGGCCGCCGCCGATGCGGTGGACCAGGGCCTGTTATCGGCGCTGGCCGCGTTCCGCGCCGGCGCGATCGATGCGGCACTGGATCGTGGCGATCTCGCGTCGGCCGATGCCGACTGGAGGATGACCGAAGCTCTGGAAGCGAAGTACCTGCCCGATCCCGCCTGGAAGCGCGACGCACTGCGGCTGTTGATGGCGCATGCGCGGCTGCTCCTGGCAAAACAAGATCCCGAGCGCGCGGCGCAAACCGTCGCGCAAGCCGTCCAATTGGTGACGCCCGAACGGCAGGGCAGCGATCCACAGTGGCGGCGCCTGCTCGCGCTGCGCGCCGAGGTCGCGCTCGCGCAGCATCGTTACGCCGGCGCGCTGGCGGACGCCGACAGCGCCGTGCAGCGGGCCAGGCTCGAGGCGGTCGATCCCAACTCCTCGGCGTGGGTCGGCGAAGCGCTCATGCTGCGCGCGCGTGCCGAACTGGCGCTCGGGAACAAGGCGACGGCCGCCGCCGGCGCGCGCGAAGCGCTGCCGCACCTGGAGCAGAACCTGGATGCCGCGCACCCGCTGCTGAGCGAAGCCAGGCTGCTCGCCCAGGAGACTTGAAGATCAAGACCTGAAGATCAAGACTTGAAGTTCACCACCGCCGTGTTGCCGCCGCAGATCAGCACACCCACGCGCTCATCGGCGCCCGGCAGGTACTGGCCCGAGGTGAGGGCCGCAAGCGCCGCAGCGCCGCCGGGTTCCGCCACCACCCTCAATGTCGTCCACAGCCGCCGCTGCGCATCCAATATGGCCTCGTCCGACACCAATACGGACCGGTGCACATAGCGTTGGATGATGGGAAAGACCAGTGCCCCCACGCGCCTCGGCGCGAGCGACTCTGCGGCAACCCCGCCGGCCTCCGCATCGACCGGACGGCCCGCTTCCAGCGCGCGCGCCAGGGTCGGCGCCTTGATGGGTTCGACCGCGACGAGCTTGATCCTGCCGCCGTACCAGGCGGCGAGTCCGGCGATGAGGCCGCCGCCGCCCACCGCGACCAGCAGCGTCGTAATGGGCGTCTGCTCCTCCAGCTCCAAGCCCACCGTGCCCTGTCCCAGCATGGTCTCGCGCTGATCGAAGGCATGGATCGGCATGGCGCCGGAAGCGGCCACCCAGGCCTCGCTCGCGGCCAGCGCGTCCGCATAGCGCTCGCCGCCGATCACCAGCTGCGCGCCGTAATCGGTGATCTGTTGGATCTTCGCGGGCGAGGCGATGCTCGGCACGAAGATCTTCGCGGGGACCGACAGCTTCATCGCCGCGTACGCCACCGCGGCGCCGTGATTGCCGCCCGAGGCCGCGACCACGCCGGCGCCGGGTATTTTCCGCGTGAGCAGGCTGGTGAATGCGCCGCGCGCCTTGAACGAGCCCGCGTGCTGCAACAGCTCGAGCTTGAGCGCCAGCGGCGCCGCGGCCACGCCGAAATCGGCCGCGTCGACCCGCACGATCGGCGTGCGCCGGATGTAAGGTTCGATCACGCCGTGCGCGGCGCGAATTTCGTCCGTGGAAATCATAGTTGACTCATAGTTCGTCGGTTGGCAAACTAACTATATGATTGATCTGCAGGCAATTCAAGCGCTCGGCAACGACCGGCGGCTCAAGATACTGGAATGGCTCAAGCGCCCGCGCGCGAATTTCCGCGCCCAGCTCGGCGGCGACCTGGTGGGCGACGGCGTGTGCGCGGTGCTGATTGCCGAGAAACTCGGCATCACCCAGCCCACCTTGAGCGAGCACATGCGAATCCTGCGCCAGGCGCGGCTGGTGCAATCGAAAAGGATCAAGCAATGGACATTCTACAAACGCAACGAAGGCCGCATCAGGCAGCTCAAGCGCTCCATCGGCGCTCTATAGAGGTATTGCGTTGAGCGGTAGCGGTGTTGCGTTGAGCGGTAGCGGCGTGGCGTTGAACTGGCCGGTTCAAGTCAGGCCGGTGACGCGTGCGGACTTCGCGCAGTGGAAGCCGCTCTGGGACGGCTACAACGCCTTCTACGGGCGCAGCGGCCCGACCGCGCTGCCGGCCGACGTCACCGACGCCACCTGGGCGCGCTTCTTCGATCCGGAGGAGCCTGTGCTCGCATTGGTGGCCGAAGATCGCGCGCCGGAACACCCGGGGACTGAGCGCGAACCGCGGCTCATCGGCCTGACTCATTTTCTCTACCACCGCAGCACCATCCAGATCGCGCCCACCTGTTATCTCGCGGACCTGTTCACGGCGGACGCCGCCCGCGGCCGCGGCGTCGGCCGCGCACTCATTGCCGCCGTGTACGAGCACGCCGGGCGCGCCGGCGTGCCGCGCGTCTACTGGCAGACCCACGAGAGCAATGCCGTGGCCCGCGGCTTGTATGACCGGGTGGCCGAGCGATCGGGCTTCATCGTGTATCGACACTCCGTGTAGCAGTGGGCCTTGCAGGACTTGGCGCCGCTATGGGTACCGCCGTACCATAGGGCATGGGGAGACTCACAGGCAGCGGATTGCTCGGGCGATTTCTCGCCTCGCTCCTCCTGGTGCTCGCGACCTACAACCCCACCGGTCTGTCCTTCGTCAGCTGGATCGCCGGCAACTTCCCGCACTTGCAGCCTCTGCAAGCCGTGGTGGGCCTGGCGCTGCTCGCGGTGTGGATATTTTTCGCGCACGCCACCTGGCGTTCGCTCGGCACCCTCGGCGTCGCCCTCGGCCTCGCTTTTTTCGCCGCCATCATCTGGCTGATCAGCAGCTGGGGCTGGATCAACACCTCCAGCCACACCGCCATGGCCTGGGTCGTGCTGGTCTTCATCGCCTGCATGTTAACCCTGGGATTGTGCTGGGCATTGATCCGCGTCCGTGTTTCCGGCCAGGCCGTGGTCGAAGAAGTCGACCGCTGACCCGGTCGGCCCCGGCCCCGGCGTGGCCGCGCGCCGAGCGCCGCGCGTCCAGCCGCGCCTTTACTCGAACACCACCCGCGGAAAGTAGAACGACACCGTCCAGTTCGGCACATCGACGATTTCACTGATGCGCAGATCGCCGCAGACGCTGCACAGCAAATAGGCATCGATCGCCGGCATGCCGCGCTCGCGCGTGAGCAGATCCACCATGGAGCGGACGGCCGCCCGCGCCGCCTCCATCAAGTCAGGCCCGATTCCCGTGGTGACCTCGTATCCCTTGGCGTCCAGGTGACGCGTGACGGGGCCCGGGGTCCGAAAGCGCGGGAAGGTGAGCGGCGTCTGCTTGATCAGGTCGAATTGCAGCGCCACGCTCATCGGACTCTCGATGGCGGTGCCGCATACTTCGCCGTCCCCCTGCGCCGCATGCGTGTCGCCCACCGAGAACAGTGCCCCCTTGACCTCAACCGGTAACAACAGTTCCGTACCCTCGGCGATGTCGCGCACATCCATGTTTCCCCCGACGCGGCGCGGCGGGACGATGCTGTGCAGCCCAGGTTCGGCCGGCGCCAGACCGATGGTCCCCGTAAAAGGCTTCAGCGGCACCTTGCCCCAGCCGCCGAACAATCCGGGCGCCAGGGTCTTCGCGTCGTAACGCCACACATGCAGCGCGGCTTCCTTGAAGTCCTCCGCCAACAGGCCGAAGCCCGGGATGTTGGCGGTCCATCCCCAGCCCGAGGGTGCGAACGACAGCAAGGTCACCTTGAGAATGTCGCCCGGCTCGGCGCCGTCGATGTACACCGGCCCGTTGACCGGATTGATCTTGCCGAAATCCATGCGCCCCACATCCGCCAAGGCGGAGGAGGGCGTGAGCTGACCGCCGGAGGCATCCGCGACGTCGAACTCCAGCGACTCGCCCGGCGCGATATGTGCCGCCGGGTCGAGGCTGTTGTCCCAGCCGTGATGGCGACGATGAATCGTATGACGATGCGCGGGAAGGGCCATGGGAAACCTGGTGATTTCTTCCCATTGTAGGAATCTTTTCGTGAATGCGCGACTCCAATCATGGTCCGTGAACCCGCGCTTCTTTAGGATAGACTGGCACCAAAAGGAGCCCGCGCGCTTGTCGATCGAAGAATTCGGATACCAGCAACAACTGCACCGCGCGCTCACGACCAAGGACCTGGTCATCTACGGATTGATTTTCATGGTGCCCATCGCACCGTATTCGGTGTTCGGCTTCGTTTACCACGACTCGAAGGGCATGGTGCCGCTGGCGTACCTGCTCGGCCTGATCGGCATGTTCTTCACCGCCTTGAGCTATGCCGCCATGTCGCGCGCCTTCCCGCTGGCCGGCTCCGTGTACACCTACGCGCACCGCGGCCTGCACGAAATCGCCGGATTCTTCTCCGGCTGGCTGATCCTGCTCGATTACATCCTGGTGCCCTCGCTGCTGTATCTGTTCAGCGCCGTGGCCCTGCGGCCCGTGCTTCCCGGTGTACCGGCATGGGCCTGGCTCGCGCTGTTCATTTGCTTCAACGCCGCCGTCAACCTGGTCGGCATCCAGTTCACCGCGCGCGTCAACCGCTACATGCTCTACATGGAACTGCTGGTGCTCGCGCTGTTTGTCGGGGTCGGCTTGACGGCGCTGTATCACGGCATGGGCGCGGGCCGGCTCACCCTCACGCCCATCTACAATGCCAAGGTGTTCTCGTTCGCCACGGTGGCGGGCGCAACCTCGATCGCCGTGCTGTCTTTCCTCGGTTTCGACGGCATCTCCACCCTGTCCGAGGAAAATCGCGCCGGCAAGGACGCCATCGGCCGCGCCACCGTACTCGCGCTCATCCTGGTGGGCGGACTGTTCATGCTGCAAACCTGGATTGCCACCGACTTGAGTGCCGGCATGCATTTCGCCTCCGCGGAAACCGCGTTCTACGAAATCACCCAGCGGGCCGGCGGCGACTGGCTGCGCCTGATCACCATCATCGCCATCGTGATCGCCACCGCCATCGCCAACGCCATGGCCGCACAGGCCGCCGTGTCGCGCATCCTGTTCGCCATGGCGCGCGACGGCAAACTGCCGGCCGTGCTCGCCAAGGTGCATCCGCGCTACAAGACCCCGTACATCAGCACCCTGGTGGTCGCCGTCATCTCGCTGCTGGTGGGGCTGCTGTTCGCCGATCGCGTCGATGACCTGACGCTGATCGTCAATTTCGGCGCGCTCACCGGTTTCGTGCTGCTGCACCTGTCCGTGATCAACCACTACGTCATCCGCGAGCGCAGCGGCAATTGGATCAGGCATCTGCTCTGTCCGCTGCTCGGCCTCGGCATCATCGTCTTCGTGCTGTACGAGATGGACCGGGCCGCCAAAGTTCTCGGCCTCGCCTGGATCGGAATCGGCATCGCCTACTACCTGTTGCTGACCCTCTGGATAAAGAAGCCCGCCGCATTGAAGGTCTGACCTTGATGCGCGACCGATGACGACCCTGGATGCAATGGAGGCGCCGCCTCAGCACGCCCGGCCCACCTTCTGGCAACTCGCGATGCCCTCCATCATGGCGAACCTCATGTTCTCCATGGTCGCCATGGTACAGACCAAATTCGTCGGCAGCCTGGGCGCGCCGGCGGTGGCCGCGGTCGGCGCCGGGCAACGCGTGTTCTTCGCCCTGCAGGCATTGCTCATGGCCATCGGCGTCGGCACCACCGCCCTGGTCGCGCGCTCCTGGGGCGCCGGCCAGCGCGAGGAGGCCAGCCGCATCACTTCCGCCTCGCTCATGTTCGGCGGCATGGTGGGACTCGCGCTCATGATCATCGGCATGCTGTTCTCGCATCAGATCGCCGAAATCTTCGGCCTGGACGAGCAAACAACGCAGCTGGCATCGCGCAACATATTTTGGCTGGCCACCTTCATCATCGGCTTCGCCATCGATATCATTCTCTCCAGCGCCCTGCGCGCCGCCGGCAACGCCTGGACCCCGCTGCTGTTCGGCCTCGCGGTGAACCTGGTCAACCTGCCTTTGCTCTATGCCTTTATCCTGGGCAAGTGGGGCGCCCCGCAAATGGGATCAGCAGGCGCGCCGTTCGCATCTGGGATGTCCTTCGTGCTTTGCGGCGCCGTACTGGTCTCGCTTTGGATGCGCCAGAAACTCACCATCAAATTCTATCCCGGCGATATTTTCAAGAAGGTGCGCTACCAACGCCTGCTGCACATCGGCTACCCCGTGGCGCTCGAGCAGCTCGTGCTGCAGTTCGGCTTTTTTCTGTTCATGTCGCTCATCGGGCACTACTACGGCACCGAAGCCTTCGCCGCCTACAACGTCGGCGTCAACATGCTGAACGTGGCCATGGTGGTGGGCAGCGGATTTTCCATTGCCGGCGCCACCCTGGTCGGCCAGCACCTCGGGGCCGGCGACATGGACGGCGCCGCACGACGCGGTTGGCGGGCCTGCATCATCGCGGTGGCCGCGATGTCGCTGATCGGATTCCTCATCGCCATCAACGGCCGAACGCTCGCGCAGTTCTTTTTAGGCTCCGACGCCATCGCCGTGCAGCGTACGACCGAGGTCACCTACATCATGGGCGCCATGCTGCCCCTGCTCGGCATCGACATGGCGATCGGCGGTTCATTGCGCGGCGCGGGCGACACGCGCTTCCCGCTGGTCACCTCCTTCCTGGGGCTGATCGGCGTACGCTGCACCCTGGCCGCCGCCTTTTGCTTCTTTCACGTACCGGTGGTCTGGGTGTACAGCTCCATCATCGGCGACTACATGCTCAAAGGCTCCATGCTCATCTGGCGCTTCAAGTCCGGTCACTGGAAATACGCGTTGACGAACCGGGTCATTCCCGCCTGAGGAGAAATGATGCGCAGCAGAGAAGTCCATTTGATCGAACGTCCGCAGGGACTGCCCACCCCCGCGCAATTTCGTGTCGTCGAGACCCAAGTGCCCGATCCTGCGGACGGCCAGGTGCTGATCGAAAACATCTACATGTCCGTCGATCCCGCGATGCGCCCGAGACTCGCAGGCCCGACCACCCTGAATGAGCCGATGATCGGCGGCGCCATCGGCCGGGTGCTCAAGTCGCGCAATTCCGCCTTCTTGGAAGGCGAGCACGTCGAATCCATGCAGGGCTTCAGGGAATACTTCCTCTCCGACGGCAAGGGCCTGTCCAAACTCGATGCCGACGGCATGCCATTGATCGCCTACATGAGCGTGCTCGGCCTCACCGGGCTCACCGCCTACGGCGGCTTGCTGGTCATCGGCGCGCTCAAACAGGGCGAAAACGTATTCGTCTCGGCCGCCGCCGGCGCGGTCGGCAGCGTCGCCGCGCAGATCGCGAAAATCAAAGGCTGCTATGTGATCGGCAGCGCAGGCTCGGACCAGAAGTGTCAATGGCTGAAGGAGGAGCTGGGGCTCGACGCCGTCATCAACTACAAGCAGGGCGAGCTGCGCAGCGCACTCAAGTCCGCGGCGCCCAAGGGCATCGATGTCTACTTCGAGAACGTCGGCGGCGAGCATCTGAACGCCGCACTGCCGCGCATGAATGCACTCGGACGCATCGCCGTATGCGGCATGATTTCCGCCTACAACAATTTTGGCGCGGTTTCCGAGCCCGTGACCACCTTGTCCAACATCATTTACAACCGCGTGACCATCCGCGGCTTCGTGTACTACGAATTCGAAGCCCAGCGTGCGCAATTCCTCGATGAGATGAAGAGTTGGATCCGCCAGGGCAGTCTGAAATACCGCACCACGATCCTGCCAGGCATCGAGCAGGCACCCGCCGCTCTGATCGGCCTATTTACCGGTGCGAACACCGGCAAGATGGTGGTGCAGTTGGCGAAGGCTTAGCGCGCCCCCGGCTTGTAGTTTACGAACAGCTTTTTCGGGATCATGCAGTGCACGCCCTTGCGGATGTCGACCACCTGCGAAACACGGCAATCTCCCACCATCGAGGTGAGCGAGTAGGCTTCCTCGCGGCTCATCGGCACGATGGTTTGCTTCGATAGCCAATTGACGGTCTGATCGACCGCTATTTTCATGGCCTGATTCAGATCCTCGTCAAAGCCCATGAAAATCCAATCGGTCTTGGTCTCCGCCCACGGCCATTCGGTCTTCATGCCCTTGCGCACGATCGGCCGGATCTCGATTTCCTTGTACGAACATTCGAGCGCGGTCAGGTTCACCTCGCCATTGCCTTGGCGGCAATGCGAATCGCCGGTCCAGATCAGACCGCCCTTTTGAAACACAGGAAAATAGATGGTCGAGCCGGCCTGCAGCTCGTTCACATCCATGTTGGACCCATTCTTCCACGGCCGCAGCGTGCTGGTACGGCCCTTCGCATCGTGAATGGGCGGACCGGCCTTCGCATCGGGCTCGTTGGGATCGACGCCGACGGCGAAGGTGCCGGGGAAAGGCTTGAGATCGATGACGATCCCAGGCTTGAACTGCGTCTGCATCCTGGCCAGGTCGAGCTTGAAGTAGCGCACGAAGCCTTCCGGAAATTCGGACGCCAGCTGGCCGACCGTCGGGAAGTCCTTGCCGGGTACATTGAAGTTGAAGCCGTCGGCCTTGGGCACGATTTTCAGGATGTGAACTTCCAAGGTATCGCCGGGCTCCGCGCCCTCGACGTAGATAGGCCCGGTGATCGAGTGCGGACCGCCGCCCGGATTGGCCTTGCGCAGGCGCACGATCTCGTCCATCTCCACGCCCGGCTTGATCTGGCCGAGCGAATGCGACAGCGTTTCAATCGAGACACTGTCGCCGGACTTGATGGTGAGCTTGGGCTTCTCGGTGATGTCGTACCAGCCCCATTGCACGTTTTCCCTCGAAGCCGGCAGCACATAATGTTTGCCGGGGCCGTTCTCGCCGAAGGAGGCGGCCGAAACGCTCAACGTCACGGCCATGGCGGCGAGAACGCTGCGCAGTATTTTCGTGGATGAATCTGACGGTGTCATGCTGGCCCCCTGGCGATTTTTTCTGTCATTAAGAACGGTCTGCCGGAGCGCCACTATAATCGCTGTGCGCGCAAAGGGAACTCAGGAACAGCAGGAACAGCAGGAACAGCCGCGGGCCGATCACGCGGGGCCGATTGTTGATCACGGTCCGCCCCCGGTGTAACTAGCCTGATCTGCTTATTTCTGCTGACGCCCGGCTTGGCGCTCGCCGCGCCGGATCCCGCCTACGAACCGCTGGCATATCTGGCAGGCCACTGCTGGAAGGGCGCCTTTCCCGGCGGCCGGCAGACCGACGAGCATTGCTTCAGCTGGATCTATGGCGGCAAATTTCTGCGCGACCGGCATACCGTGCGGGCCGAAGGCAAGGCCGACGCGATGGGCGAGTCCATATATTGGTGGAACCCGGCGGCCAAACAATTGGAATATCTCTACATCGAAAGCGGCGGCTGCTTCAGCCGCGGGGCGGTGGCGATCGACGAGGAATCACTGGTCTTCCCGGAAACGCGCTTCGTTGAGGACGGCAAAGTCATGATGTATCGCAGCCGCTGGCAACGCAGCGGCGCCAAGGCTTACGAAGTCGTGACTGAATTTCAGTCCAAGGCTGGCTGGGCTCCCGGCTTCAAGGTGCACATGGAACAACAGGCGCAGATGGAGCATGGCGCGGAATCGACGCCCTAGCGTCCTCAGCCGTGCAGGCCGTAGAATCGCGCACCCTTTCCATCTCCAGGATCCAAGCGATGCGTGACACCACGATTGCCTTGATTGCGACCGCGCTGCTGCTCGGAGCTCCGCTCTGCCTGGCGGTGGCGAAAAAACCCCCGGCGGCTGCGGTCAAACCCGTGACCGAGACGCTGTGGGGACGCAAGGTCACCGACGACTATCGATACATGGAGGCGCTCGATCCGGCCACCATCGCTTGGATGAAGGCGCAGGGCCTATACACGCGCTCGGTGCTGGACAGCATCAAGCCGCTCGCGCAGTTGAAGGCCGCCACGGCGAAATTTTCCGCCAGCTTCGGGCTGATTCAAGGCTACGTGCATTTCGGCACCCGCGGAATCTACGAGGAGCGCGCGCCGGGTTCGGATAACTTCGACCTGATGGTGTCGGACGCCGCGGGCGTGCGCAAACTGGTCGATGTTGCCGCGCTGCGCGGCGCGAACGGCGGCAAGCCCTTTGCGATCAATTATTTTCTCGCCTCGCCCGACGGCAATAAGGTGGCCGTCGGAATTTCCGAGGGAGGTTCCGAGGACGCCGCCATCACTGTGTATGACGCCGCGAGCGGCGCCAAGATCGCAGGACCGGTCGACCGCGCGCAATTCGGCGCGACTTCGTGGAGCGATGATTCCAAGCAGCTGTATTTCGTCCGGCTGCAGAAAACAGCCGCGAACGCCGCGCCGAGCGAGAGGTATTTGAACGCCACCGCGGATGTCTGGGATCTGAAATCCGAGCCGGTACCGGTGTTGGGGGCATCCTTGGGCCACGGTCCGGCACTGACGCCGGTGGAATCGCCGGCAATCGCCATCAGCGTGGGCGCACCCGTGGCAGCCGCCCTGTCGATCAACGGCGTTCAGAACGAACTCGCCATGTGGCTGGCACCCGTCTCCAGAGTGAACGACCCGAAGGTGACCTGGACGCAGTTCATTACGCGCGCGGATGATGTCACCAACGTCGACATGCGCGGTGCGGAGATCTTTCTGTTGTCGCACAAGGATGCGCCCACCTTCAAAGTGCTCACGGTCCGTGCTGGGCAGCCGCTGAGCTCCGCATCGACGCTGGTGCCGGCGCAGCCCGACCGGGTGATCGAAGCAATTCACGTCGGCGCGGATGCCCTGTACGTGCTTGCGCGCCACGGTGCCTATTCGCAGCTGCTGCGCGTTCCGGCAGGCTCCGCGGCCATCGAGCAGATCGCATTGCCGTTCCAGGGGCATGTTGACGAGGCCTTTACCGATCCGCGCGCAGCCGGCATCACCCTCAGCCTGTCGAGCTGGGTCACGCCGCCCACCGAGTTCGCCTACCATCCCGCGCATAAAACCTTCAGCGATCTTAACGTCGGGGCACGCGGCGATTTCGCCTCATCGGACCATGTGGTGAGCGATTTGCAGGCGAAGGCCGCCGATGGGACCGAGGTGCCGCTGTCGCTGGTGCAACCGAAGGGCGCCAAGGGTGTGCAAATCACCATGCTCGAGGCCTATGGTTCGTACGGCATCTCCGAACTCGCCGATTTCAGCGTGCGGCGCGCGGCCGCGATGCGCGAAGGCATCACCTACGGCGTGTGTCACGTCCGCGGCGGCGGCGAGTTGGGCGAGCACTGGCGGCTGTCCGGCAAGGATGCCAACAAGCACAACACCTGGGGCGATCTCATCGCATGCAGTGAGTACCTGATTGCCCGGGGCATCACCGCGCCCGATAAACTGTTCATCCTCGGCGGGTCGGCCGGCGGCATCACCATGGGGCGCTCGCTGACGGAGCGGCCGGACCTGTTTGCCGGCGTGCTGGATCTCGTGCCCGCCGCCAATACCCTGCGTTCGGAATTCACCGCCGGAGGTCCCGCCAACATTCCCGAATTCGGCTCGATTACCAACGCCGCCGGATTCGCGAACCTGTACGACATGGATACCATCCAGCACATCAGCAAAGGAGTGCAGTATCCAGCGGTCATGATCACCACCGGACTCAACGATCCGCGCGTCGCGCCTTGGGAACCGGCCAAGGTGGCGGCCGCGCTGCAGGCGTCCGGCACCGGCAAACCCATACTGCTGCGCATCGACGCGGAAGCAGGCCACGGCATTGGCTCGACCAAGACGCAGGGTGACGATCTCATGGCGGATGTGATCGCCTTTGTCTATTGGCGCGCCGGACTGCCCGAGTGGCAACCGGCTGCGCAATAGCTTACTCCGGCGTTTCTGCTGCCGCTTTCTTAACGATCGCCGCTCATATTCGGCGTGACTGCGCCGCGGTCCCGCCGCGACGCGCGCCCTTCGTCCGTATCTTTGCGAACTCGGCAGTTAATTGAATTCTAGTTTGCACTGACTCCCGGGAAACTGTTGTCACGCGGGCATCTATCGCCGCGCAACACTTTCTCCAGGAGTCATCATGAATAGTTTCACCGTCACCGCCGTGGGCAACCTTGCCAAGGACCCGGAACTTGCCGTCAAGGGCGGTACCAGCTATGCGCGGATTTGCCTGGTCGGCAACGACTACGCGGGCAAGGACGAGCAAGGCAACGCGCGCGAGGCAGTAACCAGCCTGTGGTTCGTTGCGTTCGAAAGTCTCGGAGAGGCGATCGCGAAAAACGCACGCAAGGGCGATCAGCTCATCGTTCAGGCGCAGATTCGCGCCAACAATTGGACCGACCGCGAAGGCGAGAAGCAATACGACCACTCCTTCGTGATCCAAAACTTCCGCTTCGGCGCCCCCGGCAGGGCCAAGCGCGAGGAGTTGGCCGCGCGCCGCGGCGAGAATGAAATCGGCGCGCTCGAGGCGGAGATCTGACATGCGGCATCCGTTGCCCCGCCGCCTCGCGCACCTCACCCTCGCGGCTTTGCTGATCGGGACGAGCTGCGCGCCCGAGCTTGCGCTCGCGCAGGCTTCGCCTTTCCTGACGGGCGCGAGTTCGCTGCAGACCAACATCCTGGCGTGGCTGACGCCCGTGGCGATCATTCTCGTGATGGTGCTCGGCGGCATGGCGATGGCGAATCGAATGTCTTGGGGCTGGTGCATCGGCGCGATTTTGGGCATCGCCATCGGCTTCGGCGCACCGCAGATCGTCACCTGGGTGCGCGGCATGTTCGGCGTCTAGGAGATGCACGTGGGCGAACGCAAAACGAGCGAGCGCAAAACGAGCGAGCGCAACGCGGGGCTGACGGCCGATCCGCTGTTCGTGGGCGCGACCCGTCCACCGATGCGCTGGGGCGTTACCTACTCGGCGTTGCTGTTCAACATGGTGTTTACCATGGAGGCCTTTCTCCTTACCAAGAACCTGCTGACTTTGCTTTTATGCGCGCCCATTCACGGCGTGTGCATGCTGCTCTGCGCCCGTGATGCGCGGTTCTTCGATCTCGTGCTGCTTTGGGCTCGGACGCGGCTGCCCGCCTGGTTCGCCAATCTGCGCGTTTGGAAGGCGAGCAGCTACTGTCCGCTGGTGATCGATCTGCCGAATCGCCGCGGCCGGCGGAGCAGAAAGGCCTAGCCCATGGCGACATTGCGGCATGCAGCGGCCCTGCATCGCGAGATCGGCGCCGCCGAGCGGATCCCTTACGCGGCGCACGTCGCTCCGACGGTCGTGCGCACCATTTTCGGCGACTATGTCCAGGGTTTTAGCCTGGCCGGCGCCAGCTTCGAAAGCGCCGATGACGATGAGCTCAACAATTGGCATGAGCGCTTGAACGTCCTGTGGCGCAACCTCGCCAGCCCGAACGTCGCGCTTTGGACCCACATCGTGCGCCATCGCGCCGGGGCGGGCGCGGGCGAGTCGCTGAACGGCGGCCGGCCCGGGCATTTCTTCGTCGACGGTCTGCATCGCAAATATCATCGCCGGCTCGCCGGTGAAACGTTGATGCAGAACGCGATCTATCTGTCGATAGTGCACCGGCCGACCTCCGGCCTCGCCACCGGGCTGGCTTCGAAGCTGCTCGCCCGGGCGCAGCGGGCAGGCTCGAAGCTGGCACTGGTGGACGCGCTCGATGCCTGCGAGAAACTGGCGCAGACCCTGCTTGCGTCGCTGGCACGCTACGAACCCGAGCCATTGAGTGTCTATCGATCCGGCGGCGTGGCCTGCTCGTCGCTGCTCGAGTACTTCGGCTTGCTGTTGAACGGCGAGTGGCAGCGCATGCCGCTGCCCGGCGGCCCGGTCAATCGGGCACTGGCAACCTCGCGCCTGCTGTTCGGAACGGAGGCAATCGAATATCGCCTGCCGTGCGGCACGCGCGTGGGTGCGATGCTGGGCATCAAGGAGTATCCGACGCCGAGCGCGGTCGGCATGTACAACCGGCTGCTGTCCGCACCCTTTGCATTCATCGCAACCCAGTCCTTTGCCTTTCTGACCAAATCGTCCGGACAGGCGTTGTTGCAGCGACAATTCAACCGCATGTCGAACGCAGGCGACTTCGCCATTTCGCAGGCAGCCGAGTTGAAGGACGCGTTGGACGCGCTGACCAGCAACGAATTCGCGATGGGGGACCACCATTTCTCGCTGCAAGTGATCGCCGACATCTCGGAGGACGGCGTGCAGCCCGCCGGCACCCGGCTCAAGGCTCTCAACGACTCTCTCGCGCTGGCGCGCAGCTGTCTCGCGGATACCGGAATGCTGGTCGCGCGCGAGGACCTTGCCCTCGAAGCGGCATTTTGGGCGCAACTGCCCGGCAACTTCCCATTCAGGCCGCGCAAGGCGCCGATCACCTCGCGGAATTTCGCCGCCATGGCGCCGCTGCACAACTACCCGATCGGGCGAGCGCACGGAAATCACTGGGGCGATGCACTCTGCATGTTCATCACCAGCGCCCGCTCGCCGTACCATTTTTCACTGCATGCCAGTGATCCGGCCGATCCCGACGGCGGCAGCCGCAAAGATACCGGGCACACTCTGATTTGCGGACCGACGGGGTCGGGCAAGACCGTCTTCATCGGTTTCCTGGTCGCTTTGCTGCGCCGGGAGGGCGTCACGCAGGTCATCTTCGACAAGGATCGCGGACTCGAGATTTTGGTGCGGGCGCTCGGCGGCGAATATCTTTCTCTGCAGAATGGGATTCCCACCGGCTTCAATCCGCTGCAATTGCCGGCCACACCGGCAAACATCGAGTTTCTAAAGACCTGGCTGCGCGAGCTCGGCAAGGCGGAACCGGGGTCGGCCTCGCCGGAGCCGCGTGCGGTGCGTCAGACAGCTGATTTGGAGCAAGCGCTGCGCGGCACCCTGTCGCTCGAACCCTCGGCGCGGCGTCTGTCGCGTCTGGTGGAATTTCTCGATCCGACCGACCCGGAAGGCTTGCATGCCAGGCTCGCGCGCTGGTGTGCATCGCATCGCGGCGACTACGCCTGGGTGTTCGACAATGCCAGCGACACGGTGGTGTCGCGTTTGTCGGGCTCCCCGCTGATCGGTTTTGACGTAACCGAGTTTCTCGATAACGGGCTGACTCGCGCGCCCATTACGCTGTACCTGTTCCATTTGGTGCGTCAGCTGCTGGACGGACGCCGCTTCGTTTGCTGGATGGATGAGTTCTGGCGGCTGCTCGCCGACCGGGCGTTCGAGAATTTCGCCAAAGATGGACCCAAGACCTGGCGCAAATTGAACGCAGTGATGTGCCTCGCGACCCAGAGTCCCAGCGACGTTCTCGACAGTCCCATCAGCCGAACCTTGGTGGAGCAGACTCCAACCAAGGTCCTTTTTCCAAACGCGGATGCCGATCTCGACGAGTACACGCAGGGCTTCGGCCTCACGCAACGCGAATTTAAGCTGATCAAGGAACAATTGGAACCGGGCTCGCGCATGTTCCTGATCAAGCAGGCGCATCACAGCGTCGTATGCCAGCTCGATTTGAAGGGATTCGACACCGAGCTTGCCGTCATTTCCGGCCGCGCCCATCACCTCGAGCGTATGCAACGAGCCATCGGTGCGCACGGATCGGATCCGAAATCCTGGCTGCCGCAGTTTCTGGCCGAAATCGAACCATGAAAGGAGAAGGCAATGCGAAGATTTAAAGTGCAAGTGCAGCTCGCGCGGGTTGCGGCCGCGTGCTTGATTGCCTGTGCCGCGGGAGCGCCGGCCGCGCATGCGCAGTGGGCGGTCATCGATGCGCCGGCCATCGTCCAATTGATGCAGGAAGTGCAGACCACCGCGCAGCAATTGGCAACCGCCAGGCAACAACTGCTTCAGGCACAGCAGGCCTTGGAGACCATGACCGGCGATCGCGGCATGGAACAGCTGTTGAGCGGGACGGTGCGCAACTACCTACCCTCGGACTGGACCCAGGTCACGGGCGCGTTGCAAGGTTCGGGCGGCTTCGGCGCTCTCTCGGCCGACATGCAGGGCGTCATGGCGGCCAATGCCGTGCTGTCTCCGCAGCGCCTGGCCACATTGTCGCCCGCCGCCCAACAACTCATTCAAAGCCAGCGTCAATGGAGCGCGATGCGCCAGGCGCTGGCGCACCAGGCGCTCGCAAATGCCAGCGGCCGGTTCGCGGCCATTCAAAGCCTGATCGCGGCCATTTCAACGGCGACGGATCAGAAGGCGGCGCTTGATCTGCAAGCGAGGATCAGCGCCGAGCTCGGCATGCTGCAGAACGAGCACAGCAAAGTGCAGATTCTGAACCAGTCCGCCGAAGCGCAGGAGTCATCGTTGCGCCAGCAGGCGCGAGAGCAGGTGCTGGACGGCCATGGGCGCTTCGACGCGCGCTTCCAGCCGGTTCCTTGAAGCATGGGTTTTTTCGCGACATTCTGGACGTGGCTCAATGGCCAGCTCGCTGCATATATCGGCGACAACACCTCGCGTCTGGCGGGGGTGCTCGAGCCCGCGGTGCTCACGCTCGCGACCATCTACGTGATGGCTTGGGGATATCTGCATCTCACCGGCAAGATTGGCGAGCCTGTCGAAACGGGACTCAAGCGCATCGCCCTGCTGGCGCTCATTTTGGGCGTCGGACTTCGGCTCTGGCTCTACAACACCGTGATCGTCGACACCTTCTATACCGCGCCGGCGCGGCTCGCGGCCGCCATGGTCGGGGCGAGCGATCCGGTGGGAACCCTCGACGCCATTTGGAACAGCGGCGGCACCGTGGCGGGAAATCTATGGGACAAGGGCGGCTTGCTCTCGGGCGATCTTGGTTTTTATCTGGCCGGGGCCGTGGTTTGGTCCATGATCGGCGTGCTGTGCGTGTATGCGATGTTTCTGATCGCACTGTCGAGCATCGCGCTCGCCGTGCTGCTTGCATTGGGGCCGCTGTTCATTGCAATGCTGTTTTTCGACGCGACCCGCCGCTTCTTCCTCGCCTGGATCGCGCAGCTCGCCAACTATGCGCTCATCACGGTGCTGACCGTCATGCTCGCGGCGCTGCTGCTCCGCATCGTGCAGTCCTATGCCGCGCAAACGGCCGCGCGCGGCGCCGCCATTCTGACGGTGGATGCGTTGAACATGATGCTGATCGCATTTCTCGTATTTTTGGTGCTGCGCCAGGTGATGCCGATCGCTTCCGGTCTGGCCGGCGGTGCGACGCTCAATTCCCACGGCGTCATCGGCCGAGCTTTCTCCTCGGTTGGCGGACGGGTGCGGGCGCGGGCGGAGCTGGTGTTGGGCTCGGCCGCTGCCTTCGGGATCGACGGCGCCGGGGCGGCATACCGCGGCACCTCGCGAGCCGTGCGCGCCGCGGCGAATTCAGGAGCAACGCTTGCACGCAATTGGCGCCGCTGATCCGTTCAAATCCTCGAGGAATGTGACCATGCGATTGATTCTTTGCCTGGTAATGCTGATCAGTGCTTGTTCGGCGCCGGCGGTGCGCTGTGACAAGCATCTTGTTCCCATCAATGAACCCGCCGCCAAACAGCCGGCCTCGCCGGCGGCCGGAAAACTGCCATGACCGCCGCCGATGACGCCGAAGGGTACTTCGACGCAGCGGAGTCCTGGGATACGGATCGCCTCGCGCAGTATCGGCGCACGACCAAGCTCGCCTGGTGGGTTGCAGCAGCGGGCTGGTCGAGCGCAGTCGCAAGCGCGATCGCACTGCTGCTGCTCATGCCCCTGAAACAGGCCATTCCTTATCTCGTGCGGGTCGACCGCAGCACCGGCATCGTCGATGTCGTGCCGGTCCTTGCCGAGCACGCCACGCCCGAGGAGGCCGTCAGCCGCTATTTTCTGACGCACTACGTGAGTGTGTGCGAGCGCTTCAATTTCTCCACCGCCGAGAGCGACTACGAGGAGTGCGGCGCGTTTCATTCCGCTCAGCGCAATCAAGCCTGGTATGCCCTGTGGAATGCCAGCAACCCGAAATCACCCTTGAACGTGCACAAGGACGGCAGCAGCGTGCGCGTGCAGGTCAGTTCGGTCAGTTTTTTCACGCATGCGAGCGGTGTATCCGACCTGGCGCAGGTGCGCTACCTCAAGGCGGCGCTGCCGGGTCCGGGGGCCGAGGAGTCGTTCACGCATTGGGTTGCCGCCATTCAATACACGTACGGCGAGGTGGCGAAAGATCCGAAAGTGCGGCGCTGGAATCCATTGGGTTTCAAGATCGTTGATTTTCGCACCGAGCCCGAAGTTTTGAGCGAGGCTGCCCGATGAGCTCGCCGACGGGAGTGACACGCGGCCCGGTCCTGTCGCTGTTGCTGGCGTTCACGCTCGCAGGCAGCGGCGCGCAGGCGGAGACTGTTCCGGCGAAGGGCGCCGTCGACAGCCGGATTCGCGTTGCCGCCTACGATGCCGCCGAGGTCTACAAGCTGAAGGGCTTTGTCGGGTACCAGATCGATTTGGAGTTCGAGCCGGGCGAGACGTTCGTCGGACTCGGGGCCGGAGACCTGGAAGGTCTGTCGTTCGTTGGTCAGGAAAATCATTTATTCCTGAAGCCCAAAGCGTCCAAAGTGGCCACCAATCTGACGGTTCTCACCTCCCGCAGGCACTATCAGTTCGACTATACGGCCCTGCCGCAGCGGCCAAGCGAGGAGGACGTGGTCTACGCGTTGCGTTTCACCTACGCGCCGCCGGCTGCACGATCCGCGGCTGAAACCGCGGCGAGAAAGCTCGATTCGCAACTCGATGGCGCCTCCAGCCGGCGTCCCCGCAATATCGACTACTGGTACTGCGGCCAGTCGGCATTGCGGCCGAGCGCGGTTTCCGACGATGGCGTGCACACGCGCCTGACCTTTGCCGCGAACGCGGACTTGCCGGCGATTTTCGTGCGCAACGAGGATGACAGTGAGTCGCTGTTGAATTTCAGCATGGACGCCGGCGATGTGGTGATTCATCGGATCGCGCAGCGCTTCATCCTGCGGCGCGGGAAACTCACCGGCTGTGTCGTCAATCGAGGCTATACCGGGGGCGGCGAGCGACTGGAATCGGGCACGGTGGCCCCTGACGTCGAGCGCCGGGTGCAAAGGGGCAAGCCATGACCGGCGAGGCATCGCAGTCACCGGTACGGGGCGAGCGCGCGGAAGCGAGTCTGGCGCGTGCTTCTTCGGTGCAGACACGCGTCAGCAACGTACTGGCCATCGGTTTGATGAGCGTTCTGGGTCTCGGCATGCTCACCTGGTACTACGCGAATGCCATGACCCGCCAAAGCCACGCGCGTCAAAGCGCGCAGGCTGCCGCGGCCAGCCGGGCACAGGGCGAGATGCCGCTGCCGAGCCTGGGAAGGATCGATCCGCCAAAGGACGCACCCCTGCAGCCGCAGGTGCCGCCCGCGCCGCTCCGAGAAGTCCCGCTCGAGCCCGCGCCGGCAGCGACTGCCTCCGCTGTGCCGCCGGCCAAAACGCCGGAGCAGATCGCCGTGGAGCGCCGGCTGTCGGGTGCGGTCTTTTCATCCCAAAGCTCAATCCTTGGCGCTCCGCCCGGGGCGCTGCCGCCGCCTGCCGGGACGCCGGAACCCGGCGAGTTGAGCGCGCTGCTGCGGCCGAGCTTCACAACCGCGGTTCGCGCGGAAGTGCTGCCCACCCAGCGGCTGTTGCTGCCCAAGGGGGCGTTTCTCGACTGCACGCTCGAAACCGCCATCGACTCCACCCTGCCCGGAATGACCACCTGCGTGATGGCGACGGATACCTTCGGCGTCGACGGCAAAGTCGTGCTGCTGGAGCGCGGCACCAAGCTCGTGGGCGAAACCCGGGGGCAGGTTCAGCAAGGCTCCGCGCGCGTTTTTGTGTTGTGGAACGAGGCGCGCACTCCCGCCGGCGTCATCGTGCCCCTGGCATCGCCGGGCGCCGACGAATTGGGCCGCTCCGGACTTCCCGGTACGGTTGAGCGTCATTTCTGGGAGCGCTTCGGCGCGGCGATGCTGGTCTCGGTCATCGATGGGGCCGCCCAGGCGGCCGTGCAGTCGAGCCGCTCGGGCAGCGGCGCAGTGATCGTCAATCCGTCCGCGACGCAGGACGTCATGACGGAAGTATTGAAGGGCACCATCAACATTCCGCCAACCGTCATCAAGCATCAGGGCGACCGCATCCAGGTGCTGGTTGCACGCGATTTGGACTTCAGGTCGGTGTATGAACTCAAATCCACGGCCGGCCATTAATGCCGGTGCCGGTGCCGGTGCGAGTGTCGGTGCTGGCAACGGCGCCGAAGCCTCGGCGCTCGCGCTAACCCTGCGGGCGGTGCGTCCGCTCTTGGCGGGCGACGTGATGGAACTGTGCATCAACCGGCCCCACGAGGCGTTCGTGGAAACCCCCGCGGGCTGGCGCCGCGAGCATCTGGCATTTGCGGATTTCGACTGGTGCTGCCGGCTGGCAAAGCTGGTTGCCAATTCCACCCAGCAGCGCATCGATTCGACTTCGCCGTTATTGTCCGCGTCGCTGCCCAGCGGCGAGCGGGTGCAGATCGTCATGCCGCCGGCGACCACGGCGGGTTGCGTGGCGATTGCCATTCGCCGGCCGGCGGAGAGGGTTTGGAGCATCGAAGAATTGGCAAGCCGCGGTATTTTCCGCCGCACGGCGCCGGCCGGCCGTAAGCTCGATGCGACCGAGCGGCAGCTTCTTGGCTTGCTCGAACGCTCGGACTTCGAAGCTTTCATGCGGCTCGCGGTGCGCAGCCGCAAGAACATCGTGGTCTCGGGCCCGACGGGCTCGGGGAAGACCACCTGGACCAAGGCGTTGATTCGCGAGATTCCGAGCGATGAGCGGCTGGTGACCATCGAGGATGCCCGGGAATTGGTGCTCGAAGGACACCCCAATCATGTGCGCCTGTTCTATTCCAAGGACGACCAGGGCTCGGCCCGCGTGACGCCGAAACAGCTGTTGGAATCTTGTCTACGCATGAAGCCCGACCGAATCCTGCTGGCTGAATTGCGCGCAGAGGAAGCGTTCGATTATTTGCGCAACGTGAATTCGGGACATCCCGGCTCGATCACCAGCGTGCATGCCACCAGCGCCGAACTCGCCTTCGAGCAGCTGATGCTGCTGGTGAAGCAGAACCCGGGGGGCCGGGAACTGGCGCGCAGCGATATCAAAAGCCTGCTGTACCTGCTGGTCGACATCGTCATCCAGTTCGGCGTCGAGCGCCACGAGCGCTTCATCAAGGAGATCTGGTACCAGCCGCATCGCAAGCGCGAAAACGGGAGCGCCGAAGGTGGGTGAGCGTGCCACATCTCCCGACGATACGACCTTCAAGGTGGGCCTGCTCATGGAAAGCGCCCAGGCCCACCAGAAACTGGCCGAGAGCCAGCTCGAAAGGCTGCGCTCGCATACCCAGGATCTCGACGGCGTGGTGCGGGATGAGATTCGGCGCACGCTGGTCGAGGAACTGCAGCAGTTGACCGAAGAAACTGCGCGAGCGGTGCGCGCGCTGGAAAGAATCCGCGCCCGCGCGGCCAAAGGAGTCATCGTCCGCAGCCTGGCGGCGGCGCTGCTCTGCACCTTGATTCCGATCGGCATTGCGCGCTGGGCCATGCCCTCGCCGGAGGATGTCGAGCGCTTGCGTGCGCGCCGCGACGAACTGTCGGCAAATTTGCGGAAACTCGAGCAGCAAGGCGGCCGGATCGAATGGCGGCGCTGCGGTGAAAGCCGCCGCTTGTGCGTGCGCGTCGATCGCGCTGCACCCACCTATGGCGAGAAGGCCGATTACTTCGTGATCCAGGGCTACTGAACGCATGAATGCCGTGCTGCCGACAGCTTTGCTGACCGTGTTCGCCGCGCTGTGCTCGCGGCTCATGTCCAAAACCCTGCGCCGCGACGGGCGCGATACCCACAAACGCGGCGTGCTGATTGCCGACGGGCGGCCGGTGCAGCGGCGCAGTGCGCGCCGCAAGCGGATTACGCCGGAATTGCTGACTCTGGCAGGCGTGGCCATTGCGGTGGCCGATGAAACCAAGCATTTCAAGCTGATCGGAACCACGGGGACCGGCAAGTCCACGGCGATCCGCGAGCTGTTGGGCGCGGCGATCGCGCGCGGCGATCGGGCGGTCTTCGCCGATCCCGACGCCGGTTATTTGGAGCATTTCTACGATCGTTATCGCGGCGATATCGTGCTCAATCCCTTCGAACCCAAATCCGCGAAGTGGGACCTGTTCGCGGAAATCGACAACAGCTTCGATGTCGAGCAGCTTGCGCACGGGCTGATTCCGAATTGCGATGATACGGCCGCACAGGAATGGCGCGGCTATGCACGCACCTTTGTGGCCGCGCTGATACGGCGCTGTCGCTTCGGTGGGACGCGGGATGCTTCCGAACTTTGGCGTCTGCTCATGATGGCGTCCGCCGACGAGCTTCGGCCGATTGTCGCGGGCACCCCGGCGCAGCCCCTTCTCGACACGGACAACGCCCGCATGTTCGCATCGATCCGCGCCGTGGCCGGCTCGGCGCTCGCCGCATTCGAGCACATTCAAACTCAGCGCGCCGCGCCCTTCGGGGTCCGCGCATGGGTGAAGAGCCGTGCGCATGCCGGCGTGCTGTTCATTCCCTACAAGGCGGGTCAGATCGCCGCCCTCCGCTCGATGATCGCGACCTGGATGCATCTCGCCATCTTCGAGGCGATGAGCGGCACTCCCGGCGATGACCAGCGCCTGTGGTTCGTCATCGACGAACTCGACGCCTTGGGCGCGATTGGCGGATTGAAGGATGCGCTGGCGCGACTGCGCAAATTCGGATGCCGCTGTGTCCTCAGTTTTCAGTCGGCTTCGCAAGTCTCCAGTACCTATGGAGGCGAGGGCGAAACGCTCGTGGAGAACTGCTCGAATACTTTGATATTGCGCTGCTCCGGCAGCGAAAATGGCGGGACCTCGCAGTTCGCGTCGCGTTTGATCGGCGAACGCGAGGTGGTGCGACGCCAGGTCTCGCAGGGCAAGGATCGCGGCGCAGTCTTTTCCAGCCGCGGCGGCCGCCGCTCGCGCAATATCACCCATCAACATGTTACCGAGACGGCTGTGATGGCGTCCGAACTCGAGCAGCTGCCGGACCTGTGCGGCTATCTCAAGCGCGCTTCCTCCCGCAGCTGGCTGAAGGTCGACTTTCCAAGCCGCTAGCCATGCGACCGTTCGACGCCAACATCCGCTCATCCAGCTATTACATCGCGCAGACCGATGCAGGCTGCCCGCATTGCGGACGCCGCGGGCGCGTGCTGGCACTGGCGCTGCCGACCGGCCATGAAATGCGCATCGACGGCCGATGGCAACGCGTCGCGGCAAATGCCTTGGTGTTTCATATCGCAGAGTTGCCGTGCGGCCTCGGCCGGCGCTTGAGCGCACTGGTTCCGGAATTCCGCCCGACGCGCGCCAAGGACTCGCGCGATTGGTATTGGGCAAATCACTGCCGGCATTGCGGCGGTGTGCTGAGCGATGACGAGTTGCACTGCGAGCCCGGCGGATTCATGCCCATGTGCGAAGCGGACGCGGCCGCCATTCGACTGATCCGCGTGGACGAGGGCTGTGAGCTGAACGCCGCGGGTTACGCGCTCGAACCGCAGTTCTTCGCTCAGATGCGCGGCAGCTAGCGAATGGCCATTTATTTTCTAAACATCAAGACCGTCGGACGCTCAAGCGGCAGCAGCGCGGTCAGCGCCGCGGCCTATCGCTCCGGCGAGCGAATCCGCGATGAGCGCACGGGAAGAACCTACGATCACAGGGATCGGCAGGACGTCTTGCACAAGGAAATCATGGTGCCGGAGCGGTTCGCATCGGACGACATGTCCTGGGCAAAGGACCGCAGCAATCTGTGGAATCTTGCCGAAGGCTCCGAAACCCGGCGCAACGCGCGGGTCGCGCGCGAGTATCTGGTGGTATTACCCGCGGAATTGTCGCCCGAGGCGCGAATCCGCCTGGCGTCGGGATTCTCCCGCGAGCTGGTGGAGCGCTACCGTTTCGCGCTGGATATGGCGGTTCACGCCCCGAGGGATTATCCCGGCAGCGATCCGCGCAACTTTCATGCGCATCTATTGGCCACCACCCGGGAGGTGACGGTAAACGGCTTGGGATCCAAGACCGAGCTCGAGAGGAACGACACGGTGCGCCGCCAGATGGGCTTGGGTCCCGAGATCAGCGAGCTGTTGCAGGTGCGCGAGCGCTGGGCACTGGCCGCCAACGCCGCGCTCGAGCAGTCGCATATCGCCGCGCGCATCGATCATCGCACGCTCGAAGCGCAAGGCGTCGATCGCGAGCCGGGTCCGCATATTCCGCGTATTGCGTATGAAATGGAGCGGCATGGATACCGCAGCGTGGTGGCCGAACGCATTCGCGCGGAGCATCGAGCCCGGGTCGAGGCACGGCTGGCAGCGGATCATCCCAAGAGCATCGAAGACCCTCGATTGCGGTCGGCCATGAACTGGAAACGCTATCGCGAGGAGCAGGAGCAGCTCGAGATCCGGCGCAAGCGCGACCAACAGCTCGAGCCGTCCGTCGACGACGGCAAGCCCTCCCGCAAGCGCGGCCTGGACCACTCTCTGTGATTTTGCGGGTCGCCTATGCTTCCTGCTATGTCTATTCTCCCGCGGGTGAGAGCGCGCTGTGCGCCCGATCGCGGCTGCTGCGGGCATTGCTGAAGGCGGGCGATGCGCGCTTCATGCGCCGCTATGCCCTGCGCGTCAGCCAGCAGACACGATCGCAGGCACTGCTGGGAGGTTTTTTTCACGACCGCGATCTGCTGGTGCCGGTGCCCGGGAGCGCCGCAACGCGCGCCGGAACCTGGGCGGCCGCGCAACTGGCCGAGGAACTGGTGCGCGAGGGCTTGGGTTGCGGGTCGTGGCACGGGTTGCAGCGATCTTTCGCGGTGCGCAAATCCGCCACCGCCGCGCGCGGCATGCGCCCCAGCGTGGCCTTGCATTTCGAGTCATTGCGCATGAGCCTGCCCGCGCCGCAGCCCGCCAGCGTCGTGCTCATCGACGATGTCATCACCACGGGCCGCACCTTGCTCGCGGCAGCTGCCCGCGCCAGTGAGATGTTTCCGCAGGCGCAAATCCGCGCCTTCGCGCTGCTGCGGACCCTGGGGCTGGTCTCTGACATCGCACGGGTGCTCGAGCCGTGCAGGGGAGAGATCCGCTGGACGGGATCCGATGCCCGAAGGACTCCCTAGGGGAGATTGCCTCTTATAATGTGCAAAGCTTGCGCATCGACGCCAAAACTCCGCCCGGCACCCGCCCGTTCCAGGAACTGGCGCAAAGTGAAATCGCCGATCGCCTGAAGCGCGCCTGCGCGGCCGCGGACGGCCTGCACGGGGCGCATTGCATTCATGAGCTATGGATGCGCGGATCGATGTCCATTAATATCGAACACGCTCTCGAGCGGCTGTGGGCATGCGCGGCGGCCTCCATTCCGGAATGGCTGCCGATGCGCTATATCGAGTGGTTGCCCGCGGCCTACGAGACTTCATTGAAGTTTCGAGCGTCTGCCACGGGGCGCTCGAACATCTACCTGGTGCTTCTGGATTTCACCGACCGCGATGGATCGTATGGCGCTTACGTCGGCATGAGCAGGTACAGTCCGGCGCAGCGCTTCGATCAGCACAAGGCGGGCATACGCGCGGCCGGAAGCGTTTTGAAGCGGGGTATCGAAGTGCTGACGGGTCCGACCATGCATTTGCAATACATCAAGCGCAGCGAGGCCGAGCGTATCGAGGCGCAGCTCGCACAGGCGCTTGCCGGGACGGGCCTGCGGGTCAAGGGCGGGCACTGATGATTCTGATCGGCATGTTCGATTCGCCCTTCGTGCGGCGCGTGGCGGTCAGCATGAACTTGTTGGGAATTCCCTTCGAGCACCGCAACTGGTCGGTGGGCAGGGAATTCGAGCTCATCCGCCAGTTCAATCCGCTCGGCCGGGTGCCGGCCCTGGTCGATGCGGATGGCGAGACTCTGATCGAATCCTCGGCGATATTGGATTTTCTCGACCAGGCCGCCGGTCCCGAGCGCGCGTTATTGCCGCTGTCAGGCGAACTGCGGCGCGAGGCGCTGCACATCATCGCCATCGCCGCCGGCGCCGCGGAGAAGGGCGTGACCCAGGTCGACGAGACCGCGTTTCGGCCGCCGGAAAAACGCTACCGGCCCTGGGTCGAGCGCTGCCATGCGCAGATGCATGGCGCCTTGGGCGAACTGGACCGGCTGTGTCAGGTGCGCGGCGATGAATGGCTGATCGGAAACCGCATCACGCAAGCGGACATCACCGCGGCGTGTGTGTACACATACTTGAGCGACGCGCTGGACCTCAACCGGGATACCGCGGCCTATCCCGCCCTGGGTGCGGTCACGGCACGCTGCGAAGCGCTGCCGGAGTTCAAGTCGGCCAAAGCCGATTGGTTCGCGCCCGGCCAGACTTAGGGTTTAGAATCCGCCGGTGATCGTCGTCCATCATCTGAACAACTCCCGCTCGCAGCGGGTGTTGTGGCTGCTCGAGGAGCTCGGCGTGGCTTACGAGGTGAAGCGCTACGAGCGCGATGCCAAGACCATGTTGGCGCCGCCGTCGCTGTTGACGATCCATCCGCTCGGCAAATCTCCGGTCATCGTCGATGGCGAGATCACCGTGGCGGAGTCCGGCGCAATCATGGAATACCTGGTGGGGAAATATGGCGAAGGGCGCATGATTCCCCCCGAAGGGACGGCGGCGCGGCTGCGCTACACCTACTGGCTTCACTACGCGGAGGGCTCCGCGATGTCGCCTCTGCTGTTCAAATTGGTGTTCGATCGGATCGCCGCCAATCCGGCCCCCTGGCCGGTCAGCGCCATATCGCGCCGAATTTCAGCGGCCGTCAGCCATGCCTTCATCGCGCCGAACTTGCAGCGTCATTTGAACCACATCGAGGCCGAACTCAATTCGCATGCCTGGTTTGCCGGCGAGCAATTCACGGCCGCGGATGTGCAGATGAGTTTCCCGCTCGAAATCGCGGTATCGCGCGCGGGACTTGATGCAAGCCGTCCGAAGTCGATCGCCTTTTTGGAGCGCATCCATGCGCGCGATGCCTACAAACGCGCCCTGGAACGCGGCGGAAAATATGACTACTAGCCGGACTCGGGAATTCCTGGATCAAGAGCAATAATGAAAGCGGGGTTTGCCATGTGGAAGTATTGCAAGCGGGCGACGTTGTCGGGTGCGCTGTTGTCGGGTGCGCTGTTGTCGGGTGGGCTGTTGTTGGTCGCAGGCTGCGGTCAGCCGGCGCCGCCGCAACCCAAGCCGGCCGGGCCCTCGCCCGCAAGCCAGGCATGGAGCAAGCTGTCAAACGCCTTCATCGAGGACTATATGCTGGCGCAGCCGGCCTTTGCGGTGCAGGCCGGCCGCCACGAATTCGACGGCCAGCTGCCGGATATGAGCGCACACGGCATCAAGCGCGAGATCGCGCGGCTGAACGATGAGCGCGAGCAGATCGAGAGCGTCGATCCCGCCACCCTCGAGCCGCGCGAACGCTTCGATCGGGAGTACCTGATGGCGGTCGTCGACAAGGACCTGTTTTGGATCGCAAAGACCAAGTTTCCCTACACCAATCCGGCCTGGTATCTGAGCCAGATCGATCCTGACGTTTACCTGAGCCGAAATTATGCGCCGCTCGACGTGCGCATGAAGTCCTACATCAAGTACGCGCAGGCCATCCCCAAGATGGCGGCTTCCATCAAAGAGAATCTCAAATCCCCGATGCCGAAGACCTACGTCGAGCTGGGCATCGACGAATTCGGCGGGCTCGCGCAGTTCTACACCAAGAATGTCGCGGCGGTTTTTGCCTCCGTGTCCGACCCGGTGCTGCAACAGCAGCTGAAGGATGCGGATGCGGCCGCCGCGCAGGCGATGACCGGATTGAAGGACTATCTGATCGGCGAGCGCAAACATGCCGACGACAGTTACGCGCTCGGCCCGGAACTGTTCGCGCAAATGATCAAACAAACCGAGCAGGTGGATCTGCCGGTGGAGCAGATCGAAGCGGCGGGCCGCGCCGACCTGGAGCGCAACACCGCGTCGCTGAAAGCCGAATGCGGCGGCTATGCGCCGAAGGCATCCTTGGCGCAATGCATCGCAAAAATGGCGGCGAACAAGCCGAAGGGCGGCCCGGTCGAGGAAGCGCGCAATCAGCTCAAGATGCTCAAGGAGTTCATCGTTCAGCACAACGTGGTCTCGATTCCGAGCAACGATGAGGCCTTGGTGGCGGAAGCCCCGCCCTACAACCGATCCAACGCCGCCTTCATCAATACCGCAGGTCCGTACGACAAGGGTGTGGTTTCCGTTTACAACATCGCGCCGCCGGATCCGAAGTGGACCAAAGCCGAACAGGCGGCTTATATTCCCGGCGAGGCGGTGCTGCTGTTCACCTCGGCGCACGAAGTATGGCCGGGGCATTTCCTGCAATTCCTGCATTCCAATGCCAATCCCGACAAGCTCGAAGGGCTGTGGGTGGGCTATGCCTTCGCGGAAGGCTGGGCGCATTACTGCGAAGAAATGATGGTGGAGATGGGCCTTGCCAAAGATAATCCGGAACGGCACATCGGCCAGTTGAGCGAGGCGCTGCTGCGCGACGTACGCCTGCTGTCCGCCATTGGATTACATACCCACGGCATGAGCGTCGCACAATCGGAGAAGATGTTCCGAGAGCGGGCGTTTCAAGATCCCGGCAACGCGCGCCAGCAGGCTGCCCGCGGCACTTACGATCCCGCCTATCTCAATTACACGCTCGGCAAACTCATGATCAGGAAGTTGCGCACCGACTGGCTGGCCAAGACCGCGGCGCCGGGTTCCGCGTCCAGCGCGGACGATCAGAGCCGCTGGCACGAGTTCCACGACAAGTTCTTGTCCTATGGCGGGCCTCCCATCCCGCTGCTGCGCAAGGAAATGGTGGGGACGGGCGGCAGTCTGCTATGAGGGCCCGGCAATTGCCGCGGCGCCGATCCCGATGATGATTCCGCCGTCCGCCCAAGCGCTCAAGCAGCCCGCGGCGGCTGCCGGAATCTCCTCTTGCGCCAGCAACGCGCTCAAACTTTCGCATATTTGCGCGAAGCTGCGGCCGCATGTAGCCGCATCGAGCGCGGCCGCTTCCACGGCAGTCATCGAGCGAAAGTAGTTCTGCAGGTTCTGCCGCCAAAGGAGCCATGGCATGGGCTGCGCGGCGCGTTCCGGCGCGGGCGGCGTCTCATCGGCACTCATCGCCTTCCAAACGGCCGCCGTGTTCCAGTGCAGCAGCAGGCGGCGCAACGACGGATGAAACTCGAAGCGCAGCGAGCCCCAGGCCGCGGGTTGGACGGCGGCCAGCGCATTGCGCTCGAGGGCTTGCGCATCGCGCGCATCGAATACTTCGGCCAGGGTCCATTCGAGCCGAGCGACTTCCGAGAGAATAGGGGCGGAGTCGTAGGGCTCGCATTGCGCCAGATAGTCGGCCAGTTCGCGCCCATACCAGCGGATCGAGCGGAACAGCGAAGGATGCGCCGCGACGTAGGCTTCGCCCAGTTCCACCCACGCCTCGTCGCCGAGCAATCCATGCAGCACCGGATAGGTCTCGTGCAGGGCATCGATCAGCCGCACCTGGTACGCATTGCGATAGATCGCCAATCGCTGCGCCGCCGGCAGCGGGGGCGCATCCACGATGGCCGCCGTGATGCCGCTGTCCTCACCCAGCAAATGCCGCTGTATGTCGCGCTGCAATTCGCGCAAGCCAAGCCGGGGGCTCATCATGCCGCCTGCCTGGAGTGACGGGCCGCGAGCTCACGGGCGATGTCGAGCTCGGCCACCAGCTCGCCCAACTCAGGGATATTGTCGTCGCGCTCGATCATGGTCGGCACTTGACCAAACAGCTCGAGCGCCTGGCCGTACAAGCTCCAAACCGGCGCGACGATGGGATGATCGTGCGTGTCGATCAAATGGCCGCCCAGGTCGCTGTGGCCGGCCAGATGAAACTGGCGCACCCGCGATTTCGGCACCGCCTTCAGGTACTGCAGCGGATCGAAGCCGTGATTCACGCTGCTCACATAGATGTTATTGATGTCGAGCAGAACATCGCAGTCCGCGCGCCCGGCCACCGCGCTCAAGAATTCCCACTCCGGCATCTCGTCCGCGTGAAAGCTGAGGTAGCTGGACACGTTCTCCAGCAGGATGCGCCTGCCTAGGGCGTCCTGCACCTGGCCGACCCGCGCGACCACCGCGTTCAGCGCCTCTTCCGTATAGGGAAGCGGCAGCAAATCGTGCAGGTTGCGGCCTTCGACGCCGGTCCAACACAAATGATCGGAAATCCACTCGGGCTCGATGCGTGCGGCCAGCTCGCGCACGCTGCTCAAATATTCCATATCGATCGGGTCGGTGCTGCCGATCGACAGCGAGACGCCGTGCATCACCAGCGGAAAGCGAGCGCGGATGCGGTCCAGGTAATGAAGCGGTTTGCCGCCCGCAACCAGGTAATTTTCGGTGATGATTTCGAGCCAATCGATGGCGTGAGGCTCGTTTAAAATGGCCTCATAGTGCGGAGTCCGCAGGCCCAGACCAAAGCCGGAGAGTTTCATCAAGAATAGGGCCGGCGGCGAGCCCGGCCCTATGAGTCAAGTCAGCGCTTACTTCGCAGCCTTGGCCTTGGCTTTCGCATCGGCGCAGGCTTGCTTGGTCATGCTGACAAAGCCCTGGCCCTTGCAGCTGTTCATGCCCTTGCAGCTGTTCTTCGCCGATTTGCACTCGGACATTCCCTTGCAGGAATTCACGCCCGTGCACTTCACGGTGGCGGCATCCGCTGCAAACGCGGTGGTGCTGATTGCGGTGGTGAACAGCATCGCAGCGGCGGCTGCCATGGCGGCGCTCGACATTTTATTGAACTGCATATTTGGACCCTCAATAGTTATTGAACGCAGCGGAATTGCTGCTCATATAAAAGACCCGGCCAACGGCCGCATTATTACCCGATTAGCTAAGCTGATGCCCGTTTCAATCGGGCGACGGCAGGCGCCAGGCGGCGGTGACGGAGCGTCAAAGATGACGGTTTCTTAATGTTGAGCGCGCGGTGGATACCCGCACCGCCGCGCCCAAACCCGACCTCAAGGGTATTGCGTAGGACTCGCCGCCAGGGCGATAGCCTGTCTGACCGGCGCGAACTGTTCTGCTGCGCGGTCGAGCCAAACCAGGCCTCGGCGGATCTCGTGACCATGCAGCTCACGCGCTTGGTTTAACACCGCCACGCGCAATGCCCGGTCATAGGCATACTCAGGGGCCTTCGAGTAGCGGCGCATGTCCGGCCCGTCGAGTATGGTGCTCACTTCGGCGGCGTTTGCGTCGATGCCGAGGTGGCGCAAGATCCCGAGCAGTGTCGATGGATCGGCCAGGAACTCGTCGAAGTCGAGCCGCGCGGCGCGCTCGCCGGCACTGCCGGCCGCCGCCGCCAACCCCGACATCTCGCAAACCCAGGCCAATGCCAACCTCTCGCCTTCGCTCAACGACGCGGCGCTCCAGGCTTCGCGCCCAAGCCGCTGGTGGAGACGGCGTAAGCGGCTGGGCGCCAGGATTTTCGCTTCCTCGCGCGAATTGGGGCCGCCGAGAATCGTCGCGAGGTAACTTTCCGGCGAAACATACATGAGTACCGCCCGCGGCCTGGAGGCGCGCGCCAGCAGCGCTGCAGCGAGCTCGGAAACGAAGCTGGTCGCCTTGATCACCGCAAGCTGGCGGCCATCGAAGGTGCGCGAGAACAATTTGAGCATGCTGCTCAAGCGGCGCTCGATGTCATCGCCGCTCCACGCCGCGGGCATGCCTGCGGGTTCGCTCATGATCTGGGCAAAAGCGCGCAATACCCCGGGCTCGCGCAGGGCGAATGCGCCGGGATGGGCGCCGATGAGGCGTGAGAGCAGGGTCGAACCGACATGCCCGATGTGGAAGATCAGTCCGCAGTGCTCTGCGAGCCCGGCCGATTCGACCGCTGCGGCAACATCGCGCCATGGCAGCGTGCGTATCGGGGTCTGCGGCGTCAGGATGCGACCGTCGAGAAAGCTGGCTTTTTCATAATCGGCCCGGGTGAGGTCGACGAATGAAACGCTGTCGCTGGGCGGGTCCAGCAGGTGCGGAAACATCTGCGGCGAGCGCGCCAAGGATTCCTGGATGCCATTCATGCGCCGCAGTCTCGCACCGGTGCGTGGTTTTCGCGAGCCGCCGTTATACTGGCGCACATGAGCAACGAGATGAAGAAATCGCATGAGCCCCAGCTGGCTCAGGCGCTGCTGCTCGATCGCCAGGGACACGTGCCTGAGGCGATCGCCGCCTATCAGCAGCTGCTGTCGGATTGGCCCGCACTGCCGGACGCTTGGTACAACCTGGCGGTACTGCAGCGAAAACAACGGCAGTTCGATGCGGCGTTGACTGCCTACCAGTTCGCGCTCGACCGCGGTATTAAGCGCCCCGAGGAGGTGCACTTAAATCGCGGCGTGATCTTCAGCGACTGCCTGCGCCAGGACGACGCCGCGGAACTCGAACTGAAAAGGGCCCTCGCCCTCAATCCGAACTATGTTCCCGCGCTCATCAATCTGGCCAATCTTCACGAGGATCTCGGCCGGCGGGAATTGGCTGCGCGCGTTTATGCGCGCCTGCTGGCGATCGATCCGGGCTCGCCCCAGGCGCTGGCGCGCTACGCGCGGCTCAGGAACTTCACGGATCCGGCGGATCCGCTGATCGAACAGATGCGGCAGGCCCTGGCGCAGCCTCGCTTGAGTCTGCAAGATCGCGCCGCCTTGGAGTTTTCGCTCGGCCGTGCGCTGGATGGCTGCCAATCCTATGCCGCAGCCTTCGAGGTGTATACCGCGGCAAATCGGCACAGCCGCGAGAGCGCGCCGCCCGGCAGCGGGATTTACGATCGCGCGCTGGCGGAGCAATTGACCGATCGGCTCATCGCCGCTTTTCCGGCGCCCTCAAGGCCGGGCACGATGCCCACGGCAGCGTCCGGCAATGACCGGCCGCGGCCGATATTCATCTGCGGCATGTACCGATCGGGCTCGACTCTGACCGAACAACTGCTGGCCGGCCACCCGCTCCTGGCCGCCGGCGGCGAGCTGGATTTCCTGCCGAACGCGGTCGAAAACGCGCTCGCGCCGTTTCCTGAATCGATGGCGGTGGTGCTGCCGCAGCGGCTCAAATCCCTGGCGGCGGAGTACCTGCAAACCTTGGGCGCCATATTCCCGGGAGCACCCTATGTCACGGACAAGCGGCCTGAGAATTACCTGAATATTGGCCTGATCAAGACCCTGTTCCCGGAGGCGAAAATCGTCCACACGACGCGCAATGCGCTCGACAATTGCCTGTCCGTTTTCTTCCTGCATCTCGATCAGCGCATGAGCTATGCCCTGAATCTGATCGACATCGGCCACCACTACCGGCAGTACCTGCGCCTGATGAGGCATTGGAAAGCCCTGTACGGTGCCGATATCGTGGACAGCGACTACGACCGGTTGGTGGAGCACCCCCGGCCCGTCATGGAAGCCTTGCTGAAGTTTCTGGGCCTCGAGTGGGATGAGCGTTGCCTCGCCGTTCCGGCCGTCGGACGCTCGGTCAAGACCGCCAGCGTCTGGCAGGTCAGAGAGCCTCTGTACCTGCACTCATCGGGAAGGGCGCGGCACTACGAGCAAGAACTCGCGGAGCTGCGGGGCTATCTCGAACTATACTAAGGCGCCCACCGGGCCTTAAGGACCAGCAATGTTCTTGCAGATCCCCAATCTACTCACGCCGGCCGAAGTGCAGAGCATCGCTCAATCAGCGCTGCAGGCAAAGTTCATCGACGGCAGACGCTCCAATCCGCATAACGTGGTCAAGCAGAATGTGATTGCCGATCAAAGCGACACCCTGGCGCAAAACGCCTCGCAAATTGCGTTACTCGCACTGCAGCGCAGTGAAGAGGCTCGAAATTTCGTCTTCCCGCGGCGAATACCGGCGCCGACGCTGTCCCGCTATGCGGTTGGAATGAAATACGGACCCCACACCGACGCGGCATTCCTGCCGGTTGGCGCCGAACCGCTGCGCTCGGATGTCTCCTGCACCATATTTATAAGCCAACCGAACGAATACCAGGGCGGCGAACTGGTCATTCATCTGGGCACCGAGGCCGTCAGCATCAAGGGCCCCGCGGGTTCCGCCATATTTTACCCGTCAACGACGATACATCAGGTCGTGCCGGTCACCGCCGGCGAGCGCTTGGTCATGATCACATTTATCGAAAGCCAGATTCCGGATCAATTGCAGCGAGAAATGCTGTATTCCTTGGGCGAAGTGCGCGCGCTCGAGGGCCTGAAAATGGAATGGCAAAACCGCACGCAAATCGAATTTGTCATCGCCAATTTGCATCGGATGTGGGCGAGATGACGCCCTGGCCAGGTTTGTTGCGTGATAACCACAGTTTTTAGGGATGCCAAAGCGATGTTTTTTTGCCCGACGACCGCGGAGCGGCGCGTCCGGCCCAATCGCCGACGCAAAAATTCTGCCTAAATTTCCCTGTCAAACGCGATTTAGACGCGCTCAACGCCAAATCTTCTCGCGATGCGACTTGGCAACACATTGGCGACATGTTGTAATCGGTCGATATCCTGAGGTGGCGCCCGGGAAATATTGTATTAATTGCACCGCCACCGAAGACGGTAACTGGACAGAATTAACTTAAGGGAGCAATCGAGATGGGAAAGAATCGGATTTTGCAGCACGCGATTCGTGCCGTCCTCACCGCAGCCGCGGCGAGTGCAGCTGTTCCGGCCGCCTACGCGCAAACCGCGCCGGCCGCCGCCGCAGCGGCGCCGGAACTTCAAGAAGTGGTCGTTACCGGATCACGCATTCAAAGCGCGAACCTGATATCCGCCAGCCCGATCACCACGGTCACCAATGTCGATATTCAGCAGTCGGGCCTGACCCGCGTTGAGGACATCCTCAACAATCTACCGCAGGTATTTGCCGGCCAGGGCAGCAACATGTCCAACGGCGCGGACGGCACCTCGACGCTGGATTTGCATGACTTGGGTCCGCAACGCACCCTGGTGCTGGTCAACGGCAAGCGTGTCGCCCCCGGTGCTCCGGACGGCCGCAACTTCACCGACATCAACCAGATTCCCGCCGAACTCATCGAAAGAGTCGAAGTGCTGACCGGTGGTGCTTCCTCGACCTACGGCGCGGATGCCGTATCGGGCGTCGTGAACTTCATCATGAACACCCATTACGAAGGCGTGAAGGTCGACGCCCAGTACGGCATGTTCAACCATAACAATCATGAGGATCTCTACCAGAACCTCGTGGCCAGCAGCGGTTTTCCCTCACCCACGGGCAGCGTGGATTCCGGATTTCAGAAGGATGTGTCATTCATCGCCGGTTCGAATTTCGCGGACGGCGCCGGCAATGCCACGGTGTACGCGACCTACAACAACCAGGCCGAGAACATCGGCGGGCAATTCGACTACAGCGCGTGCAGCCTGTCGTTTGGCGGAGGCCATGCAATCTGCGGCGGATCCGGCACGAATGCGGGCGGTACTTTCCTCGCCTACGGTTCCAAAGGCAATATCCTTCACAGCACCGTTGATCCGGCGACCGGCACATTTCGCCCCTCCGTGGCCTCCGACAATTTCAATTTCGGCGCGCTGAACTTCTTCCAGCGTCCCGCCGAGCGCTGGACGGCGGGTTCGTTCGTCAACTATGACGTGAACGAGCATGTCAAGGTGTACAACGAATTCATGTTCATGAGGAACGAGACGACGGGAGGCATCGCGCCGGGCGGCGACTTTGCCAACAACCTGCTCAACTTGGATTGCGGTGCAGTCGGCCCCGGCTTGTCGGGCAATCCGCTGATCACGGCGCAGGAACGAGGCATTCTATGCGGCCCTGTGCTTGCTGCTCAGGGCGTTGCACCCGGCGGAGTTCTGCAGTACTACCTCGAACGGCGAAACATCGAGGGCGGTCTGCGGTTGACGGACTTTACGAACACCGACTTCCACGAGGTTCTCGGCGTCAAGGGCGATTTCTTGAGCGCATGGAAGTACGACGCCTATGCCCAGGTCGGCATCACCGACCAGCAACAGCTTAATACGAACAATTTTTCAGCCTCAAAACTCGCTTTGGCGGAAAATCCCGTGACCAACGCGGCCGGCAACATCGTTTGCGGACCGCCTGCACCAGCGAATTGCGTGCCCTACAATCCTTGGGTGCCGGGCGGCGTGACGGCGGCGGCGCTCAATTATTTGGAGGTTCCATCATTACAGCAGGGAAGTGCCCGGGAGTACGTCGTTCACGCGGACGTGACCGGCGATCTCGGCACGTATGGTGTGCAGGTACCGTGGGCGAAGAGCGGTGTGCAAATCAATTTCGGCACCGAATATCGTTCGGAAAGCGCCGTGCTGCAGCCGGACGAAGAAAACCTGTTGGGCGACATCGCAGGAGGCGCGGGAGCGTTACTGCCGCTGGCCGGCAATTTCCACGTGGCTGAGGTCTTCACTGAGTTCAACGCGCCCATCATGGACGAAATGCCGTTCGCGGAACAGCTGACCCTCAATGGCGGCTACCGCTATTCGAAGTACACCCTTGGCTTCTCCACCAACACTTACAAGATTGGCCTCGAATGGGCGCCCGTCAGGGACGTTCGCTTCCGGGCGAGCTACAACCAGGCGGTACGTGCACCCAACATTGCGGAGCTCTTTACCACGGCGAGCATCGGACCGGGCGGCAGCATCGACCCATGTTGGGGTACGGCGCCGACATTGTCCGCGGCGCAGTGCGCGCGCACGGGAGTCACCGCGGCGCAGTATGGCAACCTCGGGGTGAACCCGGCCAGCCAGTTCAATGTCCAGACGGGCGGCAACGCCAATCTGCATGCTGAAACGGCACATACCTGGTCGTACGGCGTCGTATTCCAGCCCACGTTCCTGCCGAACTTCTCGGCTACGGTTGACTACTACGATATCCGGATCACCGGCGCCATCCAGTCGCAATCGGGCGTGTCGATCATCAACAATTGCGCGTTGACGGGTGATCCGGCCCAATGCGGCGCGATTCACCGTAACCCGGCCAACGGCTCTCTATGGCTGACCAACGCTGGATTCGTCACGACGCTGTCGGAGAACACCGGTTTGCTGGAGAACAAGGGCGTAGACGTCAATCTGCATTATTCCCTGCCCCTGGACTCGTTGGGCAAGCTGGTATTCAACCTGCAAGGTACGGATGTCATCTCCAATACCACCCAGCCGCAGACCTCTGTGCCGGATCCCACCACTGGGGCGCTGATACCCGGAGCGTCGTATAACTGCGCCGGCTTCGAAGGTGTGACCTGCCTCAACCCGTTGCCGCACTGGCGCCATGTCTTCAGCACGGATTGGGCGACACCGTGGCAGGGTCTGGATCTACACGCTCAGTGGCGTTATATCGGCCGTACCCAGGTTGATGCGTTGAGCCAGAGTTCGCTGCTGTCTGCACCTGCATCGGTGTTTCCGGGCTACGATCATATTGCGAGCTACAGCTATCTCGACCTTTCTGCATCGGTCGCGGTCAACTCAAACTTCTCGGTCCGCGTGGGCGCCAACAACGTGCTGGACAAAGACCCGCCGATCGTCCTGTCGGCAAATTGCCCGGTAGGCCCTTGCAACAACAACACATTTTCGCAAACCTACGATCCGACCGGTCGGTTCCTGTACGTGCATCTGGAGGCGAAGTTCTAAACGGAACTTAAGTTCCAAACGCAAGTGTTGAAACTCGGACGGCGGGCTTTAGGCCCGCCGTTTTTTTTGGTGCGCCCGGCAGGGCGCACTCATCTATGCCTGTGCGAGTTACGAGCTCGGTTTGACGTTCGACAGATGGATGCTCGGCGCCGGTCGCATTTAAATTGAATCAATGGGCCTTGGGCGGGTCTGGATACTAGAGCCGTTGTGTGAGGGTAAGTCATGAGCCAAGCAGCGAGCCGGCGTTTTTTTATCGCGGGATTGACTGCACTGTCGGCCATTTCCTTCATCGACAAAGGGTCGGCGGCGACCTTGTCCGGGCCGGTGCAAAGCAGCGACGTGTCGATCGAAAATTTCTCGCCGGCCGGCAAAAGCCAGGGCGTCGTGCAGGTTGCAAAGATCGTGAAGACCGACGCTGAATGGCGTGCGCAGCTCTCGCCGCTCGCGTTCGGCGTTGCGCGCCAGGCGGACACCGAAGTCCCCTTCAGCGGTGAATACGATCACTACGATGCCGATGGCCTTTACCACTGCGTGTGTTGCGACACGGTGTTATACGATTCGAGGACTAAATTCGATTCGCACACCGGATGGCCGAGCTTCTGGAAACCGATCTCAAAGAGGAATATCGTCGAGAGCACCGACAAGAGTCAGGGGATGCAGCGCCAGGCGATCTCCTGCCGCCGCTGCGATGCCCATTTGGGCCATGTATTCGACGATGGCCCGAAGCCCACGGGTTTGCGTTATTGCATGAATTCGGTGGCGTTGCATTTTGCGGCCCGCGCGTAGGGCCAAAGAACAGATATGTCATTTTGGAAATCGGGATCTCCGCGACTGACGGCGCTGCTGGGTGTGGCGCTCATGGGGCTTCTTCTGTGGCATGCACCGTCGTTCGCAGCCGAGGCGCCGGTGATCATCGCCGCGCCTGCCGTTGACAATCCAAAGGCAGCGGGTCGCATGCAGACTGCGGTATTGGCGGGCGGTTGTTTTTGGGGCGTGCAAGGGGTGTTCGAGCACGTGCGGGGCGTGCGCAAGGTGATTGCCGGTTATGCGGGCGGTAAAAGATCGACCGCGGACTATAAGAGCGTCGGCACCGGGCGCACCGGTCACGCCGAATCGGTCAAGATCATCTTCGACCCGGCCAAGATTTCCTATGGCCAGCTGTTACAAATCGCATTTTCGGTGGTGTACGATCCCACTCAACTGAATCGGCAGGGTCCCGATGTCGGCACGCAATATCGTTCCGTGATTTTCTATGCCGACGACGATCAGAAGCGCATAGCCCAGGCGTACATCGCTCAATTAGACCAGACGCATGCATTTGCGCGGCCGATAGTCACCCAGATAGATCCGCTCAACGGGTTCTACGAGGCGGAGGGATATCATCAGGACTATCTGATACATAATCCATCTGACCTCTACATCGCCACGTATGACGTACCCAAGGTCGAAAATCTCAAGCGTGCCTTCCCGGAGCTGTATAGCGGCCAACCGGTGTTGGCGGACAATTAGCCGGGGCCCGTTGCGGTTCGCCTGAGCGCTGCGCCGATGACTTTCCCATAACGGGATTCCTGCACGAAGCCGATCACGCGGAGATTGCCGGGGTCGACACCGGCTTTCACCGGCACTCGAAAATCTTCGCTGAACTTACCGCCCGGTGTCAGCGCACCCAGCTTGACGAGCTCGAGCACGACGGCCACGTGATCGAGCGTCTGGCCGCGATTTTCCCCGCGCAGCACCTTCGATTCGAAATGATCCAGGGCCAGCGCGAGAAAAACGTCGCTCTTATGTCCTTGTGCATTGCCGTCGGCCGTTACTTTGCCGCTCACGAAGGCCGGTGTGCCGGGTTCGATCTTGAGCGAGTCGATACTCACCGGAATCTTCGGCGAGGCCCCCGCATCCTTCAGCGCTTGCGCGATTTTTGGCCGATCGCTCAAGCGCAGCTCTGACGTGCCATCGACGATGAACTGAGGCGTGTAGGGCTCGGTGCGCCCCAGGGCGCGCTCATAACCACGCTGACGTTCGGTGAGCGCACCTGAGGAGAACGGGTCGCGCCAACCCTGGTTATCCCAGTAGTCGACATGCTCGCCCAGCATGATCAGCTGAGCTCCCGGTACCGGTTGAGACTTGTCCAATATCCGAAGGAAGGCATCGGCGGGAGGACAAGAGGAACATCCCTCCGCCGTGAATAGCTCGATGAGCACGGGCGATGCCGGCTGTTGCGCAGCGGTCGCCAAGGCAATTCCACCGCTCACCGCCGAGAGCGTCGCGAGCAGGATCATCATGGCTTTCATCGCTCTAGCCTACTCCGCAACCCAGATCTCTGGCAAAAGGGAAATAGCTGATCGCAACTGGCCTCCTCAAATAACACTGAAGCGGCACCGCATCCCGCAGCGATCACCGGCCGGACGCACCGCTGCTAGTTGACGCGGCGGACCCGGTGGCTGAGTTTTGTCGGAGTCAGCAACATGTACGAGCCGAGCGTCGCGTGCTTGATGGTGACCGTATCGCCGATGGACAGCAGCTGATCCGGGTCGTCCTGATATTCCCAGATCTGGCCGTTGTCGAGCGTGACCTGGGTGCGAAGGTTTGGCGAGCGGCCGAAGGCGGCGACCTTGGCGGTCACGGATTTGATATCAGGAGGGGAGCGGGACTTGGCGGCCTTTTGCAGCTTGCTCCGGCCGAAATCTTCTTCGGTGGGGGCGGCCGCCGGCGCGGTTGCCGCCGCAACAGACGCGGTGGGTGCAGGTGCGGCGGCGGCGGCCGAGGGCTGTGCCTTCGGCGGAGAAACGCGGCCGGCGAGTTGGTCATAGCAGACCAGGCGGTCGGCGGAACTCGAAATGCCGGTGCACGGCGCCAGCGCTTTGTGCAGGTCGATATTCTCGGCCCGCGCGCCGCCGGCGGCGCAGGCAGCCAGAATCGCGGTGCTCAGGGCGAAGCACTTTGCATGGGTTGTGATCATGGCGAGATCTCCGCCGGCGGTTGATAGTAGCTGCCGACCACCTCGGTGGCCGCCCGAACCAGGTCGCGTTCCGCCTCGTTCAGGAATGGATTCCAAATGTCGAATATCAGAATCGCCCGGGGTGCGTCCGAGTTGTTCCACACCTCATGCTCGATGGTGTCGTCGAACACCCAGGCTTTTCCCACTTCGAACTCGCGCGTGGTGCCGCCGACGCGAAAGCCGCAATCCGGCGGAACGATCAGCGGCAGATGCACCGTCACCCGGGAGTTGGTGACGCCGGTATGCGGCGGAATTCTCGTCGCAGGATCGAGGATGGAAAAGAATACCGTCGGTGCCCTGGCCGCCACCTCGCAACGCGGGACGTGCGCCAGCGCCGCCATGGTCCGCGGGCAGCGTGCGATGTGCGCAGGCTCCGGCATGCTTTGGTTCCACAGAAAATACGCGCTCCAGCGGCGTGAATGGTTCAACTCCTTCCACTGATCGATAGGCAGACCGGCGGGGTAGTCGATGTAAGGCTGCAGGCCTGCCCGGTCGGCGATCAGGACATTGGTCAGTTCGGCGCGTATATCGTCGGTGGCGGCCTCGACGGCATCCAGCCACGGAAAATCGCCGCGCTCGAAGAATTCCAATGCGGGGATCTCGGGAAAGTACATGAACGTCGGGCGCGGAAAATAGGCGGAGCGCCGGCCGCTGAGCAGCTCCAGGCACTTGTCCACCCTCGATTGCGTCTTGCCGCCGTGGCGCACACGGATCTCGGCCAGCTTTTCCTCGAGGGCCGCGCTGAGCGCCAGTTGATCGGCGGCAACGATCTCTTTCGCATGCTTGAGCATCTCCTGCACCGTCGGCGGCGCGACGGCATCGGGCGGGATGGTCAGCAGCGCATTTTGGTACGCCCGCGCGGCGTTGCGGGTATCGCCGAGATCTTCCAACAGGCTTGCTTTCTGCAGCAGCGAAGCCAGATGCCGCGGCTCGATGCCCAGGGCGCGCTCCAGTGCTTCCCGTTCCTCTTGGCGCCGGCCGAGCATCCGCAAGCTGCCGGCAAGATTCGACCACAGCTGCGCGCGGCCCGGATCAGCCTGAGCGGCCCGGCTGAATAGCGAGTAAGCCTTTTCGTACTCGCTGCGGCCCATCAGGACCACTCCCAATTCGTTGAGCACGGCTGGATGGCCCGGCGCGCGCTCCGCGACCCGCACCAGCATCTGCTCGGCTTCGGCGCTGCGGCCCGCGGCGGAGGCTTCCCGATAGGCCTGCAGTGTGCGGATGATGGTGGCCTCGTCCAACGCCACGGGATTGGGCCGATTCATAAGCGCTCCTCGACGGCCGGACTGCCGGCCAAGGTCACGATTCTACCTGACCGATTCGCACCGGATTGACAATTGAGCCGATGCCACTTCATCGTAGGACATGGCTTCGATTGCGGACGTGAATTTAAAACTGATGTCGGCGTCCGCACTGCTGGATGCGGACCCTGCTGCCGCGGCCCGGGCAGCCGGCGAGATTCTGAAGCATGATCCGGACAACGCGGCAGCGAGCCTGCTGCTCGCCACCGCGGCCCGCAAACTGGGCAATACTGCGCTTGCGCTCGAGGTGCTGGAAGCGTTGGCACGCTCGCAACCGGCGGCAGGCTTCATTCGGCTGGAATTGGCGCGCGCCTACTGCGAAGGCGGCCGCGCTGCCGAGTCGGTGGCCGCATTGCGCGAGGCACTGTCGATCGAACCGGCATTGGCGGAGGGCTGGCGCGAACTCTCCTCGCAGCTCGCCGCTGCCGGCGATGCGCACGGCGCCGACGTGGCCTACGAGCGCTACGCGGCCCTGGCCTCCCGGCCCTGGCAGCTGGCGGAACCCGCGGCCGCACTCGCCGACAACCGGGTTGCCGCCGCCGAGGCCATGCTGCGTCGGATTTTGCGCGACGCGCCTCAGGATGTGGCTGCGATGCGCATGCTCGCCGACGCACTGGCGCGGCGCGAAGCCTATGCGGAAGCCGAGAGACTGCTGCGCCAGGCACTCGACCTGGCGCCCGGCTGCTCCGCGGCTCGCCATGATCTTGCCTGTCTGTTGCTGAAGCAACAAAAGCCGGTCGATATCCTGCCTTTGGCCGAGCGCTTGCTGCTGCTCGATCCGAAGAACGCGGTTTACCGCGACCTGCTGGCATCGGTGTTCAGCATGACCGGGCAACACGCGCAGGCCCTCGAGACCTTGGGCGCGCTCGTCGCCGTGCCGAATGCCGGCTACGCAGAGTGGCTGAATTATGGCCTCGAGCTCAAAACGGCGGGACGAACGCAGGAGAGCATTGCCGCGTATCGCAGAGCCATGGCCCTCGAGCCTGCCAGGGGCGAAACCTATTGGAGCCTGGCAAACCTCAAGACGTTTCGTTTCGACGCGGTCGAAATCGACGCGATGCGCTCGGCGTTGCAGCGTGACGGTCTCAAGCCCGATGATCGCGTGGGTCTCGAGTTCTCCCTCGGCAAAGCGTTCGAGGACGAGCGCCGTTTCGCGGAGTCCTTCGAACACTATGCCGCCGGCAACGCTCTGCGCCGCAAGGGGGTCAACTACGATGCCGGCAAGATCTCGTTGCATGTGCGGCGCTCGAAGGAAATCTACACGCCGCAGTTCTTCGCCGACCGCATGCACTTCGGATCGCAGGCGCAGGACCCGATTTTCATCGTCGGGTTGCCGCGCGCCGGTTCGACCTTGCTGGAGCAGATACTGGCGAGCCATTCGCGGGTCGAAGGCACACGCGAGCTCGCGGAGATGGTGGCGATTGCCCGTGGACTGGCGACCAAGAACGGCGAGGCGGATGAGGACCGGGCTCTCGAGGCGCTGTGCTCGCTGGATGCCGCGCAAGTCGCGGTGCTGGCGGATCGGTATCTTGCGGAGACGAGGATTTACCGCCGCCGCGGCGCGCCGCGGTTCATCGACAAGATGCCGAACAATTTCCTGCACATCGGCCTCATCCACCTGATGTTTCCGCGCGCCGCGATCATCGATGCGCGCCGCCATCCGATCGGCGGTTGTTTCGCTGCCTTCAAGCAGCATTTCGCGTCGGGGCAACTGTTCACGTACGACCAAGCGGATCTGGCGCGCTTCTACCGTGACTATGCCGAGTTGATGGCGCATTACGATGCGGTGCTGCCGGGCCGGATTCATCGCGTCCACTACGAGCGGGTGGTCGCCGATCTGCCGCGAGAAGTGCATCGCATGCTGGAATACTGCGGATTGCCGTTCGAGGATCAGTGCCTGCGTTTCTATGAGACCCGCCGCGGTGTCCAAACAGCCAGCTCCGAACAGGTGCGCCAACCGATCTTTACGGAGGGTGTGGATCAATGGCGCCATTTCGAGCCCTGGCTTGGACCCATGAAGGAGGCGCTCGGCGATTTGGTCGAGCGCTATCCGGAACCCTGACGCCTCGGGCTCGACGATCCCTGACGGAAAATCGCGGGCGTCAACGGACGCGGCGCAGCCGGTGAATGCGCCCGCCAGACGTGGTCATGACGAAGGAACCGAACGTGCCGCGTTTGATGGTCACGGTATCGCCGGTGCGCAGCACCGGGTCGGCGCTATCGAGTTCCCAGACCTGGTCACCTTCCAGCGTCAGCAGCGGATGCCCATTGCCGCCTATGCCGATGGCAATCACCTTCGCCGAGAGAGATTCAAGCTGCGGCGCGCTGGCATGCTCCGCGGAATAGAGGCCGAAGGACTGCTTGGGCGGGACCGGCGCAAGGGCGGCGACCGGCGCAAGGGCGGCGACGGGTGCAAGGGCGGCGGCGGGTGCCGGCTCGCGCCCGGCCAACCGGTCATAACAGGCCAGCCGCTGTGCGAGTGCGCCGATCTCAGCGCAACTTTTCAGGGCGCTCAAGGGCACCGACGCGGGCTCGGCTCGAGCGCCGGCTGCCACGACCGCCACCGCACTCAAGCCGAGCGGCGCCCACCGGATCCGACGCGCCAACCCGCTCATGCGGCGCTCTCGCTCTGCTCCCGATTGACGTTGCTCAAGAAACTCCCCTAAGGTGGGTGCAATTCCGCGCGTATTCTAGCGCGGTTCACCGGTGGAGAGCGGGTTGGCTGGAATGATGGCCCTCGATGCAAGGCTGATGCGGGCAGCGGCACTGCTGGATACCGATCCGTGTGCCGCGGCGCGCGAAGCCGACGACATTCTCAAGGCACATCCCGGCCATCCGGCGGCAATGCTGTTGCTCGGCACCGCACACCGCAGCACGGGCAACCTTGAGGGGGCGCAAGTCCTCAATGAGCTCGCCGCCGCGCAGCCAGATTCCGCGCCGCTGCAGCACGAACTGGGAAAAACGTTCCTCGCCCTGGGCCGCGACACGGAGGCTCTCGCGGTGCTGCGGCGCGCCGTCGAACTGGAGCCCAACCTTGCCGAGGCATGGCGCGAATTGGCCGCCCTGCACGCAAGGCTCGGCGATGCCGATGCCTGTGATGTGGCCTATGCGCATTTCACGCGGCTCGCATCGCCGGAGAAGCATCTGGCCGAGGCGCATCTGGCCTTGGCCAATCACCGGCTCGACGCGGCCGGGTTCCTGTTGCGGATGCAGCTGCGTAAAGATCCCGAAGACTCCGCCGCGTTGCGCATGTCGGCCGAAATCGCCGCCGCGCGCGAGGACTATGCCGAGTCCGAGCGCCTTTATCTGCAATGCCTGGCGGCAGCGCCGGGCTACAGCCGCGCGCGCTTCGACTATGCGCGCACGCTGCACGAGCAGCAAAAGCCCCAACCCATGCTCCCGCTGCTCGAGCGCCTGCTGCGGCTGGAACCCGCCAGCCTGCCATACCGCTCGCTGCAGGCTTCCGCCTTCGCGCTGCTGGGGCAAAACGAACGCGCGCGCAGAATCCTGGAAACGCTGATCGGAGAGTTTCCGGGCAACGAAGATCTGCGCATTCACCATGGCAACGCGCTGCGCACCGCCGGCTTTCAGGAGCAGGCCATTGCTGCCTATCGAAAAGCCATCGAGTTGCGCGCGAGCTGCGGCGAAGCCTATTTTTGCCTGTCGAATTTGAAGACCTGGCGCTTCACCGAGGCCGAAATTGCCGGGATGCGCGCGCAGGCGCAGCGCCCGGACCTTGCCGATCGGGATCGCCTGCAGCTCGATTTCGCGCTCGGCAAGGCGCTCGAAGATGAGCGCGAGTTCGGCGCAGCATTTGAGCATTATGTACACGGCAACGCACTGCGCCGCCGCGCGGTGCTGTACGAGGCCGATGCCAACGCCCGCTTCGTGCGTAGGCTGCGCGAGCTGTACAGCGCCGAATTTTTCGGCGCGCGCGCCGCAGCGGGTTCGCCGGCAGCGGACCCGATTTTCATCGTGGGCTTGCCGCGTTCGGGCTCGACCCTGATCGAGCAGATACTCGCCAGCCATTCCCAGGTGGAGGGCACGCGCGAACTGCCGGACATCCAGGGATTCGCGTTGGAATTGGGCCTGCGCGAATCGCTGAGCGAATCGGCGCAATTCGCGCAGCCGGTGCAACAGCTGAGCCGCGAGGAGCTCGAGGCGCTTGGCGAAAGATATCTCGCGCAAACGCGGCCGGCGCGGCTGCTGGGCAGGCCGCATTTCATCGACAAGCTGCCGAGCAATTTCTTCCACGTCGGACTGATCCAGGTGATCCTGCCCAACGCGCGCATCATCGATGCGCGGCGTTCGGCAATGGCCTGCTGCTTCTCGAATTTCAAGCAGCATTTTCAAGCCGGCGTCTGGTTCTCCTACAATCTCGATGACATCGGCCGTTTCTACCGCGGCTACGTGCAGCTGATGGCGCATTACGACAACGTGCTGCCCGGGCGGGTGCACCGCGTCCGCTACGAAGATCTCATCGCCGACCTTCCGGGCGAGGTTCGCCGGTTGCTGGACTACTGCGGCCTGCCCTTCGAGGATCGATGCCTGCGTTTCCACGAAACCCAACGCAACGTTCAGACCGCCAGCTCCGAACAGGTGCGCCGGCCGCTGTTCGCGGAGGGCCTGGATCAATGGCGCAATTTCGAACCCTGGCTGGGCGAGCTGAAGCAGGCGCTCGGCGACTTGGACACGCAACAATCCGCATCACCGCGAGAATAATCCATGGCCTTCGCAGCTCCCGATATCATGCACATGTTCGCCGTTCCGTTCAGCTTCTCCGTCCATCCGGAGCACCAGCGGCTGAACGCGGAGTTGAAGCGCTACATCTTCAAGCACGAGAGTGAAGGCGGCGGAACCAATACGCAGCCGCGCACACAGCGCAACGCAGCGCTTTATGAAAGCCACTTCAATTTGTTCCGCGTGCAGGACCCTGCAATTCAGGAATTGAAGGGCTTTTGCTGGAATCAGCTGTTATGGCTGATCGGCCGCCTGAACAATTACGATCTGCCGACCGTCAACCGTCTGCAGATCTTCAACGACTGCTGGTTTCACGTCACGCGCCGCGGCGGCTTTTTCGGGCTGCATAATCATCCGAACGCCTCCTGGAGCGGGGTGTACTGCGTCGATCCCGGCAGGAGCGATCCGGGCAAGGAGGGCTCCAGCGGCATCTTGAGCTTCGTCAGCCCCATGCTCATGTCCGGGATGCATCAGGATGCGGGCAATCTCAAAATGACCCAGCCGTACGGCAGCATCCTGACGCAGTTGACGCCGCTGCCGGGCCAGCTGGTGTTGTTCCCCTCATGGGTGCTGCACGACGTAAAGCCCTTCGAAGGGGAAGGCGAACGCATCACCATCGCCTTCAACTGCTGGTTCACGCTGCCCGACGCCTGACGGCAGCCGGCTTGCGGCTACCGGGCGTGCTTGAAATTCTTGTGCACGACGAGATCGCCGACCTTGATGCCGAAGGCGTCGCAGGCGCCGCCCTTGAGCTCCAGTACCGCAAATTCCGGCGTATCGGGTCCGATGATGGTGTCGGACATCGGCGTGGCACTGGCCGCGATGTAGTCGATCTTGCCGCGCGCATCGAGGAACAGCAGATCGAGTGGAATGTAGGTGTTCCTCATCCACATCGTGACCCGCTGATCGCCGGGAAACATGAACAACATGCCGGTGTGCACATCCAGATTGTGGATGTACATCAGGCCCTGTTCCTCGCGGCGCTGTGAATCCGCCAGCCAGATCTTGAAATTGACCACTCTGCCGCCTTCGGTCTTGACCGCCAGCAAACTTTGCGGAAATGCGGACAGCGGTTCCGGCTTGGGCTCCGGGGTCTGCGGCCATGCGGCGCCGGCGCCGAGTGCAATAGCAGCCGCAAACAGCAGGCGCGTCGTGGACATTCTTACTTGCCGAAATTCCATCATGTCGATTCCGTGGTGAAGTTGACGGGTCCTGCGAATTCAAAAGTGCTGACCAGCACATCTCCATTGCCGCGCACCGCGTGCGCAGGCTGCGTGCAAAAGCCGCGCGCTTCGACGCGGTAGGCGCCGGCCGCGCGCAGCGGCCGCTGGGTGAGCGAGTCGACGGTGCAGCGGGAATCGCCGAGCGTGCCGTATATCCGGCTCGTCCCCTGCACGATGACGGTCAGATTGACTTTGATCTGATGAGCCGACTGGCCCGGCTTGACCCCAGTCAGCCCGAACACCAGCAGCAAATTCGGCGTTCCACCCGCGGCGCGCTGAAAGCTCAGGCGCACACCCGGCGGCTTTTCGCGCGACTCGCCCTCGCAGCGGGTGCCGCTGTTGGGCCAGTCGATGCGCGCGTCGAGGGCGCCGCCAATTTTCGCGCGCAGGTAGCCATCTCCGGATTCCAGGCAGCTCACCGCCGGGGACTTGCGCGGCGCGTTCGCGGGCGCGGCGGCACTCACGGCGCAGGCACCCCAGATTCCAACAAACGTCAAAGCCCGGATCGAGAAAATCGGTATCATTTCCCGCATGTTGCCACGGTTGACCCTGATCGTCCTAGCCTCCTGCTTGAGCGCCTGCTCGCTGCTGAGGCCCGATTTCATCCGGCCTGAGGTCACTGTCGGCAGCATCGAAATGCGCGGCGGAAATCTGCTGCAGCAAAGCTTTGCCGTGAAGCTCAACATCCAAAATCCCAATGACCGCCCGCTCCCCGTGCAGGGATTGCACGTGGAGTTGAACGTGGGCGGGGAGCGGATCGCGAGCGGCGTCAGTGACCGTGCCGTCGTCGTTGCGGCGCACGGCGATTCCGAATTCGATATGACCATCACCGCCAACCTGGCGCTCGCGCTGCTGAAACTCGCCGACAAGGCCAACAGCCATGAGAACTCCATAGGCTACGAGCTCACTGGCGCGGCCAGCATCGACCTGCCGTTTCTGCGCAATCTGCCCTTTCATCAGAGCGGTGTTTTCAATCTCCCAGACTACCATTAAGTGTTTGAAATATAAGATAATAATGACCTAGAAGCAGCGTCCTGCGCGCCGCGGGTCTGGTAAACTTGCCGACCAAACAATGGCCGGCAACCACCGGCTGCTCGAAGGGTTTTTCATGGCCGCCTCGCCGTACGAACAACTGGAACAGGAATTTCGCCGTCTGCACGCATTTCGCGGCGCACTCTCGCTGCTGCGTTGGGATGCCGCGGTCATGATGCCGCGCGGCAGCGCCGATGTGCGCGGCGAACAATTGGCGGCCTTGGAAACCGAACACCATGCCCTGCTCACCACGCCCAAGGTCGCGCGGCTGCTCGAGCGCGCCGAGGCGGGCGCTTCGCAAATGGAAGACTGGCCGCTCGCGAATTTGCGCGAAATGCGCCGCCAGCGCGATTACGCCATCGCAACCCCGCCCTCGCTCATCTCGCGACTCGCCAAGGCCACCGCGCGCGCGGAAGTTTTCTGGGTCGAGGCCAAGAAAGCCAATGACTTCAAGCTGCTCGCCCCGCATCTGGAAGAGGTCGTGCACTTGGTGCGCGACAAGGCGGCGCTGCTCGGGCAGGCACGCGGCTTGGCCCCCTATGATGCGCTGGTGGATGGATTTACGCCGGGCATATCGACCGCCGACATCGACACCATCTTCAAGGCGCTGTCGCGCAAGCTGCCGGGCCTCATCAATCAGGCCATCGAAGTGCAGGCGGCGCATGCGCCGATACCCTTGAGCGGTAAATTCAGCGCCTCGCGCCAGCGCTCGCTGGCGGTGGAAGTGCTCAAGGCTTTGGGCTTCCCCTTCGACCGCGGCCGCCTCGATGAGAGCGAACACCCGTTCACCGAGGGCGTGCCGGGCGATATTCGCGTCACCACGCGATTCGACGCGATCGATCCGTTTTCCGGACTCTTGGGGGCGGTGCACGAAACCGGCCACGCCATGTACGACCTGGGGTTGCCGCAAAAGTGGCGCGATCAACCGGTTGGCCGCGACCGCGGCCTGGCGCTCGAGGAGAGCCAGTCATTGTTGTTCGAAATGAATCTGTGCCGCAGCCGCTCGTTCGTCAAGTACCTAAGACCCCTGCTGGAGAAGTACCTGCAGGTCAACGGCCCGGAGTGGGTGGAGGCCAACTTGTACCGGCTGCTCATCCGTGTACGGCGCAGCTGCATCCGCATGGACGCCGATGAACTGACCTATCCCGTTCACATCATGCTGCGCTACGACCTGGAAAAGAAAATGCTCGAGGGTTCGCTGCCCGTGGCGGACCTGCCGGAAGCCTGGAACGCCAATCTCGAGCAGCGCTTGAATATCCGGCCGCCCAGTGACGTGGAGGGCTGTTTGCAGGACATACACTGGGCTGTCGGGCACTTCGGCTACTTTCCCTCCTATGCGCTCGGTGCCGTCATCGCGGGTCAACTCAACGAGGCGATGCGCGAGGAGCATCCCGCGCTCGACGAGGAGATCGCCGCCGGCCAATTCGGCGGCGTGATGGCATGGCTGCGCGACAACGTTCACGGAATCGGAGCACGCTTGCCGGTGCAGGAACTGATCAAACAGGCGACCGGCAAGCCGCTGACCGCGGCTGCTTACCTGAGATATCTGGAAGCCAAGTACCTGGAGGCGCCGTGAGCAATACGTTCAAGAAGCTGCAGGCGCAGCTGCGCGGCTCGGTCGGCAAGGCGATCGCCGATTACTCGATGATTGCCCACGGCGACCGCGTCATGGTGTGCGTTTCCGGCGGCAAGGATTCCTACACTTTGCTCGACATGCTCGTCAGCTTGCAGCGCAGCGCGCCCGTGAGCTTCGAGATCACCGCGGTCAATCTCGATCAAAAGCAGCCCGGCTTCCCCGCGCAGGTCTTGCCGGCCTACCTGGCCGATCTCGGGGTGCGCTATCGCATCATCGAGCAAAACACCTACTCGGTGGTGAAGCGCATCATTCCCGAAGGCAAGACCATGTGCGGGCTGTGCTCGCGGCTGCGCCGCGGCGCCCTGTATCGATTTGCCGCCGAAAACGCCATCACCAAGATTGCGCTCGGCCATCATCGCGACGATATCGTCGAGACGCTGTTCCTGAACATGTTTTTCGGCGGCAAATTGAAAGCCATGCCGCCGAAACTGCTGAGCGAGGACCGCCGTCACATCGTGATCCGCCCGCTGTGCTACGTGCCCGAACGCCTGATCGCGCGCTACGCCGCGGCGCGCGCCTTCCCCATCATCCCCTGCAGCTTGTGCGGCTCGCAGCCCAACATGCAGCGCACGGCGGTCAAGCACATGCTGCGCGCCTGGGAGCAGGAATTTCCCGGACGCGTCGAGGCGATTTTCTCGAGCATCTGCAATGTCTCCGGTTCGCAGCTGGCCGATCCTGAGCTGTTCGACTTTGCCGGACTCGAAGCACGCCGAATTCTCGAGACGCTGAGCGGGGAGGATGAGGACCGGCTGGCCGATGAACTAGCAATGGGACGTGCGTAGTGGTGGTTGCGCGACGGTCGCGAGCGCGTACTGTTGCCTGGGAGCGGCTCTCGGACGATCAGCTGCTGAGTCTGCGATTCTGCGATCTCGAGCTTTCCATCCAGGGCACCGAATTGCAGGATGCCATCGAGCGGCTGTACGGTGAGCTGTCGATGCGCGGCTTGCGCTTCCGGCCGCACTGCTGGCTGGCGCAGGAATGGTTCTCGCCCGACGGCATCCCCGGAATCGCCATTCCCTTCTATCTGGCGCACAGGCGCCTGACCGGCCTCGAGCGGCGCTTCATGCGCGAGGTGGAGGGCGGCAATCGCAACTGGCTGATGCGCATCCTGCGCCATGAGGCGGGGCACGCCATCGACTCGGCCTACCGCTTGCGGCGCCTGAAATCCTGGCGCGCCGCGTTCGGACCGGCGTCGCTTCCCTATCCGGATACCTATCGGCCGCGGCCCGGCAGCCGGCGTTTCGTGCAGCATCTGGGGGCATGGTATGCGCAGGCCCATCCCACCGAGGATTTTGCCGAGACTTTTGCCGTGTGGCTCAAGCCGCATTCGGCCTGGCGGCGTGAGTATGTCGGCTGGCCGGCCTACGCCAAGCTGCAGTACATCGACTCGTTGGCGCAGCAGATCGGCACCCTCAAGCCGCCGGTGGCCAGCCGCAGCACCATGGAAGATGTGACGCACGAAACCGGCACCTTGCGCGAGCACTATGAGCAGAAACTGGCGCGCTATCGGCTGCCGCGGCGCTCGGGTGCCGATGAATTGCTGCTCAAGATCTTCACCGCTGCGCCGCGCAGCCGCGCATCCGCGAAGGCCGCCAGCGTGCTGCGCGAGCTGCGCGTCCCGCTGCGGCGGCAGATCCAGCGCTCGGGCGCCTTCAGCGGCTATCTGGTGCATCAGGTGCTCAGGCTCATGATCATGCGCTGCGAAGCCTTGGATCTATATGTGCGCGGCCCGCGCGGCCCGCTCAAGAGCCAGCTGTTGTGGGTGGTGGCGCGGCTCGCGGAATCGCACGAAGAGCGCAAACTACCGCGGCTGGCGCTGTGAGGGGCGCAGCGTGAAAAAGCTGCGCGCTTTGGTCCTGGTGCATTCCACGCTGGTGCCGCCCGATTCGCTCAAAGGCTCGACCGAAAAGGAAATCGAGGAGTGGCGCACCGAATATGATGTGATTTCGCATTTGAAGCAGGCGGGGCACGAAGTCATGCCCTTGGGCTTGAGCGACAGCCTGTCCGAATTGCGCCGCGCCATCACCGAGTGGAAGCCCGGCATCGTCTTCAACCTGCTGGAGGAATTCGACGGCATCGTCACCTACGATCAGCACGTGGTGGCATTCCTCGAGCTCATGCATCAGCCCTACACCGGCTGCAACCCGCGCGGCATGCTGTTGTCGCGCGACAAGGTGCTCTCGAAGCAATTGCTGTCCTATCATCGTGTGCCGACGCCGCAATTCATGGTTTTTCCGCGCGGCAAGAAGCTGCGCGTTCCGAAGAATCTGCGCTTCCCGCTGTTCGTGAAATCCTCCACCGAGGATGCCTCCCTCGGCATAGCCCAGGCATCCGTGGTGAGCGACGCAAAACAGCTGGCGGAGCGCGTCAGCTTCATTCATGAGCAGACGCACTCGGACGCGCTGGTCGAGGAATACATCGAGGGCCGCGAGCTGTACGTCGGCGTGATGGGCAACGATCGGCTCAAGGTGCTGCCGGTGTGGGAAATGACCTTCGGCTCGCTGCCGGAGAACCTGCCCGCCATTGCCACCCGCAAGGTGAAGTGGGACCGGGACTATCAACAGCGCTACGGCATCACCACCGCGGCCGCCGAGGATCTGCCCGAGGGCACCGTGGCGCGGCTCGAGCAGCTCTCGAAGCGCATTTTTCGAGCGCTGCATTTGACCGGCTATGCGCGCATGGACTTTCGCCTCAGGGCCGACGGCGAGCTATTCGTGCTCGAGGCGAATGCCAATCCGAACCTTTCGGCGGCCGAGGACTTCTCCGCCTCGGCGCTCAAGGCAGGCATGAACTACGACGAGCTGCTGCATCGGATCATGCAGCTCGGCGAGAACTATCCGGCAGCCTGGCGCGCGATGGAGCCTTAGACCTTGCGCGCCGGACGCACTAGGGGCGCGTCCAGCGATTCAGCCACGCCAGCACGGTGTCATACCACTCGATGCTGTCGGCCGGCTTCAATACCCAGTGATTCTCGTTGGGGTAGTAGAGCAGCTCGCTCGGAATGCCGCGCCGCTGCAGCGCCGTGAAAACCGACAAACCTTGGGAGAGGGGCACGCGAAAGTCCTGCTGGCCGTGAACCACCAGCATCGGCGCCTTCCACCTGGCCACATAGTCGATCGGATTGAATTTGGCGTAAGTTGCGGGATTTCGATATTCGGGGCCGGAAAATTCGTGCTCCGGAAACCACAGTTCTTCGGTCGAGTAATACATGGTGCGGTTGTCGAAGATGCCATCATGGCTCACCAGGCACTTGAAGCCATCCGGCCACTGGCCCGCGATCCAATTGATCATGAAGCCGCCGTAGGAGCCGCCGAGCGCGCACATATGATCGCCGTCGAGCCAGGGGTTTGCCTTGAGCGCCGCATCCAGGCCGAGCTTCAAATCCTCGAGCGGTTTGCCGCCCCAATCCCCGCTGATCGAGTCGGTGAAAGCCTGGCCATATCCGGTGGAGCCGTGAAAATCGATCATGACCACGGCGTAGCCGGCGCCGGCAAAAGCCTGCGGATTCCAGCGATAGCTCCAGGCGTTGCCGAAGCTGCCCTGCGGGCCGCCGTGAATCAGGAAGGCGACCGGGTATTTACGGTCGGGCTTGAAGTCCGCCGGTTTGACCACGTAGCCGAAAACATTTTCGCCGTTCCAGCCGGGGAAACTGAACTGCTGATACTCGCCGAACTTGCGCTGCTCCATCAATGATTGATTGAGCTTGGTCCATTGCGTGGTTTTGCCGCCGCTGAAGCCGACTGAGTACAGGTTCGCCGGGCCGCCCAGGGTGCTCATCGTGTAAAACACCTTGGACGTGCCGACGCTGAATCCCTCGATCTCGCCGGCGCCGGTGATGGCCGATACCCGGCCTGAGGCCACATCGATGGCCCATACGGGGCGTTGTCCCAGATGATCGGCGGTCGCGAACAGCGTCTTGCCGTCGCGCGACCAGGCGAAGCTGCTGATCGATCGGTCCCAGTTCTGCGTGAGCGCGCGCCGCACGCCTGATTTCAGATCGAGCAACGCCAGATGGAATCGATCGGATTCGAACCCCGGCCGATCCGTCGCCAGGTAGGCCAGTTGCGATCCGTTGGGGGAGAAAGCCGGCTGCCCATCCGTGGCCTTGTTGTCCGCGGTGAGATTTTTCGGCAGCGAGCCGCCGTCGGCAGCGACCTCATAGACATCGAAGTTCGTGGACCAGGGCTCCCCGGCCATGCCGCGCACCGCGAAAGCGACTTCGGTTCCGTCCGGATTGAAGTCATAGTCCTCGCGGCCGCCGAACGGCTTGCCGGGCACATCGCCGATGCCGCCGGTCAGATTCACCGCCGAGCCCTGCGCCACACCGGCGTCACTCAGGCCCAGGGCAAAAACCTGAGACCGCCGGCCATCGCTCCAGGTGTCCCAGTGTCGTACGAACAGCCCGGTGTAGAGCGCGCCGGTCGCCGGTGCATGTGCGGCCGCGTCCAAGCGCTGCTTCGTGCAGGACAGGTCCTTGCAATCCAGGAAGACCTCCACGCTCACCAAAATCTTATCGCCCTTCGGCGATACCCGAAAGCTGCCGACATCGAGCGGCAGATCGGTTACCTGCGTGGCGGCGGCGACCGGCGTGTCGCCGCGCGGACCCGTGCCGTTCGAGTTGACGCGCCAGACCTGATTCGAGCCGCTGCGATTCGAGAGAAAATAGATGAACCTGCCGTCGTTGCTCCATTCAGGTGAATTGCAGTTCGGTCCGCCGTCGGTCACGCGCAGCGCCACCGCGCCGCGCTTGGCGGTGTCGAGCATCCATATGCTGGTGCGGCCCTTGTTCGCCTCCATGTCGGTAGTGCGCTGGGTATAGGCCACATGCTTGCCATCGGGTGCGACCGCGACGTCCGATATGCGATCCATGCGCACCAGATCCTGGATCGTGAAGGGCTGCGCCGCATCCGCGCCAGGCGCGGCGGCCGCGTTGGCCCCTGCCGCGATGCACACCAGAGTCAGGGCAAGGAATAGGCGTTCGGCAGACATGGCTTGCTCTCTTGGTGGAGGTATGGTTCCGATTGTACTCTAGCGGCCGATCCGATCGACATGCGGCAGCGGATGGCCTTCATGCGCCGCCGCGTCCTGCCATTCGCGCAACTGCGGATCTTGCAGCGCCTCATCCAGGTACGCCCGCGCTGCGGGACGCAACGCCGCGCCATAGCTCTGAAACCGGAAACACACCGGCGCGAACATGGCATCCGCGATGCTGAAGGTGCCGAACAGCCAGCTGCCGCCGGCGCCGAACTCGTCGCGGCAGCCGCTCCAGATCTCGTCGATCCGCGCGATGTCCGCCTGCAGCTCCGGGGTCGGCGGCACGCCTCGATTGCGGGCGCGCACGTTCATCGGGCATTCGTTGCGCAAGGCTTGAAAGCCTGAGTGCATTTCCGCGGCGACCGAGCGCGCCCGCGCCCGTGCCCGCCGGTCGCCCGGCAGACCGCGGCCGGTCAGCTCCGCGGCGTATTCGCAAATGGCGAGCGAGTCCCAGATCTTGAGGCCGTCGTCAATGAGCAGCGGCACACGCCGCGAGGGGGACGAGGCGGCAATTCGCGCCTGATAGCCGCTTTCGTCCAAATAGATCATTTGTTCTTCGAACTCGAAAGCCACCTTGCGCAAGAATAGCCAGGGTCGCAGCGACCAGCTCGAATAGTTCTTGGTGCCGATCAGAAGTGTGCTCATGGCGTGATTCTAACAGGCTAAGATTTATCCATGAACGCGCCATCCGTGTTGAGCTTCGATTTGGACGATACCTTGTGGGCCGTGGAACCGGTGATTTTGGCCGCCGAGGCCGCGATGCTCGCCTGGTTGCGGGCGCACCATCCGGAGGTCGTGCAAAATCATGACCGCGAATCGCTGCGCGCCATGCGCGCCCGGGTCGCCCGGCAACATCCGGAGCGCAATCACGATATGACCTTCGTGCGCCGGCGCGCCTTGGCGGAAATGTTCGCCGCGGCCGGCCACGATGCGCGCCACGCCGATCGGGCGTTCGAGGTGTTCTATGCGGAGCGCAATCGCGTGCAGCTGTACGGCGAGGTCGAAGCCGCGCTCGGGCGCCTGAGCGCGCGCTATCGGCTGTTCGCGGTCAGCAACGGCAACGCCGATCTCAAGCGTTGCGGAATCGCGCACTGGTTCGAAGGCCACATCACCGCGATCTCCGCGGGAGCGCCGAAACCGGACATCCGCATCTTCGCCCGATTGCTCGACGCGGCGCGCGTCGACGCAGCCTGCGTGCTGCACGTCGGCGATGACCCGCAACTCGATGTCGTCGGCGCGATGCGGGCGGGCATGCAGGCGGCATGGCTCAACCGCGCCGCGAAACAATGGCCCGCGCACCTGCCGCCGTCGCCGCTCACCATCGCGACGCTCGAGGAGCTCGATTAGCAGCACGGCACCGCGACTGCTGATGGAAAATGCCCGAAAATATAGGCATTTTCTGACTGCAGTTCGCGCTTTTTCCATTCACTTCAGCGTAGCGTAGTCGATAGGATGGTGTCAGTCGGAAAGAGGACGCCTTATGCAAGCATTGACTGCGGGGCCCTTGGTGGCGGTGAGTTCGCTGCGCGAGTTCTTTCGTGATGCGTTTCACACTGCGAGCGAACACCAGCGCCTGGACATCGACGAGCAGGCCGAACAATACGTCGTCAATCTGCTCACCATGTTTTCCCGCGCCGATGCCTTGTACGAACGCACGCCCGACGGGCTGCGCATCAGGCCGCTGGCGCAGATGCTGGCTGACGCGCTCGAGGCGCCGAGCGCCGGCGCGCGCCAGCGGGGCTTGCAGCGCCTGGGTGACGTGTCGCTGTTCGTGGCAGGGTTTTTTGCTCGCAGTTTCGCGCGCAAATTGATCGATATCGACTATCACATCGCCATGGGCGGGAATGCCTACAGCTCGCTGGCGGACACCCTGCAACGCACGCTCTCGGGACGGTGCGTGGCGGCGGTGTACGCGCAGCTGGCGCGCAAATTCCAAGGGCTGGTCGATACGCTCAACGAGATCAGCGACACCTCCTATCAGTACACCGACGCCGACATCCTGCGCCTGTATGAAATGTGGATGAAGACCGGCAGCCCGCGGGCGCGCGGCCTGCTGCATCAGCTGGGCGTGCAACCGGTCACGGCGGCGGGCGCGCGCCGCGAGCATTAGCATGGTGTTGCGCGGCCTGCAGTCGCTGCTCGAGCGGCTGTACGATGTCGAGCTGAGCTACGATGTCTACGATTTTCTGATCACCGACCGCGGCACGCTGTCGGGGGCCGAGCGCGTGAACGAACAGCGGGTGCTCGACGAGGAGTTGCTGTTGGCGGAGACGGCGGACAGTGCGGGCGTGGCGCTGTACCTGGACCCTGAGCTGCTGCAGCGCCTGGAAAACGCCGATCCGCATCGCGCGCTCACCGAAAGCAATCTGGCGGACTATTGCACGGCCCTCGAGGGCGTGAGCCACTTCGTGTATTCGACCTGGGGGTTGGCGCGCGACATGCCGGTGTCGCTGCTGGAACTCGAAACCCAGGCCGAGGTGGATAAATATGCCGTCACCGTTTTTTTGCTGGCCGGGCAGCTCGGCGGCCCGGGTTACCCCGCGCATGTGCATGCGCGGCTGTTCGATCGGGTGAACTTCGATGCCCGGCTCGCGCCCGATCAATTCGAGCGCTACCGCACGGCGCATCGCTGCGCGGCGCAGTATTGCCGCCGTTTGGAGCGGCGCTTCGTGAATCGCGGAGTGGCCAGGATCGAGGCGATGGTGCGCGAGCTGCGCAGCTTTTATCGTTTAAGGCATGCCGCCAAGCTGCGTCATGCGCTGGCCTGACTGCCGCGGCAGCGGCGCAATTCATCCAGGCTATTCCTGCGGCTCGTCGTCCTTGTTGGTTTCGGCCTGTTTTTTCAATTTCAGCCATTCGCTCAGGCGGCGCAAATCTTTTTTTGCGGGCGGGGGCTTTTTGCCGAGCTTGCCGCTGTCGTAGGGGTCGTAGCCTTTTTTGGTGCCCAGCGGGTTGGCACGGACGGTCTCGAGCGGCGTCGGAGCATCATCGGCGAGCGACAGGGCGGGATGCTCGAGCTTTTGCAGCCGCTGAGTCGAGACTTCGACGCCGAACGCACCGGTGGTCACCTGCCATTCCCACACGGCATTGCCGCGCTCGTCGAATTTGACGCGCCCGGTGGATTTGTCCGCGCCGCCGCCTTTCGGAGACGCCTCGCCCGGTCCGCTGGCGGGCGGTCTGGCGGCGGTTTTTGGCTTATCGTTGCTCACGCCACCTTTTTAAGCGCTGCACCGGTTAAGTCAAGCCGGAGCCCTCCAAAAGCGGCGCAGCGTCACATTTGCAGCTGTTTTTGCGCCCGCCACAATGCCATGGCCGTTTTGCCGTCATTCCAGTCGCCTTGGAGCACGTGCTCGATGGCTTCATTCAGCGGCAGCCACTGCAGCTCCAATTCTTCGTCGGCGTCGGGGCTCGCGTCCCCCACTGCAAGATCGCGCGCCAGATACAGATGGATCAGCTCGGTAAACAGGCTCGGCGCCGGGATGTACAGGCCCAAGGGCGTCCAACGCTTTGCGCTCACGCCGGTTTCTTCGCGCAGTTCGCGCACGGCGCAGACCGCCGGCGGCTCGCCGGCATCGAGCTTGCCCGCGGGTATCTCCCACAAGAAGTCGTGAACCCCGTGGCGGTACTGGCGCACCAGGCAGACGCGATTCGCGCCGTCGACCGCCACCACCGCAGCGGCGCCGGGATGGCGCACGTAATCGACGTCGTACTCCCGGCCATTCGCGTAGCGCAGACGCTCGGTCGATATCTGGATGACGCGGCCTTGATGTTCGGGGCGGGTGGCGACGACCGTGGGTTTCAGCATGAATTCAGGTTCCATTGGGCTGCAAAGAATGGCGGAATCATCGCTGAAATGGCAGCCCAGTGTGTGATCTGTCTCCTCGCACTGCGGTGTCTTACGCGCGATGCTCCCGTGGAATCGAGTATTGCGCCCGTGTCTGGATATACGTACAGTACTGAACCTCCATGATGAAAGCCAAGCAAAACGCCTTTGATGCGCTGAACGCGGGTCAGCGCCGTGCGGCCACCTTTGGCGCCGTGGTCGCGGACAAGGGCGTGAGCGCCGGCCCGCTGCTGATCCTGGCCGGCGCGGGAACCGGCAAGACCAACACCCTGGCTCACCGCGCCGCGCACCTGGTGCTGAACGGCACCGATCCCTCGCGCATCCTCATGTTGACCTTCACGCGGCGGGCCGCGCAGGAAATGATCAAGCGCGCCCAGCATATCGTTGCGGAAGTGCTCGCAGACCGCGGTAAGGCCGGCGACCGCAGCGTCACATCGCGGCTGCTCTGGAGCGGCACGTTTCATTCGATCGGCGGGCGCATCCTGCGCCTGTACGCCAAACATCTCGGCCTCGATCCGAATTTCACGGTGCTGGATCGCTCCGATGCCGCGGATCTGCTCGACGTCATCCGCAGCGAGCTGGGATTCTCCGGCAGACCGAAGCGTTTTCCGCGCAAGGACACCTGCCTCGCGATCTACACCTATCGGGTGAACACGCGGCTTTCGCTCAAGCAAACGCTCGAGGAACAGTTTCCCTGGTGCCGGGAATGGGAGGCGGATCTGACCCGCCTGTATCGCGAGTATGTGGCGCGCAAGCAGAAGAATCGCGCGCTGGATTTCGATGACTTGTTGCTCTACTGGCAGGTGATGATGCAGACGCCGGCGTTGGCGCAGAGCTTGTCGAAGAATTTCGATCATGTACTGGTCGATGAATACCAGGACACCAGCAGCCTGCAGGGCGACATCATCCAGGCGCTCAAGCCGGACGGAAAGGGCATTACCGTGGTCGGCGACGATGCGCAGGCGATTTATTCATTCCGCGCGGCGGCCGTCGAGAACATCCTCGGGTTTGCCGACCGCTACAAGCCGAAAGCCGAGATCGTGGTGCTGTCGCAGAATTATCGCTCGACCCAGCAAGTGTTGGATACGGCCAATGCGCTCATGGCCGACGGCGCCCGCCAGCATCGCAAGACGCTGCTGGGATTGCGCCAATCCTCGCAGAAGCCGGTCTATGTGGCTTTGGACGATGTGCAGGCCCAGGCCGAGTACATTTGCGGCAAGATCTTGCATACGCGCGAGATCGGCGGGTCGTTGAAGCGTCACGCGATCCTGTTCCGCAGCTCGCATCACAGCGATGTGCTGGAGGTCGAGCTCGCCAAGAAAAACATACCCTTCGTGAAATACGGCGGCCTCAAATTCCTCGAGGCGGCGCACGTGAAGGACATGATGTCGGTGCTGCGCTGGGCCGATAATCCGCGCAACTCGGTGGCGGGATTCCGGGTCCTGAAGCTGCAACCGGGCTTCGGCCCGGCAACCGCCAAACAGGTTTTGGAGCATTTCGAGGCGCGCGCCTTCGAGCTCAAGGCGCTGGCGGATTTCGACGCTCCGCAGGCGGTGAAGATGGAGTGGAAGCGATTCTGCGCGCTGTTCGAAAAGCTCGCCGATCCTGCGACGCCGTGGGCCGGCCAGGTCGGCCTGGTGAAGGATTGGTACAAGCCGCAGCTCGAGCGGATCCACGATGCGGCCTGGACACGCATGGGCGATCTGGAGCAATTGGAATCGCTGGCCGTGCAGCATGCCAGCCGCGAGCGCTTCCTGACTGAATTGACCTTGGATCCGCCGGTGGCCTCGAGCGATCAATCGCAAGGGGCATCGAAGGACGAGGACTTCGTGATTCTATCCACGATTCATTCCGCGAAGGGCCAGGAATGGGACATCGTCTACGTGCTCAACGTCTCGGACGGCAATTTCCCGTCGGAATTTTCGACCGGCAAGCCGGAGATGGTCGAAGAAGAACGCCGCCTGCTGTACGTGGCGATGACCCGGGCGCGCAATGAATTGCATCTGTGCGCGCCGCTCAAGTTCGCCGTGACTCAACAGGCCAAAAACGGCGACGCCCATGTGTACGGCGCCAAGAGCCGCTTCATGACCGACAAGGTGTTGGAGAGCATGGAGAAGATCTCCGTCCGAACCAGCATCGGCGTGGAAAATCTAAAGGCCGACGAAGCGGCCACGGTCGACGTCGTCGCTCAACTCAAAGAAATGTGGTGAGAGCTCGCGGGAGCGCCTGGCGCGCTGCCGTCAGCGCTTACCAGCGGCGTGCTCCGCCTCCGCCGCCACCACCCCCGCCGCCTCCACCGCCACCAGCTCCGGGTTTGCGCGGAGCGCGTTCCTGCGCTTCATTCACGCGCAGCGGCCGGCCCCCCATCTGGAAACCGTTGGTCTGTTGGATGGCGTTCTGAGCCTCGCCCGCGGCCATGTCGACGAATGCAAATCCGCGCGGCCGACCGGTCTCCCGATCGTTGATCAGCTTTACGGATTCGACTTTGCCGTGGCGCTCGAAAATCGCGCGCACTTCATCTTCGGTTGCGGTGAATGGCAGGTTGCCAACGTAGATCGTCGTCATTCAACTAATCTCACTGACAGATGCGCGCATCCCGGATGATCCGTCAGCACGCGGTTTCAACATCCAGACACCCGCGCGAGTCGCAGCGTCGAGGCCTGTACCCATGGTCGCGCTAATTGTAATTAGGGGAACGACCTAATGGCGATGCTACCCTTTGAGATAATTGTTGGCAAACGCGAGCTATACCAGGGAAAAGCGCGTTACTCGACCTCGAGATAGGCGTAACCGTTGAGCTCGTTTTCGTAGAAGCGTTTGACCGCCTGGGCCTCGCTCAAGGACATGCGGCCTTCCTGTACCGCCCGTTCGCAGTCGCGTGCGATTCCCGGATAAAGCTCGTCGGTGTCGTACTCCATGTACTCGAGCACCTTGTTCGCGGTGTCCCCTTTGACGATTTCCTCGATCCACCAGCCGCCGTCGTCCTGCAGCCGGATGTGCACGACATGGGTGTCGCCGAACAAATTGTGCAGATCACCCAGGGTCTCCTGGTAGGCCCCGACCAGAAACGCCGCGAGATAGTAAGGTTCCCCCGGGTTCAGTTCGTGCACCTCCAGGGTGCGCTTGGTGATCCTGGGGTGGACGAAGCGGTCGATTTTGCCGTCCGAGTCGCAGGTGATGTCGGCGAGCACCGCATTGCGCGTCGGCCGCTCACCCAGCCGCTGGATCGGCATGATGGGGAAGACCTGGCCGATGGCCCAGCTGTCGGGCAGCGATTGGAAAATGGAAAAGTTGCAGAAGTAGATGTCGCTCAGCATGTCCTCGATGTTTTCCAGCTCCTCCGGTACCCGGTCGAGCTTGCGGCAGTAGTCGCGGATCTTGGCGCAGGTCGCCCAGTAGAGCTTCTCGGCCAGTCCGCGGAATTGCAGGCTCAGGTAGCCGAGGTTGAACATTTGCAGGGCCTGTTCGCGCGCCTGCAGCGCGTCGTGATAGCACTCCACCAGGCGCCGCTCGTTCACCGATCGATAGCTATCGAACAGATCGAGTACCGGCTGCGGCAGTTCCTCGCTGCCCCGATAGTCCTCCTCGGGGCGGCCGGAAACGTTGAACTGATCCAGCTTGGAGGAGCCGAGGGTGTCGAACACCAGCAGGCTGTGATGCGCGGCGATGGCGCGGCCCGACTCGCTCACTATCATCGGATGCGGCACGTCGCGCGCGTCGCAAACGCTCTTGATGCGGTACACGACATCGCCCGCGTACTCGTTGAGCGTGTAGTTCATCGAGGACTCATAATTGGTGCCGCTGCCGTCATAGTCGACGCCCAAGCCGCCGCCGATGTCGATGTACTGGAGGCCGGCTCCCATGATCTTCAGTTCGGCATAGACGTGGGCCAGCTCGTTGATGGCATCCTTGACCCGGCGGATGTCCTGCAGCTGGCTGCCCGGATGGCAATGCACCAGCTGCAGACAGTCGAGCATGTTGCGCTCCTTGAGCAGCGCATGCAGGTCCAGGATTTCGCTGATAAATAAGCCGAATTTCGACTTCTCGCCCGCCGATTCGCGCCACCGGCCCGCGCCCTCGCTGGCCAGCTTGACGCGCACGCCGATCTTGGGGCGCACGCCGTACTTTTCGGCATGCTTCAGGATCAGGTGGATTTCCTCGTAGTTCTCGACCACCGGGATGATGGTGCGGCCGAGCTTGGTGGCGATCATCACCGCCTCGATGTAGCTGTCGTCCTTGAAACCGTTGCACACCACCAGGCGCTCGGGTGCGTTTTCGGTGATGGACATGACCGCGAGCAGCTCCGGCTTGGAGCCGACCTCCAGGCCGAATCCGAATTCCTTGCCGTAGCGATACACCTCTTCCACCACGAGACGCTGCTGGTTGACCTTGATGGGAAACACCGCCGCGTAGCGATTCTTGTAGTCGTTCTCCGCGATCGCAGTGGCGAATGCGTCCGCGAGATGGCGCAGCCGGTGCGCCAGAATATCGGAGAAGCGGATGACCACCGGCGTATGCAGATCGCGCGCTTTGAGCCCCTGCACCACATCGTAAAGATCGATCTCGCGGCTCGCGTCCAGATTCGGCCGGATCACCACATGGCCTTGCGCATTGATGGAGAAGTATCCCTTGCCCCAGGCCTCGACCTGGTACAGGTCCAGCGACTCGGCAACCTTCCATGTATGGCTCGGGACGGTAAGCGCTTTTGCAGGCGTGTTCATGAGGCGCGCACGATATCAAATTGTGGCTGCAAGTAAATGATGGTCTACACACCGCGGGCGATGGGCCGCTTCGGGTCGCGGATCCACTCGCTCCAAGACCCCGCGTAGAGCTTGGCACCGCGCAATCCCGCGATCTCCAAACTGAGCAGATTGTGGCAGGCGGTGACACCCGAGCCGCACATCGCCGCCACCTGGGTGGGATTTTTGCCGGCGAGGCGCATCTGCCACAGATGCTGCAGAGCCGCCGCCGGCAAGAAGCGGCCGTCGGCGCCGAGGTTGGCGGAAAAAGGCTGATTCACGGCACCCGCCACGTGTCCGGCGACGGCATCGATCGGCTCCACGGTGCCGGCGAAGCGCTCCGGGGCCCGGGCATCGACCAGCAAAAACCCAGGCTCCTTCAGCCGTGCCTCAACTTCTGCCGCATCGAGCACCGCCGACGCATCGACGCTCGGCGCGCTTTGGCCGGCGCCTCGGGCCGGCGTCGGCTCGGCTCCGCCCGGCCCGGATTCGAGCGCGCCGCCGGCCGCGACCCAGGCCTTGAAGCCCCCATCCAATACGACCACGGAACCGTGACCCATCCAGCGCAGCAGCCACCAAGCCCTGGCCGCAAACGCGCCGGCGCTGTCATCGTAGGCGACGACTTGGAAATTTTGGCGGATTCCCAGCCGCTGCAATGTCGCCGCGAGCTCTGCGGGCGCGGGCAGCGGGTGGCGTCCCGACCCGGCGGTGACCGGGCCCGATAAATCCTGATTCAGGTCGGCATGGCGCGCGCCGGGAATGTGGCCTGCAAGATATGCACGGCGGCCGCTGCCGGGATCGGCAAGATCGAAGCGGCAGTCGATCACGGCGGTCGCGGGCTTGCCCACCAGTTCTCGCAGGGCGGCGGCGTCGATTAAGGTGGTAAATGCCACCAAACGAGCTTAGCGCGATGCCAGGCGAACTTCATCCGCTACAATCCGCCCATGGCACTCACTTTATATTGGGGCAGCGGCAGTCCGTTCTCGTGGCGCGTGCTGCTGGCGCTCGAGCACAAGGGCCTCAGCTATGACTCCCAGCTGCTGCACTTCGACAAGCAGGAGCATCAGTCGCCGCAGATGCTGAAAATGAATCCGCGCGGGCGCGTCCCGGTTTTGAAGGACGGCGATTATGTGGTGTTCGAATCGGTCGCCATTCTTTACTACCTGGACCTCAAGTATCCACAGACACCGATCTTTGGCCTGACTCCCGAGGAGTCCGGCGTCATCATGCGCGTGATCTGCGAATTTCAGGCCTATGCCGAACCCGCGCTGCAGAAGATCGTCGGCGCGGTCTTCGGCGATCAAGTCGCCGCCGACATCGACAATCTCACCGACGCCATGCATATCGTGGGACGCGAGGCGCGCACCATCGAGGGGCGCTTGAGCAAGGAGGAATGGATCGTCGGGACGAATTATTCGGCGCTCGACATGGTGATATTCCCGTGGATTCAGCTGCTGCGGCGTGCGCTGGATCGCAGCGCCGCGGCCGAACTGGGGGCCCGCTTCCTGCCGATGGAACGCAACTATCCGGCATTGGCGCGCTGGATACATCGCATCGAGTCCCTTCCCAGGTATGAGCGTACCTATCCGCCGCACTGGCGCGACAACGGTTGATTCAAGCATAAGGAAAACACCATGGTAGAAACGTTATGAGCAAGCACGAAGTGCATGTGAAGTTCGCGGGCAGGATCGTCATGATCGGTTTCGGCAGCATCGGACAGGGAGTGTTGCCGTTGATCTTGCGTCACATCGGCACTTCGTCGGATCGCATCACCATCGTCACGGCGGAGGACAAGGGAGCGACGGAGGCGCGGGAATTCGGCGTGACATTCGTCAAGACGGCGCTTACTCCCGAGAATCACCGCAGGGTGCTCGAACCCTTGCTGGGGACGGGCGATTTTCTGTTGAATCTGTCGGTCGACGTGTCGAGCGCGGCGCTCCTCCAGCTGGCGCGGGAACGCGGCGCGCTGTATCTCGACACCTGCATCGAGCCGTGGGCGGGCGGCTATACCGATCCGGACATGCCGGTCGAGGCACGCAGCAACTACGCCATGCGCTTGGACGCGCTCAAACTGCGCAAGGGCCACGAGACCGCCCCGACGGCGGTGCTGACCCACGGTGCCAATCCCGGCCTGGTATCGCACCTGGTCAAACAGGCGCTGTTGAACATCGCCAGGGATACGGGCCACGACAGCGGCATCCCGGCCGACCGTGCCGGATGGGCGCAGCTGGCGCAGACGCTCGGCATCAAGGTGATTCACGTGGCGGAACGCGATACGCAGATCGCCAACCTGCCGAAGCAACCCGACGAGTTCGTCAATACCTGGTCGGTCGATGGCTTCGTGAGCGAAGGCTGTCAGCCCGCCGAGCTGGGTTGGGGCACGCACGAGAAACACTTCCCCGAGGACGGCGGGCGCCACAAGGCGGGTTCGCGCTGCGCAATTTATCTGAACCGGCCCGGCGCCAGCACGCGCGTTCGCACCTGGACACCGGCGGCCGGACATTTCCATGGGTTCCTGATCACGCATTCAGAGGCGATTTCCCTCGCGGACTACTACACGGTGAGAGAGGGCGAGCGCGTGGTCTACCGGCCGACCAGCCATTACGCCTACCATCCGAGCGACAACGCCGTGCTATCGGTGCACGAACTTGCCGGCCGCAACTGGCGCCTGCAAGACCGCAAACGCATCATGATGAATGAGATCACCGAGGGCATCGATGAACTCGGCGTGCTGCTCGCCGGACACGCCAAAAATGCCTACTGGTTCGGTTCGCAGTTGTCGATCGGCGAGGCGCGCGCATTGGCCCCCTACAACAGCGCGACCAGCCTGCAGGTTACGGCCGCTGCGCTCGCCGGGATGATCTGGGCGATGGAAAATCCGCAGCGCGGCGTGGTCGAACCCGATGACATGGACTACCAGCGGCCGCTCGGGATTTGCCGGCCTTATCTTGGACCCGTGGTGGGCAAGTACACCGACTGGACGCCGCTGCATCAGCGCGGCGAGCTGTTTGCAGAGGACCTCGATCGCGTGGATCCGTGGCAGTTCAAGAACATTCGGGTGGTTTGAGCGCATAGCTGATCGCGGTCAGGGTCACCACCACCGCTCCTCCAGGCAGCTCGACGGTGATCTCATCGTCGAGCTGCCTGCCCATCAGGCTTCGTCCCAGCGGCGAATCCATGCTGACATAGCCCTCGTCCAGGTCGAACTCGTCGGGGCCGACGATCCGATGCCAGCGCTGATCGCCGGCCGGGCCTTCGATCTGAACCCACGCGCCGAAGTACACCCGCCGTGCATCGCGGCGTGCAGGGTTGGCGAGCGGATCGACGATGGTCATGCCCTCCAGGCGCTTGCGCAGGAAGCGCACCCGCCGATCGATTTCGTGCAGGCGCTTTTTGCCGTAGGTGTATTCCGCATTTTCCGATCGATCACCCTGCGCCGCAGCCTCGGAAACCGCCTGGGTCACCCGCGGCCGCTCTTCATGCCAGAGCGCATCGAGTTCGTCCTGCAGCCGTTTGGCTCCCTGCGGGGTGATGTATTTGGAACCCGGCGCGGTGGGAGGGCGGTATCTTGACACGGTGCAATATCTAATGCGTCTTTAAGGACGTGAATTGGTTCTGGCCGGACTTAATCCGACTGAGCGGTCGCTCACAGATTGCCGCAGGCTCGAATCATAAGCTCTGCATCCATGAGCGCTAAATACTACACCCACTTTATCGCGCAAGCGGAAGACGCCATCGAATACAACGAATATCGCGGCGTCGTCGAACTGCTCGGTCAGGCGGGGAGTGTGGAAGGCGATCGCGATATCGCGCGCATGCTGGCGCGCAGTTTTGACCTGGAGGAGACCGACATCCAAGTCCTGCAGTGGCATCAACTGCACTGATGCCAACGATCCCCTAGCGGGCTTTACTTCCCTTCATTGAAGTCCGCCTCTCATGCCCCGAGCTAACACTCGGGGCTTTTTTTTGGCAAGTGGTAGACTCACTCCCCACGCCCGCTGAAAAAGGGCAGGAGGGGAAGATGGGTAAATTTGCTCTTGCCGTGGCCGCTGTCGCGGGCCTGTTCCTGTCGGGTTGCGGTTACAACAATATTCAGACGACCGACGAACAGACCAAGTCGGCCTGGTCCGAGGTGCTCAATCAATACCAGCGGCGCGCCGATCTCATCCCCAATCTGGTGAAAACCGTGCAGGGCTACGCGGCCCAGGAGCAGACCGTGCTGTTGGGCGTCACCGAAGCTCGCTCGAAGGTCGGTTCCATCCAGGCCACGCCCGAACTGGTCAACGATCCGGCGGCGATGGCGAAGTTCCAAGCGGCTCAATCGCAACTCACGAGCGCCCTGTCCAGGCTGCTGGTGGTGACGGAGAATTATCCGCAATTGAAGTCCGACCAGAATTTTCGCGACCTGCAGGCGCAGCTCGAGGGCACCGAAAACCGCATCACCGTGGCGCGCAATCGCTATATTCAAGCGGTCCAAACCTACAACCTGGCGATCCGCTCGTTCCCCTCGAATCTGACCGCGATGATGTTCGGCTACAAGACCAAGGCGAATTTCGCCGTGGAGAATGAAGCGGCGATATCCAAACCGCCGTCGGTGGACTTCGCCCCGCCGCCGGCGCAACCCCCGGCGCAACCCCCGGCAACCCAGCCGCCGCCGGCTGCGCCCGCGCCCACGCACTAGGCCGTGCGCGTCGCCCGCCTCGGCGTGGGGCTGCTCCTGCTGTTCAGCTGCGCGCTGGCCGGCGCCGATGTAGCTGTGCCGCCCTTGAGCGCGCGCGTGATCGACCTCACCGGCACACTGTCGGGCGGTGCCGTGGCCCGCATCGAGACCAAGCTCGCCGACCTGCAGGCGAAGAAGGGCAGCCAAATCGCCGTGCTCATCGTTCCGAGCACGCAACCGGAGGAGATCGAGCAGTACGGAATCCGGGTTGCGGAGGCGTGGAAGCTCGGCCGCAAGGGCGTCGACGATGGCGCCATCCTGCTGGTGGCTAAAGATGACCGGCGCGCGCGCATCGAAGTGGGTTATGGATTGGAGGGTGCGCTGCCCGACGCCATCGCAAATCGCATCCTTACCGAAACCGTCACCCCGCGTTTCAAATTGGGCGATTACGATGGGGGCGTGGAAAAGGGCGTTGACCAGATCATTTCGGTGGTCAACGGTGAACCGTTGCCCCAGCCCGATAGGAAATGGGAACGGCACAACGGCCTGGGCAATATGCTGCCGCTGTTCCTGGTCGTGGTAGTCGTCGCCGGCGGCGTGCTGCGCGCCATTTTTGGCCGGCTGTTCGGATCGGTTGCGACCGGCGGCCTCGCCGGCGGTATCGTCTGGCTTCTGAGTCATGTCATTCCCATCGGTATCGGCGCCGGCATGTTCGCTTTCCTGGTTGCGCTTTTGACGGGTGGGTCGCGCTCCGGGTGGTCAACCGGGGGAGGTTGGGGCGGCATGGGAGGATTCGGCGGCGGATTTGGCGGCCGCGGCGGATTTGGCGGAGGCGGCTTCGGCGGTGGTGGAGGCGGCGGTTTCAGCGGTGGTGGCGGCGGATTTGGGGGCGGCGGCGCCTCGGGGAGCTGGTGATGCGGTTGGGACGCCTGATCCGGCATGCGACGGCGACGCACTGGCGCACGCGCATGTTATTTCCGGCGACCACGCTCGATGCCATCGAGCAGGCGATCAAACGCGCTGAACAGATGCACGCCGGCGAAATCCGATTCGCCATCGAGACCGCCTTGACGCCGAAGCACATATTGAACGACGTGTCCCCGCGAGCGCATGCCTTGGAAGTATTTTCGCATTTGCGCGTCTGGGACACCGAGGCCAACAATGGGGTGCTGATCTACGTTCAACTGGCGGACCGCAATGTCGAAATCGTCGCGGATCGGGGTTTTAAGGGGCGCGTCAGTCCGGCGGAGTGGGAGGCCGTGTGCCGGCTGATGGAGGAACACTTCCGCGCCGGGCGCTTTCAAGCCGGTTCGATCGCGGGGGTCGAGGCAATCGGCAACCTGCTGGCGCGGCACTATCCGCACGGCTCGCCCAAGGGAGTGCATTCTAATCAATTGCCTGACCGGCCGACTTTGTTGTAGATAGAACCCATGCCGAGTCCATTCCCCGCTGTGATCCGCAGATCTCCTCAATTGGCCGCCTGGGCCGCCCCGAGCGCCGTCCTCGCCTTGGGCGCCGTCCTCGCCTTGGGCGGCTGTTCGTTGTTTCATCCGGTCCCAAAGCCGCCGCCGCCCGTGGCCAAGGCCCCGCCGCCGCCGCAACCCGTGCTGCCGAAACCTAAGGCCACGCATTATTTCGTCGTGGATCCCGGCACCGACATGGTGGGCTATGTGCAGAAGACCACCATCGGCAAGGACGACACGCTGCCGGATATCGCACGCCGCTTCGACGTCGGCTATGAGGAGATCCTCACGGCCAATCCGGGCGTTGACCCGTGGCTGCCTGGGGTGGGGCGCGAGGTCGTCGTCCCGACCCAGTTCATCCTGCCTGCGGCGCCCCATGAGGGCGTGGTCGTCAATGTCGCGGCGATGCGGATCTTCTACTATCCGAAGCACAAGAAGGGCGAACCCGAAACCGTCTATACGCATCCCATCGGCATCGGAAAAGTGGGCTGGAAGACACCGGAAGGCACGACCAAGATCGTCAGCCGCCAGAAAGATCCGGTGTGGGTGGTTCCAAAGTCGGTGCGCGACGAACATCAAGAGGACGGTGAGACGTTGCCGGCCCGGGTGCCCGCGGGGCCGGATAACCCCTTGGGCCAGTACGAGTTCCGCCTGGGATGGCCGAGCTATCTGATTCATGGCACCAATAAGCCCTACGGCGTCGGGATGCGCGCCAGCCACGGCTGCATGCGGCTGTATCCGGAGGATATCGCCGTGTTCTTCGATCTCATTCCCATCGGCACCAAGGTCACCGTGGTCAATCAGCCGTACCTTTTCGGCTGGCGCGGCGGCACGTTGTACCTGCAGGCCTACGCCGTAATGGAAGATGACTCGCGCAATTGGAGCAAGGACCGCAAGCGTCTGCTGGCCAAATTGCTGCACCCGAAGGAGCGCAGCAAGATCGCGCAGCACGATGATGAGATCGATTGGCAGCGGGTTGGCGACCTCGCGCACACGCCGCGCGCGGTGCCGGTGCCGATCACCGGAGGCCACGACGGCGTCGATGCCGTGGTGGCGCAGAGCGTGTTGGTGGAGAACACGCTGCCGCAAGGTTCGAACTGGGACGGCCAGACGGGGCTGCTGGTCGATGAGAAAACCTTCAACGATTTGCTCAACGGACGTGACAAGGCGCCGGTAGGCAATCCATGACCCATCGGGTTCTGGCGGGCGTGCTCGCCATCGCCTGCTCAATGCGGTGCGGCGCGTCAGCGGTTGACACAGGACCCATCGATCCGGCCTTCGACTATCACTCTTACGCCAATGTCGATCAGTTTCGCACCGCCCATCTTGACCTGGACCTTCGGGTGGATCTTGCCGGCAAGACCATCGCCGGCAGCGTCACGCTGGATTTGAAGCGCCTGGACCCGCGCGCCACCCAACTGGTGCTCGATACCAAGGACCTGATGATCCTGGACGTGACCCAGAAGGCCACCGACGTTCTCGGCGCCACCGCCAAGAGTCAAACCGTATGGGTGAGCCGGCCCTTTCACCTGGAGAAGCCGGATCCGATTCTCGGCAGTGCGTTGGTGATCGACCTGCCGCCGTCGAAGAAAGGCACGGAATTGGTGAAGATCGACTACGAGACCTTGCCGTCCTCCTCGGCCCTGCAATGGCTGTCGGACAAGCAGACCGCGCGGCACAAACCCTTCCTGTATACGGAGTCGGAGCCGATCGGTGCGCGCACCTGGATACCGCTGCAGGATACGCCGCAGGTGCGCGCGCCCTACAAGGCCAAGGTGCACACCGACGAGCACATGCGTGCCGTGATGAGCGCGGAAAATGATCCGAAAGCGAAGCGCAATGGCGAATACAGCTTCGTCATGCCGCAGGCGGTACCGTCGTACTTGATTGCGCTCGCCGTGGGCGATCTGGAATTCCAGGAGACCGGACCGCGCACCGGCGTGTATGCGGAAAAATCCATGCTCAAGGCGGCGGCCAGGGAATTCGCCGATACCGAGTCGATGATCCAGGCCAACGAGAGGATGTTCGGTCCTTATCGATGGTCCCGGTACGACATCCTGGTGATGCCGCCGAGTTTTCCGGTCGGCGGCATGGAAAATCCGCGGCTGTCGTTCATCACGCCCACCATCATCGCCGGGGACAAGAGCCTGGTGTCGGTGATCGCGCATGAATTGGCGCATTCCTGGGCGGGAAATCTGGTGGGCAATGCCACCTGGCGCGACTTCTGGCTCAACGAAGGCATCACCGACTACATGGAAAGCCGCATCATGACCGCGGTGTACGGAGAGCAGCGTTCGGCCATGGAGGCGGTGCTCGGCCTGAGGTCCCTGCGGGCCGACCTGGCCAGGCTCAAGCCCGCCGATCAGATGCTGGCCATCGACCTGCGCGATCGCGATCCGAGCGAGGGATTCACGGAAATCCCCTATGAAAAGGGCCGGCTGTTCCTGAACTATCTCGATGCAAAATTCGGCCGCGAGCGCTTCGATGTGTTCCTGCGCGGCTATTTCGATCACTTCGCGTTCAAGAGCGTGAACAGCGAACAGTTCCTCGCCTACCTGCAGGAGAACCTGCTCGAGCGTTTTCCGGGCATCGTGACCCGCGCGCAGGCCAATGCCTGGGTGCTGGCGTCCGGCCTGCCCGCCGATGCCGTGCTGCCGGCCACCTCGATGTTTCAGCCTGTCGACGCCGCGCGGACCGCGTGGCTCGGCGGCACATTGGCGGCGAAGAAAATCGGCATGGGTTGGGTGACCCAGCAATGGCTGCATTTTCTCAACGAGATGCCGCCGGCCTTGTCCGCCGCGCAACTGGCGGATCTTGACAAGGCGTTTGGGTTCGACAGGACCCCGAATGCCGAGATCGCACACAGCTGGTTCAAATTGGTCATCGTGAATGACTATCAGCCGGACTTTCCGCGGCTCGAGGAGTATCTCAAGACCATAGGCCGGGGCAAGCTCATCGAACCGCTGTATGCGCAGCTCATGAAGACATCCGCGGGCGCCGAGACGGCGAAGCGCGTGTTCGCAAAAGCGCGCTCCGGCTATCACCCGGAAGAAGCGAAGCTGCTTGAGGCCATTGTCGAACCGAAAGACGAGAGCAGCGAATGATTGCCGAGGGGATGGTGAGCGAATGGATGCGAGTCATGCTCGAGGAAATTGCACGCAAGAAGGCCGAACAGGAACAGATGCGTGCCGAGGAGCAGCGGCGCCGCGAGGAGAACGCGCGCTCGAATTGAAGACGGGTGTGTTACAGTTCGCTCAAGATCACTGACGAATAGAATTTGGTGACGCCAAGCAAACTAGGGCTACAGGTCGCCGAAGAACGCGGCCCCGATCAATCGATAGCGCGTCTGCCAACGGCGCGCAGCGCCTTCGTCGGCCGCACATTGCGCGGACCTGTCAACCGGCCGGTCTTGCTGCGCAGCTTCGCGGAATTTCAGCACATCTTCGGCGGACTGTGGCAGCCGGGCCTGCTCGGCTACGCCGTTGAGCAATTCTTCGACAACGGCGGCCGCGAAGCGCTCATCGTGCGGGTGGTCAACGGCGCCCGCTCGGCGACGCTCACCTTGAAGGCCGGCGCGCAAACGCTGCAGCTGCAAGCGCTGCGGCCGGGTACGCGGGAGTTCCTGAGGGCCAGCGTCGACTTCGACAACATCGCGCCGGACGAGACTGCACTATGCAATCTGACGGTGCAGCGCGTGCGGGCTCAGGGCACCGGGCAGGTCGAGGATCAGGAAATTTTTCAGCGGCTGTCGATGCTGCCGGCGGATGAGCGCTATTTTCCGCGCGCGATCGCCCAGTCGGCGCTGATTCGCGCGGTGGGACCCATGCCGGCGCAGCGGCCCGACCGAACCCTGGATCCTGCGAGCGGCCTGGCAACCGCCTATGCGAATTCGAACCCGGATGGCGATGACGGTGCGCCGCTCACCGACTACGACCTGATCGGCTCCAGCCTGGATCACACCGGCGTGTTCGCCCTGCACCACGCCGACTACTTCAATTTTTTATGCATCCCGCCCCTGTCGCGCGATCAGGACGTGGGGCCGGGCGCACTCCTGGTCGCCGCACGCTACTGCAAGCAGCGCCGCGCGCTGCTCATCGTGGATCCGCCGGCCGGCTGGCAAACCGCGGATGATGCGCTATCGGGCCTGCGCGCATGGAATTTCTACAACGAGAATGCGCTCATGTACTTTCCGCGGGTTCTGGCCCACGACAAGCTGCGGGGACACTTCGAGTCGTTTGCGCCCTGTGGCGCCGTGGCCGGGATGCTGGCGCGCGCCGATGAACTCTCGCCGCCATGGCTCAGCGCCGAGCGCGAAGAGCCGGTGCTGCGGCCGGGGTTCCGGCCCGCCTGTCTGGTCAGCGAAGATCGCCGGCTGCGCCTGGCGAATCTGGGCGTGAATACCCTGCTGGCCGTGCGCTCCAGCGCGCGTCTTGCCGTGCGTCCGCGCACGCTCGCGGCCGGCAACAGCGCGAATCCCGACTGGCGCTATTTGACCGCGCGCCGGCTGGCGTTGTTCATCCTGAACAGCGTCGAGCACGGCACGCGCTGGGCCGGCGCCGCACACTCGCCGGGCGAAGTCGCCGGGACGCTGACGGCACAGGTGCGTGCGTTTTTCGAAGCGCTGCAGGAAGCGGGCGCGTTCGGGACGCGCCGGGCGGAGGATGCCTTTTTCGTCATTTGCGATGAGCGCGTCAATGGGCGCTCCCCGCCGGGATGCGGCGAGATCCAATTCGTCGTCGGCTTCGCGGCCGGCCGCGAGCATGAATTTCATTGCTTTCGGATCGTGCACTCGGCGGCTGACAGCCGGATTCAACCCGTGAGCCTCAATCGGCTGAATTTCGCCCAATACAGCCCCGCCGAACTCGAGTGGGTCGAGCGGATTGCCGGCCAATTGCGTCCCGAGGCCAACCAGGCCTTACCCGGCCCCGGAACTCGAGCAAACTAGCCGGCCGCGATCGTTGCGGCGATGCGCCTCTCCAGCTCGACCGCGGCCAAGTTGGATTTGGCGGCGGGTGGCGCTGCGGCACTGAGGCGGGGCAGCTGCCCCGGTTCTTCCAACATGCTGCGTGCATAGTCATAGCCGGCCTGAATGGCGCCGTCGAATGCCTGCCAGTTCAAAAGATCGATATTGATCAGCGGCGGTTTCAGCAGCACATCCGCGAGCTCGCGCTGCGCGCGTTCGCCGGCGGTGCTGTTGATCATGCCGGCGTGCATCAGCACTTCGAAGATGTTGACGCGGCGCGCGCCGAAATTGCGGTCGGCGCCGACGTCGCAGCCGATCACGAACCCCGGCGCGTGGCCCTGCATGACGTCGACCGGCAGATTGTTGATCGCCGCCCCATCGACCAGGACACCGCGCTCGTGGAACACCGGCGGCATCACCCCGGGAATGGCGACCGACGCGCGCAGTGCCTGCGAGACGCGGCCCTCGCGATGCTCGAACAGCCGGCCCGTGGTGAGATTTGCGCTCACGCAAAAGTAGGGAAGGCGCAGATCCTCGATCAGCACGCCGCCGTACTCGCGCTCCAGCAGGCGCGTCACCTTCTTGCCGCGCGTCAGGGCGAGGAACGGAAAGGTGTAGTCGTTGACCGGATTGGTCTCGACGAAGCTGCGCCGATAGCGCAGCCGCATTTCCTCATCGCTCCACCCCATGGCCGCGCCCGCGGCGATGATGGCGCCGATGCTGGCGCCGCCGAGAAAATCGATGGGCACCTTGGCTTCGCGCAACGCGCGAATGATGCCCAGATGGGCAAAGCCGCGCGCGCCGCCGCCGGACAAAACCAGGCCGACACCGCGGCGCATCAGCAGGCGCGCGACCCGGCCATAGTCGGCCGGTTCGACGATGTGGTGATGCAGCGTCGCGGGCAGGGTCTTCAGCCAGACGGCGGCTGCGCCCGGCTCGAGGGACCCTTGATGCAGCAGGGCAAGTTCCACCCGGGCGCCTCGGGCAATGGCAGCCTGTGCGATGCCCTCCGGCCAGGGGTTGACGCTGCCCGTGGCCGGCGCCGCCATGAGAATGACATCCGCCTGGCGGCAACATTGCTGAGTCCATCCCGATGAGGCCCAATTTGCGACGTACACCACGTAGTCGTTGATTTCCTCGATGCGGTTGAACCAGATCGCGGTGTGCGTGGTGGCGCGCGCATCCCAGACCAATTCGGTGCGGCCGTTCCTGCCCAGTTCATCCACGAGACGGGTCGCCAGCTCAGCGACGTCGACCTCCATGCTGTTGGGTACGAGCGCAAATATGTGCGCACGCTTCGGCTTGTAATCCTGGCGATTGCTATGGCGCAGACGGCGCGCGCACAGCCGCGCGAGCGCCAGCGAAAAGTGCGTGGAACGCGCCGCGATGCGATCCAGATGTTCATTCGGGATCAGCAGCATTTCGCTGTCCCGCAACGCAACAACCGTGGCACTGCGCGGGGTTCCCAGCAGCCAGCCGGCTTCACCTACCAATTCACCGTGCTCGATCTCCGCGGTGAAGCCCGATTTCGATGCGGTTTTGACGCCCAGCCGGCCGCTGGCGAGCAGATACACGCCGTCGGGACTGGAGCCGGCCTCGAACAACAGATAACCCGCCGGCAAGGAGAAATGCACCGCGGCTGAGCCGAGCGCCTCGAGAGCCAGGGGGTCAATGCCGGTCAGATCGGCGCAATCGCGCAGCCAGTCGACCGCGCGGTGCATTTCTTGCGCAGCGCTCGGCTGTTCTTCTTCCAATGCCATGCGTCTGTAACGGCCACGAACGTGAGTTTCTTGAGTAGAACCCGCGCTGGGGAAGCGCGCCGCCTCAAGGGCGGGGTTTGGGCACCCGCGGCGGCGTCACCGGCGCCGGTGCGCCCGGCGGCGGCGTCGATTCCGCACTCTCGGCCGCCAGCTGCGCCATGGCCAATTCGCGCAGGCTCTCGCCGAGTTGCTCGCCGCAACGGCGCCCCATGGCATAGAAACCGGCGCCCAGGGAAGCGATGTAGGCCGATATGTATTGTTTGCCCGGCGGGCTTTGCAGGAACGCCAGCACGTGCTTCAAGTCAGCGTCGCTCAAGTCCCGATAGCCGTAGGCCAGGTAGCGCCGCATGGGTTCGCGCAGGTCGTCTTCCAGTTTTTGACGGCTGGCTTCACCGGATTTCCGGGTGCGCTGTTCGACAGGCCCGGGGTCCATGCCCGATCCGACCGCAGTTCCGGCGGCGACGGCCGTACCCATGCTCAAGAGAATCTGCACGCTCGATTCGGATGAACGCTCGGCGCGCTCCAGCTTGTCGAACACCGCGTCGCGTTGCGGGGTGGAGGTTGCCGTGATGTCGCCGTTCATGACCTTGTCGGCATCGGCATCATTCAACGACGCGAGCGCCAGGTCCGCTGCCACCCACCGCTTGCCGGCATCCGTCTCCAGGAACGCCTCGGCTTTCTTCAGCGTGTCGGCATCGAGATTGGCGGCGAATGCGCTCAAGGCCGGCACTTCGAAAACATCCAGGCGGAACGAGCGTTTGGCGGCGGCGTTTACCGCGTCCAATTGCGGGTCGCTGAGCGGCGTGGATGTGTTGCCCTGAAACAATTTGCGGATTTGCGCCGGCATCGAACCCAAAGAGGCGCGCACCTGCTCGCGAATGGCGGCCTCCTGATAAAGCTGTGCCGCCGTGTCGATGTCGACGGGCGGAACACCGGCCTGCGCCAGGCCCGCCAGGCCCGCCAGGCCCAAGAGGAATGCGAAGCGAAACATGCGGCTATTGTACACTCAAGCTCCTCAAGGGCCGGCTGAAGCGGGGCGAACATGGGTTACGTTAAATGTCGGACAATCGCTCTGGTGATTTTGTTCATTGCGGGTTGCTCATCGCCGGAGCCGCCTCCGCCGGCGAAGACGGTTTTCGATCCATTGACCCAACAGATGGACAAGGCGCGCGAGGTGCAGAAAACGGTGGATGAGGCGGCGGCGAGAACCAAGAAAGCCATCGACGCTCAAGAACGCGGCGATCCCAATCGATAGCAATCGGGCGGCCATGAACCCCTTCGTCGGCCCGGACCGTGCGTGGCGCTGGGCGGTCCGCAAAATCCTGGGATTGTGGGTGCGCGTCACCATCAAGCCCGACGATGCCGTCGCCGCGATCGCGGCGCGCTCGCGTCCGGTGTGCTATGTGCTGGAACGCGAGAGTCAAGCGGATTTTGCCGTGCTCAACAGCGTCTGTGCCAAACACAATCTGCCGCGGCCCTCGAGGCACCTGATGACGGGCGCGAAGCGCGCCGAGCGCGCCTGCTTCGAGCTGACACGCCGTCCCAGCGTGTTCGGCACGCACAACACAGCGCGTGCGCCGGGATATCTCGTCCAACTCATCGACGCGGCGGCGGCCCACCCGCAGTTCGACGTCGATCTGGTGCCCGTGGCGATTTTCTGGGGGCGCGCGCCGCACAAGGAGGTCAGCTGGTGGCGCCTGCCGTTCACCGAGGACTGGGTCCTGGTCGGGCGCTTCCGCAAACTGTTGAGCGTGATTTTCAACGGCCGCAACACCTTGGTGTATTTCGGCGGGCCGATGCCGCTGCGCGAGGTCATGGGCGATGCGTTGGGCGAACCGCGCAGCGTACGGCGGGTCCTGCGCTCGCTGCGCAGCGTGCTGCGCGCACAGCGGGCCTCGAGCATCGGCCCGGATCTTTCGCATCGGCGCACCATGGTGCTGCAGATCCTGAAGACCCGGGCGGTTCGCGAAGCGGTGCGCAATGAGATGCGGCTGCGCCGCCTGCAGCGCCGTCCCGCGCTGCTGCTGGCGCGCAGATACGCCATCGAGATCGCGGCGAATTATTCGCAAGCCATGGTGAGCTTCATGGCCGGCCTGCTCGCGCGCCTGTGGAACTCGCTGTACGACGGCATCGAACTCGAACACATCGAGAATTTGAGCGCGGCGGGCAACGGCGCCGAAATCATCTACGTGCCCTGCCATCGCAGCCACATGGATTACCTGCTGCTCTCGTACATCATTTACCGCAAGGGTTTTGCCGTGCCGCATGTGGCCGCCGGCGTGAATTTGAACATGCCGGTGATCGGTCGATTCATGCGCAAATGCGGCGCGTTTTTCCTGCGCCGCAGCTTCAAGGGCGACGCTTTGTATCCGGTGGTGTTCGCCAAATATCTGGGCTTCATGATGGCGCGCGGCCATCCGCTCGAGTACTTCATCGAGGGCGGCCGCAGCCGCACCGGGCGTCTGCTCGCGCCGCGCACCGGCATGCTGTCGATGACCGTGCGCAGTTACCTGCATGATCCGCGGCGTGCGGTGATGTTCATGCCGGTGTATTTCGGCTACGAGCGCATCGTGGAGGGCAGAACCTACATCGGCGAGTTGTCCGGCCGGCCGAAGCAGAAGGAAAGCGTTTTCGTGCTGATCAAGTCGACCATCTCGGTGTTGCGCAGCAAGTTCGGCAAGGTGCATGTGAATTTGGGGCGGCCCATTGCGCTCGACGATGTGCTCGAGATGCACAATGCGGACTGGCGCGCCGGGCCATCGGCGCAGCCGGATTCGCAGGCAGAATGGATCGGCCGCGCGGTGGCCGATCTCGCGCTGCGCATCAACACCGAAATCAATTCCGCCGCCGCGGTGACGCCGATCAATCTGGTGGCGATGGCGATGCTGGCGACGCCGCGCCAGGCACTGGCCGAGACGGACCTGGTGCAACAGGTGGAGCTGTATCAACGGCTGCTGCACGATGCCCCGTATTCCCCGCTGGTGACCGTAACCGCCGAGCGCGGCCGGCAAATAGTCGATTACGCCGAGGCGTTCGGGCTGCTCGAGCGGCAGAAACATCCGCTCGGCGACATCATGCGGATGAACGCCGAGAATGCCGTGCTCGCGACCTACTATCGCAACAACATCCTGCATCTGTTTGCGATGCCGTCGCTGCTGGCCTGTGCCTTCGTGAGCAACGCACGCATGCGCACGGCGGACATTCAGCGGCTGGTGTGGCGGGTCTATCCCTACATCCGCGCGGAACTTTTCCTGCGCTGGGAGGAGGCGCAGGTGAGCGCCGCGGTGGATGCGCTGCTCGACACGTTCGTGCGGCTCGATCTGCTGCAAAGCAATGGTGAGCGCAGCGAGTGGCGGCGTCCGCCGCCGACTTCCCCGGAGGCCATCCGCCTGTCGCTGCTCGCGCAGGCGACGATCCAAACCCTCGAGCGCTACTACCTGGCGATTGCGTTGCTGCTGCAGGCCGGCAGCGACGCCATCACGCCCGAGGCGCTCGAGGAGCGCTGCCACCTGATGGCGCAGAGAATGATGGTGCTCTACGCTTTTAATTCGCCGGAATTCGTCGACCCGAGTCTGTTTCGCAATTTCATCGATCTACTGCGCCGCCGCAACGTCATCCAGATTTCCGAGGACGAAAAATTGACGTTCGGCGAGCCGCTGCTCGGGGTCGCGGCCGATGCGCAGCTGGTGCTGTCGGAGCAGATCAGGCACAGCATCCTGCAGGTTACCTCGAGTCAATGAGCGCAGCGCCGGGCTAATCCCAACCCTGGCGGCCGCGCTGCGATTTGGTGGCGCCGCGGCGTTTCTTCGATTCGATGCGCCGTTCCTGCGAACCCTTGGTGGGGCGCGTTTTTTTGCGGATCTTGGGCTCGATGAGCGCCGTGCGAATCAGCGCCGCCAGGCGTTCGAGCGCCGCCCGGCGATTCTGCTCCTGGCTGCGTTCGCTGCGCGCCGTGAACAGAATGCTGCCGTCATCGACCAGTTTTTGCCCGGCGATGGCGCGCAGGCGGTTGCGCGCCGACACCGGCAGGCTGCTGTTCAACGGCAGGAGGAAGCGCAGCTGCACAGCGCTCGACACCTTGTTCACGTTCTGGCCGCCCGGCCCGGAGGCACGGATGAATTTCCACTCCAATTCCTCGTCGGGAATGGCGATGTGGGGGGTGATTGCGATGGGCATCGGCGGGGCGCTTCAGTCGAGTTCCGCGGCGGCGTTGTGCACGATGATTTCGCGCTGCGCCATCGGAATGGTGATCTGATGCTGCTTGAACAGCCGCCAGATCGCGCGGTTCACCTCGGAGCGGACGTTGTTCACGCCCTCCTGGGGATCTGAGATCCAAAAGCGCAGCTCGAGTTCGATGCCGCTGTCGCTGAAATGCATCAGGCGGGATACCGGCGGGGGCTCGCGCAGCACCCGTGCCTGACCTTCGCAGGCGTCGAGCAATATCCGCAGCGCCAGTTCAGGATCGTCGCGATAACTGATGCGGATCGGCAGCTTCAGGCGGATGCGCGGATCGGTGTAGCTCCAGTTGATCACCGCGTTGGAGATCAGCTGCTGATTCGGCACCAGCATTTCCACGCCGTCGCGGTCGCGCACCACCACGTAGCGGCCGCGCAATTCCTGCACCCAGCCGAAATTCTCGGTGCTGGTGCCCGCCTGGCCCGACAGGCTGATGACGTCGCCCGGTTTGATGGAACGGTCCATGAGCAGCACGAACCCGCTGACGAAGTTGGCGGCGATGGCCTGCAGGCCGAATCCCAATCCCAGGCCGACGGCGCCGGTCAGCACGGTCAGGGCGGTCAGATCGAGGCCGGCGGCATTCAATCCGATCAGAATGCTCAAGCCGATCAGGAACGCATTGGCGAATTTCGAGATGCCGATGCGCGTCGACATCGCGACGCCGGTGAGCCGCTTGACGCGCCGCTCGACCCAACGGCTGATCCAGGCGGCGACCAGCACGAACAGGGTCAGGGTGAATAACAGCTTGAGCACCGACCACACGGTGATGCGGGTCTTGCCCGCGGCGACGCCCAGGCTGTCCAGGGTGGCGATGATGGGATCGAGCCATCCCAGATATTCCGCCGCGATCGCGAACCAGATCAGCAACGCGACGCGGGTTTCCCAGCTTTGAATCCAGGATTTGTTGCCGAGGCTGGCGGCGAACACCAGCACGCCGATGCGCACCACGATGTACGCGAGGATCAGACGGGCGGCCGCTCCCAGCAACGTGACGTCGAAATGCGCGGCCTGCATCGAGCTGTTGGCGATCAGCACCAGCACCAACACCACGATGATGGGCGCCACCACGACGTTGCCCTGCGCGACGAAATAGCTCCACGACAGGGCCATCGGCGCTTTGTTTTGCTGGCGCTGGCTGCGCCGGTTCAGTTCCAGTCCCACCAATCCGCCGATCAGCAGGCACATGCCCAGCACGCCCACTTCGATCAGCACGTTGCGGGTTGCCAGGATGTCGAAGAAGGCCTGGGTGCGCAGCCAGATCCCGTTCATGCGTTGAGATCCGGTATCAGCTGGCTTTCGAGTCTTGCAATCTGATCCTTGAGCATCAGCTTGCGGCGTTTGAGTCGTTTCATTTGCAGCTCGTCCACCTTGAAGTCCATGCTAAGCCGCGAAATGACGTCGTCGAGATCGCGATGTTCGATGCGCAGCTGGCGCAGGCGCTCGATGTTCTTGAATAGATCGGTATTGACGTTGTTCTTTTCGTCGCTCACGTTTATAGGCCGAAGCTGCGCCACACCGGGGCGACGCAATCGGGTAGCTTAAGGGAGCGGCCCAGGGGATTCCAGGCAGCGTGCGGGCTGTGAAAGTCCGAACCCACCGAACCTTGCAGGCCGTGAGTCACGGCGAGCGCCGCGCAGGTATCGACATGCTGGGCGCCGTTGCCGCCCGATACGACCTCGAGCGCGGCCCCGCCCGCGGCCGTAAAATCGGCGAGCAGACGCCGCCGCGCTCCGGCGGACAGCGCATAGCGCACCGGATGCGCGAGCGAGGCGACCCCGCCCGCGGCGCGCACCCAGCCGATCACCGCGGCGAGCGCCGGCCACTCGGCGGCGACATGCGCGCTCTTCCCCTTGCCCAGGTATTTGCGAAATGCCGCCTCGGCCGTTGCGACGTGTCCGCCGGCCACCAGTGCCGCGGCCAGATGGGCGCGCGTCGGCAGCCCGGGATTGCCTTCCACGGCAGCCAGCAGCTCGGTGCCGGGAAGCCTCAGCTTTTCCAGGCGCGCGCACATCTTGCGCATGCGCACCCGGCGCAAGTCGCCCTGCGCATCGAGCATGCCGCGCAATCCGGCGCACGCGGGGTCGATCCACAGTCCCAGCACATGGATCGATTGCGCGCGCCACGACGCAGAGATCTCCACGCCGGGGACGAAACGCAGTCCTTGCCCGGCCGCCGCGCGCTGCGCCTGGTCGATTCCGGCCACGGTGTCATGGTCCGTCAGCGCCAGCACCTCGACCCCTGCGGCGGCCGCGTGCGCCACCAGCTGCGCCGGGCTCAGGGCGCCATCGGAGCAGTTCGAATGGGTGTGAAGATCGATGTTGAGCGAGCCGCTCACGACGGGTTGCCCGCGAGCCCTACCGCCTCGAGCCGGTTGCCGGCCAGCACGATGAATCCCTGCGCGCGTTCAAAACCGTCGTTGGTATAGTCGAAGGTGTAGGTGCGCAGCAGGCGCCGCTTACCGCGGGCATCGCGGGCCAGCCTGAAGCCGGCAAATGCCACGGTATCGTCCAAAAACTGTACGACGGCGCGGGAGCAGGTGTCCTTGGCGATCCAATTCGCAGCCTCACGGGCATCCAGGGAGACCTGCCAGACCCGGTAGGCGCCCGCTACGGCACCCGCAACGGCCACGAGCATAATGAGGGTCTCATCCATGGGCCCGGATCTTAACCCTTCGCGGCTGGGGGTGCCGCCCCTTGGTTTTTAACGGTTGGCCCCCAACACTGTACGCATAACAGGAGGCCTGCAATGACCCACGATCATCAACCCGCGCTCGCCGTGCGAGTCGATCCCAATGAGATGGTGCGCTACGTGCAGGATTTGATGAACACGGTGCCGGCATCCGATGAGGCCTCCCTGGCCATCGCCCAGCGTCAATGGCGCGGCGATTCGGCGGTGGCGCGTGCCGCGCACATACGTTGGAGCGCGCTCAACAGGGCTTTCGGCGACGCGCGCGTCAGTTCCTGGACCATGCCGCAGCGGCGCGACCAGATTCACGTGCCTGCGGCACTCATCGCCGCCGCGGGGGTGGCGAAATTGACGATGGCCGAGGATCAGGTGGTGTTCGATATCCCGACGCTGCTCGATGCCACGCTGCAATTGTGCGAGGCGGTCGGACACGCCTGATGCCGCCGCGCTAGGCAGGAAGCACGCTGGCGTCGCTGAACGCGACGAAGTCCCCGTTGATCACGCTGTCGCGGCAGTTGTAACGCAGGCGATGGCCATCCATGCGGGTAACGTGGCCGCCGGCAGCCTCCAGCAGCGCCTGTCCCGCCGCCGTGTCCCATTCCGAGGTGGCGCCGAAACGCGGATACAATTCCGCCTTGCCTTCGGCCAGCAGACAGAATTTCAGCGAGCTGCCCACGCCGGCCAGGACATGCGGACCCAGCCGCGCCAAATAAGCCGTGGTTTGCGGGCCGGCATGAGAACGGCTGCCGACCACGCGAACCGGCCGCTGCGGCGGGCTGGTGTGAATGCGCCGCGCCGGCGCGTCATGGCTGCGCGTGAAGGCGCCGCGGCCGGCGATGCCCCAAAAGACGCTCCGCTGGGCGGGTGCGGCCACCACTCCCAATACCGGCTCGTGATCCACGACCAGCGCGATGTTGACGGTGAATTCGCCGTTGCGCTTGACGAATTCGCGCGTACCGTCGAGCGGGTCCACCACCCACAGCTCACCCCAGTCCTTGCGCTCGGTCCAAGGCGCGGCCGCAGATTCCTCCGAAAGGATCGGGATCCGCGGCGTGATGCCCTCGAGCCCCTCGATGATGACCCGCTGCGACTCCAAGTCCGCCAGCGTCAGCGGCGAATTGTCGTCCTTGTGCTGCACGGCGAATGCGCCGTCATAAATCTGCATGATGACGGCGCTCGCGCGCTCGACTATCGGCATCAGCGCCTCGGCCAGCTCAGTCAGATCCCGCATCGAGGTATCATACGCATATGCTCAGCCCCTCCGCAGTCGACTGGGAAACCCTCGATACCGTGCTGCTCGACATGGACGGCACCTTGCTCGATTTGCGCTTCGACAATTGGTTCTGGCTGGATTTCATCCCGAGCCGCTATGCGGCCGCCAACGGCATCAGCGGCGCCCAGGCGCAAAGCTTGCTGGCCCCGAAGTTCAAGCAAGTTGCGCACACGCTGCAATGGTATTGCATCGACTACTGGACGCGCGAACTGTGCCTCGACATACCGGCGCTCAAACGTGAAACCCTGACCCGCGTCGGGTTCTTGCCGGGCGCGGAAGCGTTCCTGCGCAGGTTGCGTTCCAGCGGCAAGCGCGTGGTGCTGGTGACCAACTCGCATCCGACAACGCTCGCCATCAAGAACGAGCGCGTGGCGCTGACCCGGTATTTCGACGCCTGCTACTCATCGCAACCCTTCAATGCCCCGAAGGAGGATGCGGCGTTTTGGCGGCGTCTGGCGCAGCACGAGGATTTCTCGCCGCAACGCACCTTGTTCATCGACGACAGCCTCAAGGTGCTTCAGTGCGCGCGCGAATATGGCATCGCGCATTTGCGCGCGGTGCGCTGTCCGGACAGCGGCGCGCCGCCGCAGGCGACCGGCGACTTCGCCGCAATCGACGGGGTTGCGGAACTCTTCTAGGAGCCGGCCGCGCCCGGATTCGGCGCGCCGCCCGCGGGGCCGCCGCCGCCGCCGCGTCCGCGCCGCCGCCTGCGGCGGTTCGGATCCTTTGCCGGCGCATCGGCCGCGCCGGCCGTATTGGCCGTATTGGCCGGATTCGATGACGGTGCCGCCGGCCTCGGCGCCGCGGCATGCGCGGGTCTCGGCGCCGCGGGCCTGGGCGGGGGTCCGCGTCGCGAGGATCGGTTCGGGCCGCCGCGGCCGCCGCCCGGGCGCCCACCGCCGCGGGATTGTCCGGGGCGCGGTGCGCGCTCGCGCCACACGGCGGGCGGCGGCGCGGTCACGGCCGCGAGATCGACGCTTTCGATGGCGGCGCGTGGAATCTGATGGCCGATGTAGCGCTCTATGTCGGGCAGCGCGATGGCATATTCCTCGCAACCGAAACTGATGGCATCGCCCTCGGCGCCCGCGCGCGCCGTGCGTCCGATGCGGTGCACGTAGTCCTCCGCATCGTTCGGCAGATCGAAATTGAAGACGTGGCTCACGTCGGGGATGTGCAGTCCGCGCGAGGCCACATCGGTGGCGATCAGCACGGCAATGTCGCCATTGTGGAAATCGCGCATCATTTTCAAGCGCTTGGTTTGGGGCACATCGCCGGACAAGGCCTGCGCGACGAACCCGTTCGCGGTCAGCGTGCGCTCCAGCACCTCCGCCATGCGCTTGGTGTTCACGAACACCATCGTGCGGCGCGCGTCGATGCGGCGCAGCAAGCCCATGAGAAGCGGAATTTTTTCGTCGGTGGCGGGGAAGTAGAGCACCTGCGTCACGCGGTCGACCGTCATCTTGTCCGGCTCGATGCGGATCAGCTCCGGATTGTTCATGTGCTCGTATGCAAGCTCCATCACCCGGTGCGACAAGGTGGCGGAAAACATCATGGTGATGCGCAGCGTCGGATGCGGCATGCGCCGCAGGATGAACCGAATATCCTTGATGAAACCCAGATCGAACATGCGGTCGGCCTCGTCCAGTACCGCCACCTGGATGTGCCGCAGATCGAACACATGCTGCTTGAAATAGTCGATGATGCGGCCGGGCGTGCCGATCAGCACGTCCACGCCTTCCTCGAGGCTGCGGCGCTGCTTCTCGTAGTCGACGCCGCCGAACACGATCGCGAGCTTAAGACCGGTGTATTTGCCGATCCCCAGTGCATCGGAATGGATCTGCACGGCCAGCTCGCGCGTCGGGGCAATGACGATGGCGCGCGGTGCGTTCACCGGCCGGTTGGGCGCACCGGGATCGCTGAGCAATCGATTGAACAACGCAACGAGAAAGGCTGCCGTCTTGCCCGTGCCGGTCTGCGCCTGACCCGCCACGTCGCGGCCGGCAAGAGCGATCGGCAGGGTTTGCGCCTGAATGGGCGTCGCACGCGTAAAGCCGAGTTCGGCGATACCACGCTTCACGGATTCGGGGATATTTAAGGAATCAAAGGTGAGCTGACTGAGATGGGCGTCTGACATTTTCGCTTTGTGAAATGCATGTACTTGCAAAATGATGGGGACCGGATAACAATATGGCCAACCAGGAGCCGGTCTATCCGCTCCCCAACCGTATCATCGGTACCCTTTTAAGGTAATCAAGACCGCTAAACCCGCTGTATTGTGCCC
>DATAVN010000037.1:0-4077 GCA_036267715.1 Steroidobacteraceae bacterium | reverse complement strand
TGGATCTTCGGCCCGCGGTCAACGTTCGCCTGGTATTCCGGCACCTGGCTTGAATATGTGTGGCTCAGTACGTGGCGGGTTTTCGTTGGCTTCGCGATCGCTTCGGTCACCGGCATAACCGTAGGCATACTGATCGGATGGTTCGAGAAGGTGCGAGACCTGCTCGATCCGCTGGTGCAAGGCTTGCGCCCGATCCCCATGACCGCTTGGCTGCCATTTGCGACCTTCATGTTTGGCATTCGTGAAGGCGCTGCCATCTTTCTTATTGCCATGGGTTCGTTTTTTCCGATCGTCGTGAGCTGTACGCACGGTGCGGAACAAACGCCTAAGAACTTGGTGCGCGCCGCACTGATGCTTGGCACGCCGCCGGGCCGGCTGCTGACGCGGGTCGTCCTGCCCTCAGCTCTGCCGTCCATTTTCAACGGACTTCGCGTCGGCCTCGGCATTGCCTGGGTGCTTGTGATCGTATCGGAAATGCTCGCCGTGAAAGGCGGCATCGGCTACGCCATGTGGACCGCCTATCAGTTCGTCCGTATCGATCTCATCGTCGCAGCCATGTTCACCATGGGGCTGCTCGGTCTGGTGAGCGATAGGCTCCTTCTCCTCCTGAACCGGAGACTGTTGCGGTGGAACACGGGACTGCGAGCCCGCTGAGTCAAGGTGCCGCGGGCCGGATCGAAATCCAGTCGGTGCGCAAGACTTATCGCGATGCCGCCGAAGGCAGAGAAATTCTGGCACTCGATGGCGTTACGCTCAGCATCGAGCCGCGCGAGTTCTTGACACTGCTTGGGCCAAGCGGGTGTGGCAAATCGACATTGCTCAACATCCTGGCGGGCTTTGAGAAGCCGGACGCCGGAAGAGCGCTCCTGAACGGTGATGCGATCACACGCCCGGGACCGGACCGGGGCGTCGTGTTTCAGGATTACGCATTGTTCCCGTGGCTGAATATCCAGCAGAACGTCGAGTACGGCCTGCGCGAGCGGGGTGTTGGCAAGGCGGAAGCCCACGAAATTTCCGCCCGTTACCTGGCAATGGTTGGTTTGACCGGGTTCGAGCGGCGCTTTCCGCATGAGCTGTCCGGCGGAATGCGCCAGCGCGTCGCGCTGATTCGGGTGCTGGCGATCGATCCACAGATCATGCTGATGGACGAACCGTTCGCCGCTGTCGACGCACAAACCCGCGCCATCCTGCAACACGAGCTTGAGCGGTTGTGGATGCAGACTAAAAAGACCGTCGTCTTCGTGACCCACGGCGTCGATGAGGCCATCTATTTGTCAGATCGCGTAACCGTCATGACGGCGCGGCCGGGCGTTATCAAGGCCATTTTGCCGATTGATCTGCCGCGTCCGCGAGATCCCACCACCGACGCTTTCAATCGCTTCCGGCGCGACATTACGCAACTGATCGAAGTCGAATCGCGCAAGGTCTTCACCCCTGCGGCTCCGTGATGTTGCGAAGGTTGCGTCAGTTCGCCACTGTCAGAAGGCCCGCTGAAACTAAGCCGCGCGTCAATTCTTGAGCGGAAAGCGTTCGACGTAAGCCAACGCCTCGGTCGAGGTCACCACATCGGCGTATTTCTGATCCAGATCGAACAGATTGGCCTCCATAACGGCCGGGGTGCGATCGGCGACAGCCTCGCGAACGACCATGCAGCGGATGTCCCGCATGAATCCGTCGGTCACGGTGGCGCGGACGCAGCCGCTGACGCTGGTGCCGCAGACGAGGAGCGTGTCGATGCGAAGGGTGTTGAGGAACACCTCGAAATCCGTGTGAAAGAACGCGCTTGGCCGCCACTTTCGGATGATGTGATCAACCGGCTCGGGCTGTAATTCTTCGATTATCTCGGCACCTTTTGAACCGACGACCTGAACCTGGCCGTCGGCATGGGCGCGCATTTTCAGGCGCCAGAGTCCCGAGCTCGAACCGTCAGCCGCCACCAAGCCCTGGGTGTAGAACACCGGGATGCGACGAGCACGAGCGGCAACCGCAAGGCTGCGGATCGGCTCGTAGGTGCTTTGGATCGAAGGCCAAAGCGTGGTCGGCGCATCCGGATCGCAGAAATCATGCTGCATATCTATGATCAGCACCGCCGGGCGCTCGCCAAAGCCAATGCGCTGTCCCATGCCCTGATGTTGGTAGAGAGACTCGGAGTTAGAATTGGCACTGACGGTCATGAATATCCTATCCTGAGTATGGCTGCAGCCCTGCCGACTGCGCTACCAGCGACGGCGGGCATCATAGCATAGGGGTGATGGCGCCAACGCTAGTCTCCGCTCGGCAATTCGAGACTTGTCGGGCAGGAATTCCCGAAAAAGGAATCGGCGGCGTCGTTGGCGATGACCCCGCTACCTCGCGGCGCCGCCGACCGCACCGGCGCCAGCGTCGGCCCGATCCGGAAATCCCGAAAAAGGAATCGGCGACGTCGGCCAGCAGCCGGCGCCAGCGGGTTAATCTGCTTGTTGTTGGCGCGGCGCACGGCGCAAAGTCCAGCCCGAAATGTGGGAGCGAGCGCACGGCGAAGACCCCCTAGGCCATCGCAATCGAAGCGGCGGGAAACCTGAGCGACCCCGTAGCTCGGTGGCGCGCCGGCACCATCCCCCCCGCGACCCGAATCGGAATTCGTGAAAAAGAAATCGGCGACGTCGACCAGCAATCGTGCCGGCGGCTCGACCTCACTCGTGGCGACGCTCCGCGCTCGTGTGTCGATGAAGAGAAGGGATAACGGGGCGCGGGAGGCGGAGCGAAGAGGTTAATGCGGCGCCGCGGCATTATGCGCTGTCGGACTTCCGTTTCTGCGCAACCCAGGCGGCGTACTCTTCACGCGTGCGAGCATTCACGGGATAGAGACCAGGCAGCTTCTCGCCGCTGGCGACCCGGTGCAGAATATAGGCTTCGAGCTCCTCTTGCTGCGCGGCATCACGGGCAACCTCTTCAACGATGTGGCGCGGTATCGCGATCACGCCATCGGCGTCGCCGACCATGATGTCGCCAGGATAGATCGCGACTTCGCCGCACCCCACAGGGAGATTGTAGTCGGCCGCATGATGCACGATGCGGTTGGTGGGGGCACTCGGCCGGGCGCAGAACACCGGGAAGTCCATGCCGGCGATCGGGCCGCTGTCACGGATGCCACCGTCGGACACCAGCCCGGCAACGCCACGAACCTTCAAGCGTGTCACATAGACGTCGCCAGCCGAGGCGGCGCGGCTGTTACCACGGCAATCCATCACCAGCACGTGGCCTGGGGGGACTGCTTCGATGGCCTCACGCTGGGTAGCGTTGGGATCCTGCTTGGCGTCGTGGGAATCGAGATCCTCGCGCGCCGGAACGTAGCGCAGCGTGAAGGCCGGGCCGACCATGTTGCTGCCGTAGCGGCCGAGCGGCCGGGGACCTTGCAGGAACGCGTTGCGAAAGCCCCGGCGATAGAGCTGCGTCGTCAATGTCGCTGTGCTCGTCGTCGACAGCTTGGTCTTTGTTTCGGCGTCAAGTTCGGCCATGTGGTCACTCGTTTGTCTGAAATCCGAGGCGTGCGTTGCACCCTCTTTGGACTAACCCTCGCTTAGCCGCCGTATTCCGGTCGCTTCGGCGTGAAGACATCAAGTTCAAGAACTGCTTCGTTGCCGGTCACCTCGATGTAATGGGTTACGTTCGGTGGAATGACGATCAGGCTGCCGACGCTGAGCCGATGATGCTCATCGCCGACGTGGAAGATCGCAGAACCTTGGAGCAGATAGACGATTTGCTCGTAGTGATGAGCGTGCGGCAGCAGTTCATGACCCGGCTCGATGAGGTGCAGCGCAAGCGTTGCGCCGTCGCCGGCGAAAGTCTTGCGCACCATCCCTTTGCGGACAGGCGTCCATTCGATGCTGTCCCAATCGACCGTATGCACCGCCATTGTGTTTCCTCCATCCCTGAAATTTGCCGCCGCTCATCGGCTCGCCGTGGCCGCGGCTATAGTTATTGCCGCCGCCGCACGGGAGCGGCGCAAAATGCCAAAATTCCGTATCGCGGAACTTGATCCGGCGCGGCGGTTTACAGGAAGCGGGCCGGGTCCTACTATTTCCAAAACTCACGCGG
>DATAVN010000036.1:0-1607 GCA_036267715.1 Steroidobacteraceae bacterium | reverse complement strand
CACGTCAATGCGCCCGGCTTCGGCCATGTCGTGCGCAAGGGCACGGCCTTCGGATTCGAGCCGGCCGGCTAGGCACTTCTCAGTGCAACAGGCTTGTTCTGAACCGCCTCGATTTTGGAGGCGGTTGTGCCAACCCAGTTTCGGAATTTGGTAGAATATACTGCTGTTTGCCGGCGGAAATCGCCTCATATATAGAACAGCGTCCTTCAGGGCTTTGCTGCGTGCCCTGCCATTGCTTTAAGTTTCAGGTGCCAAGCCAATGACTTCTCCCCTTGACCAGAAGAAAATCAAAATCACCGGGCCGGTCGTGGTGACCGCCAACCGCGCTGTTGACGGCGCCGTGATCTATCGGAGCGCCAATGGCCATTGGACCACCGCACTCAACGAGGCCATCGTCGTCAGCACCGCCGCCGATGCCAGGGAGCTCATGACAGCCGCCGCGGGAGATGATCTTGGCGCAATCGGGCCTTACGTGGCGCCGGTGCAGCGCGCAGGTGGCGGCGAACTGCGGCCGGGAAACTTGCGTGAGCTCATCCGCCATAACGGTCCGACCATTGCGCTTCCCGACCGGGTTGCCCATCTGCCGCAGCACAACAAGGAACTGGCGCAGGCCTGACTCGGCTTCCCCGTCGCGGTCTTCGGCAACGCCAGGTCGGCACACACCTCAACCGCCATCAAGCGGGCCGCGCATGTACGTTTATGATGCCTTCGACCGCACCCTCGTCACCGAGCGCGTCGCCGAATTCCGCGATCAGGTAGCCCGCCGTCTGTCGGGCGAACTGACCGAAGAGGAATTCAAGCCGCTCCGGCTGATGAATGGTGTCTATCTGCAGCTTCACGCCTACATGCTGCGTATCGCCATTCCCTACGGCACGCTGTCGTCGGCGCAGCTTCGCACGCTGGCGCACGTCGCCCGTCGCTACGATCGCGGCTATGGCCACTTCACTACGAGGCAGAACATCCAGTTCCACTGGATCAAGCTCGCCGAACTGCCCGATGCCATGGCTGAACTCGCCAGCATCGGCATGCACGGCATGCAGACCAGCGGGAACTGCGTGCGCAACATCACCACCGATCAATGGGCCGGGGTCGCCCCGGACGAGATCGAGGATCCGCGCATTCTGGCCGAGGTCGTCCGGCAGCACGTCACGCTGCATCCGGAATTCACCTTCATGCCGCGCAAGTTCAAGATTGCGCTGGGCGCCGCCGCCCATGATCGCGCGGCGCTGCGCGTCCATGACCTCGCACTGCGCCTGCACCGCAACGCCGACGGCGAGACCGGCTTCGAAGTCATGGTCGGCGGCGGCCTCGGCCGCACGCCGTTTCTCGCCAAAACCATCAAGCCGTTTCTGCACAAGCGCGACCTGCTGAGCTATGTCGAGGCGGTGCTGCGCACCTACAATCAGTTCGGCCGTCGCGATAACATCTACAAGGCGCGCATCAAGATCCTTGTGCATGAACTCGGGGTGGATGCCTTCGCCAAGGAAGTCGAGGCGGAGTGGCAAAGCATCAAAGACGGTGCGCTGGCGCTCGATGACGCGGTTATTGCCGAGATCGCCGGCCGCTTTCGCTACCCCGTTTACGAGCACCTGGAAGATAGTCCGCCG
>DATAVN010000035.1:0-486513 GCA_036267715.1 Steroidobacteraceae bacterium | reverse complement strand
TTTCGTTTAGCGCAGCCTTCTCGGCCTCCAGAGTGCGAATCCGATCTTCATAGGTCTTCACGATCGCAGGCACATCCGAGTCTGCGATTCGGTCGAGGAACTGCTCGACCTTGCGTTCGACGACAATCAGCTGCGTCTTGTGCACCTCGGCCTGCGCATCAAGCGTGTCGAGCCGCCGGTTCCAAAACTCCTCGAACACGGCGCGTGCAGCGCCAAGGAGCTTCGTCGACGGTGTTAGCTTCTCCAGCAATTCTATCGGCAGCCGTATGGTCAAAGAAGTGCTGTCGGCCTTGCGGACTCGCGGCTACCAGCGGGTTATCGTGGGGACCGCAAATGCGGCACTAGGCCAGCTCGCTTTCTACCAAAAGCTCGGATTTCGAATGTTGAGCATCGAGCGAAATGTTTTTTCGCCGAGCCGAGGATACCCGGAGACGATCGTTGACTCCGGGATTCAATTGCGAGATATGGTTTGGATGGACTTGCTGCAATAAATTCCGCATTCGACTCTGTGTGCCTTCTCTTTCGCTTGGTGCGATGCTCTCATCAAAGCGGATTTTCGAGAGCCACATTGATAAAAAACAACTGGGCCACTCGTGCGTGGTTTGTACCGCGGACGTCACGTCGGATTGAGGTGGTCAGAGTTTCAGTATGCAGTAGAGTGCGCATACTCCAGCGTCACTAACGGCCGGAGAATCTTTTTTAGAAACTGTCTAGCTGCAAGTCACATTGGGAGAATTGCCTTGATTATTTCAAAGACGGCGTTACGCACAGGAAGCAGGTTCTGCGCGGCGCTTTCGATCGCATTGATTTCTGCCAGCTCAGCCGTCGCTTCGGGTGGCGCAGGTGGAGGCGGGCCAGGTGGCGGAGGCGGCGGCGTTCCCGCTGGGCCAGTGCCACAGATTGCCGGCGACTACGCGGGTATCATTGCGCTGGGCGCACCGGTCATAATGGAGCAGATGCAACTTATGCTCGCCGAAGATGCCGCCGGCAATCTGAGTGGTCAGGTCTGTTTCATCCAGGTCTCGGTCTCACCCAACCCGATATGCGATCCGTTGGTGGCGGGAAAGGTTTCGCCCAGCGCCAACTTTCCCTTTGGCGTCTTTCAGTTCAGAACGGCCGAGGGCCAGTACAACGGCATCGTGCAAGGTCCCATGACGTGCGTCGACGGCACGCTAGGCGTGTGGCTGAGCGGTAGCTTGCCGTCGCGCGGCACCATCGCGAGTTTCAGCGTGACTACTTGCCCTGAGGGTGCCCACCCTTTTGGATAGCCATCGGCGGCGCTAATTGAGATAGGTTCCCGGTTCCGGTTCCGCAGTAATGTAGAGAGGGTAGGGAACCGGGAACAGCGTCAAGCGCACAGCCGCTTTCGCCATCGCCGCATGCGGTGCGGTTCGGGCACATTCAGCGGCCCAGCGGAGGCAGAAACGGATCGGCGCCGGAAACGGTCCCAATCCCTCGCCAAGTAGTATCATGGTTTATGCCCTCAATAACCCCTGCCGAAGCCCAAGCTTATTTCAAGCGTTGGGAATTGGTTAAAGAAATCGAACTCGCGGAGCTACGCCGCACCTCCATGGATACCAAGCTGCGCCAGTTGTCGGCGCTGATGGCGTCGCGCAGTCTCTTCGGGGCCGATCCGGAACGCGAGAATGGGTTGCAACTCGTTCGCGACCGGTGGGCGCGCCTTTGGCAGGCATTGGGTGGTTGATCGCGTCCCGGCCACGCTGTTGGCCGCACTCACCGACTTGGTGAAGTGGCTGGACGTCATGCAGGTGCCGTCCATGATTATCGGAGGGGTCGCAGCCTCGGTTCTGGGCCGGCCGCGTCTGACGCAAGATGTCGATGCCCTCGCGATTCTTTCTGAAGAAGCATGGGCCGGTGCCATATCCACCGCTGCGAGTCATCAGATTCTGCCCCGCATCGAGAACCCGCTCGATTTTGCGCGCCGAAGCCGCGTCCTCTTGATGAGGCACGCGGAATCCGGGATCGACATCGATCTGACATTTGCCCGTTTATCGTTCGAGCAGACTGCGATCCACAATAGTGAGGTTCACGATATCGGCGGGGTGCGCGTGCGCTTGCCGCGGGTGGAGGATCTGCTCATCATGAAGGCCGTTGCTCGCCGGCCCAAGGACCTCGAGGATATCGAAGGCCTGCTTGCTGCGCACCCTGAGGCAGACGTTGCTGCAGTTCGGCGGTGGGTCCGTGAGTTCGCTGCTGCCACCGGCATGTCCGACATGCTGGACGACTTCGACGAAGTGGTGACACGAAGCAAATCGAAGCGCTGACCCTACGCCGTATTGCCCGCATCGATGGTGATGACGGTCCCGGTGATGTTGCGTCCACCCTCACCCAAAAGGAACCTCACGCTGTTGGCGACGTCGATCGGCTCGGGCATCCGGTGCAGCGCGCTGCGCCGCGAGATCTTCTCGCGCTGCGAGGCCGTGAGCTCGTGGGTCATCTCGGTAGCGACGAAACCGGGTGCGATTGCATTCACGGTGATGCCGAGTTGCCCCACTTCGCGGGCGAGCGAGTGGGTGAAGCCGATCAGCGATGCCTTGGTCGCACTGTACACCGACAGGCCGCTGTAACCGGTGGATGCGACGATCGATGCCATGTTGATGATCCGGCCCTGGCGCTGGGTCATCATGGAGCGAACGGCATACTTCGACAGCAGGATGGGCGAGATGGTGTTCAATTGGACCAGGCGCTGTATCTCCGGATCGCGCATGGTGGACAGAAGGCCGCTGGTTCCCAGGCCCGCGTTGTTGACGAGGCCATAGATCGGACCGAAGTCGGCGCGAATTGATCGCACCAGCGGGGCGATTTGGCTCAGGTCGGACAAGTCGCAGGCCCGAAATTCGATTCCGCCCCGACCCGTGGCTGCCGCGGCGCGGCTCTCCGCCGTCAATTCATCGCTTAAACGGCGCGCCACGGCGATCACGCGATAGCCCTCGCCGGCGAGCAACCGGCTTATGGCCAGCCCGAGACCGCGGCTGCCGCCGCTGACGATGATGTTATGCACCCGGACGGACCAACTTGCCGGCGGCGCTCAATTCGAGCGCGGGCACGATACGCAGTACGGCAGGCACCTTGTGTGCCGCCAGGCTGACGCGGCATGCTGTCAACAAGTCGCTTTTCACCCGGGCAGCCTCATCGGAGTCAATGGAAGTCCGTGTATCCGACAATACGACGTCGGCGACCACCAGAGCGCCGGTCAACGGATTGCGCCGCGCCTTGACCAGCGACATGCGCACCCGGGGGTCCGCATTCAGCACCGACTCGACTTCCTCGGGATAGACCTTGAGGCCCCCGACATTGATGATGCCGCCCTTGCGGCCGCGGAAAAAATAGCGGCCGCCATCCAGTTCGATCATATCGCCAGTGTCGACGAACCCGTCATCCTGCGCGATGGGAGCCGATTCGGCGCCCAGGTAGCGCGCGGCTCTGCGGCCGGAGCGGATCCACAGGGTCCCGTCCTGCGCCTTCATTTCGATGCTGCCCAGCGGCTTGGCCAGGTATTCCGCGGGGAATCCTGCCAGGCCGTCATTGACGTCGAACGCGACGCCGGCTTCGGTGGACGCAAACGCATGTGCGATGCGCGCATTCGGGAACGCCGCGCGCAGGTTATTGAGCACCGCTTGGTCAGCCACTTCGCCCGAGAGGCGCGCATATTCAGGCGCGATCAGCGCCGTATCGCCGCTCATCAGCGCACGCCGCCAATGCGAGGGTGTCCCGGAAATATGGGTGACGCCGGCCGCTCCCGCGCGCGACAGAAACTCGCGCGTCGGTTCGCCCGCGCTCGAGAGCACCAGCGGCGAGCCGGATAGCACGGCGCGCAGGTAAATCTGCAGTCCGCCGTAGCGGCGCATGTCATAGAAAGTGCTCCAAACCATCGGTTTCACCGACGTGGGGTGGCGCGGCAGGGCACCGGCCAGGCTCTGGAAGCTGTGCACCACCAGTTTTGGCATTCCGGTCGTCCCGGAGGTCAACAAAATCCATTCGGTCGCCTGAGTGGTTCTGCGTTGGACGGGCTCGAGCGCCGGTCGCTCCGCCAACCCCCAACCATCGTCCAGCACCACCTCGGCTTGCGCGCACGCGAGCACGCCGCTCATTTGCTCGGCGCTCAAATCGGGGGTGCAAAGCACGACGCGTCGGGCAACGCCGTCGAGTTCGATCAGCGCAACCGCCGTGGCGAGTTGCTCGCGTAGCGCCAGCACGACCGATTTCCCGCGCAGCGCTTCGAGCCTTGCGCCAAATGTCGAGCCCCGCTCAAGTTCGCTCAGCGCGACCGAGGCCGCGCGGCCGTGGAATACGCCCGCAATGGGCTCGCCCGGTCTTGCAATCGATTCCCACAAGGAACTCATCGTCCGGATTCTACCAGCGGGCGCAGTCCCGACAACGCCGCATCGCATTCTGTCAAAATACGCCGCGTGTATCAGACCGATGTCACGGCGGCGAATTCACCCAGGCTCTCCGATGGTTTACGCGAGCTATTCCCAGCCGGGGCGTTGGTATGCGAATTGCGAGGGCCCTGCGACCTCGAGCGGCTGTTGCCTGAGGAGGCCGGTTTCGTGCAACAGGCCGTACCCGGGCGCCAGCAGGAGTTCGCCGCCGGGCGGGTATGTGCGCGGTTTCTTCTCGGTGAGTTTGGAGTCCTCGACTTCCCGGTCAAAATGGCGGCCGACCGCCAACCGCTGTGGCCGGCCGGCCTGATCGGCAGCATCACCCACACCTCGGGCTTTTGCGCGGCGGTGGCGGCTGAAAAGACCCGCTTTGCGGCCGTAGGGCTCGATTGCGAGACTGCAGGCAGGGTCAGGCAGGAGCTGTGGAAGCATATCTGCACGCCCGCCGAAGCCGACTGGCTTGGCTCCCTTCCCCCGGCCGAACAGCCCCTTGCCGCAACACTGATTTTCTCGGCCAAGGAGGCGTTCTACAAATGCCAATACCCGCTGACGCGTGAGTGGCTGTATTTTCACGACGCCCGCGTTGATGTGCCTGCATGGGACCCGGCGCGGGGCGAATTCGAAGTGCATGCCGCCAGGCGCATCCTGTTGGACGCGCACACTGCGCAGCCGCTGCGCGGCCGGTATCGCTGCTACGAGGGATTGATCATCGCCGGCATGGCGCTGCGCGCGCCAGATTAGGCTCAGTAGGCCTTGTCGTCGCGAAACACCTTGACCACGGTGAGCAGGATGATTTTGATATCGAGCATCGGGGACCAATGACGCAGATAGTCCAGGTCGTAGTTGACGCGTGCTTCCATCTCTTCCAGCTTCGAGGTCTCGCCGCGGCAGCCGTTGACCTGGGCCAGGCCGGTAATGCCAGGCAGTACTTTGTGCCGCACCATATAGCCCTTGATGAGCTTTCGATATTCCTCGTTGTGAGCGACCGCATGCGGCCTTGGGCCCACCAGGCTCATCCGTCCCTGCAGCACGTTGATCAACTGGGGCAGCTCATCCATTGACGAGCGGCGCAGCACCGCCCCGGCCCGCGTGATGCGGCTGTCGGTTTTGGAGGCCTGGCGTATGTGCGCGCCGTCTTCCGTGACCCGCATGGTGCGGAACTTGTACACCGCGATTTCGCGGCCGTCCAAGCCGTAGCGGCGCTGCTTGAAAATGATCGGCCCGCGCGAGGAGAGCTTGACCACGATGGCGATGGACACCAGCAGCGGCAGCAGCAGCAGCAGGATCAGGGCGGAGAAGCCGATGTCGGTGAGCCGCTTGGCCACCCCGCGGTAGCCGTAGAAGGGGGTTTCACACATGGCGACGACGGGGATGCCGTGGATCTCGCCGGAGCGCGCCTGGATCAGGTCGAACACGAAGATGTCCGGCACGTAGTAGATCGATGCGGTGGTATCGCGCAGATCGTCGAGCAGATTCATGACTCTTTTGACGTGGCGGATCGGCAGGGCGATGAAAATGACGTCGGTGCGATTGTCTTTCACGTACTGCGACATGTCGCTCAAGGAGCCGATCAGCTTCGCATCCATTTCCATGCCGAGCCGATCGCTGCTGCGATCGTCGAAGAAGCCGGAGATCTCCACCCGCATCCCTGGATTGCTCTTCAAACGCCGTGCCAGCTCCAGGCTGCTCGGGTTGTAGCCGGCAATGATGGCGCTGCGGCTGTCGAAGGCATTCATCAGGAAGCGACGCATGATCTCCTGCATCGCCAGCGTGACGGCGATCAACGCGACGGGCGTGACCGCTGCCCAGCTCAGAAAGATGCGCCGCGGATAGCCGTTGAGCGATTTGGTGACGTAGCCGACCGCCAGCAGCACGGCCAGCAGCAGCATCCAGCGCAGGATCACATCCGCGACCGCGGCAAGGCGCGCCGAGGTCAGCTGGGTGCTGACCTCGCGGGGCGGCTGCACCAGAACCAGGCACAGCACCGCGACGATCACCGTGGCGGCCGAGGAGGGGTCGAAGCGCTGGCCGAAAAGAGTCACCACGGCATACAGCGACAGCACGGCGACCACGGCGGGTACGATCGCCTGAACGCCGGTCAGTAGCGCGATGAGAAAACTCTGCTTTAGCAAAACCGGCTGGGTCATCGAATATCCGTTGAATTGCGCACGCCTTTGCCTATATTCTTCGGGCGCGCCTGATGGCAAGCATGATCACCCTGCATTATCGGTTAAGTCCATCGGAATTAAGCGTGACCTGAATCTACAAAAGGTTAATTTACGCCTCGGTTCCTCAAGCCGGCGGGCCGTCATTTGGATGATATTCTCGGGTAGACATGACAAACGTTCCATTACTGGATCTTAAGGCGCAATACGCGCAAATACGCGCGGAAATTCTGCCGGTCATCGAACAGGTGTGCGCCAGCCAGCGCTTCATCCTGGGCGATCAGGTGCTGGGATTGGAGGCCGAGGTAGCCCGCTACTGCGCCGCCTCGGAAAGCGTGGGCGTCTCCTCGGGCACGGACGCATTGCTGTTGGCGCTCATGGCCTTGAATCTGGGTGCCGGGGATGAAATTATTACAAGCCCCTTCACGTTTTTTGCGACCGCCGGAACGATTGCGCGCCTTGGCGCGCGCCCGGTGTTCTGCGATATCGATCCGCAGACGTTCAATCTGTCGCCGTCGGCCGTCGCCGAGTTCATCGAGCGCCATGGCAGGCTCGAGGCCGGGCAACTGATCAACCACAACACCGGCGGGCGCATCAAAGCGCTGATGCCCGTGCACCTGTACGGACAGGCTGCCGACATGGATGCGCTGATGGCGATCGCGCGGAAGTATTCCTTGAGGGTGATCGAGGACGCCGCGCAGGCCATCGGCACGGAATACCGGGGCGTGCGCGTCGGCTGCATCGGCGACATCGGCTGCTTCTCATTCTTTCCCAGCAAGAATCTCGGTGCCTTCGGCGATGCGGGCCTGTGCACGACCAACAACGCGGAGCTGGCCGAGAGCATGCGCGTGCTGCGGGTGCATGGCGGCAAACCAAAATATTTTCACTCAGTGATCGGCGGCAACTTTCGGATCGATGAACTGCAGGCGGCGGTGCTGCGGGTGAAGCTGAAATACCTCGACGGTTGGACCGCGGCCAGGCAGCGCAATGCGGCTTTCTATGACGCAGCGCTGGCCGCGGCCGAACTCGGCGCACGAGTGGTTACGCCGCGCGCGCCGGCGGATGGGCGGCATATTTTCAATCAGTACGTGGTGCGCGCGCAAAAGCGCGACGCACTCAAGGATTTTTTGACCGGGCGCAGCATCGGCACCGAGATTTATTATCCGGTTCCGCTGCACCTGCAGAAGTGCTTCGCGTACTTGGGGTACGCATCCGGCGACTTCCCCGAGTCGGAGCGCGCGGCGGCGGAAACCTTGGCGCTGCCGATCTATCCTGAACTCAGCGAACAGCAGCTCGGGCACGTCGCCGCATCGGTCGCCGCGTTTTACGGCAGCGCGAGTCCCTAGCCCGCGGCGGATCAGCTCTTCTTGAAATCGTCCGGCAGCAGCTGGTGGCGCGACAGCAATTTGTAGAAGTCGGTGCGGTTGCGCTTTGCCAGCCGCGCCGCCTGGCTCACATTGCCCGTGGTGATTTGCAGGATCTGCGAGAGGTAATTGCGCGTGAATTCATCGCGCGCCTCGTCGAACGAGGGCAGGCGCGTCGGATTGCCGCCGAGCGACTGCTGCACCAGTTCCGCGGTGATGATCGGACCGTGCGATAGCGCGACGTTTTGCCGCACGACGTTGTACAACTGCCGCACGTTGCCCGGCCATTCGGCCGTGGCGAGCAGTTCCACCGCTTCCGGCGCGTAGATCTTGCGCTGTCCGCTTTCCTTGGCGATCTGCTCCAGGAAATGCGCGACCAGCAAGGGTATGTCCTCGCGGCGGCGGCCGAGCGAGGGCACGTCGATGTGCACCACGTTCAGCCGGTAGTACAAGTCCTCGCGGAAGGCGCCGGCGACCATCAGTTCGTGCAGGTCGCGATGCGTGGCTGAGATGATGCGTACATTGGTCTGGACGGCATCGGCGCCGCCCACCGGGCGAATGGTGTTGTCCTGAAGCACGCGCAGCAGCTTGACCTGCAGCCGCATGGGCATGTCGCCGACTTCGTCCAACAGCAGAGTGCCGCCCTCGGCGGTCTCGAACAATCCCTTCTGGGCGCGCGTCGCGCCGGCGAAAGCGCCGCGTTCATGGCCGAACAGTTCCGATTCGAGCAGGTTCTCCGCCATGGCGCTGCAGTTGACCGACACGAAGGGCTTGTTGCGGCGCGGGCTCGCCTCGTGAATTGCCCGGGCGAGCAATTCCTTGCCGGTGCCGCTCTCGCCGGTGAGCAGGACTCGCGCATCCGTTCCGGCAACCATGTTGGCCTGGGCCAATTTATCTTCCATGAGCTGGTTGCGGGTGATGATGTTGGCGCGCCAGTCCTCATCGACATGCGCAAAGCCCGACACCTTGAGGGCCTTTTGCACATGATCGAGCAGTTCCTGCTTGTCGACCGGTTTGGTGAGAAATCCGAAGGCGCCGCTTTGCGTCGCGTGCACCGCGTCGGGAATCGTGCCGTGCGCGGTGAGAATGATGACCCGCAGTCCCGGCCAGCGGCTCTGCAACTCCTTGAGCAGACCGATGCCGTCCATCTGATCCATGCGCAGATCCGTGATGACCAGATCCGGACGGAAGCGCACGCAGGCGGCAAGCGCGGCGGCCGCGCTCTCCACCGCTTCGACTTCATAGTTTTCCGCGCGCAGGCGGATGGTCAGCAGGCGCAGCAGACCGGGATCGTCGTCGACCACCAGGATGCGCGCCTTGCGCTTTTGCGGGGACTGGGAGTCCCGGCTGCCTGTGGTCAGGCCGAAGGACAGCGGGGTGGTGGCAGCAATCGAATAGGCGTTCAGTGCAGTCTCTCCCGTCAAGCGTCTATGGCGTGTGTGGCGCGCCGGTTCCGCGGTCGGTGACAGATCGTTGCTCGATATGTGTAACCGCCTCGAGTTTAGCCCTAGCCTCATCCAGGGCCTTGCGCAACTTCGCATTTTCGTCGATTTCGACAGACAGGCGACGATTCACCGCCTGCAGTTTGTCGTGCGAATCGTTGGGTACCGCATCCCTCATGCGCGTGTTCTCGGCCTGCAGGATCAACCTCTGCTCGACCTCTTTGAGCTCGACGGCAGCCAACAGGCGCTCCATTGGCAGCAGAGTTTCGGGCCTCGCCAGCAGTTCCGCCAGCTGTCGCTGGGCAGCGACGGGATCGGCGCCGCTATAGCCCGGGGTCGCGAGGGCGAGGGCATATCGCAGGCGGTTACTGGTGGTCGGTTGCAGCTCGGCCGCGTCCTTGGCCTGCTGAAAGACTTCAGCCTGGCGTGCGGGGTCTCCTTGCGGCAGATTGCTCATCATGTCCAAAAGCGGCGCCACGGGGCTCATGTCGACCTGCGGACGCTCGGGCGCGGCCGGCGCGGGCGCTTTGGGACTGCCCAATATGCCGCAACCGCCGGTCAAGACAGTGAACGCAGCCCATGTTGCAACGCAATAGCCCCTATGCCGCATGGGCTTTTTCACGCGTTGCGGCCGGGACCGGGGTGCGCATCGGCAATCGTACGCGAAAGTGCGCGCCGCCTGTCTTGGACTCGAACAGTTCGATGCTGCCGCCGTGGGCGTTGACGAATTCGGTCACCACCGACAGACCAATTCCGGTTCCCTTGACGTGGCCGCCTTGAGGTGTCTTCCCCTGATAAAAAGCTTCGAAAATCCGGTTGCGTTCCTCGGCCGGAATGCCCGGACCGCTGTCCATCACGTCGAGCAGCAATTGCTCGCGTTCGGCGCGCGCGTGCAGCGAAATCGTCCCGCCGCGCGGGGTGAATTTGACGGCGTTGGACAGCAGGTTGTCGAGGATCAGCCGAACCTTGCCGCGGTCGGCCAGGGGGGTGAGATCCTCGACCTGCACGTCGAGGCGCACGCGCTGCGCGACCAGGGTGAGCTGCTGATTCTCGAGCACGCTCTTGATCAAGGGGCGCAGCTTGAACTCGGAGATTTCCAAGCCGACGCTCTTCGCCTGCCAGGCGCTGAAGGACAATAAATTTTCGATCAGACGCTGCAGTTTCATGCCGTTCTCGCGCAGGATGGCGGTGACCTCACGCTGGCCGCTTTGCAGTTCGCCCACCGCGCCGTCCATCAACAGTTCGGTCCCTTCGCGGATATTTGCCAACGGGGTCTTCAATTCATGCGACATGTGTCGCAAAAACCGGTTCTTTTCCTGCGCCAGATCGAGCAATCGGCCCCGCAGCCACTCGAGTTGCGTGGCCAATCGCTCCAAGTCCGCGGGTCCGCGAATGGCGATGGGCCGCGAGAACGTGCCGCGGCCCAATTCGTTGATGGCCCGATCGATCGCCCGCAACGGCCGGCCGAACAGGTACGTGAACACGCCGACCACGGCCAGCGTCATGGGCACGAGCAGCAGGGTCTGCCACAGCAGGTTCTGCTGGGCACGCTGGGTGGCGAGCTCCAGGCTCGCGGTCTCCTGATCGATCTGCAGGCTGATCCGATCCGAGATGTTGGACGCCGCGTCCGAGAGTTGCGGAAAACTACCGATGAGGTCGGCCAGGTGGGTCGAGTTGGGCGCGGCGCGACGCAGATCCTGCAGCAGTTGGTCGGCCTTGGACTGAAGCGCCACCACCCCCTGACGCGACTCCTCGTCCAAGGGCAGCGTGAGCAGTTCACGAATGGCGGTGACCAGGCGGGCGTTGTGGCGCGCGTACACCTCCAGCAGGTCCGGATTGCCGATGATTTGATACAGGCGGGCCTGGCGCTCCATCTGGCCGATCTCTTCGAACATGCGTTGATTGTTGCGCGTGCCCTGCATGCCGTGCACCACCAGCTGCTGACTGCGGACCGACAGGCGATTCATCTGCACGGCGGCGTTGACGATGGCAAACAACAGCGGCGCAGCCACGATCGTGAAACCGATCAGCATCAGTCCACTCAGTGACTTGGGGCGGGGCAAGCGCATGGGCCGCATTCTAACAGCGTGTCGGAGTCAAAAAGGAGTGATGGGTTCGTACCTGTAGAATTGCCGCGCATGACCACTGAGGCACCGTATTCCGAGCTCTCTCCGGAGACCGTCCTGGACGCAATCGAAGCGCTCGGCTTCGGCTGCGACGGGCGGGTGCTGGCGCTCAACAGCTATGAAAACAGGGTGTATCAGATCGGCCTGGATGATGCCGGGCCGCTGGTCGCCAAGTTCTATCGTCCCGGACGCTGGAGCGATGCCGCCATACGCGAGGAGCATGCATTCGCCGGCGAACTTGCCGCCCAGGAAATTCCCGTGGTCGCGCCCCTGGCGGTGGCCGGTGAATCACTGCACGTGCACCATGGCTTTCGCTATGCCGTGTTTCCGCGTCGCGGCGGGCGCTGGCCCGAATTGGGTACGCGCGAGGAGCGTGAATGGGTGGGCCGATTTCTGGGCCGCATCCATGCGGTCGGACGCGCCGCGCGCTTTCGCGAGCGCGGCACCTTGGATCTGGAGGATCTCGGCCGCAACGCTCGTGATTTCGTGCTGGATGGCGATTGGATGCCCGACTATCTGGCCGCGAAGTACCAGGAAGTGACCGACGAGCTGCTGGATGCGGTGGAGGCGCGCGCGACTCATTGGGGCGGCGCCGCGCTGGGAAGGATCTTAGGCGACTGTCATCGCGGCAATATTCTGTGGACCGACTTGGGTCCTCACTTCGTCGACCTCGACGATTGTCTGACCGGGCCGGCGGTTCAGGACCTGTGGATGCTGATGTCCGGCGGACTGCAGGAGATGCGCACCGAGTTGCACGACCTGCTCAAAGGCTACGAGCAGTTTCTGCCCTTCGATCGGCGCGAGATTGCCTTGATCGAACCGTTGCGCGCCCTGCGCATGATCCACTACTCCGCCTGGCTGGCGCGGCGTTGGCACGACCCGGCATTTCCGCAGGCCTTTCCGTGGTTTGCGGAACCGCGCTACTGGGAGCAGCACCATCGAGCGCTGCAGGAACAACTGGCGGCGGTGGAGGAGCCGCCGCTCGAGTTGTGACGCTCGAGTTGTGACGTTTGCAACTTGAGATCGACGCGATATCTGGTAATGATGTCGATATGGCAGGTGAAATGATGAGGGGAGCACAGGTTGTGCTGCTTTGCGCGGCGGCGTTGCTTTGCGCCTGCAACCGCGATTCAGGCTCCGCGGCGCCGGTCGCGGCGGTAACCCACCACGTCAAGCCGAAGGCGGCTCCCGTCTCAAAGCCCGGCCTGACGGCTGCCGAACAAACCGCCGGCATGGTGGAAGCGGCCAGCCAGGGCAAATCCAGTGTTCCTGTTGAATTGAAGTTCGACATCCCGCAACGGCCGAAAGTAGGCCAGCCGTTGCAGATCGACCTTGCGCTCATTGCCCAGATCTCCGCCGCCCCCGCGACTCTGCAGGTGAGCGGCGCCGATGATCTCGCGCTCGCGCCGGGTGCCAATCAGTTCGAATTCGCGTCGGAGGAGGCGGGCGAGGTCTACCGCCACACCTTGAGCATCACGCCCAATTCGGAAGGTGTTCTGCTGCTGGGAATCACGGTGCTGCTCAAGCACGACGAAATCACCGATCAGCGGGTCTTTTCCATCCCGATCATCGCGGAGCGCTGAAATCGCGGCGCGGGAGCTCCGAACCTCCTATAATGGGCGGTTTCCCCAAGGCCTTACCGTGACTCAGAAACTTCGCAACATTGCCATCATCGCGCACGTCGATCATGGCAAGACCACACTGGTCGATCAACTGCTGCGCCAGTCCGGCACGCTGGATGCGCGCAAGGATCTGCAGGAACGGGTCATGGACTCGAACGATCTGGAGCGCGAGCGCGGCATCACGATTCTCGCCAAGAACACCGCCATTACCTGGGGCGATTACCGGATCAACATCGTCGACACGCCCGGCCATGCCGATTTCGGCGGCGAAGTCGAACGCGTGCTCGCCATGGTCGACTGCGTGCTGTTGCTGGTCGATGCGGTGGACGGTCCGATGCCGCAGACCCGCTTTGTCACCCAGAAGGCCTTCAAACATGGCTTGAGACCCATCGTGGTCATCAACAAGATCGATCGCGACGAAGCGCGGCCCGGTTGGGTGCTGGATCAGACCTTTGATTTGTTCGACCGCCTGGGCGCCACCGACGAACAATTGGATTTTCCCGTGATCTATGCCTCGGCGTTGCGCGGCTTTTCGGGTCTCGAGTCGACGGTGCGCGACGGGGATATGCAGCCCTTGTTCAAGACCATCGTGGAGCACTGCCCGCCGCCGGACGTCGATGTCGACGGCCCGCTGCAGCTGCAGGTCACGCTGCTCGATTATTCCAGCTACGTGGGCGCCATCGGCATCGGCCGCATCAAGCGCGGCACGATCAAACGCGGCATGGGCGTGACCGTGGTGTCGCGCGATGGCCGGCAGCGCTCGGAGAAAATCACCCAGATCTTGGGCTTCCACGGCCTGACGCGCGTCGAAGTGGAATCCGCGGGCGCCGGCGACATCGTGGCGTTCGCGGGCATCGCGGAACCCAAGGTATCGGATACCTTGTGCGATCCCGCCACGGTCGAGCCCTTGCCGAATCTGACGGTGGACGAACCCACCATCAGCATGACCTTCGAGGTCAATACCTCGCCCTTTCTCGGCCGCGAGGGCAAGTTCGTCACCAGCCGCCAGATCCGCGAGCGCCTCGAGCGCGAGGCGATCCACAACGTGGCATTGCGCGTCGAGCCGACCGCCGATCCCGACAAGTTCGTGGTCTTCGGGCGCGGCGAACTGCACCTCGGGGTGTTGCTGGAGAACATGCGGCGCGAAGGCTATGAGATGGCGGTTTCCAGGCCCCGGGTGGTGATCAAGCAGATCGACGGCACACCCCATGAACCCTATGAACAGGTCACCGTGGATGCGGACTCGGACGCACAGGGCGACATCATGTCGGCGCTCGGCAGCCGCGGAGCCGAGCTCAAAGACATGCAGGCGGACGGCCGCGGGCGGATCCGCCTGGACTATCTGGTGCCATCGCGCGGACTGATCGGATTTCAGACCGAATTTCGCACCATGACGCGCGGCACCGGGTTGTTGCACCACGTGTTCGACCACTACGGACCGGTGGTGCAGCGGGAATTGGGGCAGCGGCCCAATGGCGTGCTCATCGCCAACGGCCAGGGCATTGCCTTGGCCTATTCACTGTTCACCCTGCAGGAACGCGGGCGATTGTGCATCGGCCCGGGAGAAGAGGTCTACGAGGGCATGATCATCGGCCTCAACAATCGCGACAATGATCTGGTCGTCAACCCGCTCAAGGGTAAAAAATTGACCAATATGCGTGCCGCGGGCAAGGACGAAAATGTGGTGCTGACCCCGCCCATCCGCTTCACCCTCGAACAGGCGATGGAATTCATCGACGATGATGAACTGATCGAAGTGACCCCCAAATCGGTTCGATTGCGCAAACGCAATTTGAAGGAAACCGACCGCAAGCGCTCCGAGCGCGAAACCGCGGATCAGGGGATTTGACGGAATATTGAGCGAACCGAGACGCGCATCACGCCGCGTATCGGGGATCGCCCTAACATCTGACGTATTCGGTTGTCGGGATACACCGGCATAAGTGCGGGAGATCTTAGGTCTTGTCACGCGAAACCGCGGTTGCCATTCGCAGCGAGCTCCAGCCGGCAGAAGGCTTCAATCCGCTGCTCGAGCGCCAGATCGCGGAGACCCGCGCGCGCGGCGGTGAGCCTGATGTAGAGCGCCTGCTCAAGGCGATCAGCGCGCATTACGATCGGCTCGACGCCGAACGGCGCGGTGTGGTGCGCTCCATGCAGCTGATGTCCGACGAGGCGCAGGCGCTGACTCGCGAAATTCGCGAGCAGACCGCCTCGCACCTGCAGGCAATTCTGGACAACGTCAAGGACGCCATCATCACGGTCGATGATGCCGGGCTGATGGAAACCTTCAACAACACCGCGGAGCGCATCTTCTGCTATGCCCCCGCGGAGATTCTCGGCCGCTCGATCGGACTGCTGCTGGCGGACGTCGATGTCAAGAATCCGCGCGAGTATCTCGATCGGCTGGCCACCAAGATCGACGACACGCATGTGGATCTGGCGGCCACGCAAACCTGGGGGCTCGCCAAGGGCGGCAGCCGGGTGGCGATCGAGATCGCGGTCAGCAAGGCCACGCTGAGCCGGCTCGACGGCTATATCGTCTGCATACGCGACATCACCGAGCGGCACCTTGCCGAAGTCTCGATGCGCGAGAGTGAGGGACGTTATCGCACCCTGGTGGAGCATGCCCCCGAAGTGATCGTGGTGTTCGACGTGGACGCAGGCCAGTTCGTGGACGTCAACGACAATGCCTGCCGCTTTTTCAAGATGAGCCGCAGCCAGCTGCTCGGCAGCGGCCCGGACAAGATCAGTCCGCCGATGCAGGCCGACGGCAGCCCCTCGTTCGGCATATCGCGAGGCCACATCGAAAGCGCGCTGGCGGGTGCGGTACCGGTGTTCGAATGGGTGCACTGCGATTCCGCCGGCCAGAATTTTCCCTGCGAGGTGCGCTTCGTTCGGCTTCCGAGCTCCAATCGGCGCCTGCTGCGGGCCAGCATCATCGACATCAGCGAGCGCAAACGCGCCGACGCCATCGCCGCCGGCGAGCGGCGGGTGTTCGAGAAAATCGCCGCGAATGCGCCCTTGACCGCGGCGCTCGAGGCGATCTGCGAGCTCATCGAGCGGGCCATGCCGGAGAGCTGGTGCGCCATCAACCTCTTGGACCCCGATAAAAATGCCCTGAGTTTCGGCGTGGCGCCGCATCTGCCGCGGGAATTCGTGCAGGCCATGGACTACGCGCCCATCGGCATCCGCTTCGGCTCCTGCGCCGCTGCGGTGTATTTGAACCGGCTGGTCACCGTGGCCGACATCGAAACCGACGCACTCTGGGAATATCGCCGCGAAGCGGCGCGGCAGGCCGGGTTCCGGTCAGCCTGGTCCGCGCCCATCGTGGCCTCCGACGGTCAGGTGGTGGGCACCTTTGCCGTCTACCGGCGCCAGGTGGGCATTCCACTGTCGCGCGATCACGAACTCATGGTGCGCATGGCGCAGATCGCCGGCATCGCCATCGAACGGCGCGCGGCCGAAGATGCGCTGCGTAACAGCGAGTCGAAGTTCCGCGGCCTGTTCGAAAGCGTGATGGAAGGGGTGTACCGGACCACGCGCGACGGGCGCATCCTGGTCGCCAACCCCGCCTTCGTCAATTTGCTGGGCTACGAGTCGGCCGAGGAGCTGTATCAGGTTCCCGCGGGGTCTTTGTATTGGTATCCCAACGATCGGGAGAATTTCGCGCGCCGCGCCGAGATCGAAGGCGAGCTGCGCAACGAAGAGTACGTCATGCGCCGCAAGGACGGATCCATGCTGGTGGTGGTGGACAATTGCCGCGTGGTTCGCGACGCGGCAGGGCGCGCCTGCGGGTTCGAAGGAACGCTCACCGACATCACCGAGCGCAAGAAGGCGGAGACCGCGGTATTCCAGGCCAAGGAACGCGCCCAGGTCACCTTGCAGTCGATCGGCGATGCGGTGATCACCACCGATTCGGAGGGACGCATCGACTACATGAATCCGGTGGCCGAGAGCCTGACCGGATGGGAAAACCGCGAAGCGCAGGGGCAGCTGATCGGCGGCGTCCTGACGGTGGTGGATGAGCTCACCCATGAAGGCGGCGAGAGCCCGGTGATGCGCTGCCTCCGCGAGGGCCGGGTGCTGGGCCTTGCCGAACACACGGTTCTGGTCAACCGCCGCGGCCAGGAGATCGCCATCCAGGATTCGGCGGCGCCCATCCGCGACCGTGCCGGCAACCTCATCGGCGCGGTCATGGTGTTCCACGATGTCAGCAAGGAGCGCCGTCTGCACCGGGCGCTGCACTACCAGGCCAGCCATGATGCACTGACCGGGCTGATCAATCGGCGCGAATTCGAGAACCGTCTGACCGCCGCCGTGGAGGATGCGCGCCAGAAAAGCGCGGCACGCCATGTGCTTCTGTACCTCGATCTGGATCAATTCAAGCTGGTCAACGACACCTGCGGCCATCCGGCGGGCGATTTGCTGCTCAAGCAGATCACCGGGGTCATCCAGTCGCGCGTGCGCGGCGGCGACACGCTGGCGCGCCTGGGTGGCGATGAATTCGGCATTCTGCTGCAGGATTGCGCGCGCGATCAGGCGCTGCGCATCGCCGAGAATTTGCGCCAGGGCATACGCGATTACCGCTTTACCTGGCAGGGCGGGGAACTGGCGGTCGGCGCCAGCATCGGCATCGTGGAAATCACCAACGAGATTCCGACGGTGGCCAACGTCATGAGCGCGGCGGATGTCGCCTGCTACTCGGCCAAGGATTCGGGCCGCAATCGAGTGCAGCTCTACGAACCCGACGACATGCCCGAGCGTCATCGAGAGATGCATTGGATTTCAAAGCTGGCACGCGCGCGCGACGAAAGCCGCTTCGAGCTGTTCTATCAGCCCATCGTACCCATCGGCGAGCAACCCAATGGACGCGAGCACTTCGAGCTGATGCTGAGATTGCGCGACGAAAGCGGAACCATCGTTGCGCCGGCGGAATTCATCCCCGCGGCGGAACGTTACAACATCATGCCGTCGATCGATCGGTGGGTGGTTCGCGAGGCGCTGAACCGGGTGGTGCACCGCATCGAATCCGGCGTCAAACCCTTCACGGTGGCGGTGAACCTGTCGGGCACTTCCCTCAACGATGAACGATTTCTGGAGTTTCTCATTGCCGAGCTTTCCGCCGGCGAGCTCGTGGCCGGGGCGATGTGCTTCGAGATCACCGAGACCGCCGCGATCGAGAATCTGAGCAATGTGGTGTATTTCATGCGCGAGCTGAAAAATCGCGGCTGCCATTTTGCGCTGGATGACTTCGGCAGCGGCCTCTCCTCCTTCATGTACCTGAAGACATTGCCGGTCGATTACCTGAAAATCGACGGCCAGTTCGTGGAAAACGTCACCCGTGACCCGGTCGATCGCAGCATGGTGGCGGCGATCAGCCAGGTCGGCAACGCCATGGGGATACAGACCATCGCCGAGCGCGTGGAGTCCCCGGAAGTGCTGCTCGAGCTCGGCCGCTTAGGGATCGGCTTCGCGCAGGGGTTCTACATAGCCAAGCCCCGCTCGACCAAAGAATTTCCCTACCTGCGCTGACGAATTCCAACGAAGGGCGTAGTCTTGTACGCACAGCCTGACTGCGTACAACAAGAGGGGGCCTGCCATGTTTGGGATGTCCTTGGCGACTTTCACGCAATTTCACGTCATCATCAGCCTGATCGCCATCATGAGCGGCATCGTGAGCGCATTCGGCATGCTCGGTGCCAGGCGCATGCCCGGCATGACGGCGGTGTTTCTGATCACCACCGCGGCCACCAGCATCACCGGCTTCATGTTTCCCACACCCTTTGACGCGGCGGATGTCATCGGCATCCTCTCGCTTGTATTGCTGGCGCTGGCGCTGGTGGCGCTGTACGGGAACAAACTGGCGGGAGCGTGGCGCGGCACCTACGTGGTCGGCGCAATCTTCGCGCTGTATCTGAACTGTTTCGTGCTGGTCGTGCAGTCCTTCCAGAAGATTTCGTTCTTGCATGCTCTTGCGCCGACGCAAAAGGAACCGCCATTTGCCGTCGCGCAGGGCGTGCTGCTGATCCTGTTCATCGGCTTGAGCGTGGCGGCGTTCAGGAAATTTCGGCCGATTGCCCGGGCTCCGATCCTCGCTTAAGTCGTGCGCAAACCGCCCCGCAAATTGAAACAGGGTTCCAGGGCCGGCGTTCTACTGCTGGCACTGCTGCTGTTTCGCGCCTATATCCCGGCCGGCTTCATGCCGGCCAACGGCATGCCGTTTGCGTTGGAATTGTGTCCTGCGGCCATGGCCATGTCCATGGCGGGTATGCCGGCCCATCTGCATCACCATGCGGGCACGCATGCGGACTTTGAATCATGCCCATCCGGCAGCGTCCCCGGCGCCGGCCCGATTTCGCACCAGGTAGCTTTTGTCGCCGCTGGACCTGCGCCGGTCCAGCGACCGCCTGCCCTCGAGACTCCCCGTCTTGGCGCACGTCCGCAGTTCGTCCACCAACCCCGCGGTCCCCCGGCACTCGCCTGAATCGAGTACCCGTCGCGCGCGCTTGCCCTTTGGGGAGCGCGCGCCCGTCATGCGTGAGTTGGAGAGTCCGATGTCTTTTCCATTCGATCGTCCCGATGGTGCGTGGTTGCGAGCGGCATGGCCGCTGGTGTTTTTTTTGGGCTCGGCGTCGGCGCACGCTGCCGATGTGGGCAGTGTCCGCGGGATCGTCCATGATCAGCAGCACCGGCCGATCGCCGAAGCGCAGGTGACGCTGAAATCAGCCACCTCCGATTGGCGCCAGTCGACGGTGACGGGCGCCGACGGCGAATTCTCGTTCATGACCGTGCCGCTCGGGGACTACGTGCTCAGAGTGGCCGCCGCGGACTTCGCGCCATCGGCGCAGGCGGCCACGGTGGCATCGGGTTCATCGCCTATCGCTCACGTGCAGTTGGTCAAGGGCGGCACCCTGGACACGGTCACCGTCTCCGCGCCGAAGGAGACCACCGTACTCACCTCCGCCACCCCGACCACGGTGGTGAATCGTCAGGACATTGCGCGCGCACCGGGTGCGGATCGCAGCAATAGTTTGGCGATGATCACCGATTTCGTGCCCGGCGCGTATGTGGTGCATGACCAACTGCACGTGCGCGGCGGCCATCAGACCACCTGGGCGATCGACGGCGTGGAAATTCCCAATACCAATATCGCCAGCAACTTGGGGCCGCAGATCGATCCGAAGGACATCGACTATCTCGAAGTGCAGCGCGGCAGCTACCAGGCGGATCAGGGCGATCGTACCTACGGCGTTTTCAATGTGGTGCCGCGTACCGGTTTCGAGCGCAACAACCAAGCCGAGCTTGTTGCCAGCGGCGGCAGCTTCGGCCAGACCAACGACTACTTCAGCGTGGGCAGCCACACCGAGCGGCTGGCGTACTATGCCAGCGTGAATGGCAACCGCAGCGATTTGGGTATCGCGGCGCCGGTTGCGCAGATCATGCACGATGCCGAGGACGGGGGTGGCGGATTCGGCACGGTTATTTTCAATGCAACCCCGGATGATCAGTTTCGCTTGGTATTTTCCGGGCGCCACGACGACTACCAGATCCCGATCACGCCGGGACAGATCGCCGACGATGTGCAGCGCGAGACCGATTCGTTCGCCATTCTCTCCTGGGTGCGCAAGCTCGGTGCGGACGCCGCATTGACCACTTCGTTGTTCTATCACCAGAACCGCGCCGATTTGGACGGCGGGGCGGGTGACGCTCCCATCAGCACCACCGATCAACGCTCCTCGACCTATGTCGGAGGCCAGGAGACCTTCCGATGGCACGTCTCGCGGCACGATGTGCAGATCGGGGTGACGGGTTTCAGCCAGCATGACAGCGAAGCCTTCGATGTACTGTTCAACGACGGCAGCCACGCGCCGCCCATCAATCAAGCCTTGAACCCATCCGGTGAGCTGATCGCGGCCTACATCGAGGATACCTACCGGGCGGCAAGTTGGCTGACCTTCGCCGGCGGGGTGCGCCAGACGCATTTTGCCGGAGAGGTGACCGAAAATGCCTCGAGCCCGCGCATCGGGGTGACGGTGGCCCTGCCGGGCGTCACCTGGCTGCTGCGCGGATTCTGGGGCAAGTATTACCAGGCGCCGCCGCTGACCACCTTGAGCGGGCCGCTGCTCGAGTTCGCGCAAAACAATGATCTGGGTTTCATTCCATTGCATGGCGAGCGCGATGAAGAATATCAATTTGGCTTGACCATCCCGATCGAGGGCTGGACGATCGATGTGGATCATTTCCGCACCGCCGCCAGGAATTTTTTTGATCACAACAACATCGGCAACTCCAACGCATTTTTGCCCCTGACCATCGAGGGCGCGCTGATCCGCGGCAACGAGCTGGCGGTGCGTTCGCCAAAAATGTGGGATGTCGGGCAGTTCCACCTGTCCTATTCGAATCAGACCGCGGACGGTTTCGGCGCCATCAACGGCGGCTTGACCGATTTCAGCCCGCCGGCAGGCAGCTTTGCGCTCGATCACGACCAGCGCAACACCGTCAGCGCCGGATTTGACGTGAATCTTCCCGGCCAGGCATTTGCATCGATGAGTCTGTCCTACGGTTCCGGATTTGCCAACGGCGATGCGCCGCCGAGCCACCTGCCGGGCCATGCAGAGCTGGGGTTGAGCGCGGGGAAGTCATTCACCGAGAGTTTCTCGGCCTCCGTGACGATTCTGAACCTGACCGACCGTCGCCTGCTGGTGGATAACAGTCTCACTTTCGGCGGTGTGCACTACAATGATCCCCGGCAGATCTATGCGCAGATTCACTACCGCTTCGGCTACTGAGGGCGCCCCATGAGTTTCGAGCTTCAACCACGCCTGCAGAATGAGTTGCTCCGGATCGAACCGCTGCAGGCCGGTGATTTCGAGGCTCTGTACGCCGTGGCTTCGGACCCTTTGATCTGGGAGCAGCATCCCAGCAGCGATCGCTACCAGCGGCCGGTATTTGAGAATTTCTTCCATGGCGCGATGGCCTCGGGTGGTGCCTTCCGGGTGATCGATCACGCCAACGGCGAACTGATCGGCAGTTCCCGCTACTGCGACCATGATGCGGCCGGGCGCCAGATCAGCATCGGCTATACCTTCATCGCCCGCAGCCGCTGGGCAAGAAACTATAACCGCGCACTGAAGACCCTCATGCTCGATCACGCCTTCAGGTTTGTGGACCGCGTGACCTTCAAGGTGGGCATCAACAACTGGCGCTCGCGCAAGGCGATGGAGAAACTCGGCGGGGTTTACATCGGCGAGCAATCGGTCAGCTACTCCGGCGAACCGGCGCATCTGAACGTGGTGTTCAAGATCGACGCTGCCGACTGGGCCAACCGCCCGCGCTGATCAGGCGGCGTCGATGCGCCGCAGGGTTGCTTGCAGGCCGTCCTTCGGCTTGGCGATCGGTACCAGCTGATAGGGCATCACATAACCCGCAGCGATGCTCCAGCTGAACTTCCGCAGCAGCTGATGCATGATGGCCTTCACCTGCAGGGTGGCGAAATGCTGTCCGATGCACATGTGCGCTCCGCCGCCGAACGGCACCCAGGCGAAACCATGACGCTTGTCTTCCTGCCGCTCGGCGCTGAACCGCTCCGGGTCGAACTTGAACGGATCGGTCCACAGCGAGTCCATGTAGTGCACGTGGATCGGGTAGACCCCGACCAGCATGCCGGCCGGAATCTCACAGCCTTGAAAGACCGTGTCCTTGACGCACATGCGCGGCATCGAGGTGAGAGGCGGCGTGAGCCTGAGCGCCTCGCGCATGACCCAGGATAATTCCTCGAGCCGATCGAGATCGTCGAATTCCAACTGCGTGCGCTGCAGCGCCATCGCCTCGGTGCGCAGCCGTTGCTGCCATTCCGGGTGCCGCGCGAGCAGGTACATCATCGTCGTCAACGTGCTGGTGGTCGTGTCGTGGGCCGCCATCATCAGGAAGATCATGTGATCGATGATTTCCTGATCCGTGAAGCGCTCGCCTTGCTCGCTTTGTACATGGCAGAACTCGCTGAAGAAATCACCGGTGTGTGTCGCCCGCTTCTTGGGCAAAAGCTCGCGGAAGCGCCGCACCAGCAGCGCGCGGCCGCGAATACCGCGCCACATGCTCAACCCCGGTACGGGCACGCGCACGATCGCGAGCGACGCGGCCACCGTGGCCATGAAGGCGCGATTCAAGTGTTTCGCATTTTGCCCAAGTTCGATCCCCATGAAAACCGAGGCCGCAAGATCGAGCGTCAGCTGTTTGAGCAGCGGAAACATCCGGCGTGGCGCCGATCGTTCCCCTGTGGGCAGCCAGGCATCGATGCCCGCTTCGATGGCCGGACCCATCTGGGTAAGATAGGTGCGCAAAGCGGATTTGCGAAATGCGACCTGCATGATGCGCCGCTGGTAGCGGTGCTGATCGCCGTCCATGGCCATGATGGCGCCGGGGAATACCTTGCCGATGTACGGCTCCCAACCGCGTGCGCTGGAGAATGCACCGTCGCGGTTCTTCCAGACGAACTCGAGCGCGTCCGGGCCCAACAAGCTGATCATGCCGCCGCGGCCGATGGCGATTTTCCAAATCGAGCCGTGAATTTTTTCGAGCGCCTGCAAATGGCCAACCAGGTCTTTGCGCATCGAGAGGATCTGGCCCAAAACCGAGGAGCGCTGCGTTGGAATCGGCTTGTAGCCGCCCGGTGAAGCGGATGGCACAAGCTCGGTTACCTGCTCATTCATCGAGATACCGCGGCATCCAGGGCGACGGCCGCGATGGTAGCATCCCAAGGCGCGCCTGGAACGACGGTGTCTCCCGATTTTCCTCACCGCCGCGGCGGCCGCGCTATGCTGTCGCCGTGAACAAGGGTAGCGCCGTTGCGGCCATGCTCATGCTTTGCATGATCTCAGGGGCGAGCATGGCTTCCGACAGCACCACGATATACGTGGTTCGGCGCGGCTGGCATATCGACATCGGCCTGCCGGTCGGCGCCATATCCGCGCCGCTTCGCGCCGTTATCCCCAGTCTGCCGGGCGCGCGTAACTTATTTTTTGGATTCGCCGATAAGCACTATCTGCTCGCCGCGCATCGCAATGCGCCGGTGCTGCTGTCGGCACTCTGGCCGGGTGCCGGGGTCATGCTGGTGACTGGGCTGTCGGACTCTGCGCAACAGGGTTTTGGCCGGGAGCACGTGATCGAGCTGAAACTCGGGCCCGACCAGAACCAGGCGCTGCAAGCCTTCATATGGAGTTCACTGCGCACACAAAACGGCGCGATCCAGGTCTACCAGCAGGGCCCGTACGCGGGCAGCGTTTATTTTCTGGCGCAGCCAACATATTCCGCACTTCACACCTGCAATACCTGGGCGGCCCAGGCGTTGCGGGCCGCGGGTCTTCGCGTGCATAGCGCCGGCGTCATTTTCGCAGGACAGCTGTGGCTGCAGGCTCGCCGGCTGAAGCGCGCACAAGACCGGGCGGACACCCGGGCGGCTTACTCACAGGGCGGTTTGCTGCCGTCCTGACAGACCACCGTCGTGTTCGAGTTCGGCGGCACCACGACGGTGGTTTTGGCGGGTGGATTCGGGCTGCCGCTGCTGATGCAGCCGCAGAGCATGGCCGCGACAACGGTCAGCATGGATAGAATTTTCATCATTCCTCCAGGTTTGAAGCACACAGGGGGAGTCTGGGCAACACGCACTCATCGCGCGAGATGCCGCGGTCGCTTGGCCGCATGGGTCAATCGCCAATAGCACTGTCCTCCCGCGTCCTACATTCACCGCAATATCGTTTTGGCATGGCCTTATAGCGGCCGGCGACTATGCTGATTCGGTGCTTGCGCCGATAATATGCTTCATGGCAACTATCGGAACGGAGCGGGTGCTGACGGTCCATCATTGGAACGAAACCGTGTTCAGCTTCACCACCACGCGCGACCAGGCTTTGCGCTTCGAGAATGGGCATTTCATCATGCTGGGACTGCGCATCGACGAAAAGCCGGTCATGCGCGCCTACAGCATCGCCAGCGCCAATCACGAGGAGCACCTCGAGTTCCTGAGCATCAAGGTTGCCGACGGCCCGCTGACCTCGCGCTTGCAGCATGTCAAGCCGGGCGATGAAATTCTCATCAGCCGCAAGCCGACCGGAACGCTGCTGCTGCACGATCTGAAGCCGGGCAAACGCCTGTATCTGTTGAGCTCCGGCACCGGACTCGCGCCGTTCATGAGCCTGATCAAGGATCCGGAGGTCTATGAACGCTTCGAGAAAATCATTCTGGTGCATGGCGTGCGCTATCGCAGCGAACTGGCCTACCGGGATTACATCGAATGGGAACTGACGCATCACGAGTATCTGGGCGAGTCGGTACGCGAGAAACTGGTGTACTTTCCCACCGTGACGCGCGAGCGCTTCCGCTACCAGGGCCGCGTCACCGCCTTGATCGAGACCGGCAAGCTGTTCGAGGACATCGCCATGCCGGCGCTGGATCCCGCGGAAGATCGCGTCATGATCTGCGGCAGTCCCGCGATGCTGGCGGATCTGTCCGCCATGCTGGACCAAAGGGGATTCAAGATTTCGCCGCATGTCGGCGCGCCCGGCGACTACGTGATCGAGCGCGCCTTCGTTGCCCGCTGATGTGCATCCGCCGAACAGCGGCGGGTCTTATACAGTAGTCGGCGGCTCCGACTACTGGATTTACGCAACCCGGCCTCGAGCGTAAAGTTTGCGCATGCCGCGCAACTTCATCGGCCAGCAATCGTTCAAGGGCAGGGGTTCCTCGTCCAATCTCGCCGGGCGTTTCGATTCTCTGACCCTGGAGCGCGCCGACGATGGTTGGTACCAGGATGAAATCGTCGAGAGTCTGACCGAGACGGTGCTGCCGGATCGCGCGCGCAGCGTCATCACCTCGAACGATTCTCCCGATGTCGGTTTCGATGTCTCGATCAATCCCTATCGGGGCTGCAGTCACGGTTGCATATACTGTTTTGCGCGGCCGACTCACTCCTATCTCGGGCTGTCGCCGGGATTGGACTTCGAGACCAAGCTTTTCTACAAGGCCGATGCGGTGAACATCCTCGAGGCGCAACTCGCCAAGCCAAACTATGTCTGCAAGACCATCGCGCTCGGCATCAATACCGATGGATATCAACCGCTGGAGAAGCGCCTGCAGGTGACGCGCGGCATCTTGAGCGTGCTGGCCCGCTGCCGGCATCCGGTCACCATCGTCACCAAAAGCGCATTGATCATCCGTGACCTCGACCTGCTCGCCGATCTGGCCAGCGATAAATTGCTCTCGGTCATGCTCAGCGTCACCTCGCTGTCCAATGACATCAAGCGCACGCTGGAGCCGAGAACCGCTTCGCCGCAGGCTCGCTTGCGCGTGATCGAGCAGTTGTCGCAGGCGGGAATACCGGTCGGCGTGCTGGTCGCGCCGGTCATTCCGGCGATCACCGACCACGAGATCGAGGACATCTTGGCCGCGGCCAAGGCCGCCGGCGCGGGCCGCGCCGGCTACGTGCTGCTGCGGCTGCCGCACGAATTGAAGCTGCTGTTCCGTGAGTGGCTCGACCAGCACTACCCGGATCGCGCCAAGCATGTCATGTCGCTGATCAATCAGTCGCGCGGCGGCAAGGACTATGATGCCGCGTTCGGCACCCGCATGCGCGGCACCGGCCCGTATGCCGAATTGCTGCGGACCCGCTTTGAGCTGGCAAAGCGCAAGCTGGGATTTGCCGGCGCGGAGGAGCGCTACGAACTCAATACCCGCTTGTTCACACCGCCGAAGTTGGCTTCGCGGAAGCCGGATTCGCCGCAGCTCGAGCTGGGCTTTGATTGACGATCAGCTGAAATTTCCGCGTGCGCTCGTTGAGCGCAATGCCAGCGACGATCGGCACCTCGAAAGTCACGTTGCTCAAGTCCTTCTGCGCCAGAATGTCCCGTAAACGCAAGGCCACGCCCGCGGCCGCGGCGGCGCGGCGCCCGCCGTCCAGGCTCTCATCGACGCAGATGGGAAAGCGAAAAGAAGACGGGCCGGTGATCTGCATCTGAAATCGCACCACCCCCTCGACGAAGATCTCGTTGATGGTATGCGGGCTGATGAAGTCGCTCGTGCCCGCCGCATTGACGAACCGAGCCAGCTGCTCGACGCGGCCGACCAGATTTTGAATGATCAAGCGGGGCGCACCCGGCGCGCTGATGGGCCGCAGGATGTCCGACATGCGATAGCGGATCAGCGGCAGCGTGTAATTGAACAGATTGGTGATGACCGAATGGTCTTCGTGGAACTCGAACACCAGATTGTCATCCAGGAGCGTCATGCTCTCGCCGTCCGGATTGGAGATGCCGAGCATCATGTGCTCGGTGCACGCGTACATGCTCAAGGCGCGTGCGCCCTCAAAGCCCGCGGACAGAAATTGCATATCCGCCTTCGTGACCATCTCCCCGGTGGCGATCACGGCGACCGGCCGGATCTCGAGCCGTCCCCCACGCTGCTCGTCGGCGAGCATCTTCAGTGCGGTCGTGTAGCCCCAGAGCACGTCGGGTCGGAATCGGTTGATTGCGAACACCACCTCGGGCAACGGCGCGTTGACCTCGAAGGCACGCGCATCGAGCAGGAGCTTGCGCAGTCCGCGCTGCATGGAGGCGATGCCCGTCACCCCGGCGAAATGGCCGCCGGTCGCGCCATAGAATGCGACCCGGACCCTGCGCAAGCGCAATCCGAAACGCGGGAACAATCCGCGAAATTCCCGCCGATTGCGCAGGGCTGTGGCGCGCAGGCGAAAAAAATCCGGCGGCGAATACAAAAAATATCCGATCTCCCCCGAAGTCCCGGAGGTGTGCATGACCGTCAAGTCGCCGAACAGCCGCTCCCTCGGATCGGTCGAACGCGTCAGAAAATCAGCGACGATCTGCCTGGTGACGCGCCGGTCGGTGACGATGCCGTTGAAGTTCGCCATCAGCATCGATTTCGTGAGCTGTGGAAAGTCGCCCGGTGTGCAGTTGTCCGGGTCGATGGCACGTTCCTTGATCAGATCCGCGTAGTAGGGCGCACGCGCTTGGGCGTACCGCACCAGCGCCCGGAATCTCTGCAGCTTGGCCGCCTCCAATTCGGCGCGAACCGGCACCATCATGCGCGGGTCTGGGTGGGCATGGCGCGGCAATCATAGTGCATAATCATCCTCGGTCACCCATAACAATATCCGGAGACTCGCCATGATCACCCGCCGCCGAATATTGCAGTTAGCCGGCTCGCTCGCCGCGAGCAGCGTGCTGCCGAGGGCGCTGGCCCGATCCAACCCGCAAACCCTGCTCATCTTGGGCGGCACCGGCTTCATCGGTCCGCACCTGACGCAGGAGGCGCTGCGTTTGGGTTGGAAGGTGACCCATTTCAACCGGGGCCGGCACAGTCCGAGAGGCGTGCCGGAGGTCGAAACGCTGATCGGCGATCGCAACGGACAGCTCGATGCGCTGCGCGGCCGCAAGTGGGATGCCGTGATCGACGATACCGGCCAGATCCCCAAGTACGTCAAGATGTCCGCGCAGCTGCTGGCGCCCAATGTCGGCCATTGCCTGTACATCTCGAGCATTTCTGCGTACGCGAGCTTCGCCAGGCCCAACGATGAGAACTCGCCGACCGGCAAACTGGCCGATCCTAACATCGACAAGATCACCGACGAGACCTATGGGCCGATGAAGGCCTTGTGCGAAAGCTACTCAGCCGAGGCTTTCAAAGGGCGTGCCTGCATCGTTCGGCCCGGCTATATCGTCGGGCCGCTCGACGCCTCGGACCGGTTCACTTACTGGCCGGTGCGCGGCTCCAAGGGCGGCGAGATGCTGGCGCCCGGCACGCCGCAGGATCCGATCCAAATCGTCGACGTGCGCGATCTGGCCGCGTGGATGATGAAACTCACCAAGAGCCGCACGACCGGCTGCTTCAATGCCATATCTCCGCCGCACGCGTTCACCATGGGCGCTTTGATCGAGGCGAGCCTGCGCGCGACGCCCGCGGCTGGGTCCAAGGCCACCTGGGTGACAGAAGACTTCCTGGCGAAGCAGTGGAAGCCCGAGGAACTCGATCTGCCTCCCTGGTCGCCGATGAGCGGAGAAACCGCGGGAGCCTCGCTGACCTCGACGGCACGCGCACAGAAAGCCGGGCTCAAAACGCGACCCATGCAGGAGACCGTCAACGCGACGCTCGAGTGGTTCCGCACCCTTCCCGCGGAGCGCCAGGCGAAGTTGCGCGCCGGATTGAGCCCTGAGAAAGAGGCTGACACGCTGCGTGCCTGGCATGCACGGGCCTGACTACAAACCGGCACCGCGCAATTGCACCGCGGCCGGTTGCCGGCCGGCGCGTTCGTACGACTTGCCGAGCGCGAGCGCCAGCAGCATCCACAGCGCCGAGATGCAAGCACCGAACCAGCCGACACCGGCCGGTCCTAAGTCGAATCCCCTGGTCAAAAGCTGGAACATCGATCCGCTGGTGGCATCGCCGCCGCGGTAGATGAAAGTATCGATCAGGCTCTTCGCCTTGTACTTCTCCTCGCGCGTGCAGACGGTGTAGAGCGAGTCCCTGGAGGGGCGGGTGATGGCGTATTCGCCGACCCGCCGCACGGCGAACACGCCGACCAGCACGGCGAAAGTCGGCAGCAGTGCGAACACCGCGTATCCGGCCGTCATCACCAGCGGAACCGAGACCAGCAGGGCGCGTAGGCCCAGCCGCTTGAACAGCCGGCCGAACAGAAACAACTGCGTGATCAGCGCGAAACCTTGCACCCAGAAGTCCACATCCGAGAAAAAGCGCGTGCGCTCATCGCGGGTCACGTACAACCTGGCGACGAATGCCTGTTGCTCCAGGTACAAAAAGGCCGAGACCCAGGAGAGCAGGATCACGAACAACGCGATTCCCAAAAGATAGCGCGAGCGGATGACCTGATGGAAGGCCGCGAGAATGTGGCCGCCCAACGGCCTGTCCACCTCGCTGCCGCGTGCGCCGGAGCCGAAACTGCGGTGCCAGTGGATCACGCGCATCATGAAGAACAGCGAGACGGCGAGCAGCGCGGCCGAGATGAGCAACAGATTGATCGTGCCCAACGGCACCGCCAGACGGCCGGCCACCAGCGGTCCGACCAGGCCGCCGGTGCTGGCTCCGGCCGCGATGAATCCGAACATGCGTCCCGCCTGCTCGCGCGTGAACACATCGGCCATCAGGCTCCAGAACACCGCCACGATGAAGAAATTGAAGACGCTGACCCAGACGTAGTAGGTGCGCGCAATCCAGGTGTGATCCTGCTGCAGGTTGAACCAGAAATAGAAGCCGAGCAGATTCAGGGTGAAAAAAGCGTATACCCAGGGCAAAAAGACCGGCCGCCGCAGCCGCGAGGTGAGCCAGCCGTACACCGGCTGCAGCGCCAGCATCGCGATGAACACCGCCCACCACAGGTACGGTATCTTCTCCACGCCGGAAGTGATTCCCATGGTCTCGCGAATGGGCCGCAAAATCGTATAGCTGGAGAACATGCAGAACAGCGTGGCAAAGGCCGCCAGCAGTGCCGGCAGTTCCTCCGGCTGCACCACGACCAGGCGGTGAATGAAGCTTGCGACGCGCGAGTCGCGACTCAATGCGCGCCGCCTGCTGCGGTCCACGCTGCGAGCAACGCCTGCTCGCGTTCCGGCGTGAGCCCGGCGGCCAGCTTCATGCGCTCCGCGTCGGGCCGCTCGAGGTGCCAGGCCAGCGTGTCATTCACGGTCGGCTGGATGGGCCTGATGGTGAGGCCCGCGTGCACGGCGCGGGCGGCGCTGGTTTCCGCGAAAGCGGCGTATTCCCCGGACTCCGGAATCCACGCCGGCATGTCGGACCAGGGCTGGATCTTCTGTTTCTCCAGAAAGTCCGCCGGGACCCACACCGCGCGCGGCGGCGGGGCGGGCTTCACTTGTGCGTCGGCAGCGGCAATGCTCGCCGCGACCAGCTCGCCCATTGAGAACGTGCCGGGAGGTGAGACGGCATTGAACGTGCCCACGGTCTGGCTCTCGATCACGTGCAGCGCGAAGGCGGCGAGATCCCGAGCGTCGATGAATTGGATGCGGTCCGCGGCGCTGCCGGGCGCCGCCATCTCGCCGCCGCGTGCGGCACGTGCGGGCCAGTAGGTGAACCGATCGGTGGGATCGCGCGGCCCCACGATGAGCCCCGGACGGATGACTGCGACGCGCCCGGGCATGGCCGTCTCAGCCGCTTTTTCGCACAGCGCCTTCAGCGGCCCGTATGCGCCGCCGTCGAGCTTTTCGACGCTCTCGTCCGCGATTTTCCCGACCGGGGAGTCTTCGCTGTTGGGCTTGGCAAAGCCCGCGTACACGGAAATCGTCGATATGAACAAATAGCGCTGCACATTCGGCGCCAACAGTTCCGCCGACAGGCGCACATGACGGGGGAAATAGCCCGAATCGTCGACGACCGCGTCCCAGCGATGGCCTTTGAGCGCATCGAGTTGCGCATCCCGATCGCCCTTGAGATGTTCGAGCTGCGGAAACAGATCGGCGTTGGTTTTGCCACGATTGAAAAGCGAGACGCTGTGTCCCCTCTGGAGCGCCAGCTCCACGATATGCACGCCCAGAAATTTGGTGCCGCCGAGCACCAGAATGCGCAGCGGCCGGCGCGGCTTGTCCTTGGCGCGCAGCTGCTGCGATGCCGTCAAAGCTGCCGCCGAGACGGCCTGCACGAACTGACGCCTGTTCATTCCGCTTACCTCATATACTTATGAACGATGATCGATACTACTTGCGCGGCGCTTGAGTTGCGAACCCTGTGTAGGGCTACGAACCTATACCGGCCGGCGACGTGGTGTTTTTCGGGTAGGCTTTCCTCCACTTTGTTTACGGCTCAGATCCTTTGCTGACTGCTGGATGAGGTGCCACACAAACCGGATGAATGGCACAGCATCACCATCCACCTGAGCATGCTCGATCGCCTTGAAGAAAGGTACGCGCTCGACTCGGTGCTGACATCGGTTTCATCCTCCTGCCGGATTGTCCCGCTTACGCATACTCGCGTAGATAACGCTTGATTAAGATTGGTACGGAATTCCGTTCTTTTCCGCTGTGAATTACGCAATTCCGTCCTCATCCATGCGAATCGAAAGTTGACTTAGACGCCGTTCAAGACGCGGACGCGATGAGTTTTGATGCAATGGCGGGATCAACGTACAACCCACAACGCTTGACGACTTCTATCGCGTCCTTAAGCGACGGCAGCAGTCCGCTCTGTGCGGCGGCTAACAGCACACCGAGTGTGCCGGTAATCGGAACTTGAAGGGCCCTTGCCGCCCGCCGCGCGGCCTTGTCGTCTAGGACCGCTATCGTGCCCGGATTTCGGTGAGCGTATTCGAGGACTTCGGATTCCCCTGACCCAGGCGCCAAATGGCAATGGGCGAAAGAGTGGGCGTCAAGTCAACGACGGAAAGCCAGCTCGGCTGTGCGAGAAATCGAACTGCGGGATCGTCAGTCGGTCCGGCGTTGATTTCCATAGCAACTGCTCGTGGAATTACTATGGGACAGACGAGCTTCCCCAGCAGATCGAGATAACCCGCACCGGCCAAAATGATTAGAGGCGATGCATTGAGCACCGCCGGTTTCACGGCTGGAGCAGCAGTCGCGCGCCCGTTAACGCCTCATCCACACTCTCCCCTCACCGGCGATGTGAAGGTGAGCGAGTTGCTCGAATAGAAATTGCGCCATTGTGGCCACGGTGAAAATGCCTAGCATTTCCGCAGCAATGCGCTGCTATTGGCATGTTGCATTCCGTCGCACGTCTTTGGACTGAATGGAATCTGTGTTTCCTTTAGAATTAGCCAGGTATGCTCCGTTCTCAGGGAAGCGATCGGTCCTATCAAACACTGAACTGACCGGAATAAAGTATTCAAATGGAATCAATGTGTTAGAAAGGAAATTGTGCGTTGCACCGATGATGGACTGGACCGACCGTCACTGCCGGTTTCTGCACCGGCTCTACGCGCCGCATGCGCTGCTGTACACGGAGATGATCGTCGCCGCCGCCATCGTGCGCGGCGATGTGAGGCAATTGCTGGATCACGATGCCGGCGAGCATCCGGTGGCCCTGCAGCTCGGCGGGTGCAATCCGTCGGAACTCGCGAAAGCGGCGCGCATCGGCGCCTCCACCGGCTATGTCGAAATCAATTTGAACGTCGGCTGTCCCAGCGATCGCGTCAAGAACGGTTCGTTCGGCGCCTGCCTGATGCTCAAGCCGGCATTGGTGGCCGACTGCGTGCGCAGCTTGCGCGACGCGACTGATCTGCCGGTCACCGTCAAGTGCCGTATCGGCATCGACGAGCGCGACGACTACGAATTTTTTTCGAATTTTGCCGACCGGGTGATCGGCGCGGGAATCGATGCACTCATCGTGCATGCGCGCGTCGCCATGCTCGACGGCCTCTCGCCCAAGCAGAATCGCGAAATTCCACCGCTCAAGCACGACTATGTGCAGCAGCTCAAGCGCGAACGTCCCGAAGTGACGGTGGTTTTGAACGGTGGTCTGGCGGACCACGCGCAGATCGGCGCGGCCCTGGCCGGCGGGGTCGACGGAGTGATGATCGGGCGGGCCGCCTATCATCGCCCGGCATTGCTGGCCGAGTTGGAGCGCAGCCTGATCGATCCGTCCTGGGCCGTGCCCGAACCCTGGCAGATCATCGAGCGCATGGTTCCGTACGCGAAAGCCTGCGCACAGCGGGGCATGCGCCTGCACTCGATCACGCGCCACATGCACGGCGTCATGGCCGGCCGCGAAGGCGCCAGGGCGTGGCGCCGGTTCCTGTCGGAGGTGGCCGCGCGCCCGGAAGCGGCCCCGGAAACGCTGTTTTCGGCGATACCCATGATGAGGCAGGGCATCGCAGCCTAAAACGCCTTAAGCGGCTAAACCTTGCGTTAAGTATAATAGGTTTGGCAATGGGCAAAGAAATCGAAGTAGCCATCCTGTTTGCCGATGTCGTCGGCAGCACCAAGCTGTACGAGTTGCTTGGCGACCTTCGTGCGCGGGACATGGTGGGAATCTGCATCGACGTGATGCGCGCCGCGACCGACCAAAATCATGGCACGGTTATCAAAACGATGGGCGATGAGGTCATGGCGACCTTTCCCACCGCCGATGACGCCTTGAACGCCGCCGCGCAGATGCAAAAGCAGATCGTCACTCATCCGCAGCTCAAAGTGGATGAGCAAACGGTGGCCATTCGCATCGGCTGCAATTTTGGCCCGGTGGTGCTCGAGAACCGGGACATATTCGGGTCAGCCGTACACACCGCGAACCGGATGACCAGCCAGGCCAAGGCAGGACAGATCATGACGACCGCCACGATGGTGGAGCGGTTATCGGCCGAGTGGCGCACCTCGGTGCGCCAGATCGACATTGCCACGCTCAAGGGCCGCAGCAGCGAGGTGGCGCTGTTCGAGGTGCTGTGGCAGCCGGAAGATGTCACCAGCATGGTGCCTTCGATTGCCATCGCGGCACGCGAACGCGAGAAGGGCGGCAAGTCGCAACGGATGCGGCTGCGCTACCAGGGCCAGGAAGTTCTGGTCAACGAGGGCCGCTCCAATATCACGATCGGTCGAGCTGAGGAAAACGATCTGGTGGTCAAGGGCAATCTGATCTCGCGGCTGCACGCCCGCGTGGAGATCAACCGCAACAAATTCATGCTGGTCGATCAGAGCACCAACGGCACCTTCGTGCTCGGCAAGGACGGCGAGGAAGCGTTCGTACGCCGCGATTCCATGCAAATCCGCGGCGAAGGCCTGATCGGGCTGGGCAAGGCGCCCGACAGCAATTCGTCCCAGGTGATCCGCTACACCTGCGAGGAATGAACGCGCTGCACCGCGGCCTTGAGTTCCGCGCTGAGCGAACGCGGGACGCGCTCGCCGAATTCCGCCAGGTACTTCTCGATCCCGGCGAATTCTTCCCGCCACAGCTGCGGATTGACCGCCAATAGTTCTTCGAGCGCGGCGGGTGTGATTTCCAATCCATGCAGGTCCAGATCGCCCGGATTGGGCAGATGGCCGATCGCCGTTTCGCGCGCGCCGGACTTGCCGTTGCAGCGATCGATGATCCAGCGCAGCACGCGCAGATTGTCGCCGAATCCCGGCCATAAATACTTGCCGGCGCTGTCCTGGCGGAACCAATTGACGTGGAAGATCTGCGGCGCGGATTTCAGCCTGGCGCCGACATTGATCCAATGACCCCAATAGTCGCCGAAGTTGTAGCCGGCAAAGGGCTTCATCGCCATCGGATCCCGGCGAACCACGCCGACCGCATCCGTGGCGGCCGCCGTGGTCTCCGATGCGACGCCGGCGCCGACCAGCACGCCGTGCAGCCAATTGCGCGCCTGATAGACGAGCGGCGCCAGCGCCCGCCGCCGGCCGCCGAACACGATGGCCGAAATGGGCACGCCGCCGGGCGCATCGGCAAACTTCGAATAGCTGGGATTCTGCCGGGCCGCGACCGTAAAGCGCGAATTCGGCTGCGCAGCGGGTCCGTTGGCCGGATCGTATGGGCGGCCCTGCCAATCGGTGACCGGTTTGCCCTCAGGTAAGCCTTCCCACCATGGTTGGTTGTCGGCGGTTACGCCAACGTTGGTGAAAATCGTGTCTTTGCGAATCATCTCGTAGGCATTGCGATTGGTCTTGGCATTGGTTCCCGGCACCACGCCGAAGTAACCCGACTCCGGATTGATGGCATACAAGCGCCCATCCTTGCCGGGATGCAGCCAGGCGATGTCATCGCCCACGGTCCACACCTTCCAACCCTGGTAGCTGGCCGGAGGAATCAGCATCGCCAGATTGGTCTTGCCGCAGGCGGACGGAAAGGCACAGGCCAGGTAATGAATCTCGCCCTGGGGATTCTCGATCCCGACGATCAGCATGTGTTCCGCCAGCCAACCCTCGGTGCGCGCCTGCCAGCTCGCGATGCGCAGGGCATGGCACTTCTTGCCGAGCAGGGCATTGCCGCCGTAGCCGGAGCCGAAGCTCTTGATGGACAGCTCTTCCGGGAAGTGCATGATGAAGCGGCGCTTCGGATTCAAGTCCCCGGTCGAATGCAGTCCCTTGACGAAAGTGCCGTCGCGCGAGATGCGCTCCAAGGCCGGTCGCCCCATGCGCGTCATCAGCTGCATGTTCAAGACCACATAGGCGCTGTCGGTGATTTCGACGCCGCAGCGCGCGAGGGGTGAGTCGATCGGTCCCATGCAGTAGGGCACGACATACAGCGTGCGGCCCTTCATGCAGCCGTCGAACAGCGCGTCCATCTGTGCATTCGCCTGCTGCGGGGCGATCCAATGGTTGTTCGGACCCGCATCTTCCCGGTTCGAAGTGCATACGAAGGTCAGATGCTCGACCCGGGCGACATCCGACGGGTTCGAACGCGACAGCACGCATCCGGGAAAGCTTTGTGGATTCAACGCCAGCAATTGCTTGTCCGCGATCAATTCGCGTTTGAGCATGTCGAACTCGGCCTCGCTGCCGTCGCACCAGTGAATCTTGTGCGGCTGCGTGAGTCCGGCAACTGCATCGACCCAGGCCGTGACATCATGATTCATGGAGGCAAGATCGGTTACGTGCTGTGGTGCAGTGGCCATGGCTATCCCTAGAAGAATGCTTGATAGATCGATAAGGATGACAGATGGGTGTGGGCGCGCCAACTCCCTTCCATGCGTGAGAATTCGCTGACAGTGAAACTTTCTTCAGGGGTGGTGAGAATTTTTAACGACTCAAGGCCGATTCTTCAGGAACTGCGATAAGTACATGATTATAAATGTCTTATAATCGGCCACTATTCGACTCATTCGAGCCTTCGCATGCCCCATCCACACTGTTTTTTTAAGCGCCTGGCCTTGCTATTGCCCGGCGCCGTGATATGCCACGGCCAACCTGTAGTCACGCCGCTTGCGATCCGGGCGATCGCGCAGGTCGAAGTTCACGCAACCGTTCAGGGGCGCGATAGCACTAGATTGGTCCCCGCCGGCCGGGTGGCGTCCGGCGAGTGGGTCATCTACACCCTGGAAGTGCGCAATACCTCGGCGGCCACGCTGCCGGCGCCGGCCGTGACCTTCCCCATCCCGCAACACATGTTCTACGGTGCCGATACCGCCATCGGTCCGGGGGCGGACGTCACCTACTCGATCGACGGCGGCCACCACTTCGACCTGCCGGAGCACCTCACGATCAACGAACCGGACGGCAAGACCCGTTCGGCCGCCGCGACCGATTACACCCACATCCGTTGGCAGCTGAAGAATCCGCTCAAGGCCAATTCGGTGGCATTCGTGCGTTTTCGCGCGCAAATGAAATAGCCGCTTCCGATTCGTCGTAGGCTAGCGTCCTGATGAGCACAGACTACAAAGAGATCTTCGCCATGAGCGGGCCGCTCGCGCGCACCCTGCCTGACTATGGTTATCGGCCGGAGCAGGCGGTGATGGCCAAAGCGGTCGGTGCGGCGCTGGCCCGGCTCGAGCCGCTGATCGTCGAGGCGGGGACGGGTACGGGCAAGACCTTCGCGTATCTGATTCCCGCACTTCTGTCGGGGCGCAGCGTGATCATCTCGACCGGCACCCGCACGCTGCAGGACCAATTGTTCCGTCGCGACGTACCGATGCTGGCAAAGGCGCTGGGGCTGCCCGCCAAGCTCGCGCTGCTCAAGGGTCGCAGCAATTATCTTTGCCGGCACCGACTGGATCTGGCCACGCAGCAGGGCTCGCTGCTGGCTCCGCAACGCGATGTGCTGCGTTTGCTCGCACGCGTGTCGCGGTGGGCGGCCACGACCAAGAGCGGAGATCTGGCCGAACTCACCGATTTGCCCGAGCAATCTCCGGTATGGCCCAGCATCACCTCGACCCGCGAGAACTGCCTCGGCCAGGAGTGTCCGCAGTTCTCGCGCTGCCATGTGCTGGAAGCGCGCCGCACTGCGCAGGCGGCCGACATCGTGGTGGTGAACCACCATCTGCTGCTGGCGGATCTCGCGCTCAAGGACGAGGGCTTCGGCGATTTGCTTCCCGGAGCCGAAGCCGTGATTTTGGACGAGGCCCACCAGGTGCCGGACATCGCCGCGCAGTTCTTCGGCCAGAGCTGGTCGGTGCGCCAGGTGCAGCTGTTGATGCGCGATACCACGGCGGAGCTCGCGGCGGCCGCGATCCGGGCGCCGTCGATCGCCGAGGCCGTGATCGGGGTGGAGGGCCGGTTGGACGAATTGCGCTTCGCGCTGCGCGGCGGCGCAGGACGCTCCGAGTGGCCGGAGCTGCCGGACAGCTTTCTCGATGCGCTGCCGGAAATCGAAACCGCGCTGAGCGATCTTGCGGGCCAACTCGAGGGTCTGGGTGCCGGCGCGGGGACCGCCGCTTGCGCGCGCCGCGCAGCCCACCTGGCCAATGCGCTCGCGCAATTGCGTGAACTGCCGGATGAATCCGGACTGCGCTGGGTCGAGGCCGGCGCCGGCGGCCTGGTGCTGCAATTTACCCCCTTCGAGATCGCCGAGCGGCTGCGCGAGTATGTTGAATCGCGGCCCTGCGCCTGGGTTTTTACCTCGGCGACGCTGGCGATCGGCGAGGATTTTTCGCATTTTGCCGCGCGGGTCGGCCTCCCGGAGGCGCGTACACTGCGCATCGGCAGCCCTTTCGACTACCGCGACCAGGCCCGGCTGTTTTTGCCGCCGCGCATGCCTGATCCACAAGATCCACTGTTCGCCGATCGCTTCATCGAAGCCTGTGCGCCGCTCATCGAGGCCTGCGGCGGCCGCGCCTTTCTGCTCTACACCAGCTATCGCGGATTGGCCGAAGGTGTAAGGGCCTTGAAGGCGCGATTTCCGAATCCCGCCTTCCCGGTGCTCGTACAAGGCGAGGCACCGCGCGAGGCATTGCTCAACCGCTTCAGAGAACTCGGTAATGCGGTGCTGCTGGCCACCGGCAGTTTTTGGGAGGGCGTCGACGTGAAGGGCGACGCGCTGTCCATCGTCGCCATCGACAAGCTGCCGTTTGCGGCGCCCGACGATCCCTTGCTCAAGGCGCGCTTGGAAGGAATTCGCCGCCGCGGCGGCAATCCGTTTTACGAGTACCAGCTGCCCCAGGCAGTGCTGGCTTTGAAACAAGGGGTCGGGCGGCTGATTCGCGATTTCGACGACTTCGGCGTGATCGTGCTCGGCGATCCGCGCGTCACCACCAAGTCATACGGCCGGGTGTTCTTGGAATCGATGCCGCCAAGCCCGATCGTCACCGACAGCGCGGTCGTGGCGGATTTTTTGACCGGCTGCCTGCGCGCCCGGCGGACCGCCATGCCCGCGGCACAGGCCACCTAAAACCATGCGTGTCCTGGCGGTGGAAGGGGCAACCGAGGCTTGCTCGGTCGCGCTGTTCGACCGGGGCGCCACGATCCTGCGCTGCATCGAAGCCGGCAAGAGCCATGCGCAGAAGATCCTCGCCATGGTTGAGGAAGTCTTGGCCGAGGGTCAGGTGCGCCTGTCCATGCTCGATGGCATCGCGGCGAGCGTCGGTCCCGGCGCCTTCACCGGCGTCAGAATCAGCGTGGCCGTCGCGCAAGGCCTGGCGTTCGGCGCGGATCTTGGCGTCGTTGCCGTCGGCACGCTCGAGGCGCTGGCGCTTGCGGCGCTGTCGCTCGAGGCGCTGGCGCTCGAGCCGCTCGATGATTCAAGGAGCCGTGCCATCGCCTGTCTCGATGCCCGCATGGGCGAGGTCTATTGGGGATGTTTTGAGGCCGAGCCCACGGCCGGCGTGGTCGCGACCAGCGCGCCTCGCGTGGGACCCCCGGCCCAGGTGACGCTGGCGCCCGGGGGCCGATACATCGGCATCGGCCGGGGGTTTTCCGCCCATCCCGTGCTCGAGGCGCTGGCGGGAATCGAGGTCGGGCCAAAGCGGCGGCTGGCACTGCCGTGCGCACGCGAGACCGCGCGGCTCGGCGCGTTGCGGCTGGCCCACGGTGGCGGCATCGACCCTGCCCATCTCACGCCGCTTTACCTCAGAGATAAAGTCGCGCTCACGGAGGCGGAACGCGCCGCCCGATAACGCATGTCACGGAACTGTCATAATCGGAGCCTGTAATAGTCGGCTTTGGAAACAAGGGACTATCTATGTCTGCCAGGCGCATCCTCGTTGTCGAAGACGAAAAGGCCATTCGCGACATGATCGCTTTCGGCCTGCGGCGGGCGGGGTACGAGGTTCGCGAGGCGGAGGATTGCCGGGAGGCGCGCGCGCGCATCGTGGACGTTCGCCCTGATCTCATGCTGATCGACTGGATGCTGCCGGACATGAGCGGCTTGGAGCTGACGCGGTCGTTGAAGCGCGCCAAGGATACCGAGGAGATTCCGGTCATCCTGCTCACGGCGCGCGCCGAGGAGCAGGACAAGGTCAATGGCCTCGAGGGAGGCGCGGACGACTACATCACCAAACCGTTCTCGCCGCGAGAGCTGTTGGCGCGAATTCAAGCGGTGTTGCGCCGTGTCGCGCCGGCCGGCGCGGGCGACATCGTGGAAGTCAGCGGGCTGAAGCTCGACGACTCGAGCCACCGGGTCAGCGCCGGCGAACGCGAGATTGCGCTCGGGCCGACGGAATACCGCTTGTTGCATTTTTTCATGACCCATCCCGAGCGGGTATTCACCCGCGGTCAGTTGCTCGACCGTGTCTGGGGGGGTAATACTTACGTGGAAGAGCGCACCGTGGATGTGCACATTCGAAGGCTGCGCAAGGCCCTCGAACCGTTTTCGTTGGAAAAGTTGGTGCAGACTGTGCGCGGCGCCGGTTATCGATTTTCGACGCGGGACTCTTAAAGCCCATGGCAGCGATGTGGACCTTCGCGCTCGCGCGGCTCGCGGGCATTTTGCTGTTGGGCCTGTGCGTGGGCCTGCTGATAGGACCCATTTGGCTGTGGATCTTGGGCGCGGCCTGCTTCTATCTGGGCTGGCAGCTCCTGAATCTGTACCGGGTCGACCGCTGGCTGCGACTGCGCTCGCAAATCGATCCGCCCAACATCGGCGGAATCTGGGGCGACGTCATCGCCCAGGTCATCCGCTTGCACCGGCGCAAGCAATACCACAAACAAAGGCTGGTGCAGCTGTACCGCGAGCTGCGCCGTTCGACCGCGGCACTGCCCGACGGCGTCATCATCTTGAGCACCCAGCGCGAAATCGTCTGGTTCAATCGCCAGGCGGCTCGTCTTCTGGGCTTGCGGCGCCCGGTAGATGTGGGTCTGCGCATCGATAACCTGATTCGCGCACCCGAGTTCGCGCACTATTTGCACGGCGATGACTTCGCCATGCCGCTGGTGATCCGCCCGCCGGTACAGATCGACATGTTCCTGGCGCTGCAGATGGTGCCCTACGGCGGGGGTCAATCGCTGTTGCTGGTGCGGGATGTGACGCGCCAGATGCGTCTCGAGGCCATGCGCAAAGACTTCGTCGCCAATGCCTCGCACGAGCTGCGTACGCCGCTCACCGTGATTTCGGGATACCTGGACACCCTCGCCGAGGATCCATCGGTCGATCCGGCCTGGGGAGGTCCGATCAAGGACATGCGCGCGCAGGCCCAGCGGATGAACACCATCATCGCCGACCTGCTCGAGCTGTCGCGGCTCGAGTCCGCCGACGGCGAAGCCGTGCGCGACCCCATCGACGTGCCACGCATGCTGGAGCGGCTGCACCGCGATGCATTGATCAGCCCGGACCGGCCGCGCCAGGTGCTGCTGGAGTTGGACAGCGGCGACGGTCTGTATGGATCTGCCCATGAGGTCGAATCCGCGTTCACCAACCTGCTGGTGAACGCTGTGAAGTACACTCTGCACGAGGGCACGGTGCGCATGCGCTGGTGGACGGACGCGGAGGGCGCCTATTTTTCGGTCATCGACTCAGGCATTGGCATCCCGGCCGAGCACATCCCGCGCCTGACCGAGCGCTTTTATCGGGTGGACGCCGGCCGGTCGCGCGGCCAGGGCGGCTCAGGATTGGGGTTGGCGATCGTCAAGCACGCTTTGCAGCGCCATGGCGGCTGGCTCGATGTCCAAAGCGTCGAGGGCAAGGGCAGCACCTTCACCTGCCACTTTCCGCAGCAGCGCATCTGGAAGCTCGAACTGCAGAACGTGGCGAGCGCATGAAGGTCACAAATATCTGACATCTGGTTGACGTACGCTGCAATCGGATGTAAACGAACGCTGCACGCATATAAAGAGAGTGCATCAGGGCCAAATTTATGGAAACCGCCGATCTTACCCATCACATATCCCGCCGCTTCAACGAAGACTTGGAGAAGGTGCGCAATCAAGTGCTGCAGATGGGCGGATTCGTCGAGCAGCAGCTGCACAAGGCCATCACCGCCCTGGTGGAAGGCGACAGCCGGCTGGGCGAATCCGTGGCGACGGACGATTACAAGGTCAACGGCATGGAGTTGTCGATCGACGAGGAATGCAGCCGCATCCTGGCGATTCGGGCGCCGGCGGCCGGGGATCTGCGGGTCATCGTCGCGATCATCAAGACCATCACCGATCTAGAGCGCATCGGCGATGAAGGCGAGAAGATCGGCTACATTGCATCGCGCCTGGCCACCATGGAGCGGCCGGCGGACAAGTACCGTGAAGTAAAGCACCTGGGTAGGCAGGTTGCGCAGATGGTGCATGACGCGCTGGACGCGTTCGCGCGCATGGATTCCCAGGCCGCGCTCAAGACCGCGCAGGAAGACAAGATGGTCGATGAGGAATACGAATCGATTCAGCGCCAGTGCATCACCTTCATGATGGAGGACCCGCGCACCATCCGCAGGGCGCTCGAAATCATGTGGATCGTGCGCGCGCTCGAGCGGATCGGCGATCATGCCAAGAATATCTGCGAATACGTGATTTACATGGTGCACGGCAAGGACATCCGCCATTCGTCCCTCGAGGATGTCGCCAAACAAATCGACGCGGCGCACGCGCTCACGCGCCGCTGATGACCGCGCGGCGCGGAAATCTTCTCGGGTTTCTGGCCTGCGTCTGCCTCCTGGCCTATGCTTACTACGCCCAGTTCGTGCTGCATATCGAGCCCTGTCCGCTGTGCATCTTTCAGAGGGTCGGGGTGTTCGCAGTGGGCGTATTGTTTTTGATCGCGGCTCTGCACGATCCGGCGGCCGGCGGCCGGCGCGTCTACGCGCTGCTGTTGCTGCTGGCGGCGCTCGCCACCATCGGCGTGGCTGCGCGGCACCTGTACATCCAGAGCCTGCCGCCCGGCAGTGTGCCGGCGTGCGGCGCATCGCTCGACTTCATGCTCAAGGTGTTTTCGTTGAGCGAAGTGCTGGTCAAGGTGCTCACGGGTTCGGGCGAGTGTGCCCAGGTCACCTGGCAGTTCTTGGGTCTCGCGATGCCCGCCTGGGTGCTGATCAGCGCCTTGGGCCTGGGCACCTGGGCGCTGTGGATCAACCTGCGGCGCCAGCCGCCGGTGCTGCGCTTCTGATGCCCGATACCCTGAAGCTGACCCAAGCGTTGATTGCGCGCCAATCGGTCAGCCCCAGCGATGGCGGATGTCAGGTGCTGATGATGGAGCGGCTTGCGGCTGCCGGATTTGGCATCGAAACCCTGCGTTTCGGTCCGGTCGACAATTTCTGGGCCAAGCGCGGCAGCGGCGGCCCGGTATTCTGCTTCGCCGGCCACACTGACGTGGTCCCCTCGGGGCCCCTGGATGAATGGCGCAGCGATCCGTTCGAGCCGGTGATCCGCGACGGCCTGCTCTACGGGCGCGGAGCGGCGGACATGAAAAGCGGGCTCGCCGCCATGCTCACCGCCAGCGAAGAATTCATCCAACAGCATCCAGGGCACCGCGGCACCATCGCCTTCCTGATCACCAGCGATGAGGAGGGGCCCTCGGTTGACGGCACCCGGCGTGTGGTGGAAGTGTTGCGCGAGCGCCAGGAGCATATCGACTGGTGCCTGGTGGGCGAACCGTCGAGTGAAACCACCCTGGGCGATACCATCAAGATCGGCCGTCGCGGCAGCTTGAGCGGCCGGCTCACCGTGCACGGGATTCAGGGGCACATTGCCTACCCGCAGCTCGCGGACAATCCGGTGCACGCCTTGGCGCCGGCGCTGGCGGAACTGACCACGCGGGTCTGGGACCGCGGCAATGAGCACTTCCAGCCCACCAGCTTTCAGGTGTCGAATATTTCCGCCGGTACCGGCGCGCCGAATGTGATCCCCGGCGAGCTGCGCGCGCGCTTCAATTTGCGCTTCTCCACTGAACAGACCGTCGAGGGCCTGAGGCAGATCATCGAGGAGATTCTGCGCAGGCATGGCGTGAAATACAGCCTGGAGTGGTTCATTTCGGGCCAGCCGTTCCTGACGGTTCCCGGCACGCTGTCGCAGGCGGCCGCGCGGGCGGTGCAGGAGCAGCTGCAGATCAGTCCGAAGCTCACCACCGGCGGCGGCACCTCCGACGGCAGATTCATTGCGCCGATGGGAGCGCAGGTGATCGAACTCGGCGTGATCAATGCCTCCATCCACAAGGTGAACGAGTGCGTACGTGTTGCCGACATCGATCGCCTGCACGCGCTCTATCGGCGTACCCTGGAACTCCTGCTGGCTTCCTAGTGTCTAGAGATCCGTATGAGCAAGACCAAATCGCCGATCAGCCTTGCGCTCATTTGCATCATTGTCGCCGGCCTTGCGGGCTGTGCTTCATTTGACAAGTGCAGCCCCGAGAATTGCGCCACGGACGCGCAGATCAACAAGGACGTGTTCGCGTTGTTGGAGGATCATCCGGAATTCGGCGCGCCCGGGAGATTCCACGTTCAGACCATCAATGGCGTGGTGTATTTGAACGGCACCGTGAATTCGGATTTCGAGGTAAGAAACATGGAGGCGCTGGTCCGCCGGCTCAGCGACGTCAAGGACGTCGTGAACAATCTGAATCCGCGCGGCAACACCCGTTAGCCGGGATTACAGGGCTTCCGGCGCGATCCGCAATACGGTGCGCAGGCACGTGCCGCAATTCGCCGCGCTGCTGATGTCGAATTCCGCGCCGATCAGCCGGGCCTGCTCCTTGAGGCCGATCAGTCCGAAGTGACCCGGCCGCGGCTGCGACGGATCGAAGCCGACGCCATCATCCTCGATCAGCAGCGTAAGGTGCGTGCCGTTGTCGCTGCGCAGATTGACGCGCACGCCCGAGGCCCGCGCATGCCGCTCGACGTTGCGCAGCGCCTCCTCGGTCATGCGGAAGATCACCTCCGCCCGTTCATCCCCGAAGCGCGCCGCTTCGGCATCGGCGGCAAACTCCGTTTTCAAGCCGGTCCGGTCGCCGAACCGTTCGAGCGCCTTGCCCAGCGCCGGTCCCAAGCCGATGTCTCGGACCGAGTTGGCACGCATCTGCGTTATGGCCGAGCGTGCTTCATTCAAGCCGGCGTGTGCCACTTCCTCCGCGCGCGCCAGCTCGCCCGGCAGGGACTGCGGATCGTGCGCCTGCAGTTTGCGCAACAGCCGCACTTCGCTGAGCATCGCCATCATGGAATGAGCCAGCGTGTCGTGCAGATCGCGGGCGATTCTTAGCCGTTCGCGCACGATGGCGGCATAGCGCGATTCCTCCGCCAGCCGCTCCACCTCGCGCGTACGGACGGCGACGCGCCGTTCGAGTTCGCTGCTCAAGTTCAACAGTTCGGTGCGTTCCACGCGCAGATCATCGAGCACCTTGGCAAAGGCGGCGGCCAGCTGCGCGACTTCGTCGCGCCCGCTCGGCACCTCGATGCGTGCGATTTCATTGCGGCCAACGGCGGCCGCCGACAGCGTCAGCTTCTTGAGCCGGTTGGTCAGATGGCGTGCCCCGAGCGCGCCGAGCACCGCGGTGATCGCGCCGAGGCAGGCAGAGATCCACCAGATGCGAATGGCGAGCGAATTGGCGCGCTGATAGACGCTGGCTTTCGGTTCGCTGAGCTGCACCCACCAGGTGCCGGGGACAGCGGCGCCGATGACCTTGACCGCCGCCCGGATGATGAGCGCCGTGTCGCCGTTCGGCAGGCGCTCGAAATGCGGCGTCTCCACAGGCTGTCCCTTGCTCATCAGTTTGCCCTGCCATGCGGTGTCGCGCATTCCGGCGGGTCCGACCACGACCAGGTCCGCGTCGTTCAAGACCAGCGACTGCGCGGAGCCGTCCGAATTGAGCGCCGTGCTGAGACGCTGCACGTCGCCGGATGCCCATGGCCAGGTCAGATGTGCGACCACCACTCCCACGGTGTTTCCCAAGGCGTCTTTGAGCGGCGCGGACATATCGCCGAGGAAGGGCACATTGGCCGGCGCCGGCGACTCCTTGGTGAGGCCGATCCAGACGCCGGCGTGACCGTGAATGAACCAGGATTTCGCAGCCGCATTGCTGTGCGAGTCGATCGCAGCTTGCCCGGCGATGACCGCGCCCTTGGCATCGGCCGCCGCGATCCATCCCAAGTCCGGATAGCCGCGCATCAGGTGCTCGAAGATCGCGGCCGGCGGCAGCGGCCCGGCGGAGCGTACGGCCTCGAGCCTTGCGCTCACCGCCTGGCCCAAGTCCGAGGCCAGCTGCTGAGTCTCCAGCGTCAAGCGTCTGACATGCTGCTGCACGACGATTTCGCGCGCGACGCTGCCGGCCCACACCGAGGCGGCGACGGCAAAGCTCGCGGCGAGCGCCACCAGCAGCAAAATGATGCCGCCGGCCAGGCTGTGCCGCGGATCCATGTCTCGAAGCATGCTTGTGAGTTCGCTCAACACGTGACTGAAGTCGCTTCCAAATCATGCCTGGCGGGTTGCATGATTACCAACCGATATTGGGGTAATTGGATCGATGGCCACGGAAGAAGCAATATCCGCCGCGAAAGTGCGAGTGCTGATTGCCGAAGATCAGACGCTGGTCAGGCACGGCACCAGCGTGCTGTTGTCGATGGAGCCGGACATGGAAGTGGTCGGCCAGGCTTGCGATGGGGTCGAGGCGGTCGCCCTGGCAGGAGAACTGCACCCCGACGTGGTGCTCATGGATCTGCATATGCCCCGCCTGGGTGGCGTCGCCGCGACTCGGGAAATCACCCGCGATCATCCCGGCATCCAGGTGCTGGTGCTCACCACGCTCAATGACGATGAAACCGTGTTCGAGGCCGTACGCGCCGGGGCCCAAGCGTATCTGTTGAAGGACGTCACCGAACAGGAACTGCTGGAGACCATCCGCGCGCTGCGGCGCGGTGAGTCCCATCTGACTCCGCAGATCGCACGCAAGGTCATGGATCAGTTTCGACGGCTCGCCGAGACCGGCGCGAAACGCAGCGATCCAGGCGGCGAAACGCTGAATGACAAGGAGGAAAAGATACTGCGGCTCATCACCGATGGCATGAGCAACCGCCAGATCGCCGCGGCCATGTTCCTGGCCGAGGGCACGGTGAAGAATTATGTCAGCCGGATCATGGACAAGCTGCACGCCAACACCCGCACCGCGTTGGCGATCATTTCAGCCAGGCAACGGCGCAGCGATCGAGCGATTGAGTAATCCAAGCCCCCAAGCCGCCCGCCTACTTGCCCCGTATTGTTGCGAAATTAACACATCAGCGCGTTGACGTTTGTCACGTATGTGATATATGTGGCATCCTATTCGAAAGGCAGTAGAATTATTGACAAAAGCTACTGTCATCTTGATGTAACAATACGTCGATTAAATCCAACAATCGAAAACCGCGGGAGTTAACGCAATGCATAAGTTTCAACTGCGCAAGCCTATCCTGGCTGCCATGGGGGCCTGCGCCGCCCTTGGCATCTCGCCAGGGATTGTTCTTGCAGACAACGCACAAGATATCCAGCAACTTAAGGATCAAGTGCGGGTGATGCAACAGAAGATCGACGATCTGAACAGCAGCCCCTCCACGGCTCCCATGAAAAAGGCCGCCTCGGATGGTGCGTTGACCTGGCACGGCATCACGCTGTACGGCACCGTCGATATCGGCCTCGAGTACGTGTCTCACGGTGCGCCCCTGAGCCAGACGTGGTCGCCGGGTCTGCCGTCCTTCATTCAGAACTTCAGCAACCACTCGATTTTCTCGGTCAACGGCAACGGCCTGAGCCAGTCGAAAATCGGCATATCGGGCGTCGAGCCGCTGTTCGGTTCGAAAGAGTGGACCGGTGTGTTCAGACTGGAAACCGGCTTCAACGCCTGGGATGGCCGATTGGTCGATGGCCCGGGGTCCCTCGCGGCCGATAACGGCAAAGCGGCCGCGGTCAAGACCTCCGCCGGCGACTCGAGCCGCGGCGGTCAGGCCTTCAACGGCGTCACCTATGCGGGCGTGAGTTCCAAGACCTACGGAACCCTGACCTTCGGCCGGCAAAACGGCCTCATGTTGGACCTGCTCGGCAAGTACGATCCGCAACAGCAATCGCAGGCCTTTTCTCCGATCGGACTGTCCGGCACCTCGAGCGGTTTGGGCGATACCGAGAGCGGTCGTCTGGACAGTTCGCTCAAATACAACCTGCAGATTGGTCCGGCGCGCATTGCCTACATCCATGGCTTCGGCAGCGACGGCCACTGGCCGCAGAATTCGAACGAATTCACCGTCGGCATGGACATGGCGGGGTTCTCGATCGACGCCCTGTACGGCCTGGTGCACGGCGAAGTGGCCGCGGCCTCTCTGAGCGCCGCGAACATCACGACGCTCAACACGGCTCCGCAGCCGCTGCCCGGTTGGAATTTGGCGAACACCTTGTCGGCGACCGTATCGGATAACACCGGTTATTCGCTCCAAATGAGCTACAACGCGAAGGAATACTTCCCGGTCAAGCTCTACGCCGGCTGGGAGCGGATCAAGTACAACAACCCCTCCCACCCCGATGCCGTGGGCACGCTGATGGAAGGCGGCTACATCATGGGAATCGTGAGCAACACGTCCTTCAACATCCAAAAGATTCTGCAGATCTCCTGGGTGGGCGCACGCTGGTCGGCCACGCCTAAACTCGACTTGACCGCGGCGGGCTATGGCTACAACCAGAAGAGCTTCGCGGCCAATGGATGCACCAATGCCAGCGCCACCTCCTGCGCCGGCACGATGTTGGACTTCTCCCTGGTGTCGGACTATCACTTCACCAAGCGGTTTGACTCTTATGCCGGCATCAACTGGTCGCGGGTGCAAGGCGGCTTGTCCAGCGGCTTCCTGTTCACCTCGGAATACAGCCCGATGGTGGGCGTGCGTTACAACTTCTAAGTCGACGGCGGTGCGGTTCATGGCCTGACGGCCATGAACCGCCTTTCCCGCGCCGCGCCGGCGTTCTCGACACACCCCCGCCGACGCGGGTAGGATCAGCCTCCTAAGCATAAGAAGGAGGCGGCCACGCGATGAATACCACGGAAAAGAAACGCGGTGGTTGGAGCTGGTGGTACCTGCTCTTCGTCATCCAATTTGCCGTCGCTCTCTGGCCTCCCTTCTACAACAAGGCCGAACCCTATCTGTTCGGGATCCCCTTCTTTTACTGGTTCCAGATGCTGTGGGTCATCGTCAGCGCCGTGTTCACGGCCATCGTCTATTTCGCCGTAAAAGAATAAAACGACACAGGGGTTCGTCGTGCAGGAATTAAACTGGGTCGCGCTGATCATTTTCATCTTGCTGTTCGGGTTCATCACCTGGCTGGGATTCGCGGCCGCCCGCTGGCGCCGGGGCGATCTTGACCAGCTGCACGAATGGGGATTGGGCGGGCGGCGCTTCGGCACCGTGGTGACCTGGTTTCTGGTCGGCGGCGATGTCTACACGGCATATACCTTCATCGCCGTTCCCGCGCTCGCCTTTGGCGCCGGTGCCGTCGCATTCTTTGCCGTGCCTTACACCATCATCATTTATCCTTTGATGTTCCTGATTTTTCGGCGCCTGTGGAACGTCTGTCACAAGCACGGCTACATGACGGCGGGAGACTTCGTGAAGGGGCGCTTCGGCAATCGCTGGCTGGCGCTCGCCGTTTGCATCACCGGCATCGTCGCGACCATGCCCTATATCGCCTTGCAGCTGGTGGGTTTGCAGGTGGTGATCGGCGCCATGGGCATATCGGGCAATGGTCTGATGGCCGACCTGCCGCTGCTGATCGCGTTCGTGATCCTGGCGGCGTTCACCTATTCGAGCGGTCTGCGCGCGCCGGCCTCGATTGCCATCGTCAAGGACATATTGATCTATATCACCGCATTTGCGGCGGTGATCGTCATTCCTTATCAGTTGGGGGGCTTCGGCAAGATTTTCGCGTCGGTACCGGCGGAGAAGCTGCTGCTCGCGGTGCCGGGCCCGGAGAGCACCGGCGCATACAGTGCCTATGCCACCCTGGCCCTGGGTTCGGCATTTGCATTGTTCCTGTATCCGCATTCACTGACCGGCATCTTGAGTGCGAGCAGCGGCAAAGTCATCCGCCGCAACGCCGCCATGCTGCCCGGGTACACCTTCATGCTCGGCCTGCTCGCGCTGTTTGGTTTCTTCGCCATCGCGAGCGGCGTCAACAAGCTGCCGGAATATGCCGCGGGCTTCAAGCACTTCGGCAATAACTTTGCCGTGCCCGCGTTGTTGCTGCATAGTTTCCCTTCCTGGTTTGCGGGCGTCGCGTTCGCGGCGATCGGCATCGGCGCGCTGGTGCCGGCCGCCATCATGTCGATCGCGGCGGCAAACTTGTACACGCGCAACGTGCATCGCGAGTTTATCAACAAGAACCCCACCGACAAGCAGGAATCGCAGGTCGCCAAGTGGACTTCGCTCATCGTCAAATTGGGCGCATTGATTTTCATTTTGTTCGTTCCGACCAAGTACGCCATCCAGCTGCAACTGCTCGGCGGCATCTGGATCATTCAAACGCTGCCGCCGGTGATTCTGGGTGCCTACACCCGCTGGTTCAATTCCTGGGCGCTGCTGATCGGTTGGGCGGTGGGCACCTTCGCGGGAACCTCGATGGCCATCGCGGTGAAGATTGCCAACACCTACCCGCTGCACGTCGGCGACCACACTTTTCCGGCCTATGCCGCCGTCTACAGCGTGCTGCTCAATCTCCTGGTGGCGATCGTGCTGACGCCGGTGTTCAATGCTTTGAGTGCCGACAAGACCCGCGTGGACCAAACCGTTGCCTCGGATTATCAGGCTTAACCGGCGCTGAGGCTTAACCGGCGCTGAGGCTTGATCGGCGCTGAGGCTTGATCGGCGCTGAAGCCTAACCGGCGGCGTTGGCCAAGAGAGGCGCCCGGGCGCCGGCTAAGCCGTTGTTCCCATTCGGCTGTAACAAAATCGTCACAATTCATCCTGATAATCCAGGGAACCCGAAGCCTGAGGCCCGAAGAGCGCCCAGGCGGGCATCAACTGGAGCGGTCACCGATGAAAATAGTTAAACGCCTTCTGCTGCTTGGCGTCGCAGCCTCTTTGAGCATGGCGGCTTCTGCCGCGGATATCTCCGGCGCCGGCGCAACTTTCCCCTATCCGATCTACGCAAAGTGGGCGGATGCGTACAAGAAGCTCACCGGAGTCGGCCTCAACTACCAATCCATCGGTTCCGGCGGCGGCATCAAGCAGATCAAGGCTAAAACGGTCACCTTCGGGGCGTCGGACATGCCGTTGAAGCCTGAGGATTTGAAGGCAGCAGGGCTGATCCAGTTTCCCATGATCATCGGCGGGGTGGTTCCGGTGGTGAACATCAAGGGTATCGGGCCGGGCCAGTTGCGCTTGGACGGCGCCGCTGTCGCAGCCATCTACCTGGGCGACATTACCCAGTGGAACGATGCGGCGATCCGCAAGCTCAATCCCAAGCTGGCGCTGCCGAACACGGCCATTGCGCCGGTTTACCGCTCGGACGGCTCGGGCACGAATTTTCTGTTCACCGACTATCTTTCCAAGTCGAGCCCGAAATTTCAGTCCAGCATCGGCGCGAACACCTCCGTGCAATGGCCATCCGGCATCGGCGCCAAGGGAAATGAGGGCGTGGCCAACATGACCACGCAGACAGACGGGGCGATCGGTTACGTGGAGTACGCGTACGCCAAGCAGAACAAGATGGCGTTTGCCCTGATGACCAATAAAGCGGGCAATGCGGTGGCGCCCAACGCCGAATCATTCCAGGCGGCCGCGGCCACGGCGGATTGGGCCGGCTCGGACAGCTATTATCTGATTCTGACCAACCAGGGCGGCGCCAAGAGCTGGCCCATCACCGGCGCAAGTTTCATTTTGGTTTACAAGCAGCCGGCTGATGCGGCCGCCGTCGATGAGGCGCTGAAGTTCTTTGCGTGGGCGTACAAGGACGGTGCGGGCATGGCCGCCGAGTTGGATTATGTGCCGCTGCCGGCCTCTTTGATCTCGCAGGTGAAAAAGACCTGGACGACGCAAATCACCGCCGGTGGGCACCCGGTTTGGGGCGGCAAGTAGGCGAGTTGCAGATTAGCTAGCCAAGATTTAGGCAGTTAAGATACGGTCGAGCCCGGCGCAGCGATGTGCAGGGCTTGACCTACTTTTAGCTGACGGCGGGAGCGGAACTGACATCGTGGCGATCATAGATCCCGGGCACGCCGCAAAGCAGCTGATTTTCGAGAGAATCTTCCGATCCGCGACCGTGACCGCGGCGATATTGGTGCTGTTGATCCTGGGTGGAGTGGCGGTCTCGTTGCTGCGCGGCGCGTGGCCGGCGTTGGCGCACTTCCGCTTTGCGTTCGTGACCCGCGAGATTTGGAATCCGGTCACCGATCAGTTCGGCGCGTTGGCGCCCATCTACGGCACGGTGGTCACCTCGTTGATTGCCATGCTGATCGCGGTGCCGACCGGTTTCGGCATCGCCCTGTTCCTCACCGAACTGTGCCCGCCGCTGTTGAAGCGGCCCATCGGCGTGGCGGTGGAGCTGCTCGCGGCCGTTCCCAGCATCATCTTCGGTATCTGGGGCTTGTTCGTGCTGGCGCCGGTGTTGCAGCGGCACGTGCAGCCCTGGCTGATCCGCAATCTTGGCCATATTCCGGCCCTCGGCCATTTGTTCAAGGGGCCGCCTTATGGAATCGGCATCCTCACCGCCGGCGTCGTGCTCGCCATCATGGTGCTGCCTTTCATCGCCGCCACCATGCGCGATGTCTTCGATACGGTGCCCCCGATGCTGAAGGAGTCCGGTTACGGTCTCGGCGCGACCACCTGGGAGGTCATGTGGAACGTGGTTGTGCCGCATTCCCGGGTCGGGATCGTGGGGGGCGTGATGCTGGGTCTCGGCCGCGCGCTCGGCGAAACCATGGCGGTGACTTTTGTCATCGGCAATGCCCATCGCATCAGCTCCTCGCTGTTGGCGCCGGGCACCACCATTTCCTCGGCCATCGCCAATGAATTCACGGAAGCGGTAGGCGACCTGTACACCTCCTCGCTCATTGCGCTCGGGCTGCTGCTGTTTCTCATCACCTTCACGGTGATCGCGGCGGCCCAGGCGATGCTGCGCAGGCTCGAGCGGCGCACCGGAGCCGTTACGTGAACCGGCGCCTGTTGCGCAAGGTCAAGAACGGCGCGTTCCTGTCGCTGTCGCTGATCGCCACCCTGGTGGGATTGCTGTGCCTGGCGGCGATCCTCTGGACGCTGGTTTCACACGGCGTATCGGGGCTGTCGGGGCGCATCTTTACCCAGATGACCCCGCCCCCGGGCAGCCAAGGCGGCCTGCTCAATGCGATTTACGGCAGCGGCGTGATGACCTTGCTGGGGATTCTCATCGGTTCACCCATCGGCGTGCTGGCGGGAACCTATCTTGCCGAGTACGGACGCAATTCCCGCCTGAGCATGCTGATTCGCTTCATCAACGATGTGTTGCTGAGCGCGCCATCGATCATCGTGGGTCTGTTCATCTATGAGATAGTGGTCGTCAACATGGGGCATTTCTCCGCCGTCGCGGGCGCGCTGTCGCTGGCCGTGCTGGCGATTCCCGTCACCTTGAGAACCACGGAAGACATGCTGAATCTGGTGCCCATCGGTATGAAGGATTCTTCCGCGGCGCTCGGCGCGTATCCGTGGCGCACCACCTTGAGCGTGCTGTATCCGGCGGCGCGCAGCGGCATCGTCACCGGGCTGCTGCTGGCAATCGCGCGAATCAGCGGCGAGACCGCGCCGCTGCTGTTTACCGCGCTCAACAATCAGTTCTGGAGCACCGATCTGAATGCGCCGATGGCCAATCTGCCGGTGGTGATCTTTCAGTTCGCATTGAGTCCCTACAAGGACTGGCAGGATCTGGCCTGGGCCGGCGCGTTGATCATCACGGTGACCATTTTGATCCTGAGCATCTCCGCCCGCGTGCTGCTCGCCTTGCTGCAGGCTGAGCGGGGGGCGGGGCGATGATTCCCTCGACCAAGCCGCCCAAACACCTGAAGATGAAGGTGCCGTATCCGCTCGCCGCGGAGCCGGTGCAGGACTTGGGTCCCCCGAAAATCGAGGTTCGCGGCCTGAATTTTTTCTACGGCGCCGTGCAGTCGCTGCACAACATCAGCATGAACCTGGCCGACCGCTCGATCTCCGCGTTCATCGGGCCATCCGGGTGCGGCAAGTCGACCTTGCTGCGTGTGATGAACCGCATGTACGCGCTGTATCCGAAGCAGCGCGCCGAGGGGGAAGTTCGCATCGGCGGACGCGACATCCTGGGTCCGGCGGTGGACGTCGCCGAACTGCGCTACCGGGTCGGCATGGTGTTTCAGAAGCCCACGCCCTTTCCCATGTCGGTATTCGAAAATGTCGCCTTCGGCTTGCGCCTGGCCGGCGGAATTCGCGGCGCGGATCTCAAAGCCCGGGTTGAAGCGGCGCTGCGCGATGCGGCCATCTGGGATGAGGTCAAGGACAAACTGGCTGCGGATGGCCGCAGCCTGTCGGGCGGCCAACAGCAGCGCCTCTGCATCGCGCGCGCCATCGCAGTGCAGCCGGAAGTGCTGCTGCTCGATGAACCCACGGCGGCGCTCGATCCGATTTCGACCCTGCGCGTGGAGGAGACGCTGCAGGCGCTGCGCGAGAAATATTGCATCGTCGTGGTCACGCACAACCTGCAGCAGGCCGCGCGGGTGTCGAATGTGACCGGATTCATGTTCATGGGCGAGCTGGTCGAGATCGGGCCTTCCAGCGAGATTTTCACCTCGCCGCGGAATCGCAAGACCGACGACTACATCACCGGACGCTTTGGCTGAGCGCGATGGGCGACATGAATGTCACCGAGGAAATGCCCGGGTCCGCGCAGTTTGCAGAATCGTGCGATAGGTTGGCGGATCCGCTCATGACCGCGCGCGCCGTCAGCGTCACATACGGTGACAAGTGTGCGGTCAGGAACGTCAGCCTGGATATCGGGCGCAACCAGGTGCTCGCCTTGATCGGCCCTTCCGGCTGCGGCAAGTCGACCTTTCTGCGCTGCCTCAATCGCATGAACGACACCATCCCGAGCGCGCGCGTCGCGGGCATGATCACGCTGGACGGGCAGAATATCTACGACAAGCGCCAGGACGTGGCGCAGTTACGGGCGCGGGTCGGCATCGTGTTTCAGAAACCCACGCCGTTTCCGCATTCGATTTACGCCAACGTGGCCTATGGACCGCGAATCCACGGATTGACCAAGAGCAGGGCCGACATGGATGAGCTGGTGCAGACCAGTCTCGCGCGGGCGGGGCTGTGGGATGAGGTCAAGGATCGCCTGTCCACGCCGGGCACCAGCCTGTCCGGCGGCCAGCAGCAAAGGCTTTGCATCGCGCGCACCATCGCGGTCAATCCTGAAGTGATCCTGATGGACGAGCCGACCTCGGCGCTGGACCCGATCGCAAGCGCCAAGATCGAGGATTTGATCGATGAGCTGCGCGAGAACTATGCGATCGTCATCGTCACGCACAACATGCAGCAGGCGGCGCGCGTCTCGCAGCGCACCGCCTATTTTCACCTGGGCGATCTGGTCGAGATCGGCCCGACCGGCCGGGTGTTCACCAATCCGCAGCAAAAACTCACCGAGGACTACATCACCGGCCGGTTCGGCTAAGGGCTCCTTGTCCGACGCTGCGAGGGGATGAAGTCCTTCAGCACCGCGGCGCGCATCAGATCCGGCGGCAGCAAGCCCTGGCTCAAGACGAAGTCGTGGAATTTGCTCTGATCGAATTTCCCGCCGAGTGCGGCCTCGGTTTCCTTGCGCAGCGCCAGCAGGCGGGTATAGCCGTAGAAATAGCTGTTGGCTTGCCCCGGGCTGCGGAAGGTAAAGCGCTCGACCTCTTCCTTGGCGAAGGCATGGCTCAGCATGACGTCCTTTTCGAGCACTGAATACGCCTGAGCCTCGGTCACGGCACCGCTCTGCAGTTCCGGATCCAGGAAGGCGCGCGCGGCGCGCAGCAGCCGCAATTGCAGCGTCACGAGCTGCCCCTCGGCCGGTTCGTAGGGCTGCATGATGTACTCGGCATACAAACCCCAGCCCTCGGCGTTGGTGGAGTTGAATGCGTACAACGCGCGCGCATTGCTCACGCCGTGCTCGACCATGGAGTCGAACTGCAATTCATGTCCCGGCCGCGCTTCGTGCGCGATCAAGGTCCACGACACCGCATCAAAGGTGAAGTCATCGTATTTGTCCTCGCTGCCGCCGGTCGCAGAGGGAATATTGAGCGGCAGCACGAACTGGCCGCGTTGCCCGGTATTGTGCAAGAACGGCGGCGGCACCATGTGCGGCGCAGGCTGCTGCGCGGTTTCCGCGGGCGTCGCGAGACGGATGATGGCCGGGCGGGCCGGCAGAGTGACCAGATTCTTTGCCACGATGATCTTTTCGATCTCATGCAGCCGGTTTTCGAAGAACGGCAGGATGGCCGCACCGGTAATCTGCTTCTTCTTGAGTTCGGCGATGACCGCGCGATAGTCGCTCGAGGGGTAGCCGTTGGCTTTCGCGACCTGCGCCGCCAGCGGCGCCATCTCAGCCTGGTACTGTGTAAACGCGGCGTGTGCCATCTTGGCGACCTGCGCGGGAGGAATATCGATGCCGTACGCTTCGAATGCGAGTGCATATTCTTCCGGCGGCAGGCGAAAATCGGTTCGGGCCTTGGGAAGGATGGCGCTTCGCACCCAGGCATCGTAGTCGGCCAGCTGCGTCTTCAGCTTCTCGTAAGCAGGCTCCCATCCGTTCAAACCGTACTTTTTGAACAAGGCGGCCATGCCTTCCACGTAATTGGAGTTGCGCCCCAGATCGGTCTCCACTTCCTCCTTCGCGGGGAAGATGATGCCGGGTTTGGCGATTTGCTCGAGTTCGCGCTGTTTCAACCGGTCGGTGAAGGGTTTGTAGCCGGGCTCGACGCCCGCGTACTTGCGCAATCGCGCCACCGCGGCGGCGCGCCGTTGCGCAGGGACCTGATCCTCGAGCAGCACCTGTACGCCGCGGAATATCCTGGCACTGGCATTCAGAAAGGGCACCTCGTGGGCGCGCTCGAAGTCCTCGGTGCGGAACCGCAGATCGAAGCTTTTTTGCAGGATGTCGATGTCCTCGAGGACGTTCCCGTCGGTGATGCGCGCACGCGCGGCCCTGATCTTGCCCAGCGCGGCTTCGAGTTCATGACGCTCCGCGAGTTCATCGGCTCGCGACGGATCCGAGATGCGTTCGTCGAATTTCGCGATGCCTTGTGCCGAGCCCTGTTCCGGCCTGTGCTCATGCTGCACGCTGAGCAGCAGATTGGTCAGCTCGTTGCTTTGTTTGATCCAGGCCTTCTCGGCGTGATCATCGCCGGCGGATGGTTGCGCGGTCGCACAGAAGGCAAAGGCGCTCAGCAGAAATACCGGACTCAATCGTGTCAGCATATTGTTTCCTGAAAATTGCACTGTTGGATGAGCCGCGATTGTAAAACAACCGCGCGGCTCACGCGGAATACCCGGACCGGCTCCCAGGGAAGCTCCTGGGTTGTTACGGAAAACCGGCGGGCGTGGAGAAGGGTTTGGTCGCATCCACCGCGAACATCACCAGGGCATGCAAGTCCGAGGCGCCGCAGGGCGCGATCGCGGCGATCCGCAGTGCGGGCATCAATGCCCTCCAATGAAGCGATAGCCCGCATCCTCGAGGCCGGCCATGGTTTTGCGGACTTCGGAATCGTCGACCTTGGCGCCGGTGCGCGTGTCATAGATGGACCCGCTCGGCAGCCTCAACTGGTCTCGCAGGAAGGCCACGAGCTCGCTGCACGGGATGGTGCTGCCTTGAGGCTCGCTGTAGAGCGCGACCACGCACGCGTGCTGTGCGCCGTCAAAGGTGATGATCACGTCCGCTTTGGCGGCGATCACGGGCGGCACGGAGGCAGCGGCAGGGCCGTTGCCGGAGGAACCGCAGCCGACCAGCAACGCGATTCCGAGCAGCACAAGCGTGGCGCGAAGCAAGTCCGCGATCTCAATTGCCGCGCGTTCCAGCGCCGGCATGCTTACTTCGCATCCAAGGAAGCCCGCACCCGACCCACCTGGCCGGCTGAGACGCTCGCTGCCTGGTTGCCCCAGCTGCCGCGGATGAACGTCAGCAGCTGCGCGACTTCGTCATTGGACATGCGCCAGGCAAAACCGGGCATCGCCAGCGGCGAGGGAGCGGCGGCGGTGCCGGGCAGTGCGCTGCCGGCGAGCACCAGCCGAATCAGCGATTCCGGATCTTCAGCGAGCACCGACGGATTGCCGGCGATCTTCGGCAGCGCATTGGGGCTTCCACCGCCATCGCTGCGGTGGCAGGCGGCGCAGTTGTCGTCATACAGTTCGGCGCCGCGATTGGCCTCGTGCCCCTCGAGCAGCGCAGCCGCAGTCGCCGGGTTCGCCGCAAACTTGGGCGAATCGCCGGCGGTGGGCGGCAGCGTCTTCAAGTAAGCGGCAACTGCCTGCAGATCTGCGTCGCTCAAGTGCTGCGTGCTGTGAACCACCACCTCGCTCATCGGCGCGCCGACAACCGCCTGCTGCGAATTGCGGGCCGTGTGCAGGGTGGCGACGATATCCTCCTTCGACCAGTTTCCAAGCCCATCGCCGATGTTGCCGCGCAGGTTGACCGCGACCCAGCCGCCGATCCGCTGGCCGCCGGCGAGAAAGGAGTCCGCGGAATCATCCAGCGACTTCTCCTGCAGGGTGATGGCGCGCGGTGTATGACACGCACCGCAATGGCCGGGACCTTGCACCAGGTAGGCGCCGCGTGCGACCACCGCATCTTTGTATTTCGACGCGTCGAAGGGAGCCGCATCAGGCGAGGGCGCAAACACCTTGCGCCACAAGGCCAGCGGCCAGCGGATCGACAGGGGCCAGCGAATTCCGTTGACATGGTCGGTGCCCGGCGCCGGATCCACCGCATGCATGAAGTAGGCGTACAGGGCCGCGATATCCTCATCACTCATCCGTGCATAAGAAGGGTAGGGCATGGCCGGATACAGCGTGACGCCTTCATCGTCGATGCCATGGCGCACCGCGCGGTCGAAATCATCCTGGGTGAATTTGCCGATGCCGGTTGCAGGGTCGGGCGTGATGTTCGTGCTGTAGATCGCGCCGAGCGGCGAGTCGATCGCGAGGCCGCCTGCGAATGGCCTGCCGCCGGGCTCGGTGTGACAGGCAGTGCAATCCGCGGCCACCGCCAGGTATCGGCCGCGCTCGATCGCGGCTGCGTTCGGCTGTTGCGGTGAAATTGCCATCGATCGGGTGTGCGTCGGCAACGAGGCGTAAATCCAGGCGCCGAGAACCAGAACGACCAGGCAGCCGATCGGAATCATCGGGGTTCGCGCAGGGTTTTTCATGGCCTGTTGCTACGCATGCACCAGCGCGCCGGGGCTCTTGAGGTACTGTTCGCGGATGGCTTTTGCGGCCCAGTAGGTGAGCGCGCCCACCATGCCGGTCGGGTTGTAGCCGTTGTTCTGCGGGAACGCGTTGGCGCCCGGCGCGAACACGTTGGGCACATCCCAGGATTGCAGGTAACGATTCAGCGCCGAAGTCTTGGGATCCGCGCCCATGATTGCGCCGCCGCAGGTGTGCGTGCTTTGGTAGCGCGTGATGTTGTAGTGCTCGCCGCTTTTCTTCGCATCGCCCGACAACGCTCTGGGGTTGAGCACCTTGCACAGGTCAAGCGCCTTGCCGACCAGGAATTGCGAGGCGCGAATTTCGTTGGCGTCCCAATCGAAAGTCATGCGCAACAACGGCCGGCCGAATGCGTCCCGGTAAGTCGGGTCCAGATCCAGGTAATTGGATCGGTACGACATGCAGGCGCCTTGCACCTCGTAATAAAAAGAATGCCGGAAGGCATCCTTGACCCCCTGTTTCCAGGCGCTGCCCCAGTTGGGCACGCCCGGCGCGGTGGTAATGCCGCGAATCGGCCCGGAGCCCGGTTGTCGCGCCCAGATCACGCCGCCGCCGATGAAGCCGGCTTTGGCGTTGTCCAGTTGATTGCCGTTCAGATCATCGAAGGTGGCGCCGCCGCCGCCGATGCCGATGAATCCGTTGGCTTGAACCTTCTCGTCGAAGAACAGCGTGACTCGATTCAGGTTTTGGTAGGAGTAATTGCGTCCGACGCTGCCCGAGCCCGCGACCGGATCGTAGGGCTTGCCGATGCCGGACAGCAGCATGAGGTGCACGTTGAAAAGAGAAAATGCGCACAGTAAAACCAGGTCCGCGGGCTGCTCGGTTTCCTTGCCTTCCGCGTCGAGATAGGTGACGCCGGTGGCACGGCTGCTCGCGCCGTCGAGGTTCACCTTCAACACCTGCGCATGGGCGCGCAGCTCGAATGCCTTGCGCAGGCGCAGCACCGGCAGGATGCTCACGTTGGGAGAGGCCTTCGAGTAGTTCAGGCATCCGTAATCGCTGCAAAAGCCGCAGAAGTTGCATGGCCCCATTTGACAGCCGTACGGATTGACGTACGGAGCCGACGCGTTGGAGGCGGGGATCGGGTATGGGTTGTAGCCCCTCTCTCGCGCCGCCTTGTAGAACAATTCCGCGCCGAGATAATCTCGATTGGGCGGCAGCGGGAATTCCCGCGAGCGCGAACCTTCGAATGGATTGCCGCCGGGAATCTTCACGCCGTTGAGCACCCCCGCCTTGCCGGATGTGCCGCAGACATGCTCGAAATGGTCGAAATGCGGTTCCAAGTCCTCGTAGCTGAGCGGGAAATCGGCAATGCTCATGTTCTCCGGAATGAACTTGGCGCCGTAGCGCTGCCTCAAGTTGCTGCGCAGATTGAAATCTTCGCGCAGCGCGCGAAAGTGGCAGCCCGACCAGTGCGTCCCGGCACCGCCGACGCCGGTGCCCGGCTTGAACGATCCCATCTGCCGATAGGGCACGGCCGTGTCCTTGATGCCATGACGCGCGGTGATGGTTTCCTTGGCGAGGCTCTGCAGAAACTTGCGATGAATGGACCCCTCCAGCTCATCCACGACCCGCGGATACGCGAAATCCGGCTGCGTGTCGCGATCCGGTCCGCGCTCCAATGCGACCACCGTGAGTCCCGCATCGGTGAGTTCCTTGGCCATGATGGCGCCGGTCCAGCCCAGACCGACGATGACGGCATCGACTTTCGGTTTGACGATGGCCATTCAGCCGCGCTTCCCGGCAAGATCGACCGGCGCCAGCGGGTAGGGCCGGTCGCGGACCCCGACCCAATTGGCATAGTCGGCGCGCATGCCGGGATAGCCGATCATCTTCCACGCCGCCATGTGCTTGTTGCCGCCGTGCTTCGGGTCGCAGAAATATCCCATGCGCGTTTCGTTGAGCAGTTGACTGAAGAACTCCTTGGCGGAGATGTTCTCTAGCGGCAACTTGCCGGCTTCCGCGGATTTGAGCACGGACTCCTGGTCGCCGGTCCCGAGCTGCGCGAAGGTCTTGGCGAATTGTTTTGCGCAGTGCGCGTCGATGCCCTTGATCCCGACGCGCAGAATATCCCGCACCGGCAGCCGGCCTTGATAGCCGAATTGCGGCGCAGCTTCGATGAAAGGGCCCTGCATGTACCAGATGTCGCCGCTGGCGTAGGGCGTTTGCATGTGCCGATCGATGAATTCCGGCACGCCCGCCTGGGATGCGCTCGGTCCGACATCGTCCGGCGGGATCAAGCGTTCGCACGCGGCGACAATGAATGCCCACTCGGCAGCATTGAAGAAAGCCGGGTGGTAATCGCCGGCGTGCCGGTCCGCCCCGGCCGGCTTATCCGTCTCGCGTGCGCAGCCGGCAATGGCGACGGCCGCGATGGGCACCAAGCTCAAGCTCTTGAATAATTTCCGCCGCGATGGTGAAGGCGCTTCGTCGTCGCTCATTTTCGGCCCCTGTCGCTTCCCCGGCGCCACGAATTTAACAGAGCCGGGCCCGGAACCGTTAGTCGAGGTTGCGCAGCAATTCGTTGAGGGAGGTTTTGGCGCGGGTTTGCGCGTCCACCCGCTTGACGATGACCGCGCAGGCCAGGCCGTACTTGCCGTTGGCCGCCGGCAGGGTTCCGGGCACCACGACCGCGCCGGCCGGCACGCGGCCGAAGAGGATCTCGTCGCGCTCGCGATCGTAGATGCGCGTGCTCTGCCCGATGAACACGCCCATCGAGATGACCGCGCCGGCTTCGACCACCACGCCCTCGACAATCTCCGAGCGCGCCCCGATGAAACAGTTGTCTTCGATGATCGTGGGGCCGGCCTGCAGCGGCTCGAGTACGCCGCCGATGCCCACGCCGCCCGATAGATGCACATTCTTGCCGATTTGTGCGCAGGAACCCACCGTGGCCCAGGTATCCACCATGGTGCCGCTGTCCACGTAGGCGCCGACGTTGACGTAACTGGGCATCAGCACCACGTTGGCCGCAACATAGGCACCCCGCCTGACCGTTGCCGGCGGCACGACTCGCACGCCGGCGGCGGCGAAACGCTCTGCGCTCCAACCGCTGAATTTCAACGGCACCTTGTCATAGAAATTCAAGGCGCCCGCCGGCATGGCCTGGTTGTCGTTGATGCGAAATGAGAGCAGCACCGCCTTTTTCAGCCATTCGTTGACGCGCCAGGCGCCGCCAACGGGCTGTGCCACGCGCAATTCTCCGGCGTTCAGCAGTTCGACCGCGCTCTCGACCGCCGCGCGCAGCGTGTCCGTGACCTTGCGCGGGCTGAGCTGCGCGCGCGCCTCATAGGCCTCGTCGATGATCGAACGCAATTCGTCGTGCGTTTTCAAGACCGCGCCAGGTCGCGCCGGTCCAGCGCTTGCATCAAGGAGTCCTGAACCCGCCGGCAGGTGTCGTCCGGCAGCAGGCCGCCGTCGGCGCCGGTGATGTAGAACACATCCTCGGCGCGCTCTCCCACGGTCATGATTTTGGCGCCGTTGATGGCCACGCGTTCGGCGCGGAACACCTTGCCGACCTCGGACAGCAGTCCCGGCCGGTCCGCCGCAATCAATTCCAAAATGGTGCGCTGATTGCGCATGTCGACGCTGAGGTTGACCTGGGTGGGCGTCCAGAACATGCGCACCTGGCGCGGCGCGCGGCGCGTCACGGCGGGCGGCGAATCCTCCGACTGCTGCAATACCCGCCACAGGCCGCGTTCGATCTCGCGAACACGTGAGCTATCGGCGATCAGCGCGCCGTTATCTTCGAGCACCACGTAGGTCTCGAGACTGAATCCATTGGCGCTGGAAATCAGCCGCGCATCGACCACATTCAGCCCCATTTGATCGAGCATGCCGGTGGTGCGGGCGAAGCTGCGCAAACGCCGGGGCGTGTAGGTGAGCACCGCGGTGCCGCCCCGGTCGGTCAGCTGCCGCACCGCGACCAAGGGCGTGTCATCGTCGGGCGGGCGTTCGGCCAGCAGCGCGGTGTGCCAGGCAATCTCCTCCGGCGTGTAGCGCAGGAAATAGGCGTCGGTCCATTGCACCCACACCGCCGCGGCCTGTTTCGCGCCGACATCCGCGGGCATTTTTGCCATCGCCTGATCCTGGGTCTCGCGGATCAGTTCCTCCTGATCGATCGGCGTCTCGAGCCCGCGGCGCAGCGCCCGCTTGGTGCGCTCGTAAAACTCCTCGAACAGGCGTGCCTTCCAGGAATTCCACAATTTCGGATTCGTGCCGCGCACATCGGCCACGGTCAGCACGTACAAGTAGTCCAGGTGAACCTGATCGCCGACCCGGCGCGCGAAGTCTTGGATGATCTCCGGATCGCTGATGTCCTTCTTCTGCGAGGTGACCGACAGCATCAGGTGATTGCGCACCAGCCATGCGACCAGGCGCGCCTCGTAGCGGCCCAAACCCTGTTCCAGACAGAAGGCCTCGGCATCCACCGCACCCAGCTCCGAATGATCTCCGCCGCGGCCCTTGGCGATGTCGTGGAACAGGGCCGCCAGATAGGCGATTTCCTGCCGCGGCAAGGACTGCATGATCTGGCTCAAGGCGGGGAATTCGTCGTTGAACTTGGGCATGGCCAGCCGGCGCAGATTGCTGACCACGAACAGCGTGTGCGCGTCCACCGTGTACGCGTGAAACAGATCGTACTGCATCCGGCCCACGACCCGTCCAAACGAGGGAATGTAGCGGCCGAGCACGCCGTAGAGATTCATGCGCCGCAGCTCGTGCGTGACGCCCACCGGAGCACAGAGAATTTCGATGAACAACCGGTGATGGCGCGGGTTTTGCCGGAATTCCTCATCGATGAGCCAGACATGGGTGCCGATCAAGCGGATGGTCTCGGCGCGCACGCCGCGCAGCTCGGGATGCTGCTGCAGCAGCACGAACAGCTCGAGCAGGGCGGAGGGGTAGCGGGCGAAGACCTCGGCGTGGGTTACCTCCAGATAGTCATTGCGGATTTGGAAATGCGCGTTTAGGGCCGACGGCGGCGCGCTTTGGGTGAGAATGGCTTCGCGAAACAGCTGCAGCAGCATCTCGTTCAGCAGACTGATGTCCATGACCGTGCGGTAGTACTTCTGCATGAGCTGCTCGACCGCGAGGGTGAAGCTCGCATCTTCGTAGCCGAACAGCTTTGCAAGCTTGATCTGATAGTCGAACAGCAGCCGGTCCTCGCGCCGGCCGGTCAGCGCATGCAGGCCGAAGCGGACTTTCCACAGGAAGGATTGCGCAGCCTGCAGCTTGCGCAGCTCATCCCGGGTCAGGAAGCCATGGGCGACCAGCTCATCGAGCGTGTCGGTGCCGAAATGCCGTTTCGCCACCCAGCCGATGGTCTGGACGTCGCGCAAGCCTCCGGGGCTGGATTTGACGTTCGGCTCCAGGTTGTACGCGGTGTCGAAATAGCGATGGTGCCGTTCGGTTTGTTCCTTGACCTTCGCCTCGAAGAAGTCCTGCGAGGACCAGAGCCGATCGGGCGCCAGAGCGCGCCGCATGCCGGCGAACAACGGCTCGGGTCCCGCCAGCAGGCGCGCCTCGAACAGGGTGCTGGCCACGCTGATATCGGCCAGGCTTTCGCGCTGGCAGTCATCGATCGAGCGAACGCTGTGACCCACCTCGAGGCCGATGTCCCACAGAAAGGTCAGGAAACGCTCGATGTCAGGCTGCCAGTCCGCGGAATCGCTCTTGGGCAGCAGCACCATGATGTCGATATCGGAACTCGGGTGCAGTTCGCCGCGGCCGTATCCGCCCACCGCGATCAGGCCCAGATCTCCTGCAAATCTGCCGGCGTGATTGGCCCAGGCTGCGCGCAGCGCGATGTCGACCAGGCGCGCGCGATCGCGCACCAGATCCTCGACCGGCTCATCCTCGACGAAACGATCCTTGAGGTATTCGGTGCCCTGATCGAGCACCTGGCGAAAGATGATGGGGGAGAATTGTCCCGCTTCGAGGGTTGCGGGGACGGCCGTCAAATAGGGCCAGTCGGTGATAGGGTCTAAGAGCTTGCCGCTCGCGTTCAAGAAGCCGCCGCGGCCGCGGGTGCGCTGACACTCGCGCCCAAGGTGAGCACCTCGTAGCCTGCGCCGGTGACCAGAATCGTATGCTCCCATTGCGCCGACAGGGACTGATCCTTGGTGACCACGGTCCAGCCGTCGGGCAGCAGACGCACATCCCGCCGGCCCGCATTGATCATGGGTTCGATGGTGAAGGTCATGCCCGTGGTCAGTTCCAGGCCGGTGCCGGGTTTGCCGTAGTGCAGCACCTGGGGGTCCTCGTGATAAATCCGGCCGATGCCGTGACCGCAATATTCACGCACCACCGAGAAATTGTTGGCCTCGGCATAGGTTTGGATGGCATGACCGATGTCGCCGAGGTGAGCACCGGGCTTGACCTGCTGAATTCCCTGCCACATGGCTTCATGGCAGACCGAGGTGAGGCGGCGGGCGAGGATGGGGGCGTTGCCGACGAGGTACATGCGGCTGGTGTCCCCATGAAACCCATCGCGGATGACCGTCACGTCGATATTGATGATGTCGCCGCTTTTCAGGCGCTTATCGCCCGGTATGCCATGGCAGACGACGTGATTGACGGAGGTGCAGATGGTCTTGGGAAAGCCTCGATAATTGAGGTTGGCCGGGATCGATTTCAGCTCCTCGATAATGTAATCGTAGCAGCGCTTGTCGAGTTCCTCGGTGCTCACCCCGGGCTGCACGAAGGGCTCGATCATGTCCAAAACACTGGCCGCGAGGCGCCCGGCGGAGCGCATTTTGTCCTGTTCTGCGGGGGTCTTGATGGTCACATTCATAGGATAATCGCGCAAACCATGAGGGAAGCGGCGGGCTTTGTTTCCATTGGGGGTTCATGGTATAAAGCGCGGCTATTTTTAACAACCCCGCACGCGTGTCGTCACGATCGACTGGGTGCCCGGCGAGCCGTGAAAATGCAGGCTTAGGCCTCGATTTCAAGGCGAAACGGGTTGCCGATTGGGACACGCGGAGGCTCAACCCGACCAGGAGTATTTTATGACCAGCGTGTCCATGCGACAAATGCTGGAAGCGGGCGTCCATTTCGGACACCAAACCCGCTTCTGGAACCCGAAAATGGCCCCGTTCATCTTCGGCGAACGCAACAAGATCCACATCATCAATCTGGAAAAGACCCAGCCGCTCTACGCGCAGGCGGCCGCCTTCGTCAAAGGCGTGGCCTCCGGCGGCGGCAAGGTGCTGTTCGTCGGCACCAAGCGCTCGGCCCGCGACGCGGTGCAAAAAGAGGCGGCGCGCTGCGCCATGCCCTACGTGAACCAGCGCTGGCTCGGCGGCATGCTCACCAATTTCAAGACCATTCGCCAGTCGATCAAGCGGCTGAACGAGCTGGACGAGATGGCGCAAAGCGGCGCGCTGGATCGGCGCGGCAAGAAAGAGGCGCAAATGCTGCGCCGTGAAATGGACAAATTGCTGCGCAGCCTCGGCGGCATCCGCGACATGACGGCGCTGCCGGATGCGCTCTTCGTCATCGATGTGGGCCACGAGCAGATCGCGATTCACGAGGCCCAGAAACTCGGCATTCCCGTGGTTGCCGTGGTGGACACGAACTGCTCGCCCGACGGCATCGACTATGTCATCCCCGGCAACGATGATGCCATGCGCGCCATCCTGCTGTACGCCGGCGGGATTGCCGATTCGGTCCTGGAAGGGAAGGCCTCGCTGCCCGAGATGCCCGTGGGCGAGGACGAGTTCGTCGAGTTGGACGAGGAAGGCAATCCGAAGAAGCGCAGCGCCGGAGGCCGGCGTCCTGCGGCGCCCGCGCGCGGCGGACACCGAAAACAGCCACCCCGGCGCAAGGTTCCCGTTACCGTGGTGCCCAGCGTCGCGGCCGTTGGGGAATCGGTCGAGGATGTGGAAGCGGAGACCGACGATGTCGATGCTCCGGATACGCCGCCCGCGGAAACGCGGCCTGCCAGTGCGCCGCGCCGTCGGCCGGCCGGACGGCGCGCTCCGGCGCGCGGCGCTTAAAGTCGGAGGATCCGATGAACATCACCGCAGAATCAGTCAAACAGCTCCGCGAGCGCACCGGCGCCGGCATGATGGAGTGCAAGAAGGCGCTGGTCGAAACCAAGGGCGACCTGGATGCCGCGGCGGAACTCATGCGCCGCAGCGGCCTGGCGAAGGCCGACAAAAAGGCGGCGCGCGTCGCGGCGGAAGGCACCGTGGCGATCGAGCGCTCCGGCAACGACGCCGCGCTGGTCGAAGTGAATTGCGAGACCGACTTCGTGGCCCGCAGCGATGAATTCCAGTCATTTGCCCGGGTGGTTGCGGTGGCCGCGTTGCAGGGCGCGCCCTCGAGCCTGGACGATCTGCTCAAGCTGTCGTTCGAAGGGTCGAGCCTGGATGAACGGCGGCGCGCCTTGATCGCGAAAATCGGCGAGAACATGGCGGTGCGCCGCTTCGTACGCGTTTCCTCGCCTGGGCCCCTCGGCACCTATATTCATGGATCGAGAATCGGCAGCGTGGCGGCATTGCAGGGCGGCGATGAGCCGCTGGCGCGCGACATTGCGATGCACGTGGCCGCCGCCAACCCGGCATTCATCGATGCGGCAGATGTGCCGGCCGATATGCTGAACAAGGAGCGCGAGATCCTCGCCGAACAGACCAAGGGCGAGAAAAAGCCGCCCGAGATCATTGCCAAGATGGTGGAAGGGCGCCTGCGCAAGTATCTGGCGGAGATCACCCTGCTGGGGCAGCCCTTCATCAAGGATGAGGACTTGACCGTCGAGAAGCTGCTGAAGAAGGCCGGCGCCAAGGTGACGATGTTCGCGCGCTACGAGGTGGGTGCCGGCATCGAGAAGAAACAGGATGATTTCGTCGGCGAGGTGATGGCCCAGGTGAAGAAAAAACACTGATCGAATATGTCCACCAAACCCGGCACGGCGCGTTATCGAAGAATATTGGTCAAACTATCCGGCGAGGCTCTGCTGGGGAATGAGGATTACGGCATCGACCCGGTGATCCTCAAGCGCATTGCCGGCGAAATCCGCGACCTCACCCAGATGGGGGTCCAGGTCGCGGTGGTATTGGGGGGCGGGAATATTTTCCGCGGCGCGGGCCTGGCGCGCGCCGGCATGGACCGGGTGACCGCCGATCACATGGGCATGCTGGCGACCGTGATCAACGCGCTGGCAATGCAGGACGCACTGGAGAGTCTGGGCGCGTACGCGCGCGTCATGTCGGCGCTGCGGATCAACGAGGTGTGCGAGGACTACATCCGGCGCAGAGCCGTGCGCCACCTGGAAAAGGGCCGCGTGGTGATATTCGGCGCGGGCACCGGCAATCCGTTCTTTACCACGGACACCGCGGCCAGTTTGCGCGCGATCGAAATCAATGCCGAGGTATTGCTGAAGGCCACCAAGGTCAACGGCATCTACGACTCCGATCCGGTCACGAATCCCAACGCCAAGCGCTACGCGCGGCTCACCTTCGACAAAGTCCTCAACGACCGGCTCAATGTCATGGATGCGACCGCCATCGTCATGTGCCGGGAAAACAACCTGCCCTTGCAGGTTTTCAACCTTTTCAATGCCGGCGACCTGATGCGCATCGTCCAGGGCGAGGATGTCGGCACCGTGGTATCGGCCGAACCTTAAGGTTCAGGGGGGGGTACATGCTCGATGATGTAAAGAAGGACGCGACCTTGCGCATGCAGAAATGCGTGGCGGCATTCAAGGAGCAGCTGAAGAAGCTGCGGACCGGGCGCGCGCACACCAGCCTCATCGAGCACATCAAGGTGGACTACTACGGCTCCGAGATGCCTCTGAACCAGGTGGCCAACATCGCCACCGAGGACGCGCGCACCTTGACCGTCAGCCCATGGGAAAAAGCCATGGTGCCGGTCATCGAGAAGGCGATCTACAAGTCCGACCTCGGGCTCACGCCGAACACCGCGGGACAGATCATCCGCATTCACATGCCCGCGCTGACCGAAGAGCGGCGGCGCGACATCATCAAGGTGGTCAAGGCCGAAGCGGAAAACGCGCGAGTCGCGGTGCGCGGCGTGCGGCGTGAAATCAACAACGAATTGAAGGAAATGCTCAAGGAAAAATTGCTCGCCCAGGACGATGAGCGGCGCGGCCAGGAGGACATTCAAAAACTGACCGACAAGCACGTCGCCGACATCGATCACGCCATGGCGGACAAGGAAAAGGAGCTCATGCAGGTCTGATTGCCAGACCCGCATTTCCGCATCAAGCCATGGCCGACTCGCCGCAGCATGTAGCAATCATCATGGACGGCAACGGCCGCTGGGCCCGCTCGCGTGGCATGCCGCGGGTGGCGGGGCACCGCGCCAGCGTCAAGGTGGTGCGCAAAATCATCGAGGAGTGCGCCGCGCGCAAGGTGCGCTACTTGACGCTGTTCGCCTTCAGCAGCGAGAACTGGCGCCGGCCCGCGGATGAAGTCGGCGTGCTCATGGGGCTGTTCCTCGACGCATTGGTGCGCGAGGTGGCGGACCTGCACCGCAACCAGGTCCGGCTGCGCTTCATCGGGGATCGCGATTCGCTGGGCAGCGAGCTGCGGCAAAGAATGCAGGATGCCGAAACGCTGACCGGGCCGAACACCGGACTCGGGTTGATGGTGGCGGTGGCGTATGGCGGCCGCTGGGACGTCACGCAGGCGTGCAGGTCGCTGGCGCAAGACGTGGCGCAGGGGAAATTGGCCGCCGCTGAAATTGCGCAGGAGCATATCGGCGCGCGGCTCGCGCTTGCCGGGATCCCCGATCCGGATCTGCTGATTCGCACCGGCGGGGAGCAGCGGATCAGCAACTTCCTGCTGTGGAACCTGGCATACACCGAACTCTACTTCACCGAGGCGCTGTGGCCGGAATTCTCCCCGGCGTATTTGCAGGCCGCATTCGAGTACTTTGCCCAGCGCGAACGGCGCTTCGGCAAGACTTCGGAACAGGTTGCGGCGAAAGCCGATGCGTGACGGAAGTCATGCTTAGGACCCGAATCATCACCGCCTGCATCCTGGGCGCGCTGCTGCTGCTGGGGCTGTTTTTGCTGCCGCCGCACTGGACGGTCCTGGCCTTTGGCCTGGTGTTTGCCATCGGCGCATGGGAGTGGGCCGGTTTTGGCGCCCTGCGTGGCACGCTGGCGCGTTCGCTTTACGCCGCGACCGTCTCGCTGCTGCTGCTGCTGGCCTGGGTGTGGACTCGCGATCCCGCGCATTTGCTCGGGCTATTGGGGGCTGCGTGCGTTTGGTGGCTCGTGGCACTGCTGTGGCTGTCGCTGGCGCCGGCATGGAATCGACCCGCGCTCACATTGATTTGCGGCCTGGCGGTGTTGGTGCCGGCGTTCGTCGCGCTGGCGAGCCTGCAGAGCACGGCAGCGGGTTTCGCGCCGGGATCCCTGATCGTGTTATGGCTGGTGCTCATCGTGTGCGCCGCCGATATCGGCGCTTATTTCGCCGGACGCAGCTTGGGAAGGCGCAAATTGGCGCCGCGGGTGAGCCCGGGCAAGACCTGGGAGGGGGCGCTCGGCGGCTTGGGTGCGGTCCTGCTGGTCGCGACCGGCGGTGCCGTGTATTTTGGGCTGCCGCCGCGTGCCGCCGTGGTATTTGGCCTCGGACTGGGAATTTTTTCCATCATCGGAGATCTGACCGAGAGCATGTTCAAACGTGCCGCGGCGCTCAAGGACAGCGGGACATTGCTGCCCGGCCATGGGGGACTGTTGGATCGCATCGACAGCGTGACTGCCGCGGCGCCGTTATACGCGCTTGGCTTGTTCGGCTCGGGCGTGATTCGCTGAACCATGCAGCGCGGCATCGCCATTCTCGGTTCCACCGGCAGTATCGGGCGCAGCACGCTCGCCGTGATCGCGCTGCATCCTGAACAGTTCAAAGTCGCCGTATTGGGTGCCTTCAACAGCTGGCAGGTCATCGTCGAACAGGCGCGCGAATTCAATGCCGAGTGCGTCGTGCTGGTCGATGCACAGGCCGCCGCAATGGCGCGCGCGGCGCTGCGGGAATTGGGATCCACCACCCGGGTCGAGAGTGGCGAGCAGGCGCTCAGCAGTGCCGCCGCCGCGTCCAACGTGCAGATGGTGATGGCGGCGATCGTCGGCGCCGCCGGCCTGACATCGACGCTGGCAGCGGTGCGCGCGGGCAAGCGGGTATTTCTCGCCAACAAGGAAGCGTTGGTGATGACCGGGCGTCTGTTGATGGATGAAGTGCGCCGCGCCGGCGCGCAGCTCATTCCCATCGACAGCGAACACAACGCGATTTTTCAGTGCATGCCTGCGGGTTATCTGCCCGGTGCCGCCGCGCGCGGCGTAACGCGCCTGATCCTGACGGCATCGGGCGGTCCTTTCCGCAGCACCTCCGCGGCGAAAATGATGCAGGTCACGCCCGACGAGGCCTGTGCGCATCCGAAATGGAAGATGGGCCGGAAGATCTCGGTCGATTCCGCGACGCTCATGAACAAGGGTCTCGAGGTCATCGAGGCCACGCTGCTCTTCGACCTGCCCGAGACCCGGGTCGAAGTGGTCGTGCATCCGCAAAGCGTGGTGCATTCCTTGGTCGAATATGCGGATGGCTCGATGCTGGCGCAGTTGGGCGCCCCGGACATGCGCACGCCGATCGCGCAAGCGCTGGCGTGGCCCGAGCGGTTTGCTTCCGGTGTACAATCCTTGGACCTGCTTGCGATCGGATCGTTGGGATTCGAACCGCCGGATCATGCGCGGTTCCCGAGTTTGACGCTGGCCCGAGCCGCCGCTCGAGCCGGCGGCACTGCACCGACGCTGCTAAACGCGGCCAATGAAGTCGCGGTTCAGGCGTTTCTGGATCGGCGCTTGAACTTTGTAGGGATTTCAACGGTCATTGACAGAGTACTGCAGCGGCTCGTTGCGTCGCCCGTGAAGGCTTTGGGCGATGTTTTGGATGCCGACGCTGCGGCTCGACGCCTGGCGGGTACCCTGATAGAGCTTAGCGCTGGAGCCCCTGCATGATGTTTTTGATTGTTCCCGCTGCCTTCCTGGTTGCGATCAGCATCTTGGTGGCGGTACATGAGTTCGGACACTACTGGGTCGCCAAGAAGCTCGGCTTCAAGGTGTTGCGCTTCAGCATCGGATTCGGCAAGCCGCTCTACACGCGAATCGGCAAAGATGCCGACCATACCGAATATTGCCTGGCGGCAATCCCATTGGGCGGCTATGTCAAGCTGCTGGATGAGCGCGAGGGGGATGTGGCTGCCGCCGAAGTGCACCGTTCCTTCACGCGCCGTCCCATATCGCATCGCATTGCCGTGCTGCTGGCGGGGCCTGCGATGAATCTTTTGTTTGCGGCCCTGCTGTACGCGGTTCTGGCGATGATCGGGACGGAGATCATCAAGCCGGTGGTCGGCCTGGTCCGCCTCGACAGTCCCGCGGCAATGGCGGGGATGCAGAGCGGCGACCGGATCGTGCGCGTCGGGCGGCACGAAGTGAACGACACGGAAGAGCTGCAGATCGCGCTGATCCGGCAATTCACCGGCGACGGATCGATTCCGCTGACCGTGCGCCGCGACGGCGTGGAACGTCCCCTGACGATTCGAGTCGGCGGAGATCGGCGCGCGCTCACCGAGCCCGGCAAACTGCTGCCCGGGCTCGGTTTCGATCTGGCCACCTGGAAATCCGCGACGACGATCGATTCGGCGGCCAAGGACGGCGCCGGCGCCCGCGCCGGGTTGCAGGCCGGCGATCAGGTGCTCGCGGTCGACGGTCAACAAATCGCGAACGCCAATGAATTCGTGTCCATCGTGAATGGCGCTGCCAACCGCGAGATTTCGCTCGAAGTCGAGCGCCGCGGTCAACGACTGCGTATGGTGGCGGCGGTTGCGCAGGTAAACGTGGACGGACGGGAAATCGGCCGCCTCGGTGTCGCCCTGAAGTCCGGCAAGCCGGTATGGCCCGCGGGTTTGGTCGAGGTTCAGCGCTCCGGTCCGATCGACGCGCTGGTGGGCGGCGTCAAGAAGACCTGGGAGATGTCGGCGCTGACGGTGCAGATGCTGTGGCGCATGCTGACCGGGCAGGTTTCCGCGAAGAATATCGCCGGCGTGGTGAGCATTGCCGAGTTCGCGGGCATCAGCGCATCGCTGGGTGCGACGGCATACATGGCTTTTCTGGCGATCATCAGCGTGAGCCTGGGCGTGCTCAATTTGATGCCGGTGCCGTTGCTGGACGGCGGGCAGGTGGTTTATCAGGCGGTGGAAGCGGTCAAGGGAAGCCCGCTGTCCGAGCGGACGCAGCTGTTCGGTCAGCAGGTCGGGATCGCGTTGCTGGTGGTATTGATGAGTCTGGCTTTCTATAACGACATCACAAGACATTTGAATTAGCGGGAAATCATGATCAAACCCAAGTTCCAGCCGTACGGGCGGCGTTGCCTGCGTGACGCTGCCCTTCATCTTTGCACCCGGTCGTTGCCGCGTGCGGCTTGAACTGCGCCTCGCGTTGTTGGTGGCGCTGATCAGCCAGCCAATCTGCGGCACCGCATGGGCGCAAACCCCGTCGCCGAACTCATTCACCGTCGGCGACATCCGCATCGAAGGTCTGCAGCGTATTTCCGAGGGCACGGTATTCAATTATCTGCCGGTCAACATCGGCGATCACCTCGACGGCGCGCGCATCGGCGAAGCGATGCGGGCGTTGTACGCGACCGGATTCTTCCGCGACGTGGAACTGCGCCGCGACGGCAATACGCTGCTGGTCGTGGTGGTCGAGCGGCCGTCGATTGCGAAATTCGAGATCAAGGGCAACAAGGACATCAAGACGGAGGATCTGCAGAAAAGCCTGCGCAATGTCGGGCTCGCGACCGGCAAGACCTTCGACCGGTCGGTGCTCGATGAGGTGAAGCAGTATTTGACCGACCAATACTTCAGCCGCGGCAAATACGCGGTGCGCGTCGATACCAAGATCACCGATCTGCCGGGAAACAAGGTGGACATACTGGTCGACATCAAGGAAGGCAAGCGCGCCAAGATCGAGCAGATCAACATAGTCGGCAATACCAAATTCAAGGAAAAGGACATTCTCGGCAGCTTTGAATTGAAGACCCCGAACTGGTTGTCATGGTACAAGCAGGACGACCGCTACTCGCGCGAGTCCTTGACCGGCGATTTGGAAAAACTGCGCTCCTATTACATGGACCGGGGCTACGCGAATTTCCAGATCGAGTCGACGCAGGTGAGCATTGCGCCTGAAAAGGACGACATGTACATCACCGTGAATATCAGCGAGGGCGAGGTATTCAAGGTGAGCGACATCAAGCTGGCGGGCACCATGGTGGTGCCGGAAGCCCAGCTTCGCCGGCTGCTGCTCATCCATCCCGGTGACACCTACTCGCGCAAGAGCATCACCGCCACGCAGCAGTTGATGAGCTACCGGCTGGGTGCCGATGGCTATGCATTTGCCAAGATCGACCCGGTTCCGAACGCGGACAACGCGCACAAGACGGTGGCGCTGACGTTTTTCATCGAGCCCGGCAACCGCGTTTACGTGCGCCACATCAATTTCCTGAACACCACGGCGATCAATGACGAAACGCTGCGCCGCGAGATGCGCCAGCTCGAGGGCGGATGGCTGTCGAATTCAGCGGTCGAGCGCTCCAAGGAGCGGCTGCAGCGCCTGCCGTATGTCGAGAAGGTGGAATTCGAGAACAAGCCGGTGGCGGGCAGCGCCGATCTGGTGGACGTCGATTACACCATCAAGGAAGGACTGCCGGGCCAGTTCGGCGGCGGCATCGGCTATTCGGAATCGCAGAAATTCAGCCTGCAGGGCAATTTCGTGCACAGCAATTTCATGGGCACGGGCGATCGCATTGCGCTCGAGATCAATGCCGGCAAGTACAGCAAGACCTATACCTTTGCCCACACGGATCCGTACACGACGATCGACGGCATTTCGCGCACCACGTCGGTGACGCTGCGCGATGTGACGCAATTCGTCGCCGCGGCATCGGCGTTCTCGACCAAGCAGATCACCGGCGCGATGCAGTGGTCCTATCCGATCAGCGAATACCAATACTTGAGCGCCGGCGCATCCGTGAACAAGAACAGCCTGGTGGTTTCCGAGGGCTACAGCTCGCAGCAGTCGGTCGACTGGGTCAAGTCGAACGGCAAGACCTTCCAGAGCGAACTCACCGACACCAACGGCGATGGCGTGGTCAATTCGCTCGACAGTCCTTACACCGTGTTCGGCAGCAATTTTTACACCTACGAACTCACCGGCGGCTGGTCCTACGAGGGACGCAACCGCGCCTTGTTCCCGGATCGGGGCATGAAGATCGCCCTCTCGGCCCGCTATGCGCTGCCGTTGAGCGACGTGCAGTACTACCAGACGAATTTCGACTTCATCAGCTACATTCCCTTGCTGCGCAAGTTCGTGCTGTCGGTGCAGGCGTCGGTGGACTACGCCTCGGCGCTCGGCAAGACCACCTCGCTGCCGCCCTACCTCAACTATTTCGCCGGCGGCCCGGACAGTATCAGAGGCTATCGCGAGAGCACCTTGGGGCCGAGAGACAATATCGGCATCGGCAATCCGTATGGCGGAAACTTCCGCGTGGTGAACCGCTACGAGCTGATCATGCCGGTGCCGGAAAAGTGGAGAAGCTCGGCGCGTATCAGCTTGTTCTACGACATCGGCAACGTGTTTCAGACCGGAAACAGGGTCAAATTCCTGGGGGTCGATGACATAACGCCGGTCGATTACCACTTCAATTATGCTAATCTAAAACAATCAACCGGCGTTGCGGTGCAGTGGCTGGCGCCGCTGGGTCTATTCCGTTTCTCGTATGGAATTCCTTTGAATCCATTCCCGGGCGACACCGTGCGGTTCGGCGACCAGACGGAGCGTTTTCAATTTTCCATCGGTCAGGCGTTTTGACCGCAATTTGAGGTCTTAAAGATCAATATGTCGACTTATCTTCGCAGCATTCCGCTCCTGGCCTTAGGGCTGTGCGGACTCATGATTTCGCAGCAGGCAAGCGCCGAAATCAAGATCGGGTACGTGGACTTTCAAAAGCTCATGACGGAGGCCCCGCAGGTCAAGAGCGCCATGCAGTCCCTGCAGAATGAATTCGGCCCGCGCCAGCGCGAACTGCTGGCGATGCAGAATGATCTCAAGGCGCGCGATGAGAAGCTGGCAAAGGAAGGGGCGATCATGGCGGAAGCCGATCGCGCCAAGGCCGAAAAGGCGCTGCGCGACCAGCAGCGCGAGTTTTCCCGCAAGGGCGGGGAATTCCAGGACGACCTGTCGACACGCAAGAATGAGGAGCTCGGCAAGGTGCAGCGCTACCTGCTCGAGGAGATCCGGACCTATGCGAGCGCGCAGGGCTTCGATCTGGTGCTCGGCGAGGGCGTGTTCTACAACAAGCCGCAGCTGGATATCACCGCGCAGGTATTGGAAGTATTGAAGTCCAAGCCGTCGAACGCTCCAAACGCGAAACCCGCGGCCGCTCCTTCGAAACCTCCGGGCGCCAAGTAGGCAGCCACCGAAGCGCACTTCAAGGAGTGCTCAGGTGCCGACAGAATTCAGCCTAGGGGAACTGGCGGTTCGCTTCGGACTCACGCTGCGCGGCGAACCCGGGCTCAAAATCCGGGGCGTCGCGACGCTGTCGCGCGCGGAATCCGGAAGCTTGAGCTTCCTGGCGAATTCGCGCTATCGCAGGCTGTTGGAGACGACCCGGGCCACGGCCGTGCTGGTCAGCACCGAAGACGCGGTGCATTGTCCGGTCGCGGCACTGATCCATTCGAATCCCTATCTGGCGTATGCGCGCATCGCAACGCTCATGCATCCCGAGGCGCATTCTGCGCCGGGAATCCATCCGAGTGCCGTGGTCGGCAGCGGGGCGAGAATCGCAGCTTCCGCCAGCGTCGGCCCGCTGGCGGTGGTGGAGGATGAGGCCGAAGTCGGCGAACGTGCCAGCATTGGACCCGGCTGCATCGTGCAAAGGGGCGCGCGGGTCGGCGCCGACTCTGCGCTGATCTCGCGCGTGACTCTTTATCCGGGCGTCTCGCTCGGCCGGCGCTGCATCCTGCATGCCGGCGCCGTGGTGGGCGCGGATGGTTTCGGCTTCGCGCCCGACGGCGGCAGCTGGGTGAAGGTGCCGCAGGTGGGCAGCGTCCGGATCGGCGATGATGTCGAAATCGGCGCCAATACCACCATCGACCGCGGCGCCATTGATGATACGGTTGTGGAGGACGGGGTCAAACTGGACAATCAGATCCAGGTGGGCCACAACGTGGTCATCGGCGCTCACACCGCCATAGCCGCATGCACCGGCATATCCGGCAGTACCGTGATCGGCCGGCGTTGCATGATCGGCGGTATGGTGGGATTTGCGGGTCATTTGACCATTGCCGACGACGTGGTGGTCACGGGATGCAGTTTGGTCAGCGCCTCGATCAAGAAGGCCGGCAGCTATTCGAGCGGCATGCCGACGGTGGAAACGAGACTTTGGCGGCGAATGGTTGCACATTTGCGCCGCTTGGACGGACAGGAGAAATAATGTCGGAATCCGATAGATTGGATATCGCAGCGATCATGCGGCAATTGCCGCATCGATATCCCTTCTTGCTGGTGGATCGGGTGTTGGAATGCGTGGCGGGACAGCACTGCCTCGCTCTGAAGAATGTGACCGTGAACGAACCGTTTTTTCAGGGCCACTTCCCGCACCGGCCGGTGATGCCGGGCGTGTTGATCATCGAGGCCCTGGCGCAGGCCGCGGGGATTCTGGCATTCAAGACGGCCAAGGTCGTGCCCGACGTCAATACGCGCTTCTACTTCGTCGCGATCGACAATGCGCGGTTCCGCAAGCCGGTGGAGCCGGGCGATCAGCTCATGTTGAGGGTGGAGTTGAAGCGCTCGTTCAAGGGCATCTGGAAATTCGATTGCCTTGCCCAGGTCGATGGCAGCGAGGTGGCGTCCGCCGAGATCATGGTGGCGCCGGAGACCAAGACACCGCAGCCCAAGGGAGCGGCAGGATGATCGATCCGCGGGCGGTGGTGTCGCCGCGGGCACAGATCGCGGCGGACGTGGATGTGGGCCCCTTCTCGGTCATCGGACCCGATGTCGTTATCGGTTCCGGCACCTGGATCGGTCCGCACACGGTGATCAACGGGCCCACGCGCATCGGCAGCAACAACAAGATTTTCCAATTTGCCTCCCTCGGGGATGCGCCGCAGGATAAGAAATACCAGGGCGAACCGACCCGCCTGGAGATCGGCGACCGCAATGTATTCCGGGAATCGGTCACGGTAAACCGCGGCACGGTTCACGATCAGGGCGTGACGCGCATCGGCAATGACAATCTGCTGATGGCCTACTCGCATGTCGCGCACGATTGCCAATTGGGCGACCAGATCGTGATGGCAAATTGCGCCACGCTGGGCGGCCACGTGGAAGTGGGCGATTGGGTGACCTTGGGCGGTCTGTCGGCCGTGCATCAATTCACCAAGGTGGGTGCGTATTGCTTCATTGCGCACAATGCCGCCGTCACCCGCGACGTGCCGCCGTATGTCATGGCGGTGGGGCGGCCTGCCGAACCGCACAGCGTCAACGCGGTGGGATTGCGGCGCCGCGGCTTCACCGCCGCGCAAATCCTCAATATTCGACGCGCCTACCGCACGCTGTATCGTTCCGGTCTCAAGCTGAAGGCGGCCATGGAGCAGCTCGAGCAGGCGGCGTCCACGCAGCCGGAAATCGTGCCTTTCGTCGAATTCATCAAGCGTAGTTCCCGCAGCATCGTTCGATAGGAGACAGGCTCCTGACCATGTCCGTTCCACTGCGTGTGGGTCTGTTGGCGGGCGAGGCGTCAGGCGATACTTTGGGGGCCGACCTCATCAATGCCTTGCGCAAGCTGGCCCCCGACGCGAAGTTCTTCGGCGTGGCGGGACCCAAGATGCTGGCGGCCGGATGCGAGGCGTGGGAACCGGCCGAGTCCTTGGCGGTGATGGGTCTGTTCGACGTGCTGCGGGATCTGCCGAGGCTGGTAAGGCTGATCGCACGCATCAAGCGCATGTTCCTGGCCGCACGCCCGGACGTCTTCGTCGGCATCGACGCGCCCGATACCAATCTGCGCGTGGCGCGGCGGCTGCACGCCGCGGGCATACCGACGGTGCAATATGTCAGTCCGCAAGTGTGGGCCTGGCGCCAAGGCCGCGCGCGCGAAATCCGCGAGTCGGTGGACCTCGTGCTGTGTCTGCTGCCGTTCGAAAAGCGCTTCTACGACGAGCGCGGCATTCGCGCCGAATTCGTCGGCCATCCTCTGGCGGACGCCATTCCGGAAACGGTCGATCGCGCGGCGGCGCGGCGCGCTCTTGGGCTCGATCAGCACGCCGGCGTCGTCGCCCTGCTGCCGGGCAGCCGGCGCGGAGAAGTTGCGCGGCTTGCCGCCGACTTTGCCGCCACCGCGCGATGGCTGGCGCTGCAGCGGCCCGCTCTGAAGTTCATAGCGCCGATGGCGAGCGCCGCGACGCGGCAGATTTTTTCCGCGGTTCTGAAGCGCGAAGCGCCCGGCGTCGAGGTCCAATTGGTGCAAGGCCAGGCGACCACGGTATTGAGCGCCGCCGATGTGGTGATGGTGGCCTCCGGCACCGCCAGCCTGGAGACCGCCCTGTGCAAACGCCCCATGGTGGTGGTCTACCGGCTGGGCGCGCTGACGGCATGGCTGTTGACCCACTTCAATCTGGTCAAATCCAAGTTTTTTGCACAACCGAATCTGCTTGCGGATCGGCGCGTCGTCGGCGAATATTTTCAACAGCAGATAGTCCCAGAGTCGATCGGAGCAGAGCTTCTGATGTGGCTTGACGATAGCGAGCAGCGCGGCGCCCTGGAGCGGGAATTCGCGCGTATCCATGCCGAGCTGCGCCGGGGTGCGGGCACGCGCGCGGCTCAGGCCATCTTGGAACTGTTGGGCATCCAGCCGGCGCCGCCGCCGTGAGACGGATTGCCGGCATCGATGAAGCAGGACGGGGCCCACTGGCCGGACCCGTCGTTGCGGCCGCCGTGATCTTGAGGCCGCGGCGTCGCATCGAGGGCGTCGCCGATTCCAAATCCTTGAGCCCGGAGGAGCGCGCGCGACTCAGCATTGAGATCAGGCGCGAGGCGCTGTGCTTCGGCATCGGCTGGGCGGATCACGCGGAAATCGACGCCTTGAATATATTGCAGGCCACTTTTCTTGCCATGCGCCGCGCCTTGCTGGCCATGGTACTGACGCCCGATCATGTCCTGGTGGATGGAAACCAGCTTCCCAATTTGCACGGATTGGGTAAGGTATTGACCGCCCGTGCCATCATCGACGGCGACGTGACCGAGCCCGCAATCAGCGCCGCCTCGATTCTGGCGAAGACGGCGAGAGATAGCTTTATGGATCAGATGGATACAGTATATCCTGCATATTGTTTCGCAAGTCACAAGGGCTATGCGACCCCGGATCATCAGCGGCTGTTGAACCTGCACGGGCCCTGTCCCCTGCATCGTCGCTCGTTCGAGCCCGTACGCCTCGCCCTGCGGTGCGAATCTTGACCCGATTCGTTCACCTGCGATTGCACACCGAATACTCGCTGGTCGACGGCATCGTAAGGGTTCCGGAATTGATGGCCGCAGTGGTCCGCGCCGGCATGCCGGCGGTGGCGCTCACCGACCAGAGCAACCTGTTTGCGATGGTGAAGTTTTATAAGGAGGCCCAGGCAGCCGGGGTAAAACCGATCATTGGCGTCGATGCCTGGATCCGGGAACCGGGCGAACGCACGCCGCCGTCGCGCGTCGTATTTCTCTGCCAGAACCTCGCCGGTTATCGGCATTTGACCCAGCTGGTGACCCGTTCATATCTGGAGGGCCAGCATCGCGGCGCGCCGATGCTCGAGCGCAGCTGGATCAGCCGCGAGGCGCTCGAGGGGTTGATCGTCCTGTCCGGCGGGTTCGAGGGCGACATCGGTCACGCGATTGCGCGCGGACGGGACGACGACGCGGCGCGCTGCCTTGCGCGCTGGCAGGAATACTGCGGCGACCGGTTCTACCTCGAAGTGCAGCGCACGGGGCGGGCCGGTGAGCAGGTCTGCTCGGAAGCGGCGTTGGAGCTGGCGCAGTCACGGGGTGTCGGAGCGGTCGCCACCAATGACGTGCGCTTCCTGACGCGGGCCGAATTCGAAGCACACGAGGCGCGGGTCTGCATCCACGACGGCGCCCAGCTCGGGGATCCCAGCCGGCCGCGGCGCTATTCCGAGGAGCAGTATCTGAAGAGCCCCTCGGAAATGACCGAGCTGTTTCAGGACCTGCCCGAACTGCTGGCCAACTCGGTCGAGATTGCCAGGCGTTGTTCGCTCGAGATTCGCCTCGGCGCGTCGATGTTGCCGGCCTACCCGGTTCCGTTGGGGTCGAGCACCGAGGATTTCCTCAAACAGGAATCCCGGCAGGGACTGCAGCAGCGCCGGGCGGCGACAGCGGCGACGGCGGTGGCGACAGCGGCGGCGGCTGCGGCGACAGCGGCGGCGGCTGCGGCGACAGCGACGACGGCGGCCCTGGCCGCACCATCCGCGCAGGACATCTATGAAGCGCGCCTCGAGCTCGAGCTCGGCGTCATTTGCGCGATGGGGTTTGCCGGCTACTTCCTCATCGTCGCCGATTTCATCCGCTGGGCCCGCGCGAACGGCGTGCCGGTGGGTCCGGGCCGCGGCTCGGGCGCAGGATCGCTGGTCGCCTACGTTCTCGGCATCACCGATCTCGATCCCATCGAGCATGACCTGCTGTTCGAGCGATTCTTGAATCCCGAGCGCGTATCCATGCCGGACTTCGACGTCGATTTCTGCATGGAGGGCCGCGACCGGGTGATCGAATACGTCGCCAACAAATATGGCCGCGATCGGGTCTCGCAAATAATCACTTATGGAACCCTGGCCGCCAAGGCCGTGGTGCGCGACGTGGGCCGCGTGCTCGGCCACCCTTACGGCTATGTGGACAAGATCGCCAAGCTGATCCCGCTGGAGATCGGCATGACGCTCGACAAGGCGCTCGAACAGGAAGAGGAGCTGAAGCGTCTCTACCAGGGCGAGGGCGAAGTGCGCGAGCTCATCGATCTTGCGCGAACCCTCGAAGGCCTGGCGCGCAATGCCGGCACGCATGCGGGCGGCGTGGTCATTGCGCCGTCGATCCTCACCGACTTCACGCCGCTGTACTGTGAAGAAGGCAGCAGCACGCCGGTCACGCAGTTCGACAAGGACGACGTCGAGGCTGCGGGCCTGGTCAAGTTCGATTTTCTGGGTCTGCGAACGCTGACCATCATCGACTGGGTGGTGCGTGACATCAACGCGCAGCGCGCGCTCAGCGGCGAAGCGCCGTTGGTCATGAGCGCGCTGCCGATGGACGACGCGCCGACCTATGCGCTGCTCAAGAGCACCAAGACGACGGCGGTGTTTCAGCTGGAATCGCGCGGCATGAAGGATTTGATCCGCAGACTGCAGCCCGACCGCTTCGGCGATATCGTGGCGCTGGTGGCGCTGTTCAGGCCGGGCCCGCTGCAGTCCGGCATGGTCGAGGATTTCATCGCCCGCAAGCACGACACGAGCGGCGCGACCATCGACTATCTGCATCCGGATTTGCAGCCGGTTCTGGCGGCGACCTATGGCGTGATCCTATATCAGGAGCAGGTCATGCAGATCGCGCAGATCCTGGCCGGCTACACCCTCGGCGGGGCCGATCTGCTGCGCCGCGCGATGGGCAAGAAGAAACCGGAGGAAATGGCAAAACAGCGCTCGGTATTCGTCGGCGGCGCCGTGGCACGCGGAGTGCGCGAGTCGCAGGCGACGCACATTTTCGATCTCATGGAGAAGTTTGCCGGCTACGGTTTCAACAAGTCCCATTCCGCGGCCTACGCGCTGCTGTCCTACCAGACCGCCTGGCTCAAAGCGCACTATCCGGCAGCCTACATGGCGGCGGTGTTGTCCGCCGACATGGACAAGACCGAAAAAGTGGTGACGTTGTTCGACGAATGCGCCGACATGGGCCTCAAGGTGCTGCCGCCGGAGGTGAACGCCTCTGTGTACGCATTCCGCGTCGCCGGCGTCGACAGCATCCGTTACGGCATGGGCGCGATCAAAGGCGTGGGCGCCTCGGCGGTGGAGGCAATCATCGAGGAGCGCGGCAAAAACGGGCCGTTCAAGAGTCTACCGGACCTGTGCCGGCGCATCGATTTGCAGCGGGTGAACCGCCGCGTCTTCGAGGCACTGATCCGATCCGGAAGTTTGGATCTCATCGGGCCGAACCGGGCCTCGTTGACCGCGGAGCTCGATCGAGCCATGCACTTGGGTGAACAGAACTCGCGCGCCATCAGCGTCGGCCAGGTCGACCTGTTCGGTTTGAGCTCGGCTGAAAACGCGGCCGTGGCGGACTGGACCGAAGCCGAACGCCTGGCAGGCGAGCGTGAAACATTGGGCCTGTTCCTGAGCGGCCATCCGATCACCCCGTACGAGCCGGACCTGAAATTCCTGGTGAGCGCCCGGCTTGCCGATATCGGCGGCCCCAAACCGCCGCCGTCCATGGACGGCACGCGCAGCTGGTCGGCGGGCAAGCCGGCCACCGTGGCCGGGCTGGTGCTCGAGATTCGGCGCCGGCCGAACCGGGTGACGTTGATTCTGGACGATCGCAGCGCGCGGCTCGAGGTCAGCCTGTACGAAGAGGTTTTCCAGCAGCATCGCGATATCATCGTCAAGGACGCCATCCTGATCATCGATGGTACATTGCGCTTCGATGACTTCATCGAGGCGTGGCGTCTGCAGGGCAAATCGCTCATGGACATTGACAGGGCACGCGAGCGCTACGCGCGGCGGCTATGGCTGCGCTGGCCGGCCGAATTCGATGGACCCCAGGGAATGAATCGCTTCGAGCAGGTCTTGAAGCCTTATCTGCGCGGTCCCTGCGGCGTGAGCGTGGCGGTGAATCGCAGCGAATACAGCGGCAAGGTCAACCTGCCGGATGCCTGGTCGGTGCGGCCGACGCGCGAGCTTTTGGACCGTTTATCGGCCCTTGTGGGACGCGAGGGATGGTATTTAGTGTATGGTCCGCGAAATGATGTTCGCGGCGAGGAAACATCTTCATGGCGCTGAATTTTCTGGAATTCGAACAGCCGATCGCGGAACTCGAGGCCAAGATCGAGGAATTGAAATTCATCGGCAGCGATGCCAGCGTCAATATCACCGAGGAGATCAAGCGGCTGCAATCGAAGAGCAGGGCGCTGACCACCAGCATTTTTGCCAACCTCACCCCCTGGCAGATCACCGAACTGGCGCGGCACCCGCAGCGTCCCTACACGCTGGATTACGTTTCGATGATCTTCAGCGACTGGCATGAATTGCATGGCGATCGCATGTACAGCGACGATCTGGCCATCGTCGGCGGCCTGGCGCGGATCGACGGGACACCCGTGATGTTGATCGGCCATCAAAAGGGCCGCGATACCAAGGAGCGTGTGCGGCGCAATTACGGCATGCCGAAACCCGAGGGTTACCGCAAAGCGCTGCGCCTGATGAAGATGGCGGAACGCTTCCGCATCCCCATCATCACCTTGATCGACACGCCCGGCGCCTACCCCGGCATCGGCTCCGAGGAGCGCGGGCAGAGCGAAGCGATCGCCCGCAATCTGTTCGAGATGTCGCATCTGGCCGCGCCGGTGCTGAGCATCGTGATCGGCGAGGGGGGGTCCGGCGGCGCGCTGGCCATCGGTGTGTGCGACCATCTGGCGATGCTGCAGTTCGGCGTGTATTCGGTGATTTCACCCGAAGCCTGTGCATCGATCCTGTGGAAGAGCACGGAAAAAAAGGAAATCGCCGCCGAGGCCATGGGCGGCACGGCGGAACGACTCTATAAGCTGGGCCTGGTCGATGAGGTTCTGAAGGAACCGCACGGCGGTGCGCATCGCGATCCGCAGGCGATGGCCGAAACCATGAAGCAGAGCATCGTCAAGAACCTGGGTGAACTTCGCAACAAGCCGATTACGCAGCTGCTCGATTCGCGCCAGGCCCGCTTGCGCGGATTCGGCGCCTTCCACGACGCTTGAATCAAGGAGCCTGATGAACTTCTCCGTGGCTTCCCTGCACACGGTGCTGGAAGCCTCCGTGCCTGCCGGGGCCCGCGGCCTGGTCGTGGCGCTGAGCGGCGGCCCGGACTCGGCGGCACTGCTCGCGGCGGCCGCGGATCCGGGCACAAGTTTTCGAGGCCTGCCGCTGCGCGCCGTGCACATCGATCATGGGCTGCAAGCGGCGGCGCACGATTTTCGCGAGGCCTGCATCGCGCTGTGCCGGCATCTGGGAGTGTCCTTGAGCGTCATTGCCGCCGAGGTGCGCGGCGGCTCGGGGGCCTCGCTCGAGGCGGCGGCGCGCGATGCGCGCTACGCGGCGCTCGCGGCGCAGATTCAGCCGGGCGAATGCCTGCTGACCGCGCATCACCGCGCCGATCAGGCCGAGACCGTGCTGCTGCAGGCTTTGCGCGGCGCCGGTGTCAAAGGCATGTCAGCCATGCCCGCTTGCCGGGTCTTTGGGGCAGGCTGGCATGTACGGCCGTTGCTCGAGGTCGCGCGCAGCGACCTGCGGCAGTTCGGCGCGCGGCTGCGGGAGTTCAGCGCCGCCGATCCGATGAACGAGGATCTGCGATTTGACCGGGTGTATCTGCGGGAAGCGATCTGGCCGCTGTTCGAGAAGCGCTGGCCAGGCGCGGATACGGCTCTGGCGCGCAGCGCCCGGCACCTGGCGCAAGCGCAACAGTTATTGGATGAGGCAGCGGCGGCAGAAGTGGCGCGACTGCGCGATGGCGAAGCGCTCTCGGTGCCGGGCTTGAGAGCGCTATCTGCGCAGAAACGCGCGAATGCCGTTCGATGGTGGCTGCATGAGTCGGGCGCGGAGTTGCCTTCCGCGGTACGCCTCGCGGAAGCGCTGCGGCAGATACTCGACGCCGGCGAGGATCAGCAGCCGTCCATCGTGTGGGGCGACATGGCGCTGCGCCGCTATCGGCAGCGGATGTTCGTGACCGCGGCGCAAGCGCCGCGCCTGCCGGATGCACGACCGTGGCCGGTCGCAATGGGTGCGCGCGTCGATCTGGGGCCGCGGCTGGGAAACTTGTGCTGGATCGAGCAGCGCGGCGGCCTGGCCGCGGAAAGACTGCCGCCGGCGGTCAGCGTGCGCAGGCGTGAAGGCGGAGAGACGCTCCGGCCTGCCCAGGCGGCCAAGACGCAGACTCTGCAGCACCTGTGTCAGTCGCGCGGCGTGCTGCCCTGGCTGCGGGACGCGCTGCCGCTGGTCTTTGCGGGCAACGAGCTGATCGCGGTTGCCGATCTCTGGATGGATGGGGCTTGGTGCGCGGCGGCGGACGCGCCCGGCTTGTCGATCGCGTGGAACGAGGCCCCGCTCGTGACCTGATCGGATTGTCGAGATCGGTGCGATCTGCTAATCTGAACTCCCGTCGAATTCCCATTGTTCCCTTGGCTTCGTTTGGATCTCCGCTGCGGCGGAAGGCAAACGTTTAATCGGCGGTGACCCATTATGAATCGATTTGTGTTTGTCACCGGCGGCGTGGTTTCCTCGCTGGGTAAAGGTATTGCCTCAGCCTCGCTGGGCGCCATCCTCGAGGCTCGCGGCCTCAAGATCAGCATGGTCAAGCTGGATCCCTACATCAACGTGGATCCCGGCACCATGAGCCCCTTCCAGCACGGCGAAGTGTTCGTGACGGCGGACGGCACCGAGACCGATCTCGATCTCGGCCACTATGAGCGGTTCGTGCGCACCACCACCGGGCGCAACAGCAACTTCACCACCGGGCGTATCTATGAGCGCGTGATCGCCAAAGAGCGGCGCGGCGACTATCTGGGCGCCACCGTTCAGGTGATCCCGCACATCACCGATGAAATCAAGCACCGCATCCGCATGGGAGCCGGCGATTCCGATGTGTGCATGGTGGAGATCGGCGGCACGGTGGGCGACATCGAATCGCTGCCGTTTCTCGAGGCCATCCGCCAGATGGGGGTCGAGCTGGGACGCGACAAGGTGCTGTACATGCATTTGACGCTGGTGCCCATTCTCGGCGGCGCCGGAGAAATCAAAACCAAGCCGACACAGCACTCGGTCAAGGAATTGCGGGGCATCGGCATTCAGCCGGACGTTCTGCTGTGCCGGTGTTCGCAGAGCCTGCCCGACGAGCAGCGGCGCAAGATCGCGTTGTTCACCAATGTCGAGGAGCGCGCGGTGATCTCGGCGGTGGATTCGGACGACATCTACAAGATTCCGCTGCTGTTGCATGAGCAGCGCCTGGATGAAATCGTGGTCGACAAGCTGCGCTTGAGTGTCCCGCCGACGGACCTTTCCGAATGGCGCGCGGTGGTTGCGGCCAAGCAAAATCCCGAGGCCGTCGTGGACATCGGCATGGTGGGAAAATACGTGCAGATCCGCGACTCGTATATTTCCTTGAACGAGTCGCTGATGCACGGCGGCATCAAGACGCGTACGCGCGTGAATATCCACTATTTCGAGTCGCAGGACATCGAGCGCACCGGCGCTGCAGTGCTGCAGAAGATGGATGCCATCCTGGTGCCCGGCGGATTCGGCGACCGCGGCATCGAAGGGAAAATCCAAGCGATTCGTTTCGCGCGCGAGAACGGCATTCCCTATCTCGGCATCTGCCTGGGGATGCAGCTCGCCATCATCGAATATGCGCGCAATGTGCTGGCGCTCAAGGGCGCCAACAGCACCGAGTTCGACCGCGCCACCCATCACCCGGTGATCGCGCTGATCACCGAGTGGCAGGATCTGGAGCGCGGCCAGCAGGTGCGCGACGAGAAATCCGACCTGGGCGGCAGCATGCGGCTCGGCGCGCAGGAGGCGGTGCTCAAAGCGGGTTCGCTGGCACGGGCGATCTACGGCAAGGAATCCATTTTCGAACGCCATCGGCACCGCTATGAGTTCAACAATCACTATCTCGAGGAACTGGCCGCGGCCGGCATGAGTTTCTCGGGTTTCTCCGCGGATGGATTGGTGGAATTCATCGAGCTGGCGGGTCATCCCTGGTTCGTCGCCAGCCAGTTCCATCCGGAGTTCACCTCAACGCCGAGGGACGGCCACCCGCTGTTCACCGGATTCGTCCGGGCGGCGCGCAAATACCGGGCTTCGCTGCAACCCGGGCGCGCCACCGCATGAGCGCCTGAGCGCATGAAGCTGACGTCCTTCGAGGTCGGGTCCGAGCGCCCGTTCTTTCTGATTGCCGGTCCCTGCGTCATCGAAAGCGAGGCGCTGGTCATCGATGTGGCCGGCCGTCTCAAGGAAATGACCGGCGCACTCAAGATCCCGTTTATCTTCAAAGCCTCGTTCGACAAGGCAAACCGTTCCTCGCGATCGAGTTTCCGCGGGCCGGGCCTGCAGGACGGGCTGAAAGCGCTGGCGCACGTGCGTGAGCGGATCGGCGTGCCCGTGCTCACCGACGTGCACGAGGATACGCCGCTGGATGAGGTCGCAGCCGTGGTGGATGTCCTGCAGACGCCGGCGTTTCTGTGCCGCCAGACCAATTTCATCGTTGCCGCCTGCTCGCAGGGCAGGCCGGTGAACATCAAGAAGGGCCAGTTTCTGTCGCCCTGGGAGATGCAGAACGTGGTCGACAAGGCGCGTTCCACCGGCAACTCCCAGATCATGGTGTGCGAGCGAGGATTCTCCTTCGGTTACAACAATCTGGTCTCAGACATGCGCTCGCTCGCGGTCATGCGTTCGACCGGCTGTCCCGTGGTTTTCGATGCCACACATTCGGTGCAGCTGCCCGGGGGCCGGGGCGACTCATCGGGAGGTCAGCGCGAGTTCGTGCCGGTGCTGGCGCGCGCCGCCGTGGCCGCGGGAGTGGCCGGAATCTTCATGGAGACGCATCCGGATCCTGCCAAGGCGCTTTCGGACGGGCCGAACGCGTGGCCCCTGGACCGCATGCGCTCGCTGCTCTCCACGCTGGTGGAATTGGATGCAGCGGTCAAAAGACAACCCTTCGAGGAATCACTGTTATGAGCCGGATAGTCGACGTTCGCGGCCGCCAAATCATCGATTCGCGCGGCAATCCCACGGTCGAAGCGGACGTCGTGCTCGACTCCGGCAGCGTCGGCCGGGCGGCGGTGCCGTCGGGCGCATCGACCGGATCGCGCGAGGCGGTGGAGCTGCGCGATGGCGATGCGACGCGCTTCGGCGGCAAGGGCGTGCTCAAGGCGGTCGCGGCCGTCAACGGTCCGATTCGCTCGGCGGTCATGGGCGCGAATCCCCAGGAGCAGGCCGCCCTCGATGCCAGGATGATCAAGCTGGACGGAACGGATGGCAAATCGAATCTCGGCGCCAATGCGATTTTGGCCGTGTCGCTCGCGGCAGCGCACGCGGCGGCGGTCGATCAGGGCTTGCCGCTGTACCGGCACCTGGCGCCCAGCGGCGATCTGACGCTGCCCGTCCCCATGATGAACATCATCAACGGCGGCGCGCATGCCGACAACAGCGTCGACATTCAGGAATTCATGATTCTGCCCATCGGGGCGCCGTCTTTTTCGGAGGCGGTGCGCTACGGGGCGGAAGTGTTCCACAGCCTGAAGAAGGTGCTGCACGCCAAGGGCTTGAACACCGCGGTGGGCGATGAGGGCGGCTTTGCGCCCGACCTGCCCTCGAACGAAGCGGCGCTCGCCACGATACTGGAAGCCATCGACAAGGCGGGCTACCGCGCCGGCAAGGACATTTATCTCGGGCTGGATGTCGCCAGCACCGAATTCTTCAAGGACGGCGTCTACGAGTTGGAAAGCGAGGGCCGTAAATTCAACCCAGCCCAGTTCGCGGATTACCTCGCGGGGCTCGCATCGAAATATCCCATCGTCACCATCGAGGATGGCATGAGCGAGGGAGACTGGGACGGGTGGGCCATTCTCACCCGCAAGCTGGGCAGCAAAATACAGCTGGTGGGTGATGATTTGTTCGTGACCAATACCAAGATATTTGCCGAAGGAATCGCCAAAAAGATCGCCAACGCCATTCTCATCAAGCCCAATCAAATCGGCACCCTGACCGAGACGCTGGCCGCCATCGATATGGCATTCAAAGCCAAGTACGCTGCGGTCGTGTCGCACCGCTCGGGCGAGACCGAGGACGCCACCATCGCGGATATCGCAGCCGCGACCACGGCGACCCAGATCAAGACCGGCTCGATGTCGCGCTCCGATCGGATTGCCAAATATAATCAGCTGTTGCGCATCGAAGCGGAGCTCGGAGCGAAGGCGTCCTACGCAGGCGTACGCGCGTTATCGGTTCCAATATCTTAAGAGTTCATGCTAAGCTCCTGTCCCCATGAGGTTTTTCGCAGCTGCGCTGGCTATCGCTCTGATCTTGCTCCAAGGTCGGCTTTGGTTTTCTGACCGAGGCTTGAACGAGGTTTCCGGGCTCAACGCATCAATCGAACGGCAACGCGCCGCCAATCTCGCGCAGGCGGAACGCAATCGGCAGTTGAGCGCCGAGGTGGCCAACCTCAAGACCGGTCTTACGGCACTCGAAGAGCGCGCCCGCAGCGAATTGGGCATGGTGGGCGCGAGCGAAACCTTCTACCAGGTCGTGAGAGCCAATACGCCCGTGCCCGCCGCGCCTGCCGCTCCGGTAACCGCCCGCGCGCAATGAGCGTGCCCGCGACGCGCCGCCTCTGGGCCATCGTTCCTGCGGCAGGTCGAGGCGAGCGTTTCGCAGCCGCTGCGCACGGCGTTCCAAAACAATACACCCCGCTGCTCGGGCGCACGGTGCTCGAGTGGTCGTTGCGCGCATTGCTCGGCGAACCGCGCATCGAGGGCATCGTGGCGGTGCTCGCCGCAGGCGATGAGCGCTGGCCGGAGCTGGCGAGGCGACTTGACTCGCCCAAGCTTCTGGCCGCCGTCGGCGGCGCGCAGCGTCAGGATTCCGTGTTGAACGGCCTTGAGTTCTTGGGCGGACGAGCGGCCGCCGAGGACTGGATTCTGGTGCATGACGCGGCCCGACCCTGCTTGAGCCGGGCCGACATCGGTGCTCTGGCGGATGCGCTCGAGCACACGCCGCCGGGCGGCGGTGCCCGCCCGGCGGGCGCGGTGCTGGCGGCCCCGATCGTCGACACGGTGAAACGCGACAACGGCGCGGCGCTTGAAACGGTTGATCGCGCAGGCCTGTGGCGGGCGCTCACGCCGCAGGTTTTTGCCTATGCGCAGCTGCGACGCGCGCTGCACGAGGCGGCGCGGGCGGGAATCGCTGTGACCGACGAGGCCCAGGCCATGGAGCGCATCGGCGTGCGCGCGACGCTGGTCGCGGGTTCGCCCTTCAACATCAAGATCACGGGTGCCGAGGACCTGACGACCGCCGCCGAGATACTCAAAATGGGGGAGAGCAGCCTGATGCGAATCGGACAGGGGGTGGATGTGCATGCCTTCGGCGCCGGCGACCACGTCGTGCTGGGGGGTGTGCGGATCGCGCACACGCATGGGGTGGTTGCGCATTCGGACGGCGACGTCGTCATTCATGCGCTGTGCGATGCGCTGCTCGGCGCCATGGGCGACGGCGACATCGGGCAGCATTTCCCGGACAGCGACCCGCGCTATCGCGGAGCCGACAGCCGGGTGTTCCTGCGCGTGGTGGCCGAACGGATGCGGGCCGCCGGGCTGCGCATGATCAACGCCGACATCACGGTACTCGCCCAGGCGCCGCGCATCGGCGCCCACCGGGGCGCCATGGCGGCAAATCTTGCGGCCGACCTGCATGTCGCCGCCGAGCTCATCAACATCAAGGCGACCACGACCGAGCGGCTGGGTTTCATCGGCCGCGAGGAAGGCCTGGCCGCAATGGCCTCAGCGCTGCTGACCCGCTGAAGGAGGCCCGGAGTTGCGCTTGTTCAGTATCGCCTCGATCGCCTCGAGCGATACCAGAAGATCCTTGTGAACGACCTGCGCGTGCTTGGTCGGGTTGACGCCGGTGCTGCTGCGCGTGAACAAGGGATCGGCGAACAATGTGCGCAGCTGCTTGAGTGCGTGGCTCACGGCGGGTTGTGAAATCATCAAGATCTTGGATGCGCGCGTGACCGACCGTTCGCGCATCAACACGGCGAAGATCACCAACAGGTTCAAATTGACGTTGTCGAAGGTCTTGGGGTTCACGTCAGTCCGCTGCGGGGCAGGCCGGCCGATCGGCCCAGTTCCTCGCGCACGACCTTGCCGATCAAGGAGATCGCCTCGCGCATGAATGGGCTCCTGGGCCGCCGTGTCGAGGTGACGATCGAGAGCGGAAAGGTCAGCGTCGGATTCACGATCGGCTTGATCAGGATGTGCGCGGCCCAGGGGGATGATTTGATCGCATTCAGCGACAGCACGCCGAAGCCATGCCCCTGGCGCACCAGGTCCACGATGGCGGGAATGCATTCGACCTCGTGGGCTATGCGTATTTTCTTGCCGATGTTCGACAGCGCGTGCTCCACGGTCATGCGATTGGCATGCGGGCGTCCGGGAATGACCAGCGGATACTCGCCGAGTTCGCTCAACGGTATGGCAGCCGGATATTTTTTGGAGCGCGAGGCCGCCGCAATCAGGAACAGCCGGTCCTCGAGCAGGGGAGCGACGTCGAAATCCTCAGAGGCGGTCGCATTGTAGGCGAGGGCGCAGTCGATGCGTCCCACGCTCAGGCGTTCGAGAATGTATGCCGACAGCCCCTCGGAGAACGCCAGGCGCGAATCCGGCAGCAGCTTGCCGAAGGCCTTGACCAGGGGAACGGTGACCACGTTGCCGACACTGGAGGGCAGGCCGAGCGTCATGTGACCGGCTTCGCCGTTGAGCCGGGTCTTGAGTTCCTGACGCGCCCGTCCGACCTGCATCAAAATTCCACGGGTGTGCTCGAGCAGCTGCGAACCCGCCGGGGTGAGCACGACGCCGCGCCCGTTGCGATCGAACAGGTCTTGTCCGAACTCCGTCTCGAGTTCGGCGATCTGCCGGCTCAGCGTTGGCTGGCCGACCGAGAGGAAGGCCGCGGCATTGGTGAAGCTGCCGAGCTCAGCGACGTGGCGGAAATATTCGAGCTGCTTGAGGTCCAATCGGTGCCAACTTTGGATATCTGATATCCACATAACGACGCAAGTTCATGCATATTCAGTATAGCCGGGTAATCGGCGCGGAAGCCAGGCTCCTGATCGCCGCGGGCGCGGCGCGCGAATCCGGTACCATGTTCGGCGATGACTTCCACGGTGCTCGTGATAGGCGGCGGACAGGCCGGTGCCCAAGCACTCGACACGCTGCGCCGCGGGGGATTCGCGGGCAGGCTGGTGCTGATCGGCGAGGAGGATCTGCTGCCGTATCAGCGGCCGCCGCTCTCCAAAAAATTCCTGTCCGGCGAGCTGGCCGCCGACCGGCTGCTGTTTCGGCATCGCGCGTTTTACGACGAGCATGCGATCGAGCTGAAACTCGGCGTTCGCGCGGAGCGCATCGAGCCGCGCGCGCGCTACGTGGCGCTGTCGAGCGGCGAGCAGATCGGCTACGACCGGCTGTTGCTGTGCCTCGGGGCCGGGGCGCGCCGCTTGACCTGCCCGGGCGCGGACCTGCCCGGAACGCACTATCTGCGCCAACTCGCCGATGTCGCCGCGATCCGGCACGGCCTGCAGCCGGGCGCGCGCGTGGTGATCGTCGGCGGCGGCTACATCGGGCTGGAAACCGCTGCGACCGCCCGAGGCCTGGGCTGCGCCGTGACGGTTTTGGAAATGGCCGATCGCGTCATGAACCGGGTGGTCGCCTCGAATGTTTCCGAGTACTTCGCGCACGAGCACCGCACCCAGGGCGTCAAGATCGTGTGCAATTCACGGGTCATGCGGCTCGAAGGCAGCGGGCGGGTCGAGCGCGTCATCTGTGCGGACGGCAGCGTGTATGCGGCCGACCTGTTGATCGTGGGCGTCGGCGCGCTGGCGAATTCGTCATTGGCGAGCGCGGCCGGACTGCATTGCGAAAATGGCATCGTGGTCGATGAAAACTGCCGGACCAGCGACCCTGCGATTTTCGCGGCCGGCGATTGCAGCAACTTTTTTTCGCCGCGCTACCAGGCGCGCATGCGGCTCGAATCGGTGGACAATGCATTCGAGCAGGGCAAGGTCGCCGCGCTCACCATGCTCGACCAGCCTGCCTGCCATGATCGGGTTCCCTGGTTTTGGTCGGATCAGTACGACAACAAGCTGTTGATCGTCGGATTGGCCCAAGCTCACGATCAGCAGGTGACGCGCGGCGATCCGGCCACGCGCAGCTTCAGCGTTTGCTATCTGCGCGGCGGAGAGTTGCTGGCGCTCGAAGCCGTCAACCATTCAAAGGACTACATGGCCGCCCGCAAGCTCATCCCCGAGCATGTGCGGCCCGACATCGACAGGCTCGCCGACCCGCGGGTCGCCCTCAAGGACGCGCTGTGATCGAAGTCAGCCGGGCGTTCCGCCCGCCCCCTGCTTGAGCCGCGCGCGCGCCTCATTGGATTCGGAGCCTTGCGGATACTTGGCCAGAAATGACCGCAGGGTCGCAGCGGACGCGTCCGCGGAAATCGCCTTCCAGTCGCGCGCACGTTGCAGCGCCGTAATGTGGTATTTCGCCTCGCCCACGTGCACGCCGCCGCTTTCAGCCGTCAGGTATCCCTGATATGCATTGACGGTGTCGGCGGCCTGCGCCCGGCTCCATGCATTGTCATCTTTGAGTGCCAGGATCCGCCCTTGCGCATCCTCGGCATTTTTGGCGCCGGGATGCTGTTGCAGGAACGTCCGGTAGGCCGCCACAGTGTTGGCCGCCCGTGCTTTATTCCAGTCGCTCTTCGCCGTGCTGCACGCCGCCAACGCGGCGGCGACGCAGACGATGGCGGGTATCGACAGTCGAGTGTTCATGGCCGCCTCCTAGCCGTCATCTATATACGATACACAATGTATGGTAAAGTTCCCGACGATGCGAAGCAGCATTGCAAGCCGGAAAACCCGCGGCAGACCGCGGGACAGCCGCATCGAACAGGATGTCGTCGCGGCGGTCCTCAAGGTGTTGCGGGTGCACGGCTATCGGGCGGTGACGATCGAGAACATCGCCCGCCGGGTGCGACGCGCCCGCACCAGCCTGTACCGCCGTTGGCCCAGCAAGCGGCAATTGGTGGCCTTTGCGGTGGTGCATGAACTCGGCGTCGAGCCGGCGCCGGATACCGGTTCACTGCGGGAAGATCTCAAGGCGGCGGTTGAGACCTTGCGCCGCGCATTCGCCGGTCCACTGGGCACGGCGATCGCCGGCCTGGCCTCCGATATGGCGCACGATGCCGCCCTCGGCTGTTTGATTCGCAGCGCCGTGCTCGCGCCGCGCCGGGATTCCATGCGCGCCGCATTGGCGCGCGGCGCGGTGCGCGGCGAAATCGCGCGCGGCCTCGACGTCGAACTGCTGCTCGACATGCTGACCGCCCCATTTTACTTTCGTACCCTGTTCGGGCACGCGCAGGTCACCGCGGGCATGAGCGGCCACGCGGTCGACTACGCGCTGCGTGCGGCCGCGCCTCAGGCGCGCAACAACACATAGAGCGCGCCGGTGCCCCCGTCGATTGGCCGCGCGGAAGTGAATGCCATGACGTCCAAATGGCGGCGCAGCCATAGGTTCACGGCGGCTTTGAGAATCGGCCCGCGTGTGCCGGAGCGGTAGCCCTTGCCGTGCACGATGCGCACGCAACGGCGTCCGCCGTCGCGGCTGCGCCCGATGAATTCCGCGAGCCGGTCGCGGGCCGCGGCCTGGTTCAGTCCGTGAAGATCGAGTTCTCCCTCGCTCGGGTACAAGCCGCGGCGCAGGCGGCGCACCACCTGGTCGCGCACGCCGCTGCGTCGAAATGCAAGCATCGCGCCGGCGTCCTGCGGATCCGCGGCCGCAATCAATGGCATTGCCTGATCGAGATCATCCGCGGCGTCAGGCTGCTTGCGAACAGGCACGCGGCGGGTTGGTGCCGCCGGCGCGCGGCGCAACGGGCGATGTTGCAATGGTTTGACGTCGCGCATTGCCGCACGAAATTCCTCTGCGTCCGGCGAATCATCCTTTTTGCCCATGGATACAATCTTCCGTCGGCTATCGGGGTTTGTGGGGTTACAGTATAGTCCGCACGGCGACACCCGCCAGCGCGGCGCAGACTGTTAAGAGTGAAGATCCTTCTTTCCAATGACGACGGCTACCGCGCCGAGGGCCTGGCGGCGCTCAGTGAAGCGATCAAGCCCTTGGGGTCGGTCACGATTGTCGCGCCCGACCGAAACCGCAGCGGTGCCAGCAACTCGCTGACCCTCGATGTGCCGGTGCGAGCGGTGCGCTACGATGATGACGCTTACTACGTCAACGGAACGCCGACCGATTGCGTGCACCTGGCGATCTCCGGCCTGTTCGATTTCGAGCACGATATCGTGATAACGGGCGTCAACGATGGCGCGAACCTGGGCGACGACACGCTATATTCGGGTACCGTCGCCGCCGCGGTCGAGGGCCGGTTTCTGGGGCTGCCGGCCATTGCAGTCTCGCTGTGCCTGACGCCGGACAGCCCGCGCAACTTTGCCAGCGCGGCGCGGGTGGCGGTGCAGCTCGTGCAGCGCGTGACGCAGCATCCCTTGCAGGGTCCGGAGGAGGGCCCGATGATTCTGAATCTCAATGTTCCCGACCTGCCGGATGGAGGACTGCGCGGCATCAAGGTGACGCGCCTGGGAAGCCGGCATCGCGCCAAGCCCATCGTCAGGGCGAGAGATCCGCGCGGTCGCGAAGTTTACTGGGTGGGCAACGCAGGTGCGGGGCAGGATGCGGGTCCGGGCACCGACTTCCATGCCGTGGCCGAAGGCTATGCCTCGATCACGCCGTTGCAGATCGACCTGACGCGCCATGCGGCCCTCGCTGATCTTGGCCGCTGGCTCGAGCTTGAGTAATTTCATGGAAGGCCCGCGGCTCAGCGGCATCGGCATGACCTCGGCGCGAACCCGGGAACGCCTGGTGCAGCGGCTCTCGGAGCAGGGAATCACCGATCAGCGCATTTTGGATCGCGTGCGCAGCGTGCCGCGGCATTTGTTCATGGATGAGGCATTGGCGAGCCGAGCCTATGAGGACACGGCCTTGCCGATCGGATTTGGGCAGACGATCTCACAACCGTTCGTGGTCGCGAAGATGACGGAGGCCTTGTTGGCGGGAGGCGAGGTGTCCAGGGTGCTGGAAATCGGCACCGGTTGCGGCTACCAGACGGCGGTGCTCTCGCCCCTGGTGAAGGAGATTTACACCATCGAACGCATCGCGCCGCTGCTTACGAGGGCGCGGCGCACCTTGCGCGAGCTGCGCATTCGCAATGTCAACTTTCGCCATGACGATGGCAACATCGGCTGGCCGGCTCGCGCACCCTTCGACGGCATTCTGCTGACTGCGGCGCCGCACACGGTGCCCCAGGCGCTGTTCGAACAACTGAAGGTTGGAGGCCGCTTGATCGCGCCGGTCGGAGCTGAAGGCAAGCAGGAATTATTCCGCTACACCAAGGGTGAGACCCGAATCGAGCGGCATTCGCTCGGTGCCGTGAGCTTCGTTCCATTGGTCTCGGGACTACAACGATAGCGCGACGGATGCGAAGTGTTTTCGATATTACACGTGTAAGTTATTGATATATCTAATAACTAGTGATTAAGCAAAGTTGTCGGGGACTTGCGACAGAAAATTCCGTATGCTTAACTGCAACCTGTCAGGAAGATCCATTGCGGGGCGCTAGGCTTACACGGTTAATCGAAAAACAACAACAAGATCAATTAGAAGAAGAATATTTCTCGATATTTGTTTGGTTGTGTATTTCGCTTATCGCCCTGCTATTTTTTTTGAATTCAGGCCAGCAGCATTGCTGCGACGCGCCTTTGTTCGCTGACCAGCACATTGAACGTGCGGCAGGCCGCACCCGTGTCCATGACCTCGAATCCGATGCCGGCCCGCAGGAACTGCGCGCTGAACTCTTGTGCGGGAAAAATCTGGCGAGTCCCGGTGCCGAGCAGCACCAGCTCCGGCTCGAGCGCGAGAATACGGGACGCGCCCAGCGCGACCAGTTCCTCCAGATTGTGGATGTTCGGTTCGGCAATGATGCTTGTGGCGCTCAAGATCAGCGCGCCACGATAGATGTCGCCGTTGACGCGTAGTTCGCCATTTCCATATGCGCGGATGAGGTTGACGCCGGAAGCCGAGTCCTGGGTGAAGCGCATGCGGCTAAGATACTCAAATTGCCGCCGGAGAGTCGGTGTCCAGCCAATATTTTCGTTTTAGCGCGCGCGCTGCCGAGCCGCAGCGTTCACCGCTCCTGGAGCAGCTGATTGCGCGTGCGGACGGCTGCAGCACGGTGGTCGATTGGCGCGGCGACGCATTTCACCTCGTTACGCCGGATGCGCCCATGATGCCCGCGGTCGGGGCCGCGGTGCTTTGTGCCGACCGCGGCGCCATGGACGCAGCCTGGGTTTGCCTCGCGACTCCGGTGCACTATGTGGCCGGGATGAACAGCGTGAGCCTTGCCGTGGACGGTATGCTGTCGCTGACGCCGGCCGTCGCCGAAACTCTCGCAGCCGATTTCAACCGTGTCTTGGGCGGCGCCGGGGTTCGCCTGGTCGCAACCCGATCGGCTCAGCTGATCGGGCTTTTCGATCGCGCGCCCGAGGCCGCGACGCATGATCCCCAGGATGTGCGGGGCCGGCCAATCGAGGAATATTTGCCCAGCGGCGCAGGCTCGGCGCGGCTGCGGCTGTTGATGAGCGAAATGGAGATGTGGTTGTCGGAACATGCGGCCAATGAGGTTCGAAACGAATCAGGGCAACCCGTGCTCAACGGTCTGTGGCTCTGGGGCGGCGGAGCGGCGCTGGCGTCATTGCCCCGGGTTTCGGGCTGGTGCGCGGGCGATGACGTTTTCTTCGGTGCCCTCGGCGCGGGTGCCCTCGGCGCGGGTGCCCTCAGCGCGCAAGACTGCGAGCGGAATGCCAGCGGCGTCGTCGCCGTGGACGCTGTGCCCGGAAGCAAGCGATGGTCCGAGGCGGAAGCGCGCTGGCTCGAGCCCGCAAGCGAACAACTCAAGTCCGGCAAACTCGCGCAGCTTCAGCTCTCGGCGGACGACCGCTGTTTTACCGTGAGCGCACGCGGCATGCGCCGCTTTTGGCGCAGGTCCAAACCCTGGCAGGAGTCCTTCGGGTGAGCGCCATGGAAATTCGCCGGCGCCGGCCTGCGGCGGCGGATGGCCTCGCCGCGGACCTGCATCCGGTGCTGCGACGCGTGTACGCGGCGCGGGGCATCGGCCGCGACGCCGACCTGGATCTGTCGCTGGATCAACTGCTGCCGGTGGGCTCCTTGGAAGGGCTCGATGCGGCGACACGCCTGCTGGCGGCGCACCGCGACGCCGGCCGGGTGCTCATCATCGGCGATTTCGATGCCGATGGCGCCACCAGCACCGCGCTGCTGGTGCGGGCGCTGCGCGCCTTGCGCTTTGCCCACGTCGATTTCCTGGTGCCCAATCGATTTCGCTTCGGCTACGGGCTGACGCCCGAGATCGTGGCGCTGGCGGCGGGCCATGCGCCATCGCTGATCGTGACCGTGGACAATGGCATTTCGAGCATCGCCGGCGTGGAGGCCGCCCGCGAGCTGGGCGTGCCGGTGCTCGTGACCGATCATCATCTGCCCGGCGCGGTGCTGCCGCGCGCTGAGGTGATCGTGAACCCCAATCTTGCCGGCAGCCGCTTCTCGAGCCCGGCACTGGCCGGCGTCGGGGTTGCATTCTATCTGGCCGCGGCACTGGCCAAGGCGCTTGGCGCCGGGGGATTCAAGGCCGCGGATCTGCTGGACCTGGTGGCGCTGGGAACAGTTGCCGACATGGTGCCGCTCGATCGCAACAATCGCATCCTGGTTGCGCAGGGCATCAAACGCATCCGCGCCGGGCGTTGCGCTGCCGGCATCCTGGCATTGCTCGAATCCGCCGGCCGCAGCAAGGAGCAGCTGAGCGCGGCCGATCTGGGCTTCGCGGTCGCACCGCGACTGAATGCCGCCGGCCGCCTGACCGACATGAGCGTCGGGATCGCCTGTTTACTGGCCGATGAGGCCGGGGAGGCGGCACGCCTCGCGGCTCAGCTCTCCGAGCTCAACGACGAGCGGCGCGAAATAGAACAACGCATGCAGCTTACGGCCGTGGAGCTGGCGGACGCGCTGCGCGACGCGGATGCCGGCGATGCACCCGGCATCTGCCTGTTCGATGCAAGCTGGCATCAGGGCGTGGTGGGGCTGGTCGCCGGCCGGATCAAGGATCGTCTGCACCGCCCGGTCATCGCCTTCGCGCGCGCCGCCGACGGGTCGCTGCGAGGCTCGGCACGGTCGGTGAGCGGCGTCAATATTCGCGATGCTCTCGAGAGCATTGCCAGCCGCCGGCCGGAGTTGATCGATAAATTCGGGGGGCATGCGATGGCCGCGGGCCTGGGGCTGCGGGAGGAAAATCTGCCGGCATTCAGAATCGCCTTCGCGGCCGAAATCGCGGCACGCGCCGACCGCGAAGCGCTCACCGGCATCATCTACTCGGACGGCGAACTGAGCGCGGCGGAACTGTGCATCGATACCGCGCAGGCCTTGCGCGGCGCCGGCCCCTGGGGCCAGGGATTTCCGGAGCCGGTGTTCGACGGCGGGTTCAAGGTGCAGGACGCCCGGATCGTCGGCGAACGGCACATGAAAATGCGGCTGCAGCCGCCCGAGCGGGGCGGCGAGGCGATCGATGCGATCGCCTTCGGGTATCTCGGCAGCGCCGGTGCGCAACACGGCCTTGGGCCGGGTACCGCGATTCAGATCGCCTATCGCCTGGAAGTCAACGAGTACCGCGGGGCCGCGCGCATCCAGCTGAATTGCCAGCAGCTGATGCTCGAGTGAGCTGTGCTACGATTCGCCGCCATGGAAATCAACCCAATCAAGCGATCGATCAAAGATCTCGAGGAACGCACCGATTCCTTGAGGAGGTATCTTTGATTACGACAACAAGCACGAGCGTCTCCAGGAAGTAACGCGCGAACTCGAACAGCCGGGCATCTGGGATGATCCGGATCGCGCTCAAGAACTCGGCAAGGAACGCGCCCGGCTCGACCAGGTGGTCGGCGGCCTGGACCGTTTGCAGCGTGGCCTGAACGATGCCGCGGAATTGATCGAGTTGGCGGCCGAGGAAGCCGACGATTCAACCGCGCGGGAAATCGAGGCCGACGTGCGGCGGGCGGCCGCGGAAGTCGAGCGGCTCGAGTTCCAGCGCATGTTTCCCGGCAAGATGGACTCGCACAATGCCTTTCTCGACATCCAGGCCGGAGCCGGCGGCACCGAGGCGCAGGACTGGGCGGCGATGCTCCTGCGCATGTACCTGAAGTGGGCCGACTCGCACGGCATCAAGACCGAGATCATCGATCAAAGCCCGGGCGAGGTCGCCGGCATCAAGGGTGCGACCATCGAGATGATCGGCGATCATGCCTACGGCTGGCTGCGCACCGAGACCGGCGTACATCGCCTGGTGCGAAAGTCGCCTTTCGATTCCGGCAACCGGCGCCATACCTCCTTCGCCTCGGTGTTCGTCTCCCCGGAGGTCGACGATGATATCGACATCGAGATCAATCCCGCGGATTTGCGCACCGATGTGTACCGATCGAGCGGAGCGGGAGGCCAGCACGTCAATAAAACCGAGTCCGCGGTGCGCATCACGCACGTCCCGAGCGGCATCGTGGTCGCCTGCCAGGGCGAGCGCAGCCAGCACAAAAACCGCTCGACCGCCATGAAAATGCTCAAGGCCAAGCTCTACGAACTCGAATTCAACAAACGCAATGCGGCCGCCAAGGTGCTCGAGGATTCCAAATCGGATGTCAGCTGGGGCAATCAGATTCGAAGCTATGTTCTGGATCAATCGCGCATCAAGGATCTGCGCACCGGAGTGGAGATCGGCAACACCACGGCGGTGCTGGACGGCGGATTGGATGAATTCATGCAAGCCAGTTTGAAACAGGGCCTGTAGTCTTGGCGGTATGAGCGAGAACGACGAAAATCACCTGATCGCCGAGCGCCGCGCCAAGCTGGCGAAACTGCGGGAGCGCGGCAACGCGTTTCCCAATGACTTTCGCCGCAATGCCCTGGCCGGCGATCTCGAGACGGCGTATGGCGCAAAGTCGGCGGAGGCGCTGGACGCGGCGCCGATCCAAGTCAGCGTGGCGGGCCGCATGCGCGCCAAACGGGTGATGGGCAAGGCGAGCTTCGCGAGGCTCGAAGACTCGAGCGGCGCGATCCAGTTGTTTCTGCAGCACAGCGCGCTTGGCGCGGCCTACGATGAGTTCAAGGGCTGGGACGTCGGCGATGTGATCGCTGCCGAAGGGGTGCTGTTCCGCACCAAGACCAACGAATTGTCGGTGCGGGTGGCGAAGCTTTTGCTGCTGACCAAATCGTTGCGGCCGCTGCCTGACAAATGGCATGGGATCGCCGACACCGAAATGCGCTACCGGCGCCGCTACGTCGATCTGATCATGAACGAGGAGAGCCGGCGCGTGTTCGAGACACGCAGCGCGATCGTGCGCTATCTGCGCGCGTTCCTCGATTCACGCGGCTTTCTCGAAGTCGAAACCCCCATGCTGCATCCCATTCCCGGCGGCGCGGCGGCGCGTCCGTTCAAGACCCACCACAATGCTCTCGATTTGGACATGTTCCTGCGCATCGCGCCGGAATTGTTCCTGAAGCGGCTGACCGTCGGCGGTTTCGAGCGGGTCTATGAGATCAACAGGAATTTCCGCAACGAAGGCGTATCGACCCAGCACAACCCCGAGTTCACCATGCTGGAGTTGTACCAGGCTTATGCGGATTACGCGGACCTGATGGAGTTGATCGAAAAGTTGTTTCAAGGGCTCGCGGACACCCTGCTCGGTTCGCGCATGATTCATTACCAGGGCACGCAGTTCGATTTATCCAAGAGTTTCGCGCGCATGAGCATCGAGGATATCATCCTGGCCAACAACGCCGATCTCGATCCGATGTCGTTGCGCGATGCCTCATACCTGCGCCGCGTGTGCGACCAGATGAAGATTCCCTACAAAGCAGGCGATGGGCCCGGCAAGCTGCAGATCGAGATCTTCGAGAAAACCGGCGAACATACGCTGATTCAGCCGACGTTTGCCTATGCCTATCCGGCCGAAGTATCGCCGCTGTCGCGGCGCAACGATCAGGATCCATTCATTACCGACCGTTGGGAATTTTTCATCGGCGGGCGAGAGCTGGCGAACGGGTTTTCAGAACTGAACGACGCCGAGGATCAGGCGCAGCGCTTCAAGGAACAGGTGATGCGCAAGGAGGCAGGCGATGAAGAGGCGATGTACTACGACTCCGACTACGTGCGCGCCCTGGAGTACGGCATGCCGCCCGCCGCAGGCTTAGGATTGGGGGTCGATCGGCTGGTGATGCTCTATACCAACTCGCCCTCGATTCGCGACGTGCTGCTATTCCCGCACATGCGGCCCGAATAGCGGGTAGGGCAGCGGCAGCTCGGAGGCCTCCACCGCAGCCTCGGACGCGGTTTCCCCGGGCGCAGTTTCCCGGGCTGCGGTTTCCCGGGCTGCGGTTTCCCCGGCCGCGGCGGGATCGGGTCCGATATTGAGCACGGCGAGCCCCTCGATCCGCCCGCCGCTTTCGATCACTTCGGTCAGCCGCCCGTGACGCCCATCGTGCAAATGCAACGACTGCCCGATGCGCCAGGTCCCCGGCGGCAGCAACAACCGGTGCAGACGGCGTTTGATTCGTCCCAGATGCTGGGTGCGGGCGATGATCTCCTGGCCCGTGTAGCAGCCCTTGCTGAAGCTGATGCCGTCCAGCAGATCGAGGTTCAGCATCTGTGCGACGAACGCCTCGCTGGTTGCTGCATAAATCTGCGGCAGGCCCGCGCGAACATCGGCGAGCCGCCATTCGCGTTCGAATTGCACGAGCTGCGCATCGTCCGCCGGCGCGATCCCATCTGCAGCGCCGATGACGAGGCTGCGCCCGGCGTCGCCGTGCACCGGCGCGACGCCGACGCCGCCGCGTTCCACATATCCGCCGCGCGCATCGTGGGCTGCTGCGCCGAACCGGCCCGCCACGAGCAGAGACTCGCCGGCATCTTCGATGCGCACCTTGGCGCGCAGCACGAATTTGCGCAGCCGCTCCAAGGTCGGCGCCAGGGTTTCGCGCGGCAGAATGGCAGCGATGCCGCTCGAATGCGGCAGCAGATATATGACTGCGAGCACGCGGCCTTGCGCGCTGGAGTAGGCTGCCAGCAGCGGACGGCCCTCGGCGAGCCGCTGGGTATCGTTCGACAGCTGCCCCTGCAGAAAGCTCAACGCGTCGGCGCCCGTGAAGCGCAAAATTCCCAAATGCGCCAGGCGGATTGGCGGTGCGGCGTCAGTGGTCATCATATATGAGATAGGTGCGCCAACCGCGATGTCAACCCCTGTTTGAATATCTCGATTGCAGCGTTTGAGCCGGTTTTCTGGCAAACTTTCGTTTGTGATGCCGACCCGCGTTCGTCCAACTTCCCCCCACGCGCAGATCTACCGATGGCAAATCGGCAATACGCTGTCGATTCTGCATCGCATAACCGGTGCCGCGCTCGCGGTGGGGCTGATGGCGTTGAGCTATTGGCTGATCGCGCTGGCCGGCGGCGCCGACTCGTATGCCGCGGCGGCGCGGCTGTTCGCGAGCCCGATCGGACTCATCCTGATGCTCGGGTGGACATTCTCCTTTTGTTTTCACCTGCTGAATGGCGTGCGTCATCTGTTCTGGGATGCGGGAAAGGGCTTCGAGCGTACCCAACGCCACGCCAGCGGCTGGTTCGCGGTGCTCGGCGCGATCGCACTGACCGTGTGCATCGCCGCCTGGGCCTGGCCGCGGTTCGCATGAGCTTGCGCAGCCCCTTGAGCCGCGTGCTGGGACTGGGGTCCGCCAAAGACGGCACGGCGCATTGGTGGGCGCAGCGGGTCAGCGCCATTGCGCTGGTGCCGCTCACCTTGTGGTTTGCATCGTCGCTGCTCACGCTGCCGGACTTGGGATATGAAACCGTGCGGATCTGGCTGGCATTTCCGATGACCGGCTTTTTGGCGGTGCTGCTGATCGCGGTGCTGACCTATCACTCCTATCTCGGCACCATGGTGATCGTCGAGGACTATGTGAGCACCAACGGCATGAAGGTCTTGAGCCTGATGTTGCTGAGATTTCTCTACGTGCTCGCGGGCGGCGCCGCGGTATTTGCGGTGCTGCGCGTGGTGTTCGGATTCGCAAGATCATGAGCGACTACAGGTTCATCGATCACAGCTACGATGTGGTCGTGGTCGGCGCGGGCGGCGCGGGTCTGCGGGCCACGTTTGGATTGGCGCAAGCCGGCCTGTCCACCGCCTGCCTGACCAAGGTGTTTCCGACGCGCAGCCATACGGTCGCGGCGCAGGGCGGCATTTCCGCGGCGCTCGGCAACATGGGGACGGACGACTGGCGCTGGCACATGTACGATACCGTCAAAGGCTCCGATTGGCTGGGCGATCAGGATGCCATCGAGTTCATGTGCAAGGAGGCGCCTGCCGCGGTCATTGAGCTCGAGCACTACGGCGTGCCTTTTTCGCGCACCGAGGACGGCCGCATCTACCAGCGGCCGTTCGGCGGCATGACCACCCACTATGGCAAGGGAATCGCACAGCGCACCTGCGCGGCGGCGGACCGCACCGGGCATGCCATGCTGCACACCCTATACCAGCAGTCCTTGAAGCACGAAGCGAGCTTCTTCATCGAGTACTTTGCGCTCGACCTGATTATGGAAAATGGCGAGTGCCGGGGCGTGGTCGCGCTCGATATGTCGGACGGCAAGCTGCATCGCTTCCGTTCCCACCAGGTGATACTGGCCACCGGCGGTTATGGGCGCGCCTGGTTTTCGTGCACATCGGCGCATACCTGTACCGGCGACGGCGGCGGCATGGCCCTGCGTGCCGGCCTGCCTTTGCAGGACATGGAGTTCGTGCAGTTTCATCCGACCGGCATTTACGGTGCGGGCTGCCTCATCACCGAAGGTTCCCGCGGCGAAGGCGGCTATCTCACCAATTCGGCAGGCGAGCGCTTCATGGAGCGCTACGCACCGAATGCCAAGGATCTGGCCTCCCGCGACATCGTCAGCCGCTCGATGACCGTCGAGATCCGCGAGGGCCGGGGCGTCGGCAAGCTCAAAGATCATATCGATCTGCACCTGGAGCACCTCGGGCCTGCGGTGATCAAGGAGCGCTTGCCCGGCATCGCCGAGACCGCGCGCATCTTTGCCGGCGTGGACGTCAACAAGGACCCCATTCCGGTGCTGCCCACCGTTCACTACAACATGGGAGGCATTCCCTGCAACGTGCATGGCGAAGCGGTGACCCGCGGCGCCGACGGCGAGCAATTGGTGCCGGGGCTCATGGCCGTGGGCGAGGCGGCGTGCGTGTCGGTGCACGGCGCGAATCGGCTGGGTTCCAATTCATTGCTCGATTTGGTGGTGTTCGGCCGCGAAGCGGCGCGGCACTGCGTGCGCATGCTGAAGAAACCCGGCGCGCCGCATCGGGCGCTCAAGGCGGACGCCGCGGCACCCGCGATCGAACGGCTGGAAAAATTTCGCAATGCGAACGGCGCACAGCGCACCGCGGAGATCCGCCTGAACATGCAGCGCGTCATGCAGAGCGATGCCGCGGTATTCCGCACCGCCGACACCCTGAACGAGGGCAGGCGCAAGCTGGCTGCCGTGTTCGCCTCCTTCGCCGACGTCAAAGTCACCGATCGCTCCCTGGTGTGGAACAGCGATCTGATCGAGACCCTGGAGCTGGACAATCTGCTGGGCCAGGCCATCGCCACCCTGCATTCGGCGGAAAATCGCCAGGAGAGCCGCGGCGCCCAGGCTCGCGAAGATTTTCCGAATCGAGACGACCAGAAGTGGCTGAAGCACACGCTTTGCTGGGTCGATTCCTCGGGCAACAGCCGGTTCGACTACCGGCAAGTGCACCTGAATACCCTGACGAACGAGGTCGAACCCATACCCCCGAAGGCGCGGACCTATTGAGGAGCATTGATGGCTGAGTTCTTTCTTCCGCCCAATTCCAAAATCCGCAAGGACGGGCGCGTTTACCCCGCGCCGGCCGGCGCCAAGAACATCCGCGTCTTCAAGATCTACCGCTTCGACCCCGATGGCCCTGAAACTCCGCGGCTCGATAGCTACGAAGTCGATATGGATCACTGCGGCCCGATGGTGTTGGACGCGCTGATCAAGATCAAGAACGAGATTGACACCACGCTGACTTTTCGCCGCTCCTGCCGCGAGGGGATCTGCGGGTCGTGCGCGATGAACATCGACGGCAAGAACGCGCTGGCGTGCATCAGCGCCTGCGCCGATGTGAAACGCGACATCAAAATCTATCCGTTGCCGCATCTGCCGGTCATCAAGGATTTGGTGGCCGATCTCAGCAACTTCTACGCACAATACGCCTCGATCAAGCCCTGGCTCAAGACCCGCACGCCACCGCCGCCGGATGGCGAGCGGCTGCAATCGAAGGAAGATCAGGAAAAAGTCGATCGGCCATCGGCTTGCATACTGTGCGCCTGCTGCTCCACCAGCTGCCCGAGCTATTGGTGGAACAGCGACCGGTATCTCGGGCCGGCGGCCCTGCTCGCCGCCTACCGCTGGATCGTCGACACCCGCGACGAGGCGGCTGGCGAGCGCCTGGACAACCTCGAGGACCCGTTCCGGCTGTATCGATGTCACACCATCATGAACTGCACCGAGTCCTGCCCGAAGGATTTGAATCCGGCCAAGGCGATCGGCGAAATCAAGCAGATGATGCTCCATCGGCGCCATTGATGGCGGCGAACGAGGGTCGGTTGCGCTGGCGCTGCCGGCGCGGGATGAAGGAGCTCGACCTCTTGCTGACCCGCTATTTGGATGAGCGTTATGGCGCCGCTCCGGCCCATGAGCAGGAGGCATTTCGGCGCCTGCTCGAGACCCAGGATCCCCTGATCTATGCCTATTGCCTGGGGTCGGAGCAGCCCCCGCCGCACCTGGCGGTCCTGGTCGAACGAATTACCGCCAACGCGCCCGCCGATCGCTGACGCGGCCGACGCGGCTGTTAGAATCAAGCGTGTGCGCAAATTCACGTTTAATCGTCCTGCCACCGGAATTGTCGAACTTTTCCGCGGGCGGTCTGTCTATCGCGACAGGCGTAGGTTTAGGCCCGCCGGTTTGTGATCACCCATGACCGTCGAGGAGAGTGATCTCAAACTGGTGGAGCGAGTCCAGCGCGGCGAGCGCGCGGCGTTCGATTTATTGGTCCTGCGGTACCAGCACAAGGTGCTGAAGCTGATCATGCGTTACGTCCACGATGCAACTGAAGCGGAAGACATTGCACAAGAGGCTTTCGTCAAAGCGTTTCGTGCGCTGCAATCGTTTCGCGGCGACAGCGCTTTTTATACCTGGCTCTATAGAATCGCGATCAACACGGCGAAGAATGCCCTGGTGGCGACCAAGCGGCGGCCCATGGACTATGACCTGGATCTGCAGGACCCGGAACAATACGATTTGCATGCCCGGCTCGCCGAATCCGAGACTCCCGAAGGCCTGCTGCTCACCGATGAGATACGTGAGACGGTGAATCGAGCGATCGAAAACCTGCCCGAGGATCTGCGCACCGCCATCGTCCTGCGCGAACTGGAAGGATTGAGCTACGAGGATATCGCCCAAACCATGGATTGCCCGGTGGGCACGGTGCGCTCGCGAATATTCAGGGCGCGGGAAGCAATTGACAAAAAACTGCGGCCGATTTTTGATGGAGGCCTGGGCAGGCCTGAGGACACATGAGCGAACAAATTCGTGAACAAGTCTCGGCGTTTCTCGACGGGGAATTGCCCACTTCTGAAACCGAACTGCTGTTGAAGCGGTTGACCCGCGATGGCGAGTTGCGCGAGAGCTTCGGCCGCTTCGCGTTGATCGGCGAAGCGGTGCGCGGTGCAGGACCGCATGTCCTGACGCGCGGCTTCGCCTCGCGCGTGAATCTGGCCATCGACGGGGAGCCGGTACAGGCCACGAGCCTGGCGCAGCACGCCCGCGCCGCGCGCTGGTGGCGTCCCCTGGCCGGTGTGACGGTGGCCGCGGGGGTGGCGACGGTGGCCATAGTTGCCCTGCAGCAACGGGCGATCTCCCCCGGATTGCGCGGCTCGGCTCCTGCGGTGGTGCAAAACGTGAGCATCGCAAAGGCATCGGCCGTTCCCCGCGAAGCGCTCTCCTATACGGTGCCCGCCGCCTCGAACGATGAGCCTTCGACGATTGCGCCCGCCAGATTGACCCAGTACGTATTTGCCCACAGCAGGTACTCTTCGGGATTGGGGCAGCGCGGTGTACTGGCGGATTTGCTCATCGAGGACGATGAAGCGCCGCAATTGCTGCCGGTGCAGCGCGTGGCACAGCCTTCAGCGACACCGGACACCCGCATCGCTCCATGACGCAATCCACCCGCGCCGTCACCCATTGGCTGGTTCCCTGTGCCTTGGCGGGCGCGTTGCTCAGCATCACGCCCCCGGCTCGCGCCGGCGATGACCCGCGCGAGTGGCTGACGCGCATGAACAAGGCGTTGGAGACCCGCAACTACGACGGTACTTTCTTTCACGTCAGCGGAGGGCGGGTCGAGACCATGCGCATCGTGCACCGGGTGCGCGCAGGACGGGTGACCGAGAGGCTGCAATCGCTGGACGGCTCGGGGCGTGAATTCGTGCGCGCCAATGATGAGTTGACCTGTTATCTGCCGGACCAGCATACCGTGCTGGTCGAGCCGCGCCGGAACAAGCGGCCCTTTCTGGGGGCGCTGCCGCAATTCGACACCGCGGTCGGCGACTTCTATCGGATCGAAGCGCTGCCGGCGACGCATATCCTGGGACGTCCGGCAAAGGTCATTGCCGTCAACCCCAAGGACCAGTTCCGGTTCGGCTACCGCCTCTGGCTCGATGAGAAAACCGCGATGCCGCTGAAGACACAGCTGTGCGATTCGCGCGGACAGGTGATCGAGCAGATATTCTTCGCGCGCCTGGACATGCCGGAAAACATTCCCGACAGCGACCTGGCGCCGACCGTGCGCACCGACGGCATGCGCTGGGTACGCCAGGGCCCGGCGACCGACAATGCCTCCGCAGCCCTGGCCGCGTATCGGGCCAGTCAATTGCCGCCGGGTTTTCGTTTGACCGTCCAGGGCGCGCAAACCCTGGGAGAGACTTCGACACCGGCCAGCCACCTGGTTTATTCGGACGGACTGGCGACCGTGTCGGTGTTCGTCGAGGAACAGAGCACGTCGGCGCCCGGCACTGCTTCCCCCGATGCGCGCGCGGAACCCCCGATGCAAGGATTGGCGCGGGTTGGGTCGGGCTACGCCTTCACCACCGTCATCCAGGGGCACCAGGTGACCGCGGTGGGTGAAGTCCCTGCCCGGACGGTCGAGTTCATCGCTCACTCGGTCAAGATGGAGAGCGGCGGCGAGCCTGCGCGCCATTGATCCCATGCGATTTTTGCTGTACTCACGCCCTGGGTGCGGCCTTTGCGAGGAAATGCTCAGCGAACTCGCCGCACTGCCCGCCGCACGGGGAATCGCGGTCGATGTCGTCGATGTCGATCTGGCACCCGCCACCCGCGCACGCTTCGGGCACAAGATCCCGGTCTTGATGTTCGAGGGAGAACTCGTGTGCCACGGCCGCCTCGACCCGGAGGAAGTGGATAAGACCCTCAGGTTTCATCGCCGACCGGTATAATGGCTGGTTTGGGGGACTCCCGGCCTCGTGAAGAATATCCGCAATTTTTCCATCATTGCCCACGTTGATCATGGCAAATCGACATTGGCGGATCGATTCATCCAGGAATGCGGCGGCCTCGATGCGCGCGAGATGCAGGCCCAGGTTCTCGACTCCATGGACCTGGAGCGCGAGCGCGGCATCACCATCAAGGCACAGAGCGTGACGCTCGGTTTCCAGTCCGCGACCGGACAATTGTATCAGTTGAATTTCATCGACACCCCCGGCCACGTGGACTTCTCCTACGAGGTGTCCCGCTCGCTCGCCGCCTGCGAAGGTGCGCTGCTGGTGGTCGATGCCGCCCAAGGCGTCGAGGCGCAGAGCGTTGCCAACTGCTATACCGCGCTGGAACAGGGCCTCGAGGTGCTGCCGGTCATCAACAAGATCGACCTGCCCTCGGCGGATCCCGCGAAGGTCATTCACGAAATCGAAGAGATCATCGGCATTCCCGCGCAGGACGCGGCGCTGGTGAGTGCCAAGACCGGCGAAGGGGTGCACGCGCTGCTCGAGCAGCTGATCACGCGCATCCCGCCCCCACAGGGCGACCCGGACGGCCCGCTGCAGGCCCTGATCATCGATTCCTGGTTCGACAACTACGTGGGCGTGGTGTCGCTGGTGCGGGTGATGAACGGCGCGCTGCGCACCGGCGAGAAAATCCGCGTGATGTCGACCGGCCGCAGTCACCAAATCGACAAACTCGGACGCTTTTCTCCGAAACCGGTCACGCGCGAGTCGCTGGAAACCGGCGAAGTCGGCTTCGTGATCGCGGGAATCAAGGAGATCGACGGGGCGCCCGTGGGCGATACCATCACCCTGGAAGTCAATCCCGCCAAGCAGCCTCTGGCAGGCTTCAAACAGGTGCAGCCGCGGGTCTTCGCAGGGCTGTTTCCGGTCAGTTCCGACGATTACGAGCAGTTCCGCGACGCGCTCAAGAAGCTCAAGCTCAACGATTCCGCGCTGCATTTCGAGCCCGAAGTATCGACCGCGCTCGGCTTCGGATTTCGCTGCGGTTTCCTCGGGCTGCTGCACATGGACATCGTGCAGGAGCGCCTGGAGCGCGAGTACGGGCTGAATCTGATCACCAGCGCGCCGACGGTCATCTACGAGGTGCTGCTCACCGACGGCTCGGTCATCAACGTCGACAATCCGACCAAGCTGCCGCCGCAGGATCGGATCGATGAGCTGCGCGAGCCGATCATCGTCGCCAGCATTCTGGTGCCGCCCGATCATGTCGGCGCGGTATTGACCTTGTGCAGCGAGAAGCGCGGGGTGCAGAAAAAGATGCTGTTCCTGGGCAGCCAGGTGTCGCTGCAGTACGAATTGCCGCTTGCCGAAATCGTGCTCGATTTCTTCGACCGGCTCAAATCATCGAGCCGCGGCTATGCATCTTTCGATTATGAATTCAGCCATTTCCAAGCTGCGCCGCTGGTCAAGCTCGACGTGCTGATCAACGGCGATCCGGTCGACGCCCTGTCGCTCATCGTGCATCGGGACAACTCTTATGCCCGCGGCCGCGAATTGGTCGATAAGATGCAGGAATTGATACCGCGGCAGATGTTCGACATCGCAGTCCAGGCCGCGATCGGCAGCCACATCATCGCGCGCGCCAGCGTCAAGGCGATGCGCAAGAACGTGCTGGCGAAATGCTACGGCGGCGACATCACGCGCAAGCGTAAGCTGTTGGAGAAGCAGAAGGCCGGCAAGAAGCGCATGAAGCAAGTCGGGCAGGTCGAGATTCCGCAAGAGGCCTTCCTGGCGGTCTTGCAGGTCGGCAAGAAGGCTAACTGAGGCATGCTGCCTGCTGTTGATTATGTTGGGGGTATTTCGTGAATGACAGCGATCGTATTTTCGTAGGGCTCTTGTGCGCCGCTGCCGCGTGCGTGCTGGTGATCTTGATCGACGGGTGGTTTTTGAGGCCGAGGCGCGATCCGGGGGCAACCGGCGTCGATGAACCTCTGCTGCCGCGGTTGGCGGGATACGCCCTGGTCGGTCTGTCGCTGGCGATGCTCTGGCGCCTGTTTCGATACGAAGCCGTGGACTTCAGCCTCATGTTGGTCGTGGTCGGGGCGGTTTCGGGTCTGATTTGGGCGGCCGATGCGGCGTTTTTCGCGCGCCGCCGCCGGGTTCATGCGGCATCCGCGGGCACCCCATCCGAGCGCGTGCGCGAGCCGATTGCGGTCGAATACGCGCGCTCGTTCTTCCCGGTCATTATTTTGGTGCTGGTCATCCGCTCGTTCCTGTTCGAGCCGTTTCGCATCCCATCCGATTCGATGATGCCGACCCTGTATGACGGCGACTTCATCTTCGTCAGCAAGTATTCCTATGGTTTGCGCCTGCCGGTTTCGAACACGTTATTGCTCGCCACCGGCACCCCGCAGCGCGGCGACGTGATCGTGTTCCGGCTGCCGCCCAATCCCAAGATCAATTACATCAAGCGTCTGATCGGACTGCCGGGGGATCGCATCCAGGTCGATGAAAACAATCAGCTGTCCATCAACGGCAAGCCCGTGCCGCAGACGCCGGGGCCGCCGTACAGCGGGCCCAAGCAGGACCTGCCGAACTACACCGGCGTCCCGACCGCGTTCGAGCGGCTGGATTCCAAGCGCCATCGCGTCATGTTCTCGATCGGCAGCGTAAAAAGCGGTGAGTGGGTGGTACCCCCGGGCCACTATTTCTTCATGGGTGACAACCGCAACAACAGCAAGGACAGCCGTTGGCTAGACGAACCGGATGCGCCGGGCTTCGTTCCGGCCCAGAATCTGGTCGGTAAGGCGGTCCGAATCTGGCTTAATCTTGATACTCGTGACGGACCTCTCTGGAGAAGGATCGGAAATAAGATTGAATAGGGGCCCAAATTGGGAGGTTTTATGCGTAGCCACCAGCAAGGCATGACATTTATCGGATTGCTCTGCATTCTCGCCCTGGCCGGCGTCGTCCTGTATGCCGGCATCCGGCTGGCGCCGCTGTACCTGAATTACCTGAAAGTCACGCATACCATGGAGTCCGTGGCGACCGAGGTCAAGGGCGACAATCCCGATCCGGACACGATCCGCATGCTCATCGACCGGCACTTCAATATTGACGATCCCACGGGCGTGAATGCCAAGGATATCGAAATTACCAAGGACGACGGCGGTGTGCAGATGCATATTGCCTACGATGACTCCGTGCCTTACGCGGGCAACGTGTCGCTCAGCGTGCACTTCGAGAAAACCGTGAAGGTGCGGTGATCCCGCTGCGCAATCCGGACGAGCTGACCAATTGGATTGAACGCTCGTTCGGCCATGCGTTTACCACGCCCGCGCTGTGCCGCTCGGCATTGACACATCGCAGTGCGGGCGCCGACCACAACGAGCGATTGGAATTTCTGGGCGATTCGGTGCTCAATTGCGCCGTGGCACGCCTATTGTATGATGCGCATCCGCTGGCGGACGAGGGCGCCCTGTCCCGGCTGCGAGCCTCACTGGTGAGCGGCGAGAGCCTGGCCCAGATCGCCGCGGAATTGGGGGTGGGAGAATATCTGCGGCTCGGCCCGGGTGAACTGAAGTCGGGCGGATTTCGCAGAGCTTCCATTCTGGCGGATGCGTTGGAGGCGATCTTGGGCGCGATATTCTTGGACGCCGGCTATGAGGCGGCGGCGGCGGCCGTGGCGCGCATCGCGGCCGCGCGATTGACGGATCTGCCCGCGGCCGGATCGTTGAAGGATCCCAAGACCCGATTGCAGGAGATGCTTCAGGCGCGCGGAATTGCGCTGCCGACCTATACACTGACCGCGGTCGCAGGCGATCCGCACGCACAATCGTTCACGGTCACCTGCGAGGTTCCGGTATTTGGCGTCGCCGCGGTGGGCGAGGGCGGCAGCCGGCGCCGCGCCGAGCAGCTGGCGGCGGCTAAAATCATCGATCTTCTACCTGCCGAGATACGCACGCACGCATGAGCGATTCCAATTTTCGGGCTGGCCACGTGGCCATCGTGGGCCGGCCAAATGTCGGCAAGTCGACGCTGGTCAATGCATTGGTGGGCCGCAAGGTGACCATCGTCACCGCCAAGCCGCAAACCACGCGGCATCGCATTTTGGGCCTGGTCAACCGGCCCGGCGCGCAGTTGGTGCTGGTCGACACCCCGGGCCTGCATGAATCGACCCGCCGGGTCATGAACCAATACATGAACCGGGTGGCGATCTCGTCCACGCAGGATGCCGACGTCATCCTGTTCGTGATCGAAGCGATGCGCTTCACCGAAGAGGACGTGTGGGTGTGGGAGCGCGTGCGCGGCTTGAAGCAGCCGCTGTTCCTGGTGGTCAACAAGGTCGATCGGGTGTTTCCGAAGGATCAGATGCTGCCGTTCCTCGAGCAGATGACGACGCGTGTGCCGGCCTCGGGAATCATTCCAATTTCGGCGCAGCAATCGGATAATCTCGACCGGTTGGTCGATCTGGTCGGGTCCCGGCTGCCGGTCTCGCCGCCGTTGTTCGCCCCCGATGTGCTGACCGATCGCGACGAGCCATTTCACGCCGCCGAGATCGTGCGGGAAAAGCTCACTTTGAAGCTGCGCGAGGAGCTGCCCTACGGCATCAACGTGCAGATCGAACGCTTCGCCGAGGAAGACAATCGAGTCATGATCAACGCGGTCATTTGGGTCGAACGTGCCGGGCAGAAGGCCATCGTGATCGGTCAGGGCGGCGAGCGCCTGAAGGAGATCGGGCGGCTTGCCCGCATCGAGCTCAATGACCTGTGGCAGCGCTCGGTGCATCTGGAACTTTGGGTCAAGGTCAAGGAAAATTGGGCCGACAGCGAAATGGCATTGCGCCAATTTGGGTACGACACGTTGTGAAGAGCACGCGGCGCGTATGGCTGGCACCGGCCTACGTATTGCACCAATACGCTTATCGGGACACCAGCCGCATCGTCGAGGTGTTCACGGCCGAGCATGGGCGCCTCACCTTGTTCGCGCGCGGCGCGAATGGTCCGAAGTCGGCCCTGAAAGGCGTGCTGCGGCCTTTTCAACGCCTGTTGGCGTCGTGGTCGGGGATTTCCGAAGCCTGTCCGCTGGTGACGGCGGAACCCGACGGACAGATCACCAAGCTTGCGCCCGAGCGGCTCATGAGCGGCTTCTACCTGAACGAATTGCTGCTGAAGCTGACCGAGCGCCGCGACCCGCATCCGGAGGTGTTCTTTGCGTACGCTGAATGCGTCGAGGCGCTGTGCGGCGGCGCGCCCGAGGAGCCGACCCTGCGGCGCTTCGAAAAGCGGCTGCTCGTCGAGCTCGGATACGGATTGGAACTGACCCGGACCGGTGACGGCGCGCCGGTCGAGCAGGATAAGTACTATCGTTTTGCCCTGCAGAGCGGGCCGCAGTTATGCGTGGCCGAGGCGCCGGGTGCCATCTACGGCCGGTCGCTCGCCGATCTGCAGGCTGAGAGCTTCGCCGATGCGCGCTCGCTGCGCGATGCCAAGCGTGTATTGCGCGCCGCGATCGATGTCTGTTTGGATGGCCGAACCTTGAAATCCCGCGAAGTGATGCTGGCGCTGCGGTACCGCGAGCCGCTACGGGAGACGCCATGAGCGAGGCGAAGCCGCATGCGGGCATCGCGCTGGGCGTGAACATCGACCATGTGGCCACGCTGCGCCAGGCGCGCCGCGGCCGCTACCCCGATCCCCTCTATGCGGCGCTGCTGGCCGAAGAAGCCGGGGCCGACAGCATCACCCTGCATTTGCGCGAGGATCGGCGCCACATCCAGGAGCGCGACGTCGGCGCGATGCGCGAGGCTCTGCAGACGCGGATGAATCTCGAAATGGCGCTGACCGAGGAGATGGTGCGCATCGCGCTCGAGGTGCGCCCGCAGGATGCATGCCTGGTGCCGGAATCGCGTCAGGAAATCACCACCGAGGGCGGCCTCGATGTCGCGGGGCAGGGCGCGCGGGTGCGCAATACCGTGGCCGCGCTGGGCCAGGTCGGCATCCGCGTGTCGCTGTTCATCGATCCGGACGCAGCGCAGATCGAAGCCGCACGGCAGGCCGGCGCGCCGGTCATCGAACTGCATACCGGCGCCTATGCCGAAGCGGCGGGAGCCGCGCGCGCCCGCGAGTTCGAACGGCTGCGCGCGGCGGCGAAATTGGCGGCCTCCCTGGGGCTGATCGTGAACGCGGGCCATGGACTCAACTATCACAACGTCGGGCCGATTGCCGCAATCCCTGAAATCATCGAGCTCAATATCGGCCACTCGATCGTGGCGCGCTCCATCGTCGACGGCTTGGCGAAGGCGGTGCGCGACATGAAGGATTTGATGCGTCACGCCCGGACGGGCGCCGGCACATGATTTTCGGCATCGGCATCGACGTGCTCAAGGTCGATCGGGTCGAGCGCGTATTTCAGAAGCACGGCGAGCGCTTCGTGCGCCACCTGCTGCTGCCGCAGGAGCGCGCCCAGCTCGAACGCACCGCGCGGCCGGTGCGGTTTCTGGCGATGCGCTTTGCCGCCAAGGAGGCCATCGTCAAGGGCATGGGGACGGGATTTGCGCATGGCGTGTGGATCCGCGACGTGGGCGTCGTGCAAAACTCGTGGGGCAAGCCCGAAGTGATCTACTCGGCGCGCGGTGCCAAGGTCCGCGATGGACTGGGTATCGGCGAGGGCCACGTCACCCTCACCGATGAGGCCGGCCTCGTGGTCGCGGTCGCCATTCTCATGCGGCGCGCGCCGGCTTGAACACCCTGGTGTTCGACATAGAGACCGTACCTGATACCGACCTGGGACGGCGTCTGCACGGTCTGCACGACCTGTCCGACGAGCACGTGGCGCAGATCATGTTCAGCAAGCGCCGCCAGGAAACCGGCAGCGAATTTCTCTCGCATGAGCAGCAGCGCATCGTCGCAATTTCCGTGGTGATGCGCACGCGCGAATCGCTGAAGGTCTGGAGCCTCGGCGAGCGGTCGTCTTCGGAGAAAGACCTGATCGAGCGGTTTTTCGACGGTCTGGACAAGTACACGCCCGACCTCGTGTCGTGGAATGGCGCGGGCTTCGATCTGCCCGTACTGCACTATCGCAGCCTGCTGCACAGCGTCGCCGCCGCGCGCTATTGGGAACTCGGCGACTCCGACCAGAGCTTCCGGTACAGCAACTATTTGAGCCGCTTTCATTGGCGCCATATGGACCTGATGGACATTCTTTCGGGCTTCCAGGGACGCGGACGGGCGAGCCTGCAGGACATCGCCATGCTGCTGGGCTTTCCCGGAAAATTGGGGATGCACGGCTCGGAAGTTTGGGGCGCGTACTTGCAGGGCGGCCTGGCGAGGATCCGCGATTATTGCGAGACCGACGTGCTGAATACCTACCTCATCTATCTGCGTTTCCAGTTGATCCGCGGACACCTGGGTCCCGCCGAGCACGCGCATGAGGTGGCGCGGGTGCGCAAGCTGCTTGCCGAGTCGAACGCGCCACATCTGCAAGAATTCGCCGCAGCGTGGCCGGCAGTTTAAACGCCGGACCGGTTCAGGAAGCCGACATCGTCGATCTCGCGCACGATGGGCGCGGCGTGGCGCGCATCGGCGGCAAGGCGGTGTTCGTCACCGGCGCGCTGCCGTCGGAGCGGGTGCGCATCCGCATTCTCAAGCGGCGCCGCCACATGGACGAGGCGGACCTGGTCGATGTGCTGGCCGCATCGTCCGATCGGGTCGCGCCGCGCTGCGCCCACTTCGGCATCTGCGGCGGCTGCTCGCTGCAGCATCTTGCGCCGGCGGCACAGCTGGCGGCCAAAGAGCGCCAGTTGCTCGAGAACCTGCAGCGTATCGGCAACGTCACGCCGCTGCGGGTTCTCGAACCGATACGCGGCCCGGAATGGGCCTATCGGCGGCGCGCGCGCCTGGGGGTGAAGTACGTGCACAAGAAGGGCCGCGTGCTGGCAGGATTTCGGGAACGCGAAAAGCCCTACATCGCCGACATCACGCGCTGCGAAGTCCTGCTCGCACCTCTCGCCGAACTGCCCCGGGAGCTGGCTGCGCTGGTGGAGACGCTGGCCATCCGCGAAAAACTACCGCAGGTCGAGGTGGCGGCGGGGGATGATGCGACGGCGTTGGTGTTTCGCGTGCTGGAATCGCCGGGCGCCGCCGATCTGGAGAAGATCGCCGCGTTCGGTGCGCAGCGCGGTCTGCAGATTTTCCTGCAACCCGGCGGCTTGGAAACGGTGCGGCCGGTGCGCGATGACTATGCGCCGTTGAGCTACGCCGTGGACGGCGGGGTGGCGATTGAATTCGGACCGGTCGATTTCATTCAGGTCAACCGCGAGATCAATTCATCGATGGTCGATGCCGCGATGGCGCTGCTGCAGCCGGAGCCCGGCGATTCGGCGCTGGATTTGTTCTGCGGTTTGGGCAATTTCACCCTGCCGTTGGCGCGCCGAGCGCGGCGGGTGGTGGGCGTCGAGGGTGATGCCTCGCTGGTCGCCAAGGCGCGGCGGAACGCAACGCGTAATTCAATCGGCAACGCGGAATTTGCGGTCGAGAATCTGTTCGAACCGGACACATTCGGGGCGTGGTCGCAGCGGCGCTACGATCTGGTGATGTTGGACCCGCCGCGCGCGGGTGCGGCCGAGCTGCTCGCGCGGATGTCGTGCTGGCAGCCGCGCAGGGTCGTGTATATTTCCTGCCATCCGGGCAGTTTGGCCCGGGATGCAGGGATCCTGGTGGCGCACCACGGCCTCAAGCTGATCGCGGCGGGGGTGATGGACATGTTTCCGCATACGACGCACGTTGAATCGATCGCAGCATTCGAGCGGCCGCCGTGAGCCTGGGTCCGCTCATGGTCGATATCGCGGGCACGGAGCTCACGCCCGCGGACCTCGAGGTGCTCTCGCATCCCTTGGTGGGCAGCGTCATCCTGTTTACCCGCAACTACCGTGATGTGGCGCAGGTTGCGCGCCTGACCGCCGCGATCCGTTCGCTGCGCACCCCGCATTTGCTCATCGCCGTCGATCAAGAGGGCGGACGCGTGCAGCGCTTTCGCGAGGGCTTCACGCGACTGCCGCCGGTGCGTGTCCTCGGCCGCCGCTACGATGAGGACCGGCGCGAGGGGCTCGCTCTGGCCCAGTCCGTGGGCTGGTTGATGGCCAGCGAGTTGCGGGCGGTGGGCGTGGATTTCAGCTTCGCGCCGTGCGTCGACCTGGATCATGGGGTCAGCGAGATCATCGGCGACCGTGCCTTTCACCGGGATGCGGACGCCGTCGGAGCCCTTGCCGTGGCGTATATGGCGGGGATGCGCCAGGCCGGCATGGCTGCGGTGGCCAAGCATTTTCCGGGCCATGGCGCCGTCATAGCCGACTCCCACGTGGCCTTGCCCGTGGACCGGCGTGATTTCACCGATTTGGAGGCTGACATACGCCCCTATCGGCTGCTGATCGAGAACAATCTGGCCGGCGTCATGGGTGCACATGTCGTGTTTCCGGCGGTCGACCCCCTCCCGGCCAGCCTTTCCCGGCGTTGGATCGCCGGAGTGCTCCGGGGCGAGATGGGGTTCCATGGCTGCCTCTTCGCGGACGACCTGAGCATGGCGGGCGCGGCCGCTTTTGGGGGCGTAATCAAGCGCGTCGAGCTGGCATTTGCTGCAGGTTGCGACGTCCTCCCCATTTGTAACGATCGACTCGCGGTAAAGTCCGTGCTCGAACACTTCGGGCAGGATTTAGGCTCGCCGGCCTCTCAGGCCCGGGTGGTCCGAATGAGGGCACGAGGCGAAGCCCCGACGAATCTTGGAGCGGACCGGCAGTGGCAGCAGACCGTGATATCGATCGCAAACCTTTCGGCCATCCCCCCGTTGGTGCTGACGGAGGGGAGTCGTGACGGAATTTGACCAGGGACTGTTCCGGCGCTTGGTCGAATCCTCCCCCGAGGGGGTGGTGCTGATCGACGCCCAGGGCACCGACCATCCCGTGGTGTATGCCAATCCCGCCTTCGAGTCCCTGACCGGCTATACCGCGCAAGAACTCAAGGGGCGCAATCTGCGGCTGTTGCAGGCGGATGATCGCGAGCAGGATGGCCGTCACCGCCTGCGCGACGCCTTGAGCCGGGGGCAGACCTGCCGTGTCTTGCTGCGCAACTACCGCAAGGACGGCTCGCTGTTCTGGAACGAAATGACGGTCATGCCGCTGCGGCATCCCGACGGCTGCGTGACGCACTTTGCCGGACATCATCGCGATGCCGGAGAGCGCCTGCGCATCGATCCGAAAATCGCCAAGGACAGTTTGAGCGGCGCGCACCAGCCGACCGCCATTGCGGTCCGCGACGATCGCCTGACGGGCCTGTACACGCTGCCGTATCTGGAGGAGTTGTTGAAGCGCGACTGGGCGGTCGCGCACCGCGAACAGCGCAGCATCGCCGTGTTCGCGATCGACATCGATGCCTTGGATCTTTACAACACCACCTTCGGCCGCGCCGCCGGCGATTCGACCATCCGCCGCGTCGCGCACGTGGTTTCCGGCTGCCTGCGCCGATCGAGCGACGTCACCGCGCGGATCGACGGCGGCAGCTTGATCGCATTTGCGCCCGGGCTGACCGGCGAGCAGGCGATGCGCGTCGGACAACTCATGGCCGAGCGCGTGCGCGACATGCGCATCCATCATCCGCGCTCCGCGGTGCTGCGCTACATCAGCATCAGCGTCGGCGTGTGCGCCGCGGTGCCCGAGGCGACGGATGATCCGTCGAACCTGCTGCAAAGAGCGCAGCAGCAGCTGCAGCTGGCGAAGAAGTCGGGCCGCAATCAGGCGGCCTGATGCATCGGGGTAAATTTCTCGCGTGCTAGACTGCATGCGAGTTGAAAATATCACCGCAAACGAGGGAGCGATTGGACGCGTCCGCAATCGCCGGCCGCGAGGCGGGCCTGCACAAGGATCTCAGCCGCCCGCAACTGATCATGATCGGGCTGGGCGGTGCCATCGGCACCGGCTTGTTCATGGGCAGCGGCGTGGCAATCGGCTATGCGGGACCGGCGGTGATCGTCAGCTACGCGATTGCGGCGATTGCCGCGGTGGCGATCGTTTTCAGCCTGTCGGAAATGGCGGTGATGCATCCGACCGCGGGTTCGTTCGGCACCTATGCCGAAATCTACCTCAATCCCTGGGCGGGCATCATCGCGCGCTATTCCTACTGGATGGCGCAGGTCATCGCCGTCGGTGCCGAGGCGGTGGCGGCCGGCGTCTACATGACGTTCTATTTTCCCGGCACGCCGGTGTGGATGTGGTCGTTGGGTTTTGCCTTCGTGCTGCTCTACTTCAATTCGCGTTCGGTGAATAATTTCGGCTCGATCGAGTACTGGTTCGCGCTGATCAAGGTGGTGGCCATCGTCATCTTCATCATCCTGGGCGCGGCCAGCATCTTCGGGCTGTGGACCGAGCCGGTGGGCTTTCACAATCTGACCGGACTGCCCGGCGGCTTCATGCCGCATGGTTTCGGCGGCGTGTGGATGGCCGTGATCCTGGGGGTATTGTCGTTCAACGGCATCGAGGTCATCGCGGTGACCTCGGGCGAGGCCAAAGACCCGGTAAAGACCATCCCGGCCGCGCTTCGCAGCATGGCTTTGCGCCTATTTCTGTTCTACATCCTCGCGCTGACCATCGTGGTCAGCTTCGTTCCATGGACCGAAACCGGCGCCACCGTCGTGACGCAGAGCCCGTTCGTGCGCATATTCGCGCACTCGGGCATTCGGCATGCCGCCGGAATCATGAATTTCGTGGTGTTGAGCGCCGCGCTCTCGAGCATGAACACCAACGTATATCTTTGCTCACGCATGCTGTTTTCGCTGTCGCGGGGCGGATTCGCGCCGCGATTCCTCGGCAGACTCGGCGCGAACGGCACGCCGATCACGGCCATCCTGGTGTCGGGCGCCTGCATCCTGGTGGCGGCGGGACTCTCCAAGCTGACTCCGCTCGCGTACAACTACCTGTTCGGCGTGGCGCTGTTCGATGCGATGATCGTGTGGATCATCATTCTGCTGAGCCATTTGAGCTTTCGGCGGCGGCACAAAGCGGCCGATCTGCCGGTGCGCACACCGGGATTTCCGCTGGTGCAAATCGTCGGGCTGCTGCTGCTGTGCGCGATCCTGGTCACCATGGGCCTGGACAGGGAAACCTGGCAGATCTCCTGGATCGTCGGCATTCCGTGGCTGTTGTTCCTGTCGGTCGGCTATTTCGTCACCAAGGCACGGCGCGCGCGCAGCGCCGCGCTCGAATCGGCGCGCGCGCTGAAGCCGGACGCCGGTTAGGACTCAGGCAGGCTGCGCTCCCGGCATCCGGCCCTGCAAGATCGATGCGAGCACGTCGCGATCGATGTTGCCGCCGGAAATGACCGCGCACACTTTGGATTGCGGGTACTGCGCCGCGAGAGCCGCGGCCACGGATATCGCGCCGGCGCCTTCGGCCACGATGCGATTGTTTTCCGCCAGCAGCCTGATGGCATCGGCCACCTGTGCCAGCGTGACCGTCACCGCCTCATCGATCAACGAGCGGGCCAGCGGCCACATCTCCGGCAACACCTGGCCGAATCCCACGCCGCTGACGAAACCCGCTTGGTGCGTGGTGCTGACCGGGCCGCCGGCCGCGAATGCCGAGCTCAACGGATGCGCGCTCGCGAGTTCACAGGCAATGATTTTCACCTCGGGCTTGAGCGCGCGGATTGCACAGGCGATTCCGCACGCGAGCCCGCCTCCGCCGAAAGGAATGAAAATCGCCTCGACTTCGGGCCATTGTTCGAGGATCTCGACGCCGATGGTGGCATCGCCGGCGAGCGAATTGGGATCGCGAACGGCGTCGATGTACACGCCGGCCTGATCTTCGAGCACGCCGCTTTGGATGGCGCGCCACCACGCGGCGTCGGTATGGGTTTCGATGCGCGTTCCCAGGCGCCGCAGTTTTTCGAGTTTCGCCTCGGGCGCGCTGGTCGGCACGATCGCAGTGGCGCTGATTCCCAGGCGGCGCGCCATCCATGCCACGCCGAGCGCGCTGTTGCCGGAGCTGGTCGTGTAAATTCCCGGCTTTAAGTCCGCGTGAGCGCGCGCAAGAACCGCGCTTGCGATCGGCCGGATTTTGAAGCAGCCGATGGACTGCAAATTTTCCAGCTTGAGCTTGAGCGTCTTGCCCGGCGGCGCAAGATCGCAACCGACCAGTGGAGTCCGCACGCTCAAGGCCGCGATCCGCGCCCTGGCCGCCTCGATTTCCGGCATGCCGACCGGAGCTACTTCTGCGTGCATGAAAATTGCCGCCTCAATTGCTTATATATATGACAGTGCATATAATTCATCATGGAACCGAACTTCGCGGCGCTGCGCAAGGAATTCCCGGTACTGCAGCGCAAGACCTATCTTAACAGCGGCTCATACTGCGCACTCGCCAACGAGGTGCGGGCCGCGTTCGACGCCTACATGGAAGACCGGCTGCTGGTGGGCGCGAACTGGGATGTGTGGGTGACCAAGAACGAGTCGGTGCGAAGCCTGACCGCGCAGTTGCTGAACGCATCGCCCGATGAGATCGCGGTGACGGCCTCGGTCTCGGCCGGACTGAACGCGCTGGCGAGCGGATTGCAGTTCTCCGGACCGCGCAACAAGGTGGTGGTGAGCGACTTCGAGTTTCCCACCAACGCCCAGATCTGGCACGCGCAGGAACCGCGCGGCGCACGCGTGGTGCATGTGCCGCGCGGGCCTGACGGCTACATTCCCGCCGAGATGTTTGCCAGGGCGATCGACGAACAGACGCAGCTGGTTGCGATCACCCATGTCTGTTTCCGCAATGGAGCCAAACTGGATATTCCCGCGATCGTGCGCATCGCGCGCGCCAAGGGCGCGAAAGTGCTGCTCGATTGTTATCAATCGGTGGGCTCTCTCGATATCGACGTCAAGTCGCTCGACGTCGATTTTGCGGCCGGCGGCATGCTCAAGTACCTGCTGGGCACCGCGGGCATCGGCTTTTTGTACGCCCGGGATTCCTGCGTTCGCTCGCTGCTGCCCACCAACAGCGGCTGGTTCGCCCAGGAAAACATCACCGCCATGGACATTACGGCGAATCGTCCGGCGCAGAATGCACGTCGCTTCGAGGCGGGCACGCCGCCGGTGGTCAATTGCTATGCGGCCGAAGCGGGCTTGAAAATGCTGTTGCGCGTCGGCACGGCTGCGATCGGCAAGCGCAACTATGCGCTGACGCGCCGCTGCATGGAGCGGCTCGCTGAAATCGGCTGGCCCAGCATCACGCCGCTGCAGGACGAACGCCGCGGCGCCACGGTTGCGGTCCCGTCGCGCAACAGCGCCGGGCTGTCCGCGGAACTCATGAAACACGACATCGTGACCTCGCACCGTGACGACAATGTCAGGGCGAGCTTTCATTTCTATAACGATGACGATGACGTCGAATCCTTCATCGCGGCGATGAAGGAGCTGCGCGGGTCGTTCGCGCCCCGGGAGCCTGCGGCCACGCGGAATATTCAGACAGGCTCCTGATGGAAATTCGCTTATTGCGCGGCGCCGAAGTGCGCCAACTGCTGCCCATGACCGAATGCATCGATTTGATGCAACAGACCATGATCGCGGTCTCGGAGGGCCGCGTCGTTCTGCCGCTGCGTTCAATCCTGGTGATGCCGGGCGATCGCGGCATGCTGGGCATGATGCCCGGCTATCTGGCCGAACCGGAATGCTTTGGGGTCAAGCTGGTAAGCCTGATTCCCCGCAACAAGCCGCCGCAGTACTCATCGCACCTGGGCTTGGTGCTGCTGTTCGAAGCCGAGCATGGCCGGCCGGTGGCGTTGCTCGACGCGGCGGAGATCACCGCGATCCGCACGGCTGCGGCGAGCGGACTTGCCACGCGCCTGCTGGCGCAACCCGAGGCCGGCGACCTGGCGCTGCTCGGCGCCGGCGAGCAGGCTTGCAGCCATCTTGAAGCCATGTTGTGCGTGCGTCCGCTGAGGCGGATCCGCCTCTGGGCGCGCGACCGCGACAAAGCGCGGAATTTCGCCAAAACCGAGGGCGCGAGGCGGCGTGTTTCGATCGAAACATCCGCCACCGTGGCCGAGGCGGTGGCCGGTGCCGATATCATTTGCACGACCACCAAGGCGCGCGAGCCGATCCTGCAAGGCGACTGGTTGACGCCGGGCGTGCACTTGAATGTGGTCGGCTCCAGCATCGCCGCCGCCGCCGAGATAGACACGCCTGCCGTGGTCAAATCGCGCTTCTTCGTCGACTGCCGCAACTCGACCGTCAATGAGGGCGGCGAATATCTGCGCGCCTTGCGCGCCGGAGCCATCACGCCCGAACACATCCTGGGCGAGATCGGCGAAGTGGCCAATGGCACGAAGGAGGGGCGCCGCTCGCCGCTCGACATGACGCTCTACAAATCGCTCGGCATAGCGCCGCAAGATCTGGCCGCGGCGCATCACGTGCTTGCAAAGGCTCGCGCGGCGGGCATAGGGCAGATGATTGATTTCTAGTCCGCTGATGCTGCCGGGCGACGCGCAGGTCAGCCGCGCGTGCCAGAATATCCGCGGGTTTGCCCTTCGCACGCCACTGCTCAGGCTGAACGCCGAACTGCCCGGCGCGAATGTTTTCCTCAAGCTCGAGAATCTGCAGCCCTGGGGGTCGTTCAAAATCCGGGCCGCCGCCAATGCCCTCAAGAGCATGGACCCGGAGCAGCTCGCCCCGGGGGTCTTGAGCGCGAGTTCCGGAAACTTCGGCTTGGGGATCGCCGTGGCCGCGCAGCGCATGGGAATTTCGGCCACCCTGGTGGTGCCGGAAGGCGCGGCACGAACCAAGCTGGATGCACTGGGCGAACTCGGCGCAAGAGTGATTCGATTGCCTTTCGACGAATGGTGGACGGTGCTCACCAGCCGCCGCTGTCCGGGTGAGCACGGCACTTTCGTGCATCCGGTGGCCGAGCATGCGGTGCTGGCCGGCAACGCGACGATCGGCGCCGAAATCCTCGAGGACCTGCCCGATTGCGATGCGGTGCTCGCGCCCTTTGGGGGCGGGGGCCTGATCTGCGGCATCGGATCGGTGATGAAGCGTCTCAAACCCGCGGTACGCATGATCGCGGTCGAATCGGAGGCTTCGCGGCCGGCGGCGGCGGCGCTGGGGCAGGGACGGCCCGTGCAGGTTGCGCATCGGCAGGGTTTCGTCGACGGCATGGGCAGCACGACCGTGCTGGCGGAAATGTGGCCCCTGCTGCGGCAGATCGCGGACTCGGCCGCGTGCGTGACCTTCACGCAGATTGTAGCGGCGATTCGCCTGCTGGCCGGCCGCCATCACGTCGTTGCCGAGGCGGCGGGCGCAGTATCGCTGGCCGCCGCACTGGCCGGGCAGGGCGGCAAGGGCAACATAGTCTGTATAATCTCCGGCGGCAATATGGACGCCGCCAAACTCGCAGCCATTCTCAACGGCCAGAACCCATTTTGAAGAATACGCCGCGACAGACGCCGCGAAAGACGCCGCGAAAGACGCCGCGAAGCACCCCGCCGCAGGGGGTCGCCGCCCGCAGCTCGGCGCGGCCGGTGGGCCGGCCGCTGTTCGATGATTTTCTGCCGCATTTGATCGCGCGGCTCGCCTACCAGCTCAACACCGACCTGATCGAGAAACTGCGGCGCGAGGGCATCAACATCACCCGCTGGCGGATACTCGCGGTGTTGTCGATGGGCGACGGCATCACCATCAAGGAAATCATCGACAGGGCCATGGTGCAGCAGTCGGCGCTCAGCCGGGCGCTGATGCGCATGGAAAAGGAGAACTTCGTGCGCCGGGTGCTGCGCCGGGACGATGCGCGCTGCGTCGAGGTATATTTGACCGACAAGGGCCGCGCCTTGTTCAACAGCTTGAATGTGGTCGTGCGGCGCCGCGAGCTGAGGCTGCTGGAGGGATTTTCGAATCCGCAGGTCGCCGCGGCTTTCGTCCTGGTGCGGCGCCTGAGCCGCAATATGCGCGGCTGATCGCAGCCCGGTGTGTGCCGGGCGCAACGCCGTTCATTCATTTGATATTTCATATGATAACTCATATTGTGTTCGCCTCATCAGGGAGAATCAGCATGAAAAATCCAGTCGCACGGCGAATGCGCGCGAAAATCACGGCTTTGGGAAGGCTGTTGGCAGCCGGCATTGGCATCATCGCGACACTGTCGCAGATGCCGGTGGCGCTGGCGCAGACGGCGGCGGAGACGAGCACGGGCGGGCTGGATGAAATCATCGTCACTGCCAACAAGTTGAACGCCCAGAAGGTCCTCGACACCCCCGCCTCGATCCAGGCGATCAGCGGCGAGTTTCTGCAGACCGAAAGTGCGGCAGGAATCATGAGCATCGCCGGGCAGATTCCCGGCCTCTCGATTCAAGACTTGGGTCCGGGCGACAAGAAATACGTCATCCGCGGCATCAACTCGACCGGCGATGCGACGACGGGCGTGTACTACGGTGAAGCGGTGATCAGCGGCTCGAACGCCGATGACGGCGGCGGCTTCGAATCCGACGTCAGGCTTTACGACCTGAATCGCGTAGAGGTATTGCGCGGTCCCCAGGGCACCTTGTACGGCGCAAGTTCCATGAGCGGCACCATCCGGTTCGTCCCCAATTCACCGGATCTCAACAATCTCGGCGGCTACTTCACCACCGAAGGCTCGCAGACATCGCACGCGAGCGGCAACTACAACATCAACGGCGAGGTCAACCTGCCGATCATCGACGGCGTGCTGGCCGTGCGCTTGGTGGGATGGAAACTCTACGACAGCGGTTATATCGATCAGACCCGGGTGGGCGCCGGCGTCACGGGTCTCACCAACGTCGGAACCGCGGCCGCGCCGAATTTCCAGACCCTGCCGGTCAAGGGTATCGGCCTCATCAAGGGCGTGAACGATGACGATGTCGGCGGCGGAAGGGCCAGCGTGCGCTTTCATCCGAACGACAATCTGACCATCGACGCCAACTACACCTCGCAGACCGAGACCTCGGGCGGCTCATCGCGTTACACCCCGGCGGGGGTCTCGGCTTTCAGCGGCGGACCGATCCCTCCCACCCAGGGCTGCGATCTGTGCAATACCGACGTCACCTTGAGTCCCTGGAGCGACAATCTCAAGATTTTCGGTCTGACGGTGGAATATGACACCGGCATCGGCAAGGTGACCGGCACCACCAACCAGTACAACCGCACCACCGACTTCACCTTCGATTCGACGCCCGTATTGGTGTCGTTCGATGTGCCCGTTCCGGCCGAAACGCTCGAGCCGCGTACCCGCAAGGTCAACTCCAGCGAACTGCGTTTTGCCAGCGATCTGAATTCACCGGTCAACTTCGTGGCGGGCGTCTATCGCGAGCACGAGACCCAGGATCTGGCCGTTCAAGTGATCGCTACCGGCGGAAATGGTTTGGTGACCGGCCCGTTCAGCACCTCGACCGCCGACGACGCGTTGGATTTCCCGGGCGTGGGAAACACCTTCTTCGGACGTACCGACCAGCGCAGCGGCACGCAATACGCGGGCTTCGGCGAGGCCACGTGGAAAATCACCGACGCGTGGACCGCGGTGGCGGGCGTGCGCTATTTCACCGAGACCTTGAATGGCGTACAGACGCAGACCCATCCGTTCGGCGGTTTTCCGGGCGCGCCCAACTTGGTGCCGGTCCTCGATCCGGAGGAAACCTTCAATAAGGTTACCTGGAAGATCAACACCAGCTACAAGTTCAACGAACAAGTGTTGGCATACGCAACCATATCGACCGGCTTTCGCAGCGGCGGATTGAACGCCGTCAGCGAACCGTTCGAGCCCATTCCGTCGGCGTACTCGCCGGACTCGTTGACCAACTTCGAGTTGGGCGCGAAGGGCCGGCTGTTCGGGGGTCTGTTCGATTATCAGGCCGACATCTACGTCATCAAGTGGGACAACATCCAGGTGCAGGAAACGACGCCCGACGGCGCATTCGTGTATCTGGGCAACGCGGGTACGGCGCGCAGCGAGGGCGTGGAATTCGAGTTCACGGCGCACCCGCTCGAGTACCTGTCGGCCAGTTTTGCCGGCTCGTATCAGGATGCCTATCTCACGGAAGGCGCCAGCGTTCTGCAATACAATCTCAATCCGACCCTGGGCAGGACCGGCGACGCGATCCCCAACGTCCCCAGATTCCAGCTGGACCTCGGGCTCAACTATACGGCGCCGATTTCAGGCGACTGGCAGGGAGTGGTTGCGGGCGACGTGACCTATCGAGGTGCCGTGAACGCGTATTTCGCTTCAAATACGCAGTTCAATATTCCCCTGGGCTCCTATACTCTCCTGAATCTGAGGGCCGGGCTGATCCATGGTCCGTGGAGCGTCACGGCGTTTGCGCGCAATCTGACCAACAAACGCGCGGAAGTTTCCGCGATCAATTCCTCGCAGGATCCGGACGCGCTGCTGACGGTGCGTCCGCGGACCATTGGATTGACCGCAACGCGCAAATTCTAGCTTTTAAGGAGGCGGGCATGCGCCGCGTCGTCGTATGGCTCACCGCCGCAGCACTGGGTGGCTGCGGCGGGTTGTCGATTGCGGGCCAAAGCGGCAGAGCGCTGCCGCTGTGGAACTTCTACGACATGGCGCTACGCCACGCCAAGTATATCGACCTGACTCACGCCATCGCTCCCGGCGGCCCGCTTGGCGAGGGGTTTGTCGACTTCGGCGTGGGGCCGGCGCGGGCGGGCGTTTCCATACCCGGGGTCATCGAAAAAGGGGAAGCCTTCAGCTACCAAAAGCACGGGGTCGCGATCACCGCTTATGATCTGCCCATGGATCACATCGGCACTCAGTTCGGTCCGCCGGCACACGAGAATGAACACGGCGCGACCATCAGCGATATTCCGCCCACCGTGGCGCTGCGTCCTCTGGTGGTGATCAATGTGGCGCCCAAAGTTGCGCTCGATCCGGGCTACCAGGCCACGGTTGCCGATATCAAGGACTGGGAGCGGCGCCACGGACCGGTTCCCGCAGGGTCGGTGGTGATGATCCGCTCCGACTGGTCAAAGAAGTGGAACGATCCAAAGCGCTTCACGAAACAACCGTTTCCTGGCGTAAGCTTGGCCGCACTCGAGTATTTGCACTTGGATCGGCACATTCTGATGCACGGACACGAACCATTGGACACCGACAATACCGCTCCGGAATTCGTGGGCGAGAAATGGCTGCTGCAGCATAACTTCGCCCAGGCAGAAGGCGTTGCGAATCTCGACCAGGTTCCCGAGGCCGGCGCGCTCATCACCATCGGCTTCGCCAAGTTCGAGGGCGGCAGCGGTGGATTTGCGCGCTACATCGCCATCGCACCCGCCAGTTGGCCATATGGCATGACGATCGAGCATGAGCCGGGTGCGCCGCTGCCGACGCATGCGCGTGCACTGCGCCGCGGCGCCGATGGCGTTCTTCGGGAAACGCCGTGAGCGGTTCCAAGATCGCGGCGCGGATCGCCAACCGCAAGGGCTACTACTACGAGGTCAAGGCGGGGAAACGCTATATGTGGTGCGCGTGCGGGCGCTCCCAGTCCCAGCCGTTTTGCGATGGCTCCCATGCCGGAACCGAATTTCTACCGATCGCCTTCAGGGCGGAGCGCGATGAGGACGTGATCTTTTGCGGGTGCAAGCAGACCGGCACCGGCCCTTTCTGCGATGGCGCGCATAGCAACCTGCCGGGCGGCTATCTGACCGATGATCCGGATAGTCCGGAAAATCGGCGGGTTCCCGTGGTGGCTGCGGGAGCGGGACCGGTCGTGCGGCTGGACGGTCAGTGCTACGTATTCTCGACCGCGCGCGCCACGCTGATAGCGCGCGACGCCATGCGCTACTGCCGGGTGGTGACGCCGGCGCTGGGTGCGTTGTTTCAATCGCAGTTTTACGCCGAAATTGCGCACGGCAGCTCGGCGGTGGTGTCCGCGGACGGACGCCATACCGTACTGTTCGTGCTCGAAGGCTCGGGCGCAGTCGAGATCAGCGGCCGGCATTTTCCGGTGGAACGGCTCAGCGGCGTCTACATCCGGCCCGACGAAGCCTACCGCGTGCACAATACCGGCAACGCTGCGATCAAGTTCTTCATTTCAAACGGACCGGGAAGCGATGATCTGGTCTGGCTGGAGCGGATGCCCGGCAATTTCGAAGCGCAATATCCGCAGCGCATCGCCTCCATCGATCCTTCGCAGCGACACAAGATGGCGGAGCGCTACTATCAAATGCTGGTCAATCGCGAGCATGGATCGAGCGTGGTGACGCAGTTCATCGGCAACATCCCGCTGTCCAAGGCCGAGCCGCACCGGCACCTGTACGAGGAAGCGCTGATCTTCCTGAACGGCGCCGGCGTGGTGTGGACCGAAAACGCCAAAACTGCCGTCGTTGCGGGCGATGTGCTGTTTCTGCCGCGTAAGCAGCTGCATTCGGTTCAATGCACAACGCCGGGCGGATTTGATATCGTGGGTGTCATCTATCCCGGGGATAACCCCTCCATCAATTACTAGGGCGCCATGGCCACTCACTCACAGACGCTTTCCACTCTCGTCGACGGCATTCTGCGCGGCGGCATTCGCGTGGTCGATCTGACCGTGCCGCTGGAAGCGGCGACGCAAACGATTCGCCTGCCCGAACAATTCGCGCCTTCGAAGCCCTTTTCGTTGGAGGAAATCTCGCATTACGATGCGCGCGGGCCGGCCTGGTATTGGAACAACATCAGCTGTGGCGAGCACACCGGCACGCACTTCGACGCTCCCATCCATTGGGTGACGGGCAAGGACTACCCCGACAATGCGACGCATAACATCCCCGTCGAACGTTTCATCGGCCCCGCCTGCGTGATCGATGTTTCCGCGCCCGTGCGCGCCAGCGCCGACTTCCTGCTGACGCAAACAATTGTCGAGGAATGGGAGGCACGCAACGGTCGGATTCCCAGCCGCGCGTGGGTGCTGATCCGCACCGATTGGTCCAAGCGCCCGGGCGAGGCATTCCTCAATTTCGCCGCCGACGGTTCCCATACTCCCGGATTTCATCCGGACTGCGTGCCATTCCTGGCGCGCGAACGCGACATCCTGGGAGTGGGAGTGGAGACGGTCGGCACCGATGCGGGCCAGGCGCACACGTTCAACCCCATGTTTCCCTGCCACACCATCATGCATGGTGCGAATCGCTTTGGACTCGCCAGCTTGACCAACCTGGACCAGTTGCCGCCGACCGGCGCCGTGGTCATTGCGCCGCCGCTCAAGATCGTGAATGGCTCGGGCAGCCCGCTGCGGGTGCTGGCGCTGGTGCCGACGTAAACGCACCCGGTCCTGCGCTGGTTCTGCTCGCCCTGGCATGCGTCCCGTGCGCGAGCGGTGCCGATCTGCCGCCGCGCCAGATTACCGTGGATGCCACGGTCACCGTGGGCGCATTGCGGCCGTTGAGCGGTGTGCAGGCCGCGGATGCGCAGGGTACGGCGTTCTATCGGGCGGCGCGCGTCGACCTGGTGAGCGTTCGCGATGTCGCGGGCGCCGGGGACATGGACTCGATTTTCCCCGACCCGCATGCCGACGCGAACAACCCCTCGAGCTACGACTTTGCGTCCACCGACCGGCTGATGGCATCGATACGCTCCGGCGGCGCCGAGCCGCTGTTTCAGCTCGGCAGACGCAGCGGCGCCGCGGCCGATCCGCCGGCGGATCCGGACAAATGGGCGCAGATCGCGCGCCACATCGTGCTTCACTACAACGCGCGCTGGAAAAAAGGATTCCGGTACGGCATACGCTATTGGGAGATTTGGAACTCAGCGGATTCCCCGCAGTCCTGGAGCGGCAGCCCGCAGGAGTATTACACGCTGTACGCAAAAACCGCCGCGGCCATTCAGTCGGCGGACGCTTCTGCGCTGGTCGGCGGCCCGTCGCTTTCGAGACCGCTGATTGCGGGTGCCTATCGCGAAAAATTCCTGGATTTTGTGCGCGTAAATCAGCTGCCGCTGGATTTCTTTTCCTGGCATTTCTACACGCTCGATTCGAACGATCCGTATCTTTTCGTCTCGATCGCGCGCCAATTGCGCGTCATTCTCGACGCGCACGGCTTCGGCTCGACCCGAAACGTGCTGGACGAGTGGGGCGCGGATCCGGCCGATCAGAACATGTCCAAAGCCGCGCGGGCGGCCTTTACCGTGGACTCGCTCATCTACATGCTGGGGGGCCCCATCGATGCTCAGACCTATCATCGCGCCGGCCCGGAAATTCGCGCCGGCGCAGAGCCCGATCCGGTGAGCTTGGCGCTCGGCGCCTTCGGATCGCTCAAGAGCACTCCGCAGTTGCTCCGAACCACCGGCGGAGATGATTCAGGGTTCGCGCTGGTGGCCGGCCGTTCGCAGAACCGGCGCCTGGTGCAGATCTTGATCGGCAATTATCAAGTCGCAGCGCAGTACCTGCGGCCGCGCGACAACTGGGACACTGCTCTGCCGGAACGCCGCGAACTTCACTACAGCGACAATGGCGGCTATGACGCGACGATCAGCATGCCGGGCGCGGGCAAGTACCGGGTGAAGCGCTACCGGATCAACGACGCGGCCAATTTTGCGCTGCTCGATCAAAGCATTCAGAGCGGCCCGAGCATCCGTTTGCAGGCGGCGCTTCCTCCTCCGGCAGTCGAGCTCATCGTCATCGGCGAAGAATAGGCGCTGCGCAGGCCGGTCGTTCCATGGTGGCTAAATCGGCCGCAGGCCCAGCCGCAAAAGATCCGCGATCTCCGCGGCGATCTGCGCCTTGCGCGCATCATCGCCGCGCAGCAGGCCTTTGGCGAGCCAGCTGCCGGCGCCGCGCATGAACAGCAACAGACAATCCCGGTTCACGTCGCGCATCGAATGTTCATTGTGCGCTTCCCGGCAAAGCGCCCTATACGCCTGCACCAGCACCCGGCCGCGCTCGGTCGCCCGCAGCTTCTCCGCATCGCTCAACGAATCATAGCCCGTCGATGAGCGCAGCGGCTCGATGTCGTCGCGCTGATGCGAGATCGCGTTGGCGCGCAATACCGCAATCAGCGTTTCGGTCGCCGGACCTCCCTGAGCCGCGGCCTGTTCGCGAATAAAGGAAAAGATACGGTCGGTGCGCGCGTAGCAGGCCGACAAGATCGTTTGCTTGTCGCCGACGTAGTGATAGAGCGTCCGCTTGGTGGCCCCGACGGCGGCGGCAATATCCTCCAGGGAAGTCGTGTCGACGCCCCTTCGATTGAACAGCTGCGAGGCGGCCGCGAGAATCTTCTCGCGCTTCGCTTCGAATTGCGCGCCGCGATCGAACAGGCCACCCGGCTGGGTGAGCAACGGGGAAAAATCGATGGGCGCGGGATTCACCGCACGCGTGCGATCGGCGCCCCAGCCGCTCGCGAGAATATCCTGTGCCGCTGCGATGATCTCATGCCGGCTCACATGCAATGCCAGAGCGAGCGCCGAGTTGAGCGGAATCGAATGAATGATGCTGATGATGGTGCGCGCCGCGATTTCGAAATCGCAGTTGCGCACATGCCCCGCCTTTGCGCCGGCTTCGAGCAGGCCAGCGAGCCGCGCCACCACCGCTTCGAAAACGCCGAGCACCGTCTCGCGCTCCGCCTGGTCGAGCAATCCGATCTCGCTCAAGGCGGCGAGTTCCGGCTCGGATGGGTCCAGGGTCGCGGCTATGAAATTGCCCAGCACCCTGAGCGCACCGCTGCCAGGCTGCGCCGATTCGCCCAGGCGGCGCGCCATGATTTCCGATGAACGCAGATAGACCTGGAACATCAGGTCTTCGCGGTCCTCGACGTAGTAGTACAGCGATGCGCGCGAGAAGCCCAGTTTGTCCGCGACGTCCGTCAAGGATGTCATGGAAATACCTTTCGAATTGAGTTCCCGTGCGGCCTGATCGAGCAACTGCTCGCGACGACCCTTTGCAGTGCCATCGATGCGGCGCGCCGCGGCAGCGCTTTTGGGAACCAGTCGCATCGTGTCAGTATTCTACTGCGCAGCCCTGGGGCTGTGTTTGCGGATCTTTGACGCGGCGGCCCGCGACCAGATCATCGAGAGCGGATTTCACGTATGCATGCCCCACGCTCTGGTCGGCAAAAACCTGATCGTCCATTGCGCCCTGGTAGGCAAGCCTGCCGTCGCGGCCGATGACGAAAAAGCTGGGTGTGGTCTTGGCCCCGTAACTGCGCGCGATCCTGCCGTCGACGTCGAACAAGAAGGCCGTGACGGTCGCGTGAGTTTGCGCGATGCGCGCGCGGGCGGCGGGCGCCGTGAGATATCCTGCCTTGTCGGGCGCGGCTGTATCGATGGAGAGCCAGATGATCTGGCGCGCGGCGGCGTAACGCTGCAGCGATTGCATGGCGCCGTTCTTATACTTCACGGCGGTAAACGGGCAGACCGGACTGGTCCATTCCAGAACCACCAGTTTGCCGGCGTAATCGCGCAGCCTGTGCCGCCCGCCATCCGCACCCCTGGCGACGAACTGCGGCGCAGGCGCGCCGATGTCGACGCGCTGCAGACCCGTGGCGTCCACGACGGCGCACAGCGCGACGCCGGCCGCCGCGATCGCCAACAACACCGGCCGCCATGGGCGGACTATTGACCGCCTCCGCTCTTTTCCGGAGCCGCTTGTCCCTGCTGTTGCTGTTGCTGTTGCTGTTGCTGCTGCTGCTGCTGCTGCGAAGCCTGCTGGCGACGCTTCTGCATGTTGGCCTCGGCCGACAACAATTCATTCGGCTCGATGAAGCCGTCATGGTCGCTGTCGATCTTCGCAAAGGCGCCAGCAAATTGCTTGCCGATCGGGCCGGTCAATTCCGACATGTCCAGCTTGCCGTTCATCTTGGTGTCGAGCATGCCGAACAGCCGGTTCTCGTTCAGATCCTTATCGTAGGCCTTGTAGTGGTCCATCTTGTCCGAGGTCTCTCCCACCCACTCATAATGGAATGCGGTGTAGAGCATTTCGTCAAACGACTGATCGCCCCAGGGGACCACTCGATTGTGATCCGGGTTGGCCGGGTTTCTCACCGAATTGTCGTACGTGTAGACCGCCAGCAGCTTCGAACCGGCGGGAATCCTGACCGGCTGAACGAAATTGTATTCGCGCTGCCAGTTGAAGTCGTAGTGGGGCAGGGCCACCAGCAAGGTCCGCTTGCCGTCCGGCGCGACCAGATAGAACTGCGAGGATGCGCCGCGATAGTGGGCGTGCGGGAACGCGCCGTACAGCATCATGTCCTTCGGGACATCCATGTACGCCTGCAACTCGACGCTCTCCTTGTTGGCCGGAATTACGATGTTCGCATTCAGCACGACCGAATTGCGCATCACATACTTGGGCCTATCCTTGTAGAAATACAGCGCCAGCTGCGAGTGCTCGGTGACCTGCTGGCCGAACGGCGTGTAGTGCACCTGAAAGCCGATCGCGCCGCCCGGCGGGATGTACGCGCCGGTATTGGCGGGTTCGACGAAGGATTCGGCTCCGACGGCATAGCCCCCCAGCGACACACCCCACTTGCTCTCATTGGCCACCTGACCGGGTCCCGGGACTTCGGCCAGGTAGCCGGTGAGAACGTGATGCACGGTCTGGCGGTTCACGACCTTGATGGTCGAGGCGCGCAGCCACCTGCCTTCCTTCAGAGGATTGACGACGTAGGGACGTTGATAGTCGACGATGCCGTTCGCCGGGATGGTGAAGGCCGGAAGGTCCAGTACCAGATCGGGCTTGCCCAGCGGCCATTCCGGAGCAGTGAAGGTCTTGGAGGCCAACGGATCGCGGCCCGTGCCGCGGGGTGCACCGGCTTCGACCCAGTGCACCAGTGTCTTGATCTGAGCGGACGACAGGCTTCGGTCACCGAGGAAATGCCCGACACTCGGGTCGGCGCGCCAGGGCGGCATGCGCTGGGTGCGGATCATCTCGCGGATCATCGGTGCGAAGGGCGCAATCTCTTCGAATTTCGTGAACGGCATCGGACCAATGCCGCCCGGCTCGTGGCACGACACGCACTTGCTTTCGATCATCGGCGCGATGTTCTGGACGTAGTTCACCTTGCTGGTGGCGATCTTCGCGCGTTCCGGAAAGTCGATCAGACATCCGACCGGCTCGACGCGTGCGACCGCCACCGGTTTGCCGGCGAGCATCGCATCCAGCGCGTCCTTCGCCCAGGTGTGGTCGGCGGCGGCTTTCTGGCGCTCGTAGGTCACGCGGTCATCGATGGGTCCCCGGTACATGATTTTCCAGGTCTTCGGATCGATCACGATCACTTCGGCGGTGCGCGTCACTCCCAGCTGCTCGCCCACCAGCTGATTGGAGTCCATGAGAATCGGCAGGTTGTAGCCGTAGGCTTTCGCCTCGGCGACGATCGCCTCGCGCTTGTCGGACGGCGTGGAATTCAACATGAAGATCTCGACGCCCTTGGGCGAGTATTGATCCTGCAGTGCCTTTACCGAGACGCTGGAGTTGCGGCTCACCGGGCAGTCATCCGCCTGGGTGATCAGCACCACGGCGCTGGCATCGCCCAGCTGCCGCAGTTCATGCGAATGCAGGTTCTGATCGGACAAGCGGAAGTCATCGATCGTGGCGGGCAGCACGACCTCGGCCGGCGCTTTCGGTGTCGCCGATGCCGTCGCGCCGCTCGAGCTCGCATAGCCCAGCGCGGCGACCGCAATCAAGGCCGCTACCGCGGCCGATGTACGAGTCTTGTTCATTGTCGTTAACCTTCCCCTTGGTTCGCGAATGATTTGCCCGCGCCAAATCGCCACGCGGAATCAACGTTTCGGTGTCATTATGCCACCAAATGTGGAGGCTGTCTTGCTGACAGGATTTGCAGGCGGCGCCAACGGGGCACGGTCTCTGATTCATGCGTTAATGGCGCATGAAGGGGAAAGTGTTGCTGCGCCGTGGCCTGTTTTGGGGCGGCTTGACGGCGCTGGCGGCGGCAGGCCTCGTGCTGCTGTGTGCGGCTGTACTGGACGCCGGCTATCTGCATGGTCCGCTGGTTCGGCTGATTGCCCGGCGTGCCCAGCGGCCGGTCCATATCGACGGCCCCATCCGGGTCCGCCTCCTGTCGCGCAACCCGCGGCTGGTTGCGGGACAAGTGACCATCGGCAACCCGCCCTGGGTACCGGCCGGCGTCATGGCCAAGATCGGCAAAATAACCCTGGTACTCGCCACTCCGCGAATCGGCCGTGAGACCATCATCGAAAGTCTCGAACTCGACGCTGCCGAACTGCACCTGTTGCGCGATGGCAGTGGCCATGCCAATTGGCAGCTCGAGAATCCGGACCTCGGCGCCCCGAAGGGTCTGCCCATCATCCACTCACTGTCGATGAGGGCCGCGCAGGTGGAGCTGGACGATGCGCAAAAGCACCGCCGCTTCGCCGGCACGGTGTCGGTGCAGGGCGATGGCGGCGTCTCGAGCCAGCCGCACCCGCTGCGCATTGCCGGGAAGGGGCAATTGAACGGCAGGGCCATGGACTTCGAGTTGAGCGGCGATCCGCTGCGCAGCGCCAGCCAGGACAAGCGCTATGACTTCAGCTTCAGCGAACGCTCGAGCGGCTCGCATCTTGTGGGCAGCGGTTTTCTCCTGCACCCTTTCGACGTGCATGTCTTTGATGCAACTTTTGACGTTAGCGGGGCGGACCTCAAGGATATGTACTACCTGACCGGCGCGAACTTGATTGACACCGGCAGCTACCGGGTTACCGGAAAACTGCGACGGCGCGGATATACCTCATTCTTCAGCGAATTGGCAGTCACCTCCGGGCAAAGCGATGTGCGCGGCAGCGCATCGATCGACACCACGCACGGGCGCACGAGAATCGACGCCGATTTGAATTCCCAGCGGATCGTGGTTTCCGATCTGGGGCTGAGCGCCGCCGGCCGCGAACCCGAGTCCAAGCCCGATCCGGGCCGGCTTCTGTCCGATGTGGCCCCCGATCCGAGCGGGGTGCGCCGCAGCGTTGCGAACGTGAAGTTTCGGGCCAAGCGCATCGAGGCAGGGCGCGTGAGCCTCAGCGCAGTGGCGGCCAATCTCACCGACGATCATGGTGTGCTGGCCGCGCCACTGGCGGCGGAACTGCTCGGCGGCAAAATGAATGCGCAGATCAGGATCGATGCCGCCAAGGAGATCCCGACTGCGCGGTTGGAGCTCAAGATCGATGATTTGCAGCTGGGACAATTCGTGCGCAAGAAATCCGGCCCGCCGCCGGTCGAAGGTTCCTTGTCGGTGCGGGCCAGTTTCACCGGGCGAGGCAAATCGCTGCACGAAATGGCGGCAAGCGCCGGCGGCACCGTGACCGCCAGGATGCCGGGCGGCATGCTGCGAGCCTCGCTCGCGGAACTCACCGGCATCGATCTGCGAGGATTCGGGTTGCTGCTTGCCAAGAACAAGGAGGAGGTTCCGATCCGCTGCGCTGTCGCGAACTTTCAAGCGCACGACGGCACACTGGCCGCAAAGACTTTGGTGCTCGATACCGAACCGATGTTGATCGCGGGCGAGGGATTCATTCATCTGGACACCGAGACATTGGATCTGGCGCTGCGCGGCTATCCGAAGAACGTGCGGTTCCTTCAATTGCGCGCGCCGATCTCGATTCGAGGCACGCTCAAGGCGCCGTCCATCGGCATCCAAGCCCACGCCTCAAAATTGGTGCTGGTCGATCCCGGCAAGGCGAAGAATGCGGACTGCGGGTCGCTGCTGCAATGAATCTCTCGGTTGCCGTCGGCAAAAGCGACCATGCACTGGGACCGGAGGATGCGCCGGTCACCGTGGTCGAGTACGGGGACTATCAATGTCCTTTTTGCGCGGACATGCAGCCCATGCTGCAGCGGATCGCGAAAACCATGGGTGCACAAATGCGCTTTGTGTTCCGGCACATGCCGCTGATCGAGACTCATCCTTTCGCGCAGTTCGCGGCCGAAGCCGCCGAGGCGGCGGGCGCACAGGGCAAGTTTTGGGAGATGCATGCCGCCATCTACGCGCAGCAGTCCGAGCTTGGCTCCGATCTCGCCCACAAACTGGCGCGGGTGCTCAAATTGGACATTGGGCAATTCGAGTCTGATCTGGACGCGCGCCGCTACCGGCCGAGGGTGAAGCGCGATTTCATGGGCGGCATGCGCAGCGGCGTCGTGGGCACGCCGACATTTTTCATCAATGGCCGGCGTTACGAGGGCGCTCTGGCGGAGGCGGCGCTCACCTCGGCGGTAGGGCGCGCCTAGGCTGATCTATTCATGAATGATCGGTATACGTGCGCATGCAAGGCTGGAACGGACAGGTATTTTCCGGACCGCCGTAAATCCGGCCAGGCTTCTAATCGCGCACGAATTCCAGCAGGCGGTTGTTGGCGGGCAGATCGTGATCGGCGCGCAGCTTGAGGGAATGCAGTCCGGCCGCGGCGCTCACCTCGTCGATGTCGCGCAAACCGGAGAGCGGGTCGCGCTCTTTCAGCATCCGGTCGAACTCGCCATTGCTCGCCGATGTGTAGCTGCCGCCGTAACGGAACGGCCCGTATATGCACAGGATGCCGCGGGACGACAATACGCCGTCGAGTCCGCGGAACATGGCCAGCACCTCGGCCCAGCCCATGATGTGCAGGGTATTGGCGGTGTAGGCCGCGTCGACGCTGCGCAGCGGCCATACCGATTGCTTGACATCGAGCAGCGTGGGCGGGCGCAGATTGGGCGGTCCTTCGAGCTTGATGCGCGCGGCAAGATCGGGCAGGTACGCCAATTGTTCGGTGGGATGCCAGACCAGATGCCTGAGCTGCGCCGCGAAATGCACCGCATGCTGACCCGTGCCGCTGCCGATTTCCAAAACCTGGGTGCAATCGGCGAAGGCCGACTGCAACACCCGCAGTATCGGCGCCTTGTTGCGTTCGCAGGCATCGGAGAAGGGCAGCATACGGGAGGGATATTAAGCGGCATGGCGCTCGCTATCCAAACATTAAATCTTTAGCTAGAGTGTCGCCCCCGCACCGTAAGACTTTCAGGAGACGATTGATGGCGACCCTGTACGATATTTCCATTCCCGCTTTGACGCGCGGACTCACCAACATGTCCGCGATCCTCGATAAGGCTGCTGCTTACGCCACGGCGAAGAAGGTCGACGGCGCCGTGCTCGCGCAGACGCGCTTGTTCCCCGATATGCATCCATTGAGCCGCCAGGTGCAGATTGCATGCGATACGGCGAAAGGCGCCGCCGGCCGGCTGGCCGGAGTCGAAGTGCCCAAGCACGAGGATACCGAGACCACGCTGCCGGAGCTCAAGGCGCGCATCGCCAAGACCCTGGATTTTCTGAAAACGGTGAACGCGGCGAAGGTCCCCGCCGACGAAACCCGTGCCATCGAATTGAAGTTTCCGAGTGGAACGTGGAAATTCACCGCCTTGGGCTACGTCAACGACTTCGTGCTGCCGAATTTCTATTTCCACTGCAGCATGGTCTACGCGCTGCTGCGCAAGAACGGCGTTGAGATCGGCAAGGGCGATTTTCTGGGCGCCATCCAGTAGCGGCGCGCCGCGGATTCAGGCGAGCTGATCCACCAGCTGTTCGACCCGCGCGAACAGCGCGTCTTCGGTGCGCGCGATGTGCGCGAAGCGCAGCTTGAGCGGCCCGTCGAGCCGATATTCCTTGGGCTTGCCCTGGATGAGCTTCAGCACGCGCTGCGGATCGATCCGGTTCTGTTCATCGAACAAGATGTAGCCGTTGCTGGCGCCGGCGTCGATCTTGCGGATGCCGAGCGCAGCGGCGCGCAGCTTGAGATAGGTCGCACGGAACAAGGATTGCGCAAACGGCGGTATCGGGCCGAAGCGATCGATCAACTCCACCTTGAGCTCGTCCAGTTCCTCGCGCGAGGGCGTGCTTGCAATGCGCTTGTACAACATGAGGCGCAGGTGCACGTCCGGCACATAATCCTCGGGAATGAGCGTGGGCACATGCAGCTCAACCTCGGGTCCGGCATCCGCCGGCCGCTCCAGGTCGGCCTGCTTGCCGGATTTCAACGCGGCGACCGCGCGCTCCAGAAGCTCCATGTACAGGTTGTAGCCGATTTCCTGGATCTGACCGCTTTGCTCATCGCCGAGCAGCTCGCCCGCCCCGCGAATCTCCAGATCATGCGTGGCCAGGGTGAAGCCGGCGCCCAATTCCTCCATCGATTCCAGCGCTTCGAGGCGCTTGATGGCATCCGCGGTCATGGTCTTGCGCGGCGGCGTGATCAGGTAGGCGTACGCGCGGTGATGCGAGCGGCCGACGCGGCCGCGCAGCTGGTGGATCTGCGCCAGGCCGAATCGATCCGCGCGCTCGATGACGATGGTGTTGGCGGTGGGCACGTCGATGCCGCTTTCGATGATGGTGGTGCAGACCAGAACGTTGAAGCGGCGGTGATAGAAATCCAGCATTAGCTGTTCCAGATCGCGCTCGCGCATTTGGCCGTGCCCCACCGCCACGCTCGCCTCCGGCACCAGCTCGCGGATCGCTTGCGCCGTCTTCTCTATGGTCTCGATGGTGTTGTGCACGAAATAGATCTGGCCGCCGCGGCGAATTTCGCGCAGCGCCGCTTCGCGCACCACGTTTTCGTTCCATTCCAGCACGAAGGTCTTCACTGCCAGGCGCTCGGCAGGGGGCGTGGTGATCAACGACAGATCCCGCAGGCCGCCCATCGCCATGTTGAGCGTGCGCGGAATCGGGGTCGCCGTCAGCGTGAGCACGTCGACCTCGGTGCGCAACGCCTTCAATTTCTCCTTGTCGCGCACGCCAAAGCGATGCTCCTCGTCGATCACCACCAGCCCGAGATCCTTGAAGCGGACCTTGCCCTGCAGCAGCCGCTGGGTGGCGATGACGATGTCGACAGTGCCCGCGGCGACTCCGGCGAGGACGCTCTCGGCCTCCTTGCCGGTGCGAAAGCGCGACAGACTTTCGATGCGCACGGGCCAGTCCGCGAAGCGATCCATGAAATTGGTGTGGTGTTGCTGCGCGAGCAGCGTGGTGGGCACCAGCACGGCCACCTGCCGGCCGGCCTGCACTGCGATGAACGCGGCGCGCAGCGCCACTTCGGTCTTGCCGAAACCCACGTCGCCGCAGATCACCCGGTCCATGGGTTTGTCGGATTTCAAATCCGCGATCACCTGTTCGATGGCCACGGCCTGATCGGCGGTCTCTTCGAACGGGAAGCCGGCCTGAAATGCGCGGTATTCCGCCTCTCCGGCCAGCATGCGGGTTCCCTGCCGAGCGGCGCGGCGCGAATACAGGTCGAGCAGCTCGGCCGCGACGTCGCGGATCCGCTGGGCCGCCTTGCGGCGCGCTTTCTGCCACTGGTCCCCGCCCAGCTTGTGCAGCGGTGCGGTTTCCGCCGGGGCGCCGGTGTAGCGCGACACCAGGTGCAGCGACTGTACCGGCACATACAGCTTGTCGCCTTCGGCGTATTCGAGCACCAGAAATTCACCGGTGTATCCGGCGATATCCATGGTCTGCAACCCGATGTAGCGGCCGACGCCGTAGGTTTCATGCACTACCGGCGCCCCAATGCGTAAATCCGACAATTCCTTGAGTATTTTCGCCGGGTCGCGCTCGGCACGGCGCCGGCGACGTTCCTGGCGCGCGCGATCGCCAAACAGCTGTGATTCGGTGAGGATCTCCAGGGGCGGAGATTCGAGCTTGAGGCCGGATGCGGCCGGGGATACGGTGATGCCGAGCTTGGCCTCGCTCGCACGGAAGGCCGCAAAGCTGTCGAAGATGTTCGCCTGCACACCATGTCCGCGCAACAGATCCAAGATCAGCTCGCGGCGCCCGGCGGACTCGGCCGCCAGCAGAATCCGTGCGCTGCTGGCGTCGATGTGCGCGAGCAGCTCTGCGGCGGGCTGTTCCGCGCGTGGATCGATGCGTACCGCAACCGGCGCCGTGCTCGGAAAATTCTGAAAATTTCCCGCTGTTTCACCCGGCCATTCGAAGGATTGAACCTGAACCCTCGGCCATGGCGACATGGCCTCCTGCAATTCGGCCGGGCTCAGGTAGACCTCCGCCGGGTCCAAGATCGGCCGGTGCCGATCATGGCGCAGTTGCTCGTGCCGCGCGACGATGTCGTCCCACAACCCCTGGGCGCCGCTGCTCGCCTCATTGACGTCCACGATCACGCTGCTCGGCGGCAGATACTCGAACAGCTGTGAAGTTCGCTCGAAGAACAGGGGCAGGAAGAATTCGATGCCGCCGGGTGCCGCGCCGCTGCTGACGTCGCGATAGACGGGGTGCTCGGACAAATCACCCGTGAAGCGCAGCCGGTAGCGGCGCCGAAACTCGCGCACGGCTTCCGGGTTCAACGGCGTCTCGCGTGCCGGCAGCAGTTGAATTCGATCCAATTTCTCCAAGGATCGCTGCGTTTCCGGATCGAAACGCCGAATGCTGTCGACGTCGCGATCCAGCAGATCGATCCGAAATGGGGTGTCCGATCCCATTGGAAACACGTCGATGAGCGAGCCGCGAACCGCGAACTCTCCGTGGGCCGCGACCTGGGTCACCGCGGCATAGCCGGCGAGGCTAAGCTGGGCGCGCAGCGCCTCGATATCCAGAGTCTCGTCGGCGTGGACCTTGAGCGAGTAGGCCTCGATGTAACTGCGCGGCGCCAGGCGCTGCAGCAACGTGTCGATGGCCACCAGCCAGACCCCCCGATGTGCGCGCGGCAATTCCGCCAGGGTCGCAAGCCGCGCCGAGGTGATGTCGGGGTGAGCCGAGAAGCTGTCGTAGGGCAGCGTCTCGAGGTCGGGAAACACACGGACCGTGAGCTCCGGCCCGGCGAAGAACCGCACTTCCTCGCTCAAGGACTCCGCCTCGCGCGAGCTGGGTGCGATGACGATCAGCGGTCCGTCGGCGCCGGGGGCGGCTTCCGCGATCGCCAGCGCGACAGCCGCACCATACAGCCGGCCCCATTTGACTAGGCGCTTGTCGTGACCGGCGAGGCCTGGATTGAGTAGCGACATGGAAAAACGCCCGCCGCGAAATGAGTCGCGGCGGGTCCTTGAAGAGTAGCCTTAAGGCGATGTTACGCGAACCCCAAAGGGGCCGCGGCGCTATTAGCTCTGGGAAGCGACGATGACGCTGTGAATGACGTGCTCGCGTTCGAAGTACACGACGAATCCCGGATACTCCCAGCGTGAAATCGGCGGTTGGCCGACCGCCGGAACCTTGGTCGCAGGCGTGCCGAACTTGCCGGCAACCTGATCCATGGTCATGCCGCGTGTCGGTGCCGGAACGTCGGATTGTTTGACCGCAATGCCGTTGTCGACCGCGATGGTTTCGGCTCCCGCGAGGCCGCTCGCGAGCACCGTGGCCAGCAGCAGAATTCGATAGCTCATGGCGTACCTCATTTGTTACCGATATCCTATGATTACTTTGCGCCCCCTGAAACTATACCACCTGCCTGACCGCCCAATACTTGACTCAATTAACACTCTGATTGGGTTGTCATTTAACAGGTCAGGTTAAGGGTCCGCCGCGCGCATGTTCCAACCTATCCCGGTGTTCGTGGGCTTGCGGTATTCGCTGGCCCGGGAACACAGCTTTTTCGTCTCATTCATCACCTGGGTGTCGCTTGCAGGCGTCGCCGTGGGGGTGGCGGCGCTGATCACGGTGCTTTCCGTCATGAACGGGTTCGAGTCGGAACTGCGGGGCCGCCTGCTCAGCTTGTCGGCCCACGCCACCTTGAGCCTCGCGGGCGGGGCCCCGATCGCGGACTGGCGCGGCCAGATCGAGCAGCTCCAGGGTTCGCCGGGTCTGACCGGCGCCGCACCGTTCTTGGATTCCGATGCCATGCTGAGCAAGCAATCCTCGATGAGCGGGGCCATCGTGCGGGGCATCGATCCCGAGTGGGAACTCAAGGTATCTTCGATCGGCAATGAGATGCGCGACGGAAAGTTGTCGGACCTCAAACCCGGCATGAACCGGATGATCCTGGGACGCATGCTCGCCTACCAGCTGCAGGTGGGTCCGGGAGACACGGTGGTGGTGATGATTCCCGGCAACTCCGCGGCCAATGGCGGGGCCTTTACGCCGCGCCTGCAGGAGTTCCAGGTCGTCGGCATTTTCGAGGTTGGACTGGAGGAGCACGACGACGTTCTAGCGCTGATCAATTTGAGCGATGCCGAGGCGCTGCGCGGCCTGCCGGGGCCGACCGGCATCCGGCTCAAATTCGACGATGTGCTCGCGGCTCCCAAATTGTCGCGCATCGCGGCCGCGCGCCTGAGTCTGCCGCTGCAGGTCAGCGACTGGACCCAGCAGAACGAGGCCTATTTTCGCGCCATCCGCATCGAGAAAACGATGATGGGTTTGATTTTGATGCTGATCGTCGCGGTGGCCGTGTTCAACATCGTCGCGACTCTGGTCATGGTGGTGAACGACAAGCGTACCGACATCGCCATCTTGAGAACGCTGGGTTTGAGCCCGCGCGGCGTGCTGGCTGTGTTCATGACCCAGGGCGTGCTGATCGGGTGGATCGGCGCGGCGCTTGGCGTCGGCTTGGGCCTTGCGCTGGCGTTGAATGTGGACGTGATCGTGCCGTTCCTGGAGCACACGTTCGGCTTCCACATCATGGACCCGGATGTTTACTATCTCTCGGCCATTCCGAGCGAGGTGCACCCGCCGGATGTGGTCAGAATCGCCGTCGCCGCGCTCATTCTCACCTTCGTTGCGACCGTCTACCCGGCCTACCAGGCATCGCGCACCCAGCCTGCCGAGGCGCTCAGATACGAATGAAGCGCTATTGGTACGAGGGTTTCATTGGATTTCGCTACCTGCGCGCTTCGCCGCGCCGCGGCTTCGTGTCGCTCATCGCAGGTATCGCCATCGCGGGATTGGCCCTGGGGGTGGCGGTATTGATCGTCGTGCTTTCCGTCATGAACGGCTTCGAGGAGGTCCTGCGCACCCGTATCTTGAGCCTCACCGCCCACGCCACGATCTCCGGAATCGAGGGCCGCATCAGCAATTGGCGCGCGGACCTGGGGAAGCTGCAGGTCTTCCCCGGCATCGATGGCGTCGCACCCTACATCGAAGAGCAGGGGCTGCTGACCCACGGCGACAAGTCCTCCGGTGTGCTGTTGCGCGGCATATTGCCGCAGGGCGAATCGCGGGTGCTCGATCTGTCTTCGCATCTTCAGAGCGGGCGGCTCGCCGATCTATCCGCGGGAAGCTATCGCATCATCCTCGGCAAGGCGCTGGCCGGGGAGTTGGGCGTGAAAGTCGGCGACCGGGTGGTGCTGATCGTTGCGCTCGGCGATGTCACTCCGCTCGGCGTGATTCCGCGAATGCGCGCTTTCGAGGTGGCCGGCATCCTCTCGGTGGGCATGTACGAATACGACCGGCGCATTGCGCTGGTCGCCATGCAGGATGCCGCGAAGCTGCTGCGCATGGGAGATGACGTCACCGGACTGCGCCTGAAGCTTGCGGACATGTACGCCGCGCCGCGCGTGTCGCGCGCCGCCGCGGTTGCCATCGGCGGCGGGGTGGAAATCCAGGATTGGACCAACGAGCATGTCAATTTCTTTCGCTCCATCACCATCACGAAGCGCATCTTGTTCGTGATTTTATCGCTGATGGTCGCCGTGGCGGCGTTCAACATCGTCTCGACCATGGTCATGGTGGTCAAGGACAAGCGCCGCGACATCGCGATTCTGCGCACCTTCGGCTCCTCGCCGCGCAGCATCCTGTCCGTATTCATCGTGCAGGGCAGCCTGATCGGCATGCTCGGAATTCTCATCGGTGTGGCTATCGGAGTAGTCGTCGCGGTGAATCTACAGGGCCTGGTGCATGCCCTCGAGGCGGTCGTGGGTTTCAAATTTCTGGACGCGCGTGTGTATTACATGAGCGATCTGCCGGCGCACGTGCGCGTATCCGATGTGCTGCGCATCTGCGGATTCGCGTTCGTGCTGGCCTGCGTTTCCACCATTTACCCGGCGGTGCGTGCCGCGCGACTGTTGCCGGCCGAATCCTTGCGAAACGATTGAGGATGGGACGAATGTCGACTCCAAATGATACGGTGCTCGAGGGTGTGGATCTGGTCAAAGAATTCGTCCAGGGCGGCGTGACCTTGCAGGTGCTGCGCGGCGCGAACATCCGCGTGCGCAGCGGCGAGCGCATTGCCATCGTCGGCGCCTCCGGTTCCGGCAAAACCACCCTGTTGCAGCTGCTCGGGGGCCTGGATCTGCCGACCCGCGGTTCGGTCGACATCGACGGATCCGCCATGAACCGGCTGAGCGATGCCGAGCGCGGCCGGCTGCGCAATCATGCGGTGGGTTTCGTGTACCAGTTTCACCACCTGCTGCCCGAGTTCACGGCGCTCGAGAACGTGGCGATGCCGTTGCTGGTCAGGCGCATGCAGCCGCGCGAAGCGCGGCTCAAGGCCGCCGCGTTGCTCACGCGTGTCGGATTGGGCGAGAGGCTGAGTCATCGTCCCGCGCAACTGTCCGGGGGTGAACGGCAGCGCGCGGCGGTTGCCCGTGCTCTGGTGACCCGTCCCAAATTGGTTCTGGCGGATGAGCCCACCGGTAATCTGGACGGCAAGAACGCCGCGCAGGTGTTCGAGTTGATGCTCGAACTCAACCGGGAACTCAACACCAGCCTGGTCATCGTCACGCACGATGAGCGACTGGCGGCGCGCCTCGACCGGGTGCTGATGCTCGGGGATGGAGTCTTAGTCGAGCGCGATACTGCGGCCGCTTGAGCGTGCGCGGCGCCGGCGCAGCTGGTGCAGCACACGCACGCGCCACACTGCCTGCGCCAGGACATAGCCGGATGCGGCCGCAATCAGGCCGAGGACCAGCGCGCCGAGCAGCAGCGGCGGCCAGAGCGCGTCCATATCCGCCCACAGAGTTCGGTGGCTGATGGTGTGCAGGAACGGCATGAGGTCCAAGCCCAGCAACTTCGCGCCCACCCAAAGCGAACCGGCGACCTGCGGCAGCCAGGTAAACGGGTTGCTGACAAATACGGTCGCGAACAACACCGGCAGGTTGAGGCGCAGAAATACCCCGAGCAGGGCGCACAAGGTCAGGTGCACCGGCAGCGGCGTCGGCGGGATGAAGGCGATGAAAAGGCCGAGCGCGAATGAGCGCGCGACATTCGAGCGATTGAAGGTCCAGCAGCGGCGGTCCGGCAAAGTGACCGTGAAGTGCTTGAGACACCAATGGTTTTCCAACCAGACCCGATCGGGCGTGACGCTTTTTAGCCAGCGTTTCATTTGAGCATTATGCCGATTTCGTGACGGGTGCACTCGACTCCCGTGCGGATTGGGAAATCAATGGGTTGGAGCGGGTGCCGAAAGCGCTGTCTGAACAGTCGGCGCTCAAGTATCATGCCCGCACTGTTGTATTTGACTTAAACGAGGGCGCAATGTGGGAGATCATCCGCGCGGGCGGCGGCTTCATGTGGCCGATCATTATATGTTCCATCGCGGCGGTCGCCATCATATTGGAGCGGCTTTGGACTCTACAGAGCAATCGCGTCATCCCGCGTGATCTGGCTCAAAAGGTCTGGAACTGGATCGAAGCCGACCAGATGACCGACAAACTGGTGGCGGCGCTGGAGCAAAATTCACCCTTGGGCAAGCTGCTCGCCATCGGTCTCGCCAATCGCGACAAGCCGCGGGAGATCATGGTGGAGCGTCTGGAGGACGGTGGCCGGCACGTGATTCACGACCTCGAGCGCTTTCTCAACAGCCTCGGAACGATTGCGGCGGTAGCGCCGCTGCTGGGCCTCTTGGGCACGGTCGCCGGCATCATTCATGCCTTCAATGCGATCACCGTCAGCGGCCTCGGAGATCCCAGGACCCTTTCCGGCGGGATCGGCGAGGCGCTCATCACCACCGCGGCCGGACTGACCGTGGCGATTCCCTCGCTGATCGCCTATCGTTTCTTGCGAGGCAAGGTGGAGCGCTTGGTCATCAGGATGGAAAAGGAAGCGATGAAACTGGTCGATGCGCTCGATGAGCGCGGTGGATTCGTCAGACGATGAATCTGCGTCCGCGCCGCCAGGAAGACCCCGAGATCAATCTGATCAACATGATCGACGTGCTGCTGGTATTGCTGATCTTTTTCATGGTCTCGACGACCTTCAACCAAGAGGGGCGGGTCAAGGTCCAACTGCCGCAATCCAGCGACCTGCCGATACCGCGGGGCACGCACGATCCGCTGGTCATCACCGTCACCGCGGAAGGCGCCTACCGGGTCAATGAGCGTACCTTGATCAACTCCAGTCCCGATACACTGCGCGCGGCGCTGCTCAAGGAGGCCGGCACCGATCGTGGGCCGATCACCATTCGCGCCGACGGCCGCACCACGCATCAAGCGGTGGTCACCGCGATGGACGTGGCCGGCAAGCTCGGCTTTGCACAGCTGAATATCGCGACCGTGCACGAGGATACCGCCCCTTGAGCGCCGCGCCGGCAGCCACCCCGGCTTCTGCCGATTCCTGGTTGATCTATCGCCGCTTGTTGAAGTACGCGAAGCCGCATCTCGGCATGTTTCTGGTCGGCGTTCTGGGCGCGATTCTGTTTGCGGGCTCGAACGCGACCCTTGCGTGGCTGGTCAAGGGTTTCTTGAACGGCGCCTTCATCAACACCAACCCGGATATTCTCTGGCAGGTGCCGATCGGGGTAGTGGCGTTGTTCACCTTGCGCGGAATCGGGGACTATGTGCAAAGCTACTTTCCGAGCTGGGTCGGCAGGCAGGTCATCAAAGGGCTGCGCCACGACGTGTTCGCGCATTATCTGCGCCTGCCGACGAGCTTTCTCGATCAGCAGCAATCCGGGCATCTGCTCAACAAGCTGACCAACAACATCGAACTGGTGGCCGCCGCCGCCACCAGCGCGGCGATTTCCCTCATCAGCGACAGCCTGACCATCGTCGCGTTGCTGATCACTTTGTTCTACATGAACTGGCGCTTGGCCGTGTTCTGCATCCTGGCCGCTCCGGTCATTGCGTGGTTGATGAAGATTGCCAACCGCAGCTTTCGACGCTACAGCGAAAGGATCCAAAATTCGATGGGTGACATCACGCGCGTTGCAAAGGAGGCCATTGACGCGCATCGGCTGATCAAGATCTTCAACGCCGAGGACCATCAGACCGATCGATTCGAGCAGGTCAACGAGCACAATCGCGCTTCGAACATGAAATTGGTGCGCGCCAGGTCGATCAGCAATCCGGTGGTGCAGTGCATCGCCTCGATTGCACTCGCCAGCGTCCTGTACGTTGCAATTCGCCAGGTGTTTTCGCACCACATGAAGGTCGATGAGTTCTTCGGATTCCTGACCGCGCTGATGCTCATTCCCGCGCCGCTGCGCAATCTGGTGAACATGAGCGGCCCGCTGCAGCAGGGTATCGCTGCGGGCCAGAGCGTTTTCGAGGTTCTTGACCAGCCTACTGAGGGGAGTGGCGGGTCCTTGAGGATCACGCGCGCGCGCGGCGAGATCGAGTTTCGCAATGTGACCTTTGCGTATGGGACCGAAAAGGGCGATGTGCTGCAGAGCGTGAGTTTTCACGTTCGCCCCGGCGAAACGGTTGCGATTGTCGGCCGTTCCGGCAGCGGAAAGACCACGTTGGTGGGCTTGGTGCCGCGCTTCTACGATGCACAGCAAGGCGCGGTACTGCTGGATGGCGTCGATGTGCGCGAGTACCGCTTGACCGATCTGCGCTCGCAGGTCAGCCTGGTGAGCCAGGAGGTGGTGCTGTTCAACGACAGCATCCGCAACAACATCGCCTTCAACGCCGTGGGCAGGAGCGAGGCTGAGGTGGAAGAGGCGTCGCGTGCCGCAAACGTCATGGAGTTCGTCAATCAGCAGCCCCAGGGCCTCGACACCATGCTTACCGATCGCGGGCAGAATTTTTCGGGCGGTCAGCGCCAGCGCATTTCCATTGCCAGGGCGCTGCTCAAGAACTCGCCGGTGCTGATCCTGGACGAGGCAACCGCCGCGCTCGACAACGAATCGGAACGCAAGGTGCAGCAGGAGCTGGCGCTGCTCATGCAGGGGCGCACCACGCTGGTGATCGCGCACCGGCTCTCGACGGTGGAGAACGCAGATCGTATCATCGTGCTCGACCAGGGCCGCATCGTTGAGATGGGCACTCATAAGGAATTGCTGGGACGCGGCGGCCTGTATGCGGCGCTGCATGGGATGCAGTTCAACGCGTGATGAGCGGCGTGCGAAACTCGGCTGATTCGTGGCTCAATGCGATCTGGTATGGCGGCGCGCCGCCGCCGTGGTGGCTGAAGCCCCTGTCCGCCGTCTACGGCGCAGTTGCGCTAGCACGGCGCTTCGCCTATGCGAAAGGCCTGGCGCGCTCGACGCGACTGGCCTGTCCCGTGATCGTCGTCGGCAACCTGACGGTCGGCGGCACCGGTAAGACCCCGCTGGTGTGCTGGCTCGCCGAACAGTTGACCGAACAGGGGTTCAGGCCCGGCGTGGTCACGCGCGGTTACGGCGGCTCATCGCGCGCCGCGCGGCTGGTGCGGGCCGCCGATCGAGCCGATGTGGTCGGCGATGAGGCCGTCCTGCTCGCGCTTCGAAGCCGTGCCCCGGTTGCAATCGGCCGCGCGCGGCCGCGCGCGGCCCAGCTGCTGATCAACGCGGGCTGCAACGTCATCCTGAGCGATGACGGGCTGCAGCACCATGCGCTCGCGCGCGACTGCGAAATCATCGTCGTCGACGGGGATCGGCGCTTTGGCAATGGGCGTCTGCTGCCGGCAGGGCCGCTGCGCGAGGCAGCGGCGAGGATCAACGGCGTCGATGCCGTGGTGATAAATGGCGGACCCGTTGCGGCGCCCGGCGGCGACGGGCTGCGCATGCGCCTGCTGGCAACGAACGCCATTGCGATGAAGTATGGCACGGCCCGGCCGCTGCGCGAGTTTTGCGGCACCCCGGTGCACGCGCTGGCCGCCATCGGCAATCCACAGCGATTCTTCGCCATGCTGCGCGGTGTCGGCCTCAGCATCATCGAACATCCGCTGCCGGACCATGCTCAGCTCACGGTTGACGATATTTCCTTCGCCGATGAGTTTCCGGTGCTCATGACCGAGAAAGATGCCGTAAAATGCGCGCAGATATCGGGTCCGAGCCATTGGCGCGTGCCGGTCAGCGTCGCATTCGCCGCCGGCGACGCGGAAAAGCTGCGCGGCACGGTGGCGAGATCCATGCAGCAGAGCGCGGCGCGCGCGTGAGGATTTATGGACAAGCGCTTGCTTGATTTACTGGTTTGCCCAATTTGCAAGGGCGCGCTGCGCAGCGCAGGTACCGGCAATTCGCTGGAACTCATCTGCCGTCCCGATCGTCTGGCTTATGCGGTCCGCGACGGCATCCCGGTGATGCTGCCCGAAGAAGCGCGCGCACTGAATGCCGAAGATCCCCTGTTGGAAACTTAAGCAGCAGCGGTGTTTCACGTCATCATACCGGCGCGTTTTGGATCGACGCGCCTGCCCGGCAAGCCGCTGCTGACGATCGGCGGGCGGCCGTTGATCCAATGGGTGTGGCAGAGCGCCGTCGCCAGCGGCGCAGCCTCGGTGCTGGTGGCCACGGACGACGAACGGATTCGCAGCGCGGCTCGCAAATTTGGCGCCGATTGCCTGATGACCTCGGCGCAGCACGTTTCCGGCACCGATCGGATCGCCGAGGCGGTGCGCGCCAAAGAGTTTTCCGCCGACGACATCGTGGTCAATCTGCAGGGCGATGAACCCATGATGCCGGCGCAGGTCGTCGCAAGGGTGGCCGGCGCGCTCGAGGAGATTGCCGGGAGCGACATCGGCAGCGCGGTTGCACCGATCCAGTCGCTGCGCGAATTCCTCGATCCAAACTGCGTGAAGGCGCTGCGCGCATGCGATGGCCGCGCTTTGTATTTCAGCCGCGCGCCGGTGCCCTGGCCGCGCGACAGCGTCGCGTCCGACCGGCCCGCCACGCACGATGGGGCCTGGCGGCACATCGGCATCTATGCCTATCGGGTCCGCAGCCTGCTGCAATTTGCGGCCTGGCCGCCGACCCCGCTCGAGACGACCGAAAAGCTCGAGCAGCTGCGCGCGCTGGAGCACGGCATGCACATTCACCTGGTGGCGCTGTCAGAGGCGCCGCCCGCCGGCGTCGATACACCCGCGGATCTGGAGCGGGTCAGGTCTGAACTGCAAAAATCCTAGCTTTCGAAGCCTTACATGCGCATGGCGCGGCGCAGGAAGGCATCGCTCTTGCGCAGCATTTCCTCGCGCGCGGCGGAATCGTCCAGTTGATGATCGAGATCCGGCCAGGTGACCAGTTCGTGCGGCACGTGTGCGGCGGCCAAAGCATCGGCCATTTCTTTCGATTGCCGAATCAGCACATTGCGGTCCAGCTCGCCGTGAAACAGCAGCACGGGCACCTTGATCTTCGCCGCGTTCAGCGCCGGCGACCCCTCGCGCACATGCGGTCCTTCGCCGATTTCCCGGCTTACCACCAGGAAATTCGACCACAGGCGGTATTGTTCCTTGAGCTCCGGCAGATCCGTTACGGGCGCGATCGCGATGACGGCTTTGAACACACTGGGGTCGACCACCGCCGATTGCAGCGCGGCGTAGCCGCCGTAGGACCAGCCCACGACCGCGAGCTTGTCGGGACTTGCGATGCCTTGCGCTACCAGCCACCTGCCGGCATCCAGCACATCGCCGATGGCCGTCGGCCAGGAGCGAAAGCCGTTTTGTTTGAAAAAATCATCTCCATAGCCGGTCGATCCCCGAAAATTCGGCTGCAGCACCGCATATCCGCGCGACGCGTAGAACTGCGCCAGCCAATCAAAGCGCCAGTAGTCGCGGGCGCCCGGGCCGCCATGCGGCATGACGATGGCAGGCAAACCCTTGGGCGACTCGATGCCCGGCGGGAGCGTGAGGTAGCCGGGAATCAGGGTGCCGTCGGCCGCCTGATAGTGGATCGGCGTGACGCTGGCCAGATTCACGCCTTCGAGCTCGCTTCTGACCACCAAAAATGTTTCCAACTGCCGCAGTTTCTTATCGAATAGGTAGTAAACGCCCGGATCGCGATCGCTGCCCGCGCGAATCAGCAGCTTGCTTTCATCCATGCTCGAATCGACGATCTGCAGCCCCGGATGCCCCGGCAGCGCTTTGGTCAGCGATGCCAGCAGTTTTTCAAAATCCGGATCCAGGAAGTGGTAGTGCGACAAGTCGTCGGTGTAGGTGACTCCCACCGCCCGACGGCGGCGGCCGATGCGATTCAATCCGCCGACGTCCACGTCAGGCCGCGAGAATACGAGTTCTTCTTTCAGCGATCCGTCGAGCGCAACCGTGTAGAGCGCGCGGCGGCCGTCCAATTTCTTGTAGCCATAGGCCAGATTTGCATCATGATCCACCGCTACCGGATCGAAGCCGTTATGACCCTCGCCGACCACTTCGCCCATGGACAGCCAGTCGCGCGAATCCGCCTTGCGGTAGTAGTACGCGACGTTGCCCGAGTCATAGTCCCCGAGTGCACCTTGCCTCGATCGGGCACCCATGATACGGATGGTGCCGCGGCCGTCGCTGATGTAGTCGACCGCATCGTCGCGTGGCTGCTCGATGGTTCGCGCGGCCAGGGTTTGCGTGTCGACCCGGTCGACCGCGATTCCGTGCTTCGACGAACCGATGTGGCTGCCGGTATGGTCGTCCGGCAGGTACACCCGGGCCATCAGCACGGCGCCGTCCTCATCCGGCAGCCAATCGACCACGTTGCCGCCGCCCAGCGCCAAACCCCGCGAGAAAGGATTGGTCCTGCTGCTGAGCAGCTGGATCTTCGTGCCGTCGACATTGATCGCGATCAGCCGCGAGAACTGAACCGGCTCGAGCAGGCTGGTGTTGGCGACCACGCCGTAAACGACACATACCAGGCGCTGATTGGACACCCAGTCGCAGCCGCCGAGCCGTTCGGGATTGCCGCTGGCACCAAGGATGGGTTTGGAAGTCCGGGGTGCGCCTTTGGCAAGACTTTGGACATACACCACCGATCCCTGGCCGTTCGCGGGCGCAACATATGCCACGCTCATTCCGTCGGGCGAGAGGCTCAAGTCCTCGACGCTGGGGCGGGCGCCGAAGGCCTTTGCCGCATCGAAGGCCGGCTCGGCGAATGATGGGTGTGCAAGTGACGCGAGCAGTAAACCGCCCGCCACAGTGGCTCGTAATGACATCCCCGCCTCCCTGCGCGCTGAGTGACCATTCGAATCATAATGACTCGATGACGACAATCCAAGGGTCTGCAGCTCAGAAACGGCCGCCGCATCGGGTGCTTTTTGTCTGTCTCGGCAATATCTGCCGCAGTCCGACCGCGGAGGGGGTGCTGCGGCACCTGGCCGCCCACGAGGCGCCGCATCTGGACCTCGAGGTCGATTCTGCCGGGACCGGGGACTATCACCTCGGCGCGCCGCCGGACCCGCGCAGCCAGCGTGCCGCGATGAAGCGCGGCATCGATATCGGCGGGCTGCGTGCGCGGCAGGTGACGGAGCAGGATTTCGCGCGCTTCGATCTCATCCTGGCGATGGACCGGCAAAACTTGCGCGAACTGCAGGCGATGAGGCCCGCCGGTTCGCGCGCCTGCGTCAAGCTGCTGCTGGATTTTGCGCCGGACTTGGCGACACGCGAGGTGCCGGATCCGTATTGCCGCGACTCGCAAGCGTTCGAGAAGGTCCTCGATCTGGCCGAAGCGGCCGCCCGCGGACTGCTGGTTGCCTTACAGGAAGGTGCGTAACAGCCAGTAGAGGCCGCCTGCGAGCGCGATCGACACCGGCAGCGTAAGGACCCAGGCCATCAGCAGGGCACGCACCGTGGCCCACTGCAGTCCGGAACCGTTCGCGACCATGGTACCCGCCACACCCGATGACAGCACATGCGTGGTGCTCACCGGCAGGCCGTACATTTCAGCGGCACCAATGGTAGCCATCGCCACGATCTCGGCGGAGGCGCCTTGAGCGTAGGTTAAATGCGTCTTGCCGATCCGTTCGCCCACGGTCACGACGATGCGCTTCCAGCCGATCATCGTGCCCAGCCCCAAGGCGATCGCGACGGCGACTTTGACCCAGGTCGGAATGAACTTGGTGGAGTGATCGAGCTGCTTCTTATAGGCATCCAGGGAGGTTTGATCGGCGGCCGACACGTTCAATGACTTGTTCTTGGACATCAAGCGCAGTCCCTCGCTGACCAGGTACATCTCGTTGCGGATGTTGACCATGGAGCCGGGCGGCACCTTATCCATCGAGTGATACCGGCCGACCTCCGCGCCGATGGTGTCGGTGAGCGCGCCCAGTGCAGCGACGCCCTCGGGCGTGGCGGTGCGGGTCCGCACCAGTTCCACTGCGGCCGCGCGCGGATCGGCGGGAGCGGCGCCCACGGCATAGTGCGAAAGCGCGCTATGAGCCTGCGCCGAAGCCGCCATGAAAGTATTCACATCCTGCTCATGCATGGTGCGATTGAGCGCGTACGCGGTCGGTACCGTGCCGATCAGGATCAGCATGATGAGGCCCATGCCTTTCTGTCCGTCGTTTCCGCCGTGAAAGAAGCTCACGCCGGTGCAGGTCAGGATCAGCAAGCCGCGTATCCAGAGGGGCGGCGGCTTGTTGCCCTCAGGCTCCTTGTAGAGCGCCGGGATTCTGATCATTGACTTGAGTATGCCCAGCAGCAGCCACGCAGCGCTGAATCCGATCAGGGGCGAGAGCAGCAGAGTCTGCCCGATCTTGGTCGCCTGACCCCAATCGACGCCGCTGGTACCGGAGCCGCTCGCCGCCATGAGTTGATTCATGAGGCCGACGCCGATGATGGAGCCGATGAGGGTATGCGAACTCGATGAGGGAAGACCGAAATACCAGGTGCCCAGATTCCATAAAATCGCGGCGATGAGCAATGCAAATACCATGGCAAAGCCCGCGCCGCTGCTGACCTGCAAAATCAATTCGACCGGCAGCAGCGAGATGATCCCGAAAGCGACTGCTCCGGTGGACACGAGCACTCCCAGAAAATTGAATGTCCCGGACCAAATGACCGCAAGGCTGGGCGACATGGAATTCGTGTAGATGACGGTCGCCACCGCGTTTGCCGTGTCATGAAAGCCGTTGACGAACTCGAACCCCAGGGCAATCACCAGTGCGATGCCGAGCAGGATGTAAGGATAGACGCGGGCGGTGTGTACCACCGATAAGTCGTCCGCGAGATGATAGCCGGCGTATATGATTCCGCAGATGACCACCACCATTGCGAGGACATTGAACCAGGGATTCGACTTGTGGCTGACCAGACGCGATGCAGCAGCCGGCTGCTCGATGGCAAGGGAAGACTGGTCGATTGCGCTGGAATTGGTGGCCATAAGGTGTCCGGTGATTGGTGAGGCTCAGCCAACGATATATAAATCGTCAATGTGACAGTTACGTGACACGCTGAAGCCTGCATGCCATTCACCATTTCCCATACCGCCGTCGTCCTGCCGTTCTCGCGTCTGTTGGCGCGCTGGCAATTGCTGTCCGCGGCCGTGATCGGCGCCATGGTGCCGGATTTTCGGGTGTTTTTCCCGGGGCTGGGGCGTGTCGAGACCCACAGCGCCATTGCCCTGTTCAGCTTTTGTCTGCCGGTCGGGTTGATTACCTACTGGATATTCCAACTGCTGATCAAGACTCCAATCCTGGAGGTCTTGCCGGACGGCCCTTATGCGCGCTGGCGCCCGTTCTCTGCTCAGGCAAACGTGCGGTCAGTGCGGCAATGGTTGCTCGCGGCCTGCGGGGTGCTGGGTGGTGCCGTGACACACCTGGTGTGGGACGGTTTTACCCACGACGGCGGCCGCGGGGTGCGGATGTTCCCGGTCCTCGACGACTCCATCATCGATATCGGCAGCCGGCACCTGCCGGCCATCTACGTGTTGCAGGATCTCGGCTCGCTCATAGGCCTGGCAGCGGTACTGGCGATCATGGCTTATGGGCTGCGCCGCGGTAGGGAAGCGCCTGTGCCCGACCGATTGGTGCAGGCACGCGAGCGCGCAGCTTGGATTGCCGCCTACGGATTGAGCGCGCTGATCTTCAGCGGGGCCTGCTACGCCTATGTGAAGCTGGGCCAGCCGCCCACCCACTCGATCGTCGCACGGTTTTCCGGCCCTGCGGTCGCAAGCTTGCGCGGCCTCGCGGCCGCGCTGCTGTGGGTGAGCCTGGTGCTCGACCTAAGGTTGCGCCGGCTCCATCAGCGCTCGTCGGGGCCTGAACGCTGAACGTCACTGGGCGCGGACGACCACACCACGTACTTGTTGTCGCTGCCCGCGCCGCCCCCGGCCGGCTCGACGCCTCTGGCCGGTGGAGGCGGGGGCGGTGGCGCAGCCTGAGGAGACGGCTCGCGCGACGGCTCGCGCGACGCCTCGCGCGACGGCTCGCGCGACGGCTCGGACGATGAGGCTACGGCGGACGCTTCGCGCGCCGGCTCAAATGCCGGTCGCTCGTATGCAGGCGGCGTCGCGGATGGCGCAGGACTGGCTGGATTCGAATCGCCGGTGGCGCCGCTCTGAGCGCTGCCATTGGCCGAGTTCTCTCCAGCATCACGCCGGCCGCGGCCGCGCCTGCGCCGGCTTCGACCGCCGCGCTCGCCGCGGTCGTTTGGGCGGTCGGCTTCGGCACCGGAACGGGGCGTCTGATCGTGGCGAGGTGCCTGATCCGCGCGAGGCGGCTGATCCGCGCGAGGCGGCTGATCCTGGCGGGGTTCATTGCGTGGGCCGGCATTTCGCTCCGTCTGCGCGGTCCCGTCGGGTCTGTCCGGCCGGCGCGCCGCGGAATCATTTCGGTTGTCGCGCGGGTTGTCGCCGCGTGGACGGCCGTCACGGCGCGGATCTCGCGGACCTTCGCGGCGAATGTCGCGGTTGCGATCCCGGTCGCCCCGATCGCGGTTCCGGTCGCGGTCGCCGCCGCTGCGATAGCGGTCATGCCGCGCATCACGATGCTGCGGCCGATCGCGTTGTCCTTGGGCCGGAGCCACGGCTTTCGCGGCAGCGCGCGCGCTCGGATCGCCGAACAGCCAGCGCCAGAATCTGACCAGCGCGCCGACCTGCGCGGCCTGCGGCTGAGGTTTCGCCGGGGGCGGCGAGGGCATCGGAACGTTGGGTGCGGCCTGAGCCGGCAGGATGCTCGGAACCAACGGCACATCGCCCGGGGGCTTTTTATCTCGACTCCCAATGTTGGCATCGTCGACCGTCGGCTGCTCGGCCAGCTGATAGCTGACGGCGGTGTTTTCCGGCAGTTCCTTCTCATCGTCACGCACGCGCCGCAACGAGTACGCCGGCGTCTGCATGTGCGGATTCGGCACGATCACCAGCGACACCTTGTCGCGCTCTTCGATCTGATTGAGCTGCTCGCGCTTCTCATTCATGAGGTAGGTCGCGACGTCGACCGGAACCTGGGTTACCACGCGGCCAGTGCGCTCCTTGCGCGCCTCCTCGCCTATCAGGCGCAGCAGCGCGAGCGACATCGATTCGACGCTGCGAATCGTACCCATGCCGCCGCAGCGCGGGCAGTTGATATGGGTGGTCTCGCTCAGTGCAGGTCGCAAGCGTTGGCGCGACAGTTCGAGCAAACCGAAGCGTGAGAGTCTGCCGAGCTGGATGCGTGCCCGGTCCATCTTCACCGAATCGCGCAGCATGTCTTCCACGGCACGCTGGTTGGCGGTTGACTCCATATCGATGAAATCGATCACGATCAGACCGCCGATGTCGCGCAGGCGCAATTGCCGTGCGATTTCCTCGGCAGCCTCCAAGTTCGTGTTGCGGGCGGTGGCTTCGATGTCGCCGCCGCGGGTGCTGCGCGCGGAGTTGATGTCGATCGACACCAGCGCCTCGGTATGATCGATCACCAAGCTGCCGCCCGAGGGCAGCGTAACCTTGTGTGCATACGCCGATTCAATCTGGCTCTCGATTTGATAACGCGTGAACAGCGGAACCGGGTCGGTATAGAGCTTCAGTTTGCGCTGCGCATCGGGCGGCATGAAGCGCTGCATGTATTCCTGCGCCTTCTGGAAAGCCTCCGGTTGATCGATCAGGCACTCGCCGACATCATCGGAGAAATAATCCCTCAGGCCGCGCGTGACCGCGTCGCTTTCCTGAAAAATGAGAAAGGGTGCGGGCCGGCCGTCGTTGGCAAGAACGATTGCATCCCAAGCTGCCTTGAGATTGTTCAAATCCCACTGCAATTCCTCGGTCGAGCGACCGACTCCGGCCGTTCGCACGATGGCGCCCATGCCATCGGCGATCACCAATCCATTCATGGCGTCGCGCATCTGTTCGCGGTCTTCGCCCTCGATGCGGCGCGACACGCCGCCGGCGCGCGGATTGTTCGGCATCAACACCAGAAATCGGCCTGCCAGACTGATGAAGGTGGTGAGCGCCGCGCCCTTATTGCCACGCTCCTCTTTTTCGACCTGCACGATCAGCTCTTGGCCTTCCTGCAGAAGATCCTTGATGTTCATGCGGGCGCCATTTGCGGGCTGCGCCCGGAAGTACTCCTTGGAGACTTCTTTCAGCGGCAGGAAGCCATGGCGCTGCGCGCCATACTCGACGAACGCCGCCTCGAGACTGGGCTCGACGCGGGTGATCCGGCCTTTATAGATATTGGATTTTTTTTGTTCCCGAGACGGGATCTCAATCGATAAGTCGTATAGTTTCTGACCGTCGACCAGTGCAACTCGCAGTTCTTCTTCTTGAACTGCGTTGACGAGCATTCTTTTCATGTGCCCCAACTAATTTGGTAGGGGCCGAGGAGAGCTTGAGAATCGAAGCCGGGGTCGTAATCCTGAATGCGGCAAAAAATAGGAACACGCCGAACGCGAGGTACGCGACCGGCATCAACTCCATCACTTTAAGCCAAAACGTATACAGCAAGCCCGGGGCCTTGTTCTCGGTTAACCGCTTATCAGCCGCCTAAGCTCAAGATTTGAGCTGTCGCGCGTCTGTCTCATCGGCCGAGCGATGGTCTGGAGATCCAGAACCAACTAATATGCGGCTCCCCAACGGATGGGGGACCACTGGAAACCGGTGTCTATATGCGTCGCCTAAGGCTTTCGCGCCTGACACGGTTTTAAGACATTATCACGACATGTTATCAGGGTCAATATAATCAATACCTTAGGCAAAGAGCGCAACCAGGTTCGCGACACCATGAATACTCCAGTTACCGAATTGTTGCAGCCCCGAGGGCCTAAAACGCCCCTCACGATGCGCACCGTGGCCGCCGATGAGGCGGGCCAGCGCATCGATAATTTCTTGATGCGGCACTTCAAGACCGTGCCGCGCAGCCGGGTATACCGTCTGCTGCGCAAAGGCGAGGTGCGCGTGAACCGCAAGCGCGTGGACGCCGAATATCGGATTCAGGAGGGGGACGAAGTGCGCTTGCCGCCGGTGCGCATCGAAACCGATTCGCAGCCGGGCCGCCCATCGAGCAGCCTGATCGAATTGATCGAACGCGCCGTCATTTTCCAGGATCGGCATTTGCTGATCGTCAACAAGCCGGCCGGCGTCGCGGTGCACGGCGGCAGCGGCATGAGCTTCGGGGTCATCGAAACGCTGCGCGCCTCGCGGCCGCGCGAAACTCTGGAACTGGTGCACCGTCTGGATCGCGATACCAGCGGCTGCTTAGGCATAGCACGGGACCGCGCCACGCTCACCGCGTTGCACGCCTTGATCCGCAATGGCGGCATGCACAAGACCTATCTTGCCTTGGTCGCCGGCAGCTGGCAGTTGGGCACCAAGCGCGTCGATGCACCGCTGGCCACGGACAACCGCCAGCACGGAGAGCGGCACGTGCGGGTGGCCACCGCCGGCAAGGACTCGGTCAGCGTGTTCAAGCCGGTACAGTTCTTCGGATCGCTGGCGACGCTGATGGAAGTGGACATTCCAACCGGCCGCACGCACCAGATTCGCGTTCACGCCGCGTTCGCGGGACATCCGCTGCTGGGCGACGACAAGTACGGTGACCGAGCCCGCAATGCCGATCTGAAAGCGCACGGCTTGAAGCGCACGTTCCTGCATGCGCAGTCCCTCGCTTTCGAATGGCCGGGCAGCGGCGTTCCCTTCCACGTCAGCGCACCGCTGCCGGCGGAATTGGCCGCGGTTCTGGATGCGATCACGGTGAATCGCAAGGCGAAACCCACGGCTCAACCCCGTGCGCGCCGCCCCAAGCCTGCGAGCCGTTAAGGAAGTTCAAAGCCCGCGGCGCGTAACGCGGCGCTCAAGCGAATCAACGGCAATCCAATCAGAGCGCTGGGATCGGCGCTGTCGATCGACTCGCACAGCGTGACGCCGAGGCCCTCGCTCTTGAATCCACCCGCACAGTCCAGCGGCCGCTCTTTCGCGACGTAACGTTCGATGGTGGTCCGATCCAGCGCGCGAAATCTCACGGTTGTCGTGTCCGTGAACTCGTGCAACGAGCCGCTCTGCTGCCGGATCACGCTCACCGCGGTCAAGAAATCGACGCTGCGGCCCGAGCAATTCAGCAACTGCTCGCGGCAGCGAACCTCGGTTCCGGGCTTGCCGAGTATGGTTTCCGATGCACCTGGCCCCAACACCGCGACCTGATCCGAGCCGATCACCCAAGCCTCCGGGTGCCGTGCGGCGACCGCAGCTGCCTTGGCCCTTGCCAGGCGCGCCACCAGTGCGGCGGGGGGCTCGTCCCGGCCGGCGGCTTCCTCCACGCCCGGCGCAATGCAGGTGAAGGTCAATCCCAGTCTTCCCAGCAGATCCTTTCGGTAGCGCGACGTCGAGGCCAAAATAAGCAGGGGCTGGGACTTCAAAAACAACGACTTGCACCGGGTTCGTTTTGACAGGGGTGGGAGCGGGCCCTATTATACGCGGCCCATGGCATCGGGCCCGTCTGACCGAGTAGATTGCGCGCGCCTGGCGGAAGACGCAGCGGTATTGGAGCGCGTCTACCCCTTAAGTGAGCTCTCCCGGGTACGGGATTTGTTGGCGGATGTGCGCGGGTCGATGAAGGCGCGGTTCGCTTTCATGAAGTTGGGTCAGGGACGCGCTGGTGCGGCTGTCGCCGTGCAGGCCGCTCCGCGACTGGTTTGCCAGCGCTGCCTGCAAGGCTTCGAGTTGCCGGTGAGCGGCGACAGCGAAATAGAGTTTGTGGCCGGCGCAGCGCAAGCGACGCTCGAGTCGGCGCGCGAGATTTATTTGATGGATGAAGGCTGCGTCTCGCTGCGCGAACTGGCGGAAGAAGAATTGTTGCTGGCGTTGCCGGTGATTGCTTCCTGTAGCGCACCGGGTACTTGCGGCCAGGCCCCGGCGCCCGCAGAGCGGCATCGACCGTTTGCAGTTTTGCAGGATTTATTGAAGAAAACTTGATAGGACAGACAAATCATGGCAGTTCAAAAAAGTAGAAAGACTCCGTCGAAGCGCGGCATGCATCGCTCCCATTCGGCGCTCGCGGCACCCGCGGTTTCGATCGACGCCAAGAGCGGCGAAACGCACTCGCGGCATCGCATTTCCCGGGATGGTTTTTACCGCGGCAAGAAAGTGCTGCAGACCAAGGCGGACGCGGCCGCATCCGAAGAATAAGCCGTTAGCCCGGCCGTCGGCGAATCGCGCACCGTGTCCGCGCCGCTGCATATTGCCATCGACGCCATGAGCGGCGATCGAGGAGCGTCGGTTTCCGTGCCGGCGGCGCTTGCGGCAGCCCGCGAATTCACCGAGGTCCGCTTCACCCTGACCGGCAGACAGGCCGATCTGGAGCGCGGCCTTGCGGGTGCGGTGCTGCCGAACGTCGCATGCCTGCATGCCAGCGAAGTGGTCGAAATGACCGATCATCCGCGCGAGGCGTTACGACGCAAAAAAGACTCCTCCATGCGCCGCGCCATCGACCTGGTCAAGGCGGGCGATGCTCATGCCTGCGTCAGTGCCGGCAACACCGGGGCGTTGATGGCGACCGCGCATTTCGTCCTCAAGATGCTGCCCGGTGTGGAGCGTCCGGCGATCGTTTCCATCATTCCGTCGCGCGGCGGCCATACCTATATGCTGGATCTCGGCGCCAATGCGTCGTGCACGCCGGCGCAATTGGTGCAATTCGCCGTGATGGGATCGGTGCTGGCTGCCGATCTCGAGGGCGCGCACGAGCGGCCGCGCGTCGGCCTCCTTAACATCGGCGAGGAAGAGGTCAAGGGCAACGGCATCGTACAGGCGGCGCACATTTTGATGGCCGCGGCGGACATCAACTACGTCGGTTTCGTGGAGGGTCACGACATTTTTTCCGACAAGGTTGATGTCGTGGTCACCGATGGATTCACCGGCAACATCGCCTTGAAGGTCATGGAAGGGGCATCACGCCTGATAACCAATGCGATGCGCGAGGAGTTCGCCCGCTCGCCGCTGCGCAAGCTCGGCTACCTTGCCGCGCGGCCGACCTTGAACGCGCTGCGCGCGCGCATAGATCCGCGCCGCTATAATGGCGCGCCCTTTGTCGGCTTGAACGGCATCGTCATCAAGAGCCACGGAGGCACCGACCTGTTCGGCTTTCAACGCGCCATCGAAGTTGCGGTCCTGGAGGCGCGCAACGGCGTGCCCGCCCGGATCGCGCAACGACTGGGCGTTTCACGCGACGCCTGAAAGGACTTCAATGTACTCGAGAATCGCCGGCACCGGCAGCTACCTGCCCGCAAAGATACTGACCAATGCCGATCTCGAGAAGCTCGTCGACACCAGCGATGAATGGATCCGTACGCGCACCGGCATCTCGCAACGCCATGTGGCGGCCGAGGGGGAGACCACCACCGATCTGGCCGAACATGCGGCGCGCCGCGCGATGGACGCCGCCGGCGTGACCGGCGCGGACGTCGATCTGATCTGCGTCGGCACCACCACGCCGGATCTGGTGTTTCCCAACGTGGGAACTCTGCTGCAGGACCGGCTCGGGATTCATGGCTGTCCGGCGTTCAGCATGGAGGCAGCCTGCACCGGATTTGTGTACGCATTGAGCGTGGCCGATAAATTCGTGCGGCTGGGCGAAGCCAAATGCGCGCTGGTGGTCGGTGCGGAGACCCTCACGCGCATCATCGATTGGACCGACCGCGGCACCTGCGTATTGTTTGCCGACGGCGCGGGCGCCGTGATCCTGCAGCCGTCGGATCAACCGGGAATCATCAGCACCCGGCTGCATTCCGACGGCAAATACAAAGACCTGCTGTGCTATCCGGACGGTGTGTCGAAGGGCTTCAATCTGATCCGCGAAGGCAAGGCCAGCGTGCAGATGAAGGGCAACGAGGTCTACAAGGTTGCCGTCAACACATTGGGACAGCTGGTCACGGAGACATTGAACGCCAACAATATTTCAAAGGCGGAACTCGATTGGTTGATACCGCACCAGGCCAACATCCGCATCATCGAGGCGATCGCGAAGCGCCTCGAGCTGCCGATGGAACGCGTCATCGTCACCATCGACACACAGGGCAACACATCGGCCGGCTCCGTGCCGCTGGCCCTCGACACCGGCATCCGCGATGGGCGGGTGAAGCGCGGCCAGCTGCTGCTGCTGGAGGCATTCGGCGGCGGATTTACCTGGGGTTCGGCGCTGATTCGCTATTGAAGAAAGGCCAGTACGAGATAGCTTGCTCTCATATTATATTCATCGATAATTGATTAATATTCGCGCGCACGCGGTCGGGATACTGCACGTTGCGACCAAGCGTGGGTTAATCACGCCCATCAAAAGGGGCCTCTACAATCTTGTCCCGTTCGAAATGGGAAGCGTCGATTTCCATCTTACCAATCGATACGCGATCGTTGCCGCCAGCATGGAAGGAAAACCCTATTTTTTCTCGCATGCCTCAGCTCTAGATCTGCACGGTTTGGTAACGCAACCTTCGTTCGATGTGTACGTCAGTTCACTACGCCGTCTTGCGCCGAGGAACCTAGGAGGAGCTGGGGTTCATTTCGTTTCAGTCCGAAATGTACAGTTCTTTGGGTTTGGCCTTCACGCTCTTGGCAACAAGCATCAAGTATTTGTCAGCGATCTTGAGCGATCGCTCATCGACGGGCTTGCTCATTCTGGTTACTGCGGCGGGTTGGTCGAAGTCGCGAAAGCGACTTTCATGGCCAAGTCGCGCATCAACCTCGACAAGCTCGTTGATTATGCGCATCGAATGAAAATGGCCTCGATCATTCGACGATTGGGTTTTGTCCTGGAAACCCTGGGCCTCGTAGACGAAGCGCTGACCTCGAAGCTCAAGGCGGGGCTGGCTGCCGGCGCAGTAAGGTTAGATCACGACTTGCCGATAACCGGAAAACACGATGCAAAATGGGGCCTGCGTTTAAATGTTTCCGCCGAGGAGATTCTCAGGGCTGTCAGCAATTAAATGATCCAACAGCGGAATATTTCCAAACTTGCAAATCGGCTGTATACGGAAGCCTGTGATCGCGTCGGTAAAAAACTCGCACTTCGTATCCAAGAGACCACCTTAGAGCGCGACTACTGCTTGGCGTGGCTCTTGTGTTCAATGACTGCGCATCCGGTACTTTCGGAGGCCCTCGCATTCAGCGACTGTGAGTTTCGCGATGACGTCTGTTAGACGCTTACCTTCAGTGATGGGCATGAGACGCTAACGGTGCTGCAGGAGCAGCGATTTGAAATTCTATTTGAGATTGGCGCGTAAGCTATCCTCGACGGATACTATCGAGAGGCCATCTCTTCGTTTACATCAGGCATAGAAAGATTCTACGAATATGCTCTGCGACCCCAATATTTATGGCCGCCGATAGCGTCCCTACACGTGACTACGCCGCATCTACTTCGCGTCCAGTGGCGGTGAAACAATGGCCATGGATCGTCGCAACCCTCGGTTTCATGATGGTCATGATGCATCACGTCGCACAGGCGATAATTGTGCGGCACGACAAGGATGTTCAGGCGTTCTTGGACCTTGGCCAGAAGTTTCCTTCTACCGTCTCTTTGCGTCGCGCTGACGGCAAAGATGGACTCGGTGATGAAGGAACCTTGATTGCCCCCTCGTGGGTACTGACCGCTGCCCATGTTGCGAGTGAACTAGGGCCGGGGGACCTAGTCGAAGTTAACCATAAGGTGCGCAAAATTTCGCGCATCGTGCTTTACCCCCAGTGGCATCGAGATGCCGATATGCCTGTCGATATCGCGCTAGTACAGCTTCTCGTCCCGGTAACCGATGTGGCTCCTGCGCACATCTACGCTGGCAGCGACGAGGCAGGCATGGTGGTTACCTTCGTAGGACGCGGTGCCACAGGCACTGGTCTTACAGGACAACAGTTTGAGGATCGGCGGTTACGAGCTGCCACGAATCGCGTGGAGAGTACATTCGATATATTTCCGATGACTTCGGCACGCGGCCAATATCCGGCAGAAGGATTCCAATTACGGTTTAGATTTGATGCGCCCGGAGATCCGAACGTGACCGACTTGGAAGGCATCAGCGGTGAGGGGGACAGCGGCGGACCAGCATACATCACGCGAGACGGCGTCTTGTATGTGGTTGGTGTCAGTTCGGGGCAAGACAGTAGGCCGACTGACCACAAAGAGGGGCTATACGGAGTCTTCGAATTCTACGTGCGGGTATCACACTTCGCAGACTGGATTCAGAGCAGCATCTCGCATTGATGCACTGACCTCGGGGTCGTTTGCGTAGTAACACCCGGCCGAAAGAAAAACGCCGCGGGACTGCCGCGGCGTTAAAGTCAAAAAAATCAAATTAACCGTTCGATTACTTGGAAACAGACTTCTTGAACATGCGATCGATCTTCTCGTTGATCGCTTCGATGGCGGTCGAATTCGCCTGCGCCGTGGACAGGGCTTGATTCGCCGTGCTCTGCGCGCCCGAGGCGGCCGATTGAGCGCTGTTCGCCGCAGCGTGCGCCGCGGCCGCTTCGCTCGAAGCCCGCTGGGTGTCGCCCTGCAGCTTGCTGACCTGTGACTTCAGGTCATCGATCTGCGCCTGGATCGGCTTCAGGTCAGTGCACCCCGCGAATGCGATGACGCAAGCCGCGGCGAGAGAGACCTTAAGTGTGGTTGTCAGATTCATAAAAATATTCCCCTAGGGTTAATTCATTTGTGTCGGAAGACTCCGATGTGTTGCCACAGCAGGTACAGTCACGCCTTCGAGCCCGCCCGCGTCGCAGCACAGTCCTACATAAAGCCAAATTCGGGCGTCGATTGCAACTGAAAATATCGATTTGTCGGTATAGGAAGACGCTTTTGAGCGTAGTTCATTTCTGACACATGCCGGCAACATTAAGAATGCGCCATCTAGCTGCGATATTTAAGCTCTGCGGATCATCCGGCGGCGGTGTCCGCATGAAATTTGGCGCTGGTATTGCCCTGAATTTTGGCCTTCCCGGTATGGCGAGGAATCATGTGCAGCGGAATGGATTGGTCGAGTAACCAACGGTGTTTTTCAATATGAAGTTCCGCGCACGTAATGCGCTTCCACGCTTCAAGCGAATTCTGATGTCCTGCACGCGGCTGCCCAGCCTGGCAGCCGGGCGGATTTCCAATCGGCAGTGCGATGGTGGCGCATCGCTTGGCATCGATTTTGCCGGTTAAAATTTGAACGAATCGTTCGCGGGTGGTTGCGGAAAACGGCGCAGATGACAGCCATTGCCTGCGATGGGGCGCCATGACTTGCCAGCGGCTTAAGACTGTATATAATACCAGCAGCTGTCTACATATACAGGTGATGAGTCATGTCGGACCTTACTCCTCGTCAAACCCAAATCCTGAGGCTGATTCAAAATGCCATTTCCGAAAGCGGCATGCCGCCGACACGTGCGGAAATAGCACGCACGCTCGGTTTCAGGTCGCCGAACGCGGCCGAGGAGCATTTGCGTGCCTTGCAACGCAAAGGGGTGATCGATCTTATTCCCGGCGCTTCTCGCGGAATTCAACTCAAAGATATCCTGCGTGAACAACTGGGTTTGCCGCTCATCGGGAGAGTGGCTGCCGGCCGTCCGATCTTGGCCGAAGAGCATATCGAAAAGCGTTATCAGATCGATCCGCAATTGTTCCAACCGCAACCGCATTATCTCTTGAAGGTGCAAGGGATGAGCATGAAAAATGCCGGTATTCTCGATGGTGATTTGGTTGCCGTACATCGCACGCCCGAAGTGCGCAACCGTCAAATCGTGGTCGCACGTTTGGAAAACGAGGTGACGGTCAAGCGTTATCGCCAGGAAGGCGCGATCGTTTGGTTGATGCCCGAAAATGCCGATTTCGAACCTATTCGCGTCAATCTCAAAGAACAACCCATGATTATCGAAGGGGTGGTCGTCGGTGTGCTCCGTCGCGGTAAAGACGTGGATGCCGCGTGAGGAATCGTTACTCGCGGAAGTCTTGGCCGATGCACGCGTCTGGAAGTTAAAAGACGCCTCGGCTGCCCCCGCTCGTCCGGTCTGGTCCACCGGTAAGAGCTCGCTGGATGCCCGCTTGCCGGGAGGTGGGTGGCCGACGGCGTCGCTCATCGAGGTGTTGCTGGACGATACCGGCTTGGGCGAAGTGCAGCTTTTTTTGCCGGCGCTGGTGGCCTGTCAACGCAGCACTCACGGCAAGAGCGAGGCCTCATGGCTCGTATGGATTGCACCTCCTCATGAACCTTATGCGCCTGCCCTTGCCCAGCAGGGGATAGAACTCAAGCGTTTGCTGGTGGTGCGGCCGGCCGGTGCCACCGAGGCTCTGTGGGCGGCTGAGCAGGCATTGAGTTCCGGTGTCTGCGCTGCGGTTTTACTCTGGTTGAAGGGGACTGACGATCGCTGGCTGCGGCGTTTGAAGCTTGCGGCCGAGGCCGGCAATTCGCTCGGCGTGCTGTTTCGTCCCTCGAGACATCGTTTCGAATCTTCGCCTGCCAGTTTGCGTCTGGCCATGAGTGGAGGCGAGCAGATCTGCCTCGACTTGCTCAAGGTGCAAGGCGGCCGGCCGGGCCCGGTGGATCTTGGTGGCCCGTGAGGTCGCGTGCTGCCAAATCGCGAACGGCAGATTTGTTTGCCGCGGCACCGCAGCGTCGCCCCAACATTGCCCCTCCGGTCGCCCGGGTTCGGTCCGCAGCGCCATCCCCCGCATCCCCCGCATCCCTGCTGCCGCAGTTCCGTGCAAAGCATTTGTGGTATGCCGCGGTGTTCCCGCACATGCACCAACTGGAGCCATCCGCCGCCGTGCTGGGCAAGCTCTGCCTGCATGCGCAATCCTTCACTTCTTTCGTCAGCATCGAGCCGCCCAACGCGTTATTGCTCGAGATCAAAGGCAGCGTGAAATTATTCGGCTCCCTGGAACAACTGCATGCGGACATCGATGAGCGCTGGCATCGGCTCGGCCTGCCGGTTCGCAGCGCCATCGCGCCTTCGACCTTGGCGGCCTTGTGGCTGGCGCGCGCCGGCGAGCCGGCGCGGATAGAAGAGATCGAATTGCTGCCGGGTCATCTGGCGATGACGCCCCTTGCCTGCACGGCCTGGGATGACGAGAAGCTCAAGACTTTGCGCGCCATGGGCATCACGCGGCTGGGTGAACTGATGCGCCTGCCGCGCGCGGGTCTCGCGCGCCGATTGCACTCCGCGCTGCTTGAGGATCTGGACATCGCGTTGGGAAAACGGCCGGCGCCCCGCAGAGCATTCGTGCGGCGCGAGCGCTTCCGGGAACGCTGTGATTTCGAAACGGAGATCGAGCATGTCGCCTACTTGGAAAAGGCGCTCGAGCCTTTGATCGAGCGCTGCGCACGGTTCTTGCGCCAGCGCCAGGCCGGTATCCAGGCATTGCAGCTGAAGCTCAGGCATCGGGAGGGAGCAGCGACCCGGGTGCGATTGGGCCTGGCCAGCATCACCGGCGAGCGGCGGCGCCTGACCGATGTGCTCCATCAAAAATTGGCACGGCTCACGCTCAAGGCGCCGGTCCGAGGCATGGAACTCATTTCCGGTTCCTTACGCGGGCTCCCGGCCACCTCGGTGGATATTTTTGCGGGCCTGACCGGCGCAGCCTGCCGTGACAGCCCTCCGCAATTGCTGGAGCGCCTGCGCGCGCGTCTGGGCGAGGAGGCGGTGTATGGGCTCTGTTTGATTCCGGAACACCGGCCGGAAGCCGCATGGCGCCGGGTGCATGAATTGTGCTCGGGCGCAGGGGTGAAGGAGGAGGCAGGAATCGTCAAGCAGGAACTGCCGCGCCCGGTGTGGCTGCTGGATGAGCCGTTGCCTTTGCCGAAGCCGGAATTACTGCAAGGTCCTGAACGTATCGAGAGCGGCTGGTGGGACGGCAAAGGCGTGGCGCGCGATTACTACGTCGCACGTCATGCCCACGGCGCCCGGCTGTGGGTTTTTCAAGAGCGCCAGTCCAAGCGCTGGTATGTGCACGGCGTATTCGCTTAAAGGCTCCCCCTCGTGTACGCCGAACTGCATGCCCTGAGCAATTTCTCCTTTTTGCGCGGCGCATCCCATCCTGAAGAGCTGGTCGCGCAGGCCAAGGCGCTGAATTACCGCGCACTGGCATTGACCGATGAATGCTCCTTGGCGGGCGTCGTGCGCGCCCATGTCGCCGCCAAAGAACTCGGCTTACCGTTGATCATCGGCACCGAGCTCAACTGTCTCGATGACCTCAAAGTCGTGCTGCTGGCCACGGATCGGGCCAGCTACGGTGCGGTCAGCCGCCTGATCAGCAAAGCTCGCCGTGCGACCCGCAAAGGCTGCTATTCGCTCAAACGCGCCGATCTCGAGGATGCGCTCGGCGGATGCCTGGTCATCTGGCTGCCACGCACGGAAAAAGCAGGGCTGCCGGGGCAGGAGCAGGACGGCCGCTGGTTGCGCGAGCGGTTTGCGGGTCGCCTGTGGATCGGCGTGGAGCTGCTGAGCGGCGGCCACGATGCGCGACGTTTGGATGTGCTCGAAACGCTGGGGAAAACCCTGGCGCTGCCGTGCGTGGCCGCGGGCGATGCGCACATGCATCGCCGCAGCCGCCGCGCGCTGCAGGATGTGCTGACGGCGATTCGCCTCGGCGAACCGCTGCAAAGCACCGGTTACGCCCTGTATCCCAATGGCGAGCGCTGCCTGCGCTCCTTGCGGCGCCTGCGTGAGCTGTATCCTGCGCAATTGATGGCGCAGACCCTGCAGATCGCAGAGCGCTGCACCTTCAAGCTCGATGAACTGCGCTATGAATACCCGGAGGAAATCGTGCCGCCGGGAGAGACCCCCGCGACCCACCTGCGGGCGCTGACGATGCAAGGCTGCGCTTACCGATGGCCCGACGGCGCGCCGCCAATCGTGCGCCAGAACATCGAGCATGAATTGCGTCTGATCGCGGAGCTTAAATTCGAGCCCTTTTTTCTGACCGTGCACGATGTGGTCGACTACGCGCGTTCGCAAAAGATTCTCTGCCAGGGGCGGGGCTCCGCGGCCAACTCCACGGTCTGCTACTGCCTGCGCATCACGGAGGTGGATCCCTCGCGCATGTCCATGCTGTTCGAGCGCTTCATTTCCAAGGAGCGCAACGAGCCGCCGGACATCGACGTGGATTTCGAGCACGAACGGCGTGAAGAAGTCATTCAGTACATTTATCGCAAATATGGGCGCGAGCGCGCGGCGCTCGCCGCGACCGTGATTTGCTATCGTCCGCGCAGCGCACTGCGCGATGTGGGCAAGGCTTTGGGGTTCAGCCTCGAGCAGGTCGACAAGCTCGCGCGCGGCATGCAATGGTGGGATGGGCAGCGCATCGACCCGGAACGCATTCGCGCCTCGGGATTCGATCCTGAGGATCCGGCGATCGCGCGGCTCATGGCGCTCACCGCGGACATTCTAGGATTCCCCCGCCACCTCTCCCAGCACGTGGGCGGCTTCGTCATCGCCCGCGGCCGTTTGGACGAACTGGTGCCCATCGAGAATGCATCGATGCCGGAGCGCACCGTGATCGAATGGGACAAGGACGATCTCGATGCGCTGGGACTCTTGAAGGTGGACGTTCTGGCGTTGGGCATGCTGACCGCCATCCGCCGCACGTTCGATCTGGTCAATGATTTCGGCGGTTCGCGCGCGCTCACGGGCCGGCTCGGGCTGGCCAGCGTGCCGGATGGGGATGGCGCGGTATACGACATGATTTGCCGCGCCGACACCACCGGCGTGTTTCAGATCGAATCGCGCGCGCAGATGTCCATGCTGCCGCGCCTGCGGCCGCGCAATTTCTACGATCTGGTGATCGAAGTGGCCATCGTGCGGCCCGGCCCCATCCAGGGCGAGATGGTGCATCCGTACCTGCGCCGCCGCAGCGGCGAGGAGCCGGTGAGCTATCCGAGCAAAGAAGTGGAGGCGGTGCTCAAGCGCACGCTGGGCGTGCCGATTTTTCAAGAGCAGGTCATGCAGCTGGCGATCGTCGCTGCGGGTTTTTCGCCCGGCGAGGCCGACCGGCTGCGCCGCGCGATGGCCGCATGGAAGCGCAAGGGCGGATTGGAGCCGTTTCAGAAGCAATTGATCGACGGCATGCGCGAGCGCGGCTATGAGGACAGTTTTGCGCAGCAGATCTTCAAGCAGATACTGGGGTTCGGCGAATACGGATTTCCTGAGAGCCATAGTGCCAGCTTCGCCCTGCTGGTCTATACCTCCGCCTGGTTGAAGCACTACGAGCCGGCGGCATTCTGTGCGGCGCTCATCAACAGCCAGCCGATGGGTTTCTATGCGCCGGCGCAATTGGTGCGCGATGCGCGTGCTCACGGCGTGGAGGTGCGTGCCGTGGACGCGATGATCAGTGAGTGGGATTGCACGCTGGAACGTCGCGAGGATGGTCGCCCCGCGTTGCGCTTGGGGCTGCGGCTGGTGAAGCATCTTTCGCAAGAGGGCGGCGCACGGCTTCTGGCCGCACGGGCCGAGCGCCCCTTCGGCAGTATTGCGGACATGGCGGAGCGGGCCGTGCTCGATCGGCGCGATCTTGAGGCCCTGGCCGCCGCGGATGCCCTGGCAAAACTGAGCGGCCACCGGCATCGCGCAGTCTGGCAGGTTGCCGGCGTGGAGCGCGCGCTGCCATTGCTGCCGGCATCGACCGCCGCCGAAGAAGGCACTCCGTTGCTGCGTGCGCCGCGCGAGGGTCAGGACATCGTTGCCGACTACGGCAGCGTGGGCTTGACGTTGCGCCGTCATCCATTGGCGCTGCTGCGCGATCAGTTGCAGCGGCGGGGCATCATGCCGACCCAGCAACTATGGGAACAGCCCAACGGCAGGCTGGTGAGGACCGCGGGTCTGGTCATTACCCGCCAACGGCCGGGCAGTGCGGGCGGCGTGACCTTCGTGACGATGGAGGACGAAACCGGCTATGTGAATTTGATCGTCTGGAACCGTGTGGCGGTCGAGCAACGCGCGGCTTTGCTGGAGTCGCGCTTGCTCGAGGTGCAGGGAAAATTACAACGCGAGGGGGATGTGCAGCACGTCATTGCCGCACGCCTGACGAATTTGTCCTCGATGCTCGGCGATCTGGCCGTGGTCTCGCGCAATTTTCATTGACCTGGCGCCGATCAGACCTCGAGATCAGACCTCGAGATCAGACCTCGAGACCGATCGAACGCATCAGCGCGATGCCGTTGCTGCGCGTGACGATGCCGGGTTGCAGCCTGAAGTCGAATTGAAGCCTGCCGTCCATCAGTTCATCCTGAAAATGCACGTTCTGGATCGCGCCCGGATCCAGCCCGTGTATTTCCGTCAGCGCAAGATCGTGCGTGCTGATCAGGCCGATCGCGCCTCGCTGCAGCAACGCCCGTATCAACCCCTGTGCACCCATCAGCCGATCGGCCGAATTGGTTCCCTGCAGCAGCTCATCCAATAAAAACAGCAGCGGCAGTGAGTTCGGTTCGAACAGCTGTCGCAGCCGCGTGATCTCCGCATAAAAGCGCGAGCTGCCCTCATGCAGAGAATCGTTGATGCGTATGCTGGCGCCGATCTGCAACGCGGTCAGCTTGAGCGATCCGGCACGCACCGGCGCCCCGGCCATGGCCAGCACGGTGTTGATGCCGATGGTGCGCAACAGCGTGCTCTTGCCGGACATGTTCGAGCCGCTCACCAGCATGACGCGTGTCGCACCCGATATATCAACATCATTGCAGACGCGCACCGCAGCCGGGATCAAGGGATGGCCGAGGCCGGTCGCGCTGAAGGTCGGCGCACCATCGAGAAATTCCGGAAACGGGTCGTTGGCCTGCTCATAGGCATGGCGGCCGAGCGATAACAGTGCCTCGAATTCGCCCAGGGTGGCAAGCCAGCTATGAATCACCGCGCCGTGAGCCGCACGCCAGCGTTCGGCGGCCAGTGCCGTTTGCAAGGGATACATGAGCAGCAGCATGAAGGGCGCGAGGATCGGATTGCGGCGCGCTTCGACGAAATTGACGATGGTGGCGAGCTTGGCGATCGCGGCGGAGGCGCTCAAACTATGCGAAGACAGCTTCAACTGCAGTTCACCCAGCGCCGATGCTGCGAAGCGCTCGGCTTCGATTCCTAGCAGCAGTACCGACAGGCCTTTCAAGTCCTCATAGGCGTTTTCCACCGCGGTGATGGCGGCATGTATGGGTTTTTTGAGCCGGTAGCTCAAGGCCAGTTCGGCCAGGATCACCGCGAGCAGCGGGAACACGATGCCGCGGGCGGCCCAAACGACGATGGCGGCGACCGCCGTCGCCGCCAGCAGCGGAGCAGTCCAGCGGATCCACGCCGCATCGAGCCGGTTGGGCGCCTGCGCCCAGGCATTGAGCGTATCCGGGTGCAATTCGATCTTGGCCGCATCGCCCTCGACCGCCATGGACTCGCGCAGATCAAGGCGGTTGCGCAGATCGCCGATGCTCATCTGGCGGGCGCGGATCGTTGCAATGTCCGCGGGTGCCAGCAGCCACTGCGCCAGGATATTCTCTCCCAGTTGAGTACGTGCCGCGCAGAGCAGCTCGAACAGGCTGCCGGCGCCGAACAGATCCAGGTCATCCGCGTAGATGTGGTGCTGCAGATCGAAGCGCGCGCCGCTCGAGCCCTTGCCGCTCCATTGATCGTTGATGCGATCGAGGCCGGCCTGGTAGAAGTCAGCGGCTCGCTGCGCTCGGGTCCTCAAGTTGCGGATGCGCTGATGGTAGAGCAGCAGGGCGCCGAACAGGAGGATGGGCAGGCACAGCCACGCGAGCGCCAGGTCCACCGGGCCGAAGCTCAAGAACGCCAGGATCAGGAAAAGGGCCGCGACGCCGAGCCGCATGCGCTCGATGCGCGCATTGAGTGCATCGAACCGCGCGAGCCGCGCTTTGCGCTCCGCCAGGCGCTGCGAATATTGTTCTGTTGGCGACACCAAAAACAGTGTGGCACATTTCCCGCCGCATTGGCGGAGGAGGCTGAACGCCGCTAGTTGCGCGTTTTCTTCTTCTTGCGCGGGCCCTTGCCCGGCTCCGGTGCAGCGCCGGAATCGCCGGCTTCCCCGTGCTCGGCCGCGCCGGCGATTTCATAGTCGTCGAAATCGCTCATCAATTCGGCCGTCCGGCGCTCTTCCATGACACGTTCCAGGCGCCGCCAAGCGGGCTCGGCCCCCTTGGGCGCGCGGCGCCGTTGCGAATCGACATCGCGCATGATGTGATCCACATCGACATCCTCGCCGCCGGGCGCCACATCTTCGGCGTCCTCTTCCTCGAACTCTTCGGATTCGGGTTTCTCACTTGGCACGCGCGCGTTATAAACGGAAAAGCGGTTGCCGTGCAATACCCCGGCGCACAGTTGGCTATTTGACCAGGTCGTTGAGTTGGAATATGGGCAGCAACAGCGCGATTACGATGAACATCACGATGGCGCCCATGAACACCACCATGAGGGGGCCCAGAAGATTCGTCATATTGGACAGCAGGCCGTCCATTTCGCGCTCCTGGTTGGTGGCCGCGCGCTCGAGCATCTTTTCGAGCTCGCCGCTGCTTTCGCCGCTGCTGATCAGGTGAATCATCATGGGCGGGAACAATTTGCGCGCCGCAAGCGATTTGCCGATCGGGGCGCCCTCGCGCACCCGCAAGGCGGCCTCTTCCACCGCTCTTTTCATGGGCAGGTTGGTGACCACCTCCGCCGAGATGCGCAGCGCCTCGAGCACCGGTACCGCGCTGGCCGTCAAAATGCTGAAGGTGCGCGAAAATCTGCCGGTATTGAGTCCGCGGATCAATTTGCCGAGCACCGGCACCCGCAGCAGGAACCGATCGAATTTGAGGCGTGCTTCCGGCCCTTTGAGCCAGCGCAAAAACCCCCAAACCATCGCGCCGATGACGATCAGTGCGTAGACCCAATAATGGCGGATCAAATCGCTCATGCCGATGAGAATTTTGGTGGCCACGGGCAGTTCCTGATTGCTCGACTGAAACACCGCGACGACCTGGGGGACGACGTAGGCTAGCAGGAAGGACACGATTGCGAACGACAGCACCAGCAGAACGATGGGGTATACCAGGGCATTGCTCACCTGCTGGCCCATGACTTGGCGGGATTCGGTGTAGTCCGACAGCCGTTCCAGAACTGAATCGAGCTTTCCGGACTGTTCGCCCGCGGAAACCGTGGCTCGGTAGATCTCCGGAAATGCCTGCGGGAAATCCCGTAATCCGTCGGCGAGAGGGTGGCCCTCGACGACCTTGCTGCGCACCCCGAGCACGATGCGCTGCACGCGCGGCTTCTCGGTCTGCTCGGCCACGGCCTGCAGTGTCTCCTCGAGCGGCAGCCCGGAGCGCAACAGGGTCGCCATCTGGCGGGTGAGCATCGCCAAATCGAGGCTGGACAGGCCGCGCCGCAGGAAGCGCCGCCGCCGGCTTTGCTTCAGCTCCTGCTGGGCGGTCTCCTGGATGTCCATGGGCAGCAATTGCTTGTCGCGCAACAGCTGCCTGACATGTTTAGCCGTATCGCCTTCGATCAACCCTTTGCGTTCGCGGCCCTGGGCGTCCAATGCGGTGTATTCGAACGCGCCCATTAGCAGCCTTTGTAGCAGCCTTTGGCCATCGATCAGTCCTCGCGGGTGACGCGAAGCACTTCCTCCAAGGTCGTTTCGCCGGCCATGACCTTGCGGCGCCCGTCGTCGCGGATGCCGGGGCTGGCGGTGCGCGCATAGCGCTCGAGATCCTGCTCCGACGCCCCGTCGTGAATCATCGTGCGCATATGGTCGTCCACGGCGATGAGTTCATAGATCCCCGTGCGTCCGCGGTAGCCCGTGCCCGGGTCGCTGCTCGGCCGATACAGCTCCACGGGGCTTCCTTTCAGGTCCAGGTTCAGCAGACGGCGCTCATACTCGCCGGCCGCGAATTTCTCGCGGGTCTCCGGATTCAGCACCCGAACCAGACGCTGCGCCATCACACCGATCAAACTGGAGGACAGCAGGAACGGTTCGATGCCCATATCGCGCAGGCGCGTGACCGCGCCGACGGCTGTATTGGTGTGCAGCGTGGAGAGCACCAGGTGTCCGGTCAAGCTGGCTTGCACCGCGATCTGCGCCGTTTCCAGGTCGCGGATTTCGCCGACCATGACCACATCCGGATCCTGCCGCAATATGGCACGCAATCCTCTGGCAAAGGTCATTTCCACCTTGGTGTTGACCTGGGTTTGCCCGATGCCATCGATGTAGTATTCGATGGGATCCTCGACCGTCATGATGTTGCGCGTATTGTCGTTGATGCGCTCGAGGCTGGCGTACAGCGTCGTGGTTTTGCCGGAACCGGTGGGCCCGGTCACCAGGATGATGCCGTGCGGTTTGTGGATGATCTCATCCATGTTGTCCTGGGTGCGCGGATCCATGCCCAGCGAGGTCAACTCGATTCTGCCGGCCTGCTTGTCGAGCAGGCGCAGCACCACGCGCTCGCCATGCCCGGAGGGCAGGGTGGATACACGCACGTCCACGGCGCGCCCGGCAATACGCAGCGAAATTCTGCCGTCCTGCGGCAAACGGCGCTCGGCAATGTCGAGCTTGGACATGACCTTGATGCGCGACACCACCAGCGGGGCCACGGCGCGCTTGGTTTGCAGCACTTCGCGCAACACGCCATCGACTCGAAAACGGATCACCAGCCGGTTTTCGTAGGGCTCGATGTGGATGTCCGAGGCGTTTTCCTTGACCGCCTGCGTCAGAAGCGCATTGATCAGGCGGATGATCGGCGCCTCATCGTCGCTTTCGAGCAGGTCGGAGGACTCCGGAATGTCCTCGGCCAGGTGCGCAAGGTCGGTGTTGTCGTCGAGACCCTCGAGCATTTGCATTGCCGCCCCGGAACCGGCTTCATAGGCGACGCGCAGCATCGAATCGAATGTGTCCACCGAAACACGCTGCAATTTCAACGGCACGCCGACGAAACGCCGCACCTCCGCCAGACTTTGCGGCGTCACCCCGGGTCTGCAGACCGTGTCGGCCACGCCCTCGACGATTCCACGCACCAAAATGCCGTGGCGTTTCGCGAACGGAAACGAAAGTTTGCGCGGCTGATCCGGGTCTTGAAGCTCCGCGTTCATGGGGGCGGCGAAGTGGGCGGTGGCGGTGTGGGCAAGGGCACCGTAACCGGCGTGGCCGGGTTCGATGTTGCACCCTGCTCATTGGTTTCCGCAGGCGCCGCCGGCAGCGCGATGCTCGGTGGGATCGCAGGCACGACCGGCTGCTTCTGTCCGGGCAACAGGGTGATATGCCCGCCGTTGATGCCCTGCTGCATGCGGCGGATGTCGTTGTATTTGGACTCGCTCGTGCTCTCGGTCGCGTCCGCATCGCGCATGATGCGCGGGCGGATGAACACCACCAGATTCTTTTTCTGGCGCGAACCGCTGCGCGACTTGAACAGGTTGCCGATCAGCGGGATGGCGCCTAAGCCCGGTACCCGGTCCTCGCTTTCGGTCACGGTATCCGACATGAGCCCGCCGAGGACGATGATGCCGCCGTCCTCGATCAGCACGGTGGTTTTGATCGAGCGTTTGTTGGTGGAAATATCCGCCGAGTCGGTCAGTTTGGCTCCCGGCGAGGAATCTTCCTGTTCGATCTTGAGCTGGACCGAATTCCCCTCATTGATATGCGGTGTGACCTTCAAGATGGTGCCGACTTCCTCGCGCTGAATGGTTTGGAAGGGGCTGGTGGTACCCGAGACACTGGCCGTGGTGCTCGAGAACGATCCGGTGATCAACGGAATCTCCTGCGTCACCTTCACTTCGGCCTCCTCGTTGTTCATGGTGATCAACGAGGGCGTCGAAATGATGTTGCTGCTGCCGTCGCTGCGCAACGCCTGAATCAGCGCGGCAAAACTCACGCCGCTGTTGACCACGCGCCCGATTGCCACGGTTGCGCCGGTGCCGACGGTGGAGCTGCTGATGGTCGGCGTGCCGACGACCCCCGGAACGGTGGTCGTCGTGGTCGTGCCCTGAGTGAAGCCCAAGGCCGCCGCGGCGAGATCAACGATGCTGGTGCCGGTGCCGGGCAGATTGATGATGCCGGCCGGAACGGTGCTGTTGCCCTGACCAAACAACAGCCATTGGACGCCGAGGTTGGAGCTCTTGTTGACGTCGACCTCCACGATGATGGCCTCGACCTGGACCTGCGCCCGGCGGATATCCAGCTTGTCGACGACGCCCATCAGGGATTTCATGATTTTCGGAGGCGCCGTGATGATCAGTGCATTGGTGGCGACATCGGCCCAGATGGTCACGCTGGCATCGACGTTGGACGTGCCGCCACCGGCGGCGCCCGCAGCGCCGGTCGGCGGGCCGCCCTGCGCCTTTGCCGAGGCGGTGGCCTGTCCCTTGAGCTTATCGGCGATCTTTTCCGCATCGGCATAGCGCAGGTAACGCACCTGCACATCGCCGCCGGCTCCCATCGGCGTATCCATGTTCAAGATCAAAGCTTTCATGCGCATGCGCGCAGAGCGCTCGCCCGTCAACAGGATGCTGTTGGTGCGCTCGTCGGCCACGACTTTGGCGGTCGCGCCGCCCTCGGCGGCCTGGCCCTGGTTGAGCGAATTGACGATCCGCACCACATCGGCGGCGCCGGCGTTGTGCAACGGGATGACTTCGATGGGTTCATCGCCGCTCTCGTCCATGCGCTCGACGATGCGCACGATGCGATTCACATTGCTGGCGCGGTCGGAAATGATCAGCATGTTGCCGGGGGCATAGGCGGCGAGCTGCCCGTAGGTCGGAACCAGGGGCCGCAGCATCGGAACGAGCGCCGCCGCGCTGACGTTCTTCACCTGTACGATCTGCGTCACGATCTCGTCCGAGGTCGAGCTGACATTGTTCGGCAGGTCATTGGCGGGCAACTGCCGCAGTTCGGTATTGGGCACGATCTTGATGACCTTTCCCGCAGGGACCGCAACATAGCCATAGACCTGCAGGACCGCCAGGAATGCCTCGTAAAAGGCCGCCGGCGACATCGGCGTGGCCGAGAGCATGGTCACCTTGGCATTGACCCGAGGGTCGATGATGAAGTTCTTGCCGGTCACCTCGCCGACCGCCTGGATGATCTGACTGATATCCGCGTCCTTGTAGTTCGGCGTGATCGTGGCGCCTTCCTGCGACGGCGGGACCGCGGGCAGTGCCGTCGATACCAACGCTCCCGACAGCATCAATACTGCCGCGATCCTGCGCTTGCAAAGATAGTCAGTGGACTTGAGCTTCATGGGTACTCGCATGTTGAACGGCTTCGACCGCCATCGGCGCTATTCGTTTGAATTTTCATTGGGGGTGGTGGGTGGTTGCGCAGCGCCCGGGTTCGCCTCGCCTTCCAACTCCCTGGTGGCCTGTGCCGCTACTTGTGCAATGTTCAACGTGATGTCCTGGCGCTGGCCGCCGCGCTCGATGGTGACGGTGACATGGTCGGAAGTTTGTATGGTGTTGAAGACATCTTGGCTATGTTGAGGATCATCCAGCGGCGTGCCATTGATTGCTGTGACCAAATCCCCGGCCTTCAGTCCCAATTTGGCGAATATGGCTCGATTTCGCCCCGGATAAGCGCGAAAGCCTCGCAGTTTTCCGGCTGCATTGTCATATGAGGCCACCGTGCGCATCACCTGGTCAAGAATGCCGGGATCCTGCTGCACCATTCGACGGATGTTGTCGACCGCCGCGACGGTACGCGGGTCGCTGCCCTGACGTCTGGCAGCCACGACGCGGCGGCTCGAAGGCGGCAATTGGCGCGGCAGCAGCAAGGTCTCGAGCACGCCGGCGCGATCCAGGAGAACGTGATCCAGGTACACCGAGTGCAAGGACGCGCCGCCGATGCGATCGCCCACCGCATAGACCTTGGAAGGGCCGCCGCTCTCGCTGATGATCGCCACCCCGCGCTTGGGGTTCTGGGTGGCAATGGTTCCTGCCAGCAGCAGATTGGCCGAGCTCTGCGGTGCGTTGTCGGGATCCTGTGCGGACTGCGCCACTGCCGCCACGCCGAACAGGTGGGCGGATACCACCGACTGAATGTCCACTCCCGGCTTGTGCGCCGGTGGCGCCGCAGCCGCCGCGACCGGTTGGGGGGTATTCAGCGGCTTGGTCATGAGCGAATAACCGATCTGCCCGAGCTGCGCCACGATCAGCAGCGCAAATATCAGCGAAACGACTTTGGGCCCATTGGCTTGAAGCCGGGCCATCCATTCGTTTGTGCGTGTATCGAGCATTAAATTTAAGCGGTGCCGTGCCTGATCCTCAAAGGTTGGGCAATCATACGGGCTCTGCGCTTGGACGCTCAAGCATTTGTTTTTACTTGCTAAAGTCAAGTGACAGCGATTGGCGACAGTTGGCGGCATTCGGGCGTCCGGCGGGGTTTGGGACACCATGTCTTGTAAACCGTCGAATCGCGCCCTATAAACTGATAACTCATGAGCGACATTGAACGCGGGCGGGACGGAACGAGCCTCATCGTCGAGGAAGCGGCTCCGAAGCTCAAAAGACCGCCCCTCTATCAAGTAGTCCTAATCAATGACGACTACACTCCCATGGAGTTCGTTGTCGACATCCTGCAGCGGTTCTTCGCGATGGACCGCACCAAAGCGACTCGGGTTATGCTGGAGGTGCATACCAAAGGCAAGGGCGTCTGCGGGGTATTCACTTATGAAATCGCGGAGACCAAGGTGGCTCAAGTGATCGCGTACGCGCGACAACATCAGCACCCGCTGATGGCAACGCTAGAAGAGGCGTAAAAGTGTTAAGTCAAGAACTTGAATTTTGTTTGAACGATGCATTTGCCGGCGCACGCGAGGCGCGGCACGAATTCATGACCGTCGAGCATCTGTTGCTCGCGATCGTGGATACGCCCAAGGTCAGAGAGATCCTGAAGTCTTGCGGCGCGGATACCCCCAAGCTAAAGACCGAACTCAAACAGTTCATCGATCAAACCACGCCGCGCCTCCCTGCCGGGGAGGACCGGGACGTGCAGCCCACCCTGGGGTTCCAGCGGGTGCTGCAGCGCGCTGTATTCCACGTGCAGTCGAGCGGCAAGAAGGAGGTCACCGTCGCCAACGTGCTGGTGGCGATTTTCAGCGAGAAGCAATCGCACGCCGCCTACCTGCTCAGCATGCAGGATGTGTCGCGTCTCGATGTGGTCAATTTCATCGCGCACGGGCTGTCGAAGGCCGGCGGCGAGGAGCGCAGCGAACGCGATGACGGTGCCGCCTCGACGGACACCGAGCGTGAAGGCGACAGTGGCGGCAATGCACTGGAAAAATACGCCACCAACCTGAACGAGTCGGCGCGCAAGGGCAAGATCGATCCTCTGATCGGGCGCAGGCTCGAGGTCGAACGCACGATCGAGATTCTTTGCCGGCGGCGCAAGAACAACCCGCTCTACGTGGGCGAGGCCGGTGTCGGCAAGACGGCGATTGCGGAAGGCCTGGCGCGCATGATCGTCGAGAACCAGGTTCCCGACGTGCTGCTCGATGCCACCATCTATTCTCTCGACATGGGCTCGCTGGTCGCCGGCACCAAGTACCGCGGCGACTTCGAAAAGCGCCTGAAAGCAGTGCTCGCCGAGGTCAAGAAGCAACCCGGCGCAATTTTATTCATCGACGAGATCCATACCGTCATCGGCGCGGGCGCCGCCTCGGGCGGCGTGATGGACGCATCGAACCTGATCAAGCCGGCGCTCAACAACGGCGAACTGCGCTGCATCGGCTCGACCACCTATAACGAATACCGAGGGATTTTCGAGAAGGATCATGCGCTGGCGCGACGCTTCCAGAAGATCGACATCACCGAGCCCTCGGTGCAGGACACGGTGGACATCCTGCGCGGCCTGAAAACCCGTTACGAGGAACATCACGGCATCAAGTACGAGGACGACGCGCTGTGTGCGGCCGCGGAGCTTGCCGCGCGGCACATCAATGACCGGCACATGCCGGACAAGGCCATCGACGTTGTGGACGAGGCGGGCGCCAACCTGCGCCTGCAGCCGGTGGAGAAGCGCGCGCAATCGGTAACGGTGACGCAGATCGAGAACGTGGTGGCACGCATTGCGCGCATTCCGCCGAAGAACGTCTCGATGTCGGATCGCGACGTGCTGCGCAGCCTGGAACGCAATTTGAAGCTGACCATCTTTGGCCAGGACCGGGCAATCGAGGCTTTGGCGGCCGCGATCAAGATGTCGAGATCGGGCCTTGGAGACCAGCGCAAGCCGGTCGGATCATTCCTGTTCTCCGGCCCCACCGGCGTGGGCAAAACCGAGGTGACCCGCCAGCTGGCCATCGCCATGGGGGTGGAATTCGTGCGCTTCGACATGTCGGAATACATGGAGCGCCACACGGTCTCGCGCCTGATCGGCGCACCACCGGGCTATGTGGGATTCGATCAAGGCGGCCTGCTGACCGAGGCGATAGCCAAGCACCCGCATTGCGTGCTGCTGCTGGATGAGATCGAGAAGGCGCATCCCGATGTGTTCAATCTGCTGCTACAGGTCATGGACCACGGCACGTTGACCGACAACAATGGCCGCAAGGCTGATTTTCGCCATGTGATCATCATCATGACGACCAACGCGGGAGCCTTTGAGATGAGCCGGCCAAGCATCGGATTTACCCAGTCCGATTCGGGTGCCGATGGCATGGAGGCGATCCGGCGGCTGTTCTCGCCCGAGTTTCGCAATCGGCTCGATGCCGTCATCCAGTTCGGCAGCCTGGATCAGGGCACGATCGAGCGGGTCGTCGACAAGCTGCTGGTCGAGGCGGAAGCACAGCTCGAGCAGAAAGGCGTCTCGATATCAGTCGATGAGCCGGCCCGGCGCTGGATCGCCAAGCGCGGTTACGATCCGAAGATGGGCGCGCGCCCGATGGCGCGCATCATTCAGGAATTCATCAAGCGTCCGTTGGCGGAAGAGTTGCTGTTCGGCAAGCTGGTGAACGGCGGGCACGTCGAAGTCTCCCTGAGCGAGGACGGGGAGAAGCTCAAGCTCGACACCCGCAGCGCGGATCAGCCCGCGCTGCTGTCGCACGAGCGGACCAGTTAGGCGCTTCGCGCCACCGAGTTAGGCGCTGCGTGGAGAGCCCGGAACGGGATCAGCGGCCTCGGTAGACGATCCGGCCCTTGGTCAGATCGTAGGGAGTCATTTCCACCGTGACTTGGTCGCCGGTGAGAATCCGAATGTAGTTTTTGCGCATCTTGCCTGAGATATGCGCGGTAACTACATGGCCGGTCTTGAGTTTGACGCGAAAAGTCGTATTGGGCAGAGTCTCGACGACTTCGCCCTCGAATTGAATGGCCTCTTCTTTTGACATGCGTCCTTAAGGTAGCGTGAAACCGGGCGCATTGTGCATAAACACTCTAGTTAATGCAATTTACCCGGCTGCGTGCAGCCACTTGCCCGTGGGTTCGCGCCGCGCGAATTGGCTCAACAGAGCGACAAACTGCTCGCGCGACACCTCTCGGGCGCCCAAGCCTGCCAGGTGCGGGCTGGCAACCTGGCAGTCGATGACTTGGATGTCGCGCGCGCGACACTCCTCGACCAGGCGGGCCAATGCCACTTTCGACGCATCGCGCTCCAGGCTGAACATCGACTCCCCGAAAAATACCCGGCCCAGCTGGATTCCATACAGGCCGCCCACGAGCCGGTCATCGCGGTAGGTTTCGACCGAGTGTCCGAAGCCGAGGACATGAAGCTGATCGTAGGAATCGATCATTTCGCAGTTCAGCCAGGTATCGGGTCCGGAGCGTCGCGGTGCGGCGCATCCGCGAATGGTGGCGCTGAAGGCCTGATCGGTCCGCGTGATGAATCCTCCGTGGCGCAGCGTTTTACTCAAGCTGCGCGAGCATTTGAATTCCCCGGGAAACAGCACCATGCGCGGGTCGGGCGACCACCACAGAATGGGCTGCTGGGCCGAATACCACGGGAATACCCCATGCTCATAGGCTGCCAGAAGCCGGGTGGGGCGCAGATCGCCGCCCGCGGCCAGCAGTCCGGGCGGTTCGCGCAGCGCCTCGTCCAGGGGCGGAAACCAATTCGGGTCCGCCTGCTCCCCGAGCCAGACCAGCCTGCTCAGAGCCGCAACTCCTCGTCCGGCACGCGGTGGAAGGGCACGTGGCTCTGCACCGCCGCGGCATAAGTGTCCACGCCCCGCGCCTCGCGTTGGGCGTACTCGCGAATGGCGGCAGCGAATCGCGAATCCGCGATGTAGTGCGCCGAGTGCGTCAAGGTGGGCACGAACCCCCGCGGAACCTTGTGCTCTCCTTGAGTTCCCGGTTCGAAGCGTTGCAATCCATTCGCGATGCAATACTCGATGCCTTGGTAGTAGCAGGCCTCGAAATGCAGGCTGTGAAAGTTCCCGCCCGCGCCCCAATAGCGACCATAGAGCGCATCCTCCCCCACGAAAAATATCGCCACCGCAATCGGCTCGGCGCCGATTCGCGCCACTTTGAGCATCAATTCGCGCGGCAAGGCAGCGCCGATACGCTGGAAAAAATCGAGGTTCAGGTAGGGTTCGTGGCCGTGACGGTGAAAGGTGTCGGTGTAAAAGGCGAAAACGGTCCGCCATAACGCCGCGTTCATGTCGCCGCCATGCAGCGTATCGAACTCGATGCCCGCCTCGGCGACGCGGCGGCGCTCGCGTTTGGCCTTCTTGCGCTTCTCTGCGGTGAAGCTTGCCAAAAACGCATCGAAGCAGTCATAGCCGTGGTTGTACCAATGAAACTGGCAGTCGCGCCGCAGAATCAGGCCGGCCCGATCAAGATCGACAGCGGTTTCCCCGCTCGGGAACAGCACATGCCAGGAAGAGAGGCGCTCGTTTCGCGCATATTCGATCGCTGCGCGAATGGCCGCCTGGGTCGCCGCCCGCGCGTCGACCGTGGAATTCAGCAGCACGCGCGCACCGGAGACCGGCGTGAACGGTATCGCGCTGAGCAATTTGGGGTAGTACTTCAATCCCTGTTGCGCGTAGGCGCTGGCCCAGGAGAAGTCGAAGACGAATTCGCCGCGCGAGTGCGACTTGCGATACAGCGGCATGGCTGCCGCCGGCGCGCCCGCTGCATCCTCGATGATGAGGTGTTGCGGAAGCCAGCCGGTGCGCGGCGCCGCGCAACCGGATTCCTCGAGGGCGAGCAGAAACTCATGCCGCAGGAATGGCTGCCCGTGACCCGCCAGCGCATTCCAACGTGCCGCGTCAATTTGCGCGATGCTGTCGAGAAATCGCGCCGGACGAAGCGTCACGCGTGGACAGCAACGGGTGTAAGGTGGGTCTCGGCTTCGATTTTTTCCAGGTATTTGTCGGCATCGAGCGCTGCCATGCAGCCGGTGCCCGCCGAGGTCACGGCCTGCCGATACACATGATCGGCAACGTCGCCGGCCGCGAATACGCCGGGCACACTGGTGCCGGTCGCGCCACCCTCGCTGCCGCCCTTGACCAGGATATAGCCGCCGCGCATTTCCACCTGCTGCTCGAACAACTGGGTGTTCGGCACATGGCCCACTGCGATGAATACGCCATCAACATTGATGGAGCGGGCCGCCCCGGCAAAGACCGGTTTCAGGCGCGCGCCGGTCACGCCCGCATCGTCACCCAGAATCTCATCGATGGTGTGGTTCCAGACGATGCTGGCCTTGCCGGCGGAGGCCAACGCAAACAGCCGGTCCTGAAGGATTTTTTCGGCACGCAGCTTGTCGCGCCGGTGCACCAGGGTGACGTGTGATGCAATGTTGCCCAAGTAAAGCGCCTCTTCCACCGCCGTATTGCCGCCGCCGACCACCGCGACAGCTTTCCCGCGATAGAAAAAGCCGTCGCAAGTCGCGCAAGCGGAAACACCTTTGCCTCGGAAGGTTTCTTCGGAAGGCAGCCCCAGGTACTGCGCGGACGCCCCAGTGGCAATGATCAGCGCATCACAGGTGTATTCGCCGTTGTCGCCCGTCAGCCGAAACGGCCGCTGGCGCAGGTCAACCTTGTTGATGTGGTCGGGCACGATGTCGGTGTTGAATCGTTCCGCGTGCCTGCGCATGCGCTCCATCAGCGCAGGTCCCTGCAAGTGCTCGACGTCTCCCGGCCAGTTGTCCACATCGGTGGTGGTCATGAGCTGTCCGCCTTGCTCCAGGCCGGTGATAAGCAGGGGGCTTCGATTCGCGCGCGCCGCATAGACGGCCGCGGTGTAGCCTGCAGGTCCGGACCCCAGGATGAGGAGACGACTGTGCCTGACTACGCTCATGTATAATTTGCCTCTCGTCTTTGAAAAATCGCCGTCGATCGGTCGGCGGCAGCGCTTAAGGTTAGCTGAGCCATGGTAAGTAAATCTGTGGGCTCCAGCCAGTTCCCACAAGTCGGCCCGACAACCTCACGATCTGAGGTTGTTGCATCATGTCTACCGGGTTACTATTACATATTATTCAACCAGTTAAGAAGTAATCATCATTAAAGGTCTAGATATAGCCGAAGCCTCATCGGGCAAAAAGCCCAAGCAGAGAGCGAAACTGTCTGCGGCGGTGTCGCGCTCGTTGCGCGAAGGCACGCTCTGGGTGCTGGGCGCACTTGGGTTGTTGCTGTTGCTCGCGCTGCTTTCATATCATCCGCACGACCCCGGCTTCTCCGATACCGGTGAGCCGGGGCCGGTAGGCAATTGGATCGGTCCGGTGGGCGCCTGGCTGGCCGGCTTCTTTTTGTTTCTGTTTGGGCGTCCGGCTTATTTGTTTCCGGTCATGCTGGCGTACGCGGGGTGGTTGGTACACAAGGATCAATCTTTACCGGATTCCCGCTCGCGGCTGAATACCTTGCTGCGCGCCGTCGGCTTCGCGCTCACGCTGGTGACGAGCTGTGCTCTGGCGAGCTTGCACTGGAGCGGCGAGGGGCTGCCGAACAGCGCCGGCGGCGTGCTGGGCGATATGGCGGGCAGAGGCAGCGCCCATGGCTTGAGCTTTCTCGGAGCGACGCTGCTGATGTTCGGCTTGTGGCTGGCCGGTGTGGCGTTGTTTCTCGGCCTGTCATGGTTTGAAGTGATGGACAAGCTCGGTGCAGGGGTGCTGCGCGCGATCGCATGGGTTCGAGGCCGCCTGGAACAACGGCGCGAACTCGCATCCGGACAGTTGCGCAAGCAGGCGCGCCAGGAGGTGGTACGCGAGGAGCAGAAGAAGGTTGCGGGTCGGCCGCCGCCGAGGATCGAGGCGCCCGCTCCGTTGCCGCAGAAGAGCGATCGAGTCGAACGCGAGCGGCAGGTGCCGCTGTTTGATGCGCCGAAGTCGAGCGAATTGCCGGCGCTTTCGCTGCTCGACGAGCCGGGGACACGCGAGCAGTCCTATTCCGACGAAGCCTTGGAGGCGATGTCGCGGCTGGTGGAAATCAAGCTGCGCGATTTCGGCATCGAAGTCGAGGTGGTGGCGGTGCAACCCGGGCCTGTGATCACGCGCTTCGAGCTGCGTCCCGCGCCCGGTGTGAAAGTCAGCCAGATCAGCAACCTCGCCAAGGATCTGGCGCGTGCGCTGTCGGCGATCAGCGTGCGCGTGGTGGAAGTCATCCCCGGCAAGTCGGTGGTCGGTCTGGAGATCCCCAACGAGAAGCGCGAAATCGTGACCCTGGGGGAAATCATCAAATCCAAGCCCTATGACGAGGTCGGTTCGCCGCTGGCTTTGGCTTTGGGCAAGGACATAGGCGGTGTGCCCATCGTTGCGGATCTGGCTCGCATGCCGCACCTGCTGATCGCCGGCACCACCGGGTCCGGCAAGTCGGTGGCGATCAACGCCATGGTGTTGAGCCTGGTTTACAAGGCGACGCCGGAACACGTCCGGATGATCATGATCGATCCGAAAATGCTGGAGCTTTCGGTGTACGAGGGCATCGCGCACCTGCTGTCACCGGTCGTGACCGACATGAAACAGGCGGCGAACGCCTTGCGCTGGTGCGTGGCAGAGATGGAACGCCGCTACCAACTCATGTCGGCGCTTGGCGTGCGCAACATCGGCGGCTTCAACCGCAAGGTCAAAGATGCGGCCGATGCCGGCAAGCCGATCAAAGATCCGATTCGCATGCAGAAAATCGCCCAGGGCGTGCCGGGAGTCGTCGAAGAGGACGTGCCGGAGTTGACCTCGCTGCCTTTCATCGTGGTCATCATCGACGAACTCGCGGACCTCATGATGATCGTCGGCAAGAAAGTCGAGGAGCTGATCGCACGCCTGGCGCAAAAGGCGCGCGCTTCGGGCATCCACCTGATTCTGGCCACGCAGCGCCCGTCGGTCGACGTGATCACCGGCTTGATCAAGGCCAATATCCCCACCCGTATCGCATTCCAGGTATCGGCCAAGGTGGACTCGCGCACCATTCTCGATCAAAGCGGTGCGGAATCCCTGCTCGGACACGGCGACATGCTCTATCTGCCGCCCGGCACCTCGATACCCACGCGCGTGCATGGCGCCTTCGTCTCGGACCAGGAGGTGCACCGCGTGGTCGCGGGCCTCAAATCCGCCTCTCCCCCCATCTACATCGATGAGATCTTGGAGGGTCCGCGCAATCCGATTCCCGGATTTCCCTCTGATGAAGAAGAGGCTGAAGGCGGCACCGTCGATGCCGAGGCGGACCCCTTGTACGATGAGGCGGTGCGCATCGTCACGGAGACGCGCAAGGCATCGATTTCCGGCGTGCAGCGCCGCCTCAAGATCGGCTACAACCGCGCCGCGCGCTTGGTGGAGGCGATGGAGGCCGCGGGCCTGGTGGGACCGCTGCAGTCCAACGGCAATCGGGAAATCTATGGCGCGCCGCCGCCCGAGGAATGAGCTCAATGCGTAAGGCTGTATTCGCGCTGGCGCTGCTCGCAGGTTCATTTTTGCTGCTGAACTCGGCCAAGGTTTTTGCCTCGCCGAGCACCGAGGTCGAAAAATACTTGAACGGCCTTGCAACCTGGTCGGCTGATTTCACGCAGACCATCGATGACGGGCATGGCAGGGTGGTGCGCAGCGCCGCCGGAAAATTGTATCTGCAGAAACCCGGAAAATTTCGCTGGGATTACTCGCAGCCTTCCGGGCAGCTGATCCTGGCCGACGGCAGGCAGATCTGGTTTTACGACAAGGATTTGCAGCAGGCGAATGTGCGGGACATGGACGCGAGTCTTGCCAACACGCCCGCGGTGCTGCTCTCCGGCGCCGGATCCCTGACGGGCGAGTTCGAGGTCAGCGCGCTGCCGCCGAGCGACGGCCTCGAGTGGTATCAGCTGCTGCCCAAACATCCGAACAGCGATTTTCAGCTGGTGCGCATCGGCTTTCGCAAAGGCGAGCTGGCCTCGATGTTTCTCGCCGACAAACTCAATCAGGTCACCCAGCTTACCTTCACCAATCCGAAGCGCAACGCCAAATTCCCGCCGGATCTATTCACATTCGTGCCGCCGCCGGGGGTCGATGTGATCGGGCGCCCCGCCAAGTGACCTCGGGCGACGGCACTTATCGGCCGCTGGCCGATCGGCTGCGTCCGCAGTCGCTCGACGAGTATGTTGGTCAAGCGCATCTGCTGGGATTGGGTGCGCCGCTGCGCCGCGCGCTCGAGTCCGGGCACCCGCACTCCATGATTCTATGGGGACCGCCCGGGACCGGAAAGACCACGCTGGCGCGTTTGATCGCCAAGCGCGCAAACGCCGAATTCATCGGCCTGTCGGCGGTGCAGGCCGGGATCAAGGACATCCGCGCGGTCGTGGATCACGCCCGCAGTTTGCGCGGTACCCGCGACACGGTTTTGTTCCTCGATGAGGTGCACCGCTTCAACAAGTCGCAGCAGGATGCCTTTCTGCCATACGTGGAAGACGGAACGCTCATCTTCATCGGCGCGACCACGGAAAATCCATCGTTCGAGGTGAACAATGCGCTGCTGTCGCGGGCGCGGGTCTATGTATTGAAGTCGCTGACCGCCGAAGATCTCGGCAGACTTCTCGATCGCGCCGCATCCGATGCTGAGCGCGGCTTGGGCTCGATCAACCTCGAGATCGATGCCGGCGCGCGTGAGCTTCTGCTGGCCGCGGCCGACGGCGACGCGCGCCGCATGCTCAACCTGCTCGAGACCGCGGCGGACCTGGCCACCCCGCAGGAAGCGGCGCGCCGGCTGGATGTCGATACCATGCGCGCGGTCATCGGCAGCACCTATGTGCGCTTCGACAAGGGCGGCGAGAATTTCTACGATCAGATTTCCGCGCTGCATAAGTCGGTGCGTGGCAGCGATCCGGACGCGGCGCTGTACTGGCTGTGCCGCATGCTGGCCGGCGGGTGCGACCCGTTGTACGTGGCGCGGCGTGCGCTGCGCATGGCGAGCGAGGACATCGGCAATGCGGATCCGCGTGCGCTGACCATGGCGTTGGAGGCGTGTGCCGTATATGAACGGCTGGGCAGTCCCGAGGGCGAATTGGCGATTGCCCAGGCCATTGTCTTCATGGCATGCGCGGCCAAGAGCAATGCGGTTTATACGGCCTACAATGCCGCCACCGAGGATGCGGCAAAGCTCGGCTCCCTGCCGGTCCCCCTGCATCTGCGCAATGCGCCGACGCGTTTGATGAAAGAGATCGGCTACGGCAAGGGCTACCGCTATGCGCACGACGAGCCGGGCGCTCATGCCGCCGGCGAGCGCTATTTTCCGGACGAAATGCCGGATCGCCGCTACTATGTGCCGGTCACGCGCGGACTGGAGATCAAAATCGGCGAGGCGCTGGCGGCGCGCCGCGCGCGCGATTCCAAAGCTCAAGATGCGGGTAAACCGTGAACGACGGCAAGGGTGGAAAATTGTGCTTGATCCGAAACTGCTGCGCAGCGATTTGACCGGCGTCGCATCTGCGCTCGCGCGCAGGGGCTTCGCGCTCGATGTGGCCGCCTTTGCGTCTCTCGAGGATGAGCGCAAGCGGACGCAGATCGAGGCGGATCGGCTGCGAGCCGAGCGCAATGCCAATGCCAAGGCCGTCGGATTTGCCAAGTCCAAGGGCCAGGATGTCGCCGCCCTGCTCGCGGCGGGCGAGACCTTGGGCGCGGGATTGCAAGGCCTGGAGCAGCGCTTGGAACTCATTCAGACGCAGCTCACCGATCTGCAGTTGGGACTGCCGAACATTCTCGACCCGAGCGTTCCCGAAGGCCGTGATGAGAGCTCGAATGTCGAGCTGCGCCGCTGCGGCACGCCGCGCGAGTTTACCTTCGAGCCCAAAGATCACGTCGCGCTGGGCGAGCGTCTGGGTATGGATTTCGAAGCGGCAGGCCGTATCTCCGGTGCGCGCTTCGTAGTGCTGAGCGGTCAGCTGGCGAAACTGCACCGCGCGCTGGCGCAATTCATGCTCGACTTGCACGTCGCGAATCATGGCTATCGCGAGACCTATGTGCCTTACCTGGTGCACGCGGCCGCGTTGCAGGGCACCGGACAATTGCCGAAATTCGAGCAGGATTTGTTTGCCGTGCGTGGCGATCCGGGCTTCTATCTCATCCCCACCGCCGAAGTGCCGCTGACGAACCTGGTCCGCGATCAGATCTTGGCGCCCGAGCGTTTGCCGCTCAGGTTCGTGGCGCACACGCCGTGTTTCAGGTCGGAGGCGGGCGCGGCCGGCAAGGATACGCGCGGCATGATCCGCCAGCATCAATTCGACAAGGTCGAGATGGTGCAGATCGTGCGCCCGGAGAACTCCTATGCGGCGCTCGAGCAGATGACGGGCCACGCCGAGGCGGTGCTCAGGGCGCTGGCACTGCCCTACCGGGTGGTGTCCCTGTGCGCCGGCGACACCGGTCCGAGCAGCGCCAAGACCTACGATCTGGAAGTCTGGCTGCCGTCGCAAAAACGCTATCGCGAAATATCATCGTGCAGCAATTGCGAGTCCTTTCAGGCCCGTCGCCTGCAGGTGCGGTGGCGCAATCCGGAGACCACCAAGCCCGAACTCGTGCACACGCTCAACGGGTCTGGGGTTGCCGTGGGACGCGCGCTCGTGGCAATTTTGGAAAATTATCAGCGGGAGGATGGCGCCATCGCGATTCCGGCTGCGCTTGAGCCCTACATGAGCGGGGCGAGCCTGCTGCAGTAAGCCTGCAGCAGGTTTGCCCGTGATCTTCAGGTGATCATCAGAAGGCAGTCGTCTAGTTGCGGCTACCCATCACCAGACGCAATACATACCAGAACATGAGCGCGATCGACGCGAACAGCTGCATGGCAGCCGAGACATAGCGATCTTCAGGATAGCGCTGGATGATGTTGGACGTGTCATACAGCACGGCTGCGCCGGCGAAGCCGATCATGGCCACCGAGAACCAGGTTCCCAATTGGAACCCGAACACGGCGCCGCCGACCATCGCCAAGAGCGCGACCACACCGCCCCACATCAGAATGGCGCGCAGGAAGGAGAAATCCTTGCGTGTGCGGTGAGCGACCACCATCAATCCGCCGGCACCCAGCGCCGTGATCAGAGTGGCACTGTCGATCGCACCGGGGGCTTTCGCGTCGGCGAGGTAGAGCAGCGGCACGAAGATCAGCGCCTCCGCGACCACATAGGCAGCGTAGGAGAAATACTGCATGCCCAGCGAGCTGCTGGTCTGCGCCGTTCGCGTTGCCAGCCAGCCGACCAGCATGAAAGCGCCGAGGATCAGGAACCAATTGAATCCGAGCATGAAGCTCGCGATCTGACCCGCCAGGCCGGACTCAAACAGTCCCAGCTCGATCAGAATAAAACCTAATATGCCACCGACCACATGGGTGTAGGTGCGCGTGATGAATGCGGCCCGGCTGTCGACGCCGGAGCTCGGAAATGCAGAGTTACTGCTTGGGAAAGTGGCCATCGTGTCCTCCAATTAGCCTTCGGGAGCCATTTTAGCACCCCTGTGCGGCAGGTGCCGATTTAGCCCCAATTGCCATTCATATGAGGTTTGGCCGCGCCAATTCAATGGCTTACCAGCCGGACAGAGCCACACATAGTCGGGTAAAATCGCGCCGCGATGGCGAAGGTGCAGCAAAGTGGAGAGGTGGCAGAGCGGTTGAATGCACCGGTCTTGAAAACCGGAGGCCCTTTACGGGGCTCGTGAGTTCGAATCTCACCCTCTCCGCCAGTCGTGAGTTCGACAAAATCGCAGGGGCGATTTTGGACGCCGGAGCGCCTTGGCGACGGCGCGCGAAGCGCGAGGGCCGGGACGGCCCGAGTCAATCTCACCCTCTCCGCCATTTGCGCAATCGAAATAAGACCCGTCTGCGGGTCCTATTTTGATTGAGCGGAGCAGGGTGCAGGTTCGCTATACGAATATTGACAACAATTTGAGCGTAGCTACATTAGGCCTGCGTAACCAGTCTCTTTGTCGGTGCACAACTAAACTCAAGATGCTACCTCACCTCAAAAGCTCTGACGTCCGCTCGCGTATTGAGCCTGACATAAAGGACCGTGCGACTACGGTTTTGGCTGAATGTGGGCTGACGATTAGCGATGCGATCCGCTTGTTCCTGCGCCATGTGGTCGCCCGGGAGGATTTACCCTTTGAAATCAGGACGCCAAACGCGACGACCGCAGAGGCTATGAGAGAAGCTCGCGCGATGGGGAAGGCCCGTTTTGCCGAGCCACAGGAACTCTTTGATGACCTCGAAAAAACCAGCAGAGCAAAGGCGCGCAAGCCTTCCAAGAAAAAGTGACAGAACCACATCTCCGGGGACTTTTTGCTGATTTACGATTTGCGTGAAGACGGTTCGATAATCTTTACGCGCGCCGGGACGCACTCGGAGCTACTTCGGTAGATCTGACAACATTGTCGAAGACCGATCTGTCAATGTTCCGCCGCCAGGTACTGAAAATTCGTTGAAAACGCCTGTGCTGTTCCAGATTGAGTGGGGCGGAGCGCGGCATGCCTATACCGGGAGTTGCAGCGATTGCGTTTCGAGTGCGATAAGCTTGCGGGATGATGCTGAGACTTGAAAATTGGAGGCCCTTTACCGGGCTAGTGCGTTCGACCCTCCCCGCCACCGGCTGAGACAGCAACAGTGCCTGAAACCGACGCCCCGAACCCCGCTCGCGGACCGACAGTCTTCTTGAGTTATGCCTCAGCGGACCGCGAGGCCGCACGGCTCATCAAGGACGCGCTGCCGAATTATGGGCTCGAAGTTTGGTATGACGAGAGTGATCTCGGCGGAGGAGAGATCTGGGATCAAAAGATCCGCAAACAGATTCGCGAATGCGACTACTTCATGCCGCTCATTTCCGTGCAAACCGAAGCGCGGCACGAAGGCTATTTCCGCAGGGAATGGCGGCTGGCGGTCGAACGCACCCTCGACATGGCCGACGATCATGCCTTCCTGCTGCCGGTGGTCATCGACGATACGCGGCAGTCCGGGGCGCGCGTTCCGGAGAAATTCTTTTCGATCCAATGGGTGCGCGTTCCCGGAGGGCAAGCCAATGCCGCTCTCGAGGCATTGTGTAGGCGACTGGTGTCGGGTGATCCGGCACCTGCCTCTGCCCACCGTCCGCCGATGTCTTCCGGCGCACGTCTCGCGAACGACGGTTCGGCATCGATGCCCGCCATGTATCCGGAATTTCCGGCGGAGGACTCGAAGTCGAAATCGCGCTACTGGATTGAAGTGACGCTATGGGCTTTGAAGTCTGCCTGGATATCCTTCAATAAGCTGCCAAGGTGGGTCAGGGGCATTGTCTACACCTGGCTGTGTATCGTCCTGCTGTCGCACGGCTGGAGTTCGAATGAACATCGATATGCACGCATCCCGAAGATTCCGCGTGATGGCGCCGAGCAGCTGCATGCGATCTCGGACAAGTATCACGGCAACTTTGACAAGGCCGATATTTCAAAATTGGCGGCACAAATTGCACGCATCACCTCGGAGGCGACGGAACCGCCCACCGAGCGAAGCCCCGTGCTGGCCTTACCTTTTTCAGCGCCGCCCGGAAATGCCGACGCGGCGAAGCTGGCGGATTCCACCTTTGCTCTGGTATACGGCAAGATCGCAATCGCGCATCCCGGACAGGTGGGTTTGAGCCGGGAAACAGTGCCATGCAGTGATCTCAAGGTCGCGCTCGAGCGCGGCAGTTCGAATCACTCCGCCTATGTGCTTTGCGGTGCGATAAGCGCAGACCCGGCTGGGCCGGCGCTGTCGATCAAGCTTGCCAAGGTGAGCGATGGCTCGGTGTTGTGGTCGAAGTCCTATCCGGTGGCGGGGGCGGACCCAAATAAGATTGCCGAGGAAGTGAATTCGCACGTCCCATCTTTGGACGACGACTAGCACCAGCGCTCGCGGCGTGTCGCCTCAGACCTCCAGCCTGTCTCCGGGGCGGGCCACCAGCGCGTACAAAACCGGCATCAAGAAGACGCTGATCAAAAGGCGCGCCAACAGACCGGCGACAATCACCAGCGCAAATGGCCTCTGGGAATCCGTGCCGACACCGGTCGCAAGCGCCGCGGGCAACAAGCCCAGCGCAGCCACGAGCGCAGTCATCATGATGGGCCGGAGGCGCAGGACTGCGCCCGTGCGTACCGCTTCAGCAAGCGGCGTACCGCTAAGCCGGAGTTCGTTGACATAGGAGATGTAGACGACGGCGGTCAACACGGAAACGCCGAACAGCGCCAGGAAGCCAACGCCGGACGAAACCGAAAACGGCGTGTCGGTGATCCACAGAGCCGCGATTCCACCCACCGGCGCCGACAGCAGCACGCCGAGCACGGTAATGAAAGGGAATTTAAAATTGCTGTACAGCGCAAATAGCAATAAAAATATCAGGAATAAGGTCAGCGGTAGGATGACATTCATTTGCGTGCGGGAAGCGGTGTAATCCGTATATTCACCGCCCCAATCCAACCGATATCCCTGCGGCAGTGCGACCTTTTTGTCGACCTGCCGGATGGCGTCGCCCACCGCACCGGCCAGGTCGCGCCCTTCCACCGAGAATTGCACCCCGATGTAGCGCGAATTATTCTGACGATAAATGAATGACGCGCCGTTCGAGACCTGGATGTCCGCAACTTCTTTGAGAGGAATCTGCTGACCGCCCGCGGTGGCCACGCGAATGTTGCCAATCTCTTCTGGATTGTCCCGGTATTCGCGTTCGAGACGCACGACCAAATCGAATTGTTTCTCCTGCTGTACCACCTGAGTGGCCACATCCCCGCCGATCGCCGTTTGAATCAGACTATTGATGTCCGCGACGTTCAGCCCGTAGCGCGCAATCTTGGCGCGGTCGATGGCGATGGTGAGGCTCGGTTGTCCAAGTTCCTGCACCAGGGTGACATCGCGGATTCCGCGCACCTGCTCCAGAACCTGCTTGATGGCTTTGCCCTTTTTTTGCAGCGTATCCAAATTCGCGCCGAACACCTTGACCGCGAGCGCGCTTTTCAAGCCGGTTTCAGCTTCGTCCACGGCGTCCTCGGCCGGCTGCGTGTAATTGAAATCGATCCCTGGGAATGCGCCGAGCTTGCGATTGATCGCCTCGATGAGGCCCGCCTTATTGCGGTAGGAGCCGGTCCATTGCGCGTACGGCTTCAGGCCGACAAAAAACTCCGCATTGAAGAACCCCGTGGGATCTGTGCCGTCATCGGGCCTCCCCAGTTCGGAGGCAACCGCGGTGACTTCGGGAAAGCTGTGCAGTATTTCCCGCACTTGCGGCACTATTTTTGCCGACTGGTCGAAGGAAATCGTGTACGGCATGGTCGCGCGAACCCAGAGCGCACCCTCGTCGAGGTGCGGCATGAACTCCGCGCCGATTCGCGGAATCAGGAGCAGCGATGCACCGAGCAGAACGGCGGAGGCGAGTGTGGTGCCCCAGGGATGCGCAAGGCAGAGATCCAAACCCTTGATGTAAGCCGATTGAATGGCCTCGAACACCGCATTGCGCCGCTCCCTCACTCCCTTGCGCATCGACCAGGCGCAGAGCAGCGGCAACAGCGTGAGCGTGACGATAAGGGAGCCCACCAGCGCGAAAATCATCGTGTCCGCCATCGGTTTGAACAGGGTTCCCGACGGCCCGGACAAAACGTAAATAGGCAGGAAGCTGGCGACTATCACAGCGACCGCGTAGAAAAGCGGCCGATCCACTTCGGCCGCGGCAGCTTTGACGACTTCGGTGACGTTGAAATCGGATCCTTTGCGCGCGGCTATTTGGCGGAAAATGTTCTCCACCATGAATATGGCGCCATCCACCAATATGCCGAAGTCAACGGCGCCGATCGAAAGCAGGTTCGCCGACGCGCCTTGCATATCCAGACAGAAGAACGCGAACAGCAAAGCCAGCGGGATGGTCACGGCGACGATGAGGCCGGCTCGAAAATCGTAGAGGAAAAATATGAGAACCACGACCACGAGCAGCATGCCGCGCAGCAGGTTGCGCTCGACGACTTGCGTGGTCTCCGCGATCAGATCGCTCACATCGTAGAACGGCAGCACCTTCACATCTTTGGGCAGCACTTCTTGATTGAGTTCTTTGGTTTTCGCCTCGACCTGCTTGAGGACGTCCTGGGTTTTTTCGCCTTTGCGCATCAAAATCACGCCTTCCACGGCGTCGTCCTGCTTCTCATAGCCGAATTCACCGAGGCGCGGGGCGGTGCCGATGACCACGCGGCCGACGTCCTTTACCAGCACCGGGGTGCCGTCGTGCACCGCCAGCACCACGTTGCCGATGTCTTCCAGGGTATTCAGCCGTCCGAGGCCTCGAACGTAGTAGAACTGTCCGCCCTGGGAATAGAAGCCGCCGCCGGCATTGTCGTTGTTGGCGGTCAGCGCGCTCTCCACCTGCTGCACCGACAATCCGATCGAAGCGATCTTGGCGGGGTCGAGAAGCACCTGGTACTGCATGGTGCCGCCGCCAAATCCAGAATCATCTGCCACACCGGGAACGGAGCGGTACTGCGGCTCCACGATCCAGTCCTCGAAGGTCTTGAGTTCCATGGGCGAGCGGTCGGGACTCTGCAGCACGTAACGGTAAATCAACCCGGACGGTGCGGACAGCGGCGACATCGACGGCGTGACGCCGCTCGGCAGGCCAAGTCCGCCCATCTGATTGAATACCTGCTGGCGTGCGAAGTAATTGTCCGTTCCGTTTTGAAACGTGAGAATGACATCCGACAGTCCGTAAAGGGAGATCGATCGTTTCGCCGTCGTTTGCGGAATGCCGTTCATTCCAAGTTCCACGGGCACCGTGATCAGCCGTTCGACTTCCTCGGCGGCATGCCCGGGCCATTGGGTGATGACTTCGACCATCGGCGGCGATAGATCGGGATACGCGTCCATCGGCAGGCGCTGCAATGCCCAGATCCCCGCGCCTATCAAAATGCACGTCATGAGAATGATGAGAAACCGCTGCCGCAACGAAGAGGCAACGATGCGGTTCATGATCGAGGCCGTTCGCGGCGGTGGCGGCGGCTCGGCGCGGGGCGACTCCTCGCTCATTGACTTTGCATGAACTGTACAAAGATGCCGCCGTCCACGACGATTTGATCGTCAGGATGCGCGCCGCCGGAGAGTTCGTACTGATCGCCCACCCGATATCCCAGTGTCACATGTTGCCGCGTGAAGCTGCCGTCGGGCTGCACGGCGTACACGAAGGGCAGGTTTTCATCGTCTCGCAGAATGGCCGATACGGGTACCAAGAGGCCGGTGTTTTCCTGCTGCGCATGGATCAGCACATGTACGTACATTTGCTTCTTGAGCAGGTCGCCCGGATTCTTCACCACCACGCGCACCATGACCGACCGGGTGTCGGGATCCACCAGCGCCGAGATGTTGTCAACGGTGCCCATGAGCTTGCTGGCACCGAGCCCGGTCAATACTTCCGCCGTATCCCCAACTTTCACGGATAGAAGGTCGGAACCAAACACTTGCGCCATGACCCATACTCGCGACAAGTCCGCGACGGTGAAGCACTGTGTCGAGCCGGCCTGCAACAATTGACCGGGTGTAATCAGCTTTTCGACCACAGTCCCCGCGACCGGTGCGCGAATCACGCCATCTACGCGCGCTGCCGGTCGGCCCTGTTGAATATCCTCGATGGTCTGCGCCGGCACCTGGAGCGAAATCAATGCCTGCAAGGCTGCCTCGCGATCAGCTTCGGCATTGACCGCATCCGTTTCAGCCTGCTCGGCCTCGCGTTTGGAAACCCCGTTGTGCTCAGCCAGTTCCTTGTCCAGGTCCGCGAGGCGCCGCGCTGTTTGCGCGGTGGCAATGGCCTTGCGGTAAGCGCTGATCGACGTTGCGAAATCCGGCGAGTCGACGATGGCGAGTGGTGCTCCTTGCTTGACGTGGTCGCCCAATGAGACCAGGAGCCGGGAGACCGGGCCGGAAAAGGGCGCCAGCACTGCAGTGGCTTGATCATTGTCGAAATCGACGATTCCGGTCGTTTCAATCGTCTTACGAAACGTGGACGATGCAACCTTCTGGAGGTGAATATGCTGCCGTTGTTCCGGCGTCAACTTGATGTTGCTTGCGGTCGCTGATGCGGCCGGATCCACTTCGGATTTGGCAGTGCAAGCGGAGAGCGAAATGATTGCCGCGAGCCCTAATGCCGCAGCCCGGAACTCTAGAGTCGGTTTATTTGTCATGTTTGTCTTTGGCTAACTCCGCGCGATGCCACCAACCGCCGCCCAGGGCTTGAAACAATGCCGCGGTATCCGCAAAGCGACTGGCCTGCGCCTGAATCAAGGCGATACGCGCCTGCTGAAATGCCTGTTGGGCGCTCAGCAACGAAAGATAATCGGCATAACCACTCTTATATTGCCGCTGCGCGAGGTCCGAGGTGATCTTGGCGGCGTCCAAGGCGCTTGCCGCAGCCTTGACGCCTTCCGCATCCTGTTCCAACGCGACCAGTGTGTCGGCGACATTCTGAAACGCGGCCAGCACCGTGCTGCGATACTGCTCTGCAGCCTGTTCGTATGCGGCCTTCGCACCCCGTTCCTGGTGCAGCAGGGTTCCCCCCTGGAAGATGGGCGCTGTCACCGAGGCACCGATTCCCCAAAAGCCGGTCCCGCCGGTGAACAGTTGATTCATGGCAACGGCGGAGCTGCCGGCATTGCCGGTCAATACGATATTCGGCAGCCGATTGGCCACCGCGATGCCGATTTTCGCGCTGGCATCGTGCAGATTCGCTTCCGCCTGCAGCACGTCGGGTCTCTGGGATACCAGCGCAGAGGGCAGGCTGAGCGGCAGTTCCTGCGGGAGTTCCAAGGTGGCCAGATCGAAATTGAGCGTCGGCGCCTCGCTCGGAAAGCGTCCGACCAGCACCGCCAGTTGATCCCGGAGCTGCGCTTCCTGCTTGATGAGCGGCGGCAAAGTCGCCGCCAATTGCGCCAGCTGCGCTTCTTGCGCGGCCAAATCGAGCCCGCTGGCATAGCCTTTGGCGGATTGCAGGCGCAGGATCTTGACGGTGTCGGTCGCACGGTCAATCAGTTCGTGCGTGGCATCGATCTGCATTTGCGCGGCACCTACCTGGATGGCTGTCACCACGACGTTGGACGTCAGCGTGGTATAGGTCGCGATCATCTGAAATTGCGCTTCCTGCGCCTGTGCCGCCAGGGACTCGACCGTGCGGCGGTTCAATCCGAAAACATCGGGTACAAAGGACACGTCCAGCTGCGGGGTGAACAAGTTGTAGAGAAACACGTTGGCGTTGAGTGCCGGCGAGATCTGCTCGGACTGCCGCTGGCGGGTCGCCGAAAAGTTCGCGGACAGGCTGGGGTAGTAGTTTCCCTGCTGGGCGAGGACCGCCTCCCTCGCCACATGCAGCGCTGCCTGGGCCGCCTTCAGGTCATGGTTGTGGGTGAGCGACTGCTCGATCAGATCATTGAGCGGCGCGGAGTGAAACAGCGTCCACCAATCCGAGGCGATATCGGCGCCGCTGCTGAAGCGCTGGGGCTGCCCCGCGACGGTCTCCGCGGTGCCGGTCGTGCTCGAGAGCGGCTTCGCCGTATAGTCGGTCACCGCCGGGGGTGCCGGCCTCTTGAAATTCGGTCCCACGGCGCAGCCGCCCAGCAGCGCCGCGATCAGGATCGCAGTGAGTGGCGGCACGAGCGGTTTACACTGGTGCATAGTGCGGGCAGGCTGGTTGGTCAATAAGGGGTCTCGACGCCCGATGGTTTTAAGCAGCTCTCGAACATCCACCGTTTTTTTGGCACAGCGCCGGGATCCTCGGTCAGCCGATAAATATACTATGTTCGAGTGGCAACCACGATGAGAGTTCGTTTTTTCTGCTTTCCAAGGCTGCCGCCGCACCGATTGCGGCCCGCGGCATGACCCTGTCCAAAGTCCGAACAACAATTAAAAAAAGGAAATCCATGCGTATTTTCAGCTTGTTCGCGTGCGGGTTGATCGGTGTGCTCGCGGCTGCCGGCGCGCCTGCGGGGCCCGGCAAAGGTCCCGAATTCGCAATTAGTTATCCTGCCTCGCAGAGCCACGGGCCGCTCGATGGGCGTCTAATCCTGCTGTTGAGCCGTGATATGACGCGCGAGCCGCGCACCCATGTGGAGCCCAATGAACCGCTCGCGAGCCCATACTTGTTCGGGCTCAATGTCGACGGCCTGGCGCCCGGCGTCGCCGCCGTGCTCAATGCCAATGCGTTCGGGTGGCCGGCCGCGCACTTGTCGGCAATTCCCAGCGGCGATTACTACGTGCAAGCCGTGCTCAATCGCTATGAGACCTTTCACCTCGCCGACGGCCGCACGCTGAAGCTGCCGCCCGACAAGGGCGAGGGACAGCAGTGGGCGCGCAAACCCGGCAATCTGTACTCGCTGCCGGTGAAGCTGCACATCGATGCCGCACATCCGATGCGGACCGCGCTGCTTCTCGATCGGCAGATTGAGCCCATCCCACTCAAGACCGATACGCAGTTCGTGAAGCACATTCGCATCCGCAGCGAGCTTCTGTCGCGATTCTGGGGTCGCGAGGTATTTCTCGGCGCCCACGTCCTCGTGCCCAAGGGGTTCGACGATCATCCGCAGGCGCGATATCCGCTCATGGTGTTTCACGGCCACTACCCGGACGACATATCGGAATTTCGGACCACGCCGCCGGATGTGAATCTCAAACCTGATTATTCCGAGCGCTTTCATCTCGCCGGCTATAACCGCATTCAGCAGCAGGAGGCCTACAATTTCTATCAAAAGTGGATTTCCGCCGATTTCCCGCGCTTCCTCGTGGTCGAAATCGAGCATGCCAATCCGTATTACGACGATAGCTATGCGGTCAACTCCGCGAACCTTGGCCCTTATGGCGATGCCATCAACAAGGAGCTGATTCCGGAGATCGAGCGCCGCTTCCGCGGCATTGGGGCAGGCTGGGCGCGCTTTACCTACGGCGGCTCCACGGGCGGCTGGGAGGCGCTTGCCACGCAGGTGTTTTATCCCGATATGTACAACGGCGCCTTCGCCGCCTGCCCGGATCCCATCGATTTTCGCGCCTACACCATCGTCGACTTGTACAAGGATGGGAACGCTTACACGCTCAAGGGCGAAGCATCCTCGGTCGAGCGGCCGGCATTCCGCAACTACCTGGGCGAGGTTTTCGCGACCCAGCGCGACGAAAACTACATGGAGCTGACGCAGGGAGACCGAAGCCGTTCCGGCGGCCAGTACGATATCTGGCAGGCGGTGTTCAGCCCGGCCGGATCCGATGGCTATCCGAAACCGATCTTCGACAAGGTTACCGGCGTCATCGATCCGTCGGTGGCGGCGTATTGGCGGGATCACTTCGATCTGTCCTATATCATTGCCCGCGACTGGAAGACGCTCGCGCCCAAACTGCAGGGGAAAATCCATCTCTACGTGGGCAACGGCGATAACTACTACCTGACCGACTCGGTATATTTCGGCCAGGAGCGGCTCGAATCGCTCAAGCCCGCGTACGGCGGGTCGGTCGCGTACGGCGATAGGGCTGAACACTGCTGGAATGGCGACCCCAAAGAGCCGAATGCCTATTCGCGGCTGCACTACAATTTTCAATATCTGCCGCAGATACTGGAGCGCATCAAGGTCTCCGCGCCGCCGGGTGCGGATCTCAAGAGCTGGCGCTACTAGGACGCTGCCTTGGCGGGATGAGGTATGACGCCCGGGTCGGTCAGGAACTGACCGACCCGCTCGAATTCGCGCCGCAGCTGCGCATTGTGCTGATTCAGGCCGGGCGTATCTGCGGTGGCGCTCGCGGTCTCGATCTGCGCGGCCAGCGCCATCAGCGTTTGCGCATGAATATTTGCGCAGGCGCCCTTCAATTTATGGGCGGCTTTGGCGAGCGCGCTCCGATTATTCTGTGCGACGGCCGCGGTCATTTCAGCCAGCTGCTGCTCGCCGCCGGCGAGGAACGCGGCGACCAATTCCTGCGCAAATGCCTGATCGCCATCCGTGAGGCGCTGAAATTCGTGTAAATCGACCGGCGCGGCGCAGTTCTGCGAGGGCGCGTGGGCTGAGGCGCTTTGCGCGGTTTCCGCATCCTGCCGCTCCAGGCCGAATTTGCTCAAGATGCCGCGCAGTCTGTCAACCTCTATGGGCTTGGTCAGGTATCCATCCATGCCCGCCGCCTCGCACAGCTCCCGATCGCCGGTCATCGCGTTCGCGGTGAGCGCGATGATCGGTGTGTGTACCGTGGTCTCCGACTCGCGGATCTTGCGCGTGGCCGTCATGCCGTCCATGACCGGCATTTGCAAATCCATCAGAACGATGTCGAAGCGCCGCTGCCGGCATGCGGCAACTCCCTCCGCACCGTTGCTCGCCACCTCCACGCTGCATCCCAATCGTTCCAGGAATCTGACCGCCACTTTTTGATTGACGAAGTTGTCCTCGACCAGCAGAACCTGGCCGGCGAAGCGCTTCTGCACCGTCGGTTGCGTGAGCATGTTGAGCGTGATCATCGGCTGGGTATCCATCTGCCATTGGCGCGGGCCGCCGCTCATGACGCGCGCAACGGCATCGAGCAATTCCCGGACCCGTACCGGTTTGGTCAGATAGGCGGCGAAGCCGAGTGCGGCCAGCCGCGGCGTGTCGCCGTGCCGGTCGAGCGAGGTGAGCATGACCAGCCGGGTACTCGCGAGCTCCGGCATGCCGATGATGCGTTCGCCGAGCATCGCGCCGTCCATGTCGGGCATTTGGAAGTCGGTGATGACCATGTCGAATGGCTGTTCCGCGGCGGTGCCGCTTTTGAGCTCATCCAAGGCGGCGGAGCCGCTGCCCACCGTGGTCACCGAGTAGCCCGCGTGCACGAGTTGCGAGCTCAACACGCGCTGATTGGTCACGTTGTCATCGACGATCAAAACCCGGCCGCCCGCGTCGCTGCGCACGCGGCGCTCGGGCGAGACCGCGTCCACCGCCTCGAGCGGCAGAGTAAAGAAGAATTTCGAGCCTTTATCCACTGTGCTTTCGACGCCGATTTCGCCGCCCATCAATTCGACCAACCGGCGCACGATGGACAATCCAAGCCCGGTGCCGCCAAAATGACGCGTGGTCGATGAGTCGGCCTGCACGAACGGCTGAAACAGGGTGTCGAGAGTTCTCTTGGCTATGCCTATTCCCGTGTCGCGAACCTCGAAGTACGTGAGGCACCTGCCTCCGCTGTTCTGAGAGCGTACGTCGATCACGATCTCGCCGCTCTTGGTAAATTTGATCGCATTGCTGACCAGGTTGACCAGACATTGGCGCAGCCGCTGGGGATCGCCGAGCACGCGTCCCGTGATGTGCGGTTCGACATTGACGATCAATTCCAGTCCCTTGGTGGCAGCTTGAAACGCCATGGCAGAACCGACATCCTCGACGTTCGCGCGCAGATCGAGTTCGATCGACTCCAGCTCCAGCTTGCCGGCTTCGATCTTCGAGAAATCCAGGATGTCATTGATGACGGTGAGCAGGGAATCGGCGCTCGAGCGGATCGTCTCCGCGTAGTCGCGCTGAGTTCGATCGAGCTGGGTGTCGAGCAACAAACCGGTCATGCCGATGATGCCATTCATGGGCGTGCGAATTTCATGGCTGACATTGGCCAGGAAGTGGCTTTTCGCGCGGCTGGCGGCATGCGCCGCTTCCGTCTGCTGGCGCAGCAATTCAGAGGCGATGATCTCCTCGGTGACGTCCCAGGACACGCCCAGCAATCGCCAGGGTGCGCCCTTGTCGTCCAGGATTATTCGCCCGAAATTCTGCACGTGCACGATGTTGCCGTCGGCGCCGCGCGCCCGATAGCGCATGCTGATCCGATCGGTCCGGTTGGCGAGCGCAGCGGCTACGGTGTCGCGAAACACCCGCCGGTCCTCGGGCAATACCAACGCCTCGAGTTGCTCGACGTTCAGGTCGCCGGGTGCGCCGTCGCGGCGCAACGCCTCGATGGGATTTTCGATCCGCAAATAACGGCGCGCCACCAGATCCAATTCCCACGAACAGATGCCGGCGCTTTCGGTGGCGATATTGACCCGATCGACGAGCCTTTGATTCTCCTCGGCGCGGCTTTTGAGCATTTCCGTCGTGAGCACATCGCGGGTCACGTCCCAGGTCACGCCCACGATGTAGCTTACCTGTCCGTGCTCATCGCGCATGATGCGCGCGTAATTTTGCATGTGGTGTATCTCGCCATCGATACCCCGCACGCGGAACAGGTACTCGTAAGAATCCAATTTCCTCGCGATCGCCTCCCGCGGGGTGCTGACCAAAACGGCGCGGTCCTCCGGCAGCACGATGGCGCTCAGGCGCTGAAAATATTCCTTGAGCGGAACCTCATCCAGTCCGAAGCAGGGTGGGCGGGGCCCGTGCCAGGAAAAGCAGTCGGACTTGATGTCGAATTCCCAGGGCGCAATACCTGCCGCCTTGCTGGTGACGCTGAGGCGCTCGATCAGGGCGCTTTCTTGAGCGGCCTTGCTTTCCAATTCGGCCGCGTGCAGCACCTCTTTGGTCACATCCCAGGTGACGCCCATCATGCGTATGGCGGCGCCGGCGGCATCGCGATAGACGCGCATGTGCGTCTGCACGTACTGAGGTTCGGGTCGCGGATTGGCGGTGCGATGGCGCAGCGGCAGAATCACATCGCGGCTCGGATCCGCGAGCAGCGCGCGAATTGCCGTGTTTGCGGCGGCACGGTCGGCTTCGTGAATGAGATCCTTCGGGTTGAGCGTGGAGGAGGGCGGCATACCGAACAGCGGCCACAAACTGCCGTCATTGACCAGTTCCCCGCTGATCAGGTCCTTCTCCCAGATGCTGATGCCGGCGGTCTCCGTCGCGAGCTTCAGTCTCGACAGCAGCTGCTGCTGCCGTTCAGCCTGTTCGGCCAGCAGCGTGGCCGCCCGCACCTGCTCGGTCATATCGATGGTCAGGCCCGAAACACGGGTCGCGCGGCCCTGCGCATTGCGGAAGACTTCGCCCCGCAGTTGAACCGGACGGACCGTACCGTCGCGTTCCTGTACGCGATACGCGATTTCCATGGGCGCCTGGCCTTTGAGCGCGCTGATGAACGCTGCGCGATACCGCGCGCGGTCATCGGGGTGCACCTTGTTGAGCATCTGCGCGTCAGGATTGGCCTCGGCCGCGGCGATTTCGGCGTCGTAGACCTCCGCCAGGTCACCGCTGAATTGCATGGTGTTGCGCACCACGTCCCATTCCCAGATTCGCACGCCGGCGCTGCGCGTGACCTGCTCCAGTCCCTTGAACAAAGACGCCTTGCGGGGCGGGGCGGGGCGCACGTTGACGATGGCGGCACCAATCCCAGCGATCCAAGCATAGATGCCGCTGCCAATCGAGCGTAGGCGCGTAACAGCATGGGATTTGAACAAGATGATGGGTGGCCGCTCCGCAACCGCCGGTTTGCGGTTGTCCTCGGCATCCTATCGGCGCGGAATCAGCGGCCTTTAGGCCGGCACAGCGGCCTGGCGAAAAGACCGGTGCCGCCGAATGGCGGCACCGGTCGAGGCCTTGAAACGGCTTACCAGGTGTAAGTTCCGTAGATTGGATTATTGGTAACTGTGATGGGCTTCTGGGCGTTCGTGATGTAGGTCTGAACGTCCATGGGCAGCAGGAAGCGCTGCGCCTGCAGCGTGGCCGCGGCGGCTGTAACCGCCGATGTATACGCGGCATGAGTGCCATAGCGCTCCGTCAACGACAGGCGCGGATCGCCGATCGTCGTGCGCGTCGTCTGGTCGGGCGCGAACGGCACCAGAAGACCGGAGGACTCGCAGCCATCCGGGCCGCCGAACGCGGTCGCCCGGTGATTCCAGCCGGCCGTCGTCGCAACCGGTACCGCAACCGGAGGCAGGCGGATGCCGGCCATCTCGTTGCCGTCCACATCGACCTTGGATACGAAGTTCGGATACACCTTGCCGGTGGGCACGGGCGGTACCTGCGAAATGATCCCTTGGTCGAACTGCGGACCCCAGTTCCACACGTTACGCACCGTGATCAGTCCGTCGAAATTGAGTCCCGGTATGTTGGGGAATCCCAACGCGATCTGAGAAACGGAACCGATTGCGATTGCCTCGGTCGCAGGATTCACCGTCGCAAACACCGCCGTGCCATCCGAGACCTTGGGTATCTTGCTGTCCGGCGGCGGGGTGCCGTCGATCCACTGATCCAAATCCTCGAACAGCGCACGCAGCGCCGGGAACTGATCGGTCGAATTCACGAACTGAGCGCAGACGCCCAGCGAGTTTGCCGCACCGGGTCCGCCGTGCTGAGAGCCCGAGATCAGGTAGGTCCGGAAATTCACCGCATCGGCCAGATCGGCGCCGTTGGCGTCGGAATGCAGCGTCGAGCCCGCCTTGACCCAGTATTCGTTGGCGGAATCGACGTTCATGACCAACGGGCAGGTGTTGGATACCGTGCAGCGAGAGTCGCGTCCATCGGTCTTTCCGGTCAGCGGATCGGTGATGGTTGCGAAGGCGAACGGGAAGACTCCTTCCGGATATAGGTGCTGCTGGCGATTGCGTTCCGTCATGCCGGATTGGTCGAAGCGGTAATTGAGCGCGACGCCGTCGCCGCCCGCAACCCAATTGAAGACGCCGTCGAACACTTGCTTGCCATTCAAATCCTGGTTGAACCCCAGCCAGACGAAATCGTTCATCGTGCGCGCCGGCTGAGAAGAGCCGAAGGACACCATGCGCTTGACATCGCCCGCGAGCGGGTTGGGGGTTCCCGCCGTATCGGCGGTGGCGTTACGCAGGAACGACGCCAAATCGCGGATGGCCGCAAAACCGATGCCCGCCACGAACGGATCTTGCGCGGTGTACACCAGCTCGTAGATCGAGCTTTCTGTGAACGGCGTCCCCGCCGGCAGCAGAGCGATCGTCGTGGGGCTGGTCCAGGTCCAACCGGTTCCCGGAGCAATGACGGTCGGCGTGTCCGTGAGGTGCGCCTTCACCGTCAACTGTGCCGTGGTCGGGTCCATGCTGTTGGTGGTGTAGGCCACCGTATCGGACATCGTGGTCGCATTGTCGAATTCGATGTACTCGTACACCGGTCCGGTGATCGTCGAGCCATCCGCATTCTTCGCCACCGGCAACGTGACGCCCATCAAATTGTTGGTGCGCGATACCGAGGGCTCCCATCCGCCCCACACAACGGTGTAACCCTGGCTCTGCAGAAATGCGGTACCCGCATCGGCTGCCGTGGTTGGATCATTTCCACCGCTGGACAGATTCAAGGGCCCGTATTGCTTGCCGCCGCGATTGACCAGTTCGAAGAACACCTTGTGGTTGCCCTTGGTAAGGTCCGTGGGTTTCAAGATGTAAAAATCCATGTTGTATTCGACCAAGCCGTTGGCATCCACGGGCGCGAGAGCGATGTCGGTGATGACTGCGTTCTTCGGGTCTTTCGGATCGAGCGTACCGCTGGCGGTGCCGCGGATCTTGTCGTAGGTTCCTACCGCGCCAAACGTCATGCCGGCGAACGTCGGCGTCTGGCTGGGGGCCGTCATCGCGGTGGTGGAGTTGATATTGAGCGTCACGATACCCGTCGGAGGCGGCGGAGGCGGCGGCGGCGGGGGCGGTGATGAGGGCGGCGGCGTTGGGGCAGGTGAATTATTGCTACTCGAGCAGCCTGTGGCGGCTGCGACCAGCCCAATGAGCACAAGCGCGCCAACACGCTTGCAGTGCGCAAAAGCATAGGTTTTCATAGATTCCTCAATTGTTTATGCGTTATCGGAATTCGGTGAACGATCCTTGCCGTTCACTTCATAGTTGCCATGCGTTTTGACAGCGCAGCATTGGACGATGGACCGCATATGGAACATCGACTGCGCATCATGTTGACTGTGTCAAATGTGCGCCATGCTTGTAAAATTTACGCGTTCTCGCGCAACGACCCCACCCGGATGCTACTCCCCTGCGGGCAACACAGATATATTAGTAGATATATTAGTTTGCAAAGAAACGTAAAGGTGGCTGGCCCGAGCCGCAGGCCAACCGCCGAAGAATCTCAGGATAATTAGTAAGTTGGACGGCTTTATTTAACTATCGCTTGATAGGTCCATGCGCGAGACAAACCGCGGACATCGGGAACCGTGGAGACAGTCGCCGAACCGGTACCCGCCACTTGTTGAATCATGCCGACCACGATCAGGTCGTTGGCCGGGTCGATCCAGAACCAGGTGCCGGCTGCGCCGCCCCACCAGTAAGTTCCCTTGCCATAGTAGCCACCCGCGGCGACCGGATCGGTATAGATGGCGAAGTCCAGACCGAATCCGGCGCCCGCCGTGAGAATCGGCACGCCGGCCTCCAATACGTTGGTACGCATCAGTTCAACGGTGAGCGGCGATAGGATTCTGACGCCATCCAATTGGCCGCCATTCGACAGCATCTGGCAAAACCGCATGTAATCGCCGGCGGTCGACACCAGGCCGCCGCCGCCGGAGGCAAGCGCGATCTTCGCCGAATAATCGTGATTGAGGCCCTCACGCACGCCGACTGCCTGCAGCTTGCCGTCCTTGTCGTAGTTATAGAACTGAGCGAAGCGATCGAGTTTCTCCTTGGGCACGTAAAATCCGGTATCGCTCATGCCGAGCGGCTTGAAAATGCGCTTCTCCAGGAATTCCTCGAACGGCATGCCCGAGAGCTTTTGCACGATATAGCCCTGAATATCCGCTGAAATGCTGTAATGCCATTCGGTGCCCGGTTGTGCATTCAGCGGCAGCTTGGCGACGCGCTTGATGAACTCGTCCAGATTATTGCTGGGGTTGAACAGGTCGGCTTCCAGCTGCAACTTGTCGACTGCGGTGTTGCTGAAGAAGCCATAGGTGAAGCCGCCTGAATGCGACATCAGTTCGCGCATCGTCACCGGATGGTTCTGATCCTTCATCACGATGTTGCCGTTGGCCTCCGTCGCGTAGACCTTCAGCTTGGCGAACTCCGGAATGTACTTCGCCACCGGATCGCCGAGCTGCCATCTGCCCTCCTCGAACAGGATCATCATGGCGACGCCGGTGATCGGCTTGCTCATGGAATAGATGCGGAAAATGCTGTTTTTTTGCATGGGCGCATTGGCCGCGATATCGCGCTTGCCGGCGGCATCGAATTCCACCACCTTGCCGTGCCGCGACACCATCGTGACCGCGCCCGCGAGGCGCCCCTCGTCCACTAGTGCTTGCACGCCGGCGCTGAGACGAGCAAGACGCTCCGATGACATCCCTTCACTCTCGGCACTCGCCGTCGGCAGGTCGTGTACCGCCGCCAGCACCGGCTGCACGGCGAAAGCGGCCAAAGAAGCCATGGCCAGTAAACGCGGAAGATGCATGCGAGGACTCCCTGTTGAATGTTATTTATAAAACCCCGGGCACAGTGTATTGCCAAGCACGGCAACTGAGTATCCCCCCTGATCGCCGTCAGGCGCGCTCGAGCATCCAGCCCGTCATCAGCTCAAAAAGGGCGGCGCGTGAGCGGGCATCCTCATTGTGAACTTCGTGCAGCAGCCCGGGGTAGCAGACCAGCTGTTTGTCGCGCGACCCCAAGGCAGCAATCAACCGCCGCGACCCGCTGATGGGGCATACCCGGTCGGCTTCACCATGCACGGCGAGCCAGGGCAACGTAATCTTCGCGGCATCGTCATAGCTGGTGCGGCAAGCGCGGGCAAAGCCGTGGAGCAGGCGCAGGCTGGCCGTGCGCGGCACCAGCGGATCGTTCAAATGGCGGTGTTGTTCCTGCGGATCGTGGGTAAGCGCCGCGGCGTCGATGCGCAAATTGATCCGCAGGCGCGGCAGCAATGCGGCCGCAACCCGCAGCGCCGTGCCGGCGGCTCCGTCCAGCTTTGGCATGGCATCGAGCGCACAACCGGTGGTGATGACTCCGCGCGCCCATTTGAGGCCGTCAGCGGCGGCCAGCGCGATCACAATCGAGCCCATGCTATGCCCCCACACGAACAGAGGCAGATCCGCGAATCTCAGGCGCACATCTTCACCGATCAGTCCCAAGTCAGCTGCGAACTGCGCAAAATCCGCGACATGCGTGCGCGGTCCGGGAAAATATCCATGGCCGCGCTGATCGTAGACGAAGCAGCCGATTCCCGCGGCGGCAAAAGCCTGCGCCGCATGCCGGTAGCGCGCGCCGTGCTCCGCAATGCCGTGCACGATGATGAGTCCGGCTTTTGCGCCCTGCGGCACGAGCTCGAAGCCGGGGAAGCGGGCGCCGATCAAAGGTTCGCCTCCGCCGGCAGCAGCACGGCCGTCAATATGCTCGACACCGGTCACAATCGCGCTCCATGTGCATGGCTTGGTTCAAATAAATCAGCGCCTCATCGCCTGCGTGGGGGCGGAAAAAGCAGGATTTTCGACGAAATCGCGGTCGGTGAGACTGGTCAGAAATGCGAGCAAATCCGTCCGCTGCGGCGCCGACAGCGCAAATGGGCGGATGCGCGCGTCCTTCAGCGCACGGCCATGGCCGCCGGCGGAGTAGTGGTCGAGCACAGCATCGAGACTCGATAGGCTGCCATCGTGCATGTAAGGGGCGGTAAGCGCCACGTTGCGCAGACTGGGAACGCGAAATTTGCCCCTGTCCTGGGCTCGATGCGTGACTTCCATGAGGCCTCGATCGCGTGTCGCGGCCCCGTGCCCATCGGCGTCATAGAGCCCGTTGTTGGCGAACAGGGCGCGCGCCGCGTGACCTTGGTACACGATCGGCCCGGAGAAGTTGATGCCCGAGTGGCATTGCACGCAGCCTATGCGTGCGGAGTAGAAAAGCGCCATGCCGCGCCTCGCTGATTCCGGCAGCGCCGCGCGATCGTCGTCATAAATATAGCGATCGAAGGGCGAACGGCCCGAGATCAAGGTGCGCTCGAAGGAGGCGATGGCCTTGATGATGTGATCCATCGTGAGCGGCGCAGGGTCGCCGGGAAAAGCGGCCGCGAACAGCCGCGGATAATCCGCGTCGGCCGCAAGCGCCGCCACTGCCGAGCCATCATGCTTGAGCCCCATCTCGACCGGACGCTCGTTGAACAGCGGCTGGCGCATCTGCGCCTCGAGCGAGCGCACCTTGCTGCTGCCCCAGGTAAACGCCGGATTGTAGGCCACGTTGGTGAGACTCATGGCGCTTCGCCGCACGATTTGTCCGGTCGCACCCTGCGCCTGCGCACGGCCGTCGGTGAAGGCGAGTTCGGGACGATGGCAGCTCGAGCACGAATAACCGCCGGTCACCGACAGGCGCGTCTCGAAGAACAAGCGCCGCCCGAGAGCGACTTTGCTCGCGGACATGGGGTTGTCCAGCGGCACGGCCGGCCGTGGGAAACCCGGGGGCAGCCGCCACTCGTAGCTTGAATCTGCGTTCGCAGCGGCCGCATGTGCCGCGTTCATCGCCGCACACGCCGTCAAGCCAAGCAATAACCCGCGAATTTACCGCAGCCCCTGACTCCAGGGCTGCTCGGCGCCGATGGCCAGCGAGGCGGTTTGTGCGGCAATACTCGCACGCTCGTCCATCCACTTCGTGAACGCTTCCACGTCGGCCGAGGACAGGCCTTGAGCGTCCTGGCGTCGCGCGTCGGCCCAGTGATGCATGGCTGCCATGAGTTCATCGGCGAGCGGCCGCGAATCTCGAAACAATGCCATGTAGGCGCCCTTGGCATCTTCGATGTGGTTCAAGCCCAGATACGCTTCGCCGCGATATTCGATGGCATCCGGATAGTTGGGGTTGATTTCGAGCGCTCTGGCATAGGCGGACAAAGAATCCTCATAGTTTCCCAGATGGCGGTTGGCAAACCCCAAATAATTCCAGGCTTCATACATTTTCTGGTCGGCGCCGACGGCATCGATGAACGATGTCACCGCCTCGCGATAGGACTTCTGCGCCTTTTCGTGGGCTTTCGCCGACTTCTCCGGGCTCGACGCCTTGGCGGCCTCGGCGTCGTAATCCTTTGCCTTCTTGATGCTGTGCACGCCCGCGTTATAGGCCGATTTTGCGGCATCGACCGTGCTTTTCGGCGCGGCGGCGGGCATTCCGGAACCACCGCTCGGCATCGAGCCGCCGCCGTGAGCGCCGGCGATGCCGGGGGCAATCGCCAAGGTGGTCGTCACAATCAACATTCCAAGATGGTTTTGCATGGAGCCTCCCTTCGATGCTCAATTACCCTCTGGCGGGTGAGTACCGGCCAGCTCCTCCCAGGTTACTGCGGTCCGGCCAGTTCTGCAGCGGGATGGGGCAGCGTGGCGATTTGCCCGGCGGTGACCTCAGCCTTGAAGCCATTGCCGAAATGGCCGCGCACGTAATTGACCACGTCCGCAATCTGCGCGTCGCTCAAATGCCCCGCCCGTGAATGGACATCCGAGCCTGCCGGATTTCCGAACGGCGGCATGCCGTTTCGGCCGTTCAAAACCGTCAAAGCCACGAATTGCCAGGATGCGAAGTTCTTGTCGCCGGCCAGCTTCGGAAAAAAGCCGACTCCCACGGCACCCTGGCCTCCTGCCATGTGGCATCCCTGGCAGATGTGGTCGTAAATCTGTTCGCCGCTCAGTGAAGCGAGCCTGGCGCGCGAGGTAAACAGGGCGCTGTCCGGGTAAGCGCCGGCCGCCAACAGGAGGGCGAGCAGCGGCAGAAGAGCCTTCATGTCTTTGCTCCGAGTGCGACGGCGCGCGAGTGAATGCGGCCGATCACATCGAGCGCCGATGTCACCGCGCCTTCCTGCCAGCCGCCGAGAAATGAGGCATGCTCGCCGGCGAGCGCGATCCGCCCGTCGAGCTCGCACAAGGCATCGTAATGCTTGGCCCGGGTATCGGAACTCCACATGCCGAAACAGCCCATGGTGAAGGGCACCCGATGCCAGGCCACACTGATGCCGTTTTCGAACTCTTGGTGATATTGCGGGTGAATCTGGCTGCCGTAGGCGACCACTCTTTGCAGGCGTTCAGCGGGCGTCATGGCGGTGAATTCCATGGCTCTCAGTCCCCAGATATAGGCGCCCAGCAGTACTCCCTTGCCGCTGCTCTGAAACCCCGTGTTCGGATAGCCGATATTCAAGATCGGCAGATCGGTATAGGTAATGCCCCCATAGATCTGTTCATCTTGTTCCCAGAAGCGCCGCTTGAATTGCAATCCGGCCTTCACGGCCGCCGCCGAGGGCACCGCGGAGATGGCGGCGGCAAGCGCCGGGCCCACGTTCATTGGTATCTGCGCCAGGATCGGCAGCGGGATGGTGCAGATGCACCAGTCGGCTCGCAGCGTTTGCCGGGCGCTCCCTGCCTGGCTGTCGAGAAAGCTGACCGTGACGCCCCGTGCATCCTGGCGGATGTCGGTGACTTTGGAATTGTAGCGAATCAGCGGTCCCAATTCTCTGCCGAACGCCTCGCCGATCCGCCCCATTCCGCCGACAGGCTGAAACAATGCGGTCTGCATGTCGAAAGTATCGCCGCTGGCAATTCCCTGCCACAGTCCGGACTGGAGCAGATCGTGAAGTGCCACGGGTTTGGAGGGAACAGGTTCTCCGCTCAACCCGCCGCCGGGTTTCTTGTCGAAGCCGCGACGATCGCTGACGGCATCGCTCGAAACATACGCGTAGTTTTTATCGAGCGCCCCCCAACCGCGCAGCGACGCGAGCAGCACCTCCTGGTCTTCCTTGGTGACCGATGCATCGAGCGAGTTCTGTCGCGTGGCCTTCGCGAGCAATTCGGCGATGTGGCCCTGATAGTCCGCCTTGACTTCACGGTAACGCTGCGGCTTGCCGCCGAAGGCCTGGCTGCTGTGCAGATAGGCGTTGTAATTGACCTGGAAAAAAGGTTCGAGCGGCACACCGAGCTGTTTGGTGTAGTGCATCATGCCGTGATGGTGGTAGGGAATGCGCCACGGACCTGGGTTGATATAAAGATCCTGGTCGAATTCGCAGCGCTGGGTCTCGCCGCCGAGTTCCGTGTAGCGGTCGCCTCCGCGCAGCGTCCAGTTTCTGCCGCCGGGCCGATTGTTGTACTCGAGCACCTGAACTTTGTAGCCGGCATTGCGCAGCTCATAGGCGGCGGTCATGCCCGCCATGCCGGCGCCGAGAATCAGCACTGAGGCACCCCGCGGTGCCCCCTGCAGATCAATCGGTCCCTTGAACGGAGACGCGGCTGCGAGCCCCAAACTGCTCATTGCCTGATACATCGCCGCGCCGCCGGCGCTGGCTCCAATCATTTGCAGCAGCTGCCGCCGGCTCACAGAGCCCGAAACATCCCCATTTTGCATAGCGTCCCCGCCGCAAGGCGCTTTGTTGTTGTCGTCAATACTACATGAGCCATGACGGTGCGTATCGTTGAACTGCCGCCCGGCAAACAAGTCTTATACAATGGCGGCATTGCCGCTTTTTGGGCCTGTTAAGAACGGGTAGTCCGATGCAAAACCTTACCAAGCTGCGATCACTCACGCTGTCTGTTTGCGCAAGTTTTGCGCTCGCCGCCCCGAGCCCGGCATTCGCGCAGCATGCAGGCGGTCATGCAGGCGGTCATGCTGGCGTCGCCGGCCACGGTTTCGGCGGCGGACACGCCGGCTTCGGCGGATGGCATGGCGGCTTTGGTTGGCGCGGCGGTTGCTGCGGCTGGCGGGGCGGTTTCTGGGGACCGTGGGGATGGGGATGGGGTGGAGTGGGTCTCGGCTATTACTCAACCTATTGGTGGGGCGGTGTGCCCTATTACTATGCCGACAACACTTATTACCGTTGGGACCCCGCGGTCGGCCAATATCAAACCGTGGCGCCGCCGGAACTCATCGTCTATCCGAAAAATGGCCAGAGCCAGGAACAACTGGGCAAGGATAAATTCGAATGCCATCGCTGGGCGGTCGGACAAACCGGTTTCGATCCAACGCAGTCGCGGGGAGGGGCTGCGCCCGGCAATCGCTCCAATTACACGCGCGCTCAAGCAGCCTGCCTGGAAGGGCGCGGATACAGCGTCAAGTAACGGTTTCACGGCACGGGGCCGTCTGCCGGAGGCCTGGTTGGCGCTCCCTGGCCTTAAGCACGTTTTTTTCGACATGTGCCCGCCCGTCATGGCAAAATACCCGGCTTTTTAACCCGGCCCTTGAGGCCTCCCCAGGAAACTTTAGGGAATTTTCGCTATGGCCCGCACCACACCCCTTTCCGATATCCGCAATATCGGCATCATCGCCCACGTCGACGCGGGTAAGACCACGACGACGGAGCGCATCCTCTATTACACCGGGCGCAAGCACACGATCATCGATATCCACGATACCAAGGATATGAAGACCTCGACGACCACCGATTATCTCGAGCAAGAGCAGAAGCGCGGCATCACGATTCAAAGCGCCGCGGTGTCGGCCTTCTGGCGCGACAAGAAGATCAATCTCATCGACACCCCGGGACACGTGGACTTCACCATTGAAGTGAATCGTTCGCTGCGCGTTCTCGACGGTGCGGTGGTGGTGTTCGATGGCGTGGCGGGTGTGGAGCCGCAATCCGAAACCAATTGGCGCCTGGCCGATAACTACGGCGTCCCGCGCATCTGCTATGTGAACAAGATGGATCGAAGCGGCGCCAATTTCCTGCGCTGCGTGGACATGATCAAGAAACGCCTCGGCGCGCGGCCGCTGCCCGTGCAGCTTCCCATCGGCTCCGAAGACAACTTCAAGGGGATGGTCGATCTGGTTGAAATGAAAGCGCTGGTCTGGGATTCGGACGACAAGGACGCCGAGTGGAGGGTTTTGGATGTGACCGCGGATCTCGCGGACAAATTGCACATTGCCGTGCCGAGTGACCGGCAGTTGTTGGCCAACGTCAATCAATACCGGACCGAGTTGGTGGATACCTGCCTCGAACAGGACGATGCGGCCATGGAGGATTACCTGACCCATGGCACCATGCCGTCAGCCGATATTTTGCGCCTGTGCCTGCGCAAGGGAACCTTGAATTCCGCGTTCACCCCGGTGCTCTGCGGCTCCTCCTACAAGAATAAGGGCGTGCAGCAGGTACTGGACGCGGTGGTCGATTACCTGCCGGCACCCACGGACGTGCCGTCCATCAAGACCGTGGACGCGGACGGCGAACCGATCGGCGAACGCAAAACTTCGGACGATGAGCCGTTTTCGGCACTGGCCTTCAAGGTCATCAATGACATCTACGGCGCACTCACCTTCATTCGCGTTTATTCAGGCGTTTTGACCAAGGGCGCTTCGGTGATGAACACGACCCGCGGAAAGCGCGAAAAAATCGGCCGCATGGTCGAAATGTTCGCCAAGGAAGCCAATCCGGTGGAAGAGGCGCGCGCGGGCGACATCATCGCACTGGTCTCGCTGGCCGATACCGAGACCGGCGACACGCTGTGCGATGCCGCCAACCCGGTGGTGCTGGAGCGCATGCGTTTTCCCGAGCCGGTGATCAGCGTTTCCGTCAAGCCCAAGGTCAAGGCGGAGCAGGAGAAATTCGGCAGCGCGCTCGGCAAGATGGTCCGCGCCGATCCCTCGCTGCACTTGGAAACAGACCGCGATACGAACCAGACCATTTTGCGCGGCATGGGCGAGCTGCATCTGGAAGTGACGCTCGATCGGATGCGCACCGAATTCGGCGTCGAGGGCATCATGGGCGAGCCGCAGGTGGCCTATCGCGAGACGATAACCAAGAAGATCACCGAACAGTACATCCACAAGAAACAGACCGGCGGCTCCGGTCAGTTCGCCGAGGTGTGGATCGTGTTCGAGCCGCAGGAGCGCAGCGCGGGATTCGAGTTCGTCGACGAGACGGTCGGCGGCTCCGTGCCGCGCGAATTCGTGCCTTCGGTCGAGAAGGGCCTCAAGGTTCAAAAAGAGGACGGTGTGCTGGCGCACTATCCAACCGTGGATTTCAAGGCGACACTGATCGACGGCAGCTTCCACGACGTCGATTCCAACGCGATGACTTTCGAGATCGCGGCCAAGGCTGCCTTCCGCGAGGGAATTCGCAAAGCCGCGCCGATATTGCTCGAGCCGGTCATGAAGGTTGAAACCGTGACGCCGGGAGATTACCTGGGCGATGTGATCGGCGACATCAATCGGCGGCGCGGTTCGGTGCAGGATCAGCTGGAGCGGGGCACCAACATTGCCGTCGTCGCGATGGTGCCGCTCTCGGAGATGTTTGGCTACATCGGCCAACTGCGCGGCATGACCAGCGGCCGCGCTTCCTACACCATGGAGTTCTCGCACTACGAGCCGGTACCGCGCAATGTTGCGGATGAAGTGATTGCCGAAGTCGCGAAGGCCAAGGCGGCGCTGACCGCCTAAAGGAGCGCCGCGCGGATAAATTTGAGCTTTACAGCGGCAAAGCGCCGGTTTATCTTCCGCGACGTTATTGGCAAAAAAGGCCGTGCTTGTGAGTTGTTGTTCGAGTGGCAATCAGCGCAGCACACGCGTGCACGCTTCGGCTCGATAACGCTTAAGGCCTGCCGCCGGCGTCGTCCCGCCTGAAGGCGCGGGACGATTTCCACCTACTAATCGATCGGATCGCTCGAGCTCCGGCTTCACTGCCGCGCCGCGAATTCGGTTGTGTGTGCGCATCAACCTCGAGTCGTCCCCGTTTGGGAGAACGCCGATGGTTAAACTGCTGAAGAGCTTCACGGAGAATCCGCGGGTCAAGCAATTGGGGCCGGGGTTGATCACCGGCGCGGCCGATGATGACCCGAGCGGTATCGCCACTTATTCCCAGGCGGGCGCGCAGTTCGGCTACAGCATGCTGTGGACGGTATTGTTCACCTATCCTCTGATGGTGGGCATCCAGATGGTGAGTGCACGCCTCGGATTCATCACCGGCAAAGGCCTGGCCGCCAACGTGAAAGGCGTTTTCCCGCACTCGGTGCTCTACGGCATCGTCGGCCTGCTGCTGATCGCCAACACCATCAACATCGCGGCGGACATCGCGGCGATGGCCGAAGCACTGCGCCTGCTGGCCGGGGGTTCTGCGCACCTGTATTCGGTGTGTTTCGGCGTGCTGTGTCTCATCCTGCAGGTATACCTGCGCTACGAAACCTACGTGCGCTATCTGAAATGGCTCACCTTGGCGCTGCTCTCGTATGTGGCGGTGATTTTCACGATCCATGTGCACTGGGGCGCGGTCATCGGCGAGATGGTGGTGCCGCGGCTGGTTTTTGATCACGGCACGATCACCATGATCGTGGCGCTGTTCGGCACCACCATCAGTCCGTATCTGTTCTTCTGGCAGGCTGCACAGGAGATGGAGGATTTGCGTGCGATCCGCGGCCGCAACGGCGGCGTTGCCATGCTGCCGCACACCTCCGAGGTCGCGCGCGGCCACATGCGGCGCATCCGCTGGGATACCTACGTCGGAATGGGCTTCTCCAATCTGATCGCATTTTTCATCATCCTGAGCACGGCGGCCACCTTGCACGCGAGCGGGACTGTCGACATTGCAACCTCCGCGCAGGCGGCCGAGGCGCTGCGTCCCCTGGGAGGACCCACGGCGTTCCTGCTGTTCAGCCTGGGGATCATCGGAACCGGGATGATTGCCGTTCCGGTGTTGGCGGGATCCGCCGCCTACGCCGTGGCGGAGAGTTTCGACTGGCAATCCGGCATGGACCGCAAGCTACCCGAGGCCTTGGGCTTTTACGGCATCATTGGAGTTGCCACCATCGGTGGTGTCGCGCTGACTTTCACGCACCTGGATGCGGTGCGCGCTCTGGTATGGAGCGCGGAGATCAACGGCATCATCGCGGTGCCGATCATGGTGGTCATGATGATGCTGGCCTCGCGCCAGGACGTCATGGGCGACTTCATCATCCGTCCGCGGCTGCGCCGGTTGGGTTGGGCGGCGACGGGGGTCATGGCTGTGACCGTGGTGGCGATGCTGAGCACGAGTTAGCAGGCTGTCTCGCCGACCCTGTAGACTAGAGTTCCGTGACGATTCCAATCGACGAACGCAGCAACCGGCTGAATACCAAGGCGGCGGGCATCATCGGGCTGGCTGTGATGTGCAGCCGGCTGCTCGGGTTGCTGCGCGAACAGATATTCGCCGCCCTGTTCGGCGGCGGCCTGGCGATGGACGCTTTCACCGCCGCGTTTCGCATTCCGAATCTGCTGCGCGATCTGTTTGCCGAGGGTGCCCTGTCGACGGCCTTCGTCACCACATTCAGCAAAACCATCGCACGCGGCGGGGATGAGGACGCGTGGCGGCTCGCCAACAAGGTGGCCACCATGACGGCGTTGGTGCTGGGCGTGCTGTGCATCTTGGGAATGGTATTTGCCGGATCGCTGGTCGCGTTGCTGGCGCCGGGTTTCGATCCGGACAAGGCCGCGCTGACCACGCATCTGACGCGCATCATGTTTCCCTTCATTTTGCTGGTGTCGCTCGCCGCCTTGGTGATGGGAATGCTCAACGCCAAGAACCTGTTCGGCATGCCGGCCATGGCATCGAGCTTTTTCAATATCGGGTCGATTGTGGGTGGGGTGGTATTGGGCTATTGGCTCGATCCGCATTTCGGGCCGCGAGCGCTGATCGGGCTGGCATTTGCGACGGTGATTGGCGGCGCCCTGCAGCTCGCCGTGCAATTGCCGTCGTTGGCACGGCTGGGATATCGGTTTCGCCCGGATTTTCACTGGCGCGATCCGGGCGTGAAGGCCATTTTGCTGCTGATGGGTCCCGCGGTAATCGCCGCCAGCACCACCCAGTTCAACGTGCTGGTCAATTCGATGTTCGCATCGACGCTCGGAGATGGCCGGATATTCTGGCTGGCCATCGCATTCCGGTTGATGCAGCTGCCGCTCGGGCTGTTCGGCGTTGCGCTCGGGACGGTGACGCTGCCGTTGCTGTCGCGGCTGGTATACGCGGGGAAAATGGACGCATTTCGCAGCGAACTCGCGCGCGCCATGCGATGGGCGTTGCTGCTCACCCTGCCCTCGATGGTGGGGCTCATGATGCTGGCCGAACCGATCATCTCGGTGTTGTATCAACACGGAAAGTTCAATGCCTACCAGGCGGCGCAGGCCGCCGGTGCGCTGCGCTTCTATGCCATTGGGCTCGCGGGTTACGCGGCTCTCAAGGTATTGGTGAATGCATTTTATGCCCTGGAACGGCGCAAAACGCCGATGTTGGTGAGCTTCCTCGCGGTGGGCCTCAACCTGCTGCTCAATTGGGTCTTCACCTTCCGCTTGGGCTGGGGGCACCGCGGCCTGGCCTTCTCCACCGGATGCATTGCAACCATCAACTTCCTGCTGCTCTATGTGCTGATGCAGGCGCAGCTCAAAGGACTCGAGTCCCGCCGCCTGCTCAAGCTGCTCGCCAAGATCGCCGTTGCCAGCATGGCGCTGGTCGCCGTGTGCCTGGCATCAAATCGCTGGCTGCTCGCGGACTGGCAGCAGCAGTCGGTCTTGGCCAAAGTCTCGGCCCTGCTGCTCACCGTGGTGGTCGGTGCCGGACTATTTGCTGCCTGCGGGATCTTCCTGCACATCGAAGAGCTCAAGGAGCTTCGCGAAGCATTCAGGCGGCGTCTGGCGCGCTAGATCCGGCGCCTGGCGCGCCAGATCCGGTGCCTGGCGCGCCAGATCCCAATTCGATCAGGCGTTTGGTTTCGGAATTTCACTGCCGCGAATGACCGCCGGGCGCAGGAAGAATGCGTCGAGCGCCCGCGCCACGTGAGAGAAATCGGAAAAGCCCACGAGATCCGCGGCCTCGTAGAATCCAAGCAGGTTTCTGATCCAGGGGAAGGTGCTGATGTCGGCGATGCTGAATTCGTCGCCCATGATCCACGCGCCGGTGCCCAGCCGCCGGTCGAGGACGCCGAGCAGGCGCTTTGATTCGGCGACATAGCGCTCGAGCGGGCGCTTGTCTTCATAAGCCTTGCCGGCAAACTTATTGAAAAAGCCGACCTGTCCGAAGATCGGCCCGATGCCGGCCATTTGAAACATCAGCCATTGAAGCGTTTGGTAGCGGCGGGCGGGTTCCTGCGGCATTAATTGGCCGCTCTTCTCCGCCAGATAAATCAGAATGGCGCCGGACTCGAACAAGGCGAGCGGTTGGCCGTCCGGACCATCGGGGTCGAGAATCGCGGGAATCTTGCCGTTGGGATTGAGCGACAGAAATTCGGACGTCTTCTGCTCGTTCGCATCGAAGCTCACATGATGAGGCTCATACGCCATGCCGGTCTCTTCCAGCATGATTGAAACCTTGACGCCATTGGGCGTCGGCAAGGAATAGAGTTGGATCCGATCCGGGTGGCGCGGCGGCCATCGTTCGGTAATGGCGAAATTGGAAATTGTTGCGATGATCACGCGCCCTATTATTGTTAAAGAATAGCATGCGGCCGGTGCCGCCATGGCCGCGCGGTCAGGATCGGCTATGATGTGCGTCGATTCACCGAACAGCCGGGGGCACCGTGAAGCTACAACTGCGAATGTTTGTCCTGCCGATGCTGATGGCTTGCGTGTCCTACGCAGCAAGCGTTCAAGCGGCGCCGGTATCCCGTCTCGAGGTTCGAGTCGTCACCGGGGCTGCCGAGCTGAGCGCGGGCAGCGACTTGGAGCTGCGAATTTACGAGGCCGGACGGAGCGTGCGACGCCTGCCGCTCGTGCATGGCGAGGCTTGGCTGCCCTCATCCACGCACCTGATTCCCATCAAGCTCAACGATTCGCTCGACCCGCGCAACGTTCAGCGCTTCGCGCTCTATTATCGCGCCGGCAGCCCGCTGGCGCCCGCATGGGAGGTGGTCTCGGCGGACGTTGAATTGCCCTCCGGACAGGAGACGCCGGAACGGCTGCTCGACACCACTTTATCCGGCGTGATCGCCAAGCGGGGAGAACTCGCCTCCGAGGAGCGCGATCAAGCCTCCATGGCTTGCCGGAGCGATGCGGATTGCGACGATCATCGGGCCTGCAATGGAATTGAACGCTGTGCCCCGCATACGCGGGGCGCGGACGCGCGCGGCTGCGTGAAGGGTGCCCCGGTTGTCTGCCCCGTGAATCAGGTGTGCGGTGAGGGTGTGGGTTGCCATGGCACGGGTTCACTGAAGTCTTTCACTCCGGACGCCAAATCGCCGAAACCGTGATCGACCTGCGCAGCGACACGGTGACGCGGCCGACGTCGGGGATGCGCGCGGCGATGGCAGCCGCGGAAGTCGGCGATGATGTATTCGGCGACGATCCAACGGTCAATCGGCTGCAATCCGCTGCCGCCGAACGCTTTGGTTTCGAGAGTGCGCTGTTCTTTCCCACCGGGACGCAGAGCAATCTCGCCGCCTTGATGGCGCATTGCGGGCGCGGCGATGAATTTTTGGTGGGGCAGGAAGCGCATACCTATAAGTATGAGCAGGGCGGGGCCGCGGTGCTCGGCAGCATTCAACCGCAACCCTTGGAGCACGAAGCGCATGGCGGCATTGCGCTCGAACGGATCGCGGCGGCGATCAAATCCGACGATTATCACTTCGCGCGTACGCGATTGCTGGCGCTCGAGAATACGATCGGCGGCCGGGTTCTGCCGCCGGATTATCTGCGGCAGGCGACGCAATTCGCACATTCACGCGGACTTGCCACGCATCTGGACGGCGCGCGCCTGTTCAACGTCATCGTCAAACTGAAGATTGACGAACGCAGCGCGGTTTCAGGATTTGATTCGGTGTCGGTCTGTCTGTCGAAGGGGCTGGGCGCACCCGCGGGCTCGCTGCTCATGGGCTCGCGCGCACTGATCGCCGACGCGCGACGCTGGCGCAAGGCGCTCGGGGGCGGCATGCGGCAGGCCGGTGTGCTCGCCGCCGCGGGTTTATATGCCCTGGAGAATCACGTGGAGCGGCTGTCGGAGGATCACGAGAACGCGCAACTGCTGGCGGCCGGATTGCGCGACGCCGGTCTGACAGTCGTCCCCCCGCAAACAAATGTGGTGTACATCGAGGTGCCGCCCGCACAAATTGAAGGCCTGAGGAGCCACCTCAGACAGCGTGGAGTCATCGCCGCGGTCGTTGCACGCACGCGATTGATGACGCATATGGATGTGCCGCGCGCCAAAATCAATCTGGCCGTGAGCGCATTCCGCGAATACCCGCATTGGTCTGCCGCCTAAGGGCGTGCAGGCCTGCGCCGCCTGGCTTCGCGCAGGGCGCTCGGCGTATCGATGTCCATGGCGGCCGAGGGCAATTCGACCAATACGCGCCGTTCGGGCGGCAGTTGCTCGATCATTTCCCGGAGGCCGACATCGCCGACTGTTGTCAGAGCGCGAGAATACAGCCATCGTGGCAGCACGACCGGGGTTGCGGCGCAGCGTTCGGCGTGCCGCGCGATCAGGCGTCGCGGAGATGACTGCCAACGCCGGACCAGTCGCTGCAATTCAGAACTCTTGAGGTTCGGCAAATCCGCGGGCAGGAGCAGGATGGCGGCCGCAAAGCGTGCCTTGGCGATACCCAGCCGCACTGAACTCGACAGCCCTTGGGCGCGCTGAGAATTGGCGACCCAGGTGATCTTCATGCCGCGCCCCTCGAGGCGATAGGCGGGGGCGTTGGGCGGAACGACGGCGATGACCCGGGCGGCCCTGAGGCGTGAAACCGTGGTGAGCGTTCTGCGCAACAGCCCCATGCCGTGCACGCGGGCGAGCGCCTTCGGCTGTCCCAAACGGGAGGAAAAACCCGCCGCCAGCACCACAATTTGCAGCTTGCGTTGGTAAACGGCATTCATTGGTATGATGGTGCCAATGAAAAGCGCGCGTGCCAACCTTCAGCGCCGGCCATTTTTGATACCGATCTGGCTGACCGTCTTCGGCGCCGTCGCCGTTTTCAGCCTCGCACTTCTGGCGGGTTGGGTTTGGTTCACGGCGAATTCAACCACGGTGATCGTCATTCGTCATGCCGAGAAAGAATCTCCCAGCGCGCCCGATCCCCGCTTATCGGCGGCCGGCGAGGCCAGGGCAGCGCTGCTGGCGCAGATGTTCGGGGATACCAAAGGTCCGGTCAGGCTGGACGCGATCTACGTATCCGCCACAGCGCGCAGCCGGCTGACTGCGGCTGCGCTGGCCGCACGGCTGGGAATCGCGCCGATCGTCGCACCGGCCGATGATCCAAAGGCGCTGGCGCGCCGGGTGCTGCGGGAGAACAGCGGGAAGCGCGTCATGATCGTCGGACATGTCAATACGGTGCCGGAAATCGTCGCGGCACTGTCCGGCAGGCGGGATATTCCCAGCATGGATGAAAAGGAATTCGGCACGATGTACATCGTGACGGTGCCGCGGATCGGGCGCGCCAACGTGCTGCGCTTGGACTACTGAGGGTTTGCAGCCCGCAGCAAGATGGCCTTGCGCACGAATTCGGCGTGACTCGCGATCTTGAAATCCGCGAGTACCGCATCCCTGATGCGGCGTCCGCCATCGATCAGGTATGAGGCTCGGCGCACGCCGATCCCCAAAGGACCGTTGACGCCGTACATCTTGATGACAGCCTTGTGCTGATCGGACAGCAGGACAAAGGGCAGATGGTACTTGGCCCGGAATTTTGCATGCGATTCGGCGCCCTGGGGGCTGATTCCGACCACGCGCAGGCCGGCGCGCTGAATCTCGCCGTGCAAATCACGCAATACACAGGCTTGCCGGGTACAGCCGGGCGTGAAGTCGGCGGGGTAGAAATAAAGCACGATTGCGCCGGAGTTCAGCAGTTCGGTCAGCGATCGGTCCGTCCCGGTATCGTCCGGAAGCGTGAATTCCGGCGCGCGTTCTCCCGCCTTCAGCATAGTTATCCCCCCTGTGCAATATCCTAGCCCAGCTTCGGCCCCAAGGTGTTCGATACTTTGGCAGAACCTGGCTTTGCTGCTAGTATTCTTCGCCCTTTTCGGGGGAGTAGCTCAGTTGGGAGAGCGTCGCGTTCGCAATGCGAAGGTCGAGGGTTCGATCCCCTTCTCCTCCACCATCATGAGAGGCCGGTTGTCCGACTCCGGCCTCCATTTCCTGCCTCGGTAGCTCAGTGGATAGAGCGAGTGCCTCCTAAGCGCTAGGTCGCAGGTTCGATTCCTGCCCGGGGCACTTTTCTTTGCGCTATTTGAAGGTGCAACTCGAGCCCTGGCAGGAGCGGATATTCGCCCTATTCTGCTCCTCGACTGCAGCGGCCTGGGCCAAGCTGTCGGTCGTCAGGCACTCTTTCTGCTCGAACCGTGTGCCAATGGGCGCGGCCGAGCGGCACCAGACCACCTTCCCGCGGCGGGTCTCCTTGAGATAGCCCATTTCATTCGCATAGCGGGCGGCTGCCGCCAGACTCGGGTCGTCGGACGCCTTGTCGGACGATGACGCGACGGTGACCGGGGCGGCCGCGGGTTTTGCAGCGACGGATGCAGAATTGGTTGTTGCACAACCCCCCAAAAACGTCAATACGAGGATCACGGAACAAGTGCGGGTCATCTCTCACCTTATGTTGTGTGGGTTATCCAGGATGGAATAATTTCGGCGATTGTCATATCACAATCGCCGCGGACACCAAAGTCAAGAAATTGCTTCGCAGGATGGGACGCCGGCACGGACGCACCGCATCAGCTGCCGTACGGGCAGCCCCACCGGAACGGTGGGGCGCCGTTGATGCCGGTTACATCAGGTTCATCACCGCGGGTTTGACCACATAGAACAGAATGGCGACCACGATCAGATAGCCGAGTAAAATAAAGGTCCACCCCATGTTGTGGCGGATGACGTCGCCTTCCTTGCGCACGAATTTACTGGTCGAAACACCGACGCTCGCAGTTTGCGGAGCCACGGGCTTGCCGATTTCCGCGCCGACGGAGTTGAGTGTCGGCAGCAGCAGCGGCGGCATGCCGAGTTGCACCGCAACCAGCGCCTGGAACTTGCCGAACATGGCATTGGTCGAGGTATTCGAACCGGACAGGGCAACGCCGATGAAGCCGAGTATCGGACAGACGATGATGAAGGCGGTGCCCATGCTCGAAAAGCCCTTCGCGAGCGATGCGGCCATGCCGGAATAGTTGAACACGTAGGCCAGCCCGAAGATGAACACGCCGACCAGGCAGGCTCCCCACATTTGGTGGAACGTTTTGCGGAATACCTCGCCGATCTGGGCGACTTTAAGCTTGCCCATTGCCAGCAGCAGCGCCGCAACGACCAGCCATGAGGCCAGGATGGCGCTGCCGCCGACGTAGGGCGCGAATTTGAAAACCGCGCTGACATCGCTCTTGGCCGCGCTGCAGGCAACCGCGGTTGCCGAACAGGCGACCGCTTTGGCGCTAAACCAGGTGATTTTCGGCAAAGGCGACCAAGGGCCGGTCCATGCGGCGACCACGATCAGCAGCACGACGAACGGCATCCAGGCCTGCGCCACTCCGCCGGCCGTGAGTCCATGCCCCTGCGTTTGCTTCGCGACGGCCGGATCGACCGGTACGCCGCCATAGCCTAAGACGGTTTTGGGGTGCCAGAATTTCAGCAGTACCAGCAACGCAACGAAGCAAACGATGGAGCCGGTGACATCGGGCAAATAGGGGCCCAGATAGACCGCGACCGGATATTGCCCGGCGATATAGCCCAAGGATCCGACGACCGCCAGTGGCCAGCCGCCTTTCATTCCCTGCTTGCCGGAGACCAAGTACAGCAGCACCCACGGCGGCAGGAGTGCGAGAACCGCGACCACGCTGCCGACCGAGGCCGATAGGGCCATCAACGGATAACCGGTGACTGCGGCCAGCGCGATGATCGGAGCGCCGAGCGCTCCGTACGAGACCGGCGCGTTGTTGGCGATCGCGGCGACGCGAATCGCGTTCAGGTCCGAGATGCCGAGCGAAATCAGGATGGGCGCAACCACCGCCCAGGGATAGCCGAATCCAACCAATCCCTCGAGCAACGCGCCGAACGCCCATGCGAACAGCATCGTCTGCACGCGCACGTCCATGCTGCCTTGCGCGATCAGCCAGCGGCGGAAATTCTCGAACACGCCGCAGACCCCGAGCGTGTTGAACAGCACCATGCCCCAGACGGTAATCCAGTCGACGTTCCAGACGCCGGTCGCCGACCCATAAACATAGGCGCTGACGCCGTTGTCGGTGGGCATCTTCCAAACCCACACGGCCAGCACGAAAGTAATGATCGAGCCGACCAGCACGGCCACCCAGGCGGCCCAGCGGAAAACCGCGAGCAGAACCAGCAAGGCAACGACGGGAATGAGGGCCACCAGGCAGGTGAGGGTCAGGTTGCCGAGCGGGTCGATCAGTTGCGTGAACATGATTTCTCCTGCGATCTTCTGCGCGGTGTTCGCAGGCTACAGGGTCGGCGTCACCGGAGTTTGACTTGTTGTTTCTTGTGCTGTCCGTGAATGCGTAACCTAACACGGGCGTTCGACCATCTCAAATCGTGTGAGGCCGTCAGGTGGGCACGACCGCCGGTGGGCGGTGCATAATGTGCCGATGCATACCACCCAGGGAAGCGAACCGGCATCGGCTGATCCGTCGCGCACGATGCGCCAGGCGGGGGTGGTGGCGGCCCTGTCGGAGCTGCTGCCGCGCGGGGCGGTTCTATTTCGCCGGGAAGAGACCGCGCCCTTCGAGTGCGATGCGCTGACGGCCTACCGAATCTCGCCCATGGTGGTCGTCCTGCCGGACAGCGAGGCACAGGTGGCGGCGATACTGCGCATCTGCCATGAAATGAGAGTGCCGGTGATCGCACGCGGCGCCGGCACCGGATTGTCGGGCGGCGCCACGCCGCACAGCGAGGGCGTTGTACTGTCCCTCGCCAAATTCAACAAAATTCTCGAGATCGATGCCGCTTCCTGCACTGCGGTAGTGCAATGCGGCGTACGCAACCTCGCGATCAGTGAGGCGGCGGCGGCGCATGGGCTCTATTACGCGCCGGATCCGAGCAGCCAGATCGCCTGCTCCATTGGCGGCAACGTTGCCGAAAATTCCGGCGGTGTACATTGCTTGAAGTACGGTCTGACCCTGCACAATGTGTTGCGGGTGCGGGGCTTCATGGCCGATGGTGAAGCGGTGGAATTCGGCTCGCGCGGCCTGGACTCGCCGGGGCTGGATCTTTTGTCGATCGTCATCGGCAGCGAGGGAATGCTGGCGGTCACGCTCGAGGTGACGGTCAAGTTGATCCCGAAGCCGTTGCTGGCCCGCTGCATCATGGCAAGCTTCGGTGATATCGAGTCAGCCGGCGCGGCGGTGGCCAACGTGATCGCGCGCGGCATCATTCCTGCCGGGCTGGAAATGATGGACAAGGCCATGACGGCCGCCGTGGATGCCTTCGTGCACGCGGACTACGATCTGGGCGCCGCGGCCATCTTGCTGTGCGAAAGCGACGGCACGCCGGAGGAGGTGCAGGAGGAAATCACCCATATGGAGGCGGTTCTCAAAGCCGCAGGCGCCACCCGAATCGAGGTGAGCCGGGATGAGTCGCAGCGGCTGAAGTTCTGGAGCGGCCGCAAGAATGCGTTTCCGGCCTCCGGCGGCATCAGTCCCGATTACATGTGCATGGACTCCACCATCCCGCGCAAGCGACTGGCGGAAATGCTGCGGGCGATTCAGCAAATGGAAGTCAAATACAGGCTGCGCTGCGTGAATGTATTCCACGCCGGCGACGGCAACCTGCACCCGCTGATCCTGTTCGACGCCGAAGATGCCGATGAAATGCGCCGCTGCGAGCTGTTCGGTGCGGATATTTTGGAAACCAGCGTCCGGCTGGGCGGGACTGTCACGGGAGAGCACGGCGTGGGGGTCGAAAAACTCAACTCGATGTGCGTGCAATTTTCCCGCGCAGAACTTGGCCAATTCTTGGGCGTCAAGCAGGCGTTCGATCCGTTCGCTCTGCTCAATCCCGGGAAAGTGATTCCTACCCTGCAGCGCTGCGCTGAGTACGGCAAAATGCACGTTCACCGCGGCATGCTGCCATTTCCCGAGCTGCCGAGATTCTAGGACCTGTAGTGGACGCACAGGATCCGGCGCTCGCGCGCCTTACCGAGAAGATCAACGAGGCACGCGAGCGGCGCATGCCTCTGGAGATTCGCGGCGGGGGGACCAAGCTTTTCTACGGCGGAATTCCGGCCGGCGCGCCGCTTGACCTGACAGCGCTATGCGGCATTACCAGCTACGAGCCCACCGAACTGGTCGTGACGGCACGCGCCGGGACGCGCCTCGAAGAGCTCGAAGCGGCATTGCAGGAATGCGGCCAATGCCTGCCCTTCGAGCCGCCGCGCTTTGCACCGGGTGGAACCTTGGGCGGGATGGTGGCCGCAGGGTTGTCCGGACCCGCGCGCGCCAGCGTCGGTTCCGTGCGCGATCATGTGCTCGGCGTGACGATGCTGAACGGGCTCGGCGAGTTGCAGTCCTTTGGCGGGCAAGTGGCGAAAAACGTGGCAGGTTACGATGTCGCGCGCTTGATGGCCGGTTCGTTGGGGATATTGGGCGTCATTTGCGAGGTGTCGATCAAAGTGCTGCCGATCAGTGCCGCCGGGGCAACGCTGATTTTCGACTGGGATGAAGCCCGATCTCTCGCACAGCTTCGCCGGTGGGCGGCGCAACCGCTGCCGATCAACGCCACGGCGTGGCAGGACGGGCGCCTGTGCGTGCGTCTTGCCGGTGCGCGCGCCGCGGTGGCCGCTGCCTGCGCGCGCCTCGGCGGCGAACAGATGGCGGCGGATGATGCGGCAACCTGGTGGCCGGGCGTGCGCGATCAAACCGCCGATTACTTCTCGCTGAACGCCGGGAGTTTGGCCGATGGAGAGTCGTTGTGGCGGATGTCGGTTCCCGCAGCCGCGCCCGCGCTCGTGCTTCCGGGACCGCAATTCATCGAATGGGGCGGAGCGCAGCGCTGGTGCAGAACGGATGCGCAAGCGGCGATATTGCGCGACGCGGCCGCGCGCGCCGGCGGGCATGCCACTCTGATGAAGAGTGCGGACAAGAGCCCCGGCGCGTTTGCGCCGCTGAGCACCGTGCTGATGCGGGTGCATCAGCGATTGAAGCAGGCGTTCGATCCGGCCGGGATTTTCAATCCCGGGCGTTTGTACGCCGGTCTCTAGCGACATGCAAACCCACCTGAGTGCGGAATTCAGCGACACGGCCGAAGGCAAGGAGGCGGCGGCTGTCATTCGCAAATGCGTGCATTGCGGCTTCTGCAACGCCACCTGTCCCACTTATCAGCTGCTCGGAGACGAGCTTGATGGTCCGCGTGGACGCATCTATCTTATCAAGCAGGTGCTGGAAGGTGCCGAGGTGACGCGCAGCACGCAACAGCACTTGGATCGCTGCCTGACCTGCTTGAATTGCCAGACGACCTGCCCGAGCGGCGTGGAATTCGGCCGCCTCGTCGAGATCGGGCGCACGCTGGTGGAGGCGCGCGTTGAGCGGCCGCCGCTGGAGAAGGCGGTTCGCTGGTCGCTCAGAGAGGGAATGACCTCGCGCTGGTTCGCGCCGGCTCTGCGCTTGGGCCGGGCGCTGCGGCCGATGCTTCCCAAAGTATTGAAAGACAAGATCTCGCGCCGGCGTGAACTGATCGGCACGGCCCCGCGGCAGTGCCATGCGCGAAAGGTGCTGCTGTTGCGAGGTTGTGTTCAGCCGGTGATGCTGCCCGACATTGACCGGGCTACCGAGCGCGTGCTCGACGCGGCGGGCGTGCAGACCGTGTATGCGGCAGGCACCGGTTGCTGCGGCGCGCTGCGCATGCACCTGGCGGACGGCGCCGGCGCGCTCGATGACATGCGCCGGAATATCGATGCCTGGGCTCCACTGCTCCGGTCCGGTGAGATCGAGGCCATCGTCTCGTCGGCCAGCGCCTGCAGCTTGAGCATCAAGGAATATGGCCGCGCGCTCATGCACGACACCCAGTACGCGGAGAAGGCGCGGCGCGTGAGCGCGCTGGCCCGGGACTTGAGCGAACTGCTGCCGTCGCTGGCACCGGCGCTGAAGGACCGAGTGCGCGTGGCCGGTACGAAGCGCGCGGTGTTTCATGCGCCCTGCACCTTGCAACATGGCCAGCGATTGCACGGCGGCGTGGTAACCGAGCTGCGCGCCCTGGGCTTGGATGTTTCGGTGACCCGTGACGAAGCGCATTTGTGTTGCGGCTCCGCGGGAACCTATTCGGTATTGCAGCCGCAGCTGGCAACCCGGTTGCGCGACCGCAAGTTGCACAATCTCGGCAAGCTCGAGGCGCAATGCATCCTGTCCGCCAACGTCGGCTGCATACAGCACCTGCAATCCGGGACTGCGACGCCGGTGCTTCACTGGATTGAGTTTCTGGAGCGTTCACTGCAGTGATGGACGCCGTTGCCGCAAAATTACTTGCAGCCCAGGGCAGGGCGGAGGCGTTGTTCGCCGAAGTGGCGGCGCGTGGCATGGTGTGCGCCGGCAAGCTCGAAAGCGAGCTCACGGCGGAAATCCACGCGCTCGCAGAGGAACGCTTCGGCGTGCGCCGCCACTGGCACAAACGCATTGCACGCTGCGGACCCAACACCCTGCTTACCTATCACGACGCGGCGCCCGATCGGCGCATCGGCGGCGATGACATCGTGTACCTCGATCTGGGGCCGGTGTTCGACGAGTGGGAGGCGGATTTCGGCCGCACCTATGTGGTCGGGTCTGATCCGGCCAAGCATCGTCTGGTCGCGGACCTCGCGCTGGCGTTTGCGCGCGGCAAACGATTTTTCCAGGAGTCCCCGCAACTGACGGCCGGGGAACTGTTCGACTACACCGCGGGTCTCGCAGCCTCTTATGGCTGGGAATTCGGTGCGCATACCGCGGGTCATCTCATCGGCCATTTTCCGCACGAGATCCGGCCGCAAAACCCGGACCACCTGAGGATACGGCACGGCAATCCGATCTCATTGCGCGAACGCGACGAGCATGGCGCCGTGCGCCACTGGATTTTAGAAGTTCACTTCGTCGATCGGGTCCGCGCCATCGGCGGCTTCTTCGAGGAACTGCTGACGGTTGAGGCTCCCGCTCAGGGGGCGCGGTGATTCAACGCCCAGACATAGGCCGCGACGGCCATGACCTGATCACCGCTCAGCTGTGCGCCGCCCATCGCCGGCATCGGCGAGCGATAGCGCTTGGGCTTGGCCACTCCGCCCGCGATGGTGGCGGCGATGCCCGCATAGTTGCCATTGCTCCACAACCATTTGCTGGTGATGAGATCAGGGCCGAGGGGCGTGCCCTTGGCGTCCGTGCCGTGGCATCCCGTGCAGCTTGCGCCCCCTTCCAAGCCGTGGAAAACGCGATCGCCAAGCGCGACCATGGCCGGCGTTGCACCGGGTGGCGCCGACAGGTCGGAGCCGCCGGAGCCGGCGGCGGGGTGAGTGCCTTCGGGCGGTCGGGCGCGTGCCGTGTTGATCGGGCCCGGCGCTTCGGTTGCACTCGGACAGGCGATCGGGCGTGCATCCGCGGCACCGGCACCGCCACGATAGACGATGCGATAAATGCGCCCGGCGACGTCATCGCTCACATACAGCGCGCCGTCCGGCCCCACCGCGACGCCGCTGGGCCGGTGCGCGGCCTTGCCGGGCGATTTGTCGGCTGCTGCAAATCCATCCGCAAAAATCTCGCAACTGCCGGCTGCCTTGTCACCGGTGAGCGACTGGTACACCACGTTGTAGCCGCCCTGGGCATAGGGCGCGCGATTCCAGGATCCGTGAAAGGCGATGAACAGCCCTTTCTGATAGTGAGCCGGGAATTGTTTCTGGTTGTAGAGCACCATGCCATTGGGCGCCCAATGCGCCGGGAATACCGCAACCGGCTCGATTTTTTGTGCGCATAGGCCGACGGTTTTGCCGTCGCCGCCATATTCGGGCGCGAGCACCAGCGAGTGCTCGAAGGGATCGTAATAGCACTTCGGCCAGCCGTAATCACCGCCCTTTTGCAGCAGCAGCACTTCCTCGGCCGGCAGCGTTGCTTCCCGGTCCGGATCCTGGATGATGTCCGGCCAGTTCGTGTGCAGCTGATCCCGGCCGTGCTGCGTTACGAAGATGTGATGTCCGATCGAATCGACCCCAAAACCTTCGGCATTGCGTATGCCGGTGGCATAGCGCTCGGCGGGCGAGAATAGCTGATTGGTCTTTTTCGCATCGAAGCGCCACACCCCGCCGCGGGTCTCGAGTTCGGTGCATGGATCCTTGCCCGGGGATTTGAGCGTGCGATTTTTCTCCTGGCAGGAATTGGTGGCGGTTGCCACATCGACGTACATGGCGCCGCTCGCATCGATCGCAAAGGGATGCATGGGATGATCGCCGCCGAGCGGCAGCCCGCGCACCACGACCTGTGACGTCTCGCCCGGGAGAAGCGCGCCTTTCTTGAGCGGATACTTGAGGATCTTGTCGTTGAGCTCGGCGTACAGCCAGCCGTTGTAAATTCCGATGCCCGTGCCGCCGGCGCCGCCGCTTTGCACGGTCGCGCCGAATCGCTCATCGAGGTCGGCCTGGCCCGTGCCGCGCGTGTCCTTCAACGCCACCAGAAAGCCGCCGGCGTGCGGCGTATCGTTGCCGTAGTAGCGTCCCGACCAGGTGTTCACATAGACCACGCCATCGTCGGCGACCACCAGATGCCGCGCATGGCCGATGTGGTCGGCGAATATCGTCGCACAGAATCCGGACGGCAGCGTCAGCCCGCTGTCATCGCCCTTGCAGGAGCCGCCATCGGCGGTCGGTTCGGCGGCGCGGCTGCGCGTTGCTGCGAGACTGAGCGCGCAGCAGCCGGCGAACACCGCCGCATTGCGAAGCAAACGATTCTGCGATCGATCATTCTGCATCTGACTCTCCGGTCGGGGCGGTTTCGCGTGCCGAAGTGTATATCGTGCTCCGCTTGTCAGGCAATCAAGGTGTACAGTTGTAACGGCGCGGTGCGCAGCGTTTTACGCAGCGTGAGGAAGCTTCGATGTGCTTGGTGTTGGTCGCGTGGCGAGGACATGCAAAATATCCGTGCGTGGTTGCGGCGAATCGCGATGAACTGCATTCGCGCCCGGCGCAGCCGGCGCATTGGTGGCGCTCCGATCCGCCGATCTTGGCGGGCCGGGATCTCTCAGCGGGCGGCACGTGGCTCGGGCTCACGCGCAGCGGCCGGTTTGCCGCGCTGACGAATTTCCGCGGATCGGGACCACGGCGCGCAGACGCCCCGAGCCGCGGCACGCTGGTCACCTCGATCCTGATGTCCACGGAAACGGTCGCGCAGAGTCTGGAGATTCTTCGCAAGGCGGGCCCCGGCTACAATGCGTTCAACTTGATGTTCTCGGACGGTGAACAACTCGCCGTGTATGAGAGCGTGAGCCGCGCCGGACGCATACTCGGACCCGGCATCTACGGCCTGTCCAATCATTTGCTGGACACGCCCTGGCCGAAGGTGCGGCGCGCCAAGTCGCGGCTCTCCGAAGCGCTGTCGGAACCGGACAGCAGCGATGCGGCGCTCGCGTTGCTGCGCGACGAGCAACCTGCCGCGGACGAGGAATTGCCGCGTACCGGCATCAGTCTGCAGTGGGAACGACTGCTGTCGAGCGCCTTTGTGCGCGCGCCCGATTACGGCACGCGCTGCTCGACCCTGGTGCGGATTGATGAAAGCCGCCGTGCGTGCTTTGATGAATGGACTTGGGATGCGTCGGGAGCGCAGACCGGTGTGGTAAGTCTTCAGTTCGAACTGGAGTGATCCTATGTTCAAGCGCGTGCTTCTTTGCTACGACAGTACGGAAGCCGGCCGACGGGCGCTGCGCCGCGGCGCCGAGTTGGCGGTACTGCTCGGCGCCCAGGTCTTCGTTCTCTCCATCGTCAGCGACGGGGTCGCAAATGCCGCGATACTGGCGGGCGCCGCCGGCCAGGCCTGCATCGTCGATGAGCCGGCGCAGAATCGCAAACTGCTGTCCGAGTCCATCGATTGGCTCAAGGCGCGGGGTTTGAGCGCGGAGGGCTACCTGACCGGCGGCGACTATATAGAGCAGATCATCGCATTCAGTGATCGCTTGAAAATCGATCTCATCGTGCTCGGCCACTATCCGCGGTCGAGCGGCGGTTTTTGGTGGTCGGGCGCGAAGCGGGCGTCACTGGCGGACCGGGTCAACTGCTGTGTCTTTGTGGCGGTCAACGCCGCTGACGAGCCCGGCTCTGTGCCAAAATGACGCATGTCCACTGACGCTCCCACCGTTCCGCCCGCAGCATCGAATCATGATCGGGCGCTCGGACTGATCGCCACGGCGGTGCTGCTCGCGCTGCTGTATTTTGCGCGCGACGTGCTGGTGCCGATCACCCTGGCATTCATCCTGAGCCTGCTGGTTGCGCCGCTGGTGCGCGCGCTGCGCCGTATCGGACTGGGGCAGACTTTGTCGGTGCTGACCGCGGTGCTGGTGCTGGCGTTGTCATTCGGCGCGGTCGCCGCGGTGATCGGCACCCAGCTGGTGCACATGGCCGGGAGCCTGCCGAAATACGAACGGACCCTCGAGCGCAAGCTGGAAACCTTGAACAACGTCACCTTCAAGCGGGTGAACGCGTTTGCGACGCAGGCGGGAAGAGTGCTGAACCGGAATGCCGAGGCCCCGCCGGTCGCGCTGCAGCCGGATGCCGCGCCCAAGGCGCCGATTCCGGTGGAATTGCACGAGGCCGCGGCGAATCCCCTGCAGGTCATCAAAAAAGTATTGGGCTCGATCTGGGTACCGATCGAGACGGCCGGCATCGTGCTGGTGGTGCTGGTGTTTGTCCTGCTGGAGCAGGAAGCACTGCGTGATCGTTTCATCCGCATCGCCGGCGGCACGGATATTCGTCTGACCACCCTGGTCATCAATGATGCGGGCGAACGGCTGTCGAGATTCTTCGTATCGCAATTCGCGGTCAACTTCGGCGTCGGCATGCTGGTCTGGCTGGGCTTGAGCGTCATCGGCCTGCCGCATCCGATGGTGTGGGCGGCATTGAGCACGCTGCTGCGTTTCGTTCCCTACGTCGGCATATGGATCGCGGCGCTTTGCTCCGCACTGCTTGCCGCGGCGGTCGATGGCGGATGGGGCACGACGCTTGCCACACTGGGCCTGTTCGTGATCGTGGAGCTGATTGCGGCGCAGCTGGTCGAACCGCAGTTGTACGGACATACCACCGGCCTGTCGCCGCTCTCGGTGATCATCGCGGCGATATTCTGGAGCTGGCTCTGGGGTCCGATCGGCTTGATCGTATCCACTCCGCTCACGCTCTGTCTGTTGGTGGCGGGGCGGCATATCAAGGCCCTGAGCCTGCTGGATGTTCTGTTGGGGGATACCCAGGCGTTGACCATGCCGCAGCGCTTCTACCAACGCGCGCTGTCCGCCGATTCCGACGAGATCATTGCCAACGCGCGCGACTTTCTCAAGCGCAACTCGTTTGCCAACTATTGCGATCTGGTGCTGCTGCCGGCACTGCATCTGGCGCGTCTCGATCTGCTCTCGGGCGCGATCAGCAAGGAACAGCAGACGCGCGTTCGCGGCGCGATGGTCACGGTCATTGCCGCCATCGGCGGCGATCGGTCGCGTTCTTCACGTCGCCGGCTGCGCGGTACGGTGCTCGACAAATCCACCGCCGGCCGGCTGCTGCGCCAGCAGCGCGAACAGGTCAGCGGTCGTTGGCAAGGACCGCTCACGGTGCCGCCGGGCTCGGTGGTCATCTGCGTCGGTTTGGGCTCGATGGCGGATGATCTGGCCACCGAGTTGCTGGTGCGCATTTTGCGCGATCAGAAGATCGATGCGCGGCATATGTCACTCGAGGATTTGGACGCTGCGCCGCCACCCAACGCCGCCGAAGCGGTCTCCCTGGTCTACGTGGTCAGCGCCTTTCCGAGCGAGGAACGCAACCGCGGCGATGCCACGGCGGCAAAGTTGCGCCAGCGATTTTCCAACGCCTGCATCGTGGCGGTGTTTCTGCCGGGCATGCTGCTGCAGACCGACGAGCCGGGCTCGGACGCGAGCATCCACGACGCCGACAAGTCCGCCCGGTCCCTGGGACACGCGGTGCAGATTTGCCTGGACATGCAGGCGAAGGCGGCCCTTGCATGAGCGGCCCGCGGAAACCGCGCACGGAATCCGTCATGTGGCTGCAATCGACAACGGCGAATGAACGGCGCGTATTGCTGGCCACCTACGCGGGATACGGGTTGGACGGATTCGACTTCATGATTTACAGCTTCATCATCCCGTCACTGCTCACACTTTGGGGCATGAGCAAGGCTGAGGCTGGATACATCGCGACCGGCGCATTGATCACCTCCGCGGTGGGCGGGTGGGCCGCAGGCGTGCTCGCGGACCGCTTCGGTCGCGCCCGCATCCTGCAGCTGACGGTGCTGTGGTTCGCCGCATTCACCTTCCTGAGCGGGTTCACGCATTCTTTCGGGCAGCTGTTCTTCGCCCGCGCCATGCAGGGATTCGGATTCGGCGGCGAATGGTCGGTGGGATCGGTGCTGGTTGCCGAAATCATCGACGCGCGGCATCGCGGCAAGGCCACCGGCCTGGTGCAGAGCAGCTGGTCGGTGGGCTGGGCGCTGGCCGCGCTGGCATTCTGGGCGGTGAGCATCGCGGTGCCGCCGGCGATTGCCTGGAAGATTCTGTTCTGGATGGGAATCCTGCCGGGTCTGCTGGTCGTCTACATCCGCCGCAACATTGCGGAGCCGGCGATTTTCACGCGCTTGCAGGCACAACGCGCGCAGGCTGCAGGGGGCATCCGCGGCGGCGGATACCTGGATATTTTTCGGCCGCCGCAGCTGCGCACGACGATCCTCGCAACTTGTCTGTCGACGGGAATGCTTGCCGCCTACTACTCCATCACCACATGGCTGCCGACTTTTCTCGCCACCGAACGCCACCTCTCCGTGGCCGGCACCACAGGCTATCTTTTGATGGTGATATCCGGTTCGCTGGCCGGCTACCTGGTCAGCGCGTGGCTGACGGACGCAATCGGCCGCCGCCGGGGCTTCATGCTGTTTGCCGGGTGTGCGACCGTATTGATCCTGCTCTACACCCGCATGCCGGTTACCGGCGGCATGTTCCTGATCGGCTTCCCCTTGGGATTCTTCGTGCTGGGAATATTCTCCGGGATGGGAGCATGCCTGGCGGAACTTTTCCCGAGTGCCATGCGTGGTTCGGGACAGGGCTTTACCTACAGCGTCGGGCGCGGCATCGGCGGATTCTGTCCCTCGTTCATCGGATTGCTGAGCACCCGCTTTCCCCTGGGTGATGCCATCGCCGGATTCACGGTGGCTGCCTATGCGCTGGTCATCATCTCTGCATGGGCGATTCCCGAGACCCGCGGCCGTGTGTTGACGGAAAGCGCCGCGCAAACATGAACCGCTGGGAATTTTGGATCGACCGCGGCGGAACCTTCACCGACGTCATCGGACGCGCGCCGGATCACTCACTGCACACCTTGAAGCTGCTTTCGGAGAACCCGGCCCAGTACCAGGATGCGGCCGTGGAAGGGATGCGTCGATTGCTCGAACTCGAGCCCGCGCAACCGATCACGGCGCAACTGGTCGCATGCGTGAAGATGGGCACGACCGTGGCCACCAACGCATTGCTCGAGCGCCGCGGCGAGCGCACGGTCTTGGTGATCACGCGTGGATTCCGCGACGCGCTCAGGATCGCCACCCAGGCCAGACCGCGCCTGTTCGATCGGCATATCGTACTGCCGGAAATGCTCTATGAGCGGGTCATCGAAGCTGCCGAGCGCATCGGCGCGCACGGCGAGTCCATTGCCGCCCTGGACACGGCGGCGCTCAGGATTCAATTGCAGCGGGCACATGCCGATGGCCTGCGCTCGTGCGCCATTGTGTTTTTGCACGGCTACCGCTATGCCCGGCATGAAGCGGCGGCAGCCGGCATCGCCCAGGAGGTGGGATTCACCCAGGTATCGGTCTCGCATCGCGTGAGTCCGCTGATGAAGCTGGTGCCGCGCGGCGATACCACCGTCGTCGATGCGTATCTTTCGCCGATCTTGCGGCGCTATTGCGATAGCCTCGCGGCATTCCTGCCCGGCGTGCCGATTTTTTTCATGCAAAGCTCCGGCGGCCTGACGCAATCGCAACGCTTCAACGGCAAGGACGCAATTCTGTCCGGGCCCGCCGGCGGCATCGTCGGCATGGTGCGCACCGCGCAGGCGATGGGCCACGACAAGCTGATCGGCTTCGACATGGGCGGCACATCCACCGACGTGAGTCACTTTGCCGGGCAATTCGAACGGGCGTTCGATACCGAAGTGGGCGGAGTGCGCGTCCGCGCGCCGATGATGAGCATTCACAGCATCGCGGCCGGCGGTGGTTCAATCGTTCAGTTCGACGGCGCGCGTTTGCGCGTCGGTCCGGGTTCCGCGGGAGCGAGCCCGGGTCCTGCGAGCTATCGGCGCGGCGGACCGCTGACAGTCACCGATGCCAACGTCATGCTCGGGCGCATTCAGCCGCAGTACTTCCCCTGCGTGTTCGGGCCGGGCGCTGACGAGCCGTTGGACGGCCGGATCGTGTCGCGGCGTTTTGGAGAACTGGCGGCGCGCATGACGAACGCGAGCGCGGGCGGACAGGCGGTCGCGGCGGAGCAGGTCGCGGCGGGCGCTCTGCGGATCGCGGTCGGCAGCATGGCGAATGCCATCAAGCGGATCTCGGTCATGCGCGGGCATGATGTTACCGGCTACACGCTGCAATGCTTCGGCGGCGCCGCGGGCCAGCATGCCGGTCTCGTCGCGGATGTGCTGGGCATGCGACGGGTGTTCATCCATCCGTTGGCCGGAGTGCTGTCGGCCTACGGCATGGGCCTGGCGGACCAGATCGCGACGCGCGAAGCGGCGGTGGAGCGCGAATTGAATCCCGAAGGCCTGAATGCTGCGGCAGCCATTGCCACGCGCTTGCTGGACGAGGCCGCCGCGGAACTTCGATCCCAGGGCCTGGCGGGCGATGCATTGCATCGGCTGGCCCAGCTCCACATCCGCTATCAAGGCACGGATACCACGCTGCCTTGCACGCTGCCGTGGGATAAGCCGTTTGACCAGGGCGCAGCCTGGGTGCGGGAGGAATTTGAACGCAGCTATCGGCGGCGCTTCGAGTTTGCCGTGCCGGAGCAGACCTTGATGATCGAAGCGGTATCGACCGAGTGCATCGCGCCGGGCGCCGATGCACCCGCGCCGATCGCTCCCGATGCAACCGCGCCCTTCGAGCCGGTGGCGAGCGCCGACATTTCCATGTACTGCCTGGCTGACGAACAACCGGCCGGCTGGCAGCCGGCGCGGCTGTATCGCGCGCATGATTTGCACCCTGGAGCCCGAATCGCCGGTCCCGCCATCCTTGCCGACCGCAACGCAACTACGGTAGTCGAGCCCGGTTGGGAGGCGCGGGTGGTCGCCGGCGGGTGCATCGATCTGCAGCGAATTCGCAGCCGCGCGGGCGAGGCCGTGGGTGCGCAGGATTCAGCGGTGGATCCCATTTTGCTCGAGTTGTTCAACAACATCTTCATGAACATTGCCGAACAGATGGGCGTGCGCCTGCAAAACACGGCCTATTCGGTGAACATCAAGGAGCGGCTGGATTTCAGCTGCGCGCTGTTCGACGGCAACGGCGCACTGATTGCCAACGCACCGCATATGCCGGTACACCTCGGTTCGATGAGCGAATCGATCCGCAGCGTCATCGACCGCAATCCGCAAATGCGCAGCGGTGATGTGTACGTCCTGAACGATCCGTACCACGGCGGCACGCATCTTCCCGATGTGACCGTGGTGACGCCCGTCTATCTGGCCGCGGACGATGCCGCCCCGGTTTTTTTCGTGGCCTCGCGCGGCCACCACGCCGACATCGGCGGTATTACACCGGGTTCCATGCCGCCGTTCTCGCGGCACATCGAAGAAGAAGGGGTGCTGATCGATAATTTCAAGCTGGTGGAGGGCGGCAAGCTGCGCGAGCCCGGGATGCGAGCATTGCTGGCGAGCGGGGCGCATCCCTCGCGCAACTCCGCGCAGAACCTGGCCGACATGCGTGCGCAAATCGCCGCCAATGCCAAGGGCAGTGAGGAACTCAAGGCGTTGGTCGGACAATATGGCTTCGCCACGGTGAATGCCTACATGCGGCATGTGCAGGACAACGCCGAAGAATCGGTTCGCCGCGTCATCACCGCGCTCTCCGATGGCCGCTTCTCTTTGCCGCTCGACAATGGTGCGCGCATCGAGGTGGCCATAACCGTCGATGCGGCGGCCCGCAGCGCCTGCATCGATTTCACCGGCACCAGCGCGCAACTCGGCAATAATTTCAACGCGCCGCGCTCGGTCACCACGGCCGCGGTACTGTACGTGTTTCGCACCCTGGTCGATGACGACATACCGCTCAATGCCGGTTGTCTCAAGCCGTTGCGCATCGTCCTGCCGGAGGCGTGCATGCTGAACCCCCGTTCCCCCGCAGCCGTGGTGGCGGGCAACGTCGAAACCTCGATGTGCGTGACCAACGCCCTGTATGGCGCGCTCGGCATCATGGCCGCGGGCGGCTGCAGCATGAGTAATTTCACCTTCGGCAGCAGTCAGTACCAATACTACGAAACCATTTCGGGCGGCTCGGGGGCGGGACCGGGGTTTGCCGGTACCAGCGTGGTGCAGACTCATATGACCAATTCACGTCTGACGGACCCGGAGGTGCTGGAATTCAGATTCCCGGTACGGCTCGAGTCCTATGAGATCCGCACCGGCTCCGGCGGCGCCGGCCGTTGGCGGGGAGGCGATGGCGGCGTGCGTCGAATTCGCTTTCTGGAACCGATGAGTGCCTCGATCTTGAGCAACGGCCGCAGGTTCGGCGCCTTTGGTCTGGCCGGTGGCGAGGCCGGAGCCGTGGGCGAAAACTTCGTCGAACGTGCAGATGGCGTGGTGGAACGATTGAGTCATATCGGTCAGGTTGAGGTCGACAAAAATGACCTCATGGTGATCTGTACGCCGGGCGGCGGCGGGTACGGGAAACCTGGCTTATAAATTACAGATGATATAGCTTATAACTATATGATATATAATAGTATATACTATTACCTTAACGCTCAACTTAAAGTCATTTCGAGATTAAATCAATGTCGCTCAGGGGGCCGCCAATGTCCGCCGTCGAGATAGTCGAAGTAGGTCCCAGGGACGGACTGCAAAACGAATCGGTGCTGTTCAGCACTGTGCAAAAGCTGGAACTGATCACGCGCGCCATCGATGCCGGCGTTCGACGCATCGAAGCGGCGAGCTTCGTGAATCCAAAGCTGGTGCCGCAGATGGCCGACGCCGAAGCGGTAGCGGCTGGACTGACACGCCGCCAGGACGTGATCTTTATCGGCTTGGTGCTCAACAAGCGCGGCGCGCTGCGCGCGATCGAGGCGGGGCTCGATGAACTCGGCGCGGTGTGCGCGGCCTCGGATGGCTTCGCGATGCGCAATCAAGGCCAGACCTCGGACGAATCCCTGGCGATGTGCTGCGAAGTGGTGCGCCTGGCGCAAAGTGCCGGCCGGCGGGCGCAGATCACCATTTCGACCGCATTTGGCTGTCCGTTCGACGGCGAGATCGATCCGCAGCGCGTTGTGGACATGGCGCGGGTGGCCGCGGCCTCGGGCCCGGTCGAAGTGGCGATTGCGGACACCATCGGCGTTGCCGCGCCGCGCGCTGTCGCCGAGCTGGTGACGCGGGTCAGGGAGGCAATTTCGCCGCTGCCCGTGCGCGTGCACTTTCACAATACGCGCAATACCGGTTTGGCAAATGTCTGGGCCGCGGTAGGCGCGGGTGCGAAAACCGTGGACGCATCCCTCGGCGGTCTGGGAGGCTGCCCGTTCGCCCCGCGCGCCACCGGTAATGTGCCCACCGAGGACGTGGTCTATATGTTGGAGCGCTCGGGTTATCACACCGGACTCGACCTCGACCGTGTGATTGAGGCTGCCGGATGGCTGACACGCAACATGGGGCGCGATTTGCCGGGCATGGTGAGCCGCGCGGGTAACTTTCCCGGCGCGCTCGCGCGCAGCTGATTACTGCGTGCTCAGGCAGCGTCGGAAACGGCCGTCGACCCGATGCGCATACCAGTCAGTGGTCAGATTGCGCGTGATCTTCGGGCCGGTAAGTTTGATTTCCGGCACCCATGCGCGGGGCAGGCTCCGGCCGGCGCGTTGATCGGCGAGCGTGAACACCCGCTGATATAGCTCCGTCGTTTCAAATGTCCTGGATTTTGCGCCGGTCAAAGCACCATGAATGCCGCTGTCGCTGATCTTCAGGCGTGCGCCGATGCTGCGCGCCGCCAGTTCGGTGGCGCCGGGTCCGCCGTCCGGGTCATGCGGCAACAGCGCGCCGTCGGCCACCAGCTTTGCGCCCGATACCATGCCGAGCGCCTTTTGGAAGGCAGCGTTGCGGCTCGCATATTGACCGGCGTTGAAATCGGCAAAGCGGTACAGGAATCGATCGTAAGGGGCGCGGTAGTCCAACAGGTGCGCGATGCCGAAATACAGGCTGCCCCGGCGGCTGAACAGTTCATCCGCGATGCTGGTGTGCAGCGGGTAGGGGTAGGGGGTGGCAGCGGAAAATTGCTCGGCGAAGGCGACATTGACCTGCATGGGTCCGCGGGTGCGGATCGGGTTGCGCTGCGCGAATAGCGTGCGGCCCAAGGGCACGGCGGCGATCAGATCTTCATAGGTGTCGCTCAGGTCCTTTTCGGTCCGGGCCGCATCGATGCGTCCGCCGTAGCTGCGGCCGTCGGAGGATTTCAGCTCGAGGACACCGTCGACGATGATCATGGGAAGGTGCGCACGGGCCGCGCGGCTGGCGATCTCCTTTCGAGCAATGCCTCCAAGGTTCGGTATGACCGGATCGACGCGAAATCCCGATTCCTGCTCGATCACGGCAACCACGGCGCAAATGTTTTCCCGGCTCGGCGCCACGGTCAGAGACCTGAATGCAGCGTACATGTCGTCGCTCCATCCGGTACGGTCTGAAACGCGGGGCGGCAGCGCTGCTTCGATCAGCGTCTTGGCATCCGTCGCGGCCAATGGCGGCGCCGGCACGACCGGCTTGCCCGCGCAGCTGCCCAGGAGCAGCGCAACGATCGGCAGCGAGCCCAGGGAAACGCCTCGCAACCTGCCCAAGCGCCGCCTTTTATGGACGTGCATGCGCCGGCAACCGGCGTTGCCAAAACAACGCGCCGAGGCCGGCGCACCAGCCGAACCAGGCTGCAAACAGAGATCGCTGCACCAGGCCATGAGCAGGCGCGACTGCCGACCCAAAGGCCGCCAGCGGCGCCTGGTAGCCGATCAATTCGGATTCGCCGAAAACGTTGTGCAGCGGGTGCGGAGGCCCGAACAGCACACGCCTATCGGTCACGTTGCAGCGCCTCATACGTGACCACCGGCAGCGCGAGCGCCGGTGCCGGAGCGGCCACCAGCTTGCCGGTCAACTGCGCATATTGCGAGTCAACCAGCAATACACCCTCCGGACCGGTCAAAACACTCACCGTGCCGCCGCGGCCCTCGAGCGTGTAGAAATCCGCGGCGATCTGCGTGGTCTGGATTTCGATTTTGGCGAAGTCGGGCGGAGGCTGTTGCGCATGCGCAGCGGCGGCCAGGGATCCGACCAGGGCGAGCGAGAATCGAGCTATGGCAGTGCGCAAGAATTGCTTCTTCTTCGTGTTCCCGCGCGCCCAGCTGCGGCGCAGTCGGTGCCGCGACATTTCAGCGCGGCTGCATTCTGACCGCGCCGTCGAGTCGAATGGTTTCGCCGTTCAGCATCACATTCTCGATAATCTGCACGACCAGCGCCGCGAACTCGTCGGGTTCGCCCAGACGCGGCGGGAACGGCGTCTGCTTGCCCAGGGAATCCTGTGCCTCCTGCGGCAGGCCTTTCATCATGGGCGTCGCGAACAGCCCCGGCGCCACCGTCATCACGCGGATTCCGCTGGAGGCCAGCTCCCTCGCCATGGGCAGCGTCATGCCGACGATGCCGCCTTTCGAGGCGGAATAGGCGATCTGCCCGATCTGGCCGTCGAATGCGGCAACCGAGGCCGTCATGACGATCACGCCGCGCTCGCCCTGTGCATTGGGGGAATTTGCCTGCATCGCCACGGCGGACGATTTGGCGACCAATACGGTGCCGAGCAGGTTGATTTCGATCATCTTGCGAAAGGATGAGCCGCTCATCGGGCCGGATCTTCCCACCAGACGGCCCGGCGTCGCGATGCCGGCGCAATTGATTGCCGCGTTGACGCCGCTCATGGCCTGCCGGGCCTGTATGACCGCCGCGTCGACGGCGTTCTCATCGCTGACATCGACGGCATGAAACGAGGCGCGGTTCCCCAAGGCCGCGGCGGCAGCAGTACCTTGCTGGACGCTCAGATCGAAAATCGCCACTTTGCCGCCGGCAGCGACGATTCGATTCGCGACCGCGAGCCCCAAACCTGAGGCGCCGCCGGTGACGATGGCATTCACTTGGTTCAATTGCATGCAAAACTCCTGAAACGTTGGCTCGCGGCGCGTCGTCCGCCCCGGAATGATAGAACATTGCCTCGACCGATGTGTCGGTGAGAGCATAGGCCCATGAGTACCGCCGGCATTGTGGACGCGGCTGCCCCGCTGGTGTTGCAGCAGATCAAGGGTGGCATCGCGTCGCTGACGCTGAATCGGCCGTCGCAGTACAATGCGCTGTCCGAGGAAATGCTGTCGGCGCTGCACGCGGCGCTCGAGACGCTGGCGGCCGATCGATCGGTGCGCGTCGTCGTGCTGGGCGGCGCCGGCAAGGCGTTCTGCGCGGGACACGATCTCAAACAAATGAAGGCGAGTCCGAGCCTGGACTATTACCGGCGCCTGTTCGAGGACTGCAGCCGGCTGATGCTGCGCATTCAGGCGATGCCGCAACCGGTAATCGCGCGCGTGCACGGGATCGCGACCGCCGCGGGCTGCCAGCTGGTGGCCATGTGCGACCTGGCGATTGCGTCCGAGGCTGCACGTTTCGCAGTCTCGGGAATCAACGTCGGGCTGTTTTGCGCCACGCCGTCGGTACCGCTGTCGCGCAATGTGGGGCGCAAGGCGGCCTTCGAGATGCTGGTGACCGGCGAACTCATTGACGCCGATACCGCTGTGCAGCGCGGGCTCGTCAATCGATGCGTGCCGGCCGAGCGCCTCGATCAGGAGGTCGCGCGGCTCGCCGCTGCAATCGTCGCGAAGCCGCCGAGCGTCATTGCAGCGGGCAAGAGCCTGTTCTATCGCCAGCTGGAACTCGGCATGGCGCCTGCCTACAAGTTTGCGGGGGAATCCATGGCCTGCAACATGATCGACGCCGCCGCCCAGGAGGGCGTGGCCGCATTTATCGAGAAGCGGCCGCCGAAATGGGAGCCATGAGCGCCTGATGTGGCAAATTCGCTCATTTGGGACGGCGTTTTTGGCCATTTGTTTAGACGGCCAGGTTCTCTAAAATCAAGGGTCAAGCCTGTTATCTTAGGGCACCTTAGCATCTAGGGTAGATTCCATGAGCGCCGTATCAGTCGCAGCCAAAGTCACCCCCTATCAGCCGGTCAACAAGGTGCGGTTCATCACCGCGACCTCGCTGTTCGACGGCCACGATGCATCCGTCAACATCATGCGCCGGGTGTTGCAGGCTTCGGGTGCCGAGGTCATCCACCTGGGCCACAACCGGTCGGTGCAGGAAATCGTGACCGCGGCGTTGCAGGAGGATGTGCAGGGCGTCGCGATCACCTCCTATCAAGGAGGTCATGTTGAATTCTTCAAGTACATGATGGATCTGCTGCGTGAAAGCGGCGGCGACAACATCAAAGTATTCGGCGGCGGCGGCGGCGTCATCGTGCCGTCCGAAATCCGCGAGCTGATGGCGTACGGCGTGACCCGCCTCTATTCCCCCGAGGACGGCGCCAAGCTCGGTCTTCAGGGCATGATCGACGATGTCATCCGCACCAGCGACTACGACTTGAGCGCTCTCGCGCCCGCCGAGCAAGAGGTGTTGGAGGCGCTGCGCTCGGGCAACCGGCGCCAGCTTGCGCGCATCATTACCGCGGTCGAGAACCGTACCTATTCCATGCGCGTGCGCCAGGGGCTGCTGCAGGCCGCCGTCGCAATCAAGACCCCGGTATTGGGAATCACCGGGACCGGCGGGGCCGGCAAATCCTCGCTCACCGACGAGCTGATCCTGCGTCTGCGCCTCGACCAGGAGGATCGGCTGCGCGTGGCGGTAATTTCCATCGACCCCTCACGCAAGCGCACCGGCGGCGCGTTGCTGGGCGATCGCATCCGCATGAATGCCATCGAATCGGAGAAGATTTTCATGCGCTCGCTTGCGACCCGCGATACCGGCACGGAGATCACCGCCGCGCTGCCGGAAGTGCTGGCCGCCTGCAAATTGAGCGGCTTCGATCTGATCCTGGTGGAGACCTCCGGAATCGGGCAGGGGGAATCGGCGATCGTCCCGTTGGTCGATACCTCGGTCTATGTCATGACGCCCGAATTCGGTGCGGCCTCGCAGTTGGAAAAGATCGACATGCTCGATTTCGCCGACTTCGTCGCCATCAACAAATTCGACCGCAAGGGTTCCGAAGATGCGCTGCGCGACGTGCGCAAGCAATATCAGCGCAACCACCAATGGTTTGCCCAGCCGGCCGATTCGATGCCGGTTTACGGCACCATGGCTTCGCGCTTCAACGACGACGGCGTGACCGCGCTCTATCAGGCCATCGTGCCGCGCCTGCAGGAGAAGGGCTTGAAACTGGGCCCGAAAAAATTGCCGGCGGTCGCGGTGAAAGCCTCCTCGCGCGGCCGCGCCATCGTGCCGCCCGAGCGCGTGCGCTACCTGGCCGAGATCGCCTCGACGGTGCGGGAATTTCATCGATTCATCGAGCGCCAGTCGCAGCTCGCGCGCGAGCGCCAATCCCTTGCGCTGGCCAAGAGCTTGTTCGCACGCAGCGGGCGCACAGCTGAAGGCTTCGATGAGCTGATCGCGGCGAAGCAGACCGAACTCGATCCGGCCGCCGCCAAGCTGCTGGCGCAATGGCCGAAAACCCTGGAACTCTATGCGCAGCCCGAGTACGTCGTGCGAATCCGAGACAAGGAGATACGCACCAAGCTCACCTACGAGTCGCTTTCGGGCAGCAAGATCCGCAAGGTATCGCTGCCGCGCTTCGAGGAGGACGGCGAGATACTGCGCTTCCTGCTGAAGGAAAACCTGCCGGGTTCCTTCCCGTACACCGCCGGGGTGTTCGCGTTCAAACGCGAAGGCGAGGACCCGACCCGCATGTTCGCGGGCGAGGGTGATGCCTTTCGCACCAATCAGCGCTTCAAGCGGGTCTCCGAAGGGATGCCGGCACACCGCCTGTCCACCGCCTTCGACTCGGTGACCCTGTACGGCTGGGATCCGGATCTGCGGCCGGATATCTACGGCAAGGTCGGCAACTCCGGAGTGTCGATTGCGACACTCGACGATATGAAGGTGCTGTATTCGGGATTCGATCTGTGCGCGCCCGCGACCTCGGTGTCCATGACCATCAACGGCCCGGCACCGATGATACTGGCGATGTTCATGAACACGGCGATCGATCAGCAGTTGGAGAAATTCCAGCAGCAAAATGCCCGCGAGGCGACCGCGGATGAGCAGCAGAAGATTAGGGCATGGACCTTGTCGACGGTGCGCGGCACGGTGCAGGCCGACATTCTGAAGGAGGATCAAGGACAAAATACCTGCATTTTCTCCACCGAGTTTGCCCTGAAGATGATGGGCGACATGCAGGAGTATTTCGTGCACCACCAGGTGCAGAATTTCTACTCGGTCTCGATCTCCGGGTACCACATTGCGGAGGCCGGCGCGAATCCCATTTCGCAACTGGCATTTACGCTCGCCAACGGGTTCACCTATGTGGAGTCGTACCTGGCCCGCGGCATGCACGTCGATGACTTTGCCCCGAACCTGTCGTTTTTCTTTTCCAACGGCATGGATCCGGAGTATTCGGTGATCGGCCGGGTGGCACGGCGCATCTGGGCGGTCGCGATGAAGAACAAATACGGCGCGAACGAGCGCAGCCAGAAGCTCAAGTACCACGTGCAGACATCCGGGCGTTCGCTGCATGCCCAGGAGATGGCGTTCAACGACATTCGCACCACGCTGCAGGCGCTGTGCGCCATCTACGACAATTGCAACAGTCTGCATACCAATGCCTACGACGAGGCGGTCACCACGCCCACCGAAGAGAGCGTGCGCCGCGCCATGGCGATCCAATTGATCATCAACCGCGAATGGGGGCTCGCCAAGAATGAAAACCCCAATCAGGGCAGCTTCATCATCGATGAGCTGACCGACCTGGTGGAGGAAGCGGTGCTCAAGGAGTTCGATGCGATCTCCGACCGCGGCGGCGTGCTGGGCGCGATGGAGACCGGCTATCAGCGCGGCAAGATCCAGGAGGAGTCGCTGTTTTACGAGCGCCAGAAACACGACGGATCATTTCCCATCATCGGCGTGAACACCTTCCGCAATCCGCGCAGCGAAGCTGCGCCGGCGCCGATCGAGCTGGCGCGTTCGACCGATGCGGAGAAGCAATCGCAGCTCAAGCGCCTGCGGCAGTTCCAGGAGCGCAATACCGAACAGGCTGCGCGGCTGCTGGATCGTCTGCGGCGCACGGTGATCGAAGACGGCAACACCTTCGAGGTGCTCATGGATGCGGTGCGCGGCTGTTCCCTGGGGCAGATCACCCGCACCTTGTATGAAGTCGGCGGCCGCTACCGCCGCAACATGTAGGATCGACATGCACGAATACCAAGCCCCCCTGGCTGACATGAAGTTCGTGCTGCGCGAGCTGGTGGACATGGAATTGCTGGCGCGACTGCCGGGATTCAGCGAGATGACCTTGGAGGTGGCGGCAGCCGTGCTCGATGAGGCGGCGAAATTCGCCGGCGGGGTGCTTTCGCCGCTCAACCGCAGCGGCGATCTGGAAGGCGTGCGCTGGCAGGACGGTCAGGTATTGACGGCCGGCGGCTGGAAACAGGCCTACTCACGCTTTGCGGCCGATGGTTGGAACGCGCTGTCCTGTCCCGCCGATTTCGGCGGGCAAAATCTGCCGCGCGCGCTGTCGGCGCTCATCGAAGAGATGTGGAACGGTGCCAACGTGGCTTTTGCTCTGTGCCCGATGCTGACCCGGGGCGCGATCGATGCGCTGGAGCTGCGTGGCACCGGCGCGCAACGCGCGATGTACCTGCCGAAAATGGTCGGCGGGGAATGGACCGGGACCATGAATCTCACCGAGCCGCAGGCGGGTTCCGACCTGTCGGCGGTGCGCACCCGCGCGGTGCCGACCGGCGATGGCCGCTACCTGCTGACCGGACAGAAGATATTCATCACCTACGGCGAACATGATCTCACCGGCAATATCGTGCACATGGTATTGGCGCGCGTGGCGGGCGCTCCCGAAGGCGTCAAGGGCACATCGCTGTTCCTGGTGCCGAAGTTCCATGTCAATCCCGACGGCTCGTTGGGCGCGCGCAACGACGTACACTGCCTGTCGGTCGAGCACAAGCTCGGCATCCACGCGAGTCCGACCTGCGTGCTTGCGTTCGGTCAGAACGGCGGAGCGGTCGGCGAACTCATCGGCGAGGAAAACCGCGGGCTCGAGTATATGTTCATCATGATGAACGCGGCGCGCTACTCGGTGGGCATCGAGGGCATCGGACTGTCGGAACGCGCGTACCAAACGGCACTGGCCTATGCGCGCGAGCGCATCCAGGGCACCGAGGCCGGAACACGCGGCGGCGCGCGCGTGCCCATCGTGCGCCACCCCGACGTGCGCCGTATGTTGCTGCTCATGAAGTCGCAGACCGAAGCGATGCGCGCGCTTGCCGGGGTGGTTGCGGTTTCCCTCGATGCGGCGCGGCTGCATCCGGAGCCTGCGGAGCGCGAGCGCCATCAGGCGCTCGCCGATCTGATGATTCCGGTCATCAAGGGCTGGTGTACCGAGAATGCCGTGGATATTGCCTCGCTGGGAATCCAGGTTCATGGCGGGGTGGGATTTATCGAGGAGACCGGCGCCGCGCAATTTCTGCGCGACGCGCGCATCACGCCGATCTACGAGGGAACGACCGCCATCCAGGCCAACGATCTGATCGGCCGCAAGCTCGCGCGCGACGGCGGCCGCACCGCGCAGACGGTGATCGCTCAAATGCGCGCTCTGGCACGGACGCTGGATGGCGAGGCCGAGCTGGCAGCCTTGGCGGCCACATTCTCCGCGTCCATCGATGCGCTGGAGCAGGCCATCGGCTATGTGGTCGAGAACTATGCGCACGACATCCGCGCGGTCTCGGTGGGCGCCGTGCCGATGCTCAAGCTGTTCGGCATCGTGGCCGGCGGATGGCAGTTGCTGCGCTCGGCGATGATCTGCAAAACGCGCCTGGCCGAGCCGGCGGCGGATGCGGCCGAGACCGCTTTTTATCAGGCCAAAATGCTCACCGCGCGCTTCTACGCCGACTACGTTCTGCCGCAGGCGCCGGGAATGGCACACGGCATCATCCGCGGTGCCGCCGGCGCGCTCGCCGAGGCCGCGCTTTAGGCCCCCAGGCTGCAATGGACGGTCGATATCCGCGGCGCATCGTTTGTCTGACCGAAGAGCCCACCGAGGTGCTGTACGCGCTTGGGCTCGAAGATCGCATCGTCGGCATTTCCGGGTTCACCGTGCGCCCGGCGCGCGCGCGCCGCGAAAAGCCGAAGGTTTCGGCCTTCATCAGCGCCAAGCTCGATCGCATTCTCGCGCTCGAGCCGGATTTCGTGATCGGGTTCTCCGATATCCAGGCGGACATCGCGCAGGCGCTGATCAAGAGCGGCATCGAGGTCTGGATCAGCAATCATCGCTCGATCGAAGGCATTTTAGGCTACGTGCGCCGCCTCGGCGCGCTGGTGGGCGCGGCCGAGCGCGCTGAACTGTATGCCGCCAGCCTCGCAGCGCACATCGGGGGCGTGCGAGAGGCGGCCGCGCAGTTGCCGCGCCGGCCGCGGGTCTATTTCGAGGAATGGGACGAACCGCTCATCACCGGGATTCGCTGGGTGAGCGAGCTGATCGGCGTGGCCGGCGGCGACGATGTGTTCCCCGAGCGGGCGCTCTGTGCGCTCGGCAAGGACCGCATTCTCGGCGATGCCGGCGAAGTGATACGGCGTGCGCCGGACATCATCCTGGGGTCGTGGTGCGGCAAGCGTTTCCGGCCGGCCCAGGTGGCGGCGCGGGCCGGATGGGATCAGGTGCCCGCGGTGCGCGATGGGGAATTGCACGAGATCAAATCACCGATCATTCTTCAGCCGGGACCGGCGGCATTGACCGACGGGCTCGACGCCATCCACCGCGTGTTGCGAGAATGGTCGGCACGCCAGTAGCGCTCGCACCGGTGCCGTCGCCCTGCATCAACGTCTGCAGATTGGACGCCTGTGGATTGTGCATCGGCTGCCGCCGGACCTTGAGCGAAATTTCGGAATGGCCGCACGCCAGCGAGGCGCGGCGCCGAGAAATCTTGGGCCAGCTTGACGCTAGGACCTTGCGTCCGCAGCGCTGACAGACGCGGCGGCCTGCGATTCCAGATCTGCGAGCGGGTGCCGCCCGGCGGTCCACCGCTCGTGAAAGAAGGCATCGATCATCTCTTCGGTCACGGCTTCGATCCGCGCGGGCTGCCAGCGGGGGGAGTTGTCCTTCTCGACCAGCGTGGCGCGAACGCCTTCGATGAAATCGCCTTGCTCGAACGCATGCAGCGCCATCCCGAGTTCCATCCGCAAGCAGTCGGCCAGGCTCAGGGCGGCGCCGCGCTGCAATTGCCGCAAGGTCACGCCCAGCATGGTCGGCGAGCGCGAGCGCATGAGCTCAGCTGTCTGCAGTGCCCATCCGGCATATTGGGGGCGCCGTTCGCCTGACAGCGAGCTCAAGATCGCCGCCACCGAGGAGTGGGCAAAATGCGTGTCGATCGCTTCGCGCAGTTGCGCAAGCGGGGGCGGGAGTGCCGGCGCCGCGTGCGCGTGCACGAAGCGGTGCAGATCGAGCGCAGGGTCATCGCTCCAGCGCAGCTGCGCCAGTTCCTCGATCAGTACGGCGCTTGCGGCGGCCGGCAGGCAGGCATCCGCCAATCGGCAATACAGTGCATCGGCGGCGCGAATCTGCACACCGGTCAATCCAAGGTAAATTCCCAGCATCCCCGGAAGCCGCGATAGAAAATAGCCGGCGCCGACATCGGGGAAAAAGCCGATCGCGACCTCGGGCATGCCCAAGCTCGTGCGCTCGCCGACGATGCGCAACCTCGAGCTTTGCGCGATGCCCATGCCGCCGCCCAAGGTGATCCCGTCCATCAATACGGCATGGGGCTTGGGATAGAAATAAAGCAGGTAATCGAGCGGATATTCCGCGGCGAAGAACTCCTGCTGCAATGAGCCTGTAGCCTTGAAGTTTTGATACAGCGCCCGGATATCGCCGCCGGCGCAGAATGCGCGCCCGCCCGCGCCGCTGATCAGCACGGCGAAAACGTCGGGGTCGAGCGCGTGCTCCTCGAGCAGGCCGCGCAGCCGCAAGACCATCTCGAGCGACAGCGCGTTGAGCGCGGCGGGACGGTTCAGGGTTACGAGCGCAACATGATTGCGAACCTCGCTCAGCACATCCATTTTACGTTCATTTGAGCGAGATGGTCGTGTTCACGCCGGTGGAAGCGCTGCCGTCGGCGAACCAGCGCGCCGTCACGGTTTTGGTCTGAGTATAGAACTGCACCGCCTGTTTGCCGTAGGGGCCGAGATCCCCGAGTTTCGAGCCGCGCGATCCGGTGAAGCTGAAGAAGGGCACCGGTACTGGAATCGGAACGTTGATTCCCACCTGGCCGACATCGATCTCGTTTTGAAACTTGCGGGCCGCCGCGCCGCTCTGGGTGAAAATGCCGGTGCCGTTTCCGAATGGATTGCCGTTGATGAGTGCAATGGCTTCATCCAGGGTATCGACACCGACTATGGCCATCACCGGACCGAATATTTCCGTGTCGTAGATCTTCATGCGCGGCGTCACGCCGGAGAAAATCGTCGGGCCGACGAAATTACCCTGGTCGTACCCGGGGACCTTGATGCCGCGGCCGTCCAGTTCGAGCTTCGCGCCTTCCTGAATGCCATCCTCCACCAATCCAAGGATGCGCTGTTTGGCGGCCTTCGAGACGATCGGACCCAGGTCGGTGTTCTTCTCCACGCCGGCACCGACCTTCAGAGTCCGGGCCTTGGCGACGATGTCCGGTATCCATGTTCGAGCCTCGCCCACCAGAACGGTGACCGAGGTCGCCATGCAGCGTTGTCCGGCCGCGCCGAAGGTCGCGCCGATCAGCGAATTGAGAGAGTGTTCCTTGTTGGCGTCCGGCATCACAACCGCATGATTCTTGGCGCCCATCATGCATTGCACGCGCTTGCCGTGCTGCGAGGCCAGGGCATGGACGTGCGTGCCCACGGAGGTCGAACCGACGAACGAGACCGCCGCGATGTCCGGATGAGTGCAAATCGCCTCGACCGCGCGCTTGCCGCCGTGAATGACGTTCAGCACTCCGGCCGGCACGCCGGCCTCGAGTGCAAGTTCCGCCAACAACATGGGCGTGAGGGGGTCCTGCTCGGAGGGCTTGAGCACGAAGGTGTTGCCGCAAACGATGGCCATGGGAAACATCCACAAGGGAATCATCGCGGGGAAATTAAATGGCGTGATGCCCGCCACCACGCCGAGCGGCTGGTGCAGCGAGTAGGTGTCGACGCCACCGGCGACGTTTTCCGCAAATTCGCCCATCTGCAGGCTGCCGATGCCGCACGCATGCTCCACGACTTCAAGGCCGCGAAACACATCTCCTTCGGCATCGGCCAGGGTCTTGCCCTGTTCCGCGGTCAGGGTTTGCGCAATGCGGCCCATGTGCTCGCGCACCAGCGCCTGAAGCTTGAGCATGATCCGTGCACGCGCCGCCAGCGGTGTGTTCTTCCAAGTCTTGAAAGCCTGCTTGGCGGAGGCAATCGCGGCGTTGATCTCCCCGTCGGTGGCGAACGGAACATGGGCCAGCACCTGCTGCGTGGCCGGATTCACGACCTCGTGCCATTCACCGCTCTGCGATTCGACCAACTTGCCGTCGAGCAGCAATTTGATGGATGGCGCTCGATTTGCCTGCATCGCCGGTTTGCTTGTCATGAGTATGCCTCCGAAACGTAGTCTAGCCGTATCGCGTAAACTATGGCGTCAAAATGAATACCGACGCGAGCACCGCGAATCGAACTGCAATTTCTCCGGTCCGGGCGGCGGAACCGGGCACCATTGCGATTTGCTTCGTCACCGCGGCGCTGCACAGCGTTCGCGGACGCGGCTTGAACGCGGATGAATTGCTCGCCAAGGTCGGGCTGTCCCCGGGCCTGCTGCAGGCGCCGCAGGCGCGCGTCTCCGCGAAACACTATGGTGCCTTGTGGCGCCTCATCGCGGCGGCCCTGGACGATGAATTTTTCGGCCAGGATTCGCGCCGCATGAAGGCGGGCAGCTTCGCGATGCTGTGCCATTCGGTGCTGGGCTGCGAAACATTGGGCCAGGCGCTGGAGCGCAGTCTGCGCTACTACGCGCTGATCCTGGACGACATCTACGGTACCGCGGAGCGCGGTGCGCAGGAGGCGCGAATCGTCCTGCACCAGCGGAGCGCCGGCGCGGCTCAAAGAGTGTTCGCACACGAATTATTGCTGATGCTGCTCTATGGCGTGTCGTGTTGGCTGGTGGGACGGCGCATTCCGATCCTGCGCACCGAATTCAGCTATGCAGAACCCGCGCATAGCGCCGAATACCGCCTCATGTACTGCGGCAATTTGCGCTTCGACCGGCCGAACACCCTGCTGGCGTTCGCGCCCGGCTATCTCGATCTTCCGGTCGTGCAGAATGAGCGCTCGGCGAAGGAATTCCTGCGATCTGCGCCGGAGAACATCTTGTTGAAATACAAAAATGGCAGCAGCCTCGCAGCGAAAGTTCGGCGGCGGCTGCGTCAATGCCTGCCCGGCGTCGTTCCGGATTTCGACCGGCTGGCGCGCCAGATGGGCATGACGCCGCCGACCATGCGGCGGCGATTGCTGGAGGAGGGCGAGTCCTATCAATCGATCAAGGACCAATTGCGCCGCGATCTGGCCATCAGCTATCTCAGCCATTCCAACCGCAGCGTCATGGATATCGCCGTGGAGCTGGGGTTTTCCGAGCGCAGCGCCTTTCACCGCGCGTTTCGCAAGTGGACCGGGGCGTCGCCGGCGCAATTTCGCCGCACCTTGGGCGCGTAGCTTGGTGAAATCGGAGATAATGAAGCATGAATTTATCGGGCAAGGTGTTGGCGGTCACCGGCAGCGACGGCGCGTTGGGCCGGGCGGTGGCCGTCGTGTTGAGCGCATACGGCGCCCGCATGGCGCTCATTTCCCGTTCGCAGGCGGCGGGCGAGCCGGCGGCCGGCGCGTTGCCATTCGGCGGCGTCGATCTGACCCTGGCGGACGCGGCGCGCCTGGTGATGGAGCGCATCATCAAACAGGCCGGCCGACTGGACGGCTTGATCAATCTGGCCGGCGGCTTCCGGTGGGAAAGGCTTGCCGGCGGCACACTGGAGAGTTGGGACGCAATGTACAAAGTCAATTTGGTGACCACGGTCAATGCCTGCCAGGCGGCGCTGCCATACCTGGTGCAATCGCCGGGCGGGCGCATCGTCAACGTCGGTGCCATGGGCGCGGTCAGCGCCGCGGCGGGCATGGGGCCGTACGCCGCATCGAAGGCCGGCGTGGCGCAACTGACCGAGGCGCTCGCTGCTGAAATGAAAGAGACCGGGGTTACGGTCAATGCCATCCTGCCCGGTACGCTGGATACTCCGAAAAATCGCCTGGACATGCCGCAGGCCGACTTCACCCGGTGGGTTGTGCCGGCCAAAGCGGCGGAGGTGATCGCGTTTCTGGTATCCGATGAGGCCGCCGCGCTGACCGGCGCGTTGATTCCCGTGGCGGGACGCGCATGAGTACTGCCGCCGATTCGTCCGGTGCGCGCCTGCGGGCCGCGGTCTGCGAGGAGACGCCATTGCAGATGGTCGGGACCATCAACGCCTATACGGCGCGCATGGCTGCCGCCTGCGGGTTCAAGGCCATTTATCTGGCGGGCAGCGGCGTTGCCGCCAATTCCTTAGGGATGCCGGATCTCGGCATCAGCACCATGGACGATGTGCTCGTGGATATTCGTCGAATTACCGATGCCTGTCCCCTGCCGATGCTGGTGGACGCGGACACCGGCTGGGGCGGCGCCTTCAATATTGCGCGCACCGTCAAGTCGTTCATTAAATTCGGCGCCGGCGGCATGCACATCGAAGATCAGGTGCAGTCCAAGCGTTGCGGCCACCGTCCGGGCAAGGAGGTCGTTTCCCAGCAGGAAATGATCGATCGCATCAAAGCCGCGGTGGACGCGCGCACCGACGATGGGTTTGTGATCATGGCGCGCACCGACGCTCTGGCCGTCGAGGGCATGGAGCCGGCGCTCGAGCGCGCCGCGGCCTGCGTCGAAGCGGGCGCCGACATGGTGTTCCCCGAAGCCATCACCGAGCTGTCGATGTATCGGCGCTTCAAGGAGGCGGTCAAGGTGCCGATTCTCGCCAACATCACCGAATTCGGACAGACGCCGCTCTATACGCGCGCGGAGCTGGCCACGGTGGGAGTCGATATCGTGTTGCATTGCTGTTCAGCCTATCGGGCGATGAATGCGGCCGCGCTGCATACCTACCAGGCGATTCGCCGCGACGGCACGCAGAAGCACGTGCTCGCCGGCATGCAAACACGCGCGGATCTGTACAAGTATCTCGATTACTACGCCTACGAGGCCAAGCTGGATGAGCTATTTGCCGAAGGAAAACAGAAGTGAGCACGAATCCAGAGCCTGAATCCAAGGGCGCGTTCAAGCCGAAAAAATCCGTTGCGTTGTCCGGGGTCACCGCGGGCAATACGGCGTTGTGCACGGTCGGCCGGACCGGCAATGACCTGCACTACCGCGGCTATGACATTCTCGATATCGCGACCCGCTGCGAATTCGAGGAAATAGCGCATTTGCTGGTGCACGAAACACTGCCGAACAGGGCCCAGCTGGTGGCCTACAAGGTCAAGCTGAAGGGGCTGCGCGTGCTGCCGGCCGCGGTCACCACGGTGCTCGAGCAGCTGCCGGCGGCCAGTCACCCCATGGACGTATTGCGCACCGGGGTCTCCGCCCTCGGCTGTTGCGTGCCGGAGGCGAACAGCCACGGCAGCGCGGGTGCGCGCGACATCGCGGATCGTCTGCTGGCCTGCCTCGGCTCGATATTGTGTTACTGGTACCACCATGCGAAGAGCGGGCGGCGCATCGATGTGCAGACCGATGATGACTCCATCGGCGCGCACTTCCTACACCTGCTGCACGGGCGCCAGCCGCCGCCTGATTGGGTGCGGGCCATGCACACCTCCTTGAATCTGTATGCCGAGCACGAGTTCAATGCCTCCACGTTCGCGGCGCGCGTCATCGCCGGCACGGGCTCGGATCTGTACTCGTGCATCACCGGCGCGATCGGCGCCCTGCGCGGCCCGAAGCACGGCGGCGCAAACGAAGTGGCGTTCGAGATTCAAAGCCGCTATCCGAGTCCGGATGCGGCCGAAGCGGACATCCGCCGGCGGGTTGCGAACAAGGAGGTCATCATCGGCTTCGGCCATCCGGTCTATACCGTGTCGGATCCGCGCAATGATGTGATCAAAGAGGTGTCCAGGAGGCTTGCCCACGAGACGAACGATACGCTGGGGTTCGAAGTCGCCTGCCGAATCGAGACGCTGATGTGGGATCTGAAGAAGATGTTTCCAAACCTCGATTGGTTTTCAGCGGTTTCGTACCACCTGATGGGCGTGCCGACGGCGATGTTCACGCCCTTGTTCGTCATCAGCCGTACCTCCGGGTGGGCGGCGCATGTGATCGAACAGCGCGAAGACGGCAAGATCATCCGGCCGAGCGCCAACTATGTAGGCCCCGAAAACCTGACGTTCGTGCCACTCGAGGAGCGACCCTAACCACATGTCCCAAGATATCAAATCCGCCGAGCGGCCGGCTCCCGACCCGGTCCTCACTGCCATCGCGGACTTCGCTTTGAGTTATGAAATCACGAGCACGCTGGCCTACGAGACCGCCGCCTATTGTTTGATGGACACGCTCGCCTGCGGCTTCCAGGCGCTGAAGTATCCGGCCTGTACCAAGTTGTTGGGGCCGGTGGTGCCGGGCGCCACGCTCACCGGAGGAGCGCGGGTCCCGGGAACCGCTTACGAGCTCGATCCGATCCAGGCGGCCTTCAACATCGGCGCGATGATCCGCTGGTTGGATTTCAACGATACCTGGTTGGCGGCGGAGTGGGGCCATCCGTCCGACAACCTCGGCGCGGTTCTGGCCGTGGCCGATTACCTGTCGCGCTCGGGAAGGCGCGTCGTGGTGCGCGATGTGCTCACCGGCATGATCAAGGCGCATGAGATCCAGGGCGTGCTGGCGCTGGAGAACAGCTTCAATCGGGTCGGGTTGGATCACGTGCTGCTGGTGCGTGTTGCCTCGACCGCGGTCGTCACCGCCATGCTGGGCGGTTCGCGCGAACAGATCATCAATGCGATATCCAACGCCTGGGTCGACGGCGGCGCGCTGCGCACCTATCGCCATGCCCCGAACACCGGCTCGCGAAAAAGCTGGGCCGCAGGGGATGCGACCAGCCGGGCCGTGCGCCATGCGCTGTTTGCGCTCAAGGGCGAGATGGGCTATCCGTCGGCATTGTCGGCCAAGACCTGGGGATTTCAGGACGTCCTGTTCAAGGGCAAGCCGATCGTACTGCCGCAGCCCCTGGGCAGCTACGTGATGGAGAACGTTCTTTTCAAAATCTCATACCCCGCGGAGTTTCATGCGCAAACCGCCGTGGAGGCGGCGATGACGCTTCATCCGCAGATTGCCGCAAGGCTCGAGCAGATCGATCGGGTCGTGATCGAGACACAGGAGCCGGGCGTGCGCATCATCGACAAGACCGGTCCGCTCGCGAATCCCGCGGACCGCGACCATTGCATTCAGTACATGGTGGCCATTCCCCTGCTTTTCGGCAGGCTGGAGGCCGCGGACTACGAAGACCGGGTGGCCTGCGATCCACGCGTCGACGCGCTGCGCGCCAAGATGCAGGTCCGTGAGAACGCGCACTTCACCGAGGACTACTACGCCGCGGATAAGCGCTACATCGGCAATGCCGTTCAGGTGTTCTTCAGCGACGGCTCGGCCAGTGCGCGTGTTGCGGTGGACTATCCGATCGGACATCGCAAGCGCCGCGCCGAGGGCATGCCGGTGCTGGTCAAGAAATTCGAAAACAGCGTTGCCGCGCATTTTCAGGCGAAGCAATCCGAGTCGATCAAGGCCATGTTCAATGACCCGCGCGCGCTGGGTTCTTTGACCGTCAGCGAGTTCGTGGCGAGATTGGTGACCCCGTCCTAGAAAAAAATAGTCGTTTTCCGACACACATTATGACGCAAAGCGCTTGCTGAGGAGTACGGCAACTCGGGATAGTGTCGCGGATGAGGGATAGGGGCCGTTCGCGGCGAATAAACGATTGGGTTGCCCGGCAACTGCAAGGTACGGCTGCCAGGCACCCGGCTTGGAGCACCGAGCGGCGTAAGCGGGCCGAGCGCCGCCATCGCGTTTTTTGGTCCCTGCTTTATGGCAGCTTCAATCCGCGACGCAGGCGCCCCGCGCGCCGGCTCGACGATACCCGCTTTCAGCTGGTTGACTGGTACTCGGCCCACCTGCTGGCTGTCGCCATCGGGGTCCTGCTGCTCAGCGCCACGGATGCGTTCCTGACCACGGTGCTGCTCGTGAACGGGGCGGACGAAATCAACCCCTTCATGGCGGTGTTCGTGTACCGCAACGTCGCCCTGTTTGCGGGACTCAAAATGGCCATAACGGGCGCCAGCATCGTGGTGATGGTATTTCTCTCGCGCTATCGGTTCATGCGAGTGGTTCGAGTCGAGTTCGTGCTGTACGCCGTGCTGGCCATTTACGCCTGGCTGATCGGTTACGAAATTTGGATGCTGCAAGGCCCGAGCAGGCTGCCCGTCTTGTAATTCTTCGCGACGCCGTCAGATTCCATATTGTGCCGCCTTCGGCTAGACTAAGGCGGCCTCCAACGACGCATCCCCCCTTTTATCATATTGATCTACTTGAGGTTTTTCAGACCGCTTCGCTCATGAGCCAGTCACTTGCCGACCAATTTGCCGCCACCGCGCTCTCCGGCGGAAACGCCAGTTTCATTGAAGATCTTTACGAGCAGTTCCTGCGGGACCCCGCTGGCCTCGATCCGGCCTGGGTCGAGTACTTCAAGGGATTGCCGGGCCAGGGCGGTGATATTGCCCACGGACCCATTCGCGAACGGCTGCTGGCCCGCGCACAAAGGCCTGCCGCGCCGGCATCGCAGAGCGCGGCCTCGGACGGGGCCAGCGCCAAGCAGAGCGCGGTGTCGCGGCTCATTCAGGTGTATGCCAATCGCGGCCATCTGATCGCGAACCTCGATCCTTTGGGGATGCAGCAGCGGGCGAAACCCTACGTCCTCGACCTGCAATATTTTGGTCTGTCCGCGGCCGACCTGGACACGGAATTCTTCACCGGCAGCCGCAATCAGGTGATTCCGGAGCGCACCACGCTCAAGAACATCCTCAAGGACCTCAAGTTCATCTACACCGATACCATCGGAGCGGAATTTGCGCACGTGTCGGACTCGGAGGAAAGGCTCTGGCTGCAGGATAAATTTCAAGTCGCGCGGATGCAGCACCGCTACAGTGCCGCCGAGAAGAAAAATATCCTGTGGCAATTGACCGCCGCTGAAGGGTTGGAGCGCTATCTGCACACGAAGTACGTCGGCCAGAAGCGCTTCTCGCTCGAGGGCGGCGACAGCCTGATTCCCCTGCTGGACGAACTGGTGCAGCACGGCGGCAAGAGCGGCGTCGAGGAAACCATCATCGGCATGGCGCACCGGGGCCGGCTCAATGTGCTGGTCAATCTGCTCGGCAAATCCCCGACGGATTTATTCAGCGAATTCGAAGGTCAATACGATCTTGAGAAATTGCGCGGTTCCGGAGACGTCAAATACCACAAGGGTTTTTCCGCCGATCTCAAGACCGGATCGGGCAACGTGCACGTGGCGCTGGCATTCAATCCATCGCATTTGGAGGTCGTGAACGCGGTGGTCGAGGGTTCGGCACGCGCGCGCCAGGAACGGCGCGGCGATACGCGGGGCGAACAGGTTTTGCCGGTGCAGATCCATGGAGACGCGGCTTTTGCGGGGCAGGGGGTGATCATGGAGACCCTGCAGCTCTCGCAGGCGCGGGGCTTCTACACGGGCGGCAGCGTGCACATCATCATCAACAATCAAGTTGGATTCACCACCAGCGATCCGCGCGATGCCCGCTCGACCCTGTATTGCTCGGATGTCGCCAAGATGATCGAGGCGCCCATCCTGCATGTCAACGCCGACGACCCGGAAGCGGTGTGTTTCGTCACGCGTTTTGCGCTCGACTATCGCTTGAAGTTCCACAAGGACGTGCTCATCGATCTGGTCTGTTATCGGCGGCACGGACACAACGAAGCCGATGAGCCGGCGGCAACGCAGCCGCTCATGTACCAGATCATCCGCAAGAAACCGACCGTGAGGCAGCTGTATGCGGACCGTCTGGCTGCCGAGGGCGTGCTGAGTTCCGCCGAGGCGGCTGCGATGATGGAGCAGTATCGCAGCGGGCTGGACCAGGGCAAGCCCCAGGCACGCGCGGCGCTTGGACTGATCGGCAACCGCTATACCGTCGATTGGAGCGAATACTTGAGTGCCGATTGGGAGCCGGTGAGGACCGGCGTCGATATTGCACGGCTGCGCGTCCTGGGCAAGGCGATCACGACCTACCCCACGGATTGGAATCTGCATCCGCGCGTGCTCGCCATCATGCGGGCGCGCGAGAAGATGGTTAACGGCGATCTCGCGCTCGACTGGGGCTGTGCCGAAAATCTGGCCTACGCGAGCCTCGTCCAGGAGGGCTATCCGATCCGCCTGACCGGGCAGGACAGCGGCCGCGGCACGTTCTTCCATCGCCACGCGGTGCTGCACGATCAAAGCACCGGCCGCCTGTACGTGCCGCTGCAACACCTCGCGAGCAATCAGCCGAAGTTCACGGTGACCGATTCGGTGTTGTCGGAGGAAGCGGTGATGGGCTTCGAATATGGATTCTCGACCACCGAGCCGCGCTGCCTGACCATCTGGGAAGGGCAGTTCGGCGACTTCTGCAATGGTGCGCAGGTCATCATCGATCAGTTCATCAGCTCCGGCGAGGCCAAGTGGGGCCGGGTATCCGGGATCACCCTGTTTCTGCCGCACGGCTACGAGGGTCAGGGGCCGGAGCACTCCTCGGCACGCCTCGAGAGATTCCTGCAGCTCTGCGCCGAGTTCAACATGCAGGTTTGCGTGCCCTCGACGCCGGCGCAGATGTTTCACCTGTTGCGCCGGCAGATGCTGCGCAGCCTGCGCAAGCCGCTCATCATCCTGACGCCGAAGAGCCTGCTGCGCCACCCGCTCTCGGTGTCGCGGCTCGAGGAGCTCTCGGACAGCGGTTTCCAAACGGTGATTGACGAAATCGACGACATCAAGCCGGAGGCGGTGACGCGCATCGTATTCTGCAGCGGCAAGGTGTATTTCGACCTGCTGAAATCCCGGCGCGAGTCGAACAACGAGACGGCGGCGATCGTGCGCGTCGAGCAGCTGTATCCGTTTCCCTCGGAGGAATATGAGGCGGTGCTGCAGAAATATTCGAATGCCCGCGAAATCGTCTGGTGCCAGGAAGAGCCGCAGAATCAGGGCAGCTGGTATCAAATCCGCCATCGCCTGCAATCGAAGCTCGGCCCGAAGCACGAGCTGCTGTATGCCGGACGTGCCGGGGCGGCGGCGCCCGCCACCGGCATCGCCGCACTGCACGAACAGCAGCAGAAAAATCTGGTCAGCGCGGCTCTTCAGGGCGTGCCTCCGGAAGAGACTTCACGACTAAGCGCGCGCGTCCCGGCCGCTCAAACTAGGACAGGCTCATGACAATTGAAGTTCGCGTGCCGCAGCTGCCGGAATCGGTGGCTGACGCCACGCTTGTCTCCTGGCACAAGAAACCCGGCGACAGCGTCGTGCGGGATGAAAACCTGGTCGACCTCGAAACCGACAAGGTGGTGCTCGAAGTACCTGCTCCGACCGCCGGCGTGCTCAAGGAAATCAAATTGACCGACGGCACCACCGTCACCAGCGGCCAGGTGCTGGCGATCATCGAGGAAGGGGCGGCGTCCATTCCGGGCGCAAGCGCGCCCGCCATCATGGCGGCGCCCAGCGGCGCCATCGCGGAGGCACAGGACACGGTGAAGGATGCCGCCAAATCTGAAGCTGCGGGCGGCAAGCTGAGTCCCGCAGCGAAGCGCGTGGCGGAGGAAAACAAAGTCGACCCGAAAACCGTCTCAGGCTCGGGCCGCGATGGACGGGTCTCCAAGTCCGACGTGGTCAATTACCTGTCGGCGAAGGATTCCGCGGCACCCGCTGCGGCGACGCCGGGCCCCGCTGCGGCGACGCCGGGCCCCGCTGCGGTGACGCCCGGGCCGGTCGCCAAAGCGCCGGCGCAATTCGTCCCCGCGCCGAGCGCCCGCGGCGCCAGGGCGGAGCAGCGCGTGCCGATGACCCGGCTGCGCGCCCGCATCGCCGAGCGCATGGTGCAGGCCCAGGCAACCCAGGCGCTGCTCACCTCGTTCAATGAGGTCGATCTGAAGACGGTCAATGAACTGCGTGCCCGGTATAAGGATCAATTCGAGAAGCAATTCGGCGTCAAGCTCGGTTTCATGTCGTTCTTCACCAAGGCCTGTGTCGAGGCGCTGAAGAAGTTTCCCGCGGTGAACGCCTCCGTCGACGGCAACGACATCGTGTATCACGAGTACTTCGACGTGGGCGTGGCGGTGTCGACCGACCGCGGATTGATCGTGCCCGTACTGCGCGACGCGGATCAGTTGAGCTTCGCGGACATCGAAAAGTCCATTGCGAACTTCGCCGCGCGTGCCCGCGCCGGTTCGATCACCATCGAGGAACTCACCGGCGGCACCTTTACCATCACCAACGGCGGCGTTTTCGGCTCGCTGCTGTCGACGCCCATTGTTAATGCGCCGCAGAGCGCCATATTGGGTATGCATAAGATCCAGGATCGCCCGGTGGCGGTCGATGGGCAGGTGGTCGTGCGGCCGATGATGTACATCGCCCTGACCTACGATCACCGCATCATCGACGGACGCGAGGCGGTACAGTTTCTGGTGACGGTGAAACAGTGTCTGGAAGATCCGGCGCGTATGGTGCTGCATATATGAGCGACGTTTACGATGTGATTGTCATTGGCGCGGGGCCGGCTGGTTATCCGGCCGCCATTCGGGCCGGTCAAAACAAATTGAAAGTGGCCTGCGTCGATGAGTGGCAGAACACCGACGGCAGCCGTGCCTTCGGCGGGACCTGCCTGAATGCGGGCTGCATCCCCTCCAAGGCGCTGCTCGAGTCTTCCGAGCTGTTCCAGCGCGCCAAGGACGAGTTTGCCGTTCACGGCATTAAAATCGGCGCGCTCACGCTCGATTTGGGGGCGATGCAAAAGCGGCGCGCTTCCGTGGTCAAGACCATGACCAACGGCATCAATGCGCTGTTCAAGGCCAATGGCGTGGTTGGGATCCAAGGTCATGGAAGATTGCTCGCGGGCAACAAGGTCGCAGTCAAGTCGGCCGACGGCAGTGAAAAGACTCTCGAGGCCAGGCATGTGATCCTGGCCTCCGGCTCGACACCCATCCGCCTAAGGTCGGTCCCGCACGACGGCAGGTACATTGTCGATTCCTGGAATGCCCTGGAGTTCGACGCGGTGCCGCCGCGCCTTGGCGTCATCGGCGCGGGCGTCATCGGACTCGAGCTCGGCAGTGTGTGGCGGCGGCTGGGCAGCGAGGTGGTGGTGCTCGAAGCGCTCGAGCAATTCTTGCCGATGGTCGACCAGACGATCGCCAAGGAAGCTCAGCGCCACTTCAAGAAGCAGGGTATGGACATCAAATTGGGCGCCAAGGTTTCAAGCGCCGCGGTGTCGGGCAATGTGGTGGACGTGATCTACACCGACGCGCAGGGCGAACACTCGCTGCAGGTTGACAAGCTGATCGTCGCGGTGGGCCGCAGGCCGTTCACCCAAGATCTTCTCGCCGAGGGCACCTTGGTGCAATTGGATGATCGCGGTTTCATCAAGGTCGATGAGCATTGCCGCACCGATGCCCCCAACGTTTGGGCGGTGGGCGATGCGGTGCGCGGCCCTATGCTCGCGCACAAGGGCAAGGAGGAGGGCGTGATGGTTGCGGACCTGATCGCCGGTCATTACGGCGAGGTCAATTACAAAGTGATTCCGTCGGTGATTTATACCGCGCCCGAAATCGCCTGGGTCGGACAGACCGAGGAACAGGTCAAGGCCGGCGGACGCCCCTACAAGACCGGCACCTTTCCATTCGCGGCCAGCGGCCGCGCACGGGCAATGGAGGCGGCGGCTGGCATGGCGAAAATAGTCTCGGCGAAGGACGATGACGAAGTCCTCGGCGTGCATGTGATCGGGCCCATGGCCGGCGAATTGATCGCCGAAGCCGTGCTGGCGATGGAATACTCGGCGAGCACCGAGGACATTCAACGCACCATCCATGCCCATCCGACCCTGTCAGAGGCGCTCCACGAGGCGGCGCTTGCGGTCGATAAGAAGGCCATCGATGCGCTGAATCGGTAGGAGCTGAAAAACTCATTTGACCATAACCGGAACGCGGCTCGCCGCGTGACGCAGTTCACACCCGCATCTTGAGCCCCGTCATACCTTCCTAGCCCGTCGTGAAAACGTCGCAGGTTCAAGACGTAGGCTTCGCACGACACTGGGCGCTGGGTGGGAGAAATGCTACTAAGTCATCGATTGATGTTGCTCGGTGCATTATCAATGCCGATTTTGACGGCCTGCGGCTCCAGCTCGCACGGCAGCGAAAGCGGCACCATCGCACCCGCCGGAATCGGCGGCGGCATGCCAACCCCGCCGGTCACTCCCCCAAAGGCGGCACCGGTCGGCGGCGGCGTCACCGGTACCGATAACAAGGTGGCCGCCACCGCATCCGTGTCTGGCACGCTCTCGGTTGCCGTCGGTGCGAGCCAGACCATCAACGTGACGTTCACCTCCGCGGACGGCCTGCCAATCAGCGGCTTCTCCGTGTACGGCAGCCTGGGCTCGCTTCCGGCCGGCTGGAGCGCGCCGAGCAGCCTCACCTGCGCCGCGGTCGGTCCCGGCAGCGGCTGCGTGCTGACCTTGACTTATGCACCCATTGCCGTTGAAACCGGAACGCTGACGCTCGACTGCGTCTATGTCGACAACGCGGGATTGCCGCGCACCCCGGGTCCCTGCATGAGTCTGGCCTATGCGGGCACCACCACGAACAACGTGGTGGCTTCCATTTCGCCGAGCGGCGAAATTGACGCCGCGATCGGCGCCGGAAAACACGTGGTCACGGTCAACTTCACCACCGACGACGGCAATGCGGCAACTTCCCTGGCGCTGAGTCTGGGTGCTTTGCCCGGGGGGTGGAGCAGCACGTCCACGGGATTGTCCTGCGGCGTGGTCAGCACCGGCAGCGGCTGCCAGCTGCCGCTGCAATATGCGCCGACCGCAGCCGGCAACGGCACGCTCACGCTCAATTATGGCTATGTCGACGCGTCGGGCGCGTCCCGCAGCGGCTCACTCAACATTCCCTACGCGGCAACGTCGAACGGCACGGTTGTCACCAGCGTCTCTCCCACGGGCGAGGTCGATGCCGCCGAGGCGGGCGGGCAACAATCCGTGGCGATTACCTTCACCACCGAGAATGGCAAAAGCGCGGCGGCCTTGAGTGTGATTACGGATCTGACCAAGCTGCCGGCCGGCTGGAGCAGCGCCACGCCGGCCTTCAGCTGCGACAGTGTCAGCACCGGGAACGGTTGCCAGCTGCAACTTCAATACACGCCGACGGCACTCGCAGCGGGCACGGTCACCTTGCGTTACGGGTACGACGATGCGAGCGGGGCGCCCAATTTTGGGGTGGTGAACATTCCTTATGCCGCGACCACCAACGACAACGTGATCGGTACCCCGGCCCCATCCGGTCAGATCACCGCCATGCTGGGGGCGCCCGGTCAGCCGGTGTCGATCAGCTTCGCGACCGACGACGGCCGTCTTGCCACCGCGCTGCAGCTGACCAGCGGTCTGACAGCGCTGCCCGAGGGCTGGAGCAGTACTGCCGGCGTTTTCAATTGCAGCGCCCTGAGCACCGCCGGCAGCTGCCAGCTCACGCTGACCTACGCGCCCACCGGCGTGGACAACGGCACACTGAACCTGAGCTATTCGTATCTGAACAACGCCGGAGAAGCCAGGACCGGCTCGGTCGGAATTCCCTATCAGACGACGACCAACGACAACGTGGTGGCCGGCGTCAATCCGCTTTCGGTCGCGGCCACGATCGGCATCGGCAGTGCCGTCACCGTCACCTTCACCACCGACGATGGCAATCTTGCCGGTGCCCTGAGCGCGGATCTCACCGCTTTGCCCGCCGATTGGTCGACCGCGGTCAGCAGCTTCACCTGCGCCAGCGTGAGCGTCGGCGCGACCTGCCAATTGCAGCTGACCTACACGCCGGCGGCTGCGGCCGGCGGCACGCTGGCATTCGGATTCAATTACCTGAATAGCGCCGGGGTCGCGAAGTCGGGCACCGTGTCAATTCCCTATACGGCCGCGCCTTAAGCTCCCAATCCGCTATTTTTTGCGCCTGGCGCCGATGATGTTCGGCATCTGCGCGATGCGCGCCAGCACCCGTGACAACTGCGGCAGTCCGGAGATCGAAATGCCGATGCGCATGTGCGCCACGTTGTCGCGCCGGTCGATGACCGTGGTCATTCCCCGGATGCCGATCTTTTCGTCGGCGAGCGCAGCGCTGACATCGCGCACCAGGCCGCGCCGATCGAAGGCCTGCACTTCAATGTCGACCGGGAATTCGCCGTTCGCCAGCTTGCCCCAATCGACGGCGAGCACCCGGGCCGGCGCTTTGACGCTGAGCCGCGCCAGATTGGCGCAACTTCGACTATGGATGCTGACGCCGCGGCCCACCGTGATGTAGCCGGCGATCGGCTCGGGCGGCACGGGTTTGCAGCAGCGCGCGTAGGTCGACAACAAATCACCCACACCTTGTACCTCGGTTTCGGGCGTGCGGTTCTGGGCGGCGCGCGCGCGCAGCGGCTCGCCTCGATCGCTTTCGCGGGCGTGCGCCTGCCGCTGCGCGGCGCCGGTCGCCGGAGCAGGTCCGTTTTCACTGCTCTTCGATTCATCCTGCTTGCGAAACCACGCACGCACCTTGTTGCGGTGACGCGGGCTTGCCAGAAACCCCGATTGCGGCGACAGCCAGTCGCGTGAAGGCTGCGGAATCCGGGCGGTGATGATTTCGACGGTTTCGCTGTTCTTCAGCTGGTAGTCGAGCGGCACCATGCGTCCGTTGACCTTGGCGCCGCGGGTGCGATGTCCAAGGTCGGTGTGAACCTGATAGGCGAAATCCAACGGCGTGCCGCCGACCGGCACGTCCACGATTTCTCCCTTGGGCGAGACCACATAGACCCGGTCTTGAAACAGATCGACGCGCACGCGGTCCAGAAAGTCACGGGCGCCGTCCGCCGCATCGGCAGGCGCCAGAAGCGAACGCAATTCATTGATTTTGCGCTCGTAAGCCTGATCGCTGCGGCCCCCCTCCTTGTAGCGCCAGTGGGCGGCGAGGCCGCGTTCGGAATCGGCATGCATTTCATGCGTGCGAATCTGGATTTCGACCGCCTCGCCGCCGGGTCCCCAGACGGCGGTATGAATGGAGCGGTACAGATTGTTTTTGGGGGTCGCGATGTAGTCGTCGAACTCACCCGGAATGAACTGCCACAGCGAATGCACCACGCCGAGCGCCGCGTAGCATTCCGCAACGCTGTGCACCAGCACCCGTGCGGCGCGGATGTCCATCAACTGCTCGAAGGCCAGTTGCTTCACCTGCATCTTTCGCCAGATGCTGAAAATGTGCTTGGGCCGCGCCTCGATTAGCGCTTCGACGCCGGCGCCGAGCATCGCCTCCTGCAGCACCGCCTGCAGCTCGTCGATGTAGTGTTCGCGTTCGGAGCGGCGCGATTTCAACGCCGCGGCGATGTGTTTGTATTGCTGCGGCTCGAGATAGCGGAAAGCCAGATCCTCCAGTTCCCATTTGACCTGCCATACCCCCAGGCGATTGGCGAGCGGCGCATACACTTCGCGGGTTTCCAGAGCGAGCTTGCGCTGCAACGCTGCCCCGAGGCTTTTGGCGGAGCGCATCTTTTGCAGCTGCTCGGCCAGGCGCACCACCACCAGCCGCACGTCGCCGATCACCGCCAGCAGCATTTTGCGCAAGGCTTCGGCCTGCGCCGCCTCGAGGCGGCGTTCCGGAGTCCAGTCTTGAGGCAGCCCGAACGTCCCCAGGCGGTTCAGCGCGCGCGCAAGACGCACCGGTTCCTCACCAAAGCGCTTCGCGCCGCCCGCGGGCTCCAGATGGCCGCCCTCGAGCAGCGGCTGGAGCAGGGCGGCGATGACCACATCGTCGTCCGCATCCAGTGCACGCACGATCTCGGCGACATCCAGGGCTATGCTGCGAGCGGCATCGCCCGCGGACGGCAGCGGCAGTTCGCGCAGTTCCGCGATCGCGGCGAGCAGTCGGCTGCTCGCCGACCGGCGGGTTGCGGTGGTTTCCATGAAGCGGCTGCTGCGGGTGGGTTTAGGCGCCTATTGCCGGTATCATACTAGGGTCATGCCCGTGCCTACGACCAATCAAATTGCGCGAACCTAAGGGCGCGAGCATCCGCGTGCTCGGCATCGATCCGGGCTCGCAGCGCACCGGATTCGGGGTGCTCGATGCCGCCGGTTCGCGCCTGACCTACGTGGCCAGCGGCGTGATTCGCACCAGTCACGCGGATTTTGCCGCCCGGCTGTGCGAGATTTTCCGCTGCATGCAGACCATCGTCGCGCAGTACCAGCCGCAGGAGATCGCGATCGAAAAGGTCTTCGTGAATCGCAATCCGGACAGTGCCCTGAAACTGGGCCAGGCACGCGGCGCGGCCATCTGCGGTACCGCGGATGCCAAGGCGGAGGTATTCGAGTATGCCACCCGCCAGATCAAACAGGCGGTGGTCGGCTCGGGCAACGCGGAAAAGGCCCAGGTGCAGCTGATGATGCGCAGCCTGCTCAAGCTCGATGCGCCGGTGGCCGTGGATGCCGCCGATGCGCTGGCCGCCGCCGTGTGTCATGCGCTGCGTGCCAGAGCGATGCTGTTGCGGGCGGGTTTCGGCGGATGATCGGCTTTCTCAAAGGACGGCTGGCAATGAAGCAGCCGCCGACGCTGCTGCTGGATGTCAACGGGGTCGGCTACGAGTTGGAAGCGCCGATGTCGACCTTCTACGGGCTGCCGGCCACGGGTGAGCCGGTGGCGCTGTTCACCCATCTGGTGGTGCGCGAGGATGCGCACGTTTTGTTCGGGTTCGGCACCGACGGCGAGCGCCGCCTGTTTCGCGGGCTGCTGAAAGTCTCAGGGGTGGGCCCGAAAATCGCGCTCGGGGTCTTATCCGGCGCGAGCGTCGAGGATTTTCTGCGCATCATCGAAGCCGAGGATGTGGCGATGCTCACGCGCATTCCCGGCATCGGCCGCAAGACCGCCGAGCGCATCATCATCGAGATGCGCGACAGCGTGCAAAAGCTCTCGATGCCGGCCGCGAGCGGCAGCGCGCTGAACTCCGGCGCGGCGCAATCCCCGCAAAGCGAGGCGTTCAGCGCGCTCATCGCGCTGGGCTACAAGCCGCCGGAAGTGACCCGGCTGCTCAAGTCCGCCGATGAGCCGGGCCTCTCGACCACGGAGATCATCCGGCGCGCGCTCAAATCGGCGGTCAAGGACTAGCGTATGGGCATCGAACAGGACCGGGTCATTGCGGGCACGCGCGGCCGCGACGATGAATTGGCTGACCGCGCGGTCCGCCCGAAGACTCTCGCCGACTACATCGGCCAGCCCAATGTAAAAACGCAGATGGATATCTTCATCCAGGCGGCACGCATGCGCGGCGAGGCTCTGGATCATGTGCTGATCTTCGGTCCGCCGGGCCTCGGCAAGACCACGCTGGCGCACATCATCGCCAATGAGCTCAAGGTGAATCTGCGTCAGACCTCGGGCCCCGTGCTCGAACGCGCCGGCGATCTGGCTGCGCTGCTCACCAACCTGGAACCGCGCGACGTATTGTTCGTCGATGAGATCCACCGCTTGAGCCCGGTGGTCGAGGAAGTGCTCTATCCTGCCATGGAGGACTCGCAGCTCGACCTGATGATCGGCGAAGGCCCCGGTGCGCGCTCGATCAAGCTGGACCTTCCGCCGTTCACGCTGGTGGGCGCCACCACCCGCGCGGGCCTGCTGACCTCGCCGTTGCGCGATCGATTCGGCATCGTGCAGCGGCTCGAATTCTACAGCACCGAGGAGTTGACCGAGATCGTTGTGCGCAGCGCCTCGATCCTGAAACTCAACCTGCAGCCGGACGGGGCGGATCGGATCGCGGAGCGCTCGCGCGGTACGCCGCGCATCGCCAACCGTCTGCTGCGCCGGGTGCGCGACTACGCGGAGGTCAAAGCGGCGGGGATCATCAGCGGCGCCATCGCGCTCGCGGCGCTCACCATGCTGGAGGTCGATCCGGAAGGATTCGACATGCTCGACCGCAAGCTGCTGCTGACGATCATCGAGAAATTCGAGGGCGGACCGGTGGGCGTGGACAGCCTCGCCGCCGCGATGAGCGAGGAGCGCGGCACCATCGAGGATGTCATCGAGCCGTTTCTCATCCAGCAGGGATTTTTGATGCGCACCGCGCGCGGCCGCGTGGCCACGCGTGCCGCCTATGCGCATTTCGGCCTGGCGGCGCCGGCCATCGAGCGCGATTTGAATCTGCCCCTGTTCCGGGAACAGTAAATGCCCTCCGCGCCGAGCTTTTCCGCGCCATTCAATGTTTACTGGGAGGATACCGACGCCGGCGGCGTCGTGTACTACGCCAATTACCTGAAGTTCCTGGAGCGCGCGCGAACCGACTGGTTGCGGGCCATGGGCGTGGACCAGCAGCAGCTGCGGGCGCAGCGCAAACTGCAGTTCGTGGTGGTAAATATTACCGTGGATTTCCTGCGCCCTGCTGTGCTGCATGATGAAATTATCGTCACGGCCACACTGGAGCGGCTGGCGGGTGCGACAATACATTTCGGGCAAACGATAGCCCGGGGTGGCGAACAATTGATCGATGCCACGGTGCGTGTTGCCTGTCTCGATTCCGGCACGCTGAAGCCGCGTGCCATCCCCAAGGACTTATTCACGGAGTGGCGCGATGCCCAATGACTTGTCGGTTTGGAGCATGGTGCTGGATGCAAGCCCCATCGTGCAGGTCGTGGTCGCGCTGCTGCTCATCGCGTCGATGACATCCTGGGCGGTCATCTTTCGCAAGAGCCAGGTGATCGGGCGCTCGCGCCGCCAGGCCGAGAAATTCGAGACCGCATTCTGGTCCGGCGGCGACCTCGCAACGCTGTATCGCAACATCGAGACCAAGGGCCGTGCGGGTACCGGGCTGCAGAGCATTTTCGAATCCGGGTTCGGTGAGTTCAGCAGGCTGCGTCAGCAGGGAGTGCCGTCCGAACAGCTCTTGGAAGGCGCGCGCCGTGCGATGCGCGTCGCGCAGCTGCGCGAACTCGACCGCCTCGAGCAGCAGTTGGCGATATTGGCGACGGTCGGTTCGACCAGCCCCTATGTGGGCTTGTTCGGCACGGTTTGGGGCATCATGAGTGCGTTCCACAACCTCGGCAATGTGCAGCAAGCCACCCTCGCAGCCGTGGCGCCGGGCATCGCAGAGGCCCTGGTCACGACCGCGGTGGGCTTGTTTGCCGCCATCCCCGCGGTGATCGCCTACAACCGTCTGGCAGACCAGGTCAGCCGGCTGGAACTGCGCTTCGATACCTTCGTCGAGGAATTCTCGACGATCCTGCAGCGCCATGGCTCGACACGGGCGCAGGCGTAGCCGATGCCCGCGCGACAACGGCGCCGACGGCTGATGGGCGAAATCAATGTCGTCCCCTACATCGACGTCATGCTGGTGTTGTTGATCATCTTCATGATCACCGCGCCGCTGCTCAAGGAAGGCGTGAAAGTCGACCTGCCGGATGCGGGCGCGAAACCCATCGATGCCGATTTCCTGGCGAAGCATGAGCCGCTGATCCTGACCATCGATCCGCGCGGCCAATTGTTCATCAACTTCGGGCCAAACCAGGATCAGCCGGTGCCGGAATCGACGGTGAGTTCGCGCACCGCGGCGCTTCTGCGCCGCGATCCGCAAACCCCGGTGCTGGTGAAAGCCGATACCACGGTGCCCTACGGGATCGTGGTGCGTGCCATGGTGCTGCTGCAAAAGGCCGGCGCCTCAAAGGTCGGGTTTCTCACCGACCCGGTCCGCAATGTACCGCCGCGCAGTGCTCCGGGAGCGGCCAGCGGGGCGCGCTAGATGCCGGGATTTCTGCGCCAACATTCCTGGCCGATCGTGTTGTCCGTGGGGCTGCACGGACTGCTGGCGGCGGCGCTGTTGGCGGCCACGTTGATCTCCATCAGAACCACGTTCCCCAAGGTCGAGCCGCTGCCGATCGACGCGGTGGTGATCAACTCGCAGGTGCTGCACGCCGCGCAGAAGGCCCTGGCCGATAGGGCGGCGCAAGAGGCGGCGCGGGTGCGTGCCGCCGCCGCGCAAAAAGCCGCGTCTGAGGCCGCTGCGGCGCAGGCCGCGCTGGATGCGCAACAGCAGGCCGAGCAGCAGCGGGCGGCGCAGGACGCCAAGGCGCTTGCCGCCCAGACGGCACGCGAGTCCGAGGCGGCTGAGAAGGCGGCCGCGGCGAAGCAAGCCGCGGAACAGAAGCACGCCGAAGATGCCAAACGCGCAGAGGATGCCAAGCGTGCGGAGGACGCCAAACGCGCCGCCCAGGCCAAGCAGGCCGACGACGCCAAGCATGCCGCGGATCTCAAGGCCAAGGCGGCGCGCGAAGCTGAGTTGCAGCGCCAGCTTGCCGAGGAGGAGCATGTCAGCGCGGTAGAGGCGAGTCCGGCTCGCGCACAATATATTGCGCGGCTGGCCGCAAGAATTCAAAATGCCTGGATCAAACCGCCTTCGGCGCGCGCCGGGCTCGATTGCGTTGTAAACATTACACAGATACCCGGCGGCGAGGTGACCAGCGCCCATGTCAGCCAGTGCAACGGTGATGCGGCCGCCCGCCAGTCGATTGAGAACGCCGTGTATCGTGCGTCACCCCTGCCGGCGCCCCCGGACCCGGCGCTGTTTGAACGGAATCTCGTGATCCACTTTCATCCTGAAGAATAGAGTACTCATGCACTTCAAATTCCCGCGTCTGGCTTTTCTCGCCCTGACCTTGGCGTGTTCCTGGGCGCACGCCGAGTTCGTCGTCGAGATCACCAAGGGCCAAACGGAGGCCATTCCAATCGCGGTCGTGCCGTTTGCCTCGGCGGAATTGACCGCGGCGTCTTTCGATGTCGCGCAACTGGTGAGCGATGACCTTGCGCGCAGCGCCCGCTTCAAAACCATGGACCGCAAGGACATGATCGAGCAGCCGCATACCGGCGCCAACATCGCATTCGATGACTGGCGCAGGCTCAACAACGACTACATGGTGGTGGGTTCGATGCAGCCGGACGGCACGGATCACTTCAATATCACCTATGAGCTCTACAATGTGCTGACCCGTCAGCGGCTGCTGGGCTTTCAAATCAGCTCCAATCGTGCCGGCCTGAGATCCGCAGGCCATCAGGTTGCCGATGCGGTGTTCGAAAAGATTCTCGGCATCCGCGGGGCATTTTCCACGCGTATCGCCTACATCTCGGTGCTCGGACACCTGCCCAACAAGACCTTTCAACTGATCGTGGCGGATGCCGACGGCGAAAATCCCCACGTCGTCATGCAATCGCATGAGCCGCTCATGTCGCCGTCCTGGTCGCCCGATGGCTCGAGCCTGGCCTACGTGTCTTTCGAGGAGCGTCTGCCCTCGGTGTACGTGCAGACCCTCAAGACCGGAGACCGGCGACGTGTATCGTCCCATGCGGGTGTAAATCAGGCGCCGTCATGGTCGCCTGACGGCAAGAAGCTCGCGCTGGTGCTATCGACACGCGACGGCAATCTGGACGTTTACATCCTGGAGCTGGCCAGCCAGCAGTTGACTCGGATTACCGATGATCCGGGCATCGACACCGAGCCGCAGTGGTCGAAGGACGGCCAGTCCCTGTACTTCACCTCGGATCGGGCCGGCGGTCCGCAGATCTACAAGGTCGGCATCAGGCCCGGCGACAAGCCCCGGCGTCTGACCTTCCAGGGCGCATACAACGCCAGGCCGCGCGTCTCGCCGGATGAATCGCAGCTGGCGTTCGTGACCCAGGAGAACGGCGACTATCGAATCGCCACCATGGATCTGCGCGGGCGCGGCGATGTCCAGGTGCTCACCAAGGGCCACTTCGACGTCTCGCCGAGCTACGCGCCCAACGGCGCGGTATTGATCTACGCAACCCGCGACAAGGGGCGCGGCGTGCTGGCATTGGTCAGCGCCGATGGCCGCGTGCAACAGCGCCTGGTCTCGAGCGACGGGGAGCTTCAAGAGCCTGCTTGGGCCCCGTTTTGATGAACAAACTAATACACAAACAGGCTCATCGCCGGTACCCTTGTCATCAACCGGAATTCCGTGAACATTGGATGGAGAAATAAATGAAACGCATCATATCGATCGGCTTGGTTCTGGCCGGCGCGGCACTGTTGGCGGGTTGCCCAAAGAAGCACAACGTCCACGACACGCCGGTCGCAGGTACCCAGGTTCCTGACTCCTCGGCTGCGAACGCGAATGGATCGACCTCGACCAACCCGTTGGATGCGGACGCCGCCAACAATGCGCGCGGCCTGAATGGTGAGGGCACCGGTCCATTCGCCCGCAAGATCATTTATTTCGATTTCGACAAGTCGGAAATCAAGCCGGAGTTTGCCGACATCGTGACGGCCACGGCGCACGCCCTGACCGCCAACCCGAAGATCAAGGTGAAACTCGAAGGCAACACCGACGAGCGCGGCACCCGCGAGTACAACATCGGCCTGGGCGAGCGGCGTGCACAGGCCGTGCGGCGCGCCCTGATGCTGCAGGGAGTCGCCGAGTCCCAGGTCTCGACGGTCAGCTTCGGGTCCGAGCGGCCGGCCGTGGAGGGCGACGATGAGGCCGCGTGGGCGAAGAACCGCCGCGTGGAAGTGGTTTATCTGCCGTGAGCGCGCGCGCCGCATCGGGTCTGGGCGCCGTCTGCGTCATTCTCTGGACGCTTGGCGGCTGCGCATCCACGCCGCCGGATGAGGATCCGGTCCAGATCAAATTGAAGGATCTGGATACGCGGCTGGTGCGCATTGAAAGAGTGATGGCCAATCAAAGCCTGCTGGAGGTGTCCAATCAGCTCGAAGCGCTGCGCAGCGACGTGCGCGGCATGCACAACGATGTGGATCAGCTGAACAATGCCCTCGAGTCGGGCCGCAAACAGCAACGCGACCTGTACGCGGATTTGGATCAGCGTCTGAAAAACCTCGAGGCACGCACCAGCGCGGCATCCGCGCCGGCTGCGGCCCCGGCGGCCGGGGGTGCGGCTGCAACCGCTTCCGGGGGCGCGGCGGTCGCAGCGGACAGCGCCAATACCGGCGCAAGCGGTGACGATAAAGCCAGCTATCAGGCCGCTTTCAATCTGCTGAAAGAAGGCCAATATGACCACGCCATTGGCGCATTCCAGAAATTCCTGGCGAGTTATCCTGACAGCTCGCTCGCGGACAATGCGCAATATTGGCTGGGTGAAGCCTACTACGTGAACAGGGCCTACCCGGAGGCGCAGGCCGCGTTTCAGCGCGTGGTGGACAAGTACCCGCAATCCCGCAAGCTCCCCGATGCGCTGCTCAAGATCGGTTATTGCCGCTATGAATTGAAGCAATGGGAGTCGGCCCGGCAAGAGCTCGGCCAGGTGGTGGCGCGGTTCACGGATACCCCGGCGGCGCATCTGGCACAGCAGCGGTTGGACAAGATGTCGGCCGAGAAACATTGAGTGTGCAGGCAGCCAAAATAGAGCGGTTGCGCATCAATGAGATTTTTCATTCGTTGCAAGGCGAAGCCGACTGCGTCGGCTACCCCACGGTGTTCGTGCGGCTGACCGGATGCCCGCTCCGCTGCCGGTACTGCGACACTGAATACGCCTTCCATGCCGGGGAATGGCTTGAATTGGATGCGGTCTTGGATAAGGTCCGCGATTTTGGCGCGACGCACGTTTGCGTGACCGGCGGAGAACCGCTGGCGCAGCCGAATTGCCTCAAACTGCTCGCACTTCTTTGCGATGCCGGATTTTCCGTGTCGCTGGAGACCAGCGGCGCGCTGGATGTGGCATCGGTGGATGCGAGGGTGGCGCGGGTGATCGATGTCAAGACGCCGGGGTCGAACGAAGCCGCGCGTAACCGCCTCGAGAATTTTGCGCACCTGTCGGCGCGCGACCAGCTCAAATTCGTGATCTGCTCGCGTGCGGACTATGACTGGAGCAAGGCGTTCCTGCGCGAGCATGAGCTGCTCGAGCGTTGCCGCGTGCTGTTCTCCCCGAGCTACCAACAACAGTCGCCCGCACAATTGGCGGAGTGGATCCTGGCCGACCGTCTGCCGGTGCGTTTTCAAATTCAGCTTCATAAGGTCTTGTGGGGCGATGTGCCCGGCAAGTGACCTGTGAGCGCCAACCCGCGCGCAGTGGTGTTGCTGTCCGGCGGCCTCGATTCGGCCACCGTGCTGGCCATCGCCCGCTCGAAGAACTATGAATGCTATGCGCTGAGCATCGCCTACGGTCAACGTCATCGCGCAGAGCTATCCGCGGCACGGCACGTCGCCGCACATTTCGGCGCCCATGAACATCGGACCATGCAGGTGGATCTGGCGGGCATCGGCGGTTCCGCCCTGACCGATGCCGGCGCCGCCATACCGGAATCGCCGCAGCCCGGCATACCCGCGACCTATGTCCCGGCCCGCAATACCTTGTTCCTGTCGCTGGCACTGGGGTGGGCGGAAGTCATCGGCGCGCGGGATATTTTCGTGGGTGTCAACGCGGTAGATTACTCCGGCTACCCGGATTGCCGCCCCGCCTTCATCGAAGCTTTTGAAACCCTGGCGCAGCTAGCCACCAAAGCCGGGGCGGAAGGCGCGCGCTTTCAGATTCACGCACCGCTGATTAAGATGAGCAAGGCAGACATAATCCGCGCAGGCGCAGCGCTGGGAGTCGATTTCAGCGCCACGGTGTCGTGCTATCAGGCCGATGCGGAAGGGCGGGCCTGCGGCAAATGCGATTCCTGCCGGCTTCGAGCCGCCGGGTTTGCGGCAGCGAATACGCCCGATCCGACCCGGTACCGCGAGGCCGGTAAGCGGTGATCTAACCCCGAAGTTCGGCTATGATGCGCGCCTGCAAATGGGACGGTAGCTCAGTTGGTAGAGCAAGGCCCTTTTAAGGCTTTGGTCCTGGGTTCGAGTCCCAGCCGTCCCACCAATAAAAACAATAAGTTAGGCGAGAATCTCTGCCAGTTTTGAGCTTCACACGGAAACCACACGGAACGGCGTTGCCGGCAAGCTGCGACCACTGTTACTCTCCGACGCCATCCACAATTCAAAAAAAAATGGGATGGCGCGCAATTGCTCAGCGATCCGATACGACGACAGCAACCAACTGAGGAAAGCGACATCGACTTCGCCCGCGTTCTCAGGTCACTGAGCATCCGCGGCTACAGCCTCGAGGCCATCTCGCTGCACGCGAACGTGTCCAGTTCTGCCCTGCACGATTACTTGGCTGGAACGCCCCCGCTGTATACTCACGGCGTGAGGATCCTCAGGCTGTGGGGTGAGACGACTGGCAACGCCAAGGTGCCGTCCAAGCAATGCTGACGGGTTGCGTCCCTTATCCCGCCAGCCGGCGCAAACCAGTCGTCGCGGAAACCGTCGTCGATTTCTCAGCCCTGGTGTTCGACCTTCGCCGAGCAGGCCATGCGGTGAATGCGATAGCCATCCGCGCAGACATCTCGCGCACGGCAGTCCGCAATTACATGGCCGGAACCACGCCGTTGCATCCAATGGGAGAGCGCCTTCTGAGGCTTTGGACGGAGACTACCGGCAACGCGCGCGAGCTCGCCCCGAAGATCACCACGCCGCTGCAGCTGTTTAAACGGCCGGGACGTTGAACATGCTCAGCGGCGGGTCTGATCCCATCGCCGTGCTCTGCGATCCGCCCATCGATGTCGGTCCTGGGCCCTGCGACGGATGCGGGCACAGGGCGCGTTGCAGTGCCGGCGAGGCCTGCGACAGATTCTCCCAGTGGGTGGAATTCGGTCGGTACTCGGCAGCGGCGCCGAGCTGGCCGTCCACAGGGATTTACTTTCGGTTGTTTCCGGCCGATCGATGACGGCCTGCGCGCACTTCCTTGGCCGACTGCACCACGGCATCCTGACCTGCAGGCGTCGAGTCGATGTAGCGGTAGGCGCCTGGGCGCTCGCGCTCAGCCGGATAAGTGCGCCCGTCACTGGTTTCTTTGGCGCATTGGTCAATTTGACCAATGCTCTCAAGTTCACTTCGTACCGTCCCAACCGTGACATGACTAACCCCAAGCGATTCAGCTAGTCGCTTCAACACGCCGCCAAGATGGTCGGCGTCGGAAGTACCACGGGCGCAAGGCGCCAGGCGCTCGTATGCGGCGGTTTTGGCGCGTGCCTTTCCCGCATTGCTCTGCGCCCGTCGAGCCGCAAGCCTCTCAGCGAGTGACGCGGACGTCGATCCATGAAACGTTCTCGCCCTTTTGACCGTAGCGTGGCAGCGCGTGTCGACCCATTCCTGCAGCCAGCCTGGTCGAGAACGCCCAGGCGCGATGCTATCACTATTCGTCATCACGACCCGAGGACAACCTTGATGCATTTTCCGATGCACCTTCAGTCAATCCGAGCCGCTTAATTAGTCCCGGATGGACTTTGATGACATCAGTATCCACAAACGCCTGATTTGGGTAGAAGCAGCGGTAGCGCCACTGAGTCGACTCGCCCACAGTAATTCCGACGATCGAATTTTCAAAGAGGAACCGCACCGTATTTCTGAAATCTGCTCGGTCAGAAACCAAATGTTTGGCCGCGAGAGCACTTTCGAGTTCATCGGTCGTAATTGCGGCGTAGCGCAGATTTTCTAGCGCGCGGAGATATTCAAGAAAACGTGGGTTCTGATTTCGCCATTCATCACTGAGTTCCTCAAATAGGTAATCGCTGTAACCGGGTTCTGCTGAGTAAACAGCTTTCGTCAGGATTTTCGCGCCGTCAGCGCTGCAAAATGATTCGTCTTTTGCCGTTCTTATCGTACGACCCAAGAATGCCACCATATCTCTGGGGCGCCCCATCGTACGGTTATAGATATGCTTGACCGGTGTTGCACGGCTTCGCATCTCTTTCTAGAAGAAAATCTCCTGAAGGTTTACTAAGCTCAGTTTCCCTGCTCTCTTCGCGTAGAAGTTGATTCGCTCAAGCACGAGCCTGTCGATTGCGTCTTGCGACCAACGCAGAGATTCACTGCAATCCTCGCGCAGCTTGTTGCGATCGTTGATGTCCAACGTGGAAAAAATATCTTCGCGCAAGAAGACCAGCGGTCGGATTCGACCACTGTAGCGGTGCAGGACGTACTCCGACGCGTGCAACAAGCCGGATATGATCGCTTTGGATTGTGAAAGGAAATCCTCAACCCATGCTTCGTCGAGCCTATCGAAAACCAAGAACAGCCGTAGTCCGTTGGGAAGCGACTCTAGGCACGTCTCCAGATAACTTGTCAGGGCTTCCAAATTGGAATTGAGTTGTGCCTGCAGTGCACTGCTTTGCTTGACCTGCTCAAATGATATTTCACCAGCCCCGACGCTGATACCATCTTCGCCGGCGCTCAAGTTTGGGAGCTTTGCGGTCGCAAGCGAGAATAGCTTGGTGCCAAGCAAATCCAGCCAAGAAGGTAACGGTTTCGAAAACAGTTGCTCGAGTACACGCGAAGCTTTGCGAATCGCAGCGGGAGCGTCGGTTCCTTCTTCATCGAAGTATTTGATTGAAGCTCTAAGAGCCTCGACGCACAGAACAAAACGCCAGGAATCGCGATGTTGAAATCCGCCTGATCGTTGTTCGTTACTAAGCAAATGATGAGCGCGCCAATTGTAACTTTGCAACGAAAGCCCAACTATTCGGTCAGCCTTTTTGAAGACAGCGCTGGGTCTGCTGATTAGGTGAAGATAAACGGCGGTCTTCCCTGCGCCCTTTCGACCGAGGAGCAAGTACTCCTTGGGATTTGAGACAATGCTCGCGGATACACCCGCATCGTAAAAGTAGTGCTGGAGGTTTGGGTCGCGCTCCGCAGATACCTCGCCGACCTCGATCCAATCCGTAATTCGCGCCGTTGCCATGCTTGCCATTGTGAATGGGTTTCCTCTTATTGGTCGAGTTGCTTTGATTGCGAGTTTATACGGAGTCAACTTTTATTCGGTCGAGAATTTCATCAGTGTCGAGTCGGCGGTGCGGGTTGCGATTCCTGCGCAATTGGAGCAGTCGATTTTGGACCCGCCAGTCCAGCGTCGGCCAAATAAGGCAAAGCTCGCCGAGCTTGCAATGCGATCGAGGTCTAATGTTTTGGCGCTCATGGCTGTACCGCCGACAGTGTGTTGTCGACGACGAGTTTGAGCGTTCCCGGTTGGTTGGCGCTTTGCTTTTGTCTCGGTGCGCACGGCATCACTTCGCCTTCCTCGAATATCCAATGATGCAGCCAGCTCGCATAAGCGTGCAGTCTCTCGTTAAACTCTGGCGTCACTTGCACGCGTGGTGCGCCTGGGCGAGGCTTGTAGTCGACTGCCCGTGCGTCTGCGGCCAGCGTGTCGATCGGATACGAGAGATCCGCAATGCTCCTGGTTGTCCTCCCATTATCTTCGTAGTCCGTTCGCGTCCACCGCAACACATCCTTGAGCAGCATTCGCGCCAGCTCCGATATCGCAGGATGCGAGGCTTGGTTATAGGGCTTCACAGTGCCCCAATCGATCTCCAATTCGAAACCGTCATCGCTGATCTTGCGCATTCGTGCATTTAGGATTTCTTCCGAGCCGGTGCAGCAAGCGTGCAGGGTGAGGACTTGAAACTTTAAATTGGCGCATCGAACCGGGAACGCCGCCGCCGGAACTCCGGCCGCGAGCAATGCGCCTCGCGATCCCTGATAAACCGTGATGTATGAAAGGCCGTCCCTGCACTGCTCGATCATGAGATTGCGCAGGTCGCCAGATAGATCAATGCTTATAACGGCGGCCCGCTGGGAGGCGCGCCGCGGTCGCTGCTTGGAGGGAATGGCCGCTGCCTTGCAGATCTTCGGTGTAGTAATCTTCGTGGTAGCCATTTGCAACTCCTTGGGTTGTGATTGGTCAGGCGTCTGCAGGTGCTGAAATCACTTGCAGGCGCCGCTCGAAACTATGCCGCTTCTGCGTGCTCCAACTGCATGCCCTCGATCTTCGCGATCTTCGGGCGTCGCTTCTTCGCCGCGTGCCACAGATCGTGGACAAGCTGCATGCGCAGCCACGACTCAGCGGATCCGCCGAGCGCGGCAGCGAGCCGGATCGCGAGCTCCGCACTGATGGCGGCATGCCCATGCACCACGCGCGATAGCGCGACGCGAGAGACGCGCAGGCGCTCTGCAAACGCGGTGAGGGTAATGCCGCCATCGGGGCGCAGCACCGTATCCAACAGGACGGCCCCAGGGTGCGGCGGGTTGTGCATTCGACTCATAAACTCTCCTTGCTTCAGTGGTAGTCCTGATAATCGACCAGAATCGCGTCCGTGCCTTCAAACGTGAAGGTCATACGCCAATTCCCATTCACCGACACGGACCAATGCCCAGCCAGATCAGCCTTGAGCGGATGCCAGTCCCAGCCTGGCAGATTCATATCCGTCGCGCTTGTTGCCCCATCGAGCCTAAGCAACTGCAGACCCAGCTTCTTCGCATGGTTCGGCTGAATCCCTGCCTTCGATCCGGTGCTAAAGAACCGCTGCAGTCCATCGTGGCGGAAACTCTTTATCACGAGGGCAGTGTATCGCTTAGAGATACGTATAGCAAATGCTACCCGTATCGCTTAGAGATACGTATAGCAGGTGCTAACCTTGCGGTGCACAAATGGCACCGCCATCACAATAAGAGGCCTAAAACGGCCACCGGGGCCAGAGCGCATAATTCATCAAGATCACGCCTAAGGAGATGCCATGGATAAGCAATCGGAGCTAGAAATCGTCCGTCGTGCCTACGCCAAGCACATAATGGCCGCCGTTGGCTTGAATGACTCGGGCCTCGAAAAGGCTTTTGCCTCGATCCCTCGCGAAGACTTTCTCGGCCCCGGACCATGGCAGACATTCCGAGGACCTGGGTTTTACATTCCCACGCCGAGTGACGATCCGGTTTATCTATATACCGACATGCTCTTCGCCATTGTCCCAGCACGGAACATCAATAATGGTCAGCCATCGCTGCACGCTGCTCTGCTGGGCACAGTGAGAATCAAACAAGGGGAACATGTGGTGCATATCGGAGCCGGAGCGGGGTACTACACGGCCATAATGGCGCACTTAGTAGGGTCGTCGGGACTCGTGACGGCGGTGGAATTTGACCGTGATCTCGCGGCTCTGGCGAAAAATAACCTCTCGAGTTTTCCGAATATTCGAGTGCTTAACGCCAATGGCGCCGATGCAGACTTTGACGCGGCGGATGTGATCTACGTTAACGCTGGTACAACCCGCCCGGCAGAGCGGTGGCTGGATCGCCTTTCCGACAATGGACGCCTAATTCTGCCTTTGACGACGGACGAGAGCGTAATACCAAGCGATAGTGGCGCCGTTGATGTCTCCAAGATGTCGCGGCGTGGAGCGGTGTTTCTCATCGAACGCAAAGGGACGGATTTCAATGCATGCTGGATTTTCCCGGCCGCGTATATATTGGCGGAGGGCATGCGCGACCCTGTATCCGAGGCGGCTCTTGCGAAGGCATTCAAAAATGGTGATGGCCAGAAGGTCACCCGACTCTTTCGAAGCGACGAGATCTCTGCTGAACGATGCTGGCTTAAGGGCAACGGTTGGTGCTTGGCCTACAAGTAATTGTCAGAGATCAATCACAGCTCGGCGAATAGACATTGAAGAAGTGGGACCTCGCGATTCGTGATCCCAAAAGTACTCGGCCCAGCAAACGTGATGCGTATAACACGCTGCTGTACAGTGAAAAATGCGTGGCAGCAAAGCTGCCCTTCGCCATCGGCTGGAGAGGGTCGGCAGGAGTCCACCGGGACGTTCACGGATATCATGCTAACCGTTGCACATTGTCCAATTTGGCGAAATTGCGGTCGAATGTAACAACCGGCAAGTGGCCGGCTTTTCTCGCAATCTCCAACACGAGACAGTCCGAAAACTCGACAGATGAGCGTCGACGAAAATGGGCTAGTGCCGCGGTGACAACATCCGCGTCCTGAAGGCTCAGCTCGTTGTGATTCAACAGCATCTCAACGGCCGTTGAGATCTGCGCACGAGAAAGATCATATACGGAGTCCAAGACCCATAGTGTTTCCGCTAGGACCAACTGAGACACCCACGCTCCCTTGGCGATGGAAGCCTCTGCTGCACGAACCTGGGCGACATCATCACGGGCCAGCAGCCTTACGAGGACATTCGTGTCAACCGCGAGCATGTTTCTTTCGAATGGCTTTGCGAAGTGCGGCCTTTATGTCGGGCACAGTCTTGTTATTCGGCGTGCCTTTCGGAAACACTGCCTGGTGAACATCGGACGAGCTGAATCGGCCTGCCCGACGAACCAAAACGCTGCCGTCTTGTTCATGCCACTCAAGGACAGACCCAGGTCCAATTCCAAGCTTCTTACGTACTTCGACCGGAACGGAAATCTGGCCTTGCGCCGTTACTTTGGATTGCGGTATCGACATATTGGTACATTACCCCGGTAATGCAAATTTGTCAAGGCGCCGTATTGAGTTGCAGGACGGCTTAATAGCAGTTGGGAAGGATCGGCTGGTTTGGGTCGATGACCGCCGCGGAGTTGCGTTTTGGCGCAGAGAAGGCGGGTCGGCCGAAACTCATCCAGCTGGTCGAGGCGTATTTGGAACGTCTTGCTATCTCGACTGGACCAACGCGGTCAACGGCCACTATGCAGGGATTCGCGCCGAGCTGGAGCGTTCCGGTACACCGATCGAGAATATGGATCTTTTCTTCGCATCACGCGCGGTATCCCAGCGTATGATTCTTGTCACCAATGATCTCAGGCTTGAAGGTGCCCGGTCTCAAGGTGGAAGTGTGGGGTTGATCTATTGATAACACGACGCCTCTGATTTAGTTCGGTCGGGACTAGCGAACGATTATCGTCTGATCAGTTTGGTCCAATATGTGGCCGGCGTCGTGATGACCCGCTTCTGAGGTGTTTTGCGTCGGCCATGCGGTCGCGAACCACTTCGGTTTGTTGGCCGTGACATTTTCGAAGCGAGGAGGGATCGACGATGCGGAGAGTCCCGATGTTGAGAGAAGACGCGGGCAAGGGCGGCGGCGGCCGGCGCAACGAGCCCAAGAACGTGCTCGGCGATCGACTGGAGGTCTGCTCCTTGAGACCGATGACGGGTTTTTTTCGCGACGGATGCTGCGACACCAGCGTTGAGGACATCGGCAGTCACACCGTGTGCGCCGTCATGACCGCGGAATTTCTTGAGTATTCGAAGTCCTGCGGCAATGATCTCTCGACGCCGGTAACGGAATTCGGCTTTCCAGGACTTAAGCCCGGTGATCGCTGGTGCCTTTGCGCACCTCGGTGGCAGGAAGCGCTCCAAGCGGAGCGGGCGCCGCGCGTGGTCTTGCGCGCTACACATAAGGGTGCATTGAGCTTCTGTTCGCTCGCGGACTTAAAGCGCTTAGCAGTCGACCTCGATTGACCCGCCGCAGGCGGGAGTCGAGTTCGCCTTCGCGATGGGTGAAGGCTTGCTTCCACAGCGCTTCGGCGATGTGGCCGACGGTTTCCGGTAGGCGCTGCAGGGCGGCGGAGCCAGAACGCGGCTCGGGTTACTCATGGCGGATGGCGGGTTTGCGAGGGAATTCAGGTTTTGTTGATTGTTGAGAAGTGAATGATCGGCAGCTCAAGAACAGGGACGTGCTGGCGCGGAATGCTCAGAAACCGGCGCCATCACCGGTACCGACATTGACGATTTGTCGATCGGGGTTTGCGTTGGTGAGCCAGGTGCTCTTCTTCTGCTACCGTCCCTCAATCAAAGAAAAAGGGGAGCTTCGCTGAAATCAAACCTTTGGTTAAAGCAAAAAAATTCTGTTGCTGTGGCTTTACTGACCTTGTTCGCCAGTTGCATACCGGGAGTCGGCGTAGCCGCGGATGCCTCTGGCACGCAACCCTCGGACGCGGCTATGGCGGCCGACTTCGCTTCCTTGGTTCGGGTCATCAAGGGCCGATGGTCCGTGGTGGTAGTGCACGACAACAAGGGTGCCAAGACGTCCCCGCCGGGAGAGCAGATCTGGCGGTTAGGTCTGGGTGGGTCGGTCTTAATGGAAGAAGAGCGGATTCCTTCTGAGCAAGGCGAACAGTTTGTCCTGGCTCTTCATTGGTGGGACAAGGAAACGCATTCCCTCAAAGGCATGCTCTGCAACAACTCTGGCCCGGCTGCCTGCAACGTCGACTCGTATTATCGAAGCAAACTCAGTTGGGACGGCAAGCAATTGACCGTGAATCTGGTTTTTTCGCAGGGCCAGAAAATGATGCTGTGGCACGAGGTTTATAAGGATTTTACGCCCAATTCCTTCAATCAAACGGGCGATATCGGGGAAGTGGGCGGGCCGTTACAGCGGGTCATCAATCTGCACGCGACGCGAGTGGGAACCGACTAGAGGAATCTTCGAGTCGCTCACAACGTTCGGCTCGTGCCGTCTGCGGTCTTACTGCACCTGCAACCGGGAAGTTTGAGCGTGAAGGTCGGGGAGTGGGTGAAGTGGGGTCAGGTGTTGGCCTTGATCGGCGCGTCTGAAGACGCTCGCGAGCCGCATCTGCATTTCCAAGTCGCGGATTCTGCCAAAATGTTGGAGGGCGAAGGATTGCTTTATGTCATCGACCGGCACCGCGTCAAATCCGAGAATGGCTGGCAGAGTCGAAACGCGCGAGCTGCCTCTGACGTCGCCGCAATACGAATACTGCTCGCGGGCCAAATCGAGTGCTTCACCGCGGATCTTTGGTCTTCGTCGAACACGGATTTTCACGACGTCGGGACTCAGTCCATAGGGGTACCGATTCAAGATGCCGCTCAATTGCGGCTCGAATTCGATTATCGAATAACGCGTCAGGATTGCTCCAGGCTGCGGCGAAACGCGTGACCGTCTCATGCACCGTATCTAATGTCAGCTTAGTCGGCAATCGCGCTTTCGCTGCGAAGCGCTCGAACTGATCGGTCGTGATTGACGAGAATTTCTTGGAATCGACAAATGTTAATGCAAGCCGATCATCTGGCAGATAGGCGATTGTCGACACAAAGTCATACGCGGGTGCGAGTGATGCGTGGTGTCGATCTGGATAAATCAAAGACCAATTCTTCAGGTGCATGTCGTCATTTCCGATCAACGCATTGAACACCAGCCGCCGGATGAACTCCACAATGCCTGCCTCACCCGTCTCGGCCCAAAGAACCTCTGCGATATTGCGATAGCTTGCTCGCTCGTACTTGCGTTCCGGGTACACGGCGAATACTTGGGCAAAGTCCTCGATGTGAATGCGCTCGCCGTTTGCGGCTCGGTCGAAGCGCTTAATCACGTAGGCATGCTCGCCGACGGCATCGATCCCGGAGGGGAGACCGGAGATGCGACTTAAGGGAATGAGGCCGGTTTCCGGCACGGCGATGCCGATGCGGCGCGCCAGATCCATCATCGCAAATTCGTTCTCGGGTACGTTGGGGAACTTGGTCGAGGGGAGTTTCACAATCCAAGAGCCGCCGACCCCATCGGCAGGGATCGTGAGCCCGCCGGCGGCAACTTTGAGTGCCGAGAATTTGAGCTGAACGCCGGCGAGCGAAAAATGCAGCGCCGTGTCGGATTCAGGGTTCGTCACCGATTCGCCCGACATGATGGCGTTTTCATCCGTCGGCATCCCTGCGTCCGCGGGCTGAATCTCAAGCGCTCCCGGTAGATCGCGGCCGAGCACTGCGAGCAGGAAAAATTCGCGTTCCGGCTTGACGCTCGCACGTGCCGCGAGGTAGTCGCGCATCGCTCCTTCGGGAAGCAAATTGGCGAAGAATACGGGCAGTCTTGTCTGTGTCGGACGAACGTCAATGATCAGGCTGCCGAGCGCGTCTTTGAACGATAGACTGAGCGTCGGCCGATTTTGGTCGGCAACGTAATTTTCCGTGAACGCGAACAGCACTCGATCTCCGGGGAGGCGCGTTAAGGTTCCGATTATTTGGCCGTGGAGGCGGACGTCGAGAACAACGATGTTATGCATTGGGATCATCGAGTCGATAGGCGGGGGCTTGTGGAAAGCTTGCGTCTCGATGAGTCCAGACGTTGCGCAGATTCCGCAGCGCGCGCTCAGTTAGTATGAGTGCCTGCTCCGCGTTCGCATCTACGGCAGCGTCTTCAATGGGCGGGTGGTCGCGCGGACCCCGCAGACCCTTGAGGATGGTGGCGGCAGCATCAATGAGAGGGCTCGCTTCGCGAGCGGTGGACGTATCCAAGCGCGCGATGCGCATCTCATTGGCGGTGGCGGCGATGTCAAAGAGCACTCGAGCTTCCGGAAAACGCTTCGTCAGCTCCTGCGCCTGACGCGCAAGTCGTTTGAGGTCGTGGTCTATGGCGCCTGGCATTCGTCGGGGATCAGGGGTGGCTTCGCGCCCAAGCGCATGCACAGCCGGCACGAGTTGCGCGGGAACCAGCATCAGCTCGAGCCCGAGTGCTCGTGCGAGCTCCATCAGACTTGAAACCTGCGGATCGATCGCTGCGCGCTCGATTTTCGAGATATGGCTTTGCGCGACTCCAACTTTGGCGCCGAGCGCCCGCTGGCTGAGGCCAGCGTGGCGCCGGGCGGCAATGAGCATCTCGGCGAATTGGCGACCGTGTTCAAGCATAATAAAGAGATTAAAGTATCTAGTCCGTGAGAATGAAGTACTAGAATACATCAAATTGATATTAGATACTTAAGTATATACTGTGATGGATTTAGCTATTATAATTTTTTTAGTCCTGCCGATGGCGGAACCGTGGGACGGCTCATCAACTTGCTCCTGCGAGTGGCTATTCAGCTAGCCGCTTTCTTGCTGGCATTTTCTGGAGCGTTCGGCCTCGGATGCTCCGCGCATCCCTCCAACGCCAGCACGGCGTCGTCGTACCTCATGTTGCTCATGTCGCTGGCTCTGATTCTGATTTCCATGCGGTGGCTGCCGCCTCGGCCGTCGCGTCCGAAGACCTTCAGCAGACTACGCCGGCGAATTGGCGTGGTATCGCACTTTTTCGGTGTTTTTGTCTTTCTTGTCATGCTTCAGGCAGCCGTGTTTCGAATCCCGCTGCATGAATCCTCATTGGAGTTTTACCTATGGCTCGTGCTCGCGCTCATTGGTATGTATTTGGCATTTTTGCTGGGGAAGCCCGTTATGGCGCCGTATCAAGATCTCGGCTTTGTGTGGCTCCGTACCGTCAGACGACTGGACGAGCGTGAATTGCAATTGCGACAAAGGGCACTCGCGATGACCTGCCAAATCCTCATCGTTGCGATCCTTCTGGCCGGGATTCTTGTGCTGGATCGATTTGCGGCCGTGGATAGCCTCTAGGCCCTACTCAATTCCGAGCCTGTCACTAATGGTCCTGACTTATATCGGGTCCGCCGGTCTCGCCTTGCCGACGGCCATCCTCGCCTGGACTGAACCTGAACCGTCGTCGGCGGATTCACAGCCGGTCTGATGACACCGGGGTCCGCATGGCCCGACACGCGTGAATGCAAACAACCGGCTCACGTAGGGTCATAGACCACTGCGTTGGTCACTGCATCCGGAAGCTGGTGCGTGCCCGTGATCTCGTCGGTGATAGCATCTGGCTCACATCAGGCATTGCAGGCCCAACGCATGGATTCGGACCAATTTAAGGGATTGGAAAAAATGGCAAACATTGGCGAAGATCACTCCCGAATCGGCTCGGCGCGCGCAACGCCCTCCATCGCGCGAGCTCGTCTCGCAATTGGACTCGTTCAAGGCATCGTTGCTTGGCTTCTGCTGAGGCTGGTACCCCCCATGTATTACGCCGCCGGCGCCAGTCAGATGCACGGGCCCTATTGGGCTTCACAACACCCGATGATTTTTGCAGCTCTTGCGCTCATTACAGCGTACGTCCCCGTGATTGCAATAGCGGAAATCGGACGCATGCGTCGTCGAACGCTCACCATTTATCTTGCAATCGCGAGCGCTGTCATCGCGGGGCTTGCAGCCTATGACATTTGGCGCGATCCGAATCAATTATGGGGCGGCGCAGATTCCAGCGTGCGTGTATGGCCCTCATTCACGGTGAGCTTTTGCATGACGCTAGGGTTATTCATCGTCAATCAATTGCTGGAGCACCGTGAGCGTGGCAATTCACTGTTCGCTGAATATGCGGATCATTTTGAGGATAGTTGGATGCGAGGCTTCCAGCTCGTGCTGTCGTTTATTTTTACGTTACTCGTTTGGGGATTATTGGAGCTCGGCGCAGAGCTTTTTCATGTTATCCACCTCGATTGGTTCAAGACCATGGTCGAGCATAACTGGTTTCGCTGTCCTGCCCTTGCGATGGCGTTTGCCGCTGCGATTCACATCACCGATGTGCGGCCTGCGCTACTAAACGGCGTGCGAAACGTGGGATTGACGCTACTCTCCTGGCTATTGCCGATGGTTGTCGTCCTGGGATCCGCCTTTCTTGTTGCACTCGTATTTGTCGGTGTGAACCCACTTTGGGCTACCGGCCATGCGGCGTCGATTCTCCTGTGGGCTTCTTTCATCACCGTGCTGTTGCTAAATGCCGCCTATAAAGACGGGGACCCATCCGGTATGCCGCCCGCGGCCTTGCGTTGGACAGGCCGAGTGGCAGGCCCCATCGTACTGTTGCTCGGTCTCTTGGCGTTTTATGCCATCGCTCTGCGGGTTTACCAATACGGCTGGACGACACAGCGTGTGTTCTCCGCGGCCGTTGCCGCCATGAGCCTGGTCTATGGAGGCGGCTATACCTATGCGTCGATTCGCCCCGGCATATGGCTCACTCCGATCGAACGAGTCAACGTAATTGCAAGCCTCATTATCGTGGCAATTCTGGCGCTGTTGCTTTCGCCCGTGGCCGACCCTGCGCGCTTGTCGATCAACAGTCAACTTCGACGTCTGGAGACTAACGAGATCTCGCCAAGCAAGTTTGACTATCAGTTCCTTCGTTTCGAGAGCGGCCGATTCGGCACCCAAGCTCTAGCTCATCTCGCCGAAGCAGGGAATGAGGATGTGCGTTCGCGCGCGTTACTCATGCAAGCAGCCAGGACGCGAAGATATCGTTCGCGAAGCGAGCCCGATCCGGCTGTCACCGAGCCGCCATTCTCCCACGCGACCGTTTACCCAAAGAACACGAATCTGCCTGAGGACTTCAAAAAACTGGATTTCTCGAGTGCAGCGGGATTCGAATTTGGTTGTCTGCAAAACGGCACGCCTTGTGAAATCTATGTGTTGGGCTACGGCGCGCCCGGCGATTTGGCAATTGTTGTTAACGCCACAATCGAGCGTTCCAGACCGCGTAGCCTGTACTTGCCGGTCTTTCAGCGTAACCGAGAGGGCAAATGGGCTAGGACTGGCACTTTGTCTGCCATGGGATGCGCCAACTTCGTGGCTGCATTGCGCGAAGGCAATGTGGCGCCAGTGCGTTCCCTGTATGACGATCTGTTGGCAGACGGCATTCGGCTTCACTTCTCTCCGTCCGTCTCCGACGATACTGCCTGCTCGAAGGAGCTCGGCTCCGAGCCTGCCGACCATCACGGCGAAACGAAGGATGCAAATGCTCCGGTACAGATGGGGCCGGCCTTTGCAAAACCCTAGCGCCAATCGCGGCCAGCAATGGGAACAGTCTTTGGCGCGCGGGCTTGGTGGCCAGCCTGGTCCAGCGACCTGAAATTGGGGTATTTCTGGGTGTATCCTTGAAATTGGTGCTGCGATGCCGCCAAACGGTGTCAGTGATGGAACTTGATATGTACCTCCGCTCACGTCCAGCCACGTCGGGATCAGATCCATCCGGGGGCATGCTGCACGCCGAGTATTTGAATTTGGATCGAAGACCGTGGTGCTGCGTTGAGACGCCTTTTAATGTTAGGAGAAGGTCAGAACAAGGGCGGGGAGGCCGTTCGTGTCCAGTGAGAGCCGGCAAAGCCATCAGCTCTCAGATTTCGATGCGAGCACGCTTCATAAGGAACAGGTGAGCACAAGTACTGCCGGTACCAAGACGCACCTTGTCTTGGGTCCGCTCGAAAAAAGAGCGCTGGAGGTGCTGTGGGGTCATCGTCGCGCCGTAACCGTACGACACGTGCGACTTGAGTTTCCCCATCTTGCCTATACCACTCTTATGACCACGCTCGATACGCTCCATCGCAAAGGCGTGCTGCTGCGCCGCCTGCATGGCCGCGCATTTGTTTACGAGCCGCGCTGCTCCCAGGATGTACTACTGAGCGAAATCGTATCTGGCCACGTCGCAGACTTGCTCGCGGCTCATGACGATAATGCGGCGATTCTTTCCACGCTCGTCCATGTCGTCGGGCGCAAGGATGCGGCATTGCTCGACGAGCTTGACACTCTTATCCAGGCGGAACGCGCGCGACTCAAACTGGAGGCTACATGAATTCCGGACCAATGCTCTGCGTGGTGCTTCTGGGCGTTTACGCGCTCGTCAGTCTGCTGATTGCAGTCCTGATTCAGATCGCTTGGTTTGCCGGTCTTAAAAGCGTGCGACAAGCATCGCGCGATCTTCTTGCCCAGAGACTGCTCCCGTCGGTTGGAGCCTTGCTGGTCACCTTGGGAATCGTCATGCCAACTTTTTCAATTTATGAGCCAGTCCGACAGATGGAAGAGATCCGAACTTTGCTCGTCGTTCTCGCATTGCTGGCGCTTGCCACGGCCGGCGATGGTATCCGGCGTGGCTGGTCACGACTATGGTGTCGACGTCCGCATGTACGCTCGTTGCACACGCCAGTAAGGCCACCCGTAGCCACTGCGGTCCATTCCGCCGTTGGTAATTCATTGGTTCTCCAGGCAAATCGAGACAACTGCAGGCGAGTCTGAAACACAGCCCTTGCTACTACCATTGTCCGTAGCTGCCGATGGCTGCGAAAAGCGCTTCCATACGCGAACTTTGACACATCCCACCGATGCTTACAGTAGCGCCGTTGATGACTGCTGTGATGCGGCAAGCGCGCGATTTGCTCGATTCTTACCCGCCCGGTTCCGAAACGAAGACGTTCCACGAAAGCGGGCGCAATCTAGCCTGCAGTTGGGAGTCCGCAATGGAACACTCTCGGTGTGGACGCGGCTTGATCGTGTCCGGTGCCGATCGGGTGTTCGCGGCCTTTAAGTCCCGGTGCTGCAGTTCACTGGCAAAGACGATTTTTCGCTTGCCCAATCCGCGTAGTTCGGCCGTGAGGACCATGTCTACATCAATACTGCAATTCAATGCGAACACAGTGGCGCGACCGCTTTTTTCATCGTACAGAACACTGGCCAGCAGTTGGTCCAATTGAGGATCGGCGTCCGTTGCGAGGCCGTCGGTTTGGATCTGCGTGCGCAACACGTTGCCATGGCCGAACTGCGAGGCTTGTGCGAAAGGGTGAAAAATAGTCTGACGCCACGCGGGGCCGCCCGGCTCGGTCATGATGGCGCCAATGACGTTAACGAGTTGCGCCAGGCAGGCAGCCTTGACGCGGTCGGCATTGTTCATAAGCGTGATGAGCACGCCCGCGACGATGAGCGCATCCTCGAAATTGTAGACTTCCTCGATCAGCGGCGGTGCCTCGGGCCAGCCGGGCTTGCGCAGATCCGGGGCGCTGTGAGCCTTGTACCAGACATTCCATTCGTCCAGCGAAAGCATGACGCGCTTGGGCGAGCGCCGTTTCGCGGCAACTGCGTCCGCGATTGCTGCCACCTCCTTGATGAACGAATCAAGGTCCTTGATCGCGCCGAAGTAACGCTTGATATCGTTGGAGTCGTTGCGAAAATATTGATGCAAGGAAATGAAATCGACATGATCGAAGCATTGCTTGAGGACCTCCTGCTCCCAGTGGCCGTAGGTGGCCATGCTGCGGTTGGATGAACCGCAGGCGGCGAGTTGGATGTCCGGATCGACCCAACGCATGACTTTCGCCGTTTCTTGCGCGACGCGCCCATATTCAGTTGCGGTCTTTTGACAAATCTGCCACGGCCCGTCCATTTCGTTGCCCAGGCACCAGAATTTGATGCCGTGAGGGTCTGCAAAACCATGAGCACGGCGCATGTCCGAATACTGCGTGCCGCCGGGATGATTGCAATATTCGATGAAGTGCCGCGCCGCGTCAGGCCCGCGCGTACCGAGATTGACCGCGAACATTGGTTCGACTCCCGCCGCCTTGCACCACGAAACGAATTCATTGGTGCCGAATTGGTTTGACTCCGTGCTGCCCCACGCAAGATCGAGCCGTTTTGGCCGCTGTTCCTTCGGCCCCACGCCATCTTCCCAGTTGTACCCTGAGAGAAAGTTGCCGCCCGGGTAGCGCACGATCGTTGCGCCCAACTCCCGGGTCAGCGCCAGCACGTCCTGCCGAAAGCCGTTCGCGTCGGCAGTCGGATGATCGGCTTCATAGATGCCGCCATAGACGCAGCGTCCCATATGTTCCACAAAGGTACCGAATATGCGGCGGTCGAGCGCTGCAATCACGAAGTCGTGGTCGACAAGAAGTTTGACATTCAACATCTCTTCACTCTCTGGGCTATAGCAAATTGAATAAAACGTCGTTGACTCTGCGTTCGGCGTCCGCCAGAGCCGTATTGATGGATTTTTGCCCGGTGATTGCCGATTCCATCTCCTCCGAGATGATTTGTTGAATCAGAAATTGCCGTTGCACGCCGGACGGCAGCGGCTCGGCGATTTCCACCAACTTGGCGATTTCGGCGCGATGCGGCAGCGAGCGCCAGCGTTGGCTGTCGATCACATCCTTGTAAGCAGGCAGATGACCGGTGCGCGACCACTGATAATCGTTGTCCCGAAGGAATTGCAAAAGGCGGAAGATTGCATGCATCTTATCGCGACTGCGCCGCGCTTTTGGCACTACCCAGGAATGTCCGTCGGCGTAAGTCGCGTCACGGCCTGGATAGAGTTGGGGATAGGGCGCGACGGCATATCCTCCCGCCAAAGGCGAGCCAGTTTGCTTGGACGCCTGTTCGTAGGTGCCGATCATCCATGTGCCCACCAGGTAGACGCCGCCTTGCCCGTTCAGGAACCCGCTGGTTGCAGCCGTGTAGTCCTGATTCTTAGTGGTCAGCCCCTCGTCATAGATTTGCTTGAAGAGCTCCAACACCCGCCGTGCTTCCGGCGTCTGCAATTTTATGTGGCGCGGATCGGCAAAGAAGTCCGAATTCTGCTGCATCAAAAAAGTAAATAGATTTCTCGCGTAAGCGGACGGTTCATTGACCATCGATTGAATGAGGTAGGGTTTTCCGGTCGCCCTCTTGAACTGCCGCGCCTGTTGCAAAAGTTCTGCCGGGCTATGCGGCAGCAGAGGTTTCCCATCGCTAACCAAGCCGGCCGCGCGAAACAGATTCATGTTGATGTGCCAAAGCGGCGCCCAGTTATCGAAAGGCAGCGCATAGATATGGCCGTCGCGCACCACGCCTTCGCGCGCCACGCGCGTAAAGCCGCCGGCATCGATGCCAACGGAGCGAAGTCCTTCTTCCAACGGAATGATCAGGTGGCGTTGACTGTAGTCGGAAATCACCGATTGATGCATGGTGACAAGATCGGGAGGGTCACCGGCGGCCAATTCGGCCGACAGCTGGTCGTATCCCGGCCAATACACGACGTTTACCCGCACCTCCAGGTCCGGGTTCTGCGCGTTGAACTCGTTGATCAACGTGGTGATGATCCCGCATTCGCCTTCTGCGGCTGCCACATTCGTTGAATTGCCGTACTCGGCATCGCAGGCGCCGAAGAAGCGCTGCAAAGTGATCTGAAGGCGGTCGTTGGACCGATGCTGGCAACCCGATATTGCCAACAACGCGGTACAAGCGGCGAGACATGCGAATCTGCCGCGCATCAAGCAGCCGCGCGCGATACGCCGGCGACGATGTAGCGCTGAAAGATGAGGTAGACGACCAGAATCGGAATGCTGGCGAAGACTGCCTGAGCCATGAGAAAGCCCAAGCCGTTGGTTTGCGCGAAATTCATTTGCGAGGAGGCGACACCGACCGTAAGGGTGTACATCTCGGAATTTGTGGCCGAGATCAGCGGCCACCAATAGTCGTTCCAGGTCGACAAAAAAGTGAATATACCCAATGTCACCTGCGCGGGCAGCGACAGCGGCAGCACGATGCACCAGAAGGTCTTAAAGTGCGAGGCATTGTCAAGCCACGCCGCCTCTTCCAATTCTCTGGGTAGTGCACGGAAATATTGCGCCATGAGAAATACCCCGAAGGGCGCGGCGAGCCCTGGAAAGATGAGTCCCTCATAGGTGTTGTGCAGGTGTAGCGTAGTGAACATCTGATGCCGGGCGATGATCACCGATTGTTCCGGAATGGCGAGACCAAACAACACGATGATGAAGATCACGTTGCGTCCGGGAAAGCGTAGGCGTGCAAATCCATAGCCGGCGAGAGAAGACAGTATCAGGACGCCGAACGTGACCGCCAGGGAGACGATGGCGCTGTTCAGCAGCCAGCCGAAGACCGCTGGATGGCCTAAAATGTCCGCGTAGTTGCGCAGCGTGTAGGGTGGCGATAACGCGGTTTGAGTACCGCGCAGCAGCACATCGTTCGGTTTGAGCGAGAGCAGCAGGGTCCACAACAGCGGCGCTGCCATCGCAAGCGACGAGATCGTCAATATGACGCTCAACGTCCAATTGCGTTTTGAGTCTGGCGTGCGGTTCGAGAGCACGATCATCCCCGGCGTCGGCCCGGAGCCAGGAAAAATTGGGTCATCGCAGCCAGCAAAATAATGCAAAACAGCACTTCCGATGCCGCAGCCGCATAGCCGATGTCCCAACGTTGGAAACCGATTTGATAGATGAAGAGCACGATTGGCAGCGAGGCATTGTTCGGGCCGCCCAACGTCATGATCTGCGCCTGACCAAAAAGTTGAAATTGCAGAATGATTTCGATGACGATAACAACCACGGTTGTGCGTCGAATCGAGGGCAGCGTGATGCGCAGCAAAGTGCGCCAGCGCCCGGCGTTGTCCAGAGCCGCCGCTTCATACAGATCCTTGGGCACCTGCTGCAGTGCCGCCAGAAACAACATCATCGGAAGACCAATGCACCACCATAGGGTGACGACGGCTAAGGCGGGCAGGGCAAGATGTGCATCGCTGAGAAACGGGACGGGCGGCAAACCGATCGTTGTCAGGAACGCGGCAATGAGTCCTCCGTCGGGAATCAATACCATGCGCCATATCAAAGTCACGATGGTGACCGACAGGACCGATGAGGAGAAAAACAGGCCGCGCAAAATAGCGGAGCGCCGCGTCTGGTTGTTGAGCGCCAGAGCGAGTCCAAGGCCTATGAGCGTGAGCGCGGGCACGGTAAGCAGCACGAAATAGCAGGTGTTGCGCACGGATCTCAGAAACACCGGGTCGCGCGACAAGCGCCAGTAGTTCTCGAGTCCGATGAATTCCGATCCGCCGAAAAGATCGGCCTTGTGAAGGCTGAGCCACATGCCGGAGAACAACGGATAAACCAGCAATATCGCAAAAACTAGCAGATACGGCGCGACGAAAAGCAGTCCGCTGCGGGCCTCGGCGGCGGCGGCCGACCATGCTCGCGGCGCTGCCGTCGCATTATGCCCGGACACTGCGGCCCTCGGCGTCGAATAGGTGGGCGGCGCGCGGGTCGAACCTGATCCCCATCATTTCGCCTACTCGTGCGCAAGAAGCCGCACCATCAACGGCGATCAAACGCTCTTGATTTGCCAACGACAGATGCACGTAAGTCTTGTCGCCCATAAATTCGACGAAATCGACCTTGGCATTCATAAGTCCCGTGCCTGGGGCGCACAGCTGCAAGGCTTCCGGCCTCAAGCCAATGCGTAGGATATCCCCATGCGCGAGCGCCGCCGCGGGCACATCGGTCTCAATCACGGTCCCGTCGCCCAATCTCACCTGCAACAGCGCATTCTCAGCAGCGATTCGCGTGGCCACGAAGATATTCATTGCCGGCGAACCCACGAAGGTGGCGACAAACAGCGTCGCGGGATGACTGTAAATCTCGCTCGGTGTGCCAACCTGTTCGATGCGCTGCCGATTCATGACGACGATTCTGTGGGCCAAGGTCATAGCCTCGGTTTGATCATGGGTGACGAAGATCATTGTCCTCTTGATGCGGCGATGAAGATTGGCGATCTCCTGGCGCGTCCGACTGCGCAACGCCGCGTCAAGGTTGGAGAGCGGCTCATCGAACATGAAGACCCTGGGGTCTTTCACGATTGCCCGGCCGATCGCGACCCGCTGGCGCTGCCCGCCGGAGAGCTCCGCGGGCAACCTATTCAGCAGCGGCATCATTTCCAGCATTCGCGCCACTTCGCCGATTCTTCGGTCGATTTCCGCGCGCGCGACGCCGACGTTGACGAGACCGAAGGAAATATTTTCACGAACCGTCATGTGCGGGTAGAGCGCATAGCCTTGAAATACCATCGCGACGCCGCGTTTACCCGGCGGCAGATGGTCCACGCGGTGACCGTCGATCTCGATTGCGCCGGAATCAATGGATTCCAAACCCGCAATCGCCCGCAAAAGCGTGGACTTGCCGCATCCGGAGGGGCCCAGTACGACGAGAAATTCGTCGGCTCCGATGTCCAGCGATACGTCATCGAGTACCGCAGTGTTGCCGAAACGTTTGCTGATTCCCTTGAGCGCAAGACCGATCACGTGATGTCCCCTTTAGCCGCGCGGCCCGCGCCGAACTAGTGATTGTGGCGGGGGATGCCCTTGGTGCGTGCGATGCGCTGATACTTCGCGGCTGGTTCGAGAATTGACCCCGTGTCCATCTGACCGACGACCCCGCGCTGCATTTCCTGCCAGGGGGTTTGACTGGCAGGATAAGAGTAGCCGCCGTCGGCTTCGAGCGCCGCGCGGCGTTTCTGTATTTCGGATTCGGGCAGCAGGACATTCACTTCGCCCTTCCTGAGATCCACTCGAATCCGGTCTCCGGTCTTCAGGATTCCCAGACCACCGCCAACGGCTGCCTCCGGCGAGGCGTTCAAGATCGACGGCGAACCCGACGTGCCGGACTGGCGTCCATCACCGATGCAGGGCAGCACATGTACATTCTGTTCGATGAGTTGGACCGGCGCGCGCATGTTGACGACTTCCGCGCCGCCGGGATATCCGATAGCGCCGGTTCCGCGCATGAACAGCACGCACTGCGCATCGATATTCAATGCGGGATCGTCAATACGAGCGTGGTAGTCCTCGGGCCCGTCGAAGACGATGGCGCGGCCCTCAAATGCGTCAGGATCCTTTGGATTGGATAAGTACCGATCGCGGAACTCCTTGGAGATTACGCTGGTCTTCATGACGGCCGAATCGAACAAGTTGCCGTGCAATATCAGAAAACCGGCCTTCTGCGCCAAGGGACGGTCGAAGGGACGAATCACCGCTTCATCCAAGATGATCGCTGCGGCGCAATTTTCACCGAGCGTTCGGCCATTGGCGGTCAGCGCCTTATCGAATAGCAGCCCATGCTTCAGCAGTTGCGCAACGACCGCGGGAACGCCGCCGGCGCGGTAGAAGTCTTCTCCCAGATACTCGCCTGCGGGCTGCAGATTCACCAGCAGCGGAATGTCGTAGCCGTGGGCCTGCCAGTCATCGATTGAAAGCTCGACACCGGCGTGCCGCGCCAGCGCAATCAAGTGCAACGGAGAGTTCGTCGATCCGCCGAGAGCGGAATTCACCCGGATCGCGTTGAGGAAGGATTCGCGGGTGAGTATGTCGGACGGCTTACGGTCGGCATGGATCATTTCAACAATTTGCCGGCCGGTTTGATAGGCGCATTCCTGTCGATCGCGCAAAGGCGCCGGAATGGCCGCTGAACCTGGCAGCGACATGCCGAGCACTTCGGACAAACTGTTCATGGTGGTTGCCGTTCCCATGGTATTGCAGTAACCGGTGGACGGTGCAGCCGAGGCAACCAATTTAATGAAGGCCGCTCGGTCGATTTCACCCGCGGCGAATCGCTCACGCGCTCTCCAGACTACCGTACCTGAGCCGATTCTTTTGCCGTCCGCCCAGGCGCTCAGCATAGGCCCCACGGACAGTGCAATCGCCGGGATATCCACGGTTGCCGCGGCCATCAAGCAGGCGGGCGTGGTTTTGTCGCAGCCGACGGTCAGCACCACGCCATCGATGGGATAGCCATAAAGCAATTCAACCAAGCTCAAGTACGCGAGGTTGCGGTCCAGGCCCGCGGTGGGACGCTTGCCGGTTTCCTGGATGGGATGAACCGGAAATTCGAGCGGAATGCCGCCCGCGTCGCGGATGCCCTCCCGCACGCGGGTCGCCAGGACCAGGTGATGGCGATTGCAGGGTGAAAGATCGGAGCCGGTTTGCGCGATGCCGACAATGGGTCTTCCGGACTGCAATTCTTCGAGCGTCAGCCCGAAATTCAAATAGCGCTCCAGGTACAGCGCGGTCATGTCGGCGTTGTCTGGATCGTCGAACCATGCCCTGGAGCGCAGGCGGCGCGGTGAAGATGCCGAGTTCATGCTAAATATCCGTTCGCGGGGATGAAAGGCCATCGAACTGGCCGCTTATGCTCTCGTATTTACTCAGACAAATTGCCATAGTGGCCTGGTCTTGGCAAGATAGGGTTCAGGTCCGACACTGTTTTCTCGTCTTGAAATATGTCCTGTCCGGTCGCGTTTCACTGCAGGCTGATTATGCGCAGATATGCTTATTTTGCCTCGTTGCTTGCCGCGGCCTCGTTGGCAGCCGCGGCGCAGCGGCATGCCCATCATCCGATCGGCCATGCTGAGTTCGGCCGAGTCGGAGAGACAAAGGTGCAAATCTACACTCTCGCTAACGTCCATGGCATCGAAGCTCGCATCATGACCTATGGCGCCGCGCTGGTCTCGTTGAAGACACCGGATCGCGACGGAAAATTGCAAAACATCATACTGGGATTCGACTCCCTGGCCCCCTACGTCGCCGGCGTGCCGTATTTCGGCGCCACCGTCGGTCGCTACGCCAATCGCATCGCGGACGGTCGCTTCGCACTCGACGGCAGGAGCTACCGGTTGCCGCGGAACGACGGAGCGAACAGCTTGCATGGCGGCAACCGAGGATTCGACAAGCGTGTCTGGACGGCACAGCCGCTCGAGACGCCGCGCGGGCCCGCGCTGCGGTTGACATATGTGAGTCCGGCCGGCGAGGAGGGCTATCCCGGAGAATTGACCGCGCATGTGACCTATCGACTGGATGACGATGACACGCTCATCATCCACTATGAAGCCACGACCACCGCGCCCACGCCGGTCAATCTGGCCAATCACGCATATTTCAATCTTTCCGGAGATCCTGAGCGCACGATTCTGGATCACATGCTGCAAATCAACGCGGATCGCTTTACCCCGGTCAACGCGAGCCTCATTCCGACTGGTGAAATGCGCCTGGTTGCGGACACGCCGTTTGACTTCCGCACGCCGCATTCGATCGGTGGCCGAATCAACGCCAAGGATGAGCAACTGCGATTGGGCGGCGGCTACGATCATAATTGGGTGCTCAATTCGAGCGAAACGGCTTCATTGAGACCGGCAGCGGTGTTGACGGATCCCAACAGCGGACGATCCCTCGAAATACGCACGACTCAACCGGGCTTGCAGTTCTACTCCGGCAATTTTCTCGACGGGAAACCCACGGGCACAGGCACGGTATTTCGGTACCGAACAGGTTTGTGTTTGGAGACTCAGCATTTCCCGGATTCACCCAACCAACCAAGCTTTCCTTCGACCATTCTGCGCCCCGGCCAGACCTATTCGCAGACAACGACTTTGCGGTTTCGCATGGCGAAATCAGATTAAGCCCTTTGCGGCACTAGCCGGTACAATCCGGCGCCGTGAGCTGGTATCTGCGCCGGGAATTCCCCCCGAACCATCGGTAGGTCCGCCCGCTGCCATAAATCGCGCAGGCTTACGGCTCCGCTGATGCCCAACTCTGCAGGCTTGATGGGGATGATCGCAACGGTATCGCGCAAGTTGAAGACCGCGATATAGGTGCCCCGGCGAGGCGCTTGCGCCGACCACACGGCCAGGCCGTTGTTCCGAAAAAGTTCGCGATTCCCGCTGCTGTCTTGGTTCACGGCCAGAACCTCGTCATTCGTAAGCAACGAAAGAGTGAAATCATCGAGCTTGCGCAGGTCGCCGCCCATGATCAAGGGGGACCGCGCGATACACCACAACGTGAGCAAGGTGCGCTGCTCCTCCGCAGTGAAGCGAGTCTTGCGCCGGCCCAGCTCGAGTACGCCGAGGGGAAGCATGTCCGCGTCGGGCCAGCTTCCCGGGCGCGCGTACGGACTCCAGCGCCTGAGCCGCTCGAACTGCTCCAGCAGCGCCGGCCAGGTGTCCCAAAAATCGTCGCTGATGCGCCACATGTTGGCGTTGCGAGCGGCGTCCGCGGCTGCGCTCAGCGGAGTCTCGCCTGGAGACAGCGACAGCAACATGCGCCTGCCGCAGCGACCGATGGCGCGGCGCACCGCGTGGATTTCCGGCTTATTGCGCAAATAGGGGCGGCTCATGTCATCAGCCTTGACGAAATCGACTCCCCAGGAAGCGTACAATCGAAACAGCGAGTCGTAGTATTCCTGGGCGCCGCGCATGGACATGTCGATGCCGTACATGTCGGTGTTCCATGCGCACACCTTCGCTCGATCCGCGATCTCGGCGGCGCGAGCCGGTGATCCCAACACCGGCATATTTCCCCGCGCAGCCTGGCGCGGCACGCCGCGCATCATGTGAATGCCGAACTTCAGTCCGATGCTGTGTACATAGTCGGCGAGCGGCCTGAAGCCCGCCCCGTTCGCGGCGGATGGAAACCGATTGACGGCGGGTGTGAGTCGACCGAATTGATCCATCGTCAAGACCGCGTCTTTTCGGTAGTCGAAACCGTTAGCGCCGGACTCATACCATTGTGCATCGATCGTGAAGATGTTGTAGCCATGCGGCAGCAGCTGCGCCGCCATGATTTTCGCCACGGAACGGGCCTCATCTTCCCGGATCGTAGTAGCGAAGTTATCCCAAGAGTTCCAGCCCATGGGCGGCGTCGGCGCGAGACTGCGGAAACGCTCAGGTGCTTGCGCCGCCCGCAACAAATGTGGACTGAGCGCGATGCCCGCGAGCATATCTCGACGCGAAATCCCCATGGGTTTCTGCGTGCCTCAGTGCAAGTTCAAAACAACGATCGACTTGGGCGGCAGGCTCAACGAGAGGTTATGGCCGGTGACCGTCGCCGCTTCAAAGGCGACCGGATGAACGTGGTTTGGATTCTCAAACGTATTGTGCGCATCCATCGCCGCGGCTGTAAGCAGAGTTCCGCTCACCTGAGAAGGGCTCGCGCCGGGGAGCGCAACGGCAACCGCAATCGCCTGGTTCGGATCGAGATTGACCAATGCCACGGCGATCGATCCCGACCGCGTTCTTGCGGCGGATAAACTGACCGCCGGAACCGATGCGCCGCCTTGGGTATATTGCGGCGTGCTCAGATCCGCAGGCAAGGAGGTCGCATCCTGGAATGGTTCGTACATCTTGAATACGTGATAGGTGGGCGTCAGAATCATCTGCGGCCCTTTGGTGAGAATCATCGCCTGCAACACGTTGATCATTTGGGCAATGTTGGCCATGCGCACACGGTCGGCATGATGCTGGAAGACATTGAAATTGAGCGCCGCGACGATGGCGTCGCGCAGCGTATTTTGCTGATACAGGAATCCCGGCTCGCGCCCCGGTTCCGGATCGTACCAAGTACCCCATTCATCGACCGCGAAGGCAATCTTCCCGGCCGGGTCATACTTGTCCATTTCGGCGCCATTTCGCGAAATGTAGTCATCCATCCTGAGAGTATGTTGGAGCGTGGAAATCCATTGATCCTCGCCAAAATCGGTCGCGGGACCTTTTGACTGCCATCGATCGCCTGGGATGGTGTAGTAGTGGAAGCTGATCGCCCCCATGTCGCGGTTTACTTTCGATATCAGCGCCGAAGTCCATGAGGTGTCGTTGTCGTTGCCGCCGCTCGCCACGATGATCGGCCGCCCGCCCCGCGGCGCCTTGAGAAAGTTGGCATCCTGCCGGAAAAGATCGACGTAATGCTCGGGTGTCATGTTGCCGCCGCAACCCCAGCCCTCGTTGCCGACGGCAAAGTAGGCAATTTTCCAGGGTTTGGGATGGCCGTTGCGAGCACGTTCTGCCGTCAGCGAGGTGGCCTTGTCTGAGGTCATGTATTGCAGCCATTCGGCCATTTCGCGCGCCGAACCCGTACCGAGATTGCCGTTGATATAGGCATCGGCTCCGATCAGCTGTGCGAAATCCAGGAACTCGTGTGTGCCGAAGGCATTGTGCTCGGGAACGCCGCCCCAATTCGTATTTAATGTGACGGGACGCTTCGCGCGGGGTCCGATGCCGTCGCGCCAGTGGTATTCATCCGCGAAACAGCCGCCCGGCCAGCGCACCACCGGCACGTGCAGTTCGCGCAAAGCCGCGATCACATCCTTGCGGATGCCGCGGATGTTCGGGATCGGGGAGTGCTCGCCTACCCACACGCCTTCTTCGATACCGCGTCCGAGATGTTCCGCAAATTGTCCGAAAATATGCCGATCGATTTTCGCGCCGAACTGATCCGCATGAACCACCGCGCTGGCGCCGGATCCGGACGCGGGCTGCGCGTGGGCGTCGCCGACGGTCAGGGCGAGCGCCGCGGCCCCGAGAACCAGAATCACCGCACTGTGCAGAGTTGCCGGCATGCGTGCTCTCGTGGCTAAACGAAGGCTGAAGGCCAGTTATCGTCGGTCCAGCCCAGCGGCGCGATACGCAATGTCGGGCGTCCATCGTGGCGGGCATCGTAGGCGTGATAGATGATGTAGTCCTTGTCTGCGTCGCGCAGAATCGCGACGTGGCCGGGTCCGCGCCAGCGTGGGTCGCCGCCATCGGCCGCCAGCACCAAGGTACCGCCGCCGTCCATCATCGGCTTGCCGCTCTTGTCGACATAGGGACCTAGAATGTTCTTCGAACGGCCGACCACCGTGTAGTAGTTGCTGTCGGCGCCGCGGCAGCAAAACTCGAACGAGGCAAACAAATAGTAGTTGCCGGCGCGCTGAATAATGAACACCGCTTCGATCGCGTCGGGTGCCTTCGGCCGTCTTGCGAGGTCGAACCGTTGTGCGCCGGGCAGCGGCTTGCCGGTGCCCGGGTCGAGCTGGATGATTTTTAAGCCGTTCCAGAAGCTGCCGAAGGCAAGCCAGTGTTTCCCATCCCGATCAAGGACGTGCGCCGGATCCAGCGCATTGAAGTCGTCGCTCTTTTGGGATTCGAGTACCAAGCCCTGGTCCTGCCAGCGATGATTAGGGTCGGCGGGATCCAGCGTGGTATTGGTGGCAAGTCCGATGACTGAACGATTGGATCCGAAGGTCGAGCAGGCATAGTAGAGAGAGAATTGCCCGTTGAAAAAAGAAATATCGGGAGCCCAGCACGACTCGGTGGCGGGAATCGCCTGTTTCGCCCAGGCAGGCAGCGCCGTAAACACGTGTCCGCCGCGTTCCCAATGCAGGAGGTCCGTGGAGCGATACCAGGGAATCTGCGCGGGCGTATCGGCACGCGGCGTGGTGCAGAACACATAGAACGTGTCGCCGTCCTTGAGGATGCAAGGATCGTGTATCGGATACAAATCGCCCGATAGCTTCGAGTTGAGCGGCTGCAGTGTCTGTGCGCGCGGCTTGCCGAAGGGGAATACGGCGAGCGCCGCCGAGCCCAACAGCACGGTCCGACGGGTCAGCGTCGGTCCGGTTGCCTCCTTCGGGTCCGCCTTCATCCTAGCTCTGCGCCGTTAAAGTTTGAAGCGCAAGCCCAGCGAATACGTCTGATCGAAGCGGCGCGTGTCGCGTGGATAGAATGCTTGGTTGCCAAAGTGATCCTGATAGTAGCTGTTCAACAGGTTGGTCGCATCGAAGGTCACCGCGAGCTGCCTGCTAAAGATATAGCTGGCGGACAGGTCGAGCCAGGGCTGCGAGTTCGCGTAGATTTCCGAAGGCTGCATGCCGCCGCCGGGAGCCGGGCCCACATCGAATCCGGAGCGCCAGTTGTACGCCACACGGAAGGATACCGGCCCCTTGTCGTAGATGCCGATGAGGTTGTACGACCATTTCGAGATGTTGGTGAACGGGCCATCGATGTAAGTGGCGTTCGCCTGAACGCCGAACCCGCTCCAGAAGCCCGGCAGGAAGTCCATGAATTGGGTGTAGCCCACTTCCGTGCCTTTGATTTTGCCCGCGGGGGCATTGGTGGGCTCGGTCACCTGGTAGACGATGCCGCCGATGGTCTGCGGCGCAATAGTAGATTGAATGTAGTCATCGACATCGCGATAGAAAACCGCGCCGGTCAGAGCGTTGTGTCCGTTGAAATAGTACTCGAGCGACAGGTCAAGATTGACTGACTTCTCGGGACTCAGATCGGGATTGCCGGAGGTGCCCGATCCCAACAAAGTTGCCGTCGAGGCCGACAGCGACAGCGCGGGATTGAGCTGTGCAAATGTCGGGCGGGTCACGGTTTTGCTTGCCGCAAAACGCAAGAAGAAATCATCAGCGAGCGTGAGGCGCGCATTCAGGCTGGGCAGCCAGTCGACGGTGTTCTTGCTGCTCTGGGTCGGTGAATAGATAAAAGTATAGTTTATGTTGTCGGCGGTCGAGATCAGCAGCGAGTTGCCCGTCAATTGGGCGTTAGTATCGATGACTCGCAGACCGAAATTGCCGACCAGGGGATGCGATCCCAAATTCAAAGCGTAATTCACCTTGCCGTAGGCAGCATAACTTTTCTCCCGATCATCGAAGGACTGCGTCGGATCCGCCGGAGGTGCGGAGGCGGGCTGGCCGAAGAGCTGGCGTAAATATGAAATATTATTGTTGAGCCAGGTCGGGCTCGCGTCTGTCCAGTTCGTGAGGCCGAATGCGCCGTTGAATATCGAGCCGCTGGTCAAATGATAGGCGGTGCCCTGAAGAGCGTTCAGCGCCGTAAAGCAGGCGGGCGAAGCCTCTGCGTCGGTGATCTGGGTAAATTGCGGACTGGACATGCTCACAGCGCCCGCGCGGCAGTCCAGACCGCCCGGATTGTCGGCGCGGTTCGACGCGAAGCGATCACCGAATCGCAGGCCTGCGGCGATCGATTTGAGCCAACTGGAATTGTCCAGCTTGAACAGCAGGTCGCCGCGCCAATCGATTTCGTTGCCGTTCTGTTGCGTCCACTGATCATAGAGCTGGCGCAGGTGGAAATTGGACGGATCGGTGAGATCAACGCCGCTGGCGAGCATGTACGGTGTGCCGGTTCCGTTGTAATTGAAGTCAGCCGTGTAGGTGGGCGGATAGTATTCGGTGTCGAGGATATAACCGGTCTGATAGAACTTGCTGTCGGTGTAGTCAACCTCGGTGGTCAGCGTGACGTTATCGCTGGTCCAAGTTAACCCGGACGCCAGCTGATACGTGTCGGTCTTCGGCACGAAAGATTGGTCGCTGGTTAGATCGTAGCTGCCGGCGGTCACGGTTTTAACTTCATCGGTGCCGGGAAATACTGTCGCGGTTGCCGGGTTCGCGCCCAACCATGGGAGTCCCACGAAGAAATCGTCATTGTTGGGGTTGCGGTAGCGCGTATAGAAGCCCTCGAGGAAGACTTCCGTGTTCGCATTGGGGCTCCACTGGGCCGCAAGATTGACCGAAGTGCGTTCCCGGTCGCCGAGGATCGATTGGCCGCCTTCCGTCAGAGGCAGGAATGCAATGCCCCCGGGACCTGTCGAACCGGGCACCGGGCCTATCGACTGGCTCGAGATGTAGTTGTCGAGAATCTCTTCCTTGAAGCGGTCCTTCTTGTAGGAGATATCGCCGAGCAGACCGATCTCGCCAATGTCCGTGTGCCAGCGGCTGCTGGCCAATAAGCTGGCCGTCGGATCGGTCTTATCCGACAGCGAGCTGTTCGTGCCGCGAAGCGTGCCGGCGATTTCCGTGCCGTCGAAGTCAAACGGCCGGTGCAGACGCACGTCGACCACGCCGGCGATGCCGCCTTCGATGTCGTCGGCACGTGCGGATTTCTGCACATCGACGCGCTGCAAAAGTTCCGCGGGGATGTCCTGCAGAGTGATGAAGCGTCCCGTGGATGTAAAGATCTCGCGGCCGTTGAGCAGGGTTTCGATGTCAGGCAGTCCGCGAATCAGCAGTTGCGTGGCCTCGGCGGCGTTGCGGCTGATTTGCACACCCGTGACATGCTGCAGCGCTTCGATCACGTTGTTGTCGGGAAGTTTGCCGATGTCTTCGGCGACGACTGAATCCTGGAGCTGGTCGGCGTTCTTCTTTTGATCCAAGGCCGATTTTACGCTCAAGCGCACGCCGGTAACGACGATCTCTTCAAGATTGTTCGCCTGGTCGGCGGCGCCGATTGCCGTCTGCGGAAAGGCCGAGCTGGACCACATCGCGACCACAAGCGCTGGAGTCGTGTACGCGAATGCTTTGCGTATTTTCATGATTTCCGTCCCCCTTATTTTGCGGAAAATCTGCACTCATTGACCGTAGCCAGAGCGTCTATAACTCAGACAATAAGCCAGATCGAGCGGCCGATCAAGATCATCGGAGCCTTTTTGTCTGAGTTTTGCGGAGCGCGGCTATTGAGCAACGAAGATGGCCGGGCGGGATTGGCAAGCCCGGTCGGTCCGTCCCTGAGACGCCGTGGCAACCGGGCCGCGCCGATAGTAGTATGACCGGTCGTTATTGCGAAAAAGGCGCTCTTGGCAGATGACCGGCCCCCCCACAATTTTTGAACCGCCGGCCAGAGCTTTGCGACTGCACGGCTCAATCGCCCGTAAGCTTGGAATTTCAATTGTCTCAGGGCAATACAAGCCCGGGGATCTGCTCAATGGGGAAATCTCGTCGAGCGAACAGTTTGCCGTTTCGCGAACGGCCTATCGGGAGGCCGTGCGTATTCTCGCGGCGAAGGGACTGGTCGATGCGCGGCCCAAGGTTGGCACTCGCATCAATTCAAAGTCCAAGTGGAATCTCCTCGATCCGGACGTGCTGGTCTGGATCTTCGAGTCTGAACCCGATCTTGACGTCTTAAATAGCTTGTTCGAGCTGAGAAACGTGGTGGAATCGGCCGCCGCCGGTTTTGCAGCGGCGCGCCGCTCGGCGGCGCACCTGAAGGCGATGCGCCTGGCGCTGAGGGGCATGGCGACGCACACGTTGGCCACGGAAGCGGGGCGTCAGGCCGACCTTGATTTCCACACGACGCTCCTGGATGCCACGGCAAATCCATTCATCATTTCTCTGACCAGCGGCGTAAGCGCGGCGATCAACGCGACCACCGTATTCAAGCATCGCAAAGGTCCGCTGCGGCGGGATCCGATGCCGGATCACATGCGGGTGTTCGAGGCCATCGCGGCGAAGAATCCGGTCAAGGCCGAGCAAGCCATGAGCGATCTCATCGTGCTGGCGCGCGAGGACACGCCGATCTCGCGTAACTCAGAGCGCCGCCGCGCCCGATAGCGCCGCCGGTGCGGCGGTACGGCCCGGCTCTGGGGCTGACATATTGTCTGAGTTATCATACAATTCGGTTTCCGGCCTCGATCGAGAGACAAACCATGCCGTTGCGATTGGTACAAACTTTCAGCGCCGGCGGCGAAAGATGCGTAGCCGCGGTCAGCGAGGAAGGGCGCGCGTGGCGCGTCAAAGGGGCGAGCACTGTTCTCAACCTGGCGCAAGCCGCAATCGACGCCAACTCGACACTGAAGGATTTGGTCGATGCCGCGGGGCGAGCCGAATCGATCGACCTTGGCGCGGCTCTGCGGCAAAGCAAAGTGCTGGCACCGGTGGATCATCCGGATTCGGCGCGTGTTTTCCTGACCGGAACCGGTCTGACACATCTGGGTTCCGCGGACGCGCGCGACAAGATGCACGCCAAGGCGCATTCAGCGGATGCGTCGGATTCGATGAAAATGTTTCGCATGGGCCTCGAAGGCGGGAAGTGCGAAGCCGGCCAGGTTGGCGTGCAGCCGGAGTGGTTTTACAAGGGCGACGGGCGCAGCATTGTTGCGCCGGAAGAACCGCTGACTTCTCCGGAGTTTGCGCTCGACGGCGGTGAGGAGCCTGAACTTGCAGGAATTTACCTGATCGCGGCGGACGGCACCCCCTTTCGCCTGGGCTTTACGCTCGCGAACGAGTTCTCCGACCACATCATGGAGCGCATGAACTATCTGTATCTGGCGCATTCGAAATTGCGCCACGCCGCGCTCGGACCCGAGTTATTGCTGGGTGAATTGCCGGCCGACATTCGTGGCACCGCGCGCATCACGCGCGCCGGCAAGGCGATTTGGGAAAAGCCATTCCTCACCGGTGAGGCGAACATGTCGCATCATGTCCGAAATCTGGAACATCACCATTTCAAATATGCCTTGTTTCGAAGGCCTGGAGACTTGCACGTGCACTTCTTCGGAACCGCGACGCTTTCCTTCGCCGACAAAGTCAAGACGCAGGATGGAGATGTGTTCGAGATCGAGGCGCCGCCATTTTCGCTGCCGCTGCGCAACCCGTTGAAAACCGTTGCAGCGCCGATGGGCGCTGTTCGCATCCTTTGAAGAAAACTTGAAAGAGTGGGGACTTGGGGGAAGGCTCGTGAAGCCGATTCGCCTTGGAATAGTCGGTGTGGGCAAGATTGCGCGCGATCAGCACATTCCCGCAATCCTGGGAAATTCGGCATTCAGTTTCGCGGCGGCGGCCAGCCGCCACGCGCACACGAGCGGAGTTGCGAATTATCCGAGTATCGAAGAGATGCTGGCCGCGGTTCCGGATCTCGACGCGGTGGCTATCTGTACCCCGCCGCAGGTGCACTATGCGGCGGCGAAGCTGGCGTTGGCGAAGGGCAAGCACGTGTTATTGGAGAAGCCGCCTTGTAGCTCACTGACGCAGTTCGAGAACTTGGCGCGGCTGGCGCGGCTGGCGGGCCGAACCCTGTATCAAACATGGCATTCGCGGCACGCGCACGGCGTGGCCCCGGCGCAGCGTCTGCTGCAGCAACGAACTCTGCAGCAGGGGCGCGTGACCTGGAAAGAGGATGTGCGCCAGTGGCATCCCGGGCAGACGTGGATCTGGGAGCCGGGCGGCTTTGGGGTGCTGGATCCGGGTATTAATGCCATTTCCATTCTGACGCAGATCATCGCCGAGCCCATCTTCGTCAGGGCTGCCCGTCTTTACGTGCCGTCGAATTGCGCAGCACCCATCGCCGCGGAGCTGGAGTTCATCACGGATCGCGGGGTGGGCATTTTAGCTGAACTGGATTTTCGCCATACCGGCCGGCAGACATGGGACATCGATCTGGCAACCGATCAAGGGCCGGTCAAGCTGTCCGCGGGTGGCGGCCAATTGACGGTTGGAACCGACGTTGTTCCGCCCGATCCTGGCGCACTGGCCGGCGAATACGAGGACATCTATCGACGCTTCGCCGCACTGATTTTTCAGGAACAGTCGGAAGCGGACGTGCGGCCTCTGCGACTCGTGGCCGACATTTTTCTGACTGCCCGATACATTGGCGTCGAGCCGTTCGTTCCATGAGCGTATTCAATTACGCGGACTGGTTGGTAGTCGCCGCGTTCATCGCGGGCATGTCGGCGGTGGTGCTCTATTCGATGCGCAGCGCGCCCAAGTCCGGCAAGGACTACTTTCTTTCCGGACGAAGCAGCAACTGGCTGCAGATAGGTACATCGATTTTCTCGTCCAATATCGGTTCGGAGCACTTGGTGGGCCTGGCGGGCGCGGGCTTCGCCACCGGCATGGCGTTCGCACATTGGGAAATTCAATCTTGGTTGATTCTTGCGCTCGGATGGGTTTTCGTACCCCTATACGATCGCATGAAGGTCTTCACAATGCCAGAATTCCTCGAGCTGCGCTTCAGCCGCGGCTCCAGAAATGTCCTCAGCCTGCTCAGCATCACCAGCCTCGTGCTCACCAAGATCGCCGTCACCATCTATGCCGGCGATGTGGTGGTGCGCACGTTGCTGGGTATCGATAGCGTCAACCTGCTCGGATTCCGAGTCGACGTATTCTGGCTGATCGCGCTCGGGCTCGCATTCACCACGGGCCTGTACACCGTACTCGGCGGATTGCGTGTGATCATGTATACGGCGGTATTGCAGGCGCCGGTGCTGATCTTGGGTTCCGTGTGCATACTGTATACGGGACTGAGCGCGCTGGGTCATGGCAATCTGGCAGCCGGTTGGCATGCGACGGTTGCCGCTGCGGGCGCCAACATTCACCTGATGCGACCCCTCGACGATCCGGACTGGTCGTGGGCCGCGGTGCTGCCGGGTTCCGCGATCATCGGCTTCTGGTACTGGTGCACGGATCAATACATCGTCCAGCGCGTGCTGGCGGGCAAAAATCAACAGGAATCGCGGCGCGGCACGATTCTCGCCGCCTTCTTGAAGCTGACGCCGGTCTTCATATTTTTGGTGCCGGGAATGATCGCGCTTGCGCTCACCAAGGCGCCTGGAATCGGATTCAAAACCAGCGGCGATGCCGCATACACCTCGCTGGTGGCGCAAATCCTGCCGCACGGCTTGCGCGGCATGGTCGCCTGTTCGATGATTGTCGCGTTGATGGCGTCGTTGGCGTCAAAATTCAATGCCTCGGCCACGCTCTTTACCATGGATTTTTTCCGCGAGTGGTATCCGAAGGCGTCGGGTAAAACCGAGGTAATCGTCGGACGGATCGCCACTGCGGTCATCGTGGTTATGGGCATTTGCTGGGTGCTGGTGATCAAAAGTTTGCACTCCGATTTGTACGTTTATCTGCAGAGTGTGCAGGGATACCTGTCGCCGGCGATTTCCGTGCTATTTCTGCTCGGCGTCTTCTGGAAGCGCGCCACGGCACCCGCAGCGCTGTGGGCATTCATCGTCGGCGTCGCCGGTGGATTTGCGCGCCTGGGCGCCGATCTGGTCATGCGTAACGACGGCGCCACCGTCACCACCCTCAAAGAGCAGCTCTACCGCCATGTGATCACGCACGATCAATTCAATGCCGCCATCGCCCCGATACGCGGTGCGCATGGTTGGATATTCAGATTCTGGAATATCCATTGGCTCTATTACACGCAGATCCTGCTGGTCGTGACGGCTGCGCTGATGTTCGCGATCAGCATGCTGACCAAGCCGCCGGATCCCAGCGTGGCGAAATTCACCTGGTACGGCGCGACTGCGCAGGAGAGAGCTGAGACGCGCTCGAGTTGGAATGGGCGTGATGTCGCGTTGAGCCTGGTGGTACTCGCGGCGGTGGCGGCCTTCTACATCACGTTCTGGTAGGCACTACGCCGATACCGGCTGGTACAGACGCGTCGTCTCCGCGTTGATCGCGAAATAGGGTTTGAACAGCTGCACCCCGTCACCGGTGCTGATTCGCCATTCTGTCGAGCGTACCGCGGTTTGGCGTGCGCTCATCAGCTCATTACGATTGAATGGCAGAAAACGGTCTCCAACCGCGAACAAAGCCAAGGGTCCTTGCATGATGGCGAGCAGATCTGGATGCTTCTCGTCCACGAATTCAAGCCGCAGCGGTCGATCGAGCGTGAGTTCGATGCGATCGCCATCATTCCAGGTTCGCTGGACTTTGTGGAAAGCGCCGGGAGCAAGCGGCTGCTCGAGCCGTCTGCCGTTGACCGCGAGCGAACTCGCCGCGCCCGCCCAATCGGGGATGCGCAGACCGATCGAAAATGTTTCCGGCGTCGCGGTTTTGACTTCGATGCTGACTTCGGAGTCGAGTGGATACGAGGTCCTTTGCTCCAGGGTCACTCTGCGTCCGTGTCGCCGCCAAGTCAGACGGGAAGGGGTGTACAGGTTCACAAAGATACTGTGCTCGCCCACTGAATAAGTGGTCATTCCGTAATCGGCGAGAATCTGCCCCAATGTTCCGGAGCAGCACGGGCATTTCAGGTCAAAATAGAGCTTTGCACCGCTGTCGTTATAATCCGAGTAATAAAACGCCGTGCCGTCAGCTTTCATCGGCGGTGCACCCAAAATCGTGTTGTACAACACCCGCTCGATGCTGTCACCGTAACGGCTGTCGCCCGTTGCCCTCATCAGATAGCGGGCGGCTTTGAAATGACCATAGGCACCGCAGGGCGTTTCGAAACTCGCATGGGTGGTGTGCAGCGACTCGCCAAGTTCGCCCGAGCCGGGAACGACGAAGCGTTCATTGGGCCCCCAGCCGCCGGTGGCGAAACTTTGTGCGGACACAAAGTCGAAGCCGTTTTTCGCGGCATGAAGATGCGTGGCGCTTCCATCCACCAGGTAAGCTTGCATGGCGGAACTGAATGCATTCATGTGGCTGTAGGCGTGTTTGCCGGGCAATACGTTTTCGCCGCGAGCGAGCGGCTCGAAATAATCCCGATCGAGCAGAAATCGTTGGGCGAGCTCACGGTAGCGGTGGCCCGCGCCGCGTTTCCAGGCGAGATATAGATTCTCGGGGAGGGTATACGACTCATCCCAGGTATGGGCGATGTTCGGATGCGGGCGCGCCGCCATTTCGGGGCGTGTCAGTGCCTTCTCGGGCAGGAAAGGCAGCGCCGCGTCGGTCGCCCGATTGAGCGTCGCAAGAGCTTGAGAATCTCCGGCGAATGCGTGCGCGTCGATGAGTCCGATGTTGACCTTGTCGAAGGTATAAGCGGGCAGTGTGTAGCCTTGGTAGAAGCGCGGCGAAATCGTTGCGGCGAAACCGGCGACCAAGCGCTGCACCTTTTGCTGGGTTTCCAAGTTCCCGGTGACCGCGTAGGCGCGTGCCAAGCTCGACAAGTACTGCCCGAAGCTGTGACCGGGTATGAAACCGTGCATATCCTGAGGCGGATTGAAGTTCGATGATGCGTTGTACCAGCCGCCGAGATCTTCGCCGGTTGCCCGCAGACCGGCTGCCGCACGAAATGGCTTCAGCAGGGCATCTTCGTTCATGGCCAAAAGCGTGGCATGGTGTGCGCGAAACTGCTCCGACATCGGACCATCCAGCAGCGCGACGCTGGCGCGGTCCGCATAATCGAGCGCAGGCGCGTTCGAACGAGCGGCTTTTCTGGCGCCGGCACGGCCGGCCACTGTACTTGCGACCGCCAGGCCGGCAAACTTCAAAATTGAGCGGCGGGATATGGGCTGCATTGCAATTCCATTTTGTCTGACATTAAATCTATCACAGCCCAATTCGATATCATACGTAGCCACCGCGAACGCACCGCAATGACCACCACCATCAATAGCGAACTCATCGAGATTGTTTCCGTGGGAAATACCCTCGGCGAGGGCGTGTTGTGGGATCCGCTGGGGCAGCGCGCCTGGTGGACCGATATTCAGGAGCGGCGGCTGTTCCGCTACGACCCGCGGAGCCGCGAATTGGAATCGTTCGATCTGCCCGAGAGGTTGTGCTCTTTCGGCTTCATCGAAGGTTCCGACAAAATTGTTGCCGCCTTCGAGTCCGGCTTCGCTCGCTATCATCCCGAGTCGGCACGTCTGCAATGGCTGTCTCGCCCCCGACATGAGGCCAGCAATGTGCGCTTCAATGATGGACGTATCGACCGGCAGGGCCGCTTCTGGGCAGGATCCATGGTTGAGGGCAAGGGTGAACCCAAGGGCAAGCTCTACTGCCTCGGCCCGAACGGGGTGAAGGTTTGTCTGACCGGTATTTCGATATCCAATAGCATTTGCTTCAGTCCCGACGGCAAACACCTTTACTTCGCGGATTCGCCGCAGCGCACGATTTTGCGCTTCGACATCGACCCGGCGAGCGGCACGATCGGCAATCGTCAGATTTTCGCCAAGACCCCGAAGGAGGCCTTTCCGGACGGTGCGAACGTCGATGACGAGGGCTGTTTATGGTCTGCGCATTGGGGCGCGGGGCGGGTCGTGCGCTATGCGCCCGATGGATCGATCGATGCAGTCGTTGAGGTCCCGACAACCCAAGTTAGCTGCGTCGCATTCGGCGGTGCAGCCCTTGATTTGCTTTTTGTGACGTCAGCAAGAGAGGGCATGAGTGCTGCGATTCTTCATGAACAGCCCCACGCCGGCGATGTCTTTGTCTACAAGGTCAATGTCAAGGGCTTACCCGATCTACGGTTCGCCATGGAGCCAGTTGCATGAATACAAAGTCCGCGTCCGACGAAGAAGTCAATGCCGCCGCCGAAGCGGCCGCGGCTGCTTCATATCCTTACGGCCGCAGTGCTCCGGCACTGCGGGCGCGGTTCCTGCGCTTGATTGCGCACGGCATCGAGGCCGCGGGCAGCACCCTGATCGAATGCGCCGCGCGCGAGACCGCGCTTGCAGAAGCGCGGCTGGTGGGTGAACTCGGCCGGACCTGCGCACAGCTGCGAATGTTTGCCGACATCGCCGAGGCCAACCATTGGATCGATGAGTGCATTGAGGCGGGCGACCCGGCGCGCACTCCTCAGCCGAAATCGCGGATCCGCTCGCGCTTTGTGCCGTTAGGTCCGGTGGTGGTTTTCGGCGCCAGTAATTTTCCCTTGGCCTTTTCAGTTGCCGGGGGCGACACGGCATCTGCATTGGCGGTGGGATGTCCGGTGATTGTGAAGGCCCATTCGGCCCATCCGGAGACTTCCGCCCTGGTTGGAAGTGTCGTGGATCTCGCGGCCGCGGAATGCGCGTTGCCGAAGGGAGTATTTTCATTGTTGTTTGACGCCGGCTATGCGGTGGGCGTCACTTTGGTGAGACATCCCCGAATCATGGCGGGGGCTTTCACAGGATCACGTTCGGGCGGCGTCGCGTTATGGCGGGCGGCTCAGGCGCGCGCTCAGCCCATACCTTTCTTTGCGGAAATGTCGAGCGTCAACCCGATTTTTGTCTTCCCCGGCGCAGCCGCCGTGAAGGGCCTGGCGCTTGCGGCGGGTCTGCACGCATCAATCACCGGCAGCGCGGGTCAACTCTGCACCAAGCCGGGCCTTGTCTTTGTTGTGGATGACGCCGCAACCAAGGTCTGGCTCGATGCTCTGGGACCGCTTTTGTCCCAGAGCGCGCCGAGCACCATGTTGACCTCGGCCATACGTTCCGCCTGTCAGCGCCTTCTTGACGAACGCGCCGGCATCGAAGGCGTTCGATCTCTCGCGCAGGCAGCCACGGATCGGTCCCAAGTGGGAGCGACGCTGCTGGGCGTGGATGTCGACACTTTCGTACGCACGCCCGCCCTGCACGATGAGATCTTCGGCCCAACTAGTCTCATCGTTCATTGTTCGAGTGCCAACGACTTTCTGCGCTGCGCGCGGGCGCTCGAAGGCCAGCTCACAGCCACCGTGTGGGCAGAGCCGCTGGAGTTGAAAGGTCAGGATGAATTCTTATGGACGTTGGAGCAGCGCGCCGGGCGTCTGGTGTTCAACGGCTTTCCCACCGGAGTTGAAGTCGGCAGAGCGACGGTACATGGCGGGCCATTCCCGGCGACCACCGACAGCCGCTTCACATCCGTCGGCACGCACGCTTTCGCGCGCTTCATCCGGCCAGTCGCCTATCAGAACGAATTGTCCTAGCGTCGTACTCCACAGAGCTCCGCTGATGTCCAACCACATCTGGCAATCGGCAAAATCGCGAGAAAACGCTAAGCAAAGTGGCGTTTTGTCGTCCGGCCGGATCCAGGAGGTCACTCTTGGGCAGCCACATAATAGTGGGGCATTTCTGGAGGAATCCCCCAAAAATCGAAGCGCGATGCCCCGAAAGCATTGAAAATCGAGGGGAACGAGGCGGTTGAACGAGTGGATGGGTGAAATCACGCCTTGATCGGCCGTCCGCGGGGGCTACCAATCCGATCCGCCGGCCCCTGGCACGCTGAGCACCGGATATTTGAGGTCGGACCTGGGATCGTGGTGCTGCGTTGAGATGCCTGTTAATGTTATGAGAAGGTCAGAACAAGGGCGGGGAAGCCGTTCGTGTCCAGTGAGAGCCGGCAATGCGATCCGCTCTCAGACGTGAGCGCGCTTCATAAGGAACAGGTGAGCACAAGTACTGCCGGTACCAAGCCGCACCTTGTCTTGGGTCCGCTCGAGAAAAGAGTGCTGGAGCTGCTGTGGAGTTATCGTCGCGCCGTAACCGTACGACACGTGCGACTTAAGTTTCCCCATCTTGCCTATACCACTCTTATGACCACGCTCGATAGGCTCTATCGCAAAGGCGTGCTGCTGCGTCGCCGGCACGGCCGCGCATTTGTTTACGAGCCGCGCTGCTCGCAAGATGTTTTACTAAGTGAAATCGTATCTAGCCACGTCGCAGACTTGCTCGCGGCTCATGACGATAATGCGGCGATTCTTTCCACGCTCGTCCATGTCGTCGGGCGCAAGGATGCGGCATTGCTCGACGAGCTTGACGCTCTTATCCAGGCGGAGCGCACGCGGCTCAAGCTGGAGGCTACATGAATTCCGCAGCAATGCTCTGTGTCGTGCTTCTGGGCGTTTACGCGCTCGTCAGTCTGCTGCTTTCAGTCCTGATTCAGATCGCTTGGTTTGCTGGTCTCAAAAGCGTGCGACAGGCATCGCGCGATCTTCTTGCGCAGAGAATGCTGCCGTCGGTCGGAGCTTTGCTGGTGACTCTGACAGTCGTAATGCCGGCTTTTCTAATTTATGAACCAGCCCGACAGACAGAAGAGTTTGGACCTTTGCTGGTTGCGCTCGGTTTGATTGCGCTTGCAACGGTCGGCGATGGTATCCGGCGTGCCTGGCGTGCCTGGCGCCTAACGAGAGAGGTATTAAAAAACTGTTCCTCGTCGCACAGCTCGCCTGTGCCGGGACTGCAGGTGAACATCCTGGACTCCTCGGAGCCCATTGTCGCAATGGTAGGCGGTTGGCGGCCACAACTCATTGCCACTCATTCCGTGATTGCGGAATGCAGTCGCGAGGAACTCCGTCAGATCATTGCCCACGAAGCAGCGCATCTGTCGTCCGGCGACAATCTAAAGCTGTTGCTGCTGCTTGTCAGTCCGGATGCACTGGCGTGGTTGCCAACCGGCCGGGCGATAATAGAACGCTGGCGGGCCGCGGCGGAACTCGAGGCGGACGAGCGTGCGAGTGGGTCCGATCGACTCAAGCGCCTCGAGCTGGCGTCGGCGCTGGTTAAAGTTGCCAGATTGTCCATGCGCGCTCGAGATCGGCTGCCGCCACTGAGTTTGTCCATCGCCATCGACAATGTGGAGGGTCGAGTACGTCAACTGCTTGCGCCCGCACCAGGAGCGCCCCGATACATCCCGGTAAAGGCAGCGTTGATCTGTGCAGCGTTGATTCCAGTGATCTCCATACCCTTCCTCGGTCGCGTCCAGCAGTTCGTTGAATTGCTGGTGGCATTCGGGCGCTGAGCCGGTAACCCATCAAAAAACTTTCACGCTGATACTCGCGAAGAAGGTGCGTCCCTGTCCGGGGAGGGCACCGCCTCCTGTACCTGCGGCGAACACATAGTTGTCTCGATTGAGCAGATTTTCGACTCCGGCCCTAACCGTCCAGAGCTCATGTGGGATCGCAACGGCAAGGTTGAGCAGAGTGGCGCCTGGAATAATTCGGGTTTCTCCGGCATCCGCATACTGCCGGTTACGAGTATTGGCGCCAAGAGCCAGCTGCAACCGATCGATGGGGCTGGGCAGCGCAATGTCATAAGTCGTCCACACATTGGCAAGCATCGAAGGCACGCTCGGAACGCGATTGCCGAGATCGGCGGGAGTTTGCGGGAAGCCAATAATTCTCGAGTCTTGCCGCGTAAAATTCGCAATTACGTTCCAGTTGGTCGTAGGCCGAAGGTTTACGTCGGTTTCCCAACCTTTGATTTGATATGAAAAGACCTGAGGCTCGTCCAATACGCCGGGGCCGTCGGGATCCGGCACCGTCAAAATGGTGAAAACATTTAAGCGAGTGGTATGGAACAGGGAAGTGGAGAGCGAGAGCCACGATCCGCGCTGAAAGCGCAATCCGGTTTCTACCTGTGTACCTTTTTCCGGCACCTGCCCGATACTCTCAGGTTCTTCGGTATTGAAGATCGGGTAGATGGTGCTCGAGTATCCGCCGAAGACCGACAGGCTGTCCGTCAGGAAGTACACGGAACCGACGTCCCAAGAAAATACCGAATCTCGTCTCTCGATCGGATCGCCGGGAACCAGCGGACACTCGATGGCCTGCAAGGGAATACAAGGGCGCTCCGAGCCCGGGTTGGCCGGGACAGCGGACAATCCCGCAGCGGAGGTCTCAAACCAGTCTCGCCGTGCCGATAAGCGCAGTTTGAGCCTCTGACTTAGGTCGATTTGATCGATCGCGTACAGGCCGTAAAAGCGTGCATTCAGCTCATCATCATCGCAACTGTGGGCCGCATCGCATTTAAAGGTCAGTGCCGACGGGCTCGTTTCCGTCACCACCGGGTTGAAGACGTCCAGAATGTTGGGCAGATCCGCCGTGCTGCGCTCCGACCTCGCGGCGATCAGATGCGCGTCGGCGCCCGTTACCAATGTATGAGCGACTGAGCCGGTCTTGAACTTCCAGGTCGGTTCAGCCTGCGCGAGAAAATCGTGAATGTGATCGTCCTGAGCGCGTATTTGCCTGCCGGTGAGTGAATAGGTGCTCCCTGCCGCAGTGAGTCGACCGCCGGCATTTCGCAGAAGATCCACATCTCGATCGCTGTAGGCGGTCTGAAGGTTGACCATCAAAAAATCGGCCACCGTCCAGGCGTCGCTCAGGAAGGTGCGCTTCACCTCCTGATCGGCAAACGCGAAGGGCGAGTAGTAACGATCATCGCGGGAGACATCGAGCGGCTGGCCGGTGCCGGCCGGCGGCGAGAATGGCGCGCCAACCGCATCCGGCACATTTTCCAAGCGATGGTACTCATATCGAAACAACACATCATGGTTCGTTGGATGAAAGTCGAGTGATCCGTAGATCTCGCCGGTCTCATTTGCGGTACCGCGAAAGCCGTTAGAGTGCTGGTATTCGCCATCGATTCGGCCGTTAAGATTGGTAATGCCGGTCGGACCATTGATTGAGAAATTGGTGGTGGTCGTATCATATGAACCATATTGCTCACGGATCGCAGCCGATGGCGTATCGCTCGGCCGGAAATGAACAAGATTTATGGTGCCGCCAGGCTCTGCGCTGCCATACAGGGCTGAGCCCGGTCCTTTTAGGATTTCGACTCGCTCAACCCCGGTCAGAGAATGAACATAGCCGGTGAGATCCGACGTGCCGTCTGGCAGGCCGTCGTTGAGATATGAGGCATTGAGGCCGCGAATGATGACGCGATCGAAAAAACCGAACGCAAACTGACCGCCCTGAGTCAGGCCGCTCACATTGCTCAGGACATCCTTCAGCTGAGTAGCGCCTTGCGCATCGATTAGCGACCGTGGAACAACCTGGATGCTGCGCGGGACGTCCTCAATCGGCGTCCCGGTCTTGTCGAGTGACACAATCGCATCCAGGGGTGTAGTTGCCGGTGCGGTCACGACTATGGTGTCGACGTCCGCATGTACGCTCGTTGCACACGCCAGTAAGGCCAGCACCAGCCACTGCGGGCCATTCCGCCGTTGATGATTCATTCGTTCTCCAAGCCCATCGAAACAACTAAAACCAGCGAGTGTGAAACACGGCCCTTGCTACTACCATTGCCCGTAGCTGCCCGTGGCGCGCGGTAACACGAGTCGCGTCGACGCGTCGGCAAAAACGAGGGAAGCAGGTGCACGAGTAAACCAACTCGCCAAGGGCGCGCTGACATCCCGGTGCAAGTCGGACGGTATCTGGAGCAGATGCGGGAAGACCGCTCGGCGCTATCCCCGCTCTCGCTGGCCTTGCCGGGCTTCCCCGACCTACTTGGAGCCTGTATTCAACAAGTTTTATCCGCTGGCCGAAAGCCCGCTTCGGGACCCAGAACGGGTCAATGCTTACCGGAACGCCGTGGCATGCAGTTCCGGCCCACGGATCAGCGCTGCTCGACGTGCAGCTAAGGCACCACCTCGGCGATACCGAGCATGTTGCCCTCGCTATCGCGAAACCACGCGGCGCGCTCCCCGTGTCCCTTGCTGGGGTAGTTGCCCTCGACGTCCATGATGCAATTCACGGCTCCCCCGTATTCTTCGAACACCACGCCGCGAGCGCGCAAGTCGGCAACCGCGGCCTCGATGTTGTCGACGTAGAAGCCCATTTGAGTAAAAGAGCCATCCGACGCGCCTGCCGAGGCGAACAGGCAGAAGACGCCCGCCGCGCCCTCGTAGCGCAGGCCGCCTGGACGTTCCTCGACCGCTTCGAGTCCTAGCTTCTCGGCATACCAGCGGCGGGCTCTGGCGAGATCCTGAGTCGGAATGCGGGCTTCGATCCGCGCGTGTTTCAGCATGTGCGCATCCTTAGGTAAGGCAAGACTCGGGCGTCAATGCGACTGGGATTGCAGGAAGTCGAGGATGCGGTGCCAAGTCAGACTCGACGCATGCTCATCGTGATCGGGAAGGCTGGGGTCGCTGTAGAAGTGGCCGACGTGCCGGTAGGTGAACACCCGCGCATCCACGCCGGTGAGGGCCGCCGCGTCAAGCCACGCGGCAATGTCGGCGGGTGGTGCGAAGTCATCGGGGTCGGCCACATGCACCTGAATGGGAAGGCCGGCGCGAGCGGCCGTTGGAATATCGGCCAGGGCATGCAGCAGGAGGACAGCGGCGGCATAAGGCCGGTCGGGCAGCAGCGTGCCGACGACACCCGCGCCCATAGAGATTCCGCCCAGCACTGCGTCGAGTGGGAGCCCCTCTACCGAGCGCCGCGCGCGCTGCGTGATGGCCGGCCAGCCGATCTCGTGCATTAATCCGAAACCCTGATCGAGCGTCGACGCGGTGCGCCCTTCATAGAGGTCTGGCGTGACGACATCATGGCCGGCAAGACGCAGGCGCTCGGCCGCACTCAGCTCCACCGGCCGCAGTCCCAGCACGGAGTGAAACAGCACGACATGGGCCATGAGTTTATGGTAGTTCAAGGGGAATGATATGTCTGCCCTCATAGGACGTTATGGCGGCCAACCGAGGATCCAATGAAATACTTATCCGCTCGCGCGCTGAAGATGGGGCAAAGAGGTAAATCTGGGATTCGCTGCGGCCTGCTCGCCCTGGTAGTGGCGATTGCATGGGCTGGGCCCGCGTCCGCCGATGACATTCTCGCGTCTGCGAACAAGCCACCAGAGCCTGGATTTCCCCAACCCCGGAGCGATCAGAGTGCGGCTGCCGCGTTTTCCGATGTAACTATCATCGCGCCGCGTCCGCCGACCGATCAGGAATTAGCGGGAAACAGCCTGGATCAATTCATACTGCACCACGCCACAACGCACTATGTGAATACCACTACGACGGGCAACCTTGCGCGTTGGCGTGGAGGCAGGCAAAGCATTTGCCCGTTCACCGAAGGGCTTAGCCCGGGATACAACGCCTTCGTAACGGCGCGACTTCGCGCGCTCGCCGCATACGTCGGCGCGCCCGTGGACTCGGACCCGCAATGCAAAAGCAACGTGCAAATACTCTTCACGACCAACCCGCAGAAAAAAATGGATTCCGTCATGGAATGGGCGACGGGGCCTGCCTTTCGCAATCGGTATGCGGGCGGGGGGAGGGACTTGATTGCGTTTAAAAGCGACCACGCAATTCAGGGCTGGTACTTGACAACAAGCGGAGGCTCCATTGTCCTGAACACTGACGTGACATCAGTAGGGCTTAACGTCGAGCCCGTTTGGCCGAAGGTCACCCAGAAGTACATCGGAAGGACCGCCATCGGGACGCGTCTGGGCGGCGGTAGCGGGGCTGGAAGCGGTATCGGCATCGTTATCCTGGTCGTCGACTCAATGAAAGTCGTGGGCGACACCATCGGGACGATTGCCGACTACTTGGCGATGTTGACCTTGTCAGTCGCGCAATCACCCGACCACTGCGATCCGCTACCGAGTATTTTGGACCTCATGTCATCGAGCTGCGGCATGCGGGAAAAGCCGACTGCAATAACCGCCGGGGACGTGGCCTTCTTGAAAGCGCTTTATTACAAAAATACCGGACTGGGCCCATCGCTTTCCGAAGCTGAGATCGAAGGCAATATGCTGCGCGGGTTCCAAGTCCGCCAATAACGGGTATAATTTATTATTATAAATCAATGTATTACGATGAATAATTCCAATCCACATTGATTGGAATAACGCAGCGTCGAGGGAGGGCTTCACCTCGTTCGCACGTGCCATGGTAATTATTCATGGCTTGGCGGCCGTATTCAAAGCTTTGCCGAAGGCGTAAAAGGCGGTAGGAAGCCAGTCAACTTTTCTGAACCTGCCCGCCATTGCAGCCGATCATGTCCGCTGCTCGGGACCCCTCGCATTCCGCGGGTTCGTATCAACAGGAGACGTCCATGAATACAGCAGTCGATATGGTGTCGCTGACCCCGCCGGTCAAACGCTTCGTGAGTGAGTCCCGTCAAGCCTTGATTGACGGTCGTTGGCAGGATGCTCAATCGGGCGAAACTTTTGAGGTCTTCAATCCTTCGAATGAGTCGGTGATTGCTCGTGTGGCCGATTGCAGGCGCGCCGATGTAGACCTGGCAGTGGCCGCCGCGCGCAATGCGTTCGATAGTGGGCCCTGGCCGCGTATGTCGCCCTCGGCCCGCGGCAGGATCTTGTGGAAAATCGGCGATTTGATCCTTGAAAATCTCGAGGAACTCGCTCAGCTGGAATCGCTCAATAACGGCAAGCCCATTGCAGTGGCGCGCGGCGCGGATGTGCCGCTGGCGGCGGACCTGTTCCACTACATGGCGGGTTGGGCAACCAAGATCGAGGGCAGCACACTTTCTCTTTCGGTGCCTTATACGCCCGATGCGCAATACCACGCCTATACGCGCAAGGAGCCCATCGGTGTCGTGGCGCAGATCATACCGTGGAATTTTCCGCTGCTGATGGCGGCTTGGAAGTTGGGTCCTGTGCTGACGGCCGGCTGTACCGTCGTATTGAAACCGGCGGAGGAAACGCCGCTGTCCGCGCTGCGGCTTGCGCAGCTGTGTCTGGACGCGGGATTGCCGCCCGGCGTGCTGAATGTGCTCACCGGTTTCGGGGAGACGTGCGGTGCTCCGTTGGCAGCGCACAGCCAAGTGGACAAAGTGGCGTTCACTGGTTCGACCGAAGTTGGCAAGCTGATCGTCAAAGCAGCGGCCAATGATTTGAAAAAAGTCACACTCGAACTGGGCGGCAAATCGCCCAACATCGTGCTCGACGATGCGGACCTCGATGTGGCGATTCCGGGCGCCGCGAATGCGATTTTCTTCAATCATGGCCAGTGTTGCTGCGCGGGCTCGCGTCTGTTCGTGCAGGAGAAGAGTTACGATCGGGTGTTGGAAGGGGTCAGTAAGGCCGCGCGCGCGATCCGCTTGGGCCCGGGCTTGAATCCGCAGAGCGAGATGGGACCGCTGGTGTCAAAAACGCAGTTCGAACGCGTCACCGGCTTCCTGCGTTCCGGCAAGGAGGAGGGGGCTCGCACGGTATGCGGGGGTAAGCGCCATGGTGAGACCGGCTTTTTCGTTGAACCCACGGTACTCGACGGGACGAGCGACAAGATGCGCGTGTATCAGGAAGAAATTTTCGGCCCCGTGGTGACCGTGATGCCCTTTAAAGAAGTCGATGATGAGCTGATTCGCCGCGCCAACGACACGGTCTACGGATTGGCCGCGGGCCTGTGGACCAGCAACATCAAGCGGGCGCATCGCATCGCCGATAAGTTGCGGGCGGGTACCGTCTGGGTCAATTGCTACAACATTTTCGACGCCTCGATGCCGTTTGGTGGTTACAAGCAATCTGGCTGGGGCCGCGAAATGGGCAGCGAAGTTCTCAAGAATTATCTGGAGACCAAGTCGGTTTGCATGAGTTGCTAGGGGCTGGCGGTCCTGACCATGCCCCGCGTGTACGCGGCCGCGACCGCTTCGGCGCGGGAGTGTACGCCGAGCTTCTCGAACAGCGAGCATACGTGGCGATATATGGTCTTTGGCGAGCGATGCAATCGATGCGCCAGCTGCGCCGTCGAGCAGCCCTGGGCAAGCAGCTGCAGTACCGCCAATTCCTTGGACGTCAGACCCGACGGGTTGGCTCGCGTGGTTTCATTCGGGCCGCGGGGCACACCGCGCGCGCCGCGCTGGCGCAGGCGCCGGCGCACGATCGATGCCAGAGACGCGGCCGCCAATCCGTCGAGAATCGCCAGCGCTTCGCGTAGGGCTTCTTCGGGACCGTCGCAAAGGGCAAGCGCCTGTTCGTACGGCATGCCAATTTTTGCCCAGGCATCGGCTGCGGCTCGCCAGTCTCCTTGGAGCATCAGCCGATAAGGCTCGGCCACCTCACCTTCGATCGGTGCGGCGGGCTGAACGCGTGATTGCCAAAACAGAAGTTCACCGTGGATCCACGGTGCCCTGTGGGCGACGACATAGGTCAGTCCAAGTGCTGACTCGCGCGCGACGTCGGCGAATCGGCCCTCGTACCAGGCCTTTTCGGCGCGCGCAGCAGTGACGCGTCCGATGCGGTTCAGCTCACTCGTGGGCAGGGCGAGATCAAGCGCCTGATCCAGCAATTCATCCGCGCCCGGATCTCCGCGGCGCAAGCGCACCAGCGCCAGCGTGGTCATGATGGTGACCCGTTGCTGCACACCGGTCACCTCGGAACTGCGCAGCAACTCCGCTGCCATGCGCGCAGCTTCGGTCCATTCGCCGCGGTCGAGTTCGCACGCCGTGTAATAAGCACGAATGTAGGCGCTATGCGAGAAAATACCCCGCTCCTCGCAATACTCGACACTGTCCTGAAACAAGCGCTGGGCGCGGGTAAAATCATGCAGCAAGACGGAATAGAACAGCAAGGTACGGTAAGCACGCGCGGCCTGGTCTTCGAGCCGATCTTCGAGCGCCAGCGCGAGGCTGCGCTCCAACGGTTCATAACCGGCCCGCTCATTGCTACCGAGCAATGCAGCTCCGATGTTGCACAGTGCGTGCGACTCAGCCGCGCGGTCACCCACCGCACGCGCGATATCGAGCGCGAGCTGTCCAAATTCGTTGGCTTCGCGGCCCCATCCTCTGTTATTCGCCAGCAGCGATCGCCAGTTGTAGGCCATTGCCAGATTTGCACTGCGCGGTAGCGCTTCGAGCAGGGTGATCGCTTCTGAGACGGATTCGTCCGCGGCGGTCTTGTCACCGATCGTCCGGTATTCTTGCGACAGCAAGCTCAATACACGCGATTGAGCTTCGATGTTGCCGAGCCGGCGCCAGATTTCGAGCGCCTGGGTCGCCGACGCGATCGCGGCGCGCGCCTGGTTTGCCAGGGCCCCTTCTCGCGCGTGTTGTTCGAGGAGGAGCGCACGCTGCTGCGTGTCCAGGTACGCACCATGGCGAAGGGCGGTGCTCAGATGCGCGGCCGCTTCCCGATGCGCCCCAAGCCGGGCCGCCTCCGTCGCGGCGAGCGGCGCGTATTGGAGAATCGCGGTGGCATCTTGAGCGTGAGTCGCGTGATGTGCGAGCCGCTCGAGATCGCCGCCGTGATCCACCAGGGTTTGGAGGATTTTGCGGTGTAACGCGCGGGCGCGTTCGGCTGGGATTGCGCTATACACGGCAAGGCGCGCGAGCTCGTGGCGAAAGCCGACGGCGTCACTCTGTATCAGGAGCAAACCGCGGGCGCCGGCTTCGTCCACTGCCATCTGCTGCACGCTCAGAAACGATTCGATGAGCCAGGTTTCGGTTCTCGCCGGTGAAATGGCCACGAACTCCACAAGCTCGCGCGTAGCCGCCGTACAGCGCAATAGCCGTGCCAGTACGGCCTCGCGTACGGTCTCCGGTACGAACTCAGCGGGACTTGCGAGCACTTCTCCCACGAAGAATGGATTGCCCCCGGTGATCTGATGAAGGAGGGAGGCTTCCCGCCCGCTATCCTTCGCCAGTATCTCCACCGCCTCCAGGGAAAGAGGGGCCAGTCGCATTCGAAGCACGTGACGCCCGGTCAGTTCGCCGAGTGCGAGTCGCACCGGATCAGTGGCCGAAAGCTCGTCATCGCGGTAGGTGGCTACAAAGACCGCACGCGTTCTTTGAATACGGCGGCCAATGAATCGCAGGAAGTCCAGCGTTGCTGCGTCGGCCCAATGCAGATCCTCCAGGACAACCAGGCAAACCCGTTCGGATCGCCTGAGATCCTCGAGAAGAACCCGGAACAGCTCATCGCCCGATTCACCATCGGCCCTGGTTCGCTGCGTGAGTCCGGACGTCTGCGCGGCAATCTCATGCACGGGAGCCAGTGCTCGCGGGGTGGAGAACGCATCGCAGGCGCCCCACAGTGTGCGCGTGTCGCGCCTGTGCTCGGCGACGAATGTCTCGACCAAGGAGCTCTTACCGAGGCCCGCTCCACCGGCGAGCAGTACCAGCTTGCCGCAACCCGTGCCTGCCTCCTGGACGCAGCGGTTCAGTTCTTCAATCTGCTGTTTTCGCTCGAGAAGGTGCATCGCCGCTCATTATCCGACACCGCAGCTGCCGAACGCCATGCAATTCCTCAACGCCTGCTGATTTGGGGTGTCGGCGGCCGAAAAATGGGTGACGGGCCGGCAAATCTGGGGTAGATGGCCGCTTCGCCTTCGTGCATCCGGTTTTAATCTGTACGGCATGAGGACCGCAGGAGCGGCCGCGGAGATGAAACCCATGCCACGCTACGTTGTCGAGCGAGAATTTCCCAATCGGTTGCAGATTTCGGTCGATGAGTCCGGCGCCAAGACTTGTCTGACGGTCGTGCAGAACAATCTCGCGGATCAGGTCACCTGGATCCGCTCGTATGTGAGTGCCGACAAGAAAAAGACCTTCTGCATTTATGAAGCGCCGGGCCCCGAAGCCATCCGCATCACGGCGAGCCGGTGTGAACTTCCCGTTCAACGCATCACCGAGGTTCGCGTTCTCGATCCGTATTTCTTCAAGTAGTACCAACCCCGACAGGAGTTATTGATCATGAATGTCTCGACCGGAAAATCCATCGTGCGCGCACTTGGCGCACTGCTTGCGCTGCAGCTGCCTCTCATCGCCTGGGCGGGGAACTCGCCGGGGAATACTTCGCTTATTGAGACGGTGCGTGGCGCCACGGCGCGATACAAGGACATCAACGTTGCGCTTGCCGAAGGCTGGGTCACGGCGACTCCTTGCGTCAGTGGTCCGGACACCGGTGCGATGGGCGTGCATTTGGTGCTTTCCACACGGATCAACGCCGGAACCACCAATCCACAGCAGCCCGAAGCCTTGATCTACGAGCCCATGTCAAACGGTGCGATGCGCCTGGTCGGGGTGGAGTTCATCGTGCTCGAGAGCGTCTGGCAGGCCGCGAATCCGGCTGCCGGGAGTGTGCCGGCGATAGACGGGAATCTCATGAATTACATCGGCGCACCCAATCGCTATGGTTTGCCGTCGTTCTACGAATTGCACGTCTGGGCCTGGGAACAGAATCCAAAAGGCAGCTTCGCTGATTGGAATACGCACGTCAGCTGCGACAAACCGGCCAACTAACCAACACAAGTCGATCGATCGCCGGCTGAGGGCAAAGCGGCAGACGGCGACCGCTCAATGGACTTCGCGAGCATAATGCCTAACGTAGTGGTGGTGCGGGGAACGGCATCGTTCCCCGCGACATCCAACCGCTATGCAAGAGACGCGTGCTCCAACGCTGCCCGCCGATGACGAGGCCGGCCGTCTGTCGGCGCTGTCTTCGACCCCGGTGCCGTGCGCTCAGCGGGCGGGCGACTCGGCGAACAATTGCGTCTCGATGTTCTGGAATGCCTTGAACTCGAGCGCGTTCCCCGTGGGGTCGAGAAAGAACATGGTGGACTGCTCGCCCACCTGGCCCTTGAAGCGCGTGTACGGATCGACGACGAATTCGACGCCGTGCCGCCGCACGCGCTCAGCCAGGGCGGTCCACTGCGCCGGTTCGAGCACCACTCCGCAGTGAGGCACCGGGACCCCGTGACCATCGACCGGATTGAAGTGGCTGATCAGCCTGCCGCTCTTTCCCAGATTTGGGTTCAAATGGCAGACGAATTGGTGGCCGAACAAATTGAAATCCACCCAGTCGGCCGCGCTGCGTCCTTCGCCGCAGCCAAGCACCTCTTTGTAGAAACGACGGGCTTCATCGATGTCGCGCACCTGTACGGCGATGTGGAACGGTGTCAGCTGTGTGCTCATGGACTAAATAGTAGCAGTATCTCGACGCACATGATTAGGCGAGCGCCGGCATGCAGAAGGTGAACTCAATGCCTAGGAGGACACGCCGTTGATCCAAGTCCGGCTGACATGCAGCTCAGCGTCCAATAGCACCATATTTGCCGCGTAGCCCGGGGCGATACGGCCAAATTCTCGATCCAGCCCCAGAAACGCAGCGGGGTATTCGCTCGCCATGCGCGCAGCTTCGGCAATGTCCAATCCGAGCAGCGACACGGCGTTGCGGACCGCGGTGGCCATGTCCAGGCCGGTGCCGGCAAGCGTGCCGTTTTCATCCCGACAGACACCGTCGGCGACATAGATTGTCCGGCCTTGCAGCACGAAGCTCGGAGCGGATGATCCCACAGCGGGCATGGCGTCGGTCACCAGCATGAATCTGTCGTGGCGCTTGCAGCGCAGCGCCAGCCGCAGCATGACGGGATCGACGTGGTGTCCATCGACGATGATCCCGCACCAGGTATTGGGGTCGTCGAGCGCCGCTCCGACGATTCCCGGCTCACGCGGCGCCAATTGCGCCATGGCATTGAATAGATGCGTGAATCCGCGCACGCCGCGACCGATTGCCGCCGCGGTCTGAGCATAGGTTGCATCGCTGTGTCCGGCGGAAACCAAAATGCCTCGCGCCGTCAATTGCGCGATCATCTCCGCCGTCGCCATCTCCGGTGCGAGGGTCAACACCGTGCGCCCGCCGCGTAAACTGCAGAGCATGGAGATGACGCCGTTGTCCAGCCGCCGCAAATGTTTCGGATCGTGAACGCCGCGCCGCGCCCAGTTGAGGAACGGACCCTCGATGTGAATGCCGAGAACTCCGGGCAGATGCGCATCGAGCGATGCCTGCACGGCCGCGATTGCCTGGCCGATGGTATCGAGATCATCGCTGATGAGCGTGGGAAGAAAGCCCGTCGTGCCGAATCGGCGGTGCGCGGCGCCGATTGCAGCGATCGATTCGAGGCTTGGATCATCATTGAACAGCACGCCGCCGCCGCCGTTGACCTGCACGTCGATGAATCCCGGCAGCAGCACGTGTCCATTCAGGTCGATGCTTGCGGCTTCCCGGCAGCGCGGATCTTCGGCCGATGTCACGGCTTCGATGCGGCCGTCCGCCAGCAATACCGCCTGTCCGCTCACGAATCGATCGCCGGTCAGAATCCGGCCGTTCACGAGCGCGGTTCGCACTACACGGTCTCCGTGATCTTGTTCAAGTGCGCAGGACGATCCGGATCGAAGCCGCGTCGCAGCGACAGCGTCGCGATCATCCGGTATGCGCTTTGCACCAGCAGGATGGGCGAGAGTTCCGCGATCGCTGCAGGCGTCGGCAACAATATCGTCCCCGCTGCATTGCCTCCCGCCAGAAGTACCGGCAGGTCGCGCCGCGCCAGTTCGAGCGCGAGCGCTTCGACCCCCGGCCGTGTCGCATCCGCTTGCGCCAGCAGCAGCGCCGGGAATCCCTTGCGCAGCAGCGTATAAGGTCCATGACGCAGTTCCGCGCTGCTGAAGCCTTCCGCATGTATGCCGCAGGTTTCCTTGCACTTGAGGGCAATTTCCTGCGCGGCGCCCAGGCCCAAGCCGCGCCCGACAACGTACAGATTGGCGGCGGATTCCAGTTCCGGCAGCGCTGCCGACCAATCGATGCTCCAGCTTCGATCCATGAGATCCGGCAGGCGCTCGAGTGCCGACTCGAGTGCCGAATTCTGCGTCCAAGCGGCGACCAGACGGGCGAGCGCGGCCAGAGAGGCGAGATAGGATTTGGTGGCGGCGACACTGTGTTCGGGTCCCGCATCCAGCTCGATGGTGAGATCGGCCGCCGCCATGAGCGGCGAATCGGGAGAGTTGCACAGCGCCAGAATGGTCGCGCCGGAGGTCCGCGCCGAGGCGACCGAAGCGAGCAGGTCGGGACTGCGCCCCGATTGCGAAATGGCGATGAACAGGCAACCGCGGATGTCCTGCGCAATGCCATATATCGAGCTCACGGACGGCGCGGACGATGCCGTCAGCACCCGCGCGTGCGTTTCAATCAGGTATTTGGCATAGGTCGCGGCGTGATCGGAACTGCCGCGTGCACAGGTGATCACCGCCCGTGGACTCAGGTTGCGTATGGCCGCCCCGATGGCGCGCATCGATGCGCCATGACGCTGCAATTGCGAGCGCACCGCATTGGAGGCATCGGCGGCTTCCTCGAACATCAGCGTCCGCTCGGCCGATTGCGAACCCGCTCCGTTCATGTGCTCAGTTCGGCGACGAAATCGTAGGTGTCGCCGCGGTAGAACGACTGCGAGAACTCGATCGCCCGCCCGTCGGGCAAGGATCCCAAGCGTTCCACCAGCAGTCCCGCATCGCCGGGTTTGGCTTTGAGCAGCTCCGCCTGATCAGGAGTGATGAGCACCGCGCGCAGGCGCTGCAGCGCCCGCACCGGGCGATGACCGGCGCGCTCCAGGGCTTCGTACAGCGAGGCGTCGACCGCGTCGAGGGAAGGGAGCGCCGTCGCAACGATGGTGGCGTACTCCAAGGCCATCGGGGCATCGTCGGCATAGCGAATTCGATTGAAGCGAAACACCGGCGTGCCGGGACTCAGACGCAATGCCAGCGCTTCTTCAGGCGTAACAGTGCCGGCCGCGCGCTTGAGCCATACGCTTCGCGGCGTCCGACCACGCGCGCGCATGTCCTCGGAGAACGAGGTGAGCATGGCGAAATTCTTATCGACGCGCGCCGACACGAAATTGCCCGCGCCCTGACGCCGTACCAGTAGCCCATCGGCAACCAGTCCGTCCAGCGCCTTGCGCACCGTGATGCGCGACACCTGGAAATCCGCGGCGAGATCGCGCTCGGAGGGAAGTGCATCGTCGGGCCCCAGAATCCGGCCGTCTATGGCCTTTTTCAGCACCCGCTGCAGTTCCTGATATAGGGGCAGGTTGCCCTGACCGTCCAACGGTCCGATTGCTTTGGCGAGCGATGTCATGGGCGCCTGAGGCAGTTCCACTGTGGTTTTAGTCATCATATAGTACCAAACAAATACCACTATGAGAACAACACTGGAGCAATATAGTGTTTGTCATGTTGATTTAATTAGATAATTAACGTGAAAAGCTGTGTTTATTACACGGCACTAGCGAATTCCAATAATTGGTATTATATTGGGCCTTAATTGGTGTGGCACGAAAAGACCACGCAGCGAATTCGGGGACTCTCTCAATAAAATTGGTGACAGGACAGGGGGCATCGATATGAATCGGACAGGGGACATCTATATGAATCGGATCGCAGTGGCGGTCAAGTCGGCACTGGGACTCGCGCTTTTGGTGCCGTCATCCATGGCGTTGGCGGCAACGGCCGCGCCCGACGATGCAGCGCTCCAAGAGATCGTCGTGACCGGCATCCGTCAATCGGTTCAAGCCTCGCTGGATGCGAAGCGGGCTGCCGTTGACCTCGTGGACGTCATCTCCGCCGAAGATATCGGCAAGTTGCCGGACAAGAACATCGCGGATTCGCTGGCAAGGGTGCCGGGGATCACGACGAGTTCTGCCGGAGCCAATGAAGGCGGCTTCGATGAGAACGACCGGGTGAGCATGCGCGGCACCAATCCCAGCCTGACGCAAACGCTGATCAACGGCCACTACATCGCTTCCGGGGACTGGTTCGTACTCAACGAAGCCGGTACGGTCGGGCGCAGCGTGAGCTACACCTTGCTGCCGGCGGAAATCGTCAGCCAGGTGAGGGTCGAAAAGAGTTCCAGCGCGTCGTTGGTGGAAGGCGGCGTCGCAGGCTCCATCGACATCATTACGCGCAAACCGCTGGATTTTGCCAAGCCCTTTACGGTTCAAGCCTCCGCCGGAGCGGTCTATGCCGCGCTCCCGAGCAAGACCGACGGACAGTACAGCGCACTCGGCGCATGGAAAAATGATGCCAACAACTTCGGCGTCATGCTGCAGCTGTTCTCGGAAACCCGGCATCTGCGGCGCGACGGCTCTGAGATTCTGGGCTATGAAACCATTGCGCCGGGCAGCACGATCGCGCTGTCGAATCCGGATCTGTCCGGAGTGCAGTATCCCGCCTTGGTCGGCGCCACCGAGTTCACGCAAAAGCGCGAACGCAACGGCGGTTTATTCGATGTGGAATTCAAGCCGCTCGATGATCTGAGCTTCGATTTATCGGCGTTTTCATCGCGCCTGCTCGCGCCCAACCTGAACGACAACTATCTGTTTTTCGGATCGAATGTTCTGGCGCAAGGGAAAGGTCAGGCGCCTCTGCCGGGGTACACGATCGCTGGAAATACGCTCACCTCGGCGACATTTGCCCCGGTCGCCGGCACCGCCTACGGTGTGTACGACCAGATTTCGCGGCCCAGCTCGGAAGCCACGGCGCACTTCGTCAACCTCGACACCACCTGGAACACCACCGACTCTTTGTCGTTCCTGGGTCAAATCGGCTATTCCTGGGGCGATGGCAAAACGCCGGAACAAGACGTTTCCGAGACCAGCCCCGGCACCGGCGCCGGCGCAAACTATCAGCTGAATGGCCTCGGGGCCGCACCGAGTTTCAGTTTCGGCAACACCGACAACTCCACGCCCACCCCGAACGGTGTTCCGGTTCCCTTCGGCTTCATATTCGGCGACCAGTTCGTGGATGTGAAAGACTCCGAGGAGTGGGCCAAGATCGACGGCAACTATAAGTTTCAAACCGATTACTTCAAGGACCTGAAATTCGGTGTGCGCTACTCGAAACACGACCGCACCTCGAACGGCGTGGTCGGTCAAGGTCCGTCGGCTGCCGCGGCGACGGCGCCATACCCTTCCACGTTCTCGAACTATCCGTCGAACTACGACACCTTCGGCGGCAATCATCCTTCCGACGTCTGGTTTTGGACACCTGCGCAGCTCGAGGCCTATAACAGTCCGGCAAATGTGGTTCGCGATCCCGCCGTGCGCCTCGACTTCAATTCTATGTACGAGGTATATGAAAAGGATACCGCGGGCTACGTGCAGGCCGACTTCAAGGGCAGCAACTGGGCGGGCAACGTCGGGCTGCGGGTCGTGCACACCCAGGAAGACATTGTGAACTACACCGCGGTGGATCCCTCCACGCCGGGCTCGACGTTCTCTCTGTTCGGCCAGTTCATCGGCGTGCCCATCTCGCACTCCTACACCGACGTTCTGCCCAGCTTCAACTTGAAGATCGACGTGACCCCGGATCTGGTGGCGCGTTTCGACGCGGCCGAGACCATGACTCGCGCTGATTACTCACAGCTTGCCGGTGCCACGAGCCTGTCGGGGCCCGTGACCGCCACCGGCACGGGCGGCAATCCGGACCTGAAACCCATCGTGTCGAATAATTTCGATGCCGGACTCGAGTGGTATTTCTCCAAGCAATCATTGCTGTCGGCGACGCTCTTTTACATGGACTTGAAAAACTACGTGAGTTTCGGCTCCTCAACGCGGGATATTTTCACCTTCGGCCCCGGCCTCCCAACGGGCGGCCAGAATGTGACCTACTTGCTGAGCACGCCGGTCAACGCGCAGGGCCGCGTGGAAGGTGCCGAGATCGCCTACCAGCAGGCGTTTACGGAGAACTTCGGCTTCATCGGCAACTACACCTATGCCGACGGTAAGCAGACCTCGTTGGTTACCAACGGCGACGACCGCCTGGTCGGCACCTCGAAGAATACCTATAACGTTCAAGGCTACTTCGAGAACAAAGTATTCAGTGCGCGAGTTGCATATACCTACCGGTCCGGCTTCTTCAGCGGCCTTGATCGAAACACGGCGTTTTCTCAGGAAGCGATCGGTACGCTCTCGGCTTCGCTGGTTTACAACATCAACGAGATGTTCTCGATACAGTTGGATGGGCAGAACCTCAATAGTCCCATCCTGAAGTACTCTGCCATCAACGACGACCAGCCGCGTGCATTCTACAAAAACGGCGCGCAGTACTTCCTGACCGCGCGCTTCAAGATGTAAACCAGCTTGGAACGGCCCGCACATGTGGCTTGAGTTAGAGTGTCAAGCGTGCGGCAAGACTCCTGGATGAAACGAGGGGCGAGGGCAGCGGTCTGTACCGTTGCTCTCGCTTCGTGGGCGGTCCCTGCGGCTGCCCAGCAAGCCGGGGTGATCCCTAAGCCGGCCGAAATGAAATTGGACACAGGTTCATTCGAGTTGAGCGTGGACACGATCATCGAAGCACCGCGGGCCAGCCGCGGCGCAGCGGATGCGGCGCGTTATCTTGCCGAATTGTGGCGGCGTACCAACGGCATGATGCTGGCGCTGCGCTCGAGTTCCGCCGACGCGTCAACCGATTCGCTGATCCGGTTCGAACGACATCCGGGGTATGGGCCGGAGGCGTACCGGCTCGAGGTGGCGCCGCATCGAATCATCGTATCAGCCAGTACCGCGACGGGTCTTTTCTACGGCGCCATCACGCTGTGGCAGCTCATGCCGCCAGGCGCAAAAAGGGCCGCGATTGCGGCACAGACCATCAATGATGAGCCCCGATATGCCTGGCGCGGGCTGATGCTCGATTCCGCGCGGCATTTTCAGTCGCCGGCTTTTATACGCTCGATGATCGATTGGATGGCGTGGCACAAGTTGAACGAGCTGCACTGGCACCTGACCGACGATCAGGGCTGGCGATTGCAGATCCGCAAGTACCCGAAGCTCACCTCGGTCGGGGCATGGCGACTGCCCGCGACGATTCCCGGCGCCCCGAATCCGCAACCCTACGGCGGCTTCTACACGCAGGCGCAGGTCCGCAGCATCGTCGCCTTTGCTTCGACTCGGCATGTGCGGATCGTTCCGGAAATCGAGATGCCGGGTCATGCGCAGGCTGCCATCGCGGCATACCCCGGGCTCGGGGCGGTCGACGGCCATCCGCCGCTGCCGGTGTCGGCGCGCTGGGGTGTGCACTCGCATCTGTTCAACCTCGAGCCGGGTACATTCGAGTTTCTGAAAAATGTCCTGAATGAGGTCATGGAGTTGTTTCCCTCGCGCTACATTCACATCGGCGGCGACGAAGCCGTGAAAGACGAGTGGATCGCCTCGCATGCGGTGCAGGCGCGCGCGCGGCAGCTGGGAATCACGGATCCCAATGCGCTACAGACTTATTTCACCCAGACGCTCAGCCGCTATTTGTCCGCCAAGGGCAGGCGCGCTGTCGGTTGGGACGAGATCCTGCAGCCCGGCTTGGGATCGGATGCCGTCATCATGTCCTGGCATGGCACATCCGGGGCGCACGCAGCCGCAATCAAAGGCAACGATACCGTTCTCGCGCCCGACCCGACGCTGTACCTCGACCATCGGCAAAGTGCCTTGCCGGATGAGCCACCCGGGCGGCTCGCGATCATCTCCCTGAAGAATGTGTATGACTTCGAACCCGCTGACCCAGGTCTTTCGCCGGCGCAACAGCGCCACGTGCTCGGCATCGAAGCGCAATTATGGACAGAACACATTCAAAGCGAGGCGCGGATCGAGTGGATGGCGCTGCCGCGCGCGGCCGCGCTGGCGGAAGTGGCATGGTCGTCGGCGCCGCGAAACTGGCCGGATTTTCTCGAGCGCTTGCTGCCGATGTTCGTGCGCTATCGGGTATATGGCCTTGACTATGCGGACAGTGCCTTCGGCATCCGGCATGAATTCGCCGGTGGTGAGCACGGGATCCGCGTGACGCTGGGCAACCTGGCTGAACTCGATCAGGCGGCGCTGGGCACGCAGATCCACTACACGCTCGATGGCCGCGAGCCGCGCGCAGATTCGGCGCATTATGCGCAGCCGCTCGAGCTTGAGGCTGGAGCGGAAATCAGCGCCGCGACCTTTCTGGGATCGCAGCAGGCCTCGCGCACCTGGCGCGTGCGTCTGGATGAGCACTCCGGGTCCAGGCGGTTCAGCACCGAGCTTGAACCCTGCGGCAACGGCGTCGGTTTGTTGCTCGAACCGGACCGCGCACGGCGGGATGCCGCGCCGCTGGCCGTCGACATCATGAACCCATGCTGGATCGATCGCGCCGTGGATCTCACCCGCGGCCCGCAGTTCAGCGCGGCCGTGGCGCCATTGCCTTTCAACTACGAACTCGGCGCGGACACGGCCCATATCCGCATCGGCGACTCGCGAACGCCGGCGGGCGAGCTCGAAGTCCATGTCGATGGGTGTGAGACGCCCGCCGTCGCGGCATTGCCGCTGGCCGCCGCCGCGGGGCGGCCCGGTGTCAGCATTTTGCCCGCAGCAAAACTGCCCGCGCTGACGGGCAGGCACGATCTGTGCCTGCGCTTTGCCCGCCCACACCTCGATCCTTTGTGGGCGCTCGACTGGGCGCAGATTGGGGAGTAGGGCGCTTGCGCAAAATCATGGCACCCTGCGATGGCTGGTGTACCTCCCTCGACGAGGTGCCCGATGAGGTGTTCGCCGGCCGCATGCTGGGGGACGGTCTCGCCATCGACCCCACCACCGGGATCATCTTCGCGCCCTGCGACGGCGAGGTCCTGACCCTGCCTGACAGTGGACACGCGGTGACCATCCGCGGCGCACCGGGCTTCGATGTGCTGATCCATATCGGAATTGACACCGTGCAGCTTGCCGGAAAGGGATTTGAAGCGCGCGTCAAGCCGGGATCCAGGGTGCGAATCGGCGATGAACTCATCCGTTTCGATCTCGATCTCGTGGCGCGCGCCGCAAAGAGCCTGATGATCCCGATCGTGATGATTTCCGACGGTATCGTGCTTGAGCATCGCCGCTCCCCGGGACTGATCGCGGCGGGCGAGTTGCTGTTCGAGGTGCTGTTCGAGGTGCAGAACGGGGCCGCGGGACCGGCGTCCTCCGATCCCACCCCGGCAATCGAGCGCGATGCCGCACGCATCGAGCGACGTGCCAACATCACGCTGAAGCAGGGCTTGCATGCCCGACCGGCTGCATTGCTCGCGCGGCGCGCCAAAGCCCTCGACATGCCCGTCATGCTGATCGCACATGGCCGGGAATCCGACGCTCGCAGCGTGGTGGGCATCATGGCACTCGGCGTGCGATGCGGCGATGAGCTGCTGATTCGCGCACAAGGCGCCGGCGCGGCAGAGGCTGTTGCGGCGCTGATGGAGGGGCTCGAGGAAGCGCTGCGCATGGAGCGTGCGCATGGAGCAGCGGCGGAATCGCCGGTACCGCCGGTACCGCCTGTATCGCCGGTACCGCTGGAGCCGGCGCAGCCGGCGATGCGCACCTCAGCGCCTCAACTTCGGCCCGGCCTGATGTCCGGTGTGTGCGCCGCTTCGGGCTTTGCCGTCGGGCGGGCGACGCGCATCGAGCGCCGCGAAATCGAGGTCGAAGAGCACGGCCTTGGCGAACTGCACGAGACCGGCGAATTGGCTCGCGCGCGGTCCAATGTGAAGCGCAGACTCGAGCGCGTACGCGATACGGGCGGTGCCGAGCGGCGCGAAATCATCGATGCGCATCTGGAGTTTTTGGACGATCCCACCCTGAACGGGGACGCGGATGCGCTCATCGGCGCCGGCAAGAGCGCGGGTTCTGCCTGGCGCGGAGCGACTCGACGCGCCATTGACGCATTACAGGCACTCGATGATGCGCGTTTGCGCGAGCGCGCCGATGATCTCAAGGACGTCGAGGGCCATGTGTTGTTGGCGCTCACGGGCGAGGCGCGCCCAATGCATCTGCCGCTGCCCGCGCGGGCGGTTTTGCTCGCCGATGACCTGCTGCCCTCCGAGTTGACGGCGCTCGACCGGCAGCGATTGGCAGCCATCGTCTTGGGCGGCGGCGGCGCCACCTCGCATGTCGCCATCCTGGCGGCAGCCATGGGGCTTCCCATGCTGGTCGGAGTGGGCACAGCGCTTGCGACCGTCAGCGACGGGCAGCAGCTCATCGTTGACGCCGACCATGGCGTGCTCGACCCTGCGCCGAGCGTGGACGCCCTGATTCAAGCCGAAGCGCGGGTCGAAGTGCTGCGCGCCCAAGCTCTCGGACAGCGCCTGGCTGCCGCGCAGGAGTGTCACTCCCTCGACGGCACGCGTGTCGAGGTGTTCGCAAACCTGGGCAGCGTCGCGGACGCGATCGCCGCCGTGGACCAGGGAGCGGAAGGCTGCGGACTGCTGCGTACCGAGTTTCTGTTCATCGACAGGGATACGGCACCCACGGAGTCCGAGCAACTGGCAGCCTACCAAAGTATCGCCAACGCTCTGGCAGGCCGTCCGTTGATACTGCGCATGATGGATGTCGGCGGCGACAAGCCGCTCAAATACATGCCGCTGCCGCATGAGCCGAATCCGGCCCTGGGCTTGCGCGGCGTGCGAACCGCCATGGCGTATCCGCAGCTGATGCGCACGCAGCTGCGCGCAGCACTGCGCGTGCAGCCCTACGGCATCGTGCGATTGCTCATTCCCATGGTCACCGACCGATCGGAGATTCTGGCCGTGCGCGCGCTGGTCGCTCTGCTCATGCGTGAAATCCGGCCGCAGCAGCCGTTGCAAATCGGCGCGATGATCGAAACGCCGGCGGCGGCGTTGACGGCGGCATCGCTGATGCACGAGGTCGATTTCGTGTCCATCGGCAGCAACGATCTGACGCAGTACACGCTCGCCATGGATCGGGGTCATGCTCAGCTGGCGCGCCGAACCGACGCGCTGCATCCCGCGGTTCTGCAATTGATAGGCGCAGCGGCAATGGCCGGCGAGGCCGCGGGCAAGCTGGTAGCCGTCTGCGGCGGAGTGGCGGCAGACCGCAGCGCCGTGCCAATTCTGCTCGGCCTGGGCGTGCGCGAACTGTCGGTCGTGCCGGCCGCAATCCCGGCGCTCAAGCGTCAGATCGGCGCGCTGCGCATCGAGGAATGCCGCGCACTGGCAGCACGCTGCCTGAGCTTGGGTTCCGCAGCCGACGTCCGCAGCCTGGTGGAGCAGACTTACGCGCATGGGGAGGAAAGTACATGAGAATTCGATTCTCCGGATTTCAGCAGCTCGGCCGGGCCTTGATGCTGCCCATCGCCGTGCTGCCCATCGCCGGCTTGCTGCTGCGCCTGGGTCAGCCGGACCTGCTGAATTGGGCTGCGATGGCCGCGGCGGGCAACGCCGTGTTTTCCAATCTGGGGTTGCTGTTTGCGGTGGGTGTCGGGGTCGGTCTGGCACGCGAAAATCATGGCGCGGCCGGCCTGGCCGCCCTGGTCGGATACCTCGTGACGATGCGCGCCGTGGAAACGCTGCTGCACGCGCCGCCCGATTCGCTTTCCAAGCTGAGCATTCCCGTTGGGCTGCTCTCCGGCATCATCGCCGGCGTCGCCTACAATCGGTACAGCAGCATCAGCCTCCCGAGCTATCTGAGTTTCTTTGGCGGACGGCGTTTTGTACCCATTGTGAGCGGTCTGGCGGGTTTGGTATTGGCCGCCATCATCGGCTACGCGTGGCCGTTCATCGAACGCGGCATGGACACGGCCAGCCATGCAATCCTTGGCGCAGGACCCATCGGCCTGTTCGCGTATGGTGTCTTGAACCGGATTCTCATCGTCACCGGCCTGCATCACATCCTGAATAATTTCGCCTGGTTCATCCTCGGCGACTATCACGGCGTCACGGGCGATTTGAACCGCTTTTTCGCAGGAGACCCGAGCGCCGGCGCATTCATGTCGGGCTTCTTTCCGGTGATGATGTTCGGCCTGCCGGGGGCCTGTCTCGCGATGTATCACACCGCCCGCCGCGAGCGCCGCGCCGGCGTCGCTGGATTGCTGCTGTCGCTCGCGCTGACCTCGTTCCTGACCGGGGTCACGGAACCGGTTGAGTTCACTTTCATGTTTCTTGCGCCCGTTTTGTACGCACTGCACGCGCTGGCAACCGGCCTCGCCATGGTGATCATGAATGCATTCGGCGTGCACTTGGGATTCAGCTTTTCCGCGGGTCTCTTCGACTACCTGCTCAATTTCACCCACGCGCGCCGCCCACTGCTGTTGATCCCGATCGGACTTGCATATTTTCTGCTCTACTACGCAGTGTTTCGTTTCTGCATCGTGCGCTTGAACCTGCCGACCCCGGGCCGGGATGCGGAAGAAAATATCCCGCAGCCCGGCGCACCGCTGGCGGCGCGGCCGCGCGGTGCCGCCTTCGTGACGGCATTGGGGGGCGGCGGCAACTTCAAGGAGGTGGCCGCGTGCACGACGCGACTGCGGCTTGCACTGCTCGATAATCGGGCGGTCGATGAATCGATGTTGAAAAGCTTGGGGTCCCGGGGGCTGCTGCGCTCGTCAAATACCGGTCTGCAGGTGGTCCTCGGGCCGATCGCCGATCAAGTCGCCGGCGAAATCCGCGATGCCTTGCGCGCACCGCGGGCGGAGGTATCTGCGGACGCGGCGCCCAACGACGCTTCTGCGATGCTGGCCGCCTTGGGCGGCCGCCAAAACGTCGGCAGGCTCGAATGTTTGGCGGGTCGCCTGGCCATGCGCATCGCGGATCCGAATGCAATCGATGAAGCTGCGCTTCGCACCCTCGGCATCCGCGCGCTGGTACGTTTGAGCGCAGGGTCCATTCAGTTGTTGATTCCGGGTTCAGCGGAAGATTGGGCACAGCCGCTGCGCCGATTGCTGGGCTGATGGCAGAGCGGCCCGCGATCGCCGCGGGCCGGCTGCATGTGCCTTTGGGGCTTTAGGCGGCGGGGCTGCCCTCGACCTGGATCTGCAGTTGCACTTCCTGCTTGAAGCCATACTTCACGCCATAGTCCACGCCGAAATCGGCGCGATTGAACGTCGCGGTCGCATCGGCGCCGCAAACTTCCTTCTTGCTCATCGGGTTTTGTTTGCACATGAAGGAATCGATCTTCAAGGTCACCGGTTTGGTGACGCCATGCATGGTCAGCGTGCCTTCCGCCTGGGTGGGCGTGGCGCCGTTGAACTTGGTGAATTTTCCGGAGTAGGTGGCCGTCGGATACTTGGCTGCGTCGAAAATTTCGGCCGACTTCGCGTGTTCATTCAACTTGGGCATGCCGAAATCGATCGAGTTCATTTGCACCGTGACTTCAATGGAACCCGACTTCGCAACCTTGTCGTAGACGACGCTGCCTGAAGTGCTGTCGAATTTGCCGCGCCACACCGATAAGCCGCCAAAATGGTCGGCGGCGAAGCTGGGGTAGGTATGGTTGGGATCGAGTGTGTAGGTGACCGGCGCTGCAAAGGCGCTCGCGCCGAGCAGCGCGGCGATTGACGCCAAAACAATACGGTTCATTAGAAGGCTCCTTGAAAGACGTACAGGTATAATTTCAGGCTGCCGCACTTCGGCAGCCCGGGCGCAAATCATAGCCCAAAGCAGCGGCCGGCCAAGGTTTATATCCGTGATGTCAATCAGGGGCTTGAAATGGAACTATTCGATGCAATCACTTCGCGCTCGACCGCCAAAGCGGTCTTCGGTCCCGGGCCCACGCCCGAACAGACCACGCGGCTGTTGGAGGCTGCGGGACGCGCGCCGGATCATGGGCGTCTCAAACCCTGGCGCTTCGTGGCGGTCGATGGCCCCGCGCGGGAAGACTTCGCAAACGCGGTGGCGCAGGCCCGGCGCGATCAGATTTCCGGCTTCACGGATGAGCAGATGGAGCTCGAACGCGAGAAAATCAGGCGCACACCCAGCATTCTGGTGGCCTGCTGCGTGGTGCGCAAAGATATTCCAAAGGTGCCGGAAATCGAACAAGTGATCGCCGTCGGTGCGGCGGTCGAGAATTTGCTGCTTGCGGCAAATGACTTAGGATTGAGCGTGATGTGGAAGACCGGACCCGCGGCCTACAGTGCGCGGGTCAAGCGGGCGGTGGGATTGGAGGCAGACGACCACATAGTGGCCATTTTGCATCTTGGCACGAAGATCAAATAGCGTGCGGCCGCAGCGAAGCCGCTTTTACCAGCGCCCAAACCGGCAACCCCGCTGCAAGACCCAGTTCATGAGTGGCTGCCTTGGTCACCCTCGCCATGATGAGGGTGCCGCCGATGTCGATGGTGATCAGCTCGGAATCCTCGTCGTCTTCCGCGACGCCGGTCACCACGCCCTTCAGGCTATTGCGTACGCTCAGGTGTTGAGGCGGCTGAGTGGCCACGACCAGATCCCGCGCCAGCAACTGCACCCGCAGCTTGACGCCCGGATCGACGTGCACGCAGCGGACCTTGAGTTCGCCCCGGCCGACCTGCACGCGGGTCAGCCCGCTCGACGCATCCACGCCGAGCACGGTGCCGTCCACGATGGCGCCCACGGCATCCGCACCAATGATGGCTCGCAGCGTGCTGTTCAGGCTCATCTGGCCGAGATCGCCCTGGGCGATGGTCCTGCCCGAGTCCATCAGCACCAGATGCGTTGCGAGGCGCAGTACCTCGTCGAAGCTGTGGCTGACGTAGACCATCGGAATTTTCAGCTGGTCGCGCAATGTCTCGAGGTAAGGCAACACTTCTTCGCGGCGTGAAGCATCGAGCGCGGCCAGAGGCTCATCGAGCAACAGCAATGCCGGTTGCGACAACAGTGCCCGGCCGATGGCCACGCGCTGACGCTCGCCGCCGGAAAGTTCATGGGTGCGCCGGTGCATCAGCGCGCCCAGATCCAGCAGATCGGCCACCTGATCCCGTGTTACGAACGGTGCCGCCGCGGCGCGCCGCTGCGCGTAGCGCAGGTTTGCCGCCACGCGCAGATGCGGAAACAGCCGTGCATCCTGGAATACATAGCCGATGCGGCGTCTTTCGGGCGGGATGTCGATGCCCCGATCGGTATCGAGCAAAAGCCTGTCGCCGAGCGCCACCCGGCCATGCTCAGGGCCGAGCAAACCGGCAATCACATTCACCAGCGTGGTCTTGCCGCAGCCCGAACGGCCGAACAGGGCAACCACGCCCGGGGTCGGCAGTTCGAAACCGGCGTCCAACGCGAAACCGCCACGGCGCATGCGTGCAACGACTCGCAGCACTAGACAGGCTCCCTGCGTCCCAGCATGCGCCGCACGCGCCGCGCAAACCACTCGGACAGCAGCAGCCCGGAGAATCCCAGGACGCAGGAAATGAGCGCCAAACGCGCAGCCTCGCGATCCCCGTTGGGCGTCTGCAGCGCGCTGTACAGCGCCAGCGGCAGCGTGCGCGTCTCGCCCGGAATGTTCGAAACGAAGGTAATGACCGCGCCGAATTCACCGAGCGCGGCGGAAAATGCCGTGATCGCGCCTGCCAACACACCTGGCAGCATGAGCGGCAGGGTGATCGTGGCGAAGCGATCGATGCCGCCCGCTCCCAGCGTCCGCGCCGCATCTTCCAGTCCGCGATCGATGTTTTCCAGCGAGATGCGCATGGCACGCACCATGAGCGGAAAGGACATCACCGCCGTCGCCAACGCCGCACCGTCCCGCGTAAAGATGAGCTCGATTCCGAAGACTCGTTCGAGCCAGCCGCCGATGGGCCCGCGTGTGCCGAACAGCAGCAGCAGCAGATATCCCACCACGACCGGCGGCAGCACCAGGGGCAGGTGCACGAGCGCATCGAGCATCGAGCGCCCGGTGAATTGCTTGCGGGTCAGCACCCATGCCAGTGCGATTGCGAACGGCAGGCTGAAGAGGACGCTGCGAATGGCCACGCTCAGGCTCAAGCTCAGCGCCTGGCTTTCGCCGGCACTCAGGCTGATCATCGGCATCCAGTGCGGGGCCACATGCGTCAGGCAGTATACTTAATCCATGTCCACCGATGACTCCTCGAGCGTGAGCCGTATCGGCGTGCTGATGGTCAATTTGGGCACGCCGGATGCGCCGACGTATTTCGCCGTGCAGCGCTATTTGCGCGAGTTCCTGAGCGACCGCCGCGTCATCGACACTTCCCGCCTGGTCTGGCTGCCGCTGCTGTACGGGATCGTGCTGCCGTTGCGGCCGCTGCGCACCGCGCGCAATTACCGCAAGATCTGGATGGAGGAAGGTTCGCCCCTGGCCGTCTACTCGCTCAGGCTCGCTGCGAAAGTCGGCTCGCTGCTGCATGCGGCATTCAAAGACCAGGTACGGGTCGAGCTGGCCATGACCTACGGCAATCCAGGGATTGAATCCGCCATGGGGTCATTCGTACGGCATGGCATCGACAAGCTGCTGGTGCTGCCGCTTTATCCGCAATATTGCACATCGACCACAGGATCGGTGCTCGATGCTGCGAATCGCGCGCTGCGGCGCTGGCGCACGCCGCCCGAGATCCGTTTCATCAACGACTACTACGATGAGGCCGGCTACATCCAGGCGTTGAGCCGAAAAATACAGCAGCATTGGAGCGCGGCCGGCGCCCGCTCGCATCTGCTTTTTTCCTACCACGGCATCCCTGCCTCGTACGCAGCCAAGGGCGACCCTTACCAGCGTCAAACGGAGACGACGACCCGGCTGGTCGCGGAGCGCCTGGGGCTGGATGAGTCGCAATGGTCGCATTGCTACCAGTCGAGATTCGGCAGGGTGGCATGGCTGCAGCCTTACACGCTCGACACGATCAAACAATTGGCGGATCGCGGTATTCGCGAACTGACCGTGGCATCGCCGTCATTCGCCGTGGATTGTTTGGAAACGCTCGAGGAAATTGCGATCGAGTACCGCGGGCGATTCCTGGCGTGGGGCGGGCGCAGCTTGAGCCTGGTCGCCGGAATGAACGACGATGACGATCACGCGCGGGCCCTCACAGCCATCGTCATCGGCAGGCTGCGGGGCTGGATTCAGTCCTGATTCCAGGCGCGAGCCAGGATGGCCTCGGTGTCGAGCGCGACATCGGCGGCGCCGAACACGGCGCCCCAGCCGGCATCGCCCAAGCGTGTCGCGCAAAAGCCTTCCGCGACCGCGCGCGCGGCGGCGCCTCCGGCACCGGCCAGCAACAATTTGGCCTGCATCAAGACCACAAAGGACTGGGTAAAGCGGCGTGCCTGCGCCTCGCCCGGCGCGCCCCCGCTCGAGGCTGCAAAGCGCTCGAGCGCGGCGTCGTAAAGCCGGTGGCAGCCGCGCGCAATTGACAGCTCGTCCATGACCGCGTCGCGCGCCGCAGGCGAGCGCTCGAACGCACGCAGCACGTCGAGACACATGATGTTCCCGGAGCCTTCCCAAATAGAATTCACGGGCATCTCGCGCACGATGCGCGCAAGCGGCAGCTCTTCGGTGTAGCCATTGCCGCCGAGCACTTCCATCGCCTCAGTGGCCAGCTCGCAACCGCGCTTGCATACCCAGAATTTGGCGGCGGAAGTGAGCGCGCGTCGCAGCGCAATTTCGCTCGGCAGTTCGCTGTCGAACGCGCGCGCCAGGCGCAGGCTCAGGGCGCCGGCCGCTTCCGATTCCAGCGCCAGATCGGCGAGCACGCTGCGCATCAGCGGCTGATCGATCAGGCGCGATCCGAAGGCTTTGCGGTGATGGGCATGATGCAGGGCCTGCACGAGCGCCTGGCGCATCAGGCCGGCGCTGCCCGTGCAGCAGTCGAGGCGGGTATAGGTCCCCATTTCCAAAATGGTGGGAACGCCGCGCCCTTCCTCGCCGAGCAGCAGGGCCCAGGCGTCGAGAAACTCGACCTCCGAGGAGGCATTGGAGCGATTGCCGAGCTTGTCCTTGAGCCGTTGGATGTAAATGCCGTTGAGCGTGCCGTCGGGCAGGCGGCGCGGCATGAAGAAGCAGGACAGGCCCGCATCGGTTTGCGCGAGCACCAGGTGGGCGTCGCATTGCGGCGCCGAGAAAAACCACTTGTGGCCGGTAATGCGATATGAGCCGTCGGAGCTGCGGACCGCGCGCGAGGTATTGGCCCGCACATCGGAGCCGCCCTGTTTTTCCGTCATGCCCATGCCGATCAGGCCGCCGCGCTTTCGTTCCAGGGGCAGGTCGCGGGAGTCGTATTCGCGCACCAGCAGGCGCGGCACCCACTCGCGGGCCAGCGCCGCATCGCGGCGCAAGGCGGCGACGGCTCCATAGGTCATGGTCGTGGGACAAAGCGTGCCGCTCTCGATCTGTGCCTGCATCAGATAGCCGGCGGCGCGCGCTGCATGCGCGCCGGGCTCTGCATCGGGCGACCACGGGCTGCTGTGGTAGCCGCGCGCGGCGATGCCCCGCATCAATTCATGCCATGAGGGATGGAATTCGATCGAGTCGATGCGTTCGCCGCAGGCATTGAAGTTGTGCAGCACCGGGGTGAAGCGATTGACCAGCCTGGCATGCTCGGACAGGGCAGCTCTTCCCAGTTCCTCGCCGACCGCCGTCAGTTCCGTCAGCGCGCCGGCGGCACCCTCACGCTGAACGGCCTCCTGCAGAGCCGCATCGGCGAGAAAAAGGTTGTAGTCCACCAACGGTGGGGTTTGATTGAAGATCGCGTGCGTGCGGGAACCGTGCTCCACGGGGGCGATCTTGCGCCAGGCGCGCCGGTGCCCGGAAGGGGGAGGCGTTGCTTTTCTGGTGCGCTCCCTTATATATAGACTGCGGTGGGCTAGCGGCCGCCAGCCGCTGCGATCGAAACTGAAATATGAGAAATGAACTATAACTATTTGATATAAAAAGATAAAAAAGTTGATTTATCGATGCCGAAAACCTCGCGCCGGCGCGCGGGTCGAAGTTTGAACGAATCTTGCCGCGCTAGTTGAATGCCGGGCAGAATCGGCTATAGTGCGCAGCTTCACGAACCTGAGCTTATCGATCCTATTGATTTCAAGGGCTTTTCTCGAAAAATGAGCGAACGCGAAGACGAACATTTCGATATCGACGATGAGTTTCTCGGCGAAGCCGAAGAGGCTCACGACTTCGATCCCCTCATTGAGCGCACCGAACGGCGTCCAAAAGCCGTGGCGGCGGGCAAGCGCGGCAAGGCGGCGTGGAGCCGGGTCGAGGATGTACTGGCGGAGCGTCAGTTGGAAAAGGAACTGCGCGAGATTTTCGAGGACGATTGAATCGTCGTTTTGAATAGCCAATCCTGGCTCGTGCTCAAATTTGGCGGCACGAGTGTCTCGAGCGCCGTCAATTGGCACAACATCGCACAGGTGCTGAAGGCGCGTATCGCCGAGGGCTTTCGCCCGGTGGTGGTTCATTCAGCCTTGTCGGGCATTACCGATCGACTGGAGGCGCTGTTGGCGGCGGCGGCGCGCGGGCTGCATGCGCCGGTACTCGAACAGGTCGCGCTGGTCCACCGAAGCCTGGCGCAGCGATTGGCAATCGCCCCGAACCCGCAATACGAGGGCTTCGAACGGGAGCTTTGCGATCTCGCCGCAAAAATCGCGGAGCGCGGCAGCATCGATGATGCGATGCGCGCGCGCGTGATGGCGATGGGCGAATTGCTGGCAACTTCTCTCGGCGCGCAATACCTGAGTGCGCAGGGCATTCCCGTCAGCTGGATCGATGCGCGGCGCGTGCTGCGCGCCGATGAACGCGCCAATGCAAGCCACAAAGCCAGCCTGTTGTCCGCCACCTGCGATTTCACGCCCGATTCGGATCTTCAGGCGCGCTGGCGCGCCCTCGATGGGGTGATCATCACCCAGGGCTTCATTGCCGCGAACTCGGACGGCGCAACCGTGCTGCTGGGGCGCGGCGGATCGGACACCTCCGCTGCGTATTTCGCAGCCAAGTTGAGCGCCGCACGCCTGGAGATTTGGACCGATGTGCCGGGACTGTTCAGCGCCAACCCTCGCGCCGTGCCGACGGCGCGGCTGCTGCGTGCGCTGCACTACGATGAGGCCCAGGAAATTGCCAGCAATGGCGCCAAGGTGCTGCATCCGCGCTGCATTCTTCCCGTGCGCCAGTACCGGATACCGCTGCATGTGTATGCGACTCAGGCGCCCGGACTCGAGGGCACGGTGGTGAGCGCTCATGTCGCCGACAGCGCGGCGCAGGTAAAAGCCATCGCGATCAAGAAGGGGATCACGCTGGTTTCCATGGAAAGCCCCGGCATGTGGCATCAAGTCGGGTTTCTGGCGGACGCCTTCCAGGCATTCAAGCAGAACGGGCTGTCGGTCGACCTGGTGTCCACCTCGGAAACCAACGTTACCGTCTCCCTGGATCCCAGCGCCAATACCTTGGATGGCTCCGCCATCGAACGCCTGACCGCCGCGCTCGGCAGGATCTGCCGGGTGCAGATTCTGGGTCCTTGCGCCTCGTTGAGTCTGCTCGGCCAGAACATCCGCGGCATCCTGCATGAACTCGGAGCGGCGTTCGAACTGTTTCAAGACCAGAAAATCTACCTGGTGACGCAGGCTGCCAATGATTTGAACTTTACATTCGTCATCGATGAATCCCAGGGCGACCGGCTGGTACAGCAACTGCACGAACGGCTCATTCAGAGCATCGGTTCGGACAAGGTTCTCGGACCGACCTGGACCCAGTTATTCGCCGAGCAGAGCGCCGAGACGCGCGTTGCGCACTGGTGGGAGCAGCCGCGCAAGCGCGCCATGCTGCTCGACATCGCGCGGCGCGAATCGGCCGCCTACGTCTATGACCTGGAGGCGCTCGACGCATCGATCGCCGCAGTGCTCTCGGTCGGGTCGGTCAAACGCTGGGCTTATGCCATGAAGGCGAACTGGCATCCGCAGATGTTGCGCAGGATATATGCGGCCGGTCTGACTCTGGAATGCGTCTCGCGCGGCGAGCTCGAACACGCGTTCGCCGAGGTGCCGGGACTCGATCCGCAGCGGGTTCTGTTCACGCCGAATTTCGGGCCGCGCGCCGAATATGAATTCGGCATCGCCAGGGGCGTGCGCGTGACGCTGGACAATCTCTATCCGTTGAAGGCGTGGCCCGAGGTGTTTCGCGGCAGTGATTTATTCCTGCGCATCGATCCCGGATTTGGGCGCGGCCACCACAACCACGTGCGCACCGCCGGCGTGCATACGAAATTCGGCATTCCGCTGAGCGAGGTGGATGAGGTGGTTGCGTTGTCGCAGACGGCGGGAGCGCGAATCACGGGTCTGCATGCGCATACCGGAAGCGGAGTGTTCGATGTGGCGAATTGGACCGAGACCGGCGCATTGCTGGCAGGCCTTGCCGGGAGATTTCCGCATGTCGCCATCGTGGATTTGGGGGGCGGTATCGGGGTGCCCGACCAGACCGGCCACGGCGAAATAGATCTGGGCTTGCTCGAACGCGGCATCGCGGAATTGGCGCGGCAATTTCCGCGCCTCGAGTTCTGGATGGAACCAGGGCGATTCCTGGTGGCGAAGGCCGGCGTACTGGTTGCGGTGGTAACCCAGCTCAAGGGCAAGGGCGAGGTGCACTATGTGGGTATTGCGACCGGCATGAATTCCCTGATCAGGCCCGCGCTCTACGGCGCGCACCATGACATCCGCAACCTGACGCGCCTCGAGGAACCGATGAGCCATCGCGTCAATGTGGTCGGTCCGATCTGCGAAAGCGCCGATCAACTGGGCGCCGACCGCTGGCTGCCCGACAGCCGCGAAGGTGACGTAATTCTCATTGCCAACTGCGGGGCCTACGGATATGCGATGTCTTCGAACTATAACCGGCGCCCGCCGGCGCGAGAGTTTACTATTCAATGATGAAACGGGTCGGCATCATTGGTTGGCGCGGGATGGTCGGGTCGGTGCTGCTCGAGCGGATGCGCGAGGAGCGCGATTTCGAGCTCATCGAGCCGACATTCTTCAGCACCTCGCAAGCCGGTTCTGCCGGGCCCCTGGTCGGTTCATCGGCGGCCAGGGTGCACGACGCCAATGACCTCGCGGAACTCGCCAAGCTTCCGATGCTCATCAGCACACAGGGCGGCGATTACACCCACGCCATTCATCCGCGATTGCGCGCCGCGGGCTGGCAGGGATTCTGGATCGACGCAGCCTCCGCGCTGCGCATGGAAAAAAATGCGGTGATCGTGCTCGACCCGGTGAATCTGGCGGTGATGCAAGCCGCGCGCGAGCAGGGCATCAAGGATTACATCGGCGGCAACTGCACGGTGTCGCTCATGCTGATGGCGCTCGCCGGCTTGTTGCGTGCGGGCGTGGTCGACTGGGTCACCGCCATGACCTATCAATCAGCCTCCGGGGCCGGCGCGCAAAACATGCGCGAAATGCTGGCCCAGATGGGCGTGCTGCACCAATCGGTGTCGGCGCTCCTGGCAAACCCGGCCTCCGGCATCCTCGACATCGACAGGAACGTGAGCGGTGCGTTGGCCGGTGCGGAATATCCCCGAGCGCATTTCGAGGTTCCCCTGGCGGGGAGTCTGATTCCGTGGATCGACAAGGACTTGGGTAATGGGCAAAGCCGCGAGGAATGGAAGGCCGCGGCCGAAGCCAACAAGATTCTGGGATCTGAAGCGCAGCCCGTGCCCATAGAGGGCATCTGCGTCCGGGTGAGCGCGATGCGCAGCCACTCCCAGGCTTTGACCATCAAGCTGAAGCGCGAATTGCCGCTTGCGGAGGTGGAGCAACTCCTCGCCGGCGGCAATCCCTGGGTGCGCATCGTGCCGAACAACAAGCAAGCCTCGATTCGCGCGCTCTCGCCCGCCGCGGTGAGCGGAACACTGCAGATTCCCATCGGACGGCTGCGCAAGCTTTCCATGGGCGGCGAATTCCTGTCCGCGTTCACCGTCGGCGACCAGCTGCTATGGGGTGCGGCCGAACCCTTGCGCCGCACGATGCGCTTTCTGCTGCCTCAGATAGGCTCCTAAGGCGACCACATCACCTCGACCGGCGTGCGCCGTTGCCGCAGCACGGCCCGGACCGGCATGTCCTCCGCAGGCCCTTCGGCGCCGGCGGCGGTGTAGGTGCGCCATTTGTCCGCGCCGCTGATGAGCAACACGATGCGCCGGGAGTCGAGCAGCGCGCTCAAATTCAAACTCAGCCGCGGATGCGGAGCGACCGGCGACCACATGCCGACGCAGCCCGCGACCGCCGCCGGATTCAGCGCGCTCGCCAGATTCGGCGAGCGCGGAAACAGCGACGCGGTATGGCCGTCATCGCCCATCCCAAGCACCACGGCATCGAACGGACGGGGTACCCGTGCGAAGGTTTCCCAAGCCGAGACGGCGCCCAGCTCGGGTGTGGGAGCCTTGTTCTTCAAGCCCATGAAGCGGGCTGCGCCGGCGGATTCCTGCAGCAGCACGTCGCGCACCAGCTTTTCGTTGCTGCCGGGGTCGTTGGCATCGACCCAGCGCTCATCCGCGAGCGCGATGCACACCCGGCTCCAGTCCAGATTCGCAGCGCGCAGCAGTTCGAACAACCGCAGCGGGGACTTTCCGCCGGAGACCACCAAACTGGCAAGCCCGCGCGCGGCGATGGCGGCATCGAGGTCCGCGGCCAGCCGGCCGCTCAACGAGCGCGACAGCGCTTCGCCGTCGGCAAACTTCGCGACTGCAGGATCAGAGCTCGCCATGCCAGGCAAATCCGTCGCGGCTGAGCATGGCGCTGGAGGAGGCGGGTCCCCATGTGCCGGCAATGTACTGTTTCGGCCGCTCGTCGTGGCGCTCCCAACCTTCGCGAATGGGATCGATCCAAGCCCAGGCCGCGTCGAGCTCATCCCGGCGCATGAACAGGGTGAGATTGCCCTTCACGGTATCCATGAGCAAGCGCTCGTAGGCATCGAGACTGCGCGTCTTGAAGGTTTCTCCGAGATCGAGCGCCAGGCTCACCGGCTTCAGGCGCATGCCTTCGCCGGGGTTTTTCGCCAGAATCGTCATGGTGATGCTTTCATCGGGCTGCAGGCGTATCACCAGCTTGTTGGCCGTCCGGGTGCTGCTCGGCATCTCGAAAATCGGCAGCGGGACCTCGTCGAAGGTGACCACCAATTCCGTGAGCCGGTCCTGCAGGCGCTTGCCGGTGCGCAGGTAAAACGGCACTCCCGCCCAGCGCCAGGTGTCGATGTCGACCTTCAGCGCCACGAATGTTTCGGTGCTGCTGTCCGGCGCGATATCCGCCTCATCCAGGTAGCCCGGCACCGGCACGCCCCGAACCGCACCGGCCTTGTATTGCCCGCGCACTGATTTGGTGAGCACATCCCGATCGCGGAGCGCTCGCAATGCCCGCAAAACCTTCAATTTCTCGTCGCGCACGGCATCGGGAGCGCTGCTGGCCGGGGGCTCCATGGCCATGATGCACAGCAGCTGGAGCAGATGGTTCTGCACCATGTCGCGCATCGCACCGGTCTTGTCATAGAAGTTGCCGCGCCGCTCAACGCCCAGTTCCTCGGCGACGGTGATCTGCACGTGCTTGATCAATCCGCGCCGCCAGAGCGGCTCGAACAACGCATTGCCGAAGCGCAGTGCCATCAGATTCTGCACGGCCTCCTTGCCGAGATAGTGATCGATCCGATAAATCTGATTCTCGGCGAACACGGCGCCGACCTGCTCGTTGATGAGGTTCGCCGACGCCGAGTCATGGCCCAGGGGCTTCTCGAGCACCACGCGCGAGAGCGGCGTGACCGCATGCGCTTTCGCCAGGTTCTGGCAGATTGCGGAGAACAGATTCGATGCCGTGGAGAAAAAGAACACCCGTATCACCGTGTCCCGGCCCTTGAATATCGGCGCCAGCGCGGCGTAGTCGGCTTCGGAACCGGCATCGATTTTGAGGTAGCTCAGCAAGGCTGCGAAGCGCTGCCATTGCTGCGCATCGAATTCCTTGCCGAGAAATTCCCGGCACGCCGCCTCAGCCTGCGCCGCGTAGGCAGCGGGCGACAGGGACGATCGCGCCACGCCGAATATGCGTGTCTCCGCGGACAGCTGGCCGGCGGCAAAACGCCGATACAGCGCGGGCAAAAGTTTGCGCGTCACCAGATCGCCGGTGCCGCCGAACAGCAGCATATCGAAGGTGGGAAGTACCGTCATCGGCGCAGCCTAGCATTTAGACATGCGTTCTAGTAAGTGGCGCGGCTATGGCACAATGGCAGGATGAAGGACTTGACCGACAGTTCGATCGCAAAGAACATTTTGCAGATGGCGCTGCCGATCGCGGCAGGCATGCTGTTCCAGACCCTCTACTTTCTCATCGATCTTTATTTCGTCGCGGGCTTGGGCGATGCCGCGATTGCTGGAGTCGGCGCCGCCGGCAATGTCATGTTCGTGGTGTTTGCCATCACCCAGGTGCTCGGCGTGGGGACGGTCACGCTGATCTCGCATGCGGCCGGCCGCAAGGACCAGGCCGACGCGAATCTGGTGTTCAATCAAAGCCTGGCGCTCGCCGCCGGCTGCGCCGGGCTCACATTGCTGCTGGGATTTGTCGGCGGACCCTACTATGTGCAAACACTCGGCGCCAGTGCGGCGACAGTCGCGGCGGGCGTCCAATATCTGCACTGGTTCCTGCCCAGCCTGGCCCTGCAGTTCGCGGTGGTGTCCATGGGATCGGCGCTGCGCGGCACCGGGATCGTGCAACCGACCATGCTGGTGCAGGTGCTGACCGTCATTTTGAATGCCATTTTGGCGCCGATATTGATCGCAGGCTGGGGAACCGGCCACCCGATGGGTGTGGCGGGCGCGGGACTGGCAAGCTCTCTTTCACTTGCCGCGGGCGTGGTGATGCTGGCGCTTTATTTCCATCGGCTGGAGAAGTATGTGGGATTCGTGCGGGCCCAATGGCGCCCGCAATTGGCCGTCTGGCGCCGGCTGCTGCGTGTCGGATTGCCCGCGGGCGGTGAATTCCTGCTCATGTTCCTGCTCATGGCGGTTCTGTATTGGGTTTTGCGGCCCTTCGGTGCCGACGCTCAGGCCGGTTTTGGAATTGGCATGCGCATCATGCAGAGCATGTTCCTGCCGGCCATGGCCGTCGCCTTTGCGGCGGCACCGATCGTCGGCCAGAACTTTGCCGCGGGCAAGTTTCTTCGGGTGCGCGAGACCTTCGCGCTGTGCGCGCTGATCGGCAGCTGCATCATGGTGGTCATGACCCTGTTCTGCCAGTGGGGCTCTCCCCTGGTCATCCGCGGATTTACCAAGGATCCGGTCGCGCTGGCGGTCGGCACCCAGTATCTGCAGGTGATTTCCTGGAACTTCCTCGCTTCCGGGTTCGTGTTCACGTGCTCGGCGGTGTTTCAAGGCCTTGGCAACACCGTACCGGCGGTGGTCAGCTCCGCAAGCCGGCTGCTCAGTTTCGTCCTGCCGGTGCTGTGGATGTCGACCCAGCCGAATTTTGCGATGATCCAGGTGTGGTACGTCTCGGTGGCGAGCGTCGCGCTGCAAGCGGTGTTCAGCCTATGGCTGGTGCGCCGCGAGTTCAGGCTGCGTCTGGCCCCCACGCCCGTGGTGGCGCCGGCGTGAGGCCGTGAAGCTCGGGACATTCGTTTCGATTGCCGGATGGACCGCCGCGCTGCTGATCCTCGGCGCCTACAGCCTGCTTTCCTTCGGCAAAATCCAGCCGCGCTCATGGATCTACCAGTTGATGAACATCGTGGGAGCGGCTGGTTTCATCGTCAATTGCGTCTACAACAACGCCTGGCCGTCGGTGGCGCTCAATGTGGTCTGGATGGGAATCGCCTGCTATGCGTTGCGGCGCAATTATCGGGCTGCAACTTAAGCCACTGAGCGCCCGGCATGGCGCGATTCGAGTTCGTCGACGACCTGCGCCAGCGACAATCCCTTGACCTTGAGCAGCAGCGCGGTGTGATACAGCAGGTCCGCGGCTTCGCCGATGATCGCTTCATCCGACTGCGCGACCGCCGCCAACGCCAGCTCGACGCCTTCTTCGCCGACTTTCTGCGCAATCCGGGTCAAGCCCTGGTCGACCAATTTTGCCGTATAGCTGCCGACCGGCGGGTCGGCGATGCGCTGCGCGACGATCTGCTCGAGCCTGCTCAGAAACTCCAGGCGCTGCGCCATCGAACGCGGTGCGTCCTCGCCCCAGCAGCTCGCCGTCCCCAGATGGCAGGCGGGACCCGTGGTTTGCGCCAGGATCAGCAGAGTGTCACGGTCGCAATCGGCGCAAATATGGCGGACCTCGAGGTAGTGGCCCGATGTTTCGCCCTTGGTCCACAACCGCCCCTTGCTGCGGCTCCAAAATGTGACCCGCCCGGCGGCTTCGGTGGCGGCAAGTGCTTCGCGATTCATATACCCCAGCATCAACACCGCACCGCTGCAGGCGTCTTGGACCACGGCTGGAATGAGCCCATGCATTTTTTCCCAGTCGAGCGCGGGCAATTTCAAGGTCGTACCTCGATGCCCTGGCGGCGCAATTCGCGCCGCAGGTCCGGAATGCGGATCTCCCCGGAGTGGAACACACTGGCGGCCAGCGCGGCATCGACGTGCGCTGAACGGAACACCTCCGCAAAGTGCAGGGCAGCGCCGGCGCCGCCCGAGGCAACCAGCGGCACCCGGCAGCGTTCGCGCACCGACCGCAGTTGCGCAATGTCATAGCCCCGGCGCATGCCGTCGCTGGCCATGCAGTTGAGCACGATTTCGCCCGCGCCGCGCCGCTGGGCTTCGACCACCCATTCGAGCGTACCGCGGGCCGTATCGCGGGTGCGGGAAACATCGCCGGTGAATTGCTGCACGCGGTATTCGCCGTCGACTGTCTGACTGTCGATGCCCACGACCACGCATTGTGCGCCAAATCGTTCGCTCAGGGCGTTGATGAGTTCGGGATCCTCGAGCGCGGGCGAATTGACCGAGATCTTTTCCGCGCCGGCCGCCAGTGCCGCCTCCGCGTCGCTTACCGAGCGGATGCCGCCCGCGACGCAGAACGGGATGTCCAACGTGCGCGCCACGCGCGCAATCCAGTTCCGGTCCAAAGTACGCCCCTCGGGACTCGCCGAAATATCGTAAAACACCAGCTCGTCAGCTCCTTCGTCCCGATAGCGGGCTGCAAGTTCCAAAATACCGCCGACGATTCGATGATCGCGGAAGCGCACTCCTTTGACGACCTGGCCGTCGCGCACATCGAGGCACGGAATTATGCGTTTGGCAAGAATGCTGGCAATTCCTCGATTGGGATCAGGTTTTCGAGCAGCGCCTTGCCGCTGATCGCGGCAGCGGCGCCGGCTTCCGTCAGCGCACGCAAATCCTCTGCGCTGCGAATGCCGCCGGAGGCCTGCCACTCGATCCGCGGATAGCGGCGCACGGCTTCGCGGTACAGTTCGATATTGGGGCCACTCAACGTGCCATCGCGGTCGATATCGGTGCAGAGCACATGCCGCGGCGGCGCTGCCGCGTATTTGTGCAACGCGTCCCACAACGATTGCTGCGATTGACGCTGCCATCCATGGCTTCTCACCCGCGGCACCCCGTCCTGGTCCACGGACACATCGAAGGCCAGGGTAAGACGCTGCCGGCCAAAGTGTTCGAGCCAGGACTGGACTTGTTCCACCTGGGTGAGCGCCGCACTGCCGATCACCGCGCGCGCGACGCCTGCATCGAACACCTGCGCCAGCGCGGCGGTGTTGCGCAGGCCGCCTCCCACCTGCAGGTTGACGGACTTTTGCGCGGCAAGGTCCATGATGATCGGCCGGTTGTCGGGCGCAACATCGCGCGCGCCGTCGAGGTCGACAATGTGCAGCCACTGTGCGCCGAATGCCCGGTACTTGGCGAGCAAGGCGCCGGGGTCGTGTGGATAGCGCGTCTCCGCCTCAAAATCGCCCCGCAGCAATCGCACGCAGCGGCCGGCTTTGAGATCGATGGCAGGGATCAGTTGCATTCTCGTGCTATGACCCGAGCGTGAGGAAATTCCGCAACAACCGTGCGCCGACCGCGGCGGAACGCTCCGGATGGAATTGAACGCCGTAGAAGTTGCGCCACTGCACGCAGGCGCTGAACGATTGACCGTAGACGCTGCTCGCGATGGTCGCCGCGCTCAAGTTCAAGGCGTAGCTATGCGCGAAGTAAACGTAGTCGTCCTGGCGGATGCCCTCGAGCAGCCCGCTTTCCCGTTCGACATTGAGCCCATTCCAACCCATGTGCGGCACGGACAGGCCTGCATAGCCGGGGAAGCGCATCGCGCGGCCGGGAATGACGCCAAGACAGCGCACCTGGCCCTCCTCGGAAGACTCGAACAGCAGCTGCATGCCGAGGCAGATCCCGAGAACCGGTTGCTCGAGCGCGGCCAACAACGAGTCCAGGTTCTTCTGCCTCAGGCGCGCCATCGCGTCGGCCGCCGCGCCCACGCCCGGCAGGATGACGTGGCTCGCCGCGCGAATTTTGCGCGCATTCGCCGACACCGCCGAACTGATGCCAAGCCGCAGCAATGCATACTGCAAAGAGGCGATATTGGCGCCGCCGCTCGGGATGATCACCACTTCGCCGGCGCTCAAAGCGTCCCCTTGCTGCTGGGGATGTCCGTGCCCTCGAGCCGGATCGCCTGGCGCAGGCAGCGGCCGACACCCTTGAAGCAGGACTCGATCATATGGTGCGCGTTGTCGCCGCTTACCTTGAGATGCAGCGCGGCGCCCAGGGATTCAGCCAGCGATCTGAAAAAATGCGGCACCAGTTCCGTGGGCAGCTCGCCGACGCGTTCGCGATTGAATCTACCCTCCCACTGAAAATAGGGTCGGCCGCTCAAGTCCAGGGCAACCTGCGCCTGGGCCTCATCCATCGGCAGCAGGAAGCCGTAGCGTGCGATGCCGCGCTTATCCCCCAGCGCCTGACGCAGCGCAGCCCCCAGGGCAAGTGCGCAGTCCTCGACGCTGTGGTGCTCATCGATGCGCAAATCGCCGCTGCAGCGCAGGTTGAGGCAGAATCCGCCGTGCTTGGCGATCTGTTCGAGCATGTGATCGAAAAATCCCAGGCCGGTGGCGATGCTGCCCGGGTCCTCGCGCGACAAATCAACATCCACCAGAACATCCGTCTCGCGCGTCGCGCGATGGACATGTCCGCGCCGCGCGCCGGCGGCAAGCCGTGCAGCGATGACCGGCCAGGTTTCTTCGGCAGCGCCGTTCAATGAGATTCGCAGCCCTGGAATTCCCAGGTTGGCGGCAAACTCCATGTCGGTAACGCGATCGCCGATCATGAAGCAATGCGGCCTGTCGAGTTCATTCGCGGCGAGATATTCCCGCAGCATGCCGAGCTTCGGTTTGCGGCAGCCGCAGTCTTCGTGCTTGAAGTGCGGGCAGATGAAAATCGCTTCGAACTCGATGCCCTGAGAGCTGAACAGCTCCAAAATAAACTGCTGTACAGCCTGGAAAGTCTCGCTTGGAAAACGCGCCGTCCCCAAGCCGTCCTGGTTTGTGACCATGACAAAATCAAATCCGGCGCGCCGCAATTGCAGCAGTGCGGGAATGACGCCGGGCATGAGGCGGACTTTGGCCAGGCTGTCGACCTGCTCGTCGGCCGCTTCTTGGTTCAGGGTGCCGTCGCGATCGAGGAAAAGAACCCGTCTTGCGTTCATGGCCGGGCAACGCTGTCGAGCAGGGCGTCGTTTTCCGCGCGGGTGCCCACCGAGATGCGCAGTGAATCGGGCAGCGCAGGGTGGCCGCGCAAATCGCGCACGATCAGGCCGCCGGCAATGCTGTTTTTCATGAATTGGTCCGCGTCATGGCAATCGACCAACAGAAAATTGGTGTCGCTGGCCCAAACCCTGGCGACCAGCGGGGATTCCATCAGGCGACGGCGCAGATAGTGTTTCTCCTCGAGCAACGCCTGCAAGCGCGCCTGCGAGGCGGCCAGTTGCGCAGGTTCCAATGCGCGCAGGGCGGCTTCGACGGCGGGCTGCGCCAGCGCGTACGGTGGGATGACCCGTGCGGCCAATTTGATCAAGTCGGGCGAGGCCAGCAGCGCCCCGAGCCGTGCGCCCGCCAGCGCATGCGCTTTTGACATCGTCCTCAATATGGCGAGCGTCTCGAAGCGCCGCAACCAGCGCGTCAGGCTGGGCGAGGACGACCACTCGATGTACGCCTCGTCGATCACCACGATGGCCTTGCCGTCGAGCGCCGCGCACAGCTGCTCGAGTGCCGCCGGGTCCAGGAGATTGGCGGTCGGGTTGTTGGGCGAGCACAAATAGACCAGCTTGACGCCGGGCTGCCAGGCGGCGAGCAGCTGCTGCGGATCGATGCCCCAGCCGGCGTTCCGATTCAGCGCAAGCTCCATGACCTCGGCGCCTTGAATGCGCGCCGCCACCTGGTACATGCCGAATGTCGGGCCGCATTGCATGATGGCGTCGGTGCCGGCGCGCAGGTAGACCCGCGACAGCACATCGATGGCCTCGTCGGCGCCGCGGGTGAGCAGCAGCTGCTCCGGCGCGACGCCGTACAGCGCGGCCAGGCGCGCAACCAGCAGCTTGGGCTGCGGCTCGGGATAGCGATTGAGGCCCGCCAGCGTGCTGTCGCCCGCCGGTCGCCACGGCGCCTCGTTCGCATGCAGACGGGTCAGGGATGGCAGCCAGGCGGCATGTGCGTACGGTTGCAGAGAGCGAATTTCCGGGCGCGCAAGCGAGTTCACCGCGTTCAATTGAGCGCCTCCATGCGGATGGTCACCGCCGCCGCGTGTGCGTCGAGGCCTTCGAGGCCGGCGAGGATCTCGGTGATCGGCGCCAGCGTCTTGAGTCCCGCCGGCGTAAGTTCCTGAATGCTGATGCGGCGTTGAAAATCCTCCAGCGACAGGCCGCTGTGAGCGCGCGCAAAGCCATAGGTGGGCAGGGTGTGGTTGGGTCCACTGCAATAGTCGCCCGCGGATTCCGGCGACCAGTGGCCCAGAAAGACCGCCCCGGCGCTACGGATGCGCGAAACGCAGGCGCGTGGCTCGCGAACCTCCAGGATCAGGTGCTCCGGGGCATACAGGTCCGCGATTTCCAGTGCCGATTGCAGCGATTCGACCACGATGAGCCGCATGCTGCGGACCGACTGCGCCAAAATGTCCGCACGCGACAGCCGCGCGCACTGACGCAGCACCGCCTCGTGCACCGCATACGCCAGCGGCCGATGCGTCGTCAAGAGCAGCGCCTGTGCGTCGATGCCGTGCTCCGCCTGCGCCAACAGGTCGGCGGCGACGAACTCGGCGCGTGCATCATCGTCGGCGATGATCATGATCTCGCTGGGTCCCGCGGGCAGATCCTGCGCGGCGCCCGCGGCGTCCTGCGCCACCAGCATTTTCGCCGCGGTCACATAGGCGTTTCCCGGGCCATAGATTTTATCGCACTTGGGAATGGTCGCGGTGCCGTAGGCCATCGCGGCGATCGCCTGGGCGCCGCCAACCTTGAAGACCTGCTCGACTCCGGCCTTGCGCGCCGCGACCAGAACCGCCGGATGCGCGGCACCGTCACGGTTGGGCGGGGTGCACATGATGCGAATTGGACATCCGGACAGGGTCGCAGGCACGGCGAGCATCAAGGCGGTGGAGGGCAGCGGCGCCGAGCCGGCCGGAACATACAGTCCCGCGGCGCGAATCGGTACGCTGATGCGCTCGCATACCACGCCCGGGAATGTCTCGACGCGCACCGGCGCAGGCGCTTGCGCCGAGTGGAAGCGGCTGATGCCGCCGATTGCCTGCTCGATCGCCGCGTGCTGAGCGGCGCCAAGTCTGCGGTCGGCAAGCTCGAATTCTCGTGCACTCACCTGCAGCACTTCCGGCCTAACCGCATCGAACTGCTCGCTGAGCTCGCGCAGCGCCGCGTCCCCATCACGGCGCACCCGATCGATGATCTCGCGCGCCGACGCGACGACGCTTGCGGCATCGCGCTGCGCCGGGCGCTGCAGCGCCGCGCTGCGCTCGCAGGCCGACAGGGATTTCCACTCGAGGATTCGCACGATTGTCCGCGGCTACGCCAGCATCTTCTCGACCGGCAAAACCAGCACCGAGGTCGCGCCCGCGCCCTTCAAGTCCTCCAGGGTCTCCCAAAATACGTTTTCGCGGCATACCGCATGCACGGCCACCCGGTCTCCCAAGCCTTCCAAGGGAATGACGGTGGGCGCTTCGCTGCCGGGCAGCAGCTTCGCGATGGATGCAAGAGCGGAGCGGGGCGCGTGCAGCATGATGTACTTGCTGCCTTTGACCTGTTCCACGCCGTCGATTCGCATCAGCAAGCGCCGGATCCACTGCTGCTTTGCCGCCGCAATCGGCATCGGCGTGCCGATGAGGGCGGCCTGGCTCTCGAACACGGTTTGCGCGCGGCGCAGGTGGTTCGCCGCGAGCGTCGAGCCGCTGGAAACAAGATCGCATATCAGATCCGCGCGGCCCAGGCGCGGAGCAATTTCGACGGCGCCGGACAGCACCACGACATCGGCACCAACGCCGTGTTGTTCGAGAAATTTTCCGAGAATATTCGGATAGGTGGTGGCGATGCGCTTGCCTTGGAGCGATTCCGGGCCTTGATAGTCGACGCCGTCGGGGACGGCGATGCACAGCTGGCAGTGCCCGAAGTCGAGCGTCCGCACGGTGTCGAACAGCGGTGCGATCCGGCGCGACGCAAATGCAAGACGCTTCTCTTCGATCACATTCAATCCGACCAGTCCCAGGTCGCAGACGTCCTCCTGCACGAGATCCGGTATGTCGTCGTCGCGCACGAACAGCACGTCGAGCGGCATGTTCTCGCCGTAGCACATCAATTGATCCTTGCCGCGGCTGTATTTGAGGCCGCAGCGCGCCAACAGGTCGAGCGAGCTGTCGGTGAGGCGGCCGCTCTTTTGCACGGCGATCTTCAGCCGCACGGGATCATCCGCCCGATCGGCGCTAGGCATTGAGCTTCAGCCGCTCGGTCACCGCGCGATAGCCGCCATTGCCCGACATCAGATAGCGCGCCACGCGGCCGATGGTGGTAACGCTTACGCCGGTCTGCTTGTGAATTTCACGATAGGGCAGGGCGCGCTCGAGCAACTCGACTACCGCCCAGCGGTCCGCCATGGCCTGCAGTTCGGCCGGCGTGCACAGGTCGCGGAAAAAACTGCGGCACTCCTCCACCGAGCGCAATGCCAGGATGGCGGTGCACAGGGAGCGTTCGTGCTGCTGTTCCTGGCGCTGGGTCACCGGACGGTTGGTCTTCATGTCAATGCCTGCGGCTGGTCGGGGATTCGGGCTCAATATGTACTATCGCGCTAGTACATTAATACATTGGTGGGCGCGAGGCAAGCGCAATGCCGGCAAAATGCTTGACGCGATGCGCACGCGTGCCTAAAATTGAGGCGCTTATCTAGACCGGCTGAGGGAAAGGCCCTTAGAAGCCGGGGCAACCAACGAACTCGCCGACGGGGCGGTTCGGAACGGTGCCAACTCCTGCGGAACTGCGCCCGACGGCGCGGTACCGATAGATGGGCGGCCAATTGCGCGGTCGGACCGCGCTTTCAAACGGCTACGAGCTATGCTCCAGGGGTAATTGCCTTAAGGAGCACTGTGCATCGTGGCGGACAATTCACTCAATCCAATAGACGAAAACCTGCGTCTCGCACCCTTTGATCTGCATTACGGCGATCCATTGCCGGATGCCAGGATCGCCTTCCGCCTGGCGGGCAACGAGGCCGGGCCCGTGGTCGCGGTGCTCGGTGGAATATCCGCGCACCGCATCGTCAGCGGCGCCCCGGGCGAGGGCTGGTGGCCCGAGATGGTGGGGCCGGGACTCGGCGTCGACACGCGGCATTATCGCGTGCTCGGAATCGATTACATCGGTGGCCGCGGCGACAGTGCAACGCCGGGCGTGGGCGGGAAATTCCCGCCGATCAGCTCCTTCGACCAAGCCCGCGCCTTGAGCCGGATCGTGCGCCATCTGGGGTTGCGTTCGCTGCATGCGATCGTCGGGGCCTCGTACGGCGGCATGGTCGCGCTGTGTTTCGCCGAACGCTATCCTGAACTGGTGGGGCATATCGTGGTGTTGAGCGCAGCCGATAGATCTCAAGTGCTCTCCACCGCCTGGCGCAGCGTGCAGCGCCAGATCGTGCGCGAGGCGATCGCCCGCGGCGACGGCGCGGCCGGCCTCAAGCTCGCCCGCGCCTTGGCGATGGCCACCTATCGAAGCCCGATCGAGTTTGCGATCAGGTTCGGCGGCCCGCCGAAGCGCACCGCCGATCGATTTCAATTTCCGATCGAGGATTACCTGTTCGCGCGCGGCGACGACTATGTGCAGAAATACCGCTCCGAATCGTTCCTGACCTTGAGCGAATCGATCGATCTGCACGAGATGGACGCGACCCTGGTCCACACGCCGGCGACGCTGATCGCAGTGCGCGAGGATCAACTCGTGCCCTTCGCCGACATGCAGGCGCTGTCCGCGCGATTGAACGGACCGCGGCAATTGATCGAAATCAATTCCATTTTCGGGCATGACGCCTTCCTGAAGGAAGGCGCGGCTCTCACACCCATCATCAAACACGCGCTCGCGGAGCAGCAGTCATGAGCAGCAAGCCACCCGTCAAGAATATTGCAACCCGATCGGTCCGGGCAGGACTCGAGTCGGACGCGCACCATGGTTCGGTGGTGCCGCCCATCTACCTGTCGAGCAATTTTGCATTCCAGGGCTATCGTCAGCCGCGGCAGTACGATTACACCCGTTCCGGCAATCCCACGCGCGATCAGCTGGCGGCGGCATTGACGGAGCTCGAAGGCGGCGTTGGCGCGGTCGTCACCTGCACCGGGATCGCCGCCATGACGCTGATTCTGGCGACGCTGCCCGGCGGTGCGCGCGTGCTGGCGCCCTACGATTGCTATGGCGGCACCTATCGGCTGCTCGCGGCGCTGCGGGCGAAGGGAAGTCTGGCCGTGGATTTCGTCGATCAGAGCAATCCGGCCGAGTTGGGCAGGGCGCTGGAAGCGAAGCCGGATTTGGTATGGATTGAAACCCCGAGCAATCCTTTGCTGCGCGTGGTCGACATTCGCGCGATCACCGATGCCGCGCATGCGGTCGGCGCGCTGAGCGCGGTCGACAATACTTTTTTGTCGCCCGTCTGGCAGCAGCCGCTGTCGCTGGGCGCCGATCTGGTGCTGCATTCGACCACCAAGTACCTGAACGGCCACAGCGACGTCGTGGGCGGCGCGGTGATCGCGGCCAGCGAGGAATTGCATCAAAACCTGGTCTGGTGGGCCAATGCCATCGGTGTGACCGGCGCGCCGTTCGACAGCTTTTTGACCCTGCGCGGGGTGCGCAGCCTGCACGCGAGGATGCGCGTTCATGCCGAGAATGCCGCGCGCGTGGTTGCGTTCCTGGCGCAGCACCCGGGTGTTGCGCGTGTCTATTACCCTGGCCTTGCCGACAATCCGGGCCATGCGATCGCCTGCCGCCAGCAAAGCGGCTTCGGCGCCATGTTGAGCTTCGATCTCGCGGGCGGCGATCCGGCGGTCGAGGCCTTCCTCGCCGGATTGCAATGCTTCAGCCTCGCTGAATCCTTGGGCGGCGTTGAGAGCCTGATTGCGCACCCGGCGAGCATGACGCACGCGGGCATGGAGGAATCGGCGCGGCTGCGCGCCGGGATCACTCCGGGATTGCTGCGCGTATCCGTGGGAATCGAAGATGCCGCCGATCTTGTTGCGGATCTCGACGCCGGCCTTGCGCGAGCGGCCGCCGCCCGGCCGGCGCCGCATCTGCGGCGGCGCGTGTCGTGATTGATCGTTGAGCGCCTCGATCAGCGCCGCGCCATTTCCCAAAATACGCACAGAATCTCTTATGATGCAAGGATTTCCAGGCAAAGGCGCGACTTCGCGAGGTCTTCTTTCCCATGAATCCGGGCAATAATTTTGCGCTTCCATTGTGGTTGTTGTACGAGGACGAGATCGACGGCTGGCGCGCCGGCCAATTGCCGGCCGCGCGTCGATGGCTCCTGGAGCAAAACTTCAAGGCCGAGAAGCATCGCGTCGCGTTGCTGCCCGACGCCGGCGGCGCGCTGACGGCCGCAGTCGCGGGACTCGGCAAGCGCGCGGGCGACTTGTCGCTATGGCATGCCGCGGGATTGGTCGAGCGCCTGCCGGCGCGCCGTTTTCGTCTGGCGCAGGAATTCAGCGCGCGCGAGGCAACGCAATTGACCTTGGGATTTGCCTACGGTGCGTATCGTTTCGAGCGTTACCGCACATCCAAGAACGAGGCGGCGAGTCTCGAGTCGCCGCCCAACGCCGATCTACAATTCGTCATGCATGCGGCGGAGTCGCTGCGCATGGCGCGCGACTGGATCAATACTCCTGCGGGCGATTTCGGTCCCGCACAGCTGGCTGCTGCGGCGCGCCAGATTGCCGAGCGCCACCAAGCGAGCTTCACCGAATGGGTCGGCCAGGACTTAGTGTCCGCGAATTTTCCGGCCATTCATGCGGTGGGAAGGGCGAGCAGCGAGGCGCCGCGCCTGGTGGAGGTGCGATGGGCGCCAAAAGGCGCGGAGCATTATCCGCGCGTCACCTTGATCGGCAAGGGCGTGTGTTTCGACAGCGGCGGCTTGGATTTGAAGTCCAGTTCCGGCATGGCGCTCATGAAAAAAGACATGGGCGGCGCCGCCGTTGCCTTGTCGCTGGCGCATTGGCTCATGAGCGCCGGGATTCGTGCGCAGCTGCGGGTACTGGTGCCCGCGGTGGAGAATGCCGTCAGCGGCAATGCCTACCGGCCGGGCGATGTGCTCGCCACGCGCAAAGGGCTCACCGTCGAGGTGGGCAATACGGATGCCGAGGGCCGGCTCGTGCTGTGCGATGCACTGGCCTTCGCCGATTCGGAACATCCAGACCTGATCATCGATTTTGCGACCTTGACCGGTGCGGCACGGGTTGCTTTGGGCCCGGAGTTGCCGGCGCTCTTTGGCAACGATGAGCGGGTGGTGCAGGAACTGGCACGGGTAGCCGCGGCCGAGCACGATCCGCTTTGGCCCATGCCGCTGTGGGCGGGGTACGAGGATGAGCTCGCCAGCAAAATCGCCGATTTGAACAATGTTGCCTCCTCGACATTTGCGGGCGCGATTTTCGGCGCGCTGTTCTTGAAGCGATTCGTAACCGAATCGTCCTGGCTGCACGTGGATCTGTACGCCTGGAATTCGAAGGACCGGCCGGGCCGCTGCGTGGGCGGCGAGGCGCAGGCGCTACGTGCCGCCTACCGCTACCTGATCGAGCGCTACGGCCTGGTCTAACCGCCTCCGGTTCGCCTCGCTGCGGACAATTGACGCCCTGCAATATGCGCGTCGCCGGGCGGACGGATTGGAGCTGGTGGCGATAGGCCACCGGTAAAGGAGCGAGCCGCTTGGTGGGCTTTTCCCGGAACCAGCGCGGCAACGGGCAATTGCACAAATTACCGAGCGGCGCTGCGGGTTTTCCTCGGTGCAAAAGTAAAATCCGGCGATGATATGTTGCCGGAAGCATTCCGAAACCCATGCTCGGCGGAGCGGTTACCGATCTTGAGCAAATGGGCTCAAATATAGGCAAGGCTTCGCAAAGTCTGACGCACATACGGGTAATTTCAGACTTACATCGCGCTTGCAGTTCAGGCGGGATATGTGTCAGTCTTCTTAACTCGCCGAAGGGAACTTGCTGGGAAGCTGCTGGGAAAACTAGCTGCGGGTCCTTCCGGCGTGCGCATTGCGCAAGATCAAGAGCTAGGGGTAGGGTCGCACAGACTTATGTATAGATACGAACAGCCATCGTTATTCTCCGGCAGACGGGGCTTAGCCCTCTTAGTCGTCATCCTTCTTCACGTCGTCATGGTGTGGGGATTTTATACGGGGTTGGCCGGACAATTGGTCCAGAAGATTATTCCTCCCGTCGAAATCGCCCAGATCGACAAACCAAAGGACGTCGACAAGCCGCCGCCGCCGCCGCCCAAGCTCGAAGAAATCAAACCGTACGTGCCACCGCCTGAGTTCGTCGACATCCAGGCCGCGCCGCCGGAGAACAATGCAATCTCCGTGGTGACGCAAACCAAGGCGCCGCCGCCGGCGCCCGTCGTGGCAGCTCCCGTGCAGCACAATATCATCAGCGCGCGGATGGACCCCAAGCATCCGTTCCACATCGGCCCGGACTACTATCCGGATGCCTCGAAGCGCGCGGGTGAAGAAGGCCGCTGCGTCGTGGTCGCGCATGTGGCCACGAATGGAACCATTCTCGAAGCCCAAATTCAGACCAGTTCGGGACATCCGCGCCTGGATGATGCATGTTTGAAAGGGGTGAAGGGACAAAAAGTCCTGCCCGGGATGGAAGACGGTAAGCCGGTCGAAGGACACTTTGCGTTTGCGATTGTTTGGAAGTTAACCGACAAGTAGTTTCATAAAGAGGGAATCGGTCAATGCAAGAGACAGTTATTGAGAATCCATATGGCCTGGGTGCGCTGATTGCCAATGGCAATATCGTCAGCAGATCGATCCTCGGCGTTTTGGTGATTATGTCGCTGATGACGTGGTTCATCATGATCACCAAGTTCTTCGATCAACGTAAACTGCGAATTCAGGCGATCGAGGCCGAGAAGGAGTTCTGGAGTTCCAGCAGCCTCACCGACGCCATCGGCAAGCTGAAGGGAAGTTCCAATCCGTTCCGCGCGCTCGCGGAAACCGGCAAACAAGCGTACGAATACCACGAAGTGAACAAGACGCGGCTTTCGAGCGCCATTGGCACCAGCGAGTGGATCACCGAATCTTTGCAGCGCACGGCGGATGCCATCATCAGCCGCATGCAAACCGGTCTGCCGGTGCTGGCGTCGGTCGGTGCGACCGCGCCGTTCGTCGGCCTGCTCGGCACCGTCATCGGTATCTATAATGCGCTCATCGCCATCGGCGTTTCCGGGCAGGGCTCGATCGAAAAGGTTGCCGGCCCCGTCGGCGAAGCCTTGATCATGACCGCCATTGGTCTCGTGGTCGCGGTGCCGGCCGTGCTGGGCTACAACGTGCTTTTGCGCCGCAATAAGACGGTCCAGGAGCGGGTCAGCCATTTCACCCATGAGTTGCACGCGTATCTGATTTCGGGCGCGAAGATGGGCCTGGGTATGGACAAGCCGCCGGCTGCGATGGGCAAGCCGCCCGCCGCTGCTCTCGCCCGCTAGGATCGAGCGATTCATGGCGCTTCGAGTAGGCGAGGAAGAGGAAGGCGTTGCGATGTCGGACATCAACGTCACGCCGCTGGTGGACGTGATGTTGGTGCTGCTGATTATATTCATCATCACCATCCGGGTCATTTTGCAGCAGGTGCCCGTGCAGCTGCCCAAGGCGACCAATCTGGTCACGCAGACGCGGCCCGAAAACATCACGATTGCCGTCGACAAGCAAGGGGCCATTTACTGGAATACCAAGCTGTTGTCGGGTCAGGATGAATTGATGCAGAAATTGCGCGGTATTGCGCGTCAGGAACCGCAGCCGGAGGTGCATATCCGCGGCGACGCGAATGTGCGCTATCAATTTGTGGGCCAGGTGCTGGTGGCGACTCAGAAGATCGGCATACGCAAAGTGGCGTTCATTACCGAACCCGATCGCCCCAGCATTACCCGGTAGGAGATATTACATGGCCATGAGTGTAGGCGGGAGCGGCGAGGGCCAATCCTATTCGGAAATCAACATGACGCCGCTGATCGACGTCATGCTGGTGCTGTTGATCATTTTCATCATCACGCTTCCCAATCAGACCCATGCGGTCAAGATCGACAATCCGCTGCCGCCGCCGCCGAATTTCGTGCCGCCGCCGCCGCCCGAGGTGATCGACCTCACCATCGATTTCGACGGCACGTTGTTGTGGAACAAGAGCCCGGTGGACCGCAAGACTCTGCAGGGTTACATCGAGACGGAGGCGCAGAAGACACCTCAGCCTGAAGTCCACATCACGGTGGATAAGTTCGCGAAGTACGAGATCGTTGCCCAGACTCTGGCCGATCTGCAGCATCGCGGCTTGAAGAAAATAGGATTCGTCAACAACGATTTCTTCTAAAGAAGGGTACCCCCGGTGGCGTTGCGGCACCTCATGCCCGATCCGGTATACGCGCCGTTTACTTAACCAACTCAAAAAACCCGGCGTACTCTTGCCAACTAAATTCGATATAAGCGAGGTCTGCTCATGAGTCATCCGATATTTGATAGTCGCCGCCGTCCGCTCATCGTTTGCTTTTGTGCGCTGCTGAGCCTTGCGGCGGTCTCCCCGGCATTCTCGGCGGACAAGCCCAAGCAGGAAATCACCCGGGTGATTGCCAAGGAAATAACCGCGGCGCAAAAGGCGATGCAGGCCAACCAATGGGCCGAGGCATTGAAGAACCTCGAGGCCGCCGAGACCAAGAGTCCGTTGACCACCTTCGACAAGAAAACCATCGAGGAATTCAAGGGCATTTGCTACGTTCGCCTGAACAAGCTCAAGGAAGCGGAGACTGCCTATGAAGCCGCGCTCGCCACCGGGGGTTACACGCCGGAAGAACTGCCGAAGACATACCGCCTGTTGTTTCAATTGGCGGCAAACAACAAGCAGGATGCCAAGGCGATCGAGTACGGCAAGCAGACTGCGGAGGCCGGGGTGGCCACCGACAACGACCTGCTGATCATGGCTCAACTTTATTACCAGCAGAAGGATTGTAAGAGTTCGGCCGTCTGGGGCGACAAGGCGGTCGCGGCCTTCAAGAAGGCCGGCGAAGCACCCAAGGAAGTGATCTACCAGATCAAGCTGCAGTGCGCCAACGATGCGAATGATACGGCCGGCATGAAGGGGGCGCTATACGACCTGATCCGGCTCACCAACAAGACCAACTATTGGAACAACTTGATCCGGTTGGAGCGTCAGGACGAGCGCGACGATCACAATACGCTGATGATCTACCGGCTCATGTATGACACGAATTCCATGAATGCGGACACCGACTACATCGAGATGTCGCAACTGCTGGCGGATGCTGCCTTGCCGGGTGAAGCCGAAACCGTTCTCGAGAAGGCGATCAGCAGCGGGGTTCTCAAGGATGAACACAAGGAGCGCACCACGCGTCTGTTGAATTCGTTGAAGACCCGCGCGGATTCCGACAAGAAGAATTTGCCGCAACTTGATGCCGAAGCCGCCAAGAATGCGGCGGGACAACTCGATTTGAAGCTCGGCGAAGTCTATTTCGGCGCCGGCGACTATCCGAACGTCGTTACCGCCATCAATCGAGGCATCGGCAAAGGCGGCATCAAGCAGCTCGATGAAGCTTATGTGTATCTCGGCCGCGCGCTGGTGGCAACCAAGAATACCGCCGACGCTAAGAAAGCATTCGAGAAGCTCAAGACCGTTCCCAACATCAGTGCGCGCGTGCTCAAGCTGTGGGAACTGTATTCGGACAAGCTTGGCTCGTAGTCGAATCAGGGGAATCAATCATGACGATCAAAGCCGGCGATAAAATGCCCGATGGGGCCTTTACCCGCATGACCAAGGATGGTCCTCAGAAAATGACCACCGAGCAGCTTTTCGGCGCCAAGACGGTGGTGCTGTTCTCGGTACCCGGCGCCTTCACGCCCACCTGCGATGCCAAGCATTTGCCGGGATTCGTGGAATTGGCGGATCAGATCAAGGCGAAGGGCGTCGACACCATCGCCTGCACCGCGGTGAACGATGTGTTCGTCATGAATGCATGGGGTAAGCATGGCGCAGTCGGCGACAAGATACTGATGCTGGCGGACGGCAACGGCGCCTATGTCAAGGCTTTGGGCTTGGAAATGGACGGTACCAAGTTCGGCATGGGAATGCGCGGCCAGCGCTTTGCCATCATCGTCAAAAATGGCGTCGCCACACAGGTGCTGGTCGAGGCGCCCGGCGAATTCAAGGTGTCCGCGGCGGCACACATCCTCGAGCAATTGTAGTTCGATCCGGTGCGGCCCCTCCCGGGCCGCGCCGCTTTGTCTCAGCCGAGCAGCTTTTCCAACTCGGGTATCGCCTGGAAAAGGTCGGCCACCAATCCAATGTCGGCAACCTCGAAGATCGGCGCTTCGCCGTCCTTGTTGATCGCCACTATCGTGCGTGCATCCTTGATTCCGGTCAGATGCTGAATGGCGCCGGATATTCCAATGGCGAGGTACATCTCCGGAGAAATGATCTTTCCGGTCTGGCCCACCTGCATTTCATTCGGCGCGAATCCTGCGTCCACGGCCGCGCGCGAGGCCCCCACGGCAGCACCGAGCTTGTCGGCCAGGCCGAACAGCAATTTGAAGTTCTCCGCGCTGCCGAGTGCCCGGCCGCCGGATACCACGCGTGCCGCAGTCTGCAGGTCCGGCCGGTCGGTCGAGCCCGATTTCGCGCCGACATAACGGGTATGCGAGGGCAGCGCGACATTCAAGCTCTTCGATTCCACGGCCGCGCCTCCGCCTCCGGCCGCCGCCTGGAACGAGGCCACGCGCACCGTGGCAACCAGTTTGCGCGCGGGGTCCGCTTCGACGGTTACGATGGCATTGCCTGCATAGATGGGGCGGCGAAAGCGATAGGCGCCATCGACCGCCATCAAATCGCTGACCTGCGCCGCGTCGAGCAACGCGGCGACCCGCGGCATCAAGTCCTTGCCAAAGCTGGTCGACGGACCCAGCAGATGCGAGTAGTCGGCGGCCAGTGCGGCAACTTGGGGCGCGAACACGGCGGCCAGCGGATGTAGATTTTCCGGCCGGTCCACGCGCAGCACGGAGCTGACGCCGGCGAGCGCGGCAGCCTGCGCTGCGACAGCCGCGGTGTCCGCGCCGAGCAGTACGATCGATATTTCGGCATCGGGAATGGCTCCGGCGCAGGTGACGCACTTGGCGGTGGCGGGGTTGAGCGCTTTTGCATCGTGCTCGCCGACAATGAGTATCTTGTGCATCAGATCAAACCCTTTTTCTTCAAGGCGTCCACGAGTTCGGGTACATCCTTGACCATGACGCCTTTTTGACGCTGCGGCGGGGCCTCGGTCTTGACGCTCTTGAGCTGTGATTGAGCGCTGATCCCGAGGGTGTCGAGCGGGGTCACATCCAAGGGTTTCTTTTTGGCCTTCATGATGTCCGGCAGCTTCACATAGCGCGGCTCGTTCAAGCGCAGATCCACCGTTATGACCGCGGGCAGATCCACCTCGATGGTCTCCAATCCTGCATCCACCTCGCGGGTCACACTCGCCGTGCCGGCGCCGATCTCGATCTTCGACGCGTAGGTTGCCTGAGGCCGGTTCCACAGGGCGGCGAGCATTTGCCCGGTCTGGTTGGAGTCATCATCGATGGCCTGCTTGCCGAGCAGCACCAGATCGGGATTCTCTTTCTTCGCCAGCGCGAGAAATATTTTCGCGGCGGCAAGCGGTTCGACGGCGGCGTCCGTCTGTACCAGAATTGCGCGGTCCGCGCCCATGGCCAGGGCGGTACGCAGCTGCTGTTGGGAGTCGGACACGCCGATGCTCACCGCAACCACTTCGACATCGGCTGCGCGCTCTTTGATGCGCAGCGCCTCTTCGAGCGCAATCTCGTCAAACGGGTTGATGCTCATCTTGACCCCGTCAAGCATTACGCCGCTGCCGTCGGGCTTGACGCGAATGCGCACGTTGTAGTCAACGACGCGTTTGATACAGACCATGATCTTCTGCACTAAAGCTCCTTAAGCCGTCGCCCGGGGCGCGGTCTGCGCGCGGGCCTGGGCCTTCTGTTCCTGAAATCCTGTGCTGATTTTAGCCGCGCACTGGCGCAGCTTTGGCAAAAACCGGTCGACGCCCGACTTGAGAGGCAGGGCAGTGGCGATGAAGCGCACCGTCAGGGCGGCCAACGCCTGGGCATTCATGGGTACGGGTACGCTGATGGTGTATTCATCGACCAAGCGGCGCGTGCGCGTGGCGGTCGCGTAGCCGAGCGCCCTGATGTCCGCCAACGAACGCTGCAGCTCGTTGCGGTCGCGCGCGAGCCGGTCTTCTTCCTTGTTGGAACGGGTCAAAATTTCGATTAGCGCATCGCGCTGCTCCGGCGGGCAGTTGGCAAGATAGACGCGGCCCGCCGAACTCGTCAGCAGCGGCAGTTGAAAGCCGGCCGAATGGCGCTCGATGGCCAGCGGCGTACTGTGATCGGTGGCTTCGCGCAGCGTCATTTTGGTGCCCGACAGGGTGGCGATGCTCACCGGCCAGACGATCTCCCTGCACAGTACGTGCAGCAGCGGTGCGGCGATCTGGCCCACCCACGCCTCATCGTCGAAGCCGCTGCTCAACCCGCGCACCAAAATCGTCAGGCGGTAGCGCTCGTCGGTGCTGTCCCGGAATATGAAGCCGGAATTGCACAGTGTTTCCAAGATGCGGTAGACGGTGGTGCGCGGCAGGCGGATTTCATGGGCCACCTCTGAAACCGTCGCACCGTCGCGTAAATTGAGAACCGTCAGTGCATCAAGGCCACGCATGAGCGCGCGGATTGGGCGGGTGGAGTCCATGCAACCTCGAGATTCGGCAATCGACTAGTCTAAGGAGCCATACTTCGCTTGTCCACCTCGCGGTCAGCCGATAGACTTAAGCACCGATGTTGCGCTATTTCCTCACGCGGCTGGCCGGCGCCATCCCCACACTGCTCCTCATCATCACGATTTCTTTTTTCCTGATGCACGCGGCGCCCGGCGGCCCGTTCGACCAGGAACAGACGCTGCCACCGGAAATCATGCGCAATCTGCAAAGCGCGTACGGGCTCGATCAACCGGTTATGAGCCAGTATCTGCGCTATCTTGAATCGCTGGCGCATGGCGATTTCGGGCCTTCCTTCAAGTACAAGGATTTCACGGTTACCGAACTGATCCGGCAGGGCTTTCCGGTCACGCTGCAGCTCGGAATCATCGCGATGTCCCTTGCCCTGCTCATCGGCATTCCATTGGGTACGTTTGCAGCGCTGCATCACAACTCCGCCGCGGACTACGCGACCATGTCGCTCGCCGTGGTTGGGATCGCGATCCCCGCATTCGTGGTGCTGCCGTTTCTTGGCTTGCTGTTCGGTGTTTATCTTCATTGGCTGCCGGTCGCAGGCTGGGAGCCCGGATCGATCCGCCACCTGGTGCTGCCGGTGATCGCGTTGGCGCTGCCGCCGCTTGCCTATGTTGCTCGGCTTACGCGCGGCAGCATGCTGGAAGTTCTGCGCAGCAACTACGTGCGCACGGCATTCGCCAAGGGTCTGCCGCTGCATACGGTGGTCGTGCGGCATGCGCTCAGGCCGGCATTGGCGCCGGTGGCGAGCTATCTGGTTCCTGCGGTTGCCTCGATCATGACGGGCTCGTTGGTGGTCGAGACCATCGCCGGTTTGCCGGGCATCGGCCGCTATCTCGTGCAGGGCGCCATCAACCGCGACTACACGCTGGTCCTCGGCATGGTGATCATCTACTCGACGCTGCTGATCGGCATCGGCTTGATCGTCGATCTGCTGTATGCCTGGCTCGATCCGCGCGTGAGATTTTCCCATTGAGCGCGTTCACTCAGGATGCGGTGCGCCGTCTGCGCGCGAACCCGGCGGCCGTCCTCGCCCTGTGCGTTCTCGCGGCGATTGCGCTACTCACAGTGTGTGGACCGTGGTTCAATCCGAACCAGATTCAGGCTCTCGATTGGCTGCATGTCGCCTCGCGGCCGGGACTGCAGGGTGCGCATTGGTTCGGCACCGATCGTTTGGGGCGCGACCTGTTCGTGCGCACGCTCGCCGGCACGCGCGCCAGTATTGCCATTGGCCTGGTCGCGAGCCTCATCAGCCTGCTGGTGGGGGTGACCTACGGCGCCATTTCCGGCTACATCGGCGGCCGCACCGATCATGTGATGATGCGCGTCATCGAAATCCTGAGCGGTCTGCCGTTGATCTTTTTCGTCATTTTCCTGACGGTGATTTTCGGCCGCGGCGAATATTTGCTGTTCATATCGATTGGCGCGGTGGGTTGGCTCACGATGGCACGCATCGTACGCGGACAGACTTTGAGCATCCGCCAGCAGGATTTCATCGCGGCCGCGGTGGCTTCGGGCGCCGGTACCGGCCGGGTGATAGCGTGGCACGTGATACCCAATGTCATCGGGCCGGTCGTCGTATATGCGACACTGACGGTTCCGCAAATCATCCTGTTCGAGAGTTTCCTGAGTTTCCTGGGACTGGGGGTCCAGGAGCCCGGTGCGAGCTTGGGCACCTTGATCGCCGAGGGCGTGGGCGAGATGGAGGCGGCTCCGTGGATTTTATTGATTCCCGGGGGATTTCTGGCGGCGCTGCTGCTGTGCTTGAACATTTTCGGCGATGGCCTGCGCGATGCGCTCGATGTCCGGCAGGCTTGAAATGACTCCGACCTTGAGCATCGAGGAATTGACGGTCGGTTTCGTGCAGCAGGGCGAAACCATTGAAGCCGTCGATGGCGTGTCGCTCTGCATCGCGCCGTCCGAGTGCGTCGGCGTCGTCGGCGAGTCCGGGTCCGGCAAGACCCAGCTGTTCATGGCCGCAATGGGGCTGCTTGCGGGCAATGCCCGGTCGAGCGGCAACATTCGATTCGAAGGCAATGAACTGCTTGGCGCGCCGCCCGCGGTGCTCAATCGAGTGCGCGGCTCGAGGCTCACCATGATTTTCCAGGACCCCATGACCTGTTTGACGCCGCACCTGCGCATCGGTACGCAGTTGGCGGAGATCATGGTCCATCACCGGCGCGCGTCGTGGGACGAGGCGCGCGCCGCCGCCGTGCGCATGCTCGAGCGCGTACAGGTGTCCGAGCCCAGGCGCCGGATGAATCAATTCCCGTATGAATTGTCGGGCGGCATGCGCCAACGGGTGATGCTGGCGATGAGTCTGCTGTGCGAACCGTCGCTGCTGATCGCCGACGAGCCGACCACGGCGCTCGATGTCACCATCCAGGCGCAGATCATGCAATTGCTGCGTGCGGTCCGCGGCGAGTTTGGAATGGCCATGGCCCTCATCAGCCACGACCTTGCGGTGGTCGCGGGTCTCGCCGACCGGATTCTGGTGATGTATGCCGGAAAAATCGTGGAGAGCGCGCCGGCGCAGGAATTGTTCCGCGCTCCGCGCCATCCGTATACGGCTGAGCTGTTGAAATGCATACCCCGGGTTTTCGGAGCGCGACTCGCCCGCTTGCCGAGTCTGGCGGGACAAGCGCCGCGGCCGGGCGAGAAATTACCGGCTTGTGCGTTTGCGCCGCGCTGTCCGCGGGCCGCTGACCGCTGCCGCAGCGAGCGGCCGCTGCTCATGGGAGCCGACCGCCAGGTCGCATGTCATTTCCCGCTCGCGCCATGAGCGATCCCTTGCTGCAAGTGCGGAATTTGACCGTGGATTTCGGCGCGCAGCGGGTGTTGAGTGACGTGAACTTCGATCTGTTTCGCGCCGAGACCCTCGGGCTGGTCGGGGAATCGGGATCGGGCAAATCAACCCTGGCGCGGGCCATCTTGCGGCTGCTGCGGCCGGCGCAGGGGAGCGTGGAGTTCTCGGGCGTGAACTTGCTCAGCAGTTCCGCCCGCGTGTTGCGTGCACAGCGGCGCAACCTGCAGATCGTGTTCCAGGATCCGCTGGCAAGCCTGAATCCGCGTATGCGCGCTGGCGATGCGGTCGCCGAGCCGTTGAAAATATTCGAACCGCAATCGGCGCCCGGCGCCCGGCGGCGGCAGGTTGCCGCGATGCTGGAACGCGTCGGACTTTCCGCCGACATGGCGGCGCGTTATCCGCACGAGCTCAGCGGCGGACAATGCCAGAGGGTGGCAATCGCCCGTGCGATGATTCTTCAGCCGGCGTTGTTGATCTGCGATGAAGCCGTCAGTTCGCTCGATGTGTCGATTCAAGGCCAAATCGTCAATCTGCTGCTGGATCTGCAGGCTCAAACGGGCATGGCGATGCTGTTCATCAGCCATAATCTGGCGGTCGTGCGGCATTTGTGCAGCCGGGTGCTGGTGATGTACTGCGGAAAGCTGGTCGAAATTGCCGACTGCGACGCGCTGTTCGCGGCGCCGCTGCATCCGTATACCCAGGCGTTGCTGGCGGCGGTGCCGCGCATCGACGGCACTCCCGGGCCGGCAGTCCCGGCGGCCGCCGAGCACTCCGCGCGCGCGCCCTCCGGCTGTGCTTTCCGCTACCGATGCGCATTTGCCCTGCCGGTGTGTGCATCCCAGGAACCGCCGCTTGCGCAAATCAGCGGCGGGCACTGGGCTGCCTGTCACCGTTCGCACGAGACGCTGAATCCGCTATCCTAAGCCTCCATGACACAACGCAAGCCAGTGCGGCCGAGCGACGGCCTCGCCAATGTACGCTATGAGATTCGCGGCAAGTTGGCGCGGCGCGCGCTGGCACTGGAGCGCCTGGGCTACGACATCGTGTCGCTCAACATCGGCAATCCCTTCGCCTTCGGCTTTCGCACGCCCGAGACCATGCGTCTCGCCATGATCGAGAATCTGCGCAACAGCGAGGGCTACGTGCACGAGAAGGGCATCTTCCCTGCGCGCGAGGCGGTGGTCATGCAGCAGCAGGAGCGCGGCGTGCGCGGGGTTACCGCCGAAGAAGTATTCATGGGCAATGGAGTCAGCGAACTCATCGATCTTGCCTTGCGCGCCTTGCTGAATCCCGGCGATGAGGTGCTGGTGCCGAGCCCCGACTACCCATTGTGGTCTGCCGCCGTCAATCTGAACAGCGGGCGTGCCGTGCACTATCCCTGTCATCCCGAGCGCTCATTCATCCCCGATCCGGACGAGATCGAAGCGCTGATCGGCAAGCGCACGCGGGCCATCGTGGTGGTCAATCCCAACAATCCGACCGGTGCGGTGTATCCACGCCAAACTCTGGCGGAAATCGCGCGGCTGGCCGAGAAGCATCGTCTGGTGGTGCTGTGCGATGAGATTTACGATCGCATCCTGTACGACGATGCCGAATTCGTGCCGATGGCCACCTTGGTGCACGACACGCTGTGTTGCACGATGAGCGGCTTGTCCAAAGTTTATCGGGCCTGCGGCTATCGAGTCGGCTGGGCCGCCTTCTCCGGGGATGTCGAGGGCGCGCGCGAGTATCTGGGTGGATTGGAGTTGCTGTCGTCGCTGCGTCTTTGCAGCAATGTTCCGGCGCAGTGGGCCGTGCAGACTGCGCTCGGCGGCCATCAGAGCATTCTTGAACTGACCCGCCCCGGCGGCCGGCTGTTCGAATCGAGACAGGCAATCCTGGATGGTGTTGCGCGCAGCAAGTACCTGAAATTGGTGCGTCCGATGGGCGCCTTGTACGCCTTCGTCGAAGTACGCCGCGAGGCTTTGCCGGAGTTCGATGACCAGGGCTTTGCGCTCGAGCTGTTGGAAAAGAAGCATGTGCTGGTCGCGCCGGGCGTGAGCTTCAATGTCGCCTATCGCAATGCCTTTCGTATCACCAATCTGCCGGAGCCGGCGCTGCTGGCGACGGTGTTCGAACGCATCGAGGAGCTTCTCGATGCACAGGCGGCGCAAGGGCCCGGGCTGAAGATCATCGCCTCTTCCAAGGTCATCGCCTCTTCCAAGGTCCAGCGACACTGAGCACGGATCGCGTCTCTCCCGCGTTGCTGGCGGCCGCGGCGGCCGGCCGAACCGTGCTTGCGCCGAATGCGGAACTGGCGGCAGCATTGTTCGAGGCCATCGAACAAGCACACCGCGATGCGGGCGAGGAGGTCTGGCCGACTCCGCAGGTGCGCGACTTTTCCGGGTGGCTGCGCGAGCGCCACGCGCAACGGCAGTTGCTCGACTCCAAATCGCCCCGGGTGCTCTCCGAGGTGGAAGAGCGTGAACTGTGGCGCATGGTCATCGATGCGGCGGAGCCCGGCCGCGACTTGCTCGATCCCGCGGGTGCGGCACGCGCGGCACGGCGCGCCCGCCGCACTCTGCGCGAATATGCCATTCCCCTGCAGGCGCTCGCCGCGGGCAGCTCCGAGGAAGTCGATGCATTTCTCGGGTGGAACCGGGACTTCGAGCACCGCTGCCGTGAATTGGACTGCATCAGCGCCGACGCGCTGCTGATCCGTGAAGCGGCGCCGCATGGGTCGCTTCATTGGATCGACAGTCCGCACTGGTACCCGGCAGCGCGTCATTGGCTCGAGAGGAACGGCCAGGCACTGCCGCCGCCGGAATTGGCCTGCAGCGACCTCTCGCTGTGCCGGACGCCGTCGCCGGCCGAGGAACTGGCGGCCATGGCCGATTGGGCGCGGCGCGAACTCGCGCTGAAGGGTTTCCGCGCCTGGATCTGCGTCCCGGATCTGAACCGGCGCCGCGCCGAAGTGGTCGATGCACTGGACGGGGCATTGGCGCCGCATCGCTTTGGGCTGGGCGAACCCGGCATGGCACCCTACGCGGTTGCCGGCGGCACGCCGCTCGCCGGTTATGCATCCGTTCGCGCCGCCTTGGATTTGCTGGATGCCAGCATCGGGACAGTGTCATTCGCGCGCTTCAGCGCACTGTTGCGGTCACCCGAACTGCAGGCATCGGAGGCCGATGCGGGCGGCACAGCCCGGCTGGACGTGCTTCTGCGGCGCCACGCGCTCAACGAGGCGGATCTGACCGGCTGGTTGGATTTGTCCGAGCGAGTCGCGCGAGTCGAGAACGTCGCCGCTCCTGCGGCCCTACAGCGGCTGCGCGCCGCGCAACGGCTGTTGGATTTTCCAGGTGCGCGACATTGCAGTGAATGGGTTTCAATCTGGCTCAACGCTCTGCAGGCGGCAGCCTGGTCGTTTCGGGCGCGCTGGTCCAGCATCGAATACCAGGCTGCGGAACGCCTGCAGGAATTGCTCGCGACCTTGGCCGGCGCCGATGCCTTGTTCGGGCCGCAGACGCGCGCGGCGGCGCAGCGGATCCTGCGCCGCGCGGCGCGCGACACCCCCTTCCAACAGCAAACCGGCGTGCCGGCGGTGTGGGTGAGCGGACAACTGCTTGATCCTTGGCTGAACTATGATGCTGTTTGGGTCTGCGGTTGCAGCGATGAGCGCTGGCCGCCGCCCATGGCACCGGTGGCACTCCTGCCGATCGGGCTGCAACGGCAATTCGGGGTCATCCCGGCCGGCGCGGACTCGCAGTTGCGGATGGCGGCAGATCTGCAATGCCGCTGGCAGAAGCGCGCACATTGCTGTGTGTTCAGCTTCGCGGATTCCACCGAGAACGGACCCGGCAGTGCCAGTCCGCTGCTGCCGAAAGGCGCCAGGGTGATGACGGCAACAAACTCCACGCCGCAGCCGCTGTGGCAGGCGATGTACGACGCGGCGCCGGCCGCGGAATCTTTTTGGGACGAATTGGCCCCATCGCTCGCGGCAAACGAGCATGCCGGAGGCGTGGCGACCCTGCGCGCCCAATCGCGCTGCCCGTTTCGGGGCTTCGCAGAAGCACGCCTGAGGGCAAGGGCACTGGAGCAGCCCACGCCCGGCTTCAACGAGCGGGAACGCGGCGAACTCGTGCACCACGCGCTGGAATACGTCTGGTCGCAGTTGCGCAGTTCAACGGCGTTGCAGGCGCTGCATCCGGACGCGCAATGGCAGCTGCTCGACACGGCTGCGTGCCGCGCGCTCGAGATCGTGTGCAAGCGGCGCAACCCGGGGGAGCGGTGGCGCGGGCGCGAACGTCTTCGACTGCAAAACCTGCTCGGCAAATGGCTGGATCTCGAACGGGCGCGCGCACCCTTCGAGGTCGAGGCGCTCGAGCAGAGCGACAGGCTTGCGCGTTTCGCCGGACTCGATTTCGAGGTGCGGATCGACCGCATCGATCGGCTGGCCGACGGCGCACGCGTGTTGCTCGATTACAAGACCGGTGCCGCGAGCCCGGACTGGCGCGGCGAGCGGCCGGAGAATCCGCAGCTGCCCATCTATGCGCTGCTGCGGCCGGATGGCCTGATTGCCGTCGCCTACGCAAAGGTGAACGCCGCGGACCCCGGCTTTGTGGTCGAGTCGGCGCGACCCAAGATTTTTCCGCGCAACCGCCCCACCAAGCTGGAAGGCATGGCGAGTTTCGCGCAACTGGTCGATGTCTGGTCGCAGCGCCTCGAGCGAATTGCCGCTGGGTTTGCCGCCGGCCGCGCCGAAGTTGCACCGACTCCACAGGCATGCCAGAGCTGCGATCTGCACGAGCTGTGCCGCGTGCCGGCCGCACTCGAGGAAGCGGATGAGCCCGATGAGTGAGGTGTCGCGCGATCCGGTCGACGCGGCGGCTCGCGAGGGTGCGATCGCCGCGCAGGGCTCGGTGCTGGTCCAGGCGCCGGCGGGATCGGGCAAGACCACGCTTTTGGTGCAACGGTATCTGCGCCTGCTGGCGACCGTGGATGCGCCGGAGCGCATTTTGGCTCTCACCTTCACGCGTCGCGCCGCCCAGGAGATGCGCCAGCGGGTACTCGCCGCACTCGGCGCCGCGAATTTGGCCGATTGCCCGCCCGAAATGAACCCGCGCACCTGGAGTCTGGCGGCGGCGGCAAACCAGCGCATGCAGTCGTTGAACTGTGAGTTGCAATCGCAACCCTCGAGACTGCGCATCGAAACCATCGACGCATTCAATTCCTGGCTCGCCAACCAGCTGCCGGTCGCCGCCGGTGCCGGTGCGGGACTGCGCATGCTGACCGATGCGCGCCCACACTACGAGGATGCGGCGCGCCGCGCCCTGGCGCACGAGGGCGGCGACCGGTTTGCGCTCGCGGTGGATCGCGTGCTCGAACTCGACGATCAACGCTGGCGCAAGCTGGTGAAGCTGATCGCGGATATGCTGCCGAGCCGCGATCGCTGGCTGCCGTTGCTCGCCGGCCGGCTGCAGGCCGCCAGCGCGCTCACCGACGAGCAGCTGCTCAAGGTGCGCCGCCATTTCGACGAGGACCTGCGGCTGCTCGTCGGCCGCGTTCTACTGCGTGCACAGGAGGTGTTGGGAAGCGCTATTTGCGCCGCCCTGTCCTCGCTGATGTATGAGGCGGCCCGGCGCCTGGACGAATCGGAGCTCCTGGCCGTATGGCGCCTGGACGGCAACGCGCTGCGCGCGGACGCGGATGATGCGGCGCGTTGGCGCTGCATGGCGATATTGTTGACGACCGGGCGTGCGCTGCGCCGGACCGTGACCAAGGCGCAGGGCTTTCCTCCAGGATGTGCCGACAAGCAGCCGATGCTCGATCTGCTCGAAAGACTTGCCGATGACCCGCGGATTCTGGAGGTCATTTTGGAATTGCGCACGCTGCCGGACCCTGCGTACAGCGACGCGGCGTGGGCGCGGGTGCGCGAGGTGGCGCAGGTACTGGTATTGGCGGCGGGCGAGCTCGATGGCGTGTTTCGAGAACAAGGTGCGGTGGATTTTCCGGCGGTTTCCCTGGGCGCGTTGCGCGCACTCGGCGCGGACGATGCGCCGACGGATCTGGCACTGCGCCTCGATTACCGCATGCAGCATATTCTGGTCGACGAGTTTCAGGACACCTCCAGCGCGCAGTTGCAGCTGGTGCGGCAGCTGACCGGAGGGTGGCAGGCCGATGACGGCCGCAGCATATTCTGCGTCGGCGACCCCATGCAGTCGATTTACGGCTTCCGCCAGGCCGAAGTGCGGGCTTTTCTCGAACTGGCGGAGGAGGGCATCGGCGCGGTGCGGTTCGATCTGCGGCGCCTGCGCAGCAATTTTCGATCGGCGCCGCAGTTGGTGGCGTGGAACAACCGCTGCTTTGCGCGCCTCATGCCGCAAACCGACGATCGCAACCGCGGAGCCATTGCATTTCGTCCCAGCGAGGCGGCGGTGCCGTCGACGGACGCAGCGGATTGCGGGGTGGAGTGCCGCGGATTCATGAGTCGCGCCGCAGAGTCGGCGGCCATCGCCGAGATGATCGCAGCCGAATTGGCGCGCAATCCCGGATCGCACATCGCCGTGTTGGTGCGCGCGCGCAGCCACGCGCGCGAAATTGCAGCCGGCTTGCGCGTGCGAGACATCGTCTTTCGCGCCGTGGACATCGAGCCTTTGCACGAGCGGGCCGTGGTGCGCGACATCATCATGCTGAGCTGCGCGCTGTTGCATCTCGGCGATCGGGTTGCCTGGCTGGGGATGCTGAGGGCTCCCTGGGCCGGGCTCAAGCTTGACGATGTGCTGCGGGTTTCACGGGCCCCGTCCCTGGTATGGGATGCCATCGGCGAGGAGTCGCTGCTGCTTACACTGAGCGCGGAGGGCCGCGCCCGCTGCGCGTGGTTGCGGCGCGTGCTGCAGTCCGCGTTCCAGGTGCGCAACGACACATCGCTGTCGCGCTGGGTCGAGCGCACCTGGCTCAATCTGGGCGGCCCTGCCGGCGTGACCTCCGGTCAGGAACTGCAGCTCGCCGGCGCCGCATTCGCGCGCCTGCGAGTGCTCGAGGAGCGCGGCATGCCGGATGCGGCAGACCTGCGTAACGGATTCGCCGACCTTTTCGCCGATCATGGCGGCGCGAGCACGGTTGAAATCATGACGATTCACAAGGCCAAGGGCCTGGAGTTCGACATGGTCGTGCTACCTGCGCTCGACCGCCCCGTTCCGCCGGATCGCAGTCAGTTGCTGCTGTCGCATCAATTTGCCCGCACCGGCCGCGATGGGATGGTCATGGCGGCGCGCCCGCCGGTTGGCGCCGAAAGCGACACCCTGTTCGAGTTCTTGCGCGCTCAGCGCCGCGACGCCGCCGTGCTCGAGGCGCAACGCCTGCTTTACGTCGCCTGCACGCGCGCCAAATGCCGGCTGCGGCTGACCGCGGTGATCGGCAACGAGGAGAGCGCCGAGGATCTGGGTGAGCAGACGGCGCGCAAGCAGTGGCGCCCTGGGGCGGGAAGTTTGCTTCGGGTTCTCTGGCCGGTGGTCGCAGCCGAGTTCGAGCTGCCGCCGCGCCAGGAAGGACCCCAAGAGCTGCCGGCCAACAGTGCGCCGCGCGGCGGCCCGTTGCGGCGGCTGCCGCCGGGCTGGTCGCCCGGGCTCTTGTTTGCCGCGCGCGATATTCAAGTCAGCAGCGCACCGCCGGCGTGGGACCAGGCGCCGATTTTTGATTGGGCGGGCGAAACCGCGCGACGGGTGGGCAATCTGGTACACGCGGAGCTGCAGGCCATGGATGTGGCGCGCCTCGATGCGGCAGCGATTCGCGCACGGTCAGGACACTTTGCACATTGGTTCGCGCTGCATGGCCTACCCGCGGATCGCGTGGCCGAGGCGACGGCTCGAGTCGTGCAGGCGCTGCTGGGTGTGCATGGCGACCCCAGAGGCCAATGGATACTGAAATCCGGCTATCGCGACGACTTTCGCGAGCATGCCTTGTCGGGCTATCGCCGCGGCCAGGCAACGCGCGTGGTGTTTGACCGCAGTTTCATCGACGATGCCGGCATCCGCTGGGTCATCGATTACAAGACCAGCCAGCACCTCGGAAGCGGTATCGAGCCGTTCCTCGATCGCGAGGTCGACCGCTACCGGGCGCAGCTCGAACGCTATGCGCGCGTCGCCCGCCGGCTGGGGCCCGAGCCTGTCAGGGTGGGACTGTACTTCCCGTTGATGCGCGCTTGGCGCGAGTGGTCCCCTCCCGAAGAGGTTGACTGAGGGCGCATACTGGATATATAAACAGTTATCTGCCAACAACGAGGGGACTAGTCATGATCGGATACGTAACTCTGGGCACCAATGACCTGAAGCGCGCCGCGACTTTCTACGATGCGCTGCTCTCGGAGATCGGTGCCAAACGGATGATGGAGGGAGAGGACTTTATCGCCTGGTCGGTAAAGCCCGATCAGCCGGGGCTGGGGGTGACCAAGCCCTTTGACAAGCAGCCGGCCAGCGTAGGCAACGGCGTCATGGTTGCACTGGCGGTCGAGAGCGAGGAGAAGGTCAAAGCCCTGCATCGCAAGGCCCTCCAACTCGGCGGGAAGGACGAAGGAGCGCCCGGGCGGCGGTCGGAGAGCTTCTATGCAGGTTACTTTCGCGACCTCGACGGCAACAAGCTCAACGTCTTCGTGGGCGGCTAAGGAGGCGCTAAAAGGTGAATTCGAGTTCCACCGGGAATCGGCCCGCCGAGTCCCGGGGTCGAATCTGCGATAGGGTATTGAGTTGACTCAAGAGGGCCGGGGAGGCATCCGGGCGCTCTTTGAGCGTACCGGACAACAAACCGGTGCGCATGGCGGGCGAAAATTGAATCTGCGCCTGTGCTTCCACCGGCCCCCCGTTGTCTTTCAGTTGCGCGGTAAGGCTGCCGTCGGCGGCAACCGAATCCGGTGCCAGTTGCAGCACATAGCTGCCGAGATCCGCGCCCGCGGCGATGCTCGCCGACGAGATGTCGGCAACTGCAATGTTTCCGACCGCTGCTTGCAGCCTGCGGAAGTCGCTCTTGATCTGCGAGAAGCTTAAATTGACCTTGCCGTGCCAGCCGGCTGCGAATCCCAAATCGCTTAGGTTTTCGAGTGGACCGCCGCCCTTGATGTCATGCGCGCTGACTCCGCTGCGACCGACCTCGGCGGTGCCATCGATCACAAACCCGATCTTCACCCAGTGAATATCCGCCACCACCGCAAGTCTCAGCAGCGCGAGCGGATGAACCTGCCATTCGACGGCCCCCGCGTCGTGGCCGTTGACCTTGAGCTTTCCGGCGGCGCCATGCAGCAGGCTGCCGGAGAAATCGTTGGCGCGCACCTGCGGCGGTAGAAAGCGCCCGGCCAGGGAGGCCGGCAGCACGAAGATCGCGGCGACCGACACCGCGATCAAGACCAGCAGAATCAGCGGCCAGCGTCGCGGCGGCCGTGGGCGCTCAATGACGCGGCGGGCTGAACGAGATGCTGGCATTGACCAGTCCGGGCGCGGGCGTGCGATCCACCGTGATCGATTCGATTCCAAGGCCGTAGCGCCGGTCCAACGTATCGAGCCACGTGACCAGGGTGTCGAACGGCGCCGATTCGAGCTGCACGCGCACGCCACCGGAAGGGTTGGGTTGCGTGCCGCGCAGGGCGGCGGCAAGCCCCGCCTCGCGCCCGACCCGGTCCACGAGCACGACCGGCGCTTCTCCGGTGTCGGCGGGGATGTCCGCGCCGCGCGCGCGGATCTCGGACGCATTCGCGCGCATCCAGTCAAGATCCTCGCGCCGCGTCTCGTTGCCCTTGGCGGCTCGCGATACGGCCGACTGCAAGGGCAGCAGAATTCCGCCGATCAGGACGATGAGCGCCAGCGCGACCCCGCCGATCGCGACGACCCGCTGCTCGCGCTGCTGCAGGGTGTCATACCAGGCCTTCAGCTTGTTCATCGATGCGCTCGCGAGGATTGATTGCGGACGTGGAGGTGCGCTTCGACGCCCGCGGCCACGGGATTTGAGGACTGAATCTCCGCAGATAGTCCCTCTTTGCCGACCAACTGGGTCAATTGCGACAGCGCCGCCAGACTCGGGGCGCTGACCGTCATGTCGAGGGCGTCCTCGCGATAGCTCAATGCGCTGATGGCGGTCTTTGGTGTAACCGCCAGTGCGCCACTCAGCGTCTGCAAGGTGTGCAAAAAAGCTTGCGGCCCCGCACCGGATTTGCGAATGCGTTCGAGCCGCCGCTGCATCTGCAGCCGCGGATCGGACATGGTTTCGCCCGGCATGGCGGAAGAAAACACCTGGGAGATTTCTCCGTCGAGCGCCGCGGAAGCGTGCCTGGCACCGCGAATTTGCAGTGCCTGCGCGCCGACATGGACCAGGAACAGCCCGGCTGCGAGCGCTGCCGCCACGCGCCATTGGCGCCAGCGCTCGCTGTAATCGGTGCTGCGTGAAAATTCACCCTGCAACAGATTGACCGCATCCGGCGCGCTCAAGCCGCGCGCCAACCAAGGCAGCGGCCCATCGGCCAGCAGCTGCACCTTGAGCGAGGCAAATTCCTCCAGCAAGTCCTCGAAATCGGCCTGCACGCGCACCCAATCTTCGCGCGTGAGGTAGAGAATCGCGCTTTCCTTGGGTTTCGGCTCTTCGCTCGATGCCAGCGGGTCGGCGATGACACCCGCGACCACCAGCGCTTCCCTGACCGGCGAGAGTTCCACGACAAAGGGGATGGCGCCCGGACGCCGCACGGCGAGGCGCTCCGTCTCCAGCCACAAGACGGTCTGGCCGGGGTTTTCAGGCATCGCCAGTATGTCAGGACAGATCGTCTGCGGCTCCAATCCGGCCGCGCTGAGGTCGGCGATCCAGCCTTGCAGCACGCTGCGCGACACCACCGCCACGGGGGTCGTGCCATTGCCACGCCGATGGCCGATCGCGAAGCTCAGTTGGTCGACGTCTTCGGTCAATTGCTCTTCAAGCGCGAACGGGACCGCGCGTGCAAGCTTCGCTCCGCCGCCCGGCGGCAGCACCGGTTCGGCCAATAAAATCTGCGCCGCGGGCGCCAGCGCCACGATCTTCCCCGAACGCCACACGGCCGCGGCAAGGCTCAGGGAGCCGCGCTGCCGGGTCGGGGTCGGCGCGCCGGTTTCATCCAGCGTCAGCCATTCGGTCTCATCTTGGCCGGGTGCGGGCAGGCGTAGTAGCAATGTTTGCGGCATATCCTCAAGGCGTCCCAAATGAGCGCAACAGCGGCGTCACTTTCGAGTTCTGACGGAACAAAAGACTGTACAAGGTGAACTCCGTAGTGCCAAGCGTTACCCGCGTGGTGAGTTGAAAGTAAGAGCTCTGAGTGCCGATGGGATTGCCGATCTTTGCCATGGCCGTCGGGCCGGCGAAACTGGTGGCCACGTTGGTGAAGGTCGGGATATCGGGGAAGCAGCCGGTTTTGCGGCCATTGGTCAGCACCGCCGGGCTGTTCGACCATTCTCCGTTCAGGCCCTCCACCAGGCTCTCCAGCACCAACGCCGGCGCGGTGCACAGATTGATCTTGGTGTCGGCGTTCGGCAACGCCGTCACATAAGGGGCAATTTTTCGATAGCGGTCGGCGCCGAAGCCGGGCAGGTTCATGAGCTCGGTGGGCGAGAGCATGGGCCAATTGCCGGTCCGATAGGGCGGGGTTTGCGAGGTGTACACGGCATCCTCCGCGCCATCCGGATTGCCCACGACGTCGTCCTGGTCGAGCCAGTCGCGCGCCAGTCCGGCCCATTTGGGCTCGACGCCGACCGAAGCGAGCAAACGTTGGAATTGCTGCAGCGGCAGCGGATCTTCGGTGACGCCATCGGGCCCGACCCGCGCCAGGCTGTTGAGATTGAATCGCCCCTGCATGTCCTCGAGCGCCCCTTGCATGGTTCCGATCGGTTCACCTTCCGGATTGTTGTCGGGGGTGATCGGCAAAGGTTGCGTGGCCTGCGCCCACGGCCCGGCCAGCGTCGTGAATTGCGGGCTGGTCTGCAGGTCCTGAATGAGGACGTCGGCGGCCAGCGCCTCGGCGCCCATGCCGAAGTGCAGCGACTGTTCCGCCGCCATCATTCCCGTGGTCCGCCGCATCTCGAGGAATCCGTCGAAGCTCAATTTGGTCGCCAGCACGGTGGCAAGGGCCACCAGAATGAGCGCAATGATCAGCGCGACGCCGCGCTGCCTGCTGCGGGTGCCCGTGAACGGCCTCACCCCGACACCTCGACCAGGCGGCGTATTGCGCCCCAATCCTTGAACTGCACGATGATCTCGATCGCCACCGGACGCGACTGAAGGTCGGCCGTCGATGAAACATTTTGTATGGCGGTGGTTTCCGGCCACTGGTTCTGCCAGGTCTGATTGCTGTCGAGGTAGCGCAATTGCACGCCCTTGACGCCGGTGAGCAGGTCCTGCACCACGGGCTTGTTTCCCTGCACCGTGTCCAGATTGGCCTGGTAGCTGCGCTTGAGTACATCGCCGACCAAGGCATAAGAAACCCGCTGCAATGTGCTGCGCTGCTGACCGGCGGTGTTCGACCATCCGGCGCGCGTCAGGTCCACCATCGAAAGCGCACTCGGGTCCGAGGTCGAACCCAGGCCCGAAGCGGAATTGAAACTCATGCCGGGATTCGCGCTGCTGGCATTGAAGCTCAAGCCGGGGCTGGAACCGGAACTGGAACTGGAGTTGGCGCTGAGATTGGCGCCGAGGCTGGCCGCGGTCACCGTCACGGTGCCCGCGCCCGGCGTGCCGCGCAGCGCGGGGCGCCAGCTTTGACCGAGAATATCGCGCACCGGCCGCGGCACGAGCTGGGCAAAGTCCGCCACCATCACACGCACGCCGAATTCAATCTCGCGCGAGCGATTGAGTGATTCTTCGGTACGTTCGGCCGAGATGCGTGCCGCGCGGTAGGTCGAATAGCCAAGCGCGGCCATGATTCCCAAAATCAACATGGCCACGAGAATTTCGACCAGGGTAAAACCCGCGGCGCGAGTCTGCCGTTTTTGGAGTCCGCGCCTCATTGATTTGCCGGCGGCACGGGACTAACGGTGACGCCGGGCACCGGCGTGACCGGACCGGGCGCAATGGTGCCCCCCGGCGTCGGTGTCCCCCCGACGGGAGCCGTGACGACTCCGGAGGTCCAATCGGCGATCGTGGCGCCCGGTGTGGACAGCGAGCTGCCGAGAAAGCCAACCGCCTGTGCGACGGCATTGCCCTTGGTTTTCGCATCGCCGTGATAAACGCGCACCACCACGCGCTTCATGCTGGCCATGCTGGTGTCGAAGTAGCGCGTGTCGTAATGCCACCTGCGGCCGCCGAAATCGAGCTCGCCGGTATCGGTGTTTTGACCGAACTTGGTGACGTTCAAGCGCACTTCCGACAGCCGGTTGAGCGCGATCCACTGCGCCAGCGTCTTGTCGCGCAAATAGCCGCTGGTGCGCGCCGTGCCGTTCACCGCCACCAGCAGCGCGGTCAATCCGAGCGCAACCACCACCAGGGCAACCAATACCTCGACCAGCGTAAAGCCGCTGCTGGCGCGCGACTGCCTCAACTGTGCTTTCCCACGGCATTTGATCCCTCGCGCGAAACCTTGCCGAGTGCATCACCGTCCACGACCGCCTTTGCCTGCGTCGCTTCGCGCAGCAGGATCAGCCGAAAAGGCGTGCCTTCGCCGCTGGCGGCGATGGCAATTTGCGGACCGGGCGGATCGCCGCTCGAAAGATTGCGGTCGACGGGTTTGATGACCACGGTCTGCGAATCGAGTTGCAGCTGAAAACTGATGCCCTTGGGCAGCTCGCGATGCCTGAATTCACGCTCCTGATCCATCGTCAACCAGCGATTGCGGAGCGAATCGTATACGACGAATTCATACGCCGAAGGCTCGACACGCAGCCCGAAGTCCCGTCCTTCGAGCAGCGCGCGCTCGTGCAGCAGATCGACCAGGCCTGCGATGCGCCGGCTTTCCTCGTCGAGCTGGCTGTCGCGGCCGGTCGAGCTCACCGCCAGCACCGCGAGGGAAATGATCACGGCGATGATCAGCATCACCACCAGGATTTCGACCAGAGTAAAGCCCTTGCTGCGAGTCACAGGCCAACGCCTTGGCAGGCCTTATTTCTGATCGAGCGTGTAGCTGGTGATGTCTGCGTCGGGTCCTTCACCGCCGGGCTTGCCGTCCCGTCCGTAGGAGACGATGTCGTATTCACGTCCGTCCGCACCCGGGCTCGTGTAAAGATAGGGATTGCCCCACGGATCTTTGGGTATGGTTTTCAAGTAGCCATTGGCAGGGTAGTTGGTGATGGTGGGGTCCGCAGGCTGCTTGACCAGCGCCGCCAGTCCTTGCTCGCTGGTCGGGTACTTGAAGTTGTCCAGGCGGTACAAATCGAGTGCCGTGCCGATCGAGCGGATATCGGTTTTCGCGGCCGTGATTCGGGCCGTATCGACCTTGCCCAAGATATTGGGCACCACGAGTGCACCGAGCACTGCCAGAATGACCACGACGACCATGATCTCAATAAGGGTGAAACCGCTTTGGCGAATACGCATAGTGACCTCGATAATTCCCCGGATCATAGCAAAATAGAGAACATCGATGCCCCGTGAAACCGCAAACCGCACTGCACCGATCCTCGCGGCACTACAGTGGGATCGCGGCCGTTGGATTTGGTTGCTTTTGATTTTGCTGCTGTTGGGCGCCGTGTTGGGTCTTGGCGACAGTATGAGCGCGCTGCTGCGCTATGACCGCAGCGCTATTGCGGCAGGCGGTTGGTGGCGGTTGCTCACAGCCCACATCGTGCATCTTGATCTGCATCACCTGATCCTCAACGAACTGGGCTTGATTCTGATGTGGTCCTTGTTCGCACAGGACTATGATCCGGTGGAGTGGTGCGCGATCGTGCTGGGCGGTGCGTTGGCAATCAGTTCGGGTCTGTGGTGGCTGAGCCCTCATGTGGCCTGGTATGTGGGCGCCTCGGGCGTGCTGCATTCGGTCATGGCCGCGGGCGCGGCAAATCACCTGGTGATGCGCGTCTGGGACAGATGGATACTGCTCATCGGGCTGTGCGCCAAATTGGGCTGGGAGCAGTGGGGCGGTCATCCCCAGCAATGGGTGGTCGTCGATGCCCACCTGTACGGGGCCGCCTGCGGATTTGCGCTCGGCGCCGCACTGTCGTGGCGGACCGCTATAATTCGGCACCGCTCAGGCGCTCGAGGATAATAAATTCATGTCGATCGCGTTCGTATTCCCCGGTCAGGCTTCCCAGTCCATCGGCATGATGAGCGCACTGGCCGGCGTCTCCCCGGTCATCAAGGCAACTTTCGACGAGGCAAGCGCCGCGCTGGGCTACGATTTGTGGCAGCGATGCCAGGATGGACCGGCCGAGCTGTTGAATTCGACCGAGTGCACGCAACCCGCGATGTTGACCGCCGGCGTTGCCACCTATCGGCTCTGGCGCGAGCGCGGCGGCGCGCTGCCGGCCATGATGGCCGGCCACAGTCTGGGAGAATTCAGTGCGCTGGTGGCTGCGAACTACTTCCAGTTCGCGGATGCGGTGAATCTGGTGCGCTACCGCGGCGAACTCATGCAGCAGGCGGTGCCGAACGGCCAGGGCGGCATTGCCGCAATCCTGGGGCTCGAGGACGCGGACGTGGAAGCGGCTTGCCAGGAAGCTGCGCAAGGTCAAGTCGTCGAGGCGGTCAATTTCAATGCGCCCGGCCAGGTGGTGATCGCGGGGCATGCCACGGCCGTGGCGCGCGCCATTGAGATTGCGACCGCCAAGGGTGCGCGGCGCGCCATGGCCTTGCCGATGAGCGTTCCCGCCCACAGTTCGCTCATGCAGCCGGCCGCCGAAAAATTGCGCATCAGGCTTGAGCGGATGCCGGTTGCGGAGCATTCCGAGACCAAGGTTTATGGCGTGGATTGCAAGATCCACACCGCAGCAAAGGAAATTCGCGCAAGTTTGGTGAAACAGCTGCCGACGCCGGTGTATTGGGCGGCCACGGTGCGAACCATGATTTCCGCCGGCGCCACGCATATCATCGAGTGCGGACCGGGCAAGGTATTGACTGCGCTCAATCGCCGGGTGGACAAGAATCGGGATCTTAAAATGCTGGCGCTCGAGGATCCCCAATCACTCAGTGATGCGCTGACGGCGGTGAAATGATCATGCTGAACGGAGAAACTGCCCTGGTAAGCGGCGCATCGCGCGGCATCGGCGCGGCGATCGCCGATCGCCTGGCCACGGATGGCGCGCGCGTCATCGGCACCGCCACCACCGCGGAGGGGGCGGAGCGGATCACGGCGAACTTGCGCGATCGCGGCGGGCGCGGTGCCGTGCTCGACGTGACCCGTCAGGAATCGGTCGATGCGCTGATCGCGGACGTCGAGAGCAAGGAAGGCGCGGTCGGCATTCTGTGCAACAACGCGGGCATTACGCGCGACACTCTGCTGCTGCGTATGAAGCCGGACGACTGGGAGGCCGTCATGCAGACTAATCTGGCCTCGGTGTTCCGGCTGTCCAAGGCGGTATTGCGCGGCATGATGAAGGCCCGCAAAGGACGCATCGTCAGCATCACCTCCGTGGTCGGACTGATGGGCAATCCCGGTCAGGCCAACTACGCCGCGGCCAAGGCCGGCATCATCGGATTCACCAAGTCGCTGGCCCGGGAAGTCGGCTCGCGCGGCATAACGGCCAATGCCATAGCCCCCGGATTCATCGACACCGACATGACCCGGGCGCTCAACGAGGCGCAGCACGCGGCCTTAAATGCCCAAATTCCCCTGGGACGACTCGGGCTGCCGGCGGATATAGCGGCCGCGGTGGCGTTCCTGTGCTCGGCCGACGCGGCCTACATCACCGGCGAGACCTTGCACGTGAACGGCGGGATGTACATGGCATGAGCGCTTTTGAGCCCTCAGTTGCGCTGTTTTGTCAAGCAGCCCGAACGGGGCTGATCGTCAATATACGGACGAAGGTAGCCGCGGCCGCCGCGTTCACATAAAATACGCGCCCGGTCGATGCCGCTGGTCGCGGGGTTGAAAAAACCGCATTAATAGCAATTCCGAGAGGACACCATAACGATGAGTACTGTTGAGCAACAGGTTAAAAAGATCGTGGCCGAACAGCTGGGCGTGAAAGAAGAAGAAGTGACCAATGACGCTTCGTTCGTCGACGATTTGGGGGCCGACTCGCTGGACACGGTGGAACTGGTGATGGCGCTTGAGGAAGAATTCGAGACGGAAATTCCGGATGAAGACGCCGAAAAGATCACCACGGTGCAGCAGGCAATCGACTATATCAATTCGCACAAGGGCAAGGCCTGAGGTTCTTGAGCAAACGGCGCGTCGTCGTTACGGGTCTTGGCATCGTCTCGCCGGTCGGCAATGACGTGGCGAGTGCCTGGGCAGGCATCCTCGCCGGCCGCAGCGGCATTGCGAACATCGAGCGATTCGATACCACGAATTTTCCGACGCACTTCGGCGGCGAGATTCGCAAGCTCGATCTGGAGCCCTACATGTCCCCGAAAGATGCGCGCCGCATGGACGCGTTCATGCAGTACGGCGTGGTGGCGGGCATCCAGGCCATGCGCGACTCGGGCCTCGAAGTCACCGAGACCAATTCCCAGCGCATCGGCATCATGATGGGATCGGGCATGGGCGGCCTGGAATCCATCGAAATGGCCTACGATAAATATAAGGAGACGCATTCTCCGAAAAAAGTATCGCCATTCTTCATCCCCGCCAGCATCATCAATCTGGTGGGCGGTCATTTATCCATTCTTTTCAAGGTCACCGGCCCCAATCTCGCGGTCGCCACCGCCTGCACCACCTCGACGCACGCATTGGGGCTGGCGATGCGTCTGATTCAATGGGGAGAGGTGGATGCGATGCTGGCCGGCGGATCCGAGATGGCGACGTGTCCCACCGGCATGAGCGGCTTTGCGCAGGCGAAGGCGCTCTCGCAGCGCAATGACGATCCGCAGGCCGCGAGCCGCCCCTGGGACAAGGATCGGGACGGTTTTGTCATGGGCGACGGCGCGGGCGCCATGGTGCTCGAGGAATACGAGCATGCAAAGGCTCGAGGCGCCAGGATCTACGCCGAGGTGGTCGGATTCGGCATGAGCGGGGATGCATACCACGTGACGGCGCCGCCCGAAGATGGCGAAGGCGCGCGCAAGGCCATGTCGCATGCGCTGAGCGATGCGCAGCTGAATCCCGATCAAGTGCAGTACGTCAACGCCCATGCGACGTCGACGGAGCTCGGCGATCGCGCGGAAACGCTGGCGATCAGACGCGCCTTCGGCAGCGCGGCGGACAAACTGGCGGTCAGCTCCACCAAATCCATGACCGGACATTTGCTGGGGGCCGCCGGAGCGGTCGAGGCGATATTTTCGGTGTTGGCGCTGCGCGATCAGGTGGCTCCGCCAACCATCAATCTCCACCAGCCGGGCGAGGGCTGCGACCTCGACTACGTGCCGAACACGGCGCGCCCGATGGCGCTCAATTACGTCCTCTCCAATTCCTTTGGATTCGGTGGCACCAACGGTTCGCTGGTTTTCCGCCGAGTTTGAGCCGCTGGATCTCGTCGATCGGTTTCCGGAGGCCTATCCGGGGCTGCTCGAGAGCGCAGCCGCGTCGGCTTCTCGAACCGGTGGCCGCTACGACATCCTGCCGTTCGCGTCGGGCGAGTGCCTGCGGCTGGATGGCGACGGATCCATCAGCGGTCCGTGTGCGGGCGAGGGCGGATTCCTAGAAGCGCTCGATCGATGGTGGCGCGAATTGCGCATGAGCCACGCGCCGGATGCGGCGGCCGGCGCTCCGGCCGATTCGTTGCCGTTCAGCGGCGGTTGGCTGCTCTACCTGGGTTATGAGCTGGCGGCGCAGATCGAGCACTGTCTGGTGCTGCCGGCAAGCCCTGACCCGGTGGTTGCACTTGCGCTGCGCGCACCTGCCGCGTGGCTCAAGGATCGCGCCACGGGAAATGCGTGGCTGGTTGCCGAAGACGGCCATGAAAATCTGTTGGATGAATTCGAGCGCCGCGTAGCGGGTCTCGGCCCGGCCTCGCCGGTTGCGCATGTGGCCTATCACGCCGGGGAGGAAGAACCGGCGAAGTTTCTCTCCGCCGTGGAACGAGCGCTCGAATACACCGCCGCGGGCGATGTGTACCAGACCAATCTATCGCGGCTATGGCTGGCCCACGCGCCGCGGCAGATGCATCCGGTGGACCTGTACAAGCGATTACGGCGCACGAATCCCGGTCCGTTCGCGGCAATCCTGCGGCACGAAGATTTTGCAATCCTAAGCTCCTCTCCGGAGCGCCTGGTCACGGTGCGCGGGCGGCGCGCCTCCACGCGTCCCATTGCCGGTACCAGGCCGCGCGGCGCGACCGACGAAGCCGACCGCGTGCTGATCCGATCTCTTCTGGAAAACGAGAAAGAGCGGGCCGAGCATGTAATGCTGATCGATCTGGAGCGCAATGACCTGGGCCGGGTCTGCGTCGGCGGCTCGGTGCGGGTCGATGAGTACATGAGCGTGGAGAGCTACGCGCACGTCCATCACATCGTCTCGAATGTGCGCGGCGATCTGCGGGACGGAGTCTCGCCCGCCGATGTCATCCGCGCATTGTTCCCGGGAGGCACGATCACCGGGTGTCCGAAGATTCGCACCATGCAGATCATCGCGGAATTGGAGGGCGTCGGCCGGGGCGCGTATACCGGATCGATCGGCTATCTGAATCGGGACGGCAGTTGCGATCTCAATATCTTGATCCGCACCATCACCGCGCATGCGGCCACGCTCAAATTCCGCGCCGGCGCCGGGATCGTCGCGGACTCCATTCCCGCGCAGGAGCTGGCGGAAACACGCGCCAAGGCTGAGGGACTGCTGCGGGCACTCAGGATGCCCGCGTGAGCGTTTGGATCAATGGCCGGCGCTGCTCGACGCTCGGATCCCGCAATCGCGGCCTGCAATACGGCGACGGCATATTTGAGACCATGCGCGTGCTTCGGCGCCGAATTCGGCTGCTGGATTTCCATCTCGAACGGCTGCACGCCGGCTGCCGGCGCCTCGGGATCGAATCCCCGCCCGAGGTTGCATTGCAGTGCGAACTCGAGCGCATCGCCGCCAGACGCAGCGAGGGAATCGTCAAACTGATCGTGACCCGGGGCGGCGGTGTGCGCGGCTATCGGCCATCAGGGCGCGAACGCAGCGTACGAATCATCACGCTGCACTCATTGCCGCGGAGTGTCGCGGGCGGTGAGGCGGGGGTGCGCGTACGCCTGTGCGCAACGCCGCTCAGCGTCAACAGGCGGCTTGCCGGCATCAAGACGCTGAACCGTCTCGACTCGGTACTGGCGCGTGCGGAGTGGCATGATGCCCGAATATGGGAGGGATTGATGAGCGACGCGGCCGGCAATTGGGTCTGCGGTACCATGTCCAATCTGTTCCTGAGGCGCGGTGCGTGGCTGACGACGCCGTTGCTGGATCGATGCGGTGTCGCCGGGGTCATGCGCCGTTGGGTCTTGGAGACTGCCGCCGGACAGGGCCTGCGCGTCTCGCAGCGGCGCGTCCGCTGGGACGACTTTGAGTCGGCTGAGGAAGTGTTCATGAGCAACGCAGTCGTGGGGATCCGATCGGTCCGGGCGCTCGAGCATGCGCCGGCGGATACGGTGCGCTTCTCCTGCACCGATGCCGCCGACCGGCTGCGCCGGCTGCTGGAGCGGCAGTGAGCCGCGTTGCGCGGACCGTCCTCATTCTCGTGCCGTTGCTGCTGATTGCGGCGATCGGCGCCGCGATATGGAGCGGCGTGCGCAGCCTGGATGCGCCGCTGCAGCTGACGGCGCCGCTGCGCTTCAAAGTGATGCCCGGAACCAGCTTCGCACATCTGGCTGCGGATCTGGCGGCACAGGGAGTCGTCGCACAACCGCGTGCTTGGGTTTTATATGCCAGGTGGACCGGAAAGGCGGCCGCCGTCAAGGCCGGCGAGTACGAAGTTCAGCCCGGCGCCACGGCGCGCGAGCTGTTGGCAAAGATGGTCAATGGCCAGGTGTTGCTGCATTCCTTCACCATCGTCGACGGCTGGCGTGCGCAAGATCTGCTGGAGGCATTGCGGCGCAACGCCGACATTGCATCCACGTTGCCGCAGCGAACGAGCTACCCGTTGCTGGGCGCCGAGGTCATGGCGAAACTCGGGCTTGCCGGCACCGATGCGGAGGGGCAGTTCCTGCCCGAGACCTATCGCTTCATCGGCGGTACGACCGACATCGATTTGCTGCGCCAGGCACATGCGGCGCTGATGAAGGAACTGGAAACGGCATGGAGGGACCGCGACCCCGATCTGCCTTTGCGCAATTCCTACCAATTGCTGATCATGGCGTCGATCGTCGAGAAGGAGAGCGGATTGCCGCAGGAATTGGCAAAGATCGCAGGTTTGTACCTGCACCGCTTGAGCGTGGGAATGCGCCTGCAGGCTGATCCCACCGTAATCTATGGGTTGGGAGTCCAATATGACGGTGAAATTCACTCCGTGGATCTGCGTACCGACGGGCCGTACAACACCTATACGCGTGTCGGGCTGCCGCCCACGCCCATCGCCCTGCCCGGCGCCGCGGTGATTCGCGCGACGGCGCGCCCGGAGAAGACCGAGGCGCTGTATTTTGTGGCATCGACCAAGGGCGACGGCAGTCATGTGTTCTCCGCCACGCTGGAGCAGCACAACGCCGCGGTGGCCGCGTATGTCGCGCATCAGCGCAAGGCCGCACAGGAGTCGACGCGATGATCGAGGAGGGGCGGTTCATCACCTTCGAGGGCATCGAGGGCGTGGGCAAGAGCACGCAGGTGGCGCGTCTGTCGGCGGCGTTGAATTTGCACGGGGTGGCGCATGTGGTGACGCGCGAGCCCGGCGGCACGCCGCTCGCCGAGACCATCCGTCAGGTCGTGTTGACTGCGCGCGAGGAGGCGCTGCCCGCCATGGCCGAACTGCTGTTGATGTTCGCGGCGCGCGCGGTGCATCTGGCAAATCTCATCGAGCCCAATCTTCGCGCCGGCCGCTGGGTCATCTGCGATCGATTCACCGATGCGACCTACGCCTATCAGGGTGGCGGACGCGCCTTGAGCGACGGCCCCATCCGCCAGCTCGAGAGCATGGTTCAAGGCATGCGCCGGCCGGATCTCACCATATTGCTGGATGCGCCGGTGCAGAGCGCCTTGGCGCGCGCCGCCGCACGCAATGCGGGGAGCATCGCAGACCGCTTCGAACAGGAGCGCGCTGAATTCTTCGAGCGGGTGCGCGGCGCGTATCGAGCGCTCGCGGCGGCGGAGCCGAAACGCATCGCCGTGCTGGACGCGACCCGGACCGTCGCTGAAGTGGGCGAGAGCATTCTCGGGCAGCTCAAGGCACGCTCATGGATATCCTGAGCGCCGATACTCTGCCGTGGCTGAAAGGTGCGCAGCAACGCATGCGCGCGGCCTTCGACGCCGGCCGGCTGCCGCATTCGCTGCTGCTGCTGAGCGTACCGGGACTCGGCGCCGAACAACTCGCACATTGGATTATTGCGCTGGCACTGTGCGAGTCGCCCGGTCGGCGGCCTTGCAACGAGTGTGCTTCGTGCCGGCTGCTGCACTCCGACAGCCATCCCGACGCACACACCGTGCGGCTCGAACAGGACGCGCAGCAGATCAAGGTCGATCAGGTGCGCGAGCTCATCGAGACGCTGGCGCTCAAAAGTTACCGCGGCGGCCGCAAGCTGGGCGTCATCGAGGGCGCCGAGTCCTTGAATGCCAACGGCGCCAACGCCTTTTTGAAGACGTTGGAGGAGCCGTCGGCGGATACCGTGCTCATCATGATTGCGCGGCCCAATCATCGATTGCCGGCCACGGTTGCCAGCCGCTGTCTGCGCCTCAGTTTGCGCCCGCCCGACCGTGAGAGCGCCCTGGCATGGCTCGAGGCCAACTCGCCGGCATCCCGAGAGTGGGAGGCGGCACTCTCCCTGGCGGGAGGCGCCCCGCTGCTGGCGCGGCAGATGGACGCTGAAGGGTTGGCGGCGCTCGATGCGGACATGCGTACCGCCATTGCCGAACTGGCAGCAGCATCGATCGATGTCACGCTGTTGGCGGAGCGCTGGATCCGATCCAATCCGGGCGTGCGTATCATTTGGCTTGAGAACTGGATCACACAGCGCGTACAAGCGTCACTGGGCAGTGCGACTTCACATCAAACTGCGGAACCGGTCCGCTTGCCTGCCGCTTTACTTAAGCCCAAGATAAGAGCCCTATTCGAGCTGCTGGACGCCGCGCGCGATGTCAGACGTCTCGCGCCGACCGGCATGAATCAACAATTGGCCCTCGAGGCCTTGCTGATCGGCGGCCGGACGGCGCTGGGAAAGTGAGCACTATTGTGGGAATCGCAGGAATTGAGAAGTCCAAGTAACAAACCCGGCCTACTGACGCTTACCATCAAGGACAAGAGCGCGCTGTACCTCGCCTATATGCCTTTCGTCAAGAACGGCGGCCTGTTCATTCCGACCAACAGCAACTACCGCCTGGGCGATGAGGTTTTCATGCTGCTGAATCTCATGGGCGAGGAGGAAAAACTGCCGGTCGCGGGGCGCGTCATCTGGATGACCCCGAAAGGCGCCCAGGGAAAAAGGACCGCCGGCATCGGCGTGCAGTTCAGCGATCAGGATCGCGGCAATACCCAGAAGAAGATCGAAAATTATCTTGCCGGCGCACTCGGCGGGGACAAACCCACGCACACGATGTGAGGCCGGCGGATCGGTAGGCCGGCGGATCGGTAGGTTAGCGGATCGGCTCCACGTAGACCGGCGGCGGCGCGGGCGGCTCGATGACCAGCTTTTTGTGAGGAGCTCGGTACAAATATACGCACACCGCGATGAGCACGATCACGAAGAGGATCGCAAGGTATCGATGTTCCCAAAGAAATGAGGGAGCCTTGTAGTCGAAGCGCGGCTTGGGGACGTAGCTGTCGGGTCCTCGGCCGCCCGCCGGGCCGGAACTGGAATCAGGCACTGCGCGAGCGTGCGGCTTCGCTGGCAGCGAGCCCGCCTTTCAACACGTAGGCTTCAAATCCGCGCTCGCTCAGGATATAGGCGGCGGCGGAGCTGCGCCGCCCCGTGTCGCAGCACACGACGTATTGGGTATTCTTGTCGAGCGCATTGATCTTCAAGCGGATGAAGTACAGTGGAATGTTGACCGCGTCATCGATGCGGAAGTTCTGAAATTCGCTGGGCAACCGCACATCCAGCCACTTGCCGCCGCCGGCGACGATTTCGCGGGCTTTCTGCGGATCCACCCATTGCAACAGCGGCTCGTTCAGCAAGGTCTGAAAATCATTCTTGCCCAGCCGCATCAAGGTGCCGTCGGTGGACATGGTCACGGTGGCATTGCGTTTCGCCTCGGCAATCAGCGCTTCCTCTCCGAAGCTGTCGCCGGGGCCCAACTCAGCGAGCTTGATGCCCTCCTTGTTCAACGGCGTCTCGCGCGTCACCACGCATTTGCCCGCGACGACGACGTAAAAGAAGTCGCCCTCGGTGCCCTGTTTGATGACGATGTCGCCGGCCCGGTAGTTGATGCGCTGCATGCGCATGAAGATCGCCTGAATGTTGGCGGGCGGAATGCGATGGAACGCCTTGGTCTGCAGCAGCGTCGTCATCCAATCGCCGGTGACATCCAGTCCGTCGCCGCGCAACTCGGCAACCTCGTATTGGCCGGTTTGATCCCAGGTCAACAGCACGTCCAACAGGTCGCTGTCGATCATGATGTATTCGATATCCATGGCGGCGCGCGCGGTGAATTTGCGCGGCAGGCCCGGCGCCAACGCGGCGCGAGCCTCGGCTGTGCCGGAGCGAATCACACCCATGACACGATCGTCCGCGCGAAGTTCGACCTGGCCGTTCACCAGATAGAAGGTGCGTTTATCGGTGTCGCCTTCTTTGAACAGCACCCTGCCTGCGTTCAGGTCGCGCACCACGGTTTTGCGGGCGAGCGCGTGCAGATTTTCTGCCTTCAGTCCGTCCAACGGCGAGAAGGTCTTCAAAACAGCAAGGTCGACTGGTCGCTCGTCCATCTAAAGTTTCTTCTACCCCTAGGCTTTCAACCCCATGATTTTGCCTGTGAATCCTATCACACGTGGCGGTATGCCCGGCCACACCGTGGATCACAGGAATTGGGCGCTAATTGTTGATCTGGCCCCAGCCCTGATCCGGGCGAAAGCGCTCGCCGTAGCGCTCGGCGAGCTCGCTCAAGCGTCGCGTTACCTCGGCAATTCCGCGGTCTTTGGCATATTGCAGCGGACCGCCGCGAAAAGGCGCGAACCCCGTCGCAAATACCGCGCCGGCGTCCAGCAAATCTGCGTCCTGCACCGTACCTTCGCGAAGGCAGGCAACCGCTTCGTTCAGCATCGGCAGGATCAAACGATCTTCCAGATCTTCGGGAATCGCCTGCTGAGCAGCTTGTTTCTGTGCTTTGCCGTCGCGCCAGCGATAAAAGCCGGCGCCGCTCTTGCGTCCGAGCTTCTTCTCCTGAACCAACCTGATCAGAACTTGCGGTATGTCGCGATGGAATGCCTCGCTCAACACCCGGCCCACATGCAGCGAGACGTCCAGGCCGACAACATCGGTCAGCTCGATCGGGCCGAGCGGCATCCCGAATCGAACCGCGGCGGCGTCGATGACTTCCGCGGGTATCCCGGCCTCGAGCGCGAACAGTGCCTCGTTGACATAGGGGGTCAGAATCCGATTCACCACGAAGCCCGGCGCACTTCTGCAGGGCAGCGGCAGTTTGTCGAGCCTGCGGGTGAACCTGAGTGCGTCCTGCATCACCTGCGGTCGCGTGCCCGCGCCTTGCACTACTTCGACCAACTGCAGCTGCGCCACGGGATTGAAGAAATGAATACCGACGAGGCGGGCGGGATCCGCGAGCTTTTCGCCCAGGGTCTCGATTTCGATGCTGGAGGTGTTGGTTGCGAGCACCGCGGAGCTCTGCATTTTGGGCTCGAGTTCGGCATACAGCGCCTGCTTCGCCGCGACGTCCTCGAATATCGCCTCGATCACCACATCGGCGCGCGCCGCGCCGTCGCCGCGCACATCCATACAAAGACGCGAGACCGCATCGGCGGCCGCTGCCGGATCCTTGAGCCGCTTCTCGAAGAAAGTCCTGGCACGATCGAGTGCCGGCCGAATCAGCTCTTCGCTGCGATCCTGCAAGGTCACCGTCATACCGCGAAACGCCGACCAGGCCGCGATGTCCCCGCCCATGACGCCCGCGCCGATGACGTGCACATGCTTGAAAACCGCCTTTGAATCGCCGCCAAGGGCTTTGAGCCGATCCTGGAGCAGGAAAACACGCACGAGATTGCGCGACTCGGCCGAGCACATGAGCTCGCTGATCGAGCGGGCCTCAGCCTCATAGGCTGCACCGCCGCTGCCGCCGAAGCGCCGCCACAGATCCACGATCGCGTAGGGCGCAGGATAGTGTTCACGGCGTACGCTGTGCCGCAGGGTCGAGCCCATCCGCCTGGCGATGGCGGGTCTTACGGCGCCCAGGTTCATGAGTCGGTCGAGCAGCGGCGGCGACTGCTTGGCGGGATGGCGCAGCAGCAGCGCCTTGGCGCGGGCGGCGAGTTCTCCGACGGGTACGAGTTCATCGAGCAAGCCGGTGTGCAAAGCTCGGGCGCCGCGGAACGGCCGTCCTTTGAGCATGAGCTCCAGAGCGGGCCGCACGCCGATGAGCTGCACGCTCCGGACCGTTCCGCCAAATCCGGGGTGAATGCCGAGCATCACTTCCGGAAGGCCCAAGGACAGCGCGGCATCGTCGGCGCCGATCCGGTAGGTACAGGCCAGCGCCAACTCGAGGCCGCCTCCCAAGGCGAATCCGCGGATGGCGGCGACCGTGGGGAAGGGCAAATCCGCAAGCTGCTGCATGACCGACTGGCCGGCGCGCACCAGTTCATAGCCTTCCGCCGGGGTGCGGATTTTGACGAATTCCTTGATGTCGGCACCGGCGATGAATCCGCTGGCTTTCCCCGATTGCACCACCAATCCCGCAGGCTCGAGCGCCGCGATTTCCGAGAGCCGCTGTGCCAATTCGCACACCACATCGCCCGACAGTACATTGGCCGAGCTTCCGTTCATGTCACAGTTCAGCCACGCAATCCGTTCAAGATCGATCTGGAATGACCAGTGGCTCATGCTGCCTCCTCGGCCGATTTGAGAATCGTGAAATCGCACACCAGGGGGAGGTGATCGGAGAACTGCACGTCCGGAATTTCGAATCGATTCACCTGAATCTGCGCGCTGTGCAGGATGAAATCCAACTCCTTGCGGGGACTGCGGCTGGGGTAGGAATACAGCCCTTCCGTATTGGCGCTGCGCAGACCGGCGGCTTGGGTGAACAGGTAGATCTCGTGATCGCCCCAGTAGGTGTTGAAATCGCCGGCGACGATCACCGGTTTGGCCGTCCTGCGCACCAAATCGTACAGATAGCGCAGCTGATACTGCCGATGCCTGAACTTCAATGACAGGTGGACCAAAAAGATGGCGATATCGTCGAGTTCCAATTCGATGATGAGCCGCTTGATCCCGGTATCGAAATAATGGAAGCGCTCGCCGCGCACCCTGGGCGCCGCCAGGAACGCATTGGCCTGCTTGCGCACAATGGGGACGAGATGATTGACCGACGCGACGCCATACTTGCATTCATAGGTCGAGTAATGTCCCAAGGACCGGGCGATGAAATCGGCCTGATTGACCATGCCGGTCCGAATCGAGCCGGTGTCGACTTCGATCAGACCCACCACGTCGGGATCCTGAGCCTTGATGAAGTCGGTGATGCGCGACAGCACCTGCCGGCTGGAGCGAAGATAGCCGGCGCCCGGTACCGGGAGATGAAAAGCGGGCCCGGTGCCGGTGGCGTAGCGGATATTGTAAATCAACAATCGCACCAGGCATTGTATCTGCCGGGCGATGCTTCGCGCATGCCCATCGTCAAGTTACAATGCACGCATGTCCGTGTCCGCCAATCCCATCCGCCTGTTCGTCACCCACGCCTGGCTGGAAAACGACGACTACACCCGTGTGTTCGAATACCTCGAGGCGTCCGGTACTTTTTACTACTTGAACACCAGCCAGCCCCAGGGCAAGCAGCCCATCGACAAGGAGTCGCAGCGCGAGGATCTACGCCGGCAAATCGCGCCCTGCGAGGTGGTCGTGGTGTTGCCGGCCGTGTACCGAATTGCGCCCGAACTCGTGCTCTTTCAGATGAACTTCGCCAAGGCGGCTGATCGGCCGATCGTGGCCATGGAGAATTTTGGCTCCACCGAGCCGTTGCCCAAAGCCATCAAGGACCTCGCCGACGAGGTCAGCGCGTGGAATGAACGGAATTTGATCGATGCGCTGCGCCGCCAGGCGCGGCATCAGGAAACGACGCGCTGGGATACGATCGAATTCAAGCTCGATTGAATCAATTGCTGGCAATCAGCACGGGCGCGCTGAATTCGTCCGTCGCCCGATCCACCGAATGCAGCTGCACCACCGTGCTTGCGCGCGACGCGTTGTGCTGCGTCTTGCACATCAAGCCAAAGATCTCGACGATCTGCGCCGCGCACTCATCCGCTTCCTGATTTGACATCTTGCGCACCGACGCCGCCACGGCATCCTCACCGCGCAATGGCTGCACTCCGCAAAGGCTGCGCATGACCTGACTGTAGGATTCACGCGCCTCGCTTGGAAGCTCCTGTTCCGGCAACGATGCGAGGTATCGGCGGTAGGCGCACACCAAACGCTGCTTGATCGGCGTCGAGCGCACCAGTTCAAGCGTTGCAAAGTGGAAACATTCCCAAGCAGTGATCATAAAGCCCCACGGTAAACAAAGACGCAAACCTAAAGTGGTTTCGAGGCTGCTACCTCCCTGGGAGTCTTGTTAAATCAAGACTCTGCGACTGGAATATACAAGACAATCGCAGAAACGCAACGCGGATTTTGTCAAACATTTGAACTCCGTCCACTGCGCGACTGCAGGCGGATTTTGCGGCGGTTTCTAGAAATTGATTAATCTAACGCCGCTATCTCTTTGAATTTTAGTGGGTTGTATCCTGGGCAGGTAAGGGATCGGAGGATCGCTCGGTGGTGTGCGCTGAGTGATCGGCGCCGATGAGCATGTAGACCCCCGGAACCACGAACAAAGTGAACAGCGTGCCGATGGCGAGACCCGTCGAAATCACCAGTCCGATGGCAAAGCGTGAGGCGGCGCCCGCGCCGCTGGCGAATACCAGGGGCAGCACGCCCAAGACCATCGCGGCGGTGGTCATGAGGATGGGCCGCAGACGCACGCTTGCGGCGGCGACGATGGCGGCCGCCTTGGTCTTTCCGCTGTGCTGTTCTTCGTTGGCGACTTCCACGATCAAAATACCGTGCTTGCTGATCAGGCCGATGAGCGTTACCAGACCCACCTGGGTATAGATGTTCAAGGTCGCGCCGCCGATACCGAGCGCGATGAAAATCAGCGCACCGGCGATCGACAGCGGCACTGAGATGAGAATCACCAGAGGATCCCGAAAACTTTCGAACAGCGCGGCCAGCGCCAGGAATACGATGATGATGGCGAAGCCGAAGGTAGCCATCACGCCGCCGGACTCCGCCAGATACTGGCGCAATTGGCCGCCATAGTCGACCGAGTAGCCCTGCGGCAGGGTGCGCGCCGCGAGGTCCTGCAGATACTTCAAAGCCTCCGCCTGTGAGACGCCGGGCGAGGGAACGCCGGCGAGCGTCGCGGCATTGAGCTGCTGAAAGTGATTGAGCGTTTCGGGCACGGTTTCATGGCGGATGGTCGCAATCGTCGAGAGCGGCACCGGAACGTCGTTGATCGTCGCGATCGGGTAGTCGAGCAGTTGGTCCGGATTGAGCCGCGAGACCCGGTCGACCTGCGGAATCACCTTGTATGAGCGGGTCTGCATGCTGAAATAGTTGACGTAGGCGCCGCCCAGCAGCGTGCCGAGCGAGGCGCCGACCTGACTCATGCTCAGACCCAGCTGCGCCGCCTTGTCCCGGTCAATATCGATCACCGATTGAGGCGCATCGATCCGCAGATCGGTGTCGATGAACATGAACATGCCGCTTTTCTGCACCGTTTCGAGAAAGCCCTTCGAAACCTCGTCCAATCGCGCCGCCGGCTCGGTGGTCTTGATCGCGAACTGAACCGGCAAGCCGAAGGCGCCGGGCAGCGAGGGCTGCTGAAAGACCGCGAATTTTTGCGCCGGCAATTTGTTGAATTTTTCCTGGAGCTCGCGTTGGATTTCGGTCGATCCGAGCTTGCGTTGTTCGCGCGGCACCAGCGGTACGCCGATGAAGGACTGGCCTGGCGCGTCGATTTGAAATATCGACTGCACGCCCGGCTCCGATTTGACCACGTGGAAGACTTGATCGCCGTACAGGAGCTTGCGCTGCAGGGTCGCGTCGGGGGCATAGGTGGGCTGCGCCAATACGAAGCCTTGATCCTCCTGCGGGGCGAGTTCGCTGTGCGAGCTGCGGTACAGCAGGAAAATGCTGACCATGATCACCACCACGAACAAAGCCGTCACCGGCGTGTAGCGCAAACTGCGCTCGAGACGCTTCTGGTAGCCGGTGCGGAACCGGTCGAAACGCGTGTCGATGAACCTGACAATACGGGTTTCCCAGTCTTGCTTGTCCGCGCGGTGCGGATGCAGCAGCCTGGAGCACATCATCGGCGACAGCGTGAGCGCGATCACCGCGGACACCGTCACCGCGCCGGCCAGGGTGAAGGCGAACTCGGTGAAAAGCGCTCCGGTGAGGCCGCCCTGAAAGCCGATTGGAATGTACACGGCCAGCAGCACCACGGTCATGGCAACGATGGGGCTGCCGAGCTCGCGTGCGGCCTGCATGGCCGCGGCGACCGGCGGCGTTCCATCTTCCAGATGCCGGTTGACGTTTTCCACCACGATGATGGCATCATCGACCACCAGGCCGATGGCCAGCACCAACGCGAGCAGGGTCAGCAGATTGATCGAGAATCCCAGCGCCAACATGATGGCCAGCGTACCGATCAAGGAGAGCGGAATCGCCACGACCGGAATCAGCACCGAGCGCGGTGAGCCGAGAAAGGCAAAGATCACGCACATGACGATGATCAAGGCCTCGATCAACGTGCCTGCCACTTCGCGAATCGAGGCATTGACGAAGTTGGTCGAGTCATAGGCGACGCTGACCTCCAAACCCTCCGGCAGCTGCGATTTGATGCCGGGAAGCGTCGCTCTGACGCCTTTGATGACCGTCAGCAGGTTGGCGGTGGGGGCGATCTGGATGCCGATGAACACGCCGTTCTGGCCGTCGAAACGCACCTTGGCTTCGTAGCTATCCGCTCCGAGCGTCACGTCGGCGACATCGCTCAGGCGGATGTTGCTGCCGTTGATCTGTTTGACGATCAAGTTCTGAAAATCGCTCAAGGAATGCAGATTGCTGGTGGAGGTCAATGTCACCTGCACCATTTCGCCCTTGGTGTTGCCGACCGCGGAAATGAAGTCATTGTTGCCGAGCGCCGCGAATATATCGGTCGCCGTCAGTCCATAGGAGGCGAGCTTCTTCGGATCCAGCCATGCGCGCAGCGAAAATGTCTGTCCGCCGATCACTTCGGCGGTTTGCACGCCTGCCACCGCCTGCAATTGAGGCACCACGACCCGGGTCAGATAGTCGGTGATTTGATTCGACGCCAGGCTGTCGCTGCGAAAGGCGATGTACATGGCATCGGTGGTCTGCCCGACCTTGACGGTGATGGTCGGCTGCAGGGCGCCGGTGGGCAGCTGATTCAGGATCGAATTGACCTTGATGTTGATCTCGCCGGCGGCTTTCGAGGTATCGTAGTTTTGCCGCAGGTTGACCGTGATGGTGCTGACGCCGCTTTGGCTGACGGAGGTCATGTAATCGATGCCGTTCGCCTGCGCAACCGCGGTCTCGATCGGCGTCGTGATGAACCCGGCGATGGATTCCGGGTCCGCGCCGGGAAACGCGGTCGAAATGGTGACGATGCCATTTTCAGTCTTCGGGTAGGCAAGCACCTGCAGCGCGGTAAACGAGCGCAGGCCCAGCACCATGATGGCGAGGCTGACGACCGATGCCAACACCGGTCGCCGAATGAAGATGTCCGTGAAGCTCACGTTTGCCCTTGGTTGCTATTCGTTCGGCGGATTCGGATTGGCGCTGTTGGACGGCTGCAATTCGTTGTTGACGCTCACGACCGTGCCGTTGCGCAGCTTCATCTGACCGGCGCTGACGATGACTTCGCCGACCTTGATGCCGCCAAGCACCGCGACCTGATCGCCACGGGTGGCGCCCAGCTTGACGAAACGCTGCTGCACGGTCGCGCGAGGTTTGCCCTTCTCGTCAACGCCGTCCTTTCCCACCACGAACACGCTGTCGCCGAACGGGTTATAGGTCACCACGGTCTGCGGAAGGGTGATCGGATTGCTCTTTTCGCCGAATTGGACCCGCACATTGGCAAACATGCCGGGAATCAGCCGCCGGTCGGCATTGTGCAGGGCCGCGCGCACCTGCACATTGCGGCTGCTGGGGTCAACTTTGGAGTTGATCGCCTCGAGCGAACCGCTGAAAGCCTGGTTCGGATAGGTGTCGACCGTCGCTGAAATCGGCTGGCCGATTTTCAGCTGCGCCAGCGCCTGCTGCGGCACGTAAAAGTCCACCAGAATCGGATCGAGCGCCTGCAGGGTCACGACCGCGGTGCCGGCTGTGAGGTATTGGCCGATGTCGACCTGGCGAATGCCGAGACGTCCGGCGAAAGGCGCCTTGACGATCTTCTCGTCGATCAACGCCTGCTGTGCCGCGACCTGGGCGCGCGCCGATTTCAGCGTCGACACATCGGTATCGATGTTGGCCTGGCTGATTGCCTGGGCCGCAAACTGTTCCTGATCGCGCTTGTAGGTCTGCTCGGCAAGCTCGGCCGCCGCCTGCAATTGCTGCAGCTTGGCGTAGTCGTCGTTCGGTTTCAGACGCAGCAGCACCTTGCCCGCCGGCACCTCATTGCCGGAGTCAAAGGCGATTTCGTCGACGACACCGGAGGCCTGCGCGGACAAGTCCGCGCCGCGCACCGCCCGCAGGGTGCCGGTGGACTGGATGAAGGATTGCCATTCGGATGTTGCCGCCGTGATGGTCGAAACGGTCTGCGGTGCGTGAGCGGCGGCATCCATGAATTTTTTACCGAACTGGGCACCGATGTACTGCCAACCGAATACCAACCCCAGCACCGCGACCGCGGCGATCAGCATGATCACGATCGGTTTGACCAGCGCTCTCGGCGCGACAGTTTCCATTGTACTCACGGTATTTCCTTGCGGCTTGAATTGGCGGCAACATCGGCGCGATTCCACCAGCCACCGCCGAGCGCCTGAAACAATGCGGCAGTATCGGCGTAACGCTGCGCCTTTGCCTTGATCAAGGCCACGGCGACCGACTGATAATTCTGTTCGGCGCTCAAGACCTGCAGGTAGTTTGCCGCGCCGCTCTTGTATTGCGCCTGCACCAGGGACAGGCTCTGCGCCGCCGTGCTCTGCGCGAGCGTTTCGGCGTCGAGGGTTTCGGCGTCTCCTTTGAGCGCATACAAGGTATCCGAGACATTCTGGAAGGCGGTGATCACCGTGGCTCGATAGTTGGCCGCTGCTTGTTCGGCGGCTGCGACGGCCGCGCGCCGTTGGTGCAATAGTTGACCGCCCTTGAAGATAGGCTGAGTGGCCGATGCCATGAGGCTCCAGACCACCGAGGCGGGCGAGAATACATCGGCAAAGCTCGTCGCCTCGCCGCCGTAGCTGCCCGACAGCGTGATCTGCGGCAGCATGTTGGCGGTGGCCACGCCGATTTCCGCGGTGGCCTGATGCAGCAGCGCCGAGAACTCCTGCACGTCCGGACGTTGTTCGACGAATTTCGAAGGCACGGTCAGCGGCAGTTCGCCCGGCAGCGTCAGCGAATCGAGATTGAAGGCGGGCGCTGCGAAATCCGCGGGCAGGGCGCCGGCGTAGGCGGCCAATAGATTGCGCTGCTGCGCGAGCTGGGTTTTCAGCCCGGGGAGGGTGGCGAGAGTATTTTGCAATATGGACTGCTGCTGCAATACGTCGACCTTCGAGGCGCCGCCGGCGCTCAAGCGCCGCTGGGTGATGTCGAGCTGTTTGCGCTGCGACTCGGCGATGTCTTGAGTGGCGGTGATTTGCGCACGCAGCGAGGCTTCGGTGATTGCCGCGGTGACGAGATTGGCGGTCAGGCTCAAGTAGGCGGCCTCGAGCGAAAATCTCTGGTAGTCAGCCTGGGCGTCCAATGATTCGACCTGGCGGCGGACTCCGCCGAATGCATCCAGCGTGTAAGAGACATTCACGGTTGCGTTGTTGAGGGTGTAAATGATGGACGGCACCTGAGGCGCACCCAAAGCCGCACCGGGGACCTTTTGCCGCTGCACTCCCGCGGCCCCGGACAGGCTCGGATAATAATAGCCCCGCCCCGCGGCCAGCGTCTCGTTGGCCTGCCGCAATGCCGCGCTTGCGGCATCGAGGGTCGGACTGTTGGCGAGTGCGCGTTCGATCAACGCGTTGAGTTCCGGCGACTGAAACAGCGTCCACCACTGTCCCGGTATGTCGCGGCCATCGTCCAAGCGTTGAGTTCCGAGTTGCGCGGGGACCTCGCCGGGCTGCGCGAAACCCGCGGTGCTCGGCGCGGCCGGCGCCTTGTAGTTGGGACCTACGGCGCAAGCCGCCAGCAGGCACGTCAGCGCGGCGGTGCATCCGATGTAAGCCTGGCGAATCATGTGCGTGGGGCTGCGCCGAGCAGAAAAATTTCGATTACATGATCAACGTGCGCCTCGCAATCGAGCTCGGCCACCGCGGCCTCGCCGCCGAACAGCAGACGTTCGTGCAGCTCGGAGCAAACCATCTGCAGAAACAGCGTTGCCGCCGTGCCAGGATCCGCGAGTACCAGGACGCCGCGGTCGACCTGGCCGCGAAGATAGTCGGCGACGACATTGTCGACGCAGCGCTGGTTATTCTCGCGCATCTTTGCCGCGAGTTCCGGAAAGCGGTGCGCTTCGGTCGCAACGATGCGAAACAGGGCGGCCGAATCGGGATCGCGCGCGCGTCCGGTAATGGTTTCCGCAATCACACGCAGCGCAACGCGCGGCTCGAACCGGTCAAGGTCCGCGGTTGCCAGTACCGTTGAGACCCGGTCGACCAGCCGGCTGATCACGGCTCCCAATAGATCTGCCTTGTTCTTGTACCGCTCGTAGATGGTCCGGGTCGAGACCCCGGCCTCGGCCGCAACCTTGTCGATGCTTGCGAGCCCGTAGCCCTCGCGCAGAAACACGCGCGTTGCAGCATTGATGAGTGCCATCGTCCGCGCCAACTCGGTTCCGCGCCGCGGCCGGCCGCGTTTTGGGGCTGCCTGGGGTCTGATGGGATCAATCATGTGCTGAAAATGACATGAGTCGTTTTTAATGGCAAGGTTATTTGCGAAATGTATATTCACTCAGTAAAATATAATGTATTAAATAGTTAGTATGCAAATGAATAATTCCGCATCTCAATTCGAACTGATGGAGGCGGATCTCCACAGGCTCAAACAGCGCATGCCCGATCTGCCAGTCTCGGGCATTTTGCTGTGCCGCGTCTTGCTCCATATAGGCCGCGAAATGACCACAAAGTTCGAACATCAGATCAGACCGTTCGGTCTGGCGGAAGCCGAATTTCGCGTGCTGACAACCCTGTTCTCCCAGTCCGACGGAGCTGCGCATCCCAGCGATCTGTGCGCGCGTGCCTCGCAAAGACCCGCCAACATGTCGCGCATCAGCGATGCACTGGTGGAGCGCGGCCTCATCACGCGCGTTTCCAGCGTGCATGACCGGCGCCGCATGGTGCTACGCATTACCGACGAGGGCGAGGAGTTCGTTCGCCAACTCCTGCCGAAACTGCACCTGCCGCTGCGCAGGTTGCTGCAGGATTTTCCGGAAGCGGAGCAGCGTCAACTGGCTGCGCAGCTGAAGCGGCTGGGCGCTGAATTGGACAAGATGGACACGTCAGGCGCGGCGGAGCCCGCCGCATGAGCACCGGCCGTGTCGCGATGGCGGCAGTGATGACATTGCTCGTGGGCTGCGCCGGATTGCCGCGCAAGCAGCCGCCGGTACAGTTGACCGATGCCGCGCCTCTCGACGGCCTGCGGGCCGAGGGCGGTGGCAATTGGCCCGCGGCACAGTGGTGGAAGCGCTACCAGGAACCCGCTCTCGATCGATTGATCGAACTGGGCGGCGCCAATTCACCGAGTTTGGCCACAGCGCATGCGCGTTACGAGGCCGCGCGACAATCGGTTCGTCTGGCGGCGGCGGAATCGGGTGCCCACCTGCAGGCCAATGCGGATGCGGATCGGCAGCGCTTGAGCGACAACGGATTATTTCCGCCGCAACTGCTGGGATTTACCTGGTACAACCAGTTCGACCTGGGACTGCAGGCCAGCTATACCTTCGACTGGTGGGGAAAGCAGCGTGGGGCGGTGGAAGCCGCGACCGATCAAGCCCACGCCGCCCAGGCCGACCGCGCGGCAGCGGCATTGATGCTCGCGAGTTCGATCGCGGACACCTATTTCGGCTGGCAGTCGGATCAAAATCGCCTGCTGCTGGCACGGGAAAAGGAGGCCACAGCCGCGGCGCAGTCGAAGATTGCCGCAGCCCGCGTGCGCGCGGAGTTGGATTCGGCCGACGAGATCAACAGCTCGGATCTCTCGCTGGCTGCGGCCCGGGAACAAATTGCAATACTCGAGGGCTCGGCAAAGCTGCGCCTGGTTGCCTTGGCGGCGCTGGTCGGCCGGCCGCTCAGCGAATTGCCCGCGCTATCGCCGCAACCCCTGCCGGCCTTCCCCGGCGCATTGCCGGATGACGTGAAGATCGATTTGATCGCGCGCCGCGCGGATATAGCCGCAAGCCGTTGGCGGGTCGAAGCTGCGGAAAAGAATCTGGCGTCGGCGCGCGCCGAATTCTTTCCCGACGTCAGCATCAACGCGCTGCTCGGCGTCTCGAGCCTCGATGTCGGGAAATTGCTGGAATACGGCAGCCGCGTACCTCAGGTGAGCGCCGCCATCCACCTGCCGATTTTCGATGCCGGACGGCTCAAGGCGCGATACGGCGGCGCCCAGGCGGCGATCGATTCCGCGGTCTCGAGTTATCAAGACACCGTTATAGCCGCAGCGCGCGATGTGGCAATGCAGGCGACTACGCGGGCGCAGATCGAAGCGCAACGCGCCCAGCGGCAGAGGCAGCTCGACGCAGCGCTGCGCATGAAGGACACCGCCGCCGACCGCGTCCGCCAGGGGCTCGCCGATGCGCGCAGCGAACTGATGGCAACCGAATCCTGGATAGACCAGCGCGATGCCTTGCTGCAGCTCGATGCGGCCGCGCTGTCGGCGGACATCGCGCTGCAGCGCGCCCTCGGCGGAGGCTACGAAAGCACGCAAAAACTCGCCGACTCTTCTTCAACGACAGCGACACCATGAACGCAAACATCGAAGCCCCCGCGGCGAATCCTCCGAACGGCAAGCGTCGCCGGATTTTGCTGCTCATCGCGGCGGTCTTCATCGTCATCGGCGTGCTGTGGGGCGCCTATTGGGTGTTGGTGCTCTCGAAGCGCGAAAAGACCGACGACGCCTATGTAAACGGGAATCGCGTGGTCATTTCCGCGCAGGTTTCGGGAACGGTGGTGGCGCTGTTCGCGGACGATACGCAGCTGGTGATGGCGGGCCAGGTATTGGTGAGGCTCGATCCCACGGATGCGCAGACTGCCTTGAGCCGCGCGGCCGGCGCGCTGGCGCAAACGGTACGCCAGGTTCGCCAGCAGAAGGCGACCGCCGGCCAGTACGACTCGGAAATCGAAACGCGCAAGCTCGAACTGGCGCGCGCGCAGGCCGATCTCGCCAAGCGCGAGCCCTTGGTGGCCGCTCGCGCCGTGGCCGGGGAGGAAGTGCGCCACGCGCAGGAAAGCGTGCAATTGGCACGCGCCGCAATGACTCAAGCCGAACGCCAGTCCCTTTCCGCGCATGCGCTGGTGGACGGCGCCACCGTGGAGGACAACCCCGCAGTGCTGCAGGCGAAGGATGCGTATCGCGATGCTTGGATTGCCGCGCAACGCAATGCGGTGGTGGCGCCGGTCACAGGCTACGTGGCCGAGCGCAGCGTTCAGCTCGGCCAGCACATCCAGGCCGGCGAGGCGCTCATGACGGTGATCCCGCTGCATTCCCTCTGGGTCGACGCCAATTTCAAGGAAGTACAGCTGCGCAATCTGCGCATCGGCCAGAACACCGAGGTGCGCAGCGACCTGTACGGCGGCTCGTTTATTTTTCACGGCCATGTGCAGGGCATGTCGGCGGGAACCGGCGCCGCTTTCTCGCTCCTGCCGCCGCAAAACGCCTCCGGCAATTGGATCAAGGTCGTGCAGCGCGTGCCGGTGCGCATTCAGATCGACGATGCCGATCTGGTGAAATCACCGCTGCGCGTCGGGCTCTCCGCCACGGTCACGGTGGACACGACGGACCGCAATGGACCGGTGCTCGCCCAGCGGGCCAACGAAAAGCCGGTGGGAGACACCCAGGTATACATGCAGAATTTGGAGAAAGCCAACGCCGAAGCCGACGCGGTCGTGCGCCGCAACCTCGGCAGCGTGCGTTAGCCGCGCGTGAACCATGGCTGACTCCCCGCGGCCGGCCATCCCCGGCGAGTACCCACCGCTGCACGGTGGCAAGCTGTTTTTCCTCACCGTTGCGATCGCCACGGCCTCATTCATGGAGATTCTTGACATGACCATCGTCAATGTCTCCGTGCCTTCGATTTCCGGCAGCCTGGGCGTGACCGCGGCGGAGGGCACCTGGGCGGTCAGCTCGTACATGCTTGCCGCGGCCATCATGCAGCCGCTTTCGGGGTGGATCGCCAGACGCTTCGGCGAGGTCAGGACCTTCATTACATCGATTTTGCTGTTCATGGCTTTCTCGGCAGTGTGCGGGGTCGCCACCAGCCTGCCGATGCTGGTGGCGGCACGTCTGATACAGGGCTTCGTCTCCGGCCCCATGATGTCGGTGGCGCAGGCGATATTGCTGCGCAACTATCCGATCGAAAAACGCGGCATGGCACTCGGATTGTGGTCGATGGTCATCATGATTGCGCCGATTTTCGGGCCCATCATCGGCGGCTGGATCACGGATAATTTTTCATGGCCATGGCTGTTCTACATCAATCTGCCCGTCGGCGCCTTCTCCGCCATCGCCAGCTGGTCGATTCTGCGGCGGCGCGAATCGAACACCGTCAAACTGCCGATCGATGTGGTCGGCCTTGCGCTGCTGGTCATCGGCGTCGGCAGCCTGCAGTTCATGCTGGACAACGGCAATGACAAGGATTGGTTCAACTCGCCGGTGATCGTGGCGGCAGGCATTTCCGCGGTCATCGCTGTTTGCCTGCTGATTCCGTGGGAACTCACCGACAAGCATCCGGTCGTGGATCTGCATTTGTTCGCCAAGCGCAATTTTCGGGTGGGTACCTGCATTCTCGGTGTTGCATTCTTTGCCTTTTCCGGCGTCAACATCGTGTTTCCATTGTGGCTGCAGACCACCGTGGGCTACACCGCGACGTGGGCGGGTCTGGCGGTCGCGCCGGTGGGTCTGCTCGGCCTCGTGGTGGCGCCCATCGTGGGCCGCAACATGGCGCGGATGAATCTGCGCCTCGCAGCGAGCTTTGCCTTCTGCGTGTTCGGATTCTCGGTGTTCTGGACCGCGACCCTCAATGACAGCGCGAGCTACTTCCAGTTTGCCGCGCCGCGCTTCCTGCAGGGTCTGGGCATGGCATTTTTCTTTCTGCCGCTGAATCAAATTCTCATGTCCGGCATCGCCTCGAACGAACTGGCCTCGGCATCCGGCGTGAGCAACTTCGTGCGCACCATGTCCGGCAGCTTTTCCACCGCGATCACGGTGTGGATTTGGAACCAACGCAGCGATTACCATCACGCGGTTCTGACCGAGCATGTCAATCGCTCGTCCCATGCATGGGCGCTGTACCAAGCGCAGTTGAGCGCGCGCGGGGTCAACGGCCTTGGCGCCTCCGAGTTTGTCAATCAGGTCATTTCCGGGCAGGCCTCGACCCTGGGTGTGAACGACGTATTCAATTTGATGGGCCTGATGTATTTTATCTTGATACCCTTGGTGTGGTTTGCGAAGCCGCCGTTTGGTGCGCGGGCGGCGAACCCGGCGCATTGAAGCAGACACACAGGTAGGATCTCGCTGTGAGTTCACCGTATATCGTTGCCGTTGGCGGAACACTTCGTCCCAGCTCTTCGACCGAATGGGCGATGCGTCACGTGCTGCGCACCGCGCAACAGGCGGGGGCGCGCGTCAAGCTGATCAGCGGCCCGCAGCTGCAGCTGCCCTTGTATCAGCCCGAAAACACGGAACGCAGCGAAGGCGCGAGGTTTTTGGTGGCCGAACTTGCTCTGGCCGACGGCATCATCATCGGTTCGCCCGGATACCACGGCAGCATCTCGGGGCTCGTAAAAAATGCGCTGGACTACGCGGAGGATTTGCGTGCGCAGCCGCGGCCGTATTTCAGCGGCAGGGCCGTGGGGTGCATCGCCACGGCAGGCGGATGGCCGGGCGCCATCAACACACTGAGCGCGCTGCGCGATATCGTGCATGCGCTGCGCGGCTGGCCAACGCCCCTAGGCGCGGCGATCAATTCGGCGGAAAGTGTGTTCGACGAACAAGGACGCTGCCTGGTCCCCAGGGTGGGGCAGGTTCTGGATGTGATGGCCGAGGAAGTTCTGAATTTTGCGCGCTCGCTCGCGCCGCGCTGAAGCGCGCCGCCGCGCGGCAGCGGCGCGCAACAACGCCGCCGCCTGCGCTGCTAAATCCGCGATCTGCCGTGCATCAGGAAAGTAACGATCGCTCCGATCAGAAATACGACGAACAGTATTTTGGCGATGCCGGCGGCCCCGGCGGCGATTCCACCGAAGCCGAACACGGCTGCGATCAAGGCTATGATCAAGAACACGACGGCATAGTGCAGCATGGGATTTCCTTATAATGGCTTACGCCTGACTGTACGCGGGCACGATACGAGGCTGGCCGGAATTGGAGTAGCGTCGCGGTCCGTGGCATGACGTGGGAAAGCGCCTACGTTGGCCATTCCGGCGGCTGCGACCGCCCGAAGGTTCCCTCGACCGGTTCAAAAAACGAGCGCTGTTCCTCGAGTATGAAGCGATTCGACCGGGCGAACGCGAAATTGGCGAGTGCCTCGGGGTCTTGCTGGAGACGCGCACGATAGGCTGCATAGTCGCTCATGGCATTGAATGCGATCAATCCCCAGGCCACGTCATCATTACCGGCGCCCGGCCAGATGAAATATCCCAACAGTTGTCCGCCGCATCGAGGAATGATCGGGCCCCAGCTTTTCGCATAGCACTCGAAAGCGCTGCGCTGTGCGGGGTCTATTTGGTAACGAATGAAACAGGTGATCATGGCGCCAGCTTACGGCTTGCTCGACGTGCATACTTCGTCTACGATAAAACTATGGATGTAGAACCTTTCGATGTGCAGATCTCGGGGATTGCCGCCACGATTGGCGAGCCGGCCCGCGCGCGGATGCTTTACTGTCTGCTCGATGGCCACGCGCGTACCAGCACCGAACTGGGGATCGTTGCCGAGGTCAGTCCGTCCACCGCCAGCGTGCATCTGGCGCGCCTCAAGGATCATCAACTCGTCAAGGTGCTGGCGCAGGGAAAGCATCGCTACTACAGCTTGAAGGATGCCGATGTGGCCCAGGCGCTCGAAGCCTTGAGTGTCGTGGCGGGAAGCAATCTACCCAGATTTGTGCCCAACACCCCGGACCGGTTGCGCACGGCGCGAACCTGCTACGACCACATGGCCGGCGAGGTGGCGGTGGCATTGCACGATCGCCTTTGGACTCTGGGCTGGCTGCGCGATGCGGCGCCGGATCGGAATCTCTACGAGCTCACTGAAGCCGGCGTCGAAGGTTTGAGCAGCCTGGGCATCGATCCAGACCTGCTGCTTGCCATGCGCCGCCGCTTTGCCTATGCCTGCCTCGACTGGAGCGAACGCAAGCCGCATATCGGCGGCGCGCTGGGATCCGCGCTGCTCAAGCTCGCGCTGCGCAAGAAATGGGTGACCCAGGACTTCAACGGGCGCGGTCTTGGCCTGACGCAAATCGGCCGGCGCGAGATGGCCCTGCTGAAGATGTCTCCGAGCGCCTCCCGGTAAGGAGATCGCCGCGCCCAGCAGCAGCGGTTGACCGTCGCTACTTGATCTTGAGCCCCATACTCGCGGCAATGGCATCAACCGCCTTCAGGTGCGCCCGGATCGTCGGCAGCGTTTCCTTGGCGAATGCCTTCGCATCGGCGTCCTGGCCTGAACTCATTTCCTTGCGGAACAGCCCGATTGTCTGTCGGTGTGCGCTGATTTGTCCCTTGACGTACGACTTGTCGAATGTATCGCCCGAGAGCGCATCGAGCTTGGCCTTGGCCGCCATTTGCGCGACGCCGGCCGTGGTCGGCAAAGTGATGTTCTTGGACGCTGCCAGCGACTGCAGTTTCTCGTTGGCCGCCGTGTGGTCTTTCACCATCATCGCGCCGAAGTCCTTCACCTGTTGGCTGCTGCCCTTGTCCTCGGCCAGATGACCGGCCGCAACCTCCGCGATGCCGCCTTCCGCAGCATGTTTGTAAAACGATGCATCGGGCGGCGCGGCGGCGAAGGCCGCCAACGGCGTGGCAAGCAAGAACGCAAGCAATGGGCGATTCATGTTTCTCTCCTGACCTGGTGGCAGCCGTATCAGCAAATCCTCAAGATTTTTGATCGGGCCGATGCGCGCGGGCGAGCGGGTTTTGCCGTGATTGAGCGTAGGAAAATCGGCAGCGTTATGTAAATGGTCGAACGGCTCGCCGCAATCGGCGTCACACTCGCGGCTTGAACTGCGTCGCAGATTCCGCAGGCGGCGCCGCGATCCTACAGATCGTCGGCGTTTCGCCATAGTCTTGAGGGGCGCTGACCTGCTAAAAGCCCTTGGCTATGACGCTCAAAACGGCGCAGGACAGCGACAGGCTCAGTGGCAGCGCGGCCGAGGCCGCGCAAATGGCCATCGAAGCCGGTCTGATCTATGTCTCGGATACCGAACCCGGCATCCGCCGTCTGCGTGCGGGGCGGGGTTTTCGCTACGTCACGCCCGAGAATCGGCGGCTGGCGGCTGAAAAAGACCTCGAGCGCATCGCAAATCTCGCGATTCCGCCGGCGTACCGCGACGTTTGGATCACTATGCAGCCGCGAGGACACCTGCAGGCTACCGGCCGCGACGCCCGCGGGCGCAAGCAATATCGCTATCACACCGAGTGGCGCGAATTTCGCGACAGCGCAAAATTCGAACGCATGGTGTGCTTCGGCGAACAGTTGGCAAAGCTGCGCCGCCTTCTGCGACGCGATCTGGCGTTGCCTGGGCTGCCGCGCGAGAAGGTGCTGGCAGTGGTGGTCAGCCTGCTCGACGCCACCCGGATTCGCGTGGGCAATACCGAATACGCGCGCGACAACAAAAGTTTTGGGCTCACCACATTGCGCAACCGCCATGTCACATTCATTCGCGACGGGCGCGCGGTACTCAATTTTCGCGGCAAGGGGGGCGTGCCGCACGATATCCTCATCGATGACAAACGCATCGTCAGGATCGTGCGACGCTGCCAGGAGATCCCAGGGCAGCATCTCTTTCAATACATCAATGACGAGGGCCAGCGTTGTCCGATCGATTCCGGCCAGGTCAATGATTATCTGCGCGAAGCGATGGGGAATGACTTTACCGCCAAGGACTTCCGTACCTGGGGCGCGACGCTGCATGCCATCACCCTGCTGGCGCGCACGCCTCTGCCCGACCCGCCCAGCGAATATGCATTCAAGAAAAATATCGCCGAGGTCGTGAAGCAGGTGGCCGCCGAGTTGCGCAATACACCGGCCGTATGCCGCAAGTCGTACATCAATCCGGCGGTGTTCGACAGTTGGCGCTCGGGCAGCATCCACGAGAAGATCGACGGTAAATTGACCGCGGCCTCGGCGCGTAAAGCGGAAACGCTGGTGCTGGCTTTTTTGCGCCAGGAGGGTGGGGCGGCCGTAGCGCCGCGCCGTCAGCGTGTCCTACAGAAAAATCTCCCGATGGACGACAGACCGGCGTGAGCATCGAACGGTATATGTTGCTGATGCTCAAGTGCTTGTCCGCCCGCGGCAGTTTGTTTTTGTTTGTCCGCACACATCAACATCTCGGCTACTATTTCAATCTGGCCGACACCCGCCACTCGGCCAACCAGAGCGGTGTCATTCGTTCCCGCAGTTCAGCCGCTCTCGGCAATGTCGTCGAGATTCATCCGGTCTCTCGGGCGGCATCACAGCCCCAATAGGAATAGTCCTACACGCGTTTGAGGCGGCCCGCCCTTTTGGCGCCCCGACGTTGAAGTAGGCTCGCGCCAGTTACTTCCAAGGAATGGCGCTGTGGATATTCATTTGAACCTGGCAGGCGGCATCACGGGCGATATGTTCATCGCCGCCCTGCTCGACGCATTTCCGCACTTCGAGGATCCGGTCATCTCCGCGATCGACGCACTGGATGCACACTATCCGGTCAATTGCAGTCTCATCGCGCACTGTGATTCCGAAGTGGCGGGCCGACGCTTCGAGATCGAGCCCTTTGACCGGTATTTCGGTTACATCCCGTTCGCTTCGCCGGTGAATTCCCAAGGCGACAGCAATGTCTTCGAACGCGAAACCTGGGAATCGGTCCGCGCCAATCTCGATGCCGCACAGGTGGCGCCCGGCATTCGATCGCACGCCATCCGGATTTTTGAATTGATCGCGCGGGCGCATGCCCATAACGGCCACGATCTGCAAAAAGTGGTTTTTGACGAGGTGGGCGCGTGGGAATCGCTCGCGCAGGTGATTGGTGCGGCCGCATTGATCGAGGCGCTCGGCCAGGTGCGCTGGTCGGCGGCGTACCGCCCGCGCGGCGAAATCACGACGCATGCCGGCGCCGCGATCGTGGATTATCTCTGCCCGCGTGCCGTCGGGTCTCGGCTGCCGAACCTGTCGGCTCTGACGCGTACCGGCATCGGGTTTCGCTCCGCGCGCAAAGCCGCAAGCGGCTACCTGCGCGTTCTGTGCTTCGACGAGGGGGAGGCTGTGCTTGCCGGTCACCCCGACGCGACGCGGGCGCCAAAGTGGATTGCCGAACGGGTGTAGTACCCCGATCCGCTGCATTGATCGCATGCTTTAGGATCGCGTCGCAAGCTATAATCCCGCGACCGCCACTGTCGTGCAATACGATCTATGAAGAGAGACGAATTACGGGAAGCGCTCAGGAAGCAGGCGCTCGACTATCATGAGTTCCCCACGCCGGGGAAGCTGTCGGTCACCGCCACCAAGCAGTTGCTGAACCAAAGCGATCTGGCGCTGGCTTATTCGCCGGGCGTTGCCGCGGCATGCGAGGCCATCGCCGAAGATCCCTTGAATGCGTTCCGCTTCACCGCCCGGGGAAACCTGGTGGGCGTGATCAGCAACGGCACCGCGGTTCTGGGACTGGGGGCCATCGGACCGCTCGCGGCCAAGCCGGTGATGGAGGGCAAGGCGGTGCTCTTCAAGAAGTTCGCCGGTATCGATGTGTTCGACATAGAGATCGAACAGCGCGATCCGCAAAAGCTCATCGAGACCATCGCGGCGCTGGAGCCGACCTTCGGCGCCATCAATCTGGAGGACATCAAGGCGCCGGAATGCTTCATCGTCGAGCGCGAATTGCGCCGGCGCATGCGCATCCCGGTGTTCCACGACGATCAGCATGGCACCGCCATCATCGTGGCGGCCGCCTGCCTCAATGGGCTGCAGGTCGTCGGCAAGGCGATCGGTCAGGTCAAGTTGGTGGTCAGCGGCGCAGGTGCGGCAGCCCTGGCCTGCGTCGATCTGCTCCTCGATTTGGGCCTGCCGCGCGAGCACGTCTGGCTCACCGATCTCGCCGGCGTCGTTTACGAGGGACGGCGCGAACTCATGGATCCTGAAAAAGCCCGCTTTGCTCAATCCACCGGCGCCCGCACGCTGGCGCAGGTGATCGGCGGGGCGGACATTTTTCTCGGACTGAGCGCGGGCGGAGTATTGACGCCCAAGATGGCGGGCATGATGGCGGCCAAACCGCTGATTCTTGCGCTCGCGAACCCAACGCCCGAGATATTGCCCGAAGAGGTCAGGGCGGTTCGCGGCGATGCCGTGATCGCCACGGGCCGCAGCGACTACCCGAATCAGGTCAACAATGTTTTGTGCTTTCCGTTCATTTTTCGCGGGGCCCTCGATGTCGGCGCCACGACGATCACCCGCCCGATGGAAATAGCCACGGTGCACGCGATTGCGGAACTGGCACGGCAGGAGCAGAGCGACGTGGTGGCCGCGGCCTACGGAGGCATCGCGGATCTCGCTTTTGGTCCGGAATACCTCATCCCCAAACCGTTCGATCCCAGGCTGATCGTCAAGATCGCACCCGCGGTTGCCAGGGCTGCCATGGAATCCGGCGTGGCAACGCGGCCGATCCCGGATTTGGAGGCGTATGGCCGGCGCTTGCTGCAATTCGTGTATCACAGCGGAACGCTGATGCAGCCGATCTTCGTGGCGGCCCACCAGGTGGACCCGCAGCACAGCCGCCTGGTGTATGCCGAAGGCGAGGACGAGCGCGTGTTGCGTGCCGTGCAAATCGTCGTGGACGAAAAGCTTGCGATGCCGATCCTGGTAGGGCGGCCGGCGGTCATCGAGCGGGAATTGAAGCGGCACGGGCTGCGCCTGCGGATCGGGGAAAATATCACCGTGGTCAATCCTGAGCACGATCAACGCTTCAAGGAATACTGGCAGGCGTACCACCGGTTGACCGAGCGCAGCGGAGTTACCGCGCAATACGCCAAGCTCGAAATGCGCCGGCGCACGACCCTGATCGCCGCCATGCTCTTGAAGAAGGGCGAAGCCGATGGAATGATCTGCGGGACCATCAGCACCACCGCGCGGCATCTGCGCTACATCGACGAGGTTCTGGGTCACGCCCAAGGCGCGACTGTGTACGGCACCATGACCGGATTGATCCTTCCCGGGCGGCAGGTATTTCTCGTCGATACGCATGTCAATCTCGATCCGACCGCGGAACAACTCGCGGAACTCACCCGGCTCGCAGCGCTGCAGCTGTCCGACTTTGGGTTGGTACCGAAAGTCGCGCTGCTTTCGCATTCGAACTTCGGTTCGAGCAATGCTGCGTCGGCCGTGAAAATGCGCAGCGTCCTGGCCTTGCTGCGGGAAAGGATGCCGGAGCTGGAGGTTGACGGGGAAATGCACGGCGACTGCGCGCTCAACGAGACGGCGCGACGGGCGATTCTCGATTCAAGCACTTTGCGCGGCACGGCGAACTTGCTGGTCTGCCCCAATCTTGACAGCGCCAGCATTGCCTACAATCTGCTCAAATCCGCCGCCGGGCACAATGTCGCGGTGGGTCCGATATTGCTGGGGTGCGCGGCGGCTGCCCACATTCTCACGCCGGCTGCAACGGTGCGGCGGCTGGTCAACATGAGCGCCATTACCGTGGTGGACGCGAACAAGGCCTTGAGCCTCGCGAAGAAATAGCGCGGCTGCCCGATCGACCGCGCCGCGGTCGCAGTGAACCCGCGGTCTTTTCAGAAGTCTACTGCAGTAGCGCCGCGGACTGGGTGTGCCAGGGCGGCGTCATAGGAGGGTATCAGCCATGCAACGCAGCAAACGACTCCTGGTTTCCGGCACGATCATGCTGCTCGCGGGCCTCGCCGCAGTGACTGCCGCTATCGCGGTCGAGGCACCTGCGCCGGCGCAGGTCGTGTCCGGCAACTGGCAGCATCACAAGGTTACATTCAATTACTACGGCATCACCACGCTTTACAGCTGCGATGGGCTCGAAACCGATGTCAAGGCCATCCTGCTGCATTTCGGCGCTCGCAAGGATGCGAAGGTGAGCGCCCAAGGATGTCCGCACGGACCGGAGGTGCCGAGCCACAACGCCTTCGTGAACACCGATTTCTATACTCTCTCCCCGCAGGCCGCGGCCGGCGCCGACAAGGGCGTACCCTCCTATTGGGCAGCGGTGGAACTGAATGCCCATCGGCCGTACTTCATGGGCCATGGACAATGCGAACTCATCGATGACATGAAGGACCTCGTCACCAAGAATTTCAGCTTTCGCGATCTCGACTACCGCGCGAACTGCGTCCCGCATGAGATCAATCTCAATGACTTCTCGGTCAAGGCCCAGGTGCTTCAGGCCGTACCCGCCACGGTGGCCCGCGCGCCGTCAGGCGCCTAAGGCGGATAGGCACGATTTTTCCAAATCGCGCCCTTGCCCCGCCAATAACGCAGCGCCGAAGCGGCGGTCGCCGCCATGTAGAAGATCGCGATCAGCGGCAGGGCGAATGCCCACAGCGGGCTGCATCGATAGCGCAGCAACGTCGGGACATAACTGGCCCCGGCGAGCAGGCATGCGATCAGCGCACAATCAAACCGCCAACCGGTGCCGACAATCAAGACCCAGGGCGGTACCAGCCAGACGACCGCGAGCGCGGCGATCGTCAGCAACAACAACAGGGCGGAATGGCGCAACTGGGTGAATGCGGTTCGCGAAATCATCCGCCAGATGTCGGCAAAGGCAGGATAGCGCCGAATGGATTCGGCGAGCGCGGAATGCCCCAAAAATATCGGGCCGTGGCGTTTTACCGACTTCGCGAGCGCTACATCGTCGATCAGCGCATGCCGGATGGCCTCGAGTCCCCCAATCCGCTCAAGCGCCTCGCGGCGGATGAGTACGGTGCCGCCGGCGGCCGCCGCTACTTTCGAGCGTGGATCATTTACCCTGGCGAATGGATAGAGCATTTGGAAAAAATAGACGAACGCGGGAATCAATGCGCGCTCAGGCAGGCTGCTGCAGTTGAGCCGCACCATTTCGCTCGCCAGGTCGAGGCGCGAATCTGAAAGCTTGGCGACCAAGGTGGACAGATGCGTGGGTGCATGCACGATGTCGGCATCGGTGAGCAGCACGACAGGCGATCTGCCCGCCGCGATTCCTTGTGCGAGCGCCCACAGCTTGCCTGACCAGCCGGAGGGTTTGGAATCCAATCGGAGGGTCAGCAGTTTGGGGGCCGTTCCAGCCAGCGCCGCCGTGCCGTCGACGGAGTTGTCGTCCACCAGAATCACGCGAAAGCGCCCGGCATAATCCTGGGCAAGCAATGAAGCGACGGCGGATTTGATCGTTTCCGCCTCGTCGCGCGCCGGAACGATGATATCGACGTCGGGAAATTCCTGCGGAGCCGCCGGCGATAACTGCGGCCGTGACCGCCAAAACGCTCCGTGCGCAAAGAATAAATAGAGCCAAACGCACAGCGACAGGAGTGCGATCACAGGCTGGATTTAAATCGGATCTTCCAGCGATTTTGCCAGCGCGGTGAACAACTTGGGGCCGCTCTCCGTCATGTGCCAGCAGTCCTCCAGGCGGATGCCGAATTCACCCGGGATGTAAATGCCGGGCTCATCGGAAAAACACATGCCGGCCTGCAGCGGTGTCGCATCGCCGTGCACCAGGTAGGGAGATTCGTGGCCGTCCAGTCCGATGCCATGGCCGGTGCGATGCGAGAGACCAGGCAGTTTGTAGCCCGGACCCCAGCCTGCGCTTTCGTAATATTTACGCACGACATCATCGATGGTGCCGACAGGGACGTTGATCTTCGCGGTCTCCAACGCGATCTCCTGACCGCGTTTGACCGTGTTCCACACCTTGCGCTGCCGCTCACTCGCCTGGCCAAAGATCCAGGAGCGCGAAATATCGGATTGATAGCCATGCACCGCGCAACCACAGTCCATGAGAATCACCGAACCTTGGCGAATCTTTTGCGGCTGCACCGAGCCGTGAGGATAGGCCGAGGCCTCATTGAGGAGCACCAGCGAAAACTCAGGAGCCCCGCCGAGCTCAATGGTCGCCCGCTCCATCAACGCACTGATATCGGGACCGCTCATTCCGAGTGCGACCTGCCCATGCACGCGGCGCAGGGCTGCAATGGTCACATCGTTCGCGGTCTGCAGCAGCGCCAATTCCGCGGGCGACTTGATCAGTCGGCAGGCGCGCACGATGGGATCGGCCGGAATGATGTCGTAGGCGCCGGATGCCTGCCGTATCCCCGCCACGATGAAGAAGCGCATGGTCGACTCGGCGGCGAGCACGCCGGTTTTGATGCCGCGCGCCTCGAGGCCGCCGACGATCTTTTCGAACGGGTTCTCATGTTCGTCCCAGTGCATTACCTCGCCGCCGACCTGCAGTGTTTCGCGTACCGAGGGCTCCTCGAAAGCCGGCGTCACCACCAGCACCGCGCCGCTCGCGGGAATGATCGCCAGCGTCGTGCGCTCGGAGCGGTGCCATTTGATCCCGGTAAAGTATTCCAGGCTGGAGCCCGGTTCGACCAGCAGTGCCGCGACTTTTCGTTGCGCCATCAGGCCCTGGGCCTTTGAAATGCGCGCATGCCGCTCCTCGGATGAGATCGGTTTGGCCTCCGTGGTGAGCGATTTGACACCGGGCGCGGCGGCCGCCGCGGCCGCGGCAAAACCAGCAGCGGATGCAAGCAGGGGCGCAGCGGCCGTGCCTTGCAGAAAGCGTCGACGGGAGAGCATGGGTATCCTCGAGCGGTGTTTTGCCTAGGATACTGCAATTCGCGGCGCGGCTTCTGCCAGGATGGCGTCAGCCTGCTGGAATAATTCGGCAGCGACCGGGCGGTCGGAAGCCGCGGCATTCTCGTCAACCTGCTCGGGGCGCGAAGCGCCGATGATCGCTGCCGCGACATTCGGTTGCCGGAGGACCCATGCCAGAGCGAATTGCGCCAAAGTCACCCCCGCTTCCGCGGCCAGGCGGCCAAGCGACTGAACCGCTTGCAATACGGCCGGCATCAACCACTCCTGATGAAAGAATCCATTGATGGCGTCATTGGCGGCCCGGCTGTCGGGCGGTAGGGCGCTTCCCGGATGGTATTTTCCGGTCAGCACGCCTTGCGCAAGAGGCGACCAAACGATCTGCGAAATGCCATGTTGTGCCGACAGCGCCATGAGCTGCTTCTCGGGATCCCGGTGCAGCAACGAGTATTGCGGCTGGCTCGAGACGAACTTCTCGACCCCCGGAATGCCCAACGCGGCCTTTATTCCGTCCAGCGGCCATTCCGAGAACCCGATGTAGCGTACTTTCCCCGTGCGCACGACTTCGCCCAACGCCTGCATGGTTTCCTCCAAGGGCGTTTCCGGGTCGTAGCGGTGGCATTGATACAAATCGATGTGCTCGACCTTGAGACGTTGCAGCGATGCATCGAGCTGCTTGTAGATTTGAGCCCTCGAGAGACCCCTGTCCGTCTTGGTCATCGGATAAAACAGCTTGGTGGCGAGCACGTAGCGCTCACGCGGAATATTTTCCAACGCTTCGCCGAGCACCCGCTCCGCCGCGCCGCGGCCGTAGATGTTCGCTGTATCGAAGAAATTGATGCCGCGGTCCAGAGCGCGGTGAACGCAGGCGATTGCGTTGCTCTTGGCGGTGCCTTCCGCAAGATTCAGCCAGGTGCCGAGCGCAATTTCCGAAACGACCAGGTTGCTGCTACCGAGTGGACGGTATTTCATCGCGAGGCGCAATCTCCGTATATTTCATCTCTTCCCGGGATCCGAACTGCGACCAGTCGCAGCGCAGGACATAGCCGTCGTTGGCATACGCTTCCGACCAACCCTGCTCGCCGGCCGCCGAGCGCACCTTGCGGGGAGGACGTGTACTTTGCCCGCCATGGCGCGCAAAGAAGTCGCATTCGCGCTCGTCGCGATCCGAAGATATGTCGTCCATGGCGTGAGGCTAGGCGTTCCCGCATCATGCCGCAAGTGAGCCGCTTGTTGTGCCGGGGTCAGAATCGTCCTGCAAGCGATTCGGCATGCCGCCATTTTGCACGCGCGAGTCCGGGCGCAACATTTCCCCGGCACAACCCCCTTGAGAGGAGCATCATCATGCACGCATCACTCGCTTACATGAATGGCGCTGGAACCAGGCGCCGCGGATTCAATGTGCAGACCGATTGCGAGCAGCTTCGCCTGCTCAATGCACTCCTATCCTCCCCGGCCTCCAAGCCGCCTGCGCTGGATCAGGGCAAGTCCAAGGATGAGCGCCAGGCGGAAGAGGAGGGCGCCGAGCCCAGCGCCTCGAAGCCGGGCGGCTTTAAAAACGATCCTGATGACCCGACCAACCCGAATGAAGTGCGCGAGCGGCACATTAAAAAAATCAATAGGTGAATACGCGCCGCACACGCGCGGGCCGCGGCTCCGGCCGACGGGGCCGCCGAAAGGTGCTCTCGATCGGGCAGTACGCATTGATTGGAGACTGCCACACGGCCGCCCTGGTGGGCTGCAACGGCTCGATCGACTGGCTGTGCTTTCCGCGGTTTGATTCCGGCGCGTGCTTTGCGGCGTTGCTGGGCAGCCCTGAAAACGGGCGCTGGTCGCTGGCTCCGTCGGCGAAGGTCATTGAGGTGCGGCGCCGCTATCTGAACGACTCGCTGGTGCTCGAGACCCTGTTCCGCACGGCCCGCGGCAGCGTACGGCTGCTCGATTTCATGCCCATATCGAATGAACGCTGGGATGTCGTGCGCATCGTCGAGGGCGTGAGCGGCAGGGTCGCGCTGCAGATGGAACTCATCGTGCGCTTCGATTTCGGCTCCATCGTCCCGTGGGTGCGCCGGTCGGAAGACTTGCTGCTGCTCACAGCCGGGCCCGACACGCTGGAGCTTTGCGCCTCGGTCCCGGTGCGGGGCCAGAACTTCAAAACAGTGGCGGAATTCTCGGTAGAAAAGCGACAGCGTGAGACATTCGTACTCAACTACCGTCCTTCGCACTTTCCCAGCCGTCCGAGGATCCGCCCGCTGAAGGCGCTGAAGCAGACCGCTGCGTATTGGCATCGCTGGTCGTCCCGATGCCGATATCGCGGCCGTTGGCGCCAGCCGGTGCTGCGTTCCTTGATCACTCTGAAGGCGCTCACCTATCAGCCCACCGGCGGTTTGGTCGCTGCGCCAACCACATCCCTGCCGGAACAACCGGGGGGCGTGCGCAATTGGGACTATCGCTTTTGCTGGCTGCGCGATGCCACCTTTACGTTGAACGCCTTATTGCTGGCGGGCTACGATGAGGAGGCGGCCGCCTGGCGCAAATGGTTGCTGCGGGCGGTGGCGGGTTCGCCCGACGATTTACAAATTGTGTATGCCGTGGATGGCGCCCGGCGGCTTGACGAGAACGAACTGACCTGGCTTGCGGGTTACGCGAATTCCAGACCCGTGCGCACCGGCAACGCGGCCTCCAGGCAGTTTCAGCTCGATGTCTATGGGGAAGTCATGGACTCCCTGCATCTGGCGCGGGCGGCCGATATGGAGCCGCACGCAGATGCATGGAATGTGCAGATTGCGCTGCTCAAGTTTCTCGAATCGCACTGGCGGGAGCCGGACCAGGGATTGTGGGAGGTGCGAGGTGCACGCCGGCACTTCACGCATTCGAAGGTCATGGCCTGGGTGGCCTTTGATCGGGCGATCAAAGACGCCGAAAAAGAGAAGCCCGGCGCGCCCATCGCTCGCTGGCGGCGCGTGCGCGACTCGATTCATGCCGAAGTCTGCCGGCGCGGATTTGATGCGCGTAAAGGCACCTTCGTCCAGTCTTATGAGAGCAGGCATCTTGACGCGAGCTTGCTGTTGATTCCGCAGGTCGGATTTCTGCCCGCCGGCGATCCGCGGGTGCTCGGCACGATCGCCGCCATCGAAAAGCGCTTGATGGTTGACGGCCTGGTGAGACGCTATTCAACTGCGACCAACGTCGATGCGCTGCCGGTGGGCGAGGGTACTTTCCTGGCATGTTCCTTCTGGCTGGCGGATTCCTATGTGCTCACCGACCGGCGCAAAGAAGGCGAGGCATTGTTTACGCGGCTGCTGGCGCTAGGCAATGATTTAGGGCTGTTCTCCGAGGAGTACGACCCGCGCGCGAAGCGCATGCTCGGAAATTTCCCACAGGCACTGACGCACATGGCGCTGGTGAATACCGCGCGGTTGTTGTCGATCCCGGCGGAAAAAGCCAAACGTGCCACCGCGCGCGGGGAGCGGCCGGCGGCGGGCGCATGAACGCGCCGCCGCTGCGTGTGGGATAGCACCGTCACGGTGTCCCTTTCATGACCTACAGATATGCCGCGCTGCATCGCGCAGCATGTGGCCTGAGAACTAACAACCCTCAGGCTCCATGAAACTGCAGGAGGATCGAATGAAGAAGCATCTTATTTTATGCGGCATGATCGCACTGGGCGCCGCATGCGGATCGATGGCGATCGCCGATGAGCCTGCCACCGACACCGGGTCGCATCACTTTGTCAAGGATTCAGCAATCACGACCAAGGTGAAGGCCAAGCTTGCTGCGAAGCACCTGTCGACCCTGACCAGGGTTAAGGTGGACACGGACGCCGACGGCGTGGTCTGGTTGAGCGGCAAGGCGCCAACCCGCGATGCGAGCGATTTGGCAGCGATGATCGCGAAGAATACCAAGGGCGTGAATTCGGTGCACAACGACATCGTGGTGGAACCGTAGCGGCAGCTTGATATCGGGCCGGTTTGCGGGCGCTCCGATGCGGAGCGCCCGCCGGGACTAAGTGGGGATTTCACTCACCAAACGATCCGCCAATTGAGCGACGCATTCGCTCAACGCAGCGGCAATCTCATCGTAACTCTGCGGTTGCCGCTGACTTACGAGCGTGTCGCGGCCCAGGCTCTGGCGACCGGTGCTGGCATCGGTTACGCGCCAATGCACCTCCATGCGCAACGGCTCTCCCAGGCGTGCATCCAGCCGATCGATGTCGATGGCCATGCGTATCAGAGGAATCCCGGATTTATCCGCGCTTTTTGGCAACACGACCGCGTCGACGCGACGCGCTTCCACATCCTGACCGAGTGTCGTGGTTATCAGATCCGCCAGCGGCGCAGCCCAACGTTCGTGATCCAGTACGGTGACGCCATTGCGCGTGGTGAGCACCATCTCGTTGCGATCCAGCATCGAGGCAACGGTCACTCTCAGGGTGACCTGCCGATCAAATTGCGATCGCGATTGTCGGCTCCCGGCCGGTTGGGTTTGCAGTTCGTAAAAATGATCCGCCCGCCCGGTCACACAGCCCGCCAACAGGGCAACGGCGCAGATACCGATCTTCAATACTCTCATGGTGTACCCGCCGGCTTGCCGCGGAGCAAGGATTCGGGGTGGCGTTCGAGATAGTCGACCAGCGCGCTGATCGACTTCGCCGCACGTGACACCTGCAGCAGCGTCGATCCCAGATCATTTTCCAGCGGCGCGTCCTGTCCCAGCAATTCCTTGGCGTTCTTGAGCGCCGCTTGCGCTTCTGCCAGGGTGGTTTGCACCTGCGGTGCGAGATTGCTGTCGACGTTGTGCAATAAGCGATCCGCGCTCTTCAAAGTCTGATCCAGGGAACTCATGGCGCCCAGCAGCCGGGCCGACAGCTGGTCAAACGGCACCTTGCTAAGTTTTTTGGCGATCACGCCGACCGAGTCTTGAATATCATCAAGTCCGCTCGACACAGTCGGGAATACGGCGGCCTGTTCCGTCCAGACGACCCGTGCTTTCGGCACGTCGCGGTGCATGTCCAGCGACACGAACTTCTGGCCGGTCAGCAGGTTTCCGGTCTTCAATTCGGCCCGTAATCCGTGCGTCACCAGACTGTCGATCAGCGCGCGGCTTTCCGCTTCGCCGCCAGGCTGGCCTGCATGTGCCGGCCGCGCATGTCCGCGCAGCCGTCGGGGGTACAGTTCCACCACCACTGGAAACGAGAGAGTACCCGCGCGCTGATCATATTCCACGTCGACGCTCTTGACTTCGCCCACGGTGATGCCTTGCAGGTCCACCGGTGCTCCTGCGGAGAGACCGCGCAATGAGCCGCCAAAATACATCACGAATGAACGGATCTCGGTCTCGGAAGGGCGCATGGCACGCTCCTCATCGCCGTACAGCGTGAATGCCGTATCGGCCGGCATCCTGGGCGCCGCCGCGCCCGGCAGAGTTCCAAATGCGACTCCGCCCTCGAGAATCGAGGCAAGCGATTCGGTGTGCAGTTTCACGCCGTCCGCATTGACCGACATGTCGATGCCGCTCGCCTGCCAGAAGTGCGTCTGGCCGGTGACATACATGTCGAACGGCGCATTGATGAAGACCTTGATGGTCACACCGGTGCCGCCCGGGTCCAGGCTGTAGCCGACCACCTGGCCTGCCGTGATGTGACGATAGAAAACCGATGAGCCGATGTCCAGCGATCCCAGATCATCCGCGTGCAAAACGAACTCGCGTCCGGGAAGGTCCGCGGTAACGATGGGAGGCACTTCGAGGCCCACGAAGTGATCGCGGCTGACGGCGGAGTGGCCGACATCCACGCTGATGTACGCTCCGGATACCAAGGTCGCAAGTCCGGAGACGCCGGCGCCCGAAATGCGCGGCCGCACCACCCAAAAGCGGGTGTCATCGACCAGATATGATTTCGCATTGCGATGTATGTCCGCGGTCACGATGACCTCCTTGCGATCGGCGCCCACACGGATATCGCGCACCTCGCCGATTTCCACGTCCTTGTAGCGAACCTTGGTCTTGTTGGCCTCCAAGGCTTCGGCGTTCTCAAAGCGGATTTCGATCGATGTGCCCTGGGCGATTTTTTCCCGGATCACCACGAAACCCCCGGCGAAAATCACCACCGCCGGCAGAATCCATACCAGCGGCAGGCGGCCCCAGGCCGAGCGTGCGGGTACCGCGGTCGGCAGATCTTCGAAGTCTCCAGGCCCCGGCGTATCGCTCATGGCGGAGATTCCCACATCAAGCGCTCATCGAACGTGCGCGCGGCAAACATGGTCAGCACCACCACGGCGCCGAATGCCAGGGCCCCCCAACCGACCGAGACCGATGCCAGGGATCTGATCTGGACCAGCGCGACCAGCAGCGAGATGGCATAGACATCGAGCATCGACCAGCGTCCTATATATTCGACCATGCGAAAGAGCTCGCTGCGCTGTGTCCGATATCGCGGTGAACGGCGCCAGGCTGAAAAGAGTACCACGCTGAGTGAGATGATCTTCAACAGCGGAACGACGATGCTGGCGATGAACACCAGCACCGCGATCGGCCACGAACCGGAGTGCAGCAGCACCAGCACGCCGCTCATGATCGTGTCCTTTTCCTCGTCCAAAATGGTGCGTGTATACATAACGGGCAGGATGTTGGCCGGGATATATAGCAGAGCCGCGCAAGCGAGCAACGCGGCGGTAAGCGCCAGGCTGTGCGGCTTGCGCTGATGCAGATGCGCATGGCATCTCGGACAACGCGGATAAGCGATTTCAAGGGCACGCACCGTGGCGTGGCACTGCAGGCACACCAGCAGGCCGAGGCTGCGTCCCGTTGGCGGGGCGCTCACCTGCGGCACCGCTCCACCCAGCGCCAAAATTGACCTGCGGAGGTGCGGCTGGTGAGTGCGGCCAGCGTCAGCATCAGCAATGCACACGACCACAAGGCCACGCCCGGCAGTACGCGTGCGAAAGAAGAGAGCCTGACCAGGGCAACCACGGCGCCGAGCATGAATACTTCCACGAAAGTCCAGAGCCGCATCTGTGCCAGCAGGCGAAACACCGTGTTTTGCCCGGGCGCCTGGCGCCGGTACTTCAAGGGAACCAACAGGTAGAGCAGACTGACAATTTGCACGAACGGGCCGACCACGGTGGTGATGAATACCAGTGCCGCCAGGCCGACATGATCCTGGCCGTACAACCCCAGCGCTGCGCCGACCAGCGTGGAGGCCCGGGTCGTACCGTTGGATTGTATCGCCACCAGGGGATAGGCATTGCTCAGGAAAAATAAGACCAGCGCGCAGATCGACAGCGCAATGGCAGTGTCGATGCGGCCATTTTCCGGCCGCTGCAGGGGAGCCCGGCATCGCGCGCAGCGGGTGCGTTCGGACGCGGGCGCCGCACCGGCACGATGTGCCAGATCACACAACGGGCAAACGATCACCATTTGGCAGCCTAGTGTTCGCGGATCGAGTTCCGGGCATCTTGCCTGACGGCAACCAAAGCGTCGCGCAATTCATCGATTCGGTAGGGCTTGGAAATGATCTTGAGGCGTTGGACGCCCGCTTTGCGCCGTGCCGCCTCCGCATAGCCACTGGTCAGCAACACCGGCAGATTGGGTCGCCGGCGGCGGATCTCCTGCGCCAATTCGACGCCGTTCATGCCACCCGGCATCATTACGTCCGAAAAAACGATATCGACGGTGCGACGATCGGCAAGCGCGCCCAAGGCCGCCTCGGCGCTCGAGACTCGCGTGGCCTCATAACCAAGTTGATTGATCATTTCCACCGTCAACGCTGCCACCTCGTCATCATCCTCCACCACCAACACCTCTCCCCCAACGGCGAATTGCTCCTTGTCCGCATGCTGGAGCAGCCCGGCGGCGTACGCCGGTGTCTTCAGGGTACGGGGCAGGAATAAAGATACCATCGTCCCGTGCCCCGGTGTGCTCGCTATGCGCACGGCGCCGCCGGAGGCCTTCGCAAACCCATGAGCTTGGGCCAACCCCAGGCCTGAGCTTCCAACCTCCTTGGTGGTGAAAAAGGGCTCGAAGGCATGACCGAGTACCTCCGCCGACATGCCGACGCCGGAGTCGGTGATGTCCAGCCGGACGAAATCGCCGGCCAGATCATGCTCGGACAAATCGGGACAGTTGCGGCTGCAGATTTCGATCGTGCCTCCGCCTGGCATCGCATCGCGCGCGTTGAGCGCCAGATTGAGGATCACCAGCTCGAGTTCGCCTGGATCCACCTCGACGAACCACAGCAGATCGGCAAACGAGGTCTGAATCTGGATGTCGCCGCGCAGGCTGCGATTCAACAGCTCCCGCATGTCGCCCAACAAGCGCTTCAGATCCACGGCTTCCGGCTTCAATGCCTGGCGTCGCGAAAATGCCAGCAGCTGACGGCACAGACTGGCGCCGCGGTCGACGGCCTGGCGCATGGCACCGAACAGCTGATCGCGCCGCGCCGGATCGGCCTGGCGGCCCGCGAGCTGCAATCCACCCGATATCACCTGCAACAGGTTGTTGAAATCGTGCGCGACACCGCCCGTGAGCTGTCCGAGCGCTTCAATTTTTTGCGCTTGACGCAGACGATCATCGACGGCGCGCCGATGGGTTACATCAGCGACCACACCGGCGATGCGCGAGGGGATGCCATCGACGAAAAAGGTGCGCCCGCTCAGATGCACCCAGCAGCTGTCCGCGCCGGCGCGCCGCACGCGTGCTTCCACATCGATCGCTCCCGTCAGCTCAGCTTGGGCGAATGCCTGCCGCACGTTGTCTTGATCTTCGGGAGCAATGTGCTCGAAGGTCATCGCGAGGTCCCAAAAGGGCTGCATCTCGGGATACCCGAAGATCTGGTCATGCCGTAGCGTGCGATGAATCGCGCCCGTCGACAGGTACAACTCCCAGCTGCCCATGCCGGCCGCATCGAGCGCGACCTCCAGCAGTTCCGCGGTATTTAGCGCCTGCGATGTCATACGATACTATAGGCACCAAGGCGCACGGCCGATGTCGCCTGTCGTCTACGCCTCCCGTCAGAATCCACCTATCCGATCTTTCGCACTTGGCCCCTGGATTATTGGCAAATGGGGGCACCTAGATCTCGGTGTGCTCGTCCGCCGCAGCCCGTGCATCATCTTCCGATCGATCGAGGTCGAATCCCAAGGAGGCCTCCTGGGCACATTCGGACCATTAAAGCGGGCCGGGCGCAGCCTCCAAAGAGGCCACAGTCTCATCTGCGCGTAGGTATTTGACTACTTTGCACCGGTCTGCATCAGCAAGCGGGTGAACAAATACAATCTTGGGGCCACACTGTTGAGGTCAATCCATTCGTGATCGGTGTGGAAATCGCCGCCCACGAAGCCAAGGCCGTCGAGAGCCGGAGTCCCCTCCGACATCGCGAGGGCCGACTCGGAGGCGCCGCCATTGCCGGACAATGCGACCGTTTTGCCGATTTCAGCGTAAATGGCGCGCGCCCGCGCGGCGAGTGCATCGATCTGCGGATTTTCGGTCAGCGGCGGGAAAGCAGGGTCATGCGAGATACTCACCGTGGTATCGGGAACTTGTGTGCGGTGAGAGCCGGCCTCGACCTTGGCAAGTACCGCATCGAACTCCTCCGGTTTGCGATAGCGCACATTGAGAACGGCTTCGGCCCGGTCCGGGATGATGTTGTTGCGCTCGCCGGACCGCATCACCGTCAAATTGACGGTGATGCCGTCCCCGTACGTGGGGAAGGCGCTTTGCAGCGCACTGAGCTGATGCATCAATTCGACCGCCGCATTGCGGCCGTCCTGCGGAGCCATGCCGGCATGGGCGGCCCGACCTTTGACCTCGATGTGAATGCTCGACGACCCCTTGCGCCACACCGTCAGCGCGTCGGGCGGATCCCCCGGTTCCATATTGAATTCCACGTCGTGTTCGCGAGCCAGACGCTTGATGAGTTTTGTGGAGCCCGGTGAGCCGCGCTCCTCGCTGTCATCGAGCAGCAAGGTGATGGTCGCGAAATTCTTGAATCCCAGATCGTGCAGGATCTTGAGCGCCGTCACCGCATTGACGACGCCGGCTTTTTCATCACCCACGCCCGGCCCATGCGCGCGATCCTTGTCCATGCTGAACGGCCGCGCGGCCGCGGTGCCGGGCCCGAACACCGTGTCCACGTGTGCCACGATGAGTATTTTTCCCCTGCCGGTGCCGTGAAAAACCGCGACCAAGTTGTCCGGCAGTCCGGGCGCCTCGGCCGGTTCGCTGCGCACCTCGGCGCCGAGTTGCGTCAACCTGGCTCGCAGCACGGCTTCCACCTTGGCGCCGCCCGCAACATCGCCTGTACCCGAGTCGATATTGACGATCTCCTCGAGCAGTTCAAGCGCCGCGGCGCGGTTGGCCTCGACGGCCCGGTAGACCTGATCATCGCGGCGCGCGGCCGCGGCGGCGGGGCCGGCGACACTCGCAATCAGGGCGATGGGCAGGATGCAGGCCGCGAGTTGTCTGGTGGACATAGCTGTTGCACTCCTTGAACGGTAGCCGAAATTAACACGCCGCGGGTCGGATTGCGGCAATTGGCGCGTGCAGCGGGGTATTCCTGTTTACAATCCGCAGCGGTCGGGACGATTGCCGGATTGTTCGGCGGCGCGGCGCCGTCGGTTTAGAAGAATTACTCAACATCAGGAAGCTGCTCCATGGCCCTTACCATCACCGGATTGTCGAAAACCTACCCCAACGGAGTGAGCGCGCTCAAAAATCTTTCGCTCACGGTGGGCAACAATATGTTTGGCCTGTTGGGGCCGAACGGGGCCGGCAAGAGCTCGCTGATGCGCACCATTGCGACCTTGCAGGATCCGGACTCCGGCAGCATTGAACTGGATGGGCTGAATGTGCTCACGGAAAAGAACGAGGTGCGGAAGATTCTCGGCTATCTTCCGCAAGAGTTCGGCGTGTACCCGAAGATGTCGGCGTTGGACATGCTGAACCATCTGGCCATTTTGAAGGGTATCGTCGCCGGCGGCGAACGCAAGGACATGGTGGAGGCGCTGCTGCACCAGACCAATCTGTGGGACGCCAGAAAGAAGGCGCTCTCGACCTACTCCGGCGGCATGAAACAGCGTTTCGGCATCGCGCAGGCGCTGCTCGCGAACCCGCGGCTGATCATCGTGGACGAGCCGACCGCCGGTCTCGATCCCGCCGAACGCAATCGCTTCCTGAATCTGCTGTCCTCGATCGGCCGCGAGGTGACCGTCATTCTCTCCACGCACATCGTCGATGATGTGCGCGAGCTGTGTTCGCGCATGGCCATCATCGCGTCCGGCCAGGTGCTGCTCGAAGGTTCGCCCAATGACGCACTGGCCGCTCTCGAGGGCCGGATCTGGTCGCGCGTCGTTGCCACCGATGATGAGTTGCGCGCGCTCGAGCAGCAAATGCATATCGTCAGCACCCACCTGGTGGGAGGGCAGCACGAGGTGCGGGTGTATTCCCCGGCATCGCCCGGCACGGGATTTCGCGCGATCGATGCCGGCCTGGAGGATGTCTACTTCTTGAATTTATCGCGGCACTCCAAGCGCTAAGGGCCACGGGGATGAACACGATGAGCATGTTCTGGGAGTTCTTCACCTTCGAGCTGCGCTTCCGCGCGAAGAGCCTCTCGACCTACGTATATTTCCTGTTGTGGACGGCGTTCTCCTTTCTGTGCGTCGCCTCGGAGAATTTTGGGCCGGTGGCCAATAGCAATGGCAAAGTTTTGCTGAACGGGCCGTATGCCATCACATTGAACGACCAGTTCTCCTGCCTGTTCGGCCTCATCATCGTCGCCGCGATCTTCGGAACCTCCATCCTGCGGGATTTCCAGCGCGATACCTGTCAAATCCTGTTCACCAAGCCGGTGTCGAAGCTTGCCTATCTTGGCGGGCGCTGGGCCGGCTCGTTCGTGATCACGGTGCTGGTTTTCTCCGGGCTGCTGGTCGGCGCCTACCTGGGTGCTTTCGCCCCGTGGGCGGATCATGCCCGCATCGGTCCGAATCATCTCGCCTGGTACCTGCAGCCATTCCTGTCCATTGTGGTCGTGCAGATTTCTTTCACCGGTTCGCTGTTCTTCGCCGTGGCGGCGCTCACCCGCAAGATATTCATCGTGTACCTGCAGGGCGTGGCGCTTTTCATGGTGTATCTGGTGGGCGTGACGGTGTTCTCGGCGACCCGGTCATTGGAACATTTCTGGTCCGGAATTCTCGATCCGGTGGGTTTGCTGCTGAACAATGCCGTGGCGCGCTACTGGAGCGTGCTCGAGAAGAACACCCTGCTGTTTCCCTGGGATTTCTCCGGTTATTCGCCCGGTGTATTCCTATTCAATCGCCTGTTGTGGATCGGTGTCGGCGTGGCGGCCTTGGCGGTGGTCTGGGTGCTGTTCCCCATGTCCGTGGAAGCGCTCACCGCGCGCACCTCGGGCAAACGCGCGGCGCGGGTCCGCGAGGATGAGCCGCAGGGTGCGCCGCGCATACGTTCCTTCGTGGCCGTGCAATTGCCCAGGGTGCATCAATTGTTCGGAGTCGGTACTTCGCTTCGACAATATGCCGCACTCACGCGCCTGCGAATCCGCTTGATCCTCAAAGAAGTGCCTTTCTGGGCCATCCTTGGCCTGTTGCTGGTCTTCGCGGTGAATAACGGCCATTTTGCCGGCCGGGTCGGCGGTGTGGATGTCTGGCCGGTCACCTATCTGATGGCGCAGGCCGTGGAGGGCTCTGCGTCGCTGTTCTACTTCATCGTCGCGGCACTGTATGCCGCCGAGTTGATCTGGCGCGAAAAGGATACGCATTTCGACGGCATACATGACGCCCTGCCGATCGGCGAATCAGCGGATTGGCTCTCCAAATTATCCGCGATTGCCTTCGTGGAGTGCATGCTGCTGCTGGTCACATTGCTGATCTGCATTTTGATGCAGACTCTGGCGGGTTACTACCACTACGAGATCTGGCAGTACCTCAAGGAATTTTTCTGCATCGTCTTCCCGCAGATCATCGGACTTGCCATGTGCGCCATGTTCGTTCAGACCATGGTCTCGAACAAATTCATCGGCCACGGCATCGTGATCGGCCTGTTTGTCCTGCAATCCGTGCTGAGCAGCTGGGGCTGGGAAAACAGCCTGTTGATCCCGGGCAATGTGCCCGCCTACGTCTACTCCGACATGAACGGCTACGGGCACTATGTGCCGGCGATTTTTTGGGCAACCACATACTGGTTTGCGGTGTTCGCCTTTCTCGGCGTCATTTCCATGATCTTCGCGCGCCGCGGTACCGAAGACTCCTTGCGGGCGCGCGGCCGGCGTGCGCGCGCGCGCATGCCGGCGTTCGGCGTGGGCGCGGCCGTCTGCGCGCTGATCAGGGTCGGCGCGGGCGTCTGGTACTACTACAACGCGCACGTGCTCAACGAGTACACCACGGCGGCGGACCGGCGACACCAGCTTGCCGACTATGAGCGGCAATTCAAGAAATACGAAACCCTGGTGCAGCCGAAAATCACCGCGGTCGATACGACCATCGGTATCTATCCCGGGCAGAGATCGTTCTCGGGAGCAGGGCGCTACACGCTGCAGAATAAAAGCGCGCAGGTGATTTCAGAGATTCATATCACCGACCAGAACCAATCGGTGTCGCAGGTGCGGTTTGACCGGCCGTTTCACCGCATCAGCAGCTCGGCGCGCGATTTGTACTCCATTTACGCACTCGAGCGTCCGCTTGCGCCCGGCGAGGTGCTGACCATGAACTTTGCGGTGGCACACCGCTCCACCGGGTTTCGCGACGGCAATGAGGCGCCGGAGTTTGCATACAACGGCACGTTTTTCGGCCAGGAGTTCTTTCCCACCATCGGCTACGATCCGAACATCGAGATCGACGATCCGCGGCGTCGGCGCGAGGAGCATCTGGGCGAACTGGAGCAGATGCGGGCACGGGGTGACCCACGAGCCTCGCGCATCAACCTGTTCACCGCCAATGCGGATTGGATCACCTATCACACCGTCGTGAGCACCTCTCTGGATCAGATTGCCGTCGCGCCGGGATATTTGCAGCGCTCCTGGCAGAAGGACGGCCGGCGCTATTTCGAATACGGCATGGGCTCGACCCATATCTTGGATTTCTTCTCGTACCTGTCGGCTCGCTATCAGGTGCGCAAGGAGAACTATCCCGGAGTGAATGGTCCGATCAGTCTCGAGGTATATTACGATCCCGCACACGCCTACAACATCGATGAGATGCTCGCCAGTTCACGCTCCGGGCTCGGGTACTACGAGAAGAACTTCAGCCCTTACCAATTCAATCAGTACCGGATTTTGGAGTTCCCGCGCTACCGGACTTTCGCCCAGTCCTTTCCCAACACCGTGCCTTTTTCGGAATCCATTGGATTCATCAGCCGCGTGCTCAAGCCGACGGATGTCGATCTGACCTTGTTTGTCACCGCGCATGAACTCGGCCATCAATGGTGGGGCCACCAGCTGATCGGCGGCCTGGTCCAGGGCTCGAACATGATGTCCGAAACCCTGGCGCAGTATTCCGCCTACATGGTGATGCAGCAGAAATATGGCAAAGACTACGTGCACCGCATCCTGCGTCACTATCTGGATCGATATCTGCGCGGCCGCGCCGGCGAGGTGCGCGGCGAGCGGCCTTTGGCGCTGGTGCAGCGCGAAAGCTACGTTTGGTATGAGAAGGGCGGCCAGATCATGTATACCCTGGCTGATTACGTCGGTGAGGACAAAATCAACCTCGCATTACACAACTTTTTGATGCAATATCGCTATGCCAATGCACACAATCAAACCGATGCCGTGCGGCAACAGAGCGGGACGGCTGTTGAGAATCAGCCTTACCCCGACACCCGCCTGTTGATTGCCGCATTGCGCCAGCAAACTCCGCCGGAGCTTCAATATCTCATCGATGATGGCTTCAATCGCATCGTGCTTTACGACAATAAGGCCATCTCTGCCACTTCCAAAAAGACCGCGGATGGAAAGTACCAGGTGACATTGCAAGTTGAAGCGCGCAAGTCGCAGGCGGACGCAGACGGGGCGGAAACACCGATGCCGCTGTCGGACTTCATCGAGATTGGCGTTTTCAGCGGCCAAAGGGACCAGGAAAAGCCGCTATATATGCACCGGGAAAAGATCACCCAGGAGCATCAAACCTTCACCATCGTGGTCGACCAGCGACCCACCCGTGCCGGCATTGATCCATATAACAAATTGATCGACCGGATCCCCGATGACAACATGATCGACATCGCGGGACCGTGAGAATCCGCCTTTAAACCTTTGGCTCCCTACGCCTCTCTAACTGAGCATATATGGCCGGGACAAAAGCCGAATGATTCAGGCTCTGCAGAGAGTATTGACCATGGATTCCAGCAGCGAGCCGAGCGATACGATTGCGGCGGCGGCGGCCGGTGACACTGCGGCGTTCGAGCGCTTATATCGACAATTCTCGCCGCGCGTGTATGGCTTGTGTTTGCGCCTCACGGGGCAGCGCGAGGCTGCCGAGGACTGCACGCAGGAATCGTTCGTTGCGGCGTGGCGCGGGCTGGGCCGATTCGAACGCCGCAGCCGCTTTTCGACCTGGCTCCACAAGATAGCCGTGAATTGCGTGCTGTCCCGACGCAAGGGGTTGAGGGCCGAGTATGAAGTCGCGGAGCCCGCACTGGGCCTGCCGGACCGGGCAGACCCCGGTACCGGCGCGCCGCCGCTCGACGTCGAGCGCGCCATCGCCAAGTTGCCGGACGGTGCGCGCCATGTGCTGGTGCTGGTCGGGATTTATGGATACAGCCACGCGCAGGCGGCGGGCACGCTCGGCATCGCGGAGGGCACCTGCAAGGCGCAGTTGCACCGAGCACGCCAATTGCTTGCCGCAACGCTTGGATTGGAGGAATGATGAACGATCGACGCCAGGACTCGCTTGATCGCTTGCTTGCCAATTTACCCAGAGACATCGTGCCGCCGGGCGATTTGTGGCCGGCGGTTGCAGCACGGCTGACCCGCAAGCCGCGCTACGCCCCGCCCATGGCCTTGGCCGCCGCCATCGCCATGGTTGCAGCCGGCTTGGCGAGTTTCGTGACTTGGGCGGTGCTGCAGGGCAGGAGCGTGCCGCCTGTCGTACAGGCGGCCGCGGTTTCGCGCTCATTTGACGATCTGCGCGATCCGAAATATGTGCTTGCGCGCGATTCGATCGAAAAGACATTTCGCGAGCGGCTCGCGCTGCTCGAGCCTGCGACCCGCGCAAAGATCGAGTCCAGCCTGGCAATCATCCAGAAGGCGCACGACGACATCCGCAAGGCGCTGGCCTCCGACCCCCAAAGCCCGGTGCTCCAACAATTATGGGAGAGCACCTGGCACGATGAATTTGACCTCTATGACCGGGTCGTTCAGGCGACCCAACCCACCATGACAAGGATTTGACCATGACACACACTGGAATCACCCGCCGCTTGAAAGGACCCGCAGGTGCGTTTGCGCTGGTGCTGCTCACCGTTCCATGGTCGTTGGCGTCCGCGGCGACATCGGTGGACCAACACCGGCCCGCAAATCCGCAGGGCGCCGTCGAGATCGAAAATGTCGCAGGTTCCATCGACGTGCAGGGTTGGGATAAGGCGGAAGTCGCGGTCACGGGGACGATCGGCACGGATGTCGAACGGGTCGATGTGCACGGCGACGCCAACCGCACATCGGTGCGGGTGATATTGCCCAGCGGCAGTTGGCACATGCGAGACGGCGAGGCGCACCTGGTGATTCATGTACCGGCCAACAGTTCGGTGTCGACCTCGCTCGTGAGTTCCGGGTTGAAGGTGTCCGGTGTTCATGGCGCGCTCGACTTGCGCTCAGTCTCAGGCGATATCTCCGGGGAAGGCGGCGGCGACGTGCGCGTGGACGATGTCAGCGGCGATATCCATTTCACCGCCGGCGCCGCGAAGCGAATCGAGGCCAAGGCAATCAGCGGCGATATCACGCTGACCGGCGGAGATGCGGATATCGAGGCGACCACCGTCAGCGGCGACGCGCGGCTGACCCTCGGCACGGTCTCCCACGCACGCCTCAAGACGGTGTCCGGCGGCATCTCCGCTTCGCTCGCGCCGGCCCGCGATTTGCAGATCGACGGCGAATCCGTCAGCGGCAACATCGCGCTGACCTTCGCCAGCGAGCCGGCAGCCGACTACGATGTGCGAACGCTCAGCGGCGATATCCACAATTGCTTTGGGCCGAAACCCACCGAGCCGCGCTATGGGCCGGGCAAGCGTCTGAGCTTCAAGACCGGCGACACCAATGCGCGAGTGCGCCTGTCCACCAACAGCGGTGAGGTGAACCTGTGCACCAAGAAATGAGCGGAGCGCCGCAAGCCTAGTCCTACATGCGCTTCCTTCGCGAGCGTCAGCCTTGGCCTACGTTGGCTGCTGGCGGATGCTGGTTGTCCGGGAATATGGGGTTCGCTAGCCTGAGCCCCTTCTTTTTCCCGATGCCGGCAACCCCGTAGGAGTGTTCATGAGCACAGCAGCAGCTTTATCGCAACCCATCATTCTCCCTCCGCTTCCCTTCGATCAAGGTGCGCTGGCACCGGTGATCTCGGCGAACACGCTGAGCTTTCATTATGGCAAGCATCACAAGAATTACGTCGATACGCTGAATAAATTGATTGTCGGTACCGAATATGCCGACATGCCCTTGGAGAAAATTGTCAAAGCCTCGGCGCGCCAGCCGGATCACAGCGCCATATTCAACAATGCAGCGCAGGCATGGAATCACAGTTTCTACTGGAAGAGCCTCAAGCCAAAATCGAGCGCCGAACCACCGCCCGCGCTCAAGCGCATGATCGAGACCTCCTTCGGCGGAGTCGAGCAATGCAAGAAGGAATTATCCAAGGCGGCGGTGGGCCAATTCGGCAGCGGCTGGGCGTGGCTGGTGCAGGAGGGGGACAAGCTGAAGATCCTCAAGACCCCGGATGCGAAGACGCCCATGGTCGACGGCCCCAAACCGTTGCTGACGATCGACGTTTGGGAGCATGCCTATTATTTGGACTACCAGAATCGGCGCGTCGACTACGTGAATGCGCTGATCGAGAAGCTGGCGAATTGGGAATTTGCGGCTGACAATCTCGACAAGAAATAGTTGCTGCGGCCTGCGGGCGCGCTAGTGCGCCATGACGGGGCTGTCGGCGCGCCCCGCGGCGATGTTGTCCGCGGGGGTGTCCCGATTGCGCCAGCCGCCGCCCAAAGCCTTGACCAGCAGTACACTCGCATTCAATCGCCGCAGCTGGATGCCCTGATTGGCAAGCTGCGCCTGCAGCGAGGTATTTTCAGCGGTCACCACTTCCAGGTAGGTGACCAGGCCTGCCTTGTAGCGATACTGTGCCTGTTGCAAAGCCGTGGCTGTCGCATCGACGGCAGCCGCTTCGCTGGTGCTCTCCTGTGCAAGCTGGCGCAGCGCCGCGAGATTGTCTTCGACTTCCTGATAGGCGACGAGCACCGTGCCGCGGTAGTTCGCGACCTGCTCGTCGTAGGCCGCCATTGCCTGCGCGGATTGAGCGCGATGCCGGCCCGCGTCGAAAACGGTGAGAAGGCCCGCGGCCGGACCCACTGACCACAAACGGCTCGGCGCCGTCAGCCAGTTCGACGAGCTGGTGCTGTCGAAGCCCGCGGCAGCGGCCAGGCTGAAGACCGGGAAATAGGCCGCGCGCGCCACGCCCACCTCGGCATTGGCCGCCGCGGTGCGCCGTTCCGCGGCGGCGACATCGGGCCTGCGTTCCAGCAGGCTCGAGGGCAAACCCGGCGCGATGGCAGGAGGTACGATGGAAATGAGCAGCGGGTTCGCATCGATGTGAAATGCCGAGGGGTTCTGCCCCAGCAATACGGCGATGGCATGTTCGGATTGAGCGCGCTGCAGCCGGATATCGGCGGCCTGAGTGCGTGCGGTTTCGAGTTGCGCCTGGGCCTGCGCCACATCCGCAAGTGCCGCGGCGCCGCCGTTGTATAGATTTTCGGTCAGCACGAGCGCCTTTGAATAATCCTCCACGGTCTGGTCGAGCAGCCTTTGCTGGGCGTCTTGCGAGCGCAGCGAAAAGTAATCGGTTGCCAGCTCCGCGTGAATCGCCAGGTTCAGAGTGGCCAGATCGGCGGCGCTCGCCTGCTGGCTGGCCTTCGCCGATGCCACCGCGTTGCGCACCCGTCCCCAGACATCGATTTCATAGGATAGATCGGCCTCCAAATCGAAGTTGTTGCCGACCGGCTCGGCGCCGGGAGGAAATCTTGGTGAGTTGACCGAAGCGCGTGCGCGTGTCGCGGAAGCATTCGCATTGAGTGTGGGAAACAGGTCGGCGCGGGCAATACGCGTCGCTGCGCGCGCCTGCAGCAACCGTGCATAAGCCGCCTTCAAGTCCTGATTGGCGTCCGCGACTCTCGCCTCCAGCGCGTCGAGACCCGGATCTTGGAATTGGACCCACCAAGCTCCGCGGGTCTGCGCATCCGCAGGTTCAGCCGGCTTCCAGTCGCCCAATTCCTTGTACGTCGCGGCGGCAGGGGCGCTCTGCGGCGTTTTGTAGGCGGGCGCAAAGGAGCAACCGCCCAAAACGGCACCGAACATGAGCGTGGCGAAACGGCCGGCCATCAAGTCTTTCCATCGACCTTGGACTGGGCGGTATCGGGTACGGCTATTCGCACCTGCACACCGTCGGTGATGGAATCCGGTGGATTGACGATGACCGTCTCATGCGGGGCAAGTCCGGACAACACTTCAATCGAACTGCCGAAGTCGCGGCCCTGGACAATGCTTTTGAGCTTCACCCGCCGCTCGCCGTCGAGCGTTGCAACCTGCAGTCCTGCGGCCCGAAACAGCACGGTATTGGCAGGCAGGCGCAGGGTTTCCGCATTCGCAGGCAGCTTGAAATGCACCTCGGCATAGGCGCCGGGGAAGATTTCATTCTGGGCGTTATCCAATTCGAGTTCCACCTGCAAGGTGCGCAGCGTCGGGTCGAGGGAATTCGACGTTCGCACCACCTTGGCGGAAAAGATGTGATCAGGGTGCTCGGCAAAACGCAGCGCGGCTTCCAGCCCTGGTTTGGTGGCCGCGGCAAAAGGTTCCGGTACGCGCACAAAAACGCGCAGCTTGTGCGTATCGGCAATGCGGAACAGTTCCGTTCCGGTGCTTTGTCCGGCGTTGATCAACGCGCCGACGTCGGTATTGCGGGCGGTGATGACGCCGGTGAAGGGAGCAACCACGCGCTTGAAGGATTCCAAATCGCGCAACCGGGCTACGTTGGCCGCCGCTGAATCGGCGGCGGCGGTTTTCGCGGCCGCGTCGCCCGCCTTTTCGTCCGCATCCTGCTTGGATACGGATTGGGTGGCAAGCAGCCCTTGCCAGCGCAGGTTGGTGCTCTTGGAGAGGTTCTCGTTGGCGCGGGCCGTCGCCAGGTCGGCTTGCGCCTGGGTCAGTTGCTGATCGACTTCCGGGGTTTCGATCTGCGCGAGCAATTGCCCCTTGGCGACGTGCGTACCGATGTCGGTGGTCCAGGATTTGAGGTAACCGTTCGTGCGCGCGTAAATCGGCGCCTCCATGAATGCCTGTACCGCGCCGGGCAGCACCAGCTCCTCGCCGGCCGAACTGGCTTCGGCGGTGGTGGTCGTAACGGTCGGCATGGCCGCGTCCGTGTTCTGCTTGATGAGTTCCGAACGCGCGAGGACGCGGCTGACCTCGCCCCAAACGCCGAGCGCGATGGCGACGATCAGGGCAATCCAGGCGTAGCGGCGGATCTTCTTGTCAGACATGGGCAGTCTCCGCGGGTTCAAGCGGCTGCAGCGAGCTGCGCCCGTGAATGATCGAAAATACGGTCGGTACGAAAAACAGCGTGGCGACGGTGGCAAAAATCAGGCCCCCGATGACCGCACGTCCCAGGGGGGCGTTCTGCTCGCCGCCATCTCCCAATCCCAACGCCATCGGGATCATGCCTATGATCATGGCCAGCGCAGTCATCAGCACGGGGCGCAGCCGGGTGAAACCGGCCTGAAGAGCGGCCTCCCGGGCCGTGTCGCCGGCATTCATGCGCTCGCGCGCAAAACTGATCACCAACACACTGTTGGCCGTTGCCACACCCATGCACATGATGGCCCCGGTGAGGGCAGGCACGCTCACGGTCGTGTGCGTGAGAAACAGCATCCAGACGATGCCCGCAAGCGCAGCCGGCAGTGCCGTGATGATGATGAAGGGATCGAGCAAAGACTGAAAATTCACGACGATCAACATATAGACCAGAACGATTGCGCCGATCAAGCCGATCAGCAGTCCGCTGAACGACGCCTTCATGGTTTGTACCTGGCCGCGCACGACGATTGTCGACCCCTTGGGCAGATCTTTCTTCGCGCCGGCGATGATGCCGTCGATTTGTGAGGAGACATAGCCCAGGTCGGTGCCATCCACCGAGCCGAAAATGTCGAGCACCGTCGTCGCATTGTAGTGGCTGACGACGGCGGGCGCGACGCTGCGATGAATGTTCGCGACATTCGAAAGCAGCTGCGATCCGCCGCCGGTGCTGCTGCTCAACGGCGTATTGCCGAGATCATTGAGCGAGCTGAGACGGTACTGAGGTGTCTGCGTCGCAATGTTGTATTGAGTTCCGGATTGCGGGTCGACCCAAAAGCTGGGCGATGTCTGGAAGCTGCCCGACAGCGATACCAGCATGTTCCCGGCCACGCTCTGTTCGGTGAGCCCGACCAACTGGGCCTTGGTCCGGTCGACATCCACATCGAACTGCGGATAATCGCCCGATTGTTGAATGTGCAGATCCACGGCGCCGGCGACGGCATAGAGTTTCTGCAGCAGCACATTGGCAAACTCGTGATTGGCCTGAACATTCTCGCCGATGATCTGGATATCGATCGGGGCGGGCAGGCCGAAATTCAAAATCTGGCTGATCATGTCGGCCGGCAAAAAGGAGAATTGAACCGACGGATAAATGGCGGTCAGTTTCCTGCGCAAGGCACGGACGTATTGCACCGTGGGCTTGTGATCCTCGGTGAGGTTGACATAGACATCGGCATCCCCGGGGCCCACCGGAGCCGAAGTGCTATAGGACAGATTGATTCCGCTGTAGGGCAGCCCCAGGTTGTCGACGATGCTGCTGATTTGCCTGGACGGGATGATCTCGCGGATCGTCGCCTCGACTCGATCGGCAAGCGCTGCGGTTTCTTCTATGCGAGTCCCGGTTCTGGCCCGAAAGTGCAGCTTGATCTGGCCGCCGTCCACCGACGGGAAGAAATCCTGCCCCAATCCCGGCAGCGGTCCGAGCGGGAAGGCCAGAATCGCAGTGGCGACCATGGCGCCCAGGAAAATGGCGGCAAAACGCGGGCCGCTCTCCAGTGCCGCGCCCAACAACGAGTGATAGTTTTCGCGGAAGCGCTCGAAGCCGCGCTCGAATCGCAATTGAAAACGGCCGAGGAATCCCGGCTCATTGCGCTTGGCGTCGTGCTTCTTGAGCCAGAATTTGGCGAGCGTCGGCACCAGGGTGCGCGACAGCAAGTACGAGGCCAGCATCGCGAACACCACCGCTTCGGCCAGCGGTATGAACAGAAATTTGGCGATCCCGGCGAGCAAAAACATCGGCACGAACACGATGCAGATGGACAGCGTCGACACGAGGGCGGGCAGGGCAATCTGATGCGCGCCATCGAGGATGGCCTGTTCGACCTCCTTGCCCTGCTCGAGGTGGTAATTGATGTTTTCGATCGTGACGGTCGCATCGTCGACCAGAATGCCCACGGCCAGCGCCAGGCCGCCCAAGGTCATGATGTTGATGGTTTCGCCCAACGCGGAGAGGCAGCAGACCGAGGCGAGAATCGAGAGCGGGATCGAAATCGTAATGATAAGGGTGCTGCGCCAGCTGCCGAGAAACAGCAGGATCAGAAGTCCGGTGAGCGCGCCGGCGATCACCGCCTCGCGTATGACGCCGGAAATGGCGGCGCGCACGAACACCGATTGGTCGCTGAGCGCCTCGATTCTAAGATCCGGCGGCATGGCGGCGCGGATCTGCGGCAGCTTCGCGTTGATGCTGTTGATGATGTCGATGGTGGAAGCCTTGCCGGTCTTCAATACGCTCATCAAGAGTGCGCGCCTTCCCCCCAAGCGAACCATGTTGGTCTGCGGCGCATAGCCATCGCGCACGTGCGCGACGTCCCGTATATAGGTCACCGTGCCGTTGTGTGCGCGAATCGGCAGGTTGTTCAGGTCATCAATCGCCAGCGGACTGGAATTCACCTTGATGAAATACTCCAGGGCGCCGATTTTCTCCGTGCCTGCGGGCAGGATCAGATTTTGTGCGCCGATCGCCGCAACCACGTCGTTGCCGGACAGGCCGTGCGCCCTCAAGGCTTGCGGGTCAAGATCGACCTGCACCTGGCGCTGCTTGCCGCCGTACGGCCATGGAATCGACGCGCCTTGAACCGTCGATAGCTGGGTGCGCAGGATTGTATTGGCAAGATCGAAGATACGCGCTTCGCTCAAGGTCGGACTGCTGAGCGCGAGCTGCAAAATCGGCACCGTGGAGGCGTTATACGACAAGATGAACGGCGGGGTCGTGCCGGGTGGCGAGAAGGCAATTTGGGACTGCGAGACCGCGGTAATCTGCGCGACCGACAGGTCCTGGTCGACGCCCGGCTGGAAGAAGTATTTTACGATCGAGGTACCGACGACCGATTGCGACTCGGTGTGCTCGACATCGTTCACCACCGTTTGCGCGGTGCGTTCCGAGAACAACACGATGCGATTGGCGATCTCCTCCGGCAGGATGCCGTTGTAGCGCCAGATTACGGCGGCGATCGGAATCTTGATGTTCGGAAAAATGTCCGTCGCGGTATTCAAGATCGCATAGCCGCCGAGCAGCACGATCAACACCGCCAGCATGATGAAGGTGTACGGCCGCTGTAAGGCTACTCTAACGATCCACACGCTGCGCTCCGACGTGTTCCGGACTATTCAAGCGCCGCGCAAGCCGGCGGGCATTCGCATGGCGAAAACGCCTCCCTTGGCGCCGACAGAGCAAGCGCGAGCAATTTTTCCATTACCTGTGGTTGGATAGGGGCATATGCCCGTAAGGCCGGAGAATGTAAGTGATATATCTGGGCAAGTCAATTGAGTTTGCCATTGAATTCTAGCGCAGCGGCAGGGAGTTCAACTCATCGTTTCCCGCGATATTGAGCAGCACGGTGCGCAGATCCGCTGCATGCCGCTTGCCGAAGATTTTCTCGAAGCGACCCTCCGCCGTCCGCCATAAACCGCGTGCACGCCGCAGGGTCGATTTGCCCTTGCGGGTCAGCTCGACATGCCGTTTGCGCCGGTCGGTCGGCGTGAGCCGGATACTGAGCAGATCGTCGCGCTCCAGCGGACGTAAATTATGCCCGAGCGTCGATCTGTCCATCACCATTGCGTTCGCGAGTTCGCACATGGTGAGCGGGGCGTCGGCGCTGCCGCGCTCAACTTCGGCGAGGATCGAGAATTGCGTGGATTTGATGCCCACCGGCGCCAGGGCCGCATCGTAGAACTGCGAGATGCGTCGCGAGGCCTTGCGCAGGCTGCCGCAGGTGCAGGCGCCATGCTTCGACGCCCGGGTCTCGTGGATGGCTTTGATGTCACGTACGCGCATATGCCCATATGATAAGCGCTCCACGCAATCAGCGGAATGCGGGCTGCGGGCTAATCTGTTGGATTAGGCGGCATGCTGCAGCGAATCGCTTGACGGCGGCTGTCGGCGGTCCAGCGCCGCTTGCGTTACATCCCAGAGGCGTCTCGCCAGCATGCTGTCCTCGAGCAGGGCGCTGCCCTGCGAAGCCCTGCAGTTCGACCAATACTCGCCGCTTACGCCGGCCGCCTGCGGACTTGCCGCCAGCAGAGCTTGGGTGGCCGCCGCCTGAGCCGGCGTCCTGGCGAGCAGGCGCGCGAAAAATCCCTTGTTGAGCGGCGTGCGTGCGGCGCCCGGATCAACCGAATTCACCGCGATGCCGCGATTGGCGAGGCGGCGCGACAGTTCCTTGGCGTACAGCGCATTGGCCAATTTGGACTGAGCGTAGAAAGCCGCGGCTTCATAAAATCGGCTGCCGTCGAGATTGTCGAACATGATGCCTTCGCGCGGGGCCGAATCGATGCCGGCGGCGGAGCTGACGATCACAATACGGCCGCTGCCGTCGCGCACCAGGTCGATGAGACCGTTCACCAGCATGAAGTGGCCGACGTGATTGGTAAGAAACTGCATTTCCAGACCGTAGCGCGTGCTCAAAGAGGGCAGGTGCGCGACCGCGGCATTGGCCACCACGGCATCGAACGGAACGGACAGGCCGTGGATGCTGCGGATGGCGCCGGCAATCGAATCCCAATTGGCGAGGTCGCAGGCCATCGGTATGCAGGCCGGACCCGCCTGGCTGCACGCACGCGAGGCCGTGTCGATCGTTTTTGCCAGCCCGATCACCGTGGCGCCGTTGGCCGCAAACGCATTCATCGTTTCAAAACCGATTCCTGAACTGCATCCGGTCACCAGCATGCGTTTGCCGGTGAGATCGATGCCCGCGAGCACATGATCGGCAGTGGCGCGGCGGCCAAATCGGGCAGGCTTGGTCACAGCTTGAGCTCCGGCATGCACGCGAAGCGAACCGCTGCGGTCATGCTCTTGGTAAATTCGTCCGGTGTTTTGCAGCGCTGCTTAAGGCCGCGCGCGGTGGCGTGCAGAGCGCGCGCCAGGTCGGCGATTTCCGTTTTTGCCTTGGCGCAATGCGCCGCGATTGGTGATGCGGCGAGCACCGCGGCCAGGGCTGTCTCGAACTGCCGATCGTACTCGGCAATGCTGGCGCCGGCCAAAGCGCTGCCCGCACACAAAAGATCGGCAATATCCGGACCCAAAGACCCGACGCATCGTCCCGACCACTGGTTGCAGGCATCGACCAACCTAACCTCCAGGCTGTTCTCGGTGCGTAACAACCCCTCAATGGCCGCGGACAACTGGCGGTTCATCGAGTGCGCCAGAACGCGCTTAAAAAGCTGCTCTTTATTGCCGAACGACAAATAAAGGCCTTGTCGCGATATGCCCGCCGCCCGGGCCACCTCGTACATCGAGGTTTTGCGAAAGCCGAAACGAGCGAACAGGTCTGCAGCGCAATCCAGCAAGGCAGCGAGATGGGAATTGGAGCAATCCGCGGCATTCGGGGTTATGTTCACTCCGACATTATAGACAACAAGTGTCTATCCTGTCCAACCTGTAACGGCGAACAACAACTTAAAACTCAATTGGATACGCAATATTAGTGCGCATAAATCTTAGTTGCAAAACAGCGGACGGCAGCGCTGCGGCGATAAGTCAGCATTCATTCGCGCCCTTGGCATAATGCCTGCCAATGCTGAAGGTTCCCCAATTGCGCGCGCCGACTATCGCCATAGCCGGGTCGGAGCAGCAGTTTCCGGTGCGCCGAATTTATTGCGTCGGACGCAACTACGCCGATCATGTCCGCGAGATGGGCAATGATCCCAAGCGCGATCTGCCGTTTTTCTTCAGCAAGCCTGCTGACGCGGTGGTCGGCAGCGGGCGACGCCTGCCCTTTCCGGCACACACGACCGAATTGCACCACGAGGTCGAACTGGTTGTCGCGCTGCAGGGCCGCGGCATCGACATTACGGCGACGAAGGCTGAGGAGCTGATATTCGGATACGCGGTGGGAATCGACCTGACACGCCGAGACCTGCAGGCCGATGCAAAAAAATCCGGCCGCCCGTGGGATATGGCCAAAGGCTTTGATCGTTCCGCGCCCATCGGCGCTTTGACGCCGGGAATTCCACCCGGCGCGGGCGCGATCTCACTGAGCGTCGATGGCGACCTGCGGCAAAACGGCGACCTGAAGGACATGATTTGGAATACCGCGGAAATTCTCGCGGCGCTGTCGAGCTATGTCGAACTTGCACCCGGCGACTTGATATTCACCGGTACACCCGCGGGTGTCGGTCCGGTCAAACGCGGAGAATCGCTGCGCGGGATGATCGCCGGAATCCAACCGATTGAAATTTCCTTCGAAGAGTGACCCTTCATGACCATGCTGCGAATTCTCTGTCTCTTATTGTGTTTCCCGCTCACCACCTGGGCCGCCGAGGACTATCAACATCGCGTCGAACAGGTTCTGTCCCGGACGCCGCTCATCGATGGGCACAATGATCTGCCCTGGGAGATCAGGGAACGCTACAAGAGCGACTTTTCGCTGATCGATTTGGCATCCGATACCCGGAATCTCGCGGTGGAAGCGGGGCAGGCGCCCTTGATGACGGATATTCCGCGGCTGCGCGCCGGGCAGGTCGGCGGACAATTCTGGTCAGTGTGGGTCCCGGTGACCTCTCGAGGTCCCGAAGCCGTGCAGATGACGTTGGAGCAAATGGATCTGGTCAAGCGCATGGCTGCGCAGTACCCGGCCGACTTTGCCATGGCGTACACCGCGGCGGATATTCGCCGCATCCACAAGAACCACAAGGTCGCATGCCTGATCGGCATCGAAGGAGGGCATCAAATCAACGATTCTCTCGCGGTGCTGCGCCAGATGTACGACGCGGGCGCACGCTATATGACGCTCACGCATTCAAGCAACACGTCCTGGGCTGATTCGGCCACGGACACGCCCGTGCATCACGGCCTGACGCCGTTTGGGGTCGAGATCGTGCATGAGATGAATCGACTGGGGATGCTGGTGGACCTGAGCCACGTGTCGGCCGACACGATGAAGGCGGCTCTCGCAGCAAGCCGGGCGCCGGTGATCTTTTCCCATTCCTCGGCACGTGCGCTCGACGATCATCCGCGCAATGTGCCGGATGAGGTATTGCACGCACTCGCTGCCAACGGCGGAGTCGTCATGGTCAATTTTGCCCCGCCGTACGTATCCTCGGCGCGCAACCACTGGGACGCCGATCGTGCCGCGGAGCGGGCGCGCTACGACAGCCCGCCGTTCGCCGGGTTGTACATCGGGCAGCCGGAGCGCGCCAAAGCGGCGCTCGCGGCCTGGGATGCACAGCATCCCAGGCCGGTCACCACGCTCGCTCAAGTTGCCGATCACATCGAGCATATACGGCAAGTTGCGGGTATCGACCACGTCGGACTGGGCTCCGATTTCGACGGGATTCCCGATGCCCCGGTGGGTCTCGAAGGCGTTGACCGCTACCCGGCGCTGTTGCAGGAGCTGATGCGTCGGGGTTGGAGCGATGCGGACATCGCCAAAGTTGCCGGCGAAAATCTGTTGCGCACCATGGCGGCGGCGGAGCAGGTCAGTTTGAAATTGCAGGCAAATTCCAGGCCACCTTGATTGTCGGCTGTGGCGATGATGCCGGCGATATCCCGCCCGGCAGATATATCAACGCCTGTGACTTCGTTGAAGAACCCTTCTTGCAAGATTGCCATGCCGTGCGCGAATCGATCGGCTGACATAAGCAAACCACGTTGCGGCGTCAGCGCGGCATTTGCTCGGACGCTATTGACATTACGATATCAACTAGTCGAATAATGCAAGCGACGATGGCTGGGATGATGGAGTGCATCGAATCAACTGTGTTAGCGGGGAACACCGAGTTCACAGATCGATGGGGACGGATTCTAATGGAATAACGGTCTAATAGCCGTTTTAGGGGGAAACAATGACGACAAGAACAGTCGCACGGTTGCTTGCGAGCGCAGTGTCCGTGGCATTCGCGTTGACCGCTTTCGCAGAGCCCGCACCGGCGCCGGGTTCCGCCGCCGCAACGTCGCCCAGCGACGCCAACACGATCACTGAAATCGTCGTCACCGCGGAGAAGCGCACCGAAAATCTGGAAACCGTCCCGGTCGCGATTTCGGCTTTTACCTCGAAAACGCGCGACCTGATCGGTATCGAAACGATCCAGGATATGACGAATTTCACGCCTGGCCTGGCGTATTCTACGAGCCTGGATCGGGCGTTTATCCGAGGTATTGGGCGCGAGACCAATATTCTCGCGACTCAGCCGGGAGTCGCCACCTATGCCGACGGTGTCTACGGCTATAGCGTGGTCGCGGTTTCCAACGATTCCATGTTCCAAGATCGGGTGGAGGTGCTGCGGGGACCGCAAGGAACCCTCTACGGCCGCAACTCCATCGGCGGCACGATCGACGCCATTTCAAAGCATCCAACCAGGGATTGGGAGGCCGAAGTGCGGGCCAACGTCGGCAATTATGGTGTCCACAATTTCGAAGGCGCCGTCTCGGGTCCCATCAGCGACACCATGCGGATCAAATTTGCCGGCTATAAGAACGATCAGACCAAGGGCTATTTCAACAATCTGGGCAGCGGCGGCGGTTCCATCGGCGGCAATGGCAATTATTTCTACTGGGAAGCGCAACTGGAGTGGGACATTTCACCCGATGTCGAATTCTGGCTGAAAGTCGATCAATTGGGCTACAACCAAAGCTACTTTTTCGCCAACATCGGTGGAAGTTACGAGTACAACCCCTATGGAACCTTCAGTCTCAGCCCGACTGCCGGCTTTGGCCTGGCGAATGGGCTGAACGTCACCCCGAGCAACGGGCTGACCACGAATCCGGGCATCACGAATCTTCACAATATCAGCATCAGCGATTTCGGCAGCAACGCGACACTGAGGAGAACCTATCAAGTCACGCCGCAATTGACCTGGCATACCCCGTGGGCATCCGACCTCAAATACATCGGCGGCTATACGACCTATGCCTACGATCTCAATCAAGACGACAATTTGGGGCAGCGCTTGAACGGCGCGGACATTACCTCCTACGTCTATCCGGTCATTCCGGGAAGCAAGCAGTGCGGCGGCGTAGACTGCCCGCCGCTGACCGTCTATCCGACGCCGCAGTTTCATTATGTTCAGAATGAGAGCTACTTCAGCAATGAATTGAACCTGACCTCGCACAGCGATGCGCCGCTGCAGTGGATCGTAGGATTGTTTCAGTACCACGAGGAGTGGGATCAACCGATCACCATTTCGGAAGCCGCACAGGGCAAGGCGGATGTGGGATGCGTCACCATCGTCGTCGCCCAGTTTGGCCCCAATGCCGGATGTCTTCAGACCCCTCTCAATGCCACGCTGACGGCGCTCGCCACGCCCAATCCAAGCAACGATATCTACCGGCAAGAAGCGAACATGAAGGGCAATTCGTATGCCGCATTCGGCCAAACGGATTGGAAGTTTCTGCCCACGTGGAAACTCACCACCGGACTGCGCTTCACGTACGACAAACTGGAGGGCGTGGAATCTTATCGGGAACTGTGCTTCGGTCTGCCGACATGCCTGGCACTGAGCGGTTATGCGCCCGGCGCGCCGCCGCTACCGCAATATCTCCTCACGGGTCCTGCACTTTTTGGCGCGCTCACGCCGGTCAACGACATCACCACCGCGGCCGCGGGTATCGCAAATTGCGTGACCGCGGCGGGCTGTAAGTATCGAGGTGTCACCGGACTGCCGACCCTCAATCCCACCACCGGTTATTGGAACCGCGGATTGTCGGACCATTGGGATGCGCTCACCGGAACCGCCGGATTGGAATGGACGCCGGACGAAAATACCTTGGCCTATTTGAAGTACAGCCGCGGCTATAAATCCGGCGGCTTCAATGCCGGTACGATCACCGCCTCTCCTGAGTCCGATCCGGAACATGTCGACGCCTTGGAACTCGGCGGCAAGGAAGTCTTCAACAGGACGATCCAAATCAACGGGGCGTTCTACGTCTATGACTACAAGAATCTCCAGGATCCATTGACCGTTCAGCCCGCCGGAGGCGGGCCGGGCATCGCGTCCATCATTAATCTTCCCAAGGTGATTTCCTTCGGCGCCGAGTTCGAGTCGATCTGGCAGCCGGTTGCCGATCTTCAATTCGTGCTCGATTACTCTTACATGGATGCGACGATTCGCTCTGATTTCTTGGTGCAGAATCCCGTTCTGCCCGCCACTGCTCCGTTCGTGGATGTCAAGGGCCAAACGGTGCCGCAGGCGCCCAGGCACAAGGTTGCGGCAAACGGCAATTACAGCTGGCGCTTTACCCCGGGATCGTTGAACTTCTCGGCCAGCTACATTTGGAAGGCCAAAACGTACGACAGCATCTTCAACCAACCCTACAACCTGGCGCCCGCGTACGGCGAGATCGACTCACGCCTTACCTGGAACGATGCATCCGACCGCTACACGGTGTTCCTCTACGTCAAGAACCTGCAGAACAAAATCGGCTACAGCAACGTAAGCGCGCAGAGCGTGATCGCGCCGCAAGCCGGGTTCCCCAATTACACAACGGAATTCGAGCTGACACCGCCGCGGACCTACGGCATCGAAGTTCAGTATCGATTGAAATAATACTCAGGTCCTGAAGGAAGGGTCGATTCGATCGAGCCGGCGCAGCAGGCCGGGCCATGCCAGCGCGTGAGTGCCTTGACTGTTCGAGAAGACGCGCGATTGCTCCATCGCCGTATCGATGATGCCCTGTGCAATCGGAATCAGCTCGCCGCCGCCGGCCTGCGCGCGCACCTGGATGGCGCAGGCGGATTCGAAGATGTACATCGCGTGGAACGCTTCTGCGACGCTGCGACCCGCGGTCAGCAAGCCGTGATTGCGCAGCATGAGGAAGTTCTTCGAGCCCATATCGGCGACCAGGCGCGGCTTCTCGTCGTCGCGCAACGCGACCCCCTCATAGTCGTGGTATGCGAGATCGCTGAGCACGAAAATGGATTGCTGAGAGAGCGGCAGCACCCCGTTCTTCTGGGCGGATACGGCCACTCCATTCAGGGTATGCGTGTGCAGCACGCATTGGACATCATGGCGCGCGGCGTGAACCGCGCTGTGAATGACGAATCCGGCCGGGTTGATCGGCCAGGGGCTCTCGCCGACCTTGTTGCCCTGCATGTCGATCTTCACCAGGCTGGAAGCGGTTATCTCATCGAACATCATGCCGAACGGATTGATGAGGAAGTGATGTTGGGGTCCGGGAACACGGGCGGTAATATGCGTGAACACCAGATCGTCCCAGTGAAAATGTGCGACCAGCCGGTAGGCGGCGGCCAGATCGACGCGAATCGCCCATTCTTCCGCGGAAAAGCGCGAGGAGGCATCAGCGGCAGAAGCAACGGATTTCAGCATGATTCTCTCCAGCGTCGGCACGAGCCATTTCGCGATTCTAATCCAATGCCCTTAGCCGCGCCGCATCCGCGCTCAGACTGCGCGAAGTGCCGTGGCCACCGGCAGGCGCGCGGCGCGAATCGCCGGAAATAACCCGCCGACCACGCCGATCACGCACGCCCAGATGATGCCCTGAGCCACCAGGCCGGGCGTTACCGCCAGATCAAAGATGAGCTGGCCGCCGAACCCACCGCCGAGCGTGTCCACCGAATGCCCATTGAACACCAACCATGCCAGCGATGCACCGATCGCACCGCCGATCAGCGCGAGCAGCAATGCCTCGACGAAGACCGACACGACGACCGGCGCGGGACCGAAGCCAATCGCGCGCAAGGTGGCGATTTCGCGCGAGCGGGTGCTCACCGCGGAGTACATGGTGTTGAGCGCGCCGAAGACGGCGCCGATGGCCATGATCCCGCCGACCACGTAGGCGACGAACTTCAGAATGTTACTGATGTTGGAAGCCTGCCGGGCGCTGAAGTCCTTTTCGGTCGACACATCGACCTGTAACTGTGGATTGGTGGTGACGGCATCCTTGAAGGTCTGGAATCCGCCGCGCGGATCGAGAATCACCCACACGCTCTGCAGGCTGTTACCGCGGTGATAGGCGGAATTGAGCGTTTGCTGATCGGCGATGAGTTCGGACTCGCGCCCGGTCCCGTCGCTCGCAAACGTGCCGACCACCGTCCAGGTGGAGTCGAACAGCTTGATGTGCGCGCCAAGATCAAGCCCTTTGTAAAGCCGCTGCGCGGCTTTGCCGACGATCATCTCATTCACGCCGGGGCGGAATGAGCGGCCGCTGGTAATCTTGATTTCCGGGTGCACTGCGAAGCCGTCCTGGGTCAGGCCGCGAAACGGCGCGCTGGCATCATCGCCGTCCTTCTTGGATAGATTCATGACCAGGAGCGTCTCGGGTGAGGCCAGCGGACGGCCATCGCTGCCTTTTTTAACGCCGGCGGAATCCGCGACCGCCAGGGCAGCCTCATTGGTCAGGACGCTGACCAATTCGGCGCTGGCGCCGGTGCGCACCACCATGGCGCGATTCGCCGGCCCGGTCTTCTGCAGCGTGCGAATGAAGCCGGTCGACATCGCGAGCACCGAAATCAACACCGCAACCACGCCGGCGATGCCGATGACGACCACCGAGGAGGTGCCGGCCCGCTGCGGCAGACTGCGGATGTTCATGGCGGAAACGGCGGCAATTTGACTGAGCGCGCTCATGATATTACTCAACGTCCCGCAAGAGCATCGACGATGTTGAGACGCTGGGCGCGCAGCGCCGGAGGCAGCCCGCTTACTATGGCCAGCGCAACGGCAATCGCAATTCCGGAGACAACCACGATCGGCAGCAATCTGATAGGGCCGAGGACCGCGCCGATGACTTTCATCGCGCCGGCTGAGCACGCCAGTCCGATGAGCGCCGCGAATACGCAGAGCATCAATGATTCGATCATTACCAGCACGGAAACGGTGTTGCCCGTGAATCCCAAGGTCTTCAAGACCGCCAGCTCGGGAATCCGCTCGCGCACCGATTGCATCATGGTGTTGGCGGTGAGAAACAGCAGCGTGAACATCACCGCGCCGACGATGGAATTGGCGATGAAGTTGATGTCAGCGAGCCGTTTGAGCTGAGATTGCAGGGCTGCATTTTCCGTCTGGGTGCGCGTCTCGTCGGGGGAATTCGCCGACAGCCTGTCGATTTGCGCTGCGATCTGCGCCGCCTTCTGTGGGTCATCGATTTGCTCGAAGAATTGATGGACCCGATGCTTGTCGAACTTGCGCGCCTCATCCCAATAGTCGTAGTTGATCCAGAAGGCGCTGCCGAGCGGCGACCGGTCGAATTGCGGGGTTGGATCGAAGATGCCGACCACATCGAAGGCCCAATTATTGCTGCCATCGCTGTTGGTCCAGATGGTCGTACCCACCGGGACTTTGTCGCCGATCTTCCAGCCGTACTTCCTTGCCAGGCGGCGGCCGATGAGCGCTCCCGACCTGGTGGCCTGCATGGCCGCGATCTGTGCCTTGGTGATATTGAGTTCCGGGTAGAGGATCGCGAGCTTATCTACGTTGGTTGCAAAGGCGGGCAGGGCATTTTTCGCGTCTTGATAATAACCTCCGAAAAAGCTGAAGTGCGCAACGTTGAGCACTCCCTTGATGGTCAGCATCTGGTCCATGAGGCTGACGGGGATCGAGCTGATCCCGCTCATCCGGGGTGCGGTCCAGAGCCGGTGGTTGCCCGTTTCGCTCGATCCGGACTTGATGCCCTGGTTGATTCCCTGCAGCAGGCCGAAAAGCAGAAACGCAACGATGATGGACAGCATGGTCAGGATGGTGCGCGTCTTCTTGCGCCACAGTCCCGCCCAAATGAGGAAAAAATACTTCATGCAGCGCTCCGCGCCGGTGAATCGATGAGACGGCCCTTGTCCACGTGCAAGATGCGCGATGCGTGATCGGCCGCCAGGGGATCGTGCGTGACCATGATGATGGTCTTGCCCTGCTCGCGGTTGAGCGTCTGCAGCAGCTTGAGAATTTCCTCGGCATTCTCGCGATCCAGATCGCCGGTGGGTTCGTCGCACACCAGCAGCGTCGGATCCGCCACGAGTGCGCGCGCGATGGATACCCGCTGCTGCTGTCCGCCGGACAACTCGCCGGGCTTGTGCGTTGCGCGGTCCGCCAGGCCGACGAGTTCGAGAACCGCGCGCACGTTTTGCTTGCGCCGCGCGGAGGACAGCTTGGTCAGCAACAGCGGTACTTCGACATTGCGCGCGGCGGTCAATACCGGCAGGAGGTTGTAGAACTGAAAGACGAAGCCGACGTGGCGCGCGCGCCATTTGGCAAGCTTGCCCCCCGATAGACGATCGATGCGTTCGCCTGCGACCGTCACCTCTCCCTCGGTCGGCTGATCGAGGCCGGCGATCAAATTGAGCAGCGTGGTCTTGCCGGAGCCGGACGGGCCCATGAGTGCGAGGAACTCTCCCTGTTCTATCGAGAGATTTACGCCGTGCAGCACTTCGACCGACTGTTTGCCGCGTTGGTAGCGTTTGACGACATTGTTCAGAGAAACCAGGATGCTCATTGGTGCTCCTTGACTGTTTCGATGCGGACCCTGGCGCCATCGCTCAGCTTGGCGAGATCCCCGAGCGCAACGGTATTGCCGGCCTCGAGCCCTGCGATCACGATCTGTCCCGAGCTGGCCTTGGCGCCAAGCCGGACCGCGCGCCGCTCCACCGTGGAGTCGTGCACCAGATAGACGATACTGGCCGTTCCGCTGCCGGTGATGGCATCCGCTGGAACGATTACGGCGCGCACGGCATCGTGATCCGCCTCAGCCGCCCCCGGCTCAATCCCGCCCAAGAACGCGACCCGGGCGCCCATCTCCGGAATGATGCGAGGATCTTTCTGCTGGATGGCAATGCGTACCTTTACCGTCGCCTTGGCACGATCGGCGGTCGGAATCATCGCAATGACCGAGCCGGGGATATTCCAGTCCGGATAGGCGTTGAGTTTGATGGTCACCGGCTGCTGCGGGCGTACTCGGTTGATGAAGTTCTCGCTGACGTCCACCTCAACCTCGAGCGAATCCATGTCGACGATCGTGCCAATGCCGGTGCGGGTAAAGCCTCCGCCCGCGGAAATGGGCGAGACCATCTCGCCGGGCTGCGCAGCTTTTTCGGTAACGACGCCGGCGAAGGGCGCGCGAATCACGGTGTCATCCAGGTTGCGTTGAGCCACCTCCACCCCGGCGCGCGCCGCATCGAGGCCGCTCTGGGCAATCAGCAGATTGTTGTGCGCAGCGTTGAACTGGGCATGGGATTCGTCGAAACTCTCGGCGCTGATCACGGCTGCCGCCTTTTGCTTTTCACTACGCTCGAATATCGGCTTCGCATCGTCGAACGCGGTACGCGCGGAATCGACGGTGGCCTGCGCCTGTTCCAGCTGGGCTCTGCTTTGCGCAAGCGCCGCCCTCCAGTTGGCATCGTCCAGCAGCGCGATTACCTGACCCGCCTCGACGCGCTGACCTTCATCGAGCATCACCTTCATCACCTTGCCGGTGACCTTGGAGGAGACGGTGGCACGCCGCCGAGCCACGATGTACCCGGAGGCGTCCAGCAGCGAAGTGCCGGGCGCGGCTCCGGCGCCCGCAACCGCTTGGGCCACCGCGGTGGTGATGGGCACACCCGCAGGGCGCATCAAGTACCAGGCGGCGAAGATCGCGATGATGATGACCACGATGGCCGCCGCCCACCACTTGCCATGACCGGAGGAAGCGGGCGGCTCGCTGCGGTCGATCCGCAATTGATTGAGCAGCGCGGCTCTATCCGTACCCATCATCCCGGTCCATTCTTCGTCCCATCGGTGGTAATTTTGTCGTCGAGCGACGAGCATCGCTGATTCTAGACGAATGCACACCCGCTGGCGAAGATCTGGCGCGAGGGGCCCTTCGATTCGCTGATATATCCTGTTGCTCGCCATGGCCGCGTGGCATGATCAGAGGGTCAATAGAGTGGAATCGTATGAGAAAAATACTTATTTCGGCCGTCGCCATGGGTTCGATGTTCGCGGGCGCCTGTGCCGCGGCGGGCGCACTGTCGGCGCAGGACTATTTCGAGATTCAACAGCTTTATGCCAGATACAACGTCGCGATCGACAGCGGCGATGCGGAGGGCTATGCCGCCACCTTCACCCCCGATGGCGTGTTCAACACCATGAGTGGTCACGACGCACTGGTCGGCTTCGTCAAGACTTGGCGCGAGAAATTGAATGGCGCGTCGCGCAAGCACTGGAACGACAACCTGCAGATCAGCGGAAATTCCAAGGAGGCCACCGGCCACGTTTATCTGATGCTGGTCGACATCAGTACCAAGCCCGCCAGCATTTTGACCACCGCCACCTACAGCGATAGCCTGGTCAAGACCAAAAATGGCTGGCGATTCACCCGGCGTACCACCAAAGGCGACACCGCGCCGGCGGCTCCGAGCGCGCCCAACTAGCCTCGTGGCAATCCGATCGCTCGCGGCGCTCTGCCTGGCTGCGGTGCTCGCCGCTTGCGCAACGTCATCGCAGACGCTGACCGGCGCGGTGCGAGCGCCGATCGCACCCGCCGAGGTCAGGGTCTACACGCAGGCGCCCGAACATTTTGAGGAAATCGCCGAGTTGAGCGCTTCCAGAGACAGCTTTTCGAGCGCCGGGGGCGAGCGCGCCATTGCGCGAATGATCGAATCGATGCGCTGGCAGGCGGCAAAACTTGGTGCGAACGGTTTGTTATTGGAGGATTTCTCCGATGCGAACGGCGTCTCGCTGGGCACCGGCGTGGGATCGCAAACCTATACCCACAACGCTTCGATCAGCGTGGGTGTGGGCGGATCGCTCGGAATCGTCAAAAAGCTGGCGAAGGCGAGGGCAATTTTTGTCCTCCCTCGCGGCGGCTAATTTTGAATCACGCCGGACGGCGGGGTGCCGCTAGGCGTAAAGATCGATGGCCGCGGTTCGCCTGAGCGCACTGGAAAGGGCTTGGGTGCGCGCATAGGCGCCGGCGGCGTTCGATGCGCCGTCAGGATTGCGCGGCGAGGCGGTCAATTCAGAATCGGTCGGCTCAAAGTCACGCGACAAGAGCATTGGGGAGTCCACAGGGGTGGCGACGAGCGTCAGCGGACGTTGCCCACGCTGCGGCATCGGCTCACCGGCCAGAATCAGCGTTTGCTTTTCAAAGCTCACTCTCACATCAGTTCCAAAGCACTCATTGCTTCAGCCAATCAAGACCTTACCAGACCTGATCCTCGGCCACACGACTCATCGCTCACAAGTGCATGGCAGCGCGTCGATTCGAGCGCTAATATCCTAGTTAACATTAATAATCATTCTTAATACAATGAATAATAACAAGTTATGATGTATTGCGCATGGGTGGCAGACGCACGGTCGAGTGCGTGATGTGATCCGCTTTACGCCCAGATTTGTCGGCGATCGCAACGTAAAATACCGCCGGTTGGCTTCGCGACGCCCGGGGAAGCAGCTTCACGAAAAAGCTGGTCGAATCCTTGCCCTTGGGGAAATTCTGGACGACCTTGGCCTGGCTCACGTAGTCGACTCCTGGCTGCGCCGACGCGGCCTCAGTCCACCAGACAAACGGCGTATCGCCGTGCGCACCGCGCGCCCGATGAACGCGAATCTCGGCGAAATGCTGGCCAGGTTGAACCAAGTAGTCGCTGGGCGTGATGCTAAGCGGGTCGGCTCGCTGGGGCGCGACCCCGGGAAGCTGAGCCGCCTTGGCGGGCAGGATTGGCGTTGCCACGGCGGCGGGTTCAGGCAACGTGGCGCTATTGAGAAGATGGCCGCTCGCCAAGGCTGGGAGCGTCTCGCCGCGCACCCGACCGCCTGGTGCCAGACGCACAAACAGCATCCAGGCGCCAATCGTGGCGATGAGCAAGGCGAATACCGCCGAAGCCCTGAAGGCGGGTGCTCGGCGCGACTTCAGCGGCGTGGGCTTCCATTGCCTGATGTCGGCCGTTCGCGACGCTTCGCGGCGCCTGGGCTTCAGCCGGTCGAACCATCTGGCAACCGAGATCGATCGCCCCGCGCGGTGCCAGCACAGTCCCTTGGAAAGTGCTCCCCACTGTCTTCGAGTCAGGCCGGCCGGCCTTACCGCGACAACGCCAAAATCCCGTGCCACGTTGGCACGTCTGCGCTGAAAGGGGTGCGCTCCGGAGAGCAGCTCGTAGGCAATGCATGACAAGGCGTAAAGATCATCGCGAGGATCGGGATTGCGCCCGTCCAGCAGCTCGCAGCACGCGTAGGCAGGGGTAACGGACGCTGTCAAGCGGCCCCCGGTTACCTCACGGGCACGACTGCGGAAGCTGCGCGATGCGCCAAAGTCGAGGATACGAACCTCTCCGGCGCTGGTGACCATGATGTTTTGGGGCTTCAAATCCGCATGGACCACACCACGTTCGTGCGCATGGGCAATGCCCGCTGCAATCTGCCCGATGATCGACCATGCATGTGGTCGGGCCACGGGTCGCGGATGAAAGCGCGTCAGGAGGTCGCTGAGCATCTCGCCTTCCAACAATTCCATGGTAAGAAAATCCAGCTCACCGTCGCGGTCAATGTCGAAAAGCTTGATGATATTCTGATGCGCAAGCATCTGCGCGTAGTGCAATTCCTGTTGCAGCGATTCGGATCCGTCGCGGCTCGAACCCGGCAGCTCATTCAGGATTTTAATCGCCACATGACGGGGCGAGGAGGACAGGCCGGATCGGTAGCGGTCCAGTGCCTTGTATACCGAGCCCTTGCCGCCGCTTCCCAGGCATTTCTCGATGACATATCGATCGCGCAAAACCCGGCCGACCTCAATGGTTCGCGGCGGGCAATCGCGAGAGGCGGACGAAGGAGGGCGCAGCATGTGGTTTCTTAATTCGATGGTGACGCCGCCATTGCAATCGAGCGGTTCGCCCCCGGTAATCTTCGCTTCCAGGCTGCGCACCAAGTCCGCGGAAATGTCACCCTGGCTGCGCAATCGGTTGACCCGGCCCATGACGCGCGGGATCGATTCCGGGGCCGCGCGCAGCCGTGAGGCCACCGCGTCCACGAACTCCTGTTGGCTGCAAGATTCGCGCATCGCCACAAAGGCTGCGTCGTCCAGTTCACCGATCAAGCTGGCCCCGTCCGGATTCATAAACAGCAAGATTAGCGACGCCCGACGCCGCCTGTATGTCAGAAAAGCCCACCTGTTCGTGTGATCCATAGGCCTGCGCGGACGCACTTGTCGCTCGATGGCAACGGCGCTGGGCGGTCGCCGCGCGTCGCAATGTGGACTCGAGCTCATGCTATTCTGCCCAAACGGTGCGGACTGGCTGCTGCGTATGACGGAATAACAACCATGAAAAGAGCTGCTGCGATCGTGTTGTGCGCTGTCCTGGGCGGTTGCGGACACGGCAACGCGCCGCAGACGCTCTCCGCCGGCGATGCGACCTTCCAGCAGAACTTGTGCAATTTCTCGACGCAAAACCCGGCAGCGTCATCGAGATTCCAGCCGGCAAGCATGCACTCGATCGCGTGCTGACCCTGCGCGCAAACGGCGTGACCATCCGCGGTGCGGGTTCACAAAAGAGCATCCTGTCCTTCAAGGACGAGATATCGGGCCCGGAAGGGGTGCTGGTGTATGCCAGCGATTTCACCATCGAGCACCTTGCCATCGAAGACAGCAAGGGCGATGGCTTGAAAATCAATGACGGCGAGAACATCACGATTCGCGATGTGCGGGTGGAGTGGACCGGCGGGCCCAAAACCACCAACGGCGCTTATGGCATTTACCCGGTGAAAAGCAAGAACGTGCTGATCGAGGATTCCGCATCGTTCGGGGCGTCGGATGCCGGCATCTATGTGGGTCAGTCGCAAAACGTGATCGTGCGGCGCAATCGTGCCGAGAAGAATGTGGCCGGCATTGAAATCGAAAATACCATCGGTGCCGACGTTTATGAAAATATTGCGACCGGCAATACCGGGGGCATACTGGTTTTCAACATGCCGAATCTCGCCCAACCCGGCCAGGCGACGCGCGTGTTCAAGAATTCCTCGATCGCCAACAATTTGGCGAACTTCGCGGCCAAGGGTGGGGCGGTGGCGAGCGTGCCGGCCGGATCCGGAGTGGTGGTGAATTCAAATCCGAAAGTGGAGATTTTTGACAACGACATCGCCAACAACAAGACGGCAAATTTGATCATTTCGAGCTACTTTTCCACCAACTACTACAACACCCGCGGAGTGGACCCCAAGTACGATCCGTATCCGCGGGCCATATTCGTCTATGGCAATCGATTCAGCGGCGGCGGCGACTCGCCCGATGGCCTGGAGCTGAAGACGCTCAAGGTCGCGATGTTCGGCATCAATGGCCATTTCCCCGACATTCTCTGGGATGGATACAAAGACGCGGCAAAACTCGTCGATGGGCAGCCTCCCGCTGCCGAACGCATATGCGTCCGAAATGGCGATGCCGAGGTGCTGAACGCCGACGGACCGAACAAATATAAAAACCCTAAGGTTGAGAGGTCGGCTTTTCAATGCGACCTGCCGAAACTTGCGGCAATCGAATTGCCCGGCAGCTGATGGCCCGATTGAAAGGCGTCATGCGACCCGGCCTCGCGGCATGCAGTCTCATTGCAATAGGCGCGCTGGTCTTGGGGCTCATGGGTTGTACACGCGCTTCCCAATCAGTGCATTTCTTCGCCGAGGGCAGACCCCTCAAGCTCAGTGATTGGCACGTGGTCTACGCCCAGGCGGGGACTCTCGCCTTGAACGACCGTGTGGTTCCATACGATCTGAACACACCGTTATTTAGCGACTACGCCCACAAGCTGCGTACCGTTTGGATGCCCGAGGGCCGCGCAGCAAAGTACGACGCGGCAGCCAGTTTCGATTTCCCCGTCGGCACGATCATTTCCAAGACTTTCTATTATCCATTGCCAAAGGGACCTTCCAGCCATACCGGGTCGGTGGCGCGCAACTACGATCGATCGATCGGCGCAATCAAGCTTGCCGCGGTCAGACTCATTGAAACGCGCCTGCTCGTGCGCCGCGCGGACGGTTGGGCGGTATTTCCCTATGTGTGGAACTCGGCGCAGACTGAGGCGCTGTTGGCCCGCACCGGCGATACGATCCCGCTCGAGCTGGTCTCTGCGGATGGAACGCGGGAGGTATTCACCTACGTGGTGCCCAACGAAAATCAATGCGCGGGCTGCCACGTCGCGGACCTCAAGGCCAAGCAGATTGCGCCGATAGGCACCAAAGCGCGGCATCTGAATCGCGGCTACGCCTATTCAAGCGGCAGCGAAAATCAGCTCGTGCACTGGACCAAGATCGGCTATCTGGCCGGTGCGCCGGATCCGCTGAGCGCTCCGCGAAATGCGCAATGGCAAGATTCGGCTCAACCGCTCGATGCCCGCGCCCGTGCCTATCTCGATGTCAATTGCGGCCATTGCCATAGCGCCACAGGACCCGCAAACACCACCGCGCTCGATCTGTCGATTTTCGCCGGCGCGGATCGCCATCTCGGAATCTGCAAGCCGCCGGTCGCCGCGGGTCGGGGCACGGGGGACCATTTTTTTGACATCGTTCCCGGGAAACCCGCCGAGTCGATTTTGCCGTACCGCATGCAGTCGATTGAACCGGGCGTGATGATGCCGGAGCAGGGGCGCACCACGACGCATCGCGAGGGCCTCGAGCTCATCGAGGAATGGATTTCGGCCATGCAGGGAACCTGTGCTGCGTGACCGCTAGTCCCGGTTCGAACCCGAGAGCACCTTGATGGACCGCTTCTCGCCGCTGCCGACATAGGTCTGCTCTCGATAGATGACGGTGTCGCCGGCGCGTATCTCGACGATGTGAGTGCCGGCCGATACGGTCAGCACCTGGGGCTTTCCATTCTGCGCCGGCTCACCGTTTTGGACATTGTCGACGAAAACGGCCGAGCCCGTCGGAGCACCGGTCACGATGAGTTCGGGAGAAGGCGGCGGTACCTTGGCGTGCAGGTGAAACCAACTACAGCCGGACAGGCCGGCCAGCGCCAGAAAGACAACAAGGATCTTCAATCGAGCCTCCCAGGCTTCGCTGCCACGCCGCAGATTACCACTGCTGCGGCCCAGTGCGACATACAGAGCCCCAACGGCATCCGGCCGGACAGCCGTCGGAGTTCTCCTACGCGTCGGGTTGGTTGCCGCGAGACCGAAGTTGGATTCAAAATGCTCATTCCATGCGTACCGATGCAGCGCCGATGGCCTACGTGTTGCAGATGCAATTTCTCAAATATAATCCCGGAGGACACACCCCGGGCGTGGAGGTCACGACGGGCCCGCTGGGGCAGGGCATGACGAACGCCGTCGGCATGGCGTTTTTCGTCCCCGATTCGGCTCTTGCGCATTTTCGTGAGGCGGTCGAGCACGGCGCCCAATGCGAGTCCGACTGGAACGAGCGCGCAGCGCGAATGCGGATTCACCGTCGACAATGTTTGCCTGTGCGCGAAAGCGCTGCTCATATGAGTTAATCGATGTTACCCGACCAGCGTGGCAAAACACCGGCAACGATCTGGACGATCGGCCATTCGACGCGTCCGATCGAGGAATTCCTGGATTTGCTCGGCGAAGCCCGAATCAACGTCGTCGCCGACGTGCGCAGCTTCCCTGGTTCGCGCAAATACCCGCAATATGGCAAGGAAGCACTCGAGGCGACGCTCGCGGCACGCCAGATCGGATATCAGTGGTTGCAAGCGCTTGGGGGGCGCCGACGCGCCTCGCCCGATTCGCCCAATACCGCGTGGCGCAATGCATCGTTTCGAGGCTATGCCGACTACATGTCAGGCCCGGAATTCGAGCGTGGCTTAGGCGAGCTTCTAAAAGTCGCGAGCCAGGCGCGAACCGCGATAATGTGCGCCGAGGCGGTGTGGTGGCGTTGTCATCGTTCGATGATCGCGGATGCGTTATGCGCACGTGGCATCGAGGCCGTGCACATACTTGATGCCAAACACAGTGTTGTGCATCCGATGACAGCGCCGGCGCGGATCGTGCACGGCGAGTTGACCTATGCCGCAGCGGAACAGCATTGAGATACCCGCTTCTCTGGAAAATCGCATCCTGCTCCGTCACTGTTCTGGCGAGGATTACCCGTTACGCGATGACCTAAACGCCGGAATCTGCCGAGTTTTTGATGTCGAGGTGGAGCAGTTCTCCGGGATGCTCACATTCATAGCGCAAGATCGGCGGTGGCGGACGCAGCGGCGGAAGCTTGCCCATGCCCAAGATGTTCAGATGCCTAGCGACAGTGGAGCAAGGCAACCCCAAACGTTGTGCGATCTGAGCTGCGGTCATTCGCTGTAGGCGCAGTGTCGTAATGCGCTCCAGCTTGCTGCGAGGCAGGGCCGTTGGGCTGTGAGCGGCTCGACTGCTTCGTTCCTGCAACCCTGCCTGGCCCTCAGTGCGTGCCCTAACTAACCACTTCTGGACCGTCTGTCGACTGATCCCAAGGTCTTGGGCTACTTGGCGTGCAGGAAATCCTCGGCCAGCACGCTCGAGCAGAATCTGACGGCTGTGCAGCGTTGTTCGGGCATTTTTGTGCGCCTTCATCCCTTCTCCGCTGATGGCTGATCGGATCTCTCCGCATCAGCTTTCCAGCGTCAGAAGGTGTAAACAACATCCTTAAAAATCACAGCTAGGCGACGGATACGAGGACCATTGGGTCTGGTAACGATGGATGTTCTCCCTTAAAATCAAAATCACATGCAGACGCGTGACTGAATCGTGCGTTGTAATCGCGCATTGAGTCTCAGAACGCCGCTTGCATCCCCGCACGCGTGTCCGCGGTCACAGCATTCCACGGGCAGCCATGGTCAAAAGTCGCAATTGTGCCGGTAAGCAGATCGAGCGTAAGTCATATTCGTCGATGATAGTCCTTCGTGCATTCACGCGAATCGCGGCAAACGACGCGCGGTCTGCCAGAGCAGCGCTTACGCGTTCCGCGATGTCGCCAGGCGAATGGATATCCACCAGCAAACCATTGTCACTGTCCCGTATGACTTCCTCCACCGGCGGTGTTAGTGATCCGACGACCAGACAGCCGGCGGACATGGCCTCCAACATGGACCATGACAGGACGAATGGGTAGGTCAGGTAGATATGCACGGTGGAGACTTGCAAGATCTTGATGAACGATGAGTACGGAACTTTCCCGAGGAAGTGGACACGAGCCAAGTCAATGTTCGATCCCAATTCCTCGAGCATTTGCGCGCGAAATGACTTTCCTTTGGGCAACTTGGGTCCGTAGCTGACCTCATCGCCACCGACGATGAGAACGTGCACTTGCGGTCGCCGCGATAGGATGGCTGGCAGGCTGCGCATGAAGCTCGGAAATCCACGATAGGGTTCGAGATTACGGGCAACGTAGGTCACGACCTCGGAGTCCGGCGTCAATTCGAGGTCCCTGTGCGGGACTTTGAAGCGCGCGGATTTGTCGGGCGTTACCAACTGCGTATCGATGCCCTCATGCACGATATGCAATTTAGAGAGATATTCCTTCGGGTACAGTGACTTCTGCCATTTGGTGGGACATTGGCCGCAGTCCACGGCGTCCAGTGCCAATAAGTTGCCGAGGTTTTTGGTGCGGATACGGGGTCCCACATCGAAAATCAGGGGCGGACCCGGTTCAAAGCCGACATCGGCACCATGCAGCCGATAGAAGAATTCGAAGTAACCGATCAGAGGACTATGGGGGAAAACCTCTTTCAGGTACCAAAGCTCTCCCCAGCCATTGTGGGCCAGCATCACGTCGGGTACAAAGCCCGATTTTTTCAGCCCCAGTGCGACACGAGCGACGTTCTGCGCATTTAAGACCCCGGCTTCGGTGTCTCTCAGGTAGTGATGGACACCGCTGGTCACGGCGCGCGCCGGCTTGTAGACAATCTTTCGGACGCCCGGAAGATCAGCATCGGTGCGTTGAGTAATGAATACAACGTCATGCCGGCCCGATGCGCCGAGATCGCGTGCCAGGTGCAGGTATTGGCCGGGGAAGTTTTGGTGGACGAATAGGATTTTGATGCGGTCAGTAATTTACCCGATGCCTGGACGAATGCAACCGGGCGAAAACAGACACCGTCTATTCGGGCAGTCGAATTGCCTGCCCGCATCAGACGAGGCTACGGCCAGAATGTCCTTGGGCGACCTGAGTGTTAGCCATCGGGACGGACTCTGGTTCTATAGTTGGGCATCCAGTACCCGACGTAAGTTTTTGTCAGAGCTTCGCTACAGTCTGCCATTGTCGACTGGGCGCCCGGTCGGAAGATGGGATGAAACGCTCAAGCGATCGGTGCGGATGAGGAGGGGATGCGACTGTCGATCTCCGAATGTATGTGGTCGCGTCGCTCGTCTGCTGAGTTTTACATTCCTTAACAGATCGACAACGGAGAGCGCACTGGCACGCATACTTTGAATTCGGCGGCGGGCTGGGCCATCTAATGACAGCCCTTCCATTGGTCAATGCCTACCGTGCGCGCGGCCATGAGGTCGCATTCGCGGTGAGAGATGTTGCCGCCGCCAGTGCGGTGATTCCGGCGGAGAGCTATTCCGTGTTTTAGGCACCGGTATGGTATCCGGTACCGAATGCATCGGCTCGCCCCATCAGTTATGCCGAGATCTTGCTGAATCATGGGTTTGGCGATTCCCGCAAGCTGGCGAGCATGGTGCGGGCCTGGATCCGGCTGTTTGAACTGTTTCGGCCTGATTTGGTGGCTCTGGATTTTTCCCCTACCGCAATGCTCGCGTCTCGTTGGGATGGGGTTCTTCTTGCCGCCTCGTTTGACTCCTGTCCCCGCCTTCATAGCTGGAGCGGATCACGAGCGCCTGTGCCGCAGTGAAGCCACGCTGCTCGACTCCATTAATTTGGCCCGTACACACTTTGGGGCTTCGAGACTCTCCTGCTTTGCCGACTTCTTTGACACCGACCTCGATCTTCTAACCACCTGGCCGGAGATTGAGCATTATCCGCAGCGAACGGGGGCGCGCTATTGGGGGCCTATTCTCTCGCGTCTTCCGGGCAAGGCTCCAGATTGGCGCATTGGGAGCGCGCCGCGCGCCTTCGCGTACCTCAACTACCGAAAGCTTGAAGTGGTGTTGCAAGCAATCGAATCGAGTGGTGTCGATGCGCTTGTGTATTGTCCGGGCGCACCGGAAATCATCACCAATCGATTTGCAAATGCGCATATAAAATTCTCTAAAGAAATTTATGCGTTCGATCGCGTACTGGTTGAAGCAGCGGTCTTGATTTGTCATGGAAACTTCGGCACTGTGTGGGAAGGGTTGCTGCATGGTAAGCCGATGGTGTGCCTACCCGTGCACGTGGAGCAATCGATAGCGACGCAAAGGCTCGTGGAGTTCGGCGTTGCCATACAGCCAGGGAGCGATATGACAGTGGGGTCAATCAAGGATGCTTTGTTGCGGTTGCTGATACATCCGGAGTACAGGACCGCCGCGCAACGAGTTGCGCTGAAATACCAACATCACAATGCCTCTGCACACTTGGACGGGTTGGTCGATGCAAGTACCGCGGGATTCTAAAGCCCGCCGAGAGTGAATGCTTGCCGGAATATGTGGCGTCGCATCAATAGACGCGCAGACAGGGAATGATTTATAGGGATCGATATTGCATGGAGCGCAGCATTCAAATTTCCTCTTACCGTATCGGCAGTCATCGATATTCAGCTTTGACATGGAAAGCACCCGTTATTCGCGCGGGTCGGCTGATTCGCGCCCATGAGCGTATCGCTCAGAAAACGATCCAACGGCTCGCTGCTACGACTGTCTTGTTGATCTCTACAACGACGTTCGCAGCTCAGGTCCCACAAGAGACGCCTAGCGCCGCCGGTACGTTGCCACGTATTGATGCGCCTGTAACGCCCGCCAATTCCGTGCTGTATGACTTCGGATACGGCGCAATCCTGCGTGTTCCAAAGATCCTTTTTCCGGATTCGGCAATTCCCAAAGACCCGAACGAAGCTCTCCACTTCGACCGGCTGTCCCTGGTTTTTGAATATCCGGAAATGGTGCAAACGACCTATCCAAGTTTGTTGGACCTCGTCATGCAGAGAGATTCTGGTCACTATGTGCCAACGCCAGATCGGTTTGCGGTGCTGATTCCGTGGCTATTTTACTTTCACGGGGAATTTGGGGATACGTCGGTGGAGTATGCGAACAAGGGGCCGGATTGGCGGCCGCAGCGCATGTTCCTGGATTTGGAAGCAAGGGTTCGCTATCAAGCGAAACTGCATCATATCCCCGACGCCAAGGTCACGTTGATCGACTCGAGGAATGAGGGATTGAGGGAAGTGCATGCCCCCGTGACGGACAAGGCTTACCACGACAGACTGGTCAAGAAGGGGGAGGAGAATGGGTACGACTATGACAGCATCCAGACAATATATGTCGAGCGTGCTGTCAGTCCATACGAGCTTTATATGATTTGCCAGAACCCGGACGTCTCGGCGTCAATGGAATGCAAGGCCTATGTCTATATGAAAAGTAACCACTTTCAGTATCGAATGATTTTTCCATCGGAAGCGGTAGCACATACCGATAGTCTTGTCAGGACGATCAACACAATGGTCGACGGTTGGCTGCAGAAGTAAATTGCTGGCCTCGCTAGTTTTATAGGGAATTTGAAATGACTAGTTCGAATATTTCACCGCCGCAAGTTGCCTTTACTTCTGATCAACTAGCTGGGTTAATCACTCGCTTGCAAGCGCTCGGGTTATATAACTCCGCTTCTGACACGGTCGTAATACCGAAAGACATGGCTGCATCCTCTGGACTCTTTGCATCGATTTACTCCTACATCTACAGCATCATCCAAAACAACCCGCATGTAAGCGCGGAGACTAAGTACTGGTTTTCCCAGGCTCCTGCCATCAATCGCGATGACACGTCGACCGCGGTTGATAATTTCATTCGAGGAACAACCGAGTACGGGCTTTTGTATGGCGGCAAGCTCAGCGGCCAGTCGCAGCAGGCAATCAACTCTGGTTTGCAAAGGACATCCAATCTTATAGGATTAAATGTCGTCAACTCTATTTTGCAGGCCGGCACAAAAACGGCCGATGGCCTTAACAGCGGCGGCATTCCCACCTTCGCAAATATGCTCTCTGGTGACATTGGTGCCGCAATCGGCACTCAGGCGCCGCTCGATTATCAGCAAACGTTGGGCGGCTGGGCAAACGCTCGGGCAAATTAAGACTGATGTGGACGCTAGAATTCGAATTGCGATCTCCGCGCAAATGGAGGCGAACGCGTCATATCGTGCGGCCCTAGCGAGTGCAATGGAAGCGCGCAGTGTGGTGGCCCTCACGACATCCTTGCGAACGGCGGGGCGAGTCGACATGGACAGCGTCGAGCACGCGCAATTGGATCTGGAGAAGGCGGAGGCCACACTTCGAGTCATGGCGTCGCATCGGCAGCTTGTCGATTGGGACGTTGCGCGGGCGTTCGAACCCGTGAGGTTTGCGCAAATTCTGTTAACGCGTATCGGAATTGATTTTACCAACGCCGGACTCCTTGAGTAGCTTATTTTCCCAACCCAGGCGACAGCGGAATCGGCTTTCGCCTCCTAGGTAATCGGCACGATGAGACGACTGATAATCGATAGGGGCTGAATATGTTTAGGCAGATATGGGCCACTGTGATGTTGTCGGGATGCTTAGTGAATCTGGCCGCTTGTAGTCCGTATGTCTCCTGGAAGGAGGAAGTAAAGCTCAATGACGGCCGGGTTATTGTTGTGGAGCAAAAGAGGCTCGCTGAGGGTGAAGTTCCTCGAGAAGAGTGGCTGACGATCCCTCTGCCTGAATTCGACGTCAATCCAATCGTGTGGCACGAGCACTTGATTCCGTTGATTCTGAATATCGATCACAGGATTCTATATATCGTAGGTATCCCTCCAACCGGGCGCGAGATTCGGCTCTACGGATGTCCGGAACATGGGGCGGGAGTATCCAGATTTTTGTGTGTTGAGCCATACTTTACCCAAGGAGCGAGAGTATGGCGATCAAGAAAGAGATTTTGGACGAGTTGCTGAAGGATAGGGATCCGAAGACGATGTTTTCTTCGGACGGATTGCTCGGT
>DATAVN010000034.1:0-2766 GCA_036267715.1 Steroidobacteraceae bacterium | reverse complement strand
GCGACTCGACGATGACGATATTCATGTCATTCCAAATGCTTACGGGGAAAATAAAGGCCGGTTCCGCGGGACTCGCGCTGGCCGTTTCGAATCCGAACATGGGTGCAGCGCAGCCCGCTGTCAAATCGACAGATGTTGAGGGCGCGGGTTTTGGTGCCGCTTTAGCATCTGGCAGGTTGCAAAATACCTGCCTGGAGTTGCACTCTCAAAAAGGGTGGCCGGCCGCCAATACACTTCGATGGATATTATCCGAGCCAGGTCAGTTGAGCAAAAAGAAGGGTGACCGGAAGCGGATATCGTCCGGCAAGGGCGGTCGCGGCCATAGCCAAGAGAGTGATCGTCCCGGCGAGGACGAACCGCACGGGGAGGGCGGCCCGGACGAGGCCGCCTCCTTCATCGCGGAAACCGCCGGCGATTTGGTCCGGCTGGCGCGAAGCCACAGGCTCGAGATGCTCAGCCATTTGCTGCGCATGGCCGAACTGGAAGCGGAAGAGTACCTCCGGCTGCGCGGCAAGCAGAAATTGTCGTGAGATCGCGTCCGGGCTTCTTGTTTACCTCTCCCCGGCGGGGAGAGGTCGATTTGCATCCCGGCGAGGCGAAGCGTCGTCCAATGCAAATCGGGTGAGGGGCTGTGGGGCTGACGAGAGATCGTAACCCGTCACCCCGACCCCTTCCCAACGGGAGAGGGGCGCCCCGCCGTTGCCGCTCGACCTAATTCATTATCTTCTACGCCCGCCGCCGGCGCTTTGCCGCGGGATTGGGCTTGAGCATGGTGTCGCCGCCATCGAGCAGCCTGCCGTCCTGTGCGTGCAGTTCGAGCTTGCGCACCGGCCGGCCCTTTTCGCGATCGACAAGCACTGTGCCGAGGGTCTCCGGCGCGTCGGAAAACGCCTCGCACCATTGCCGTAGCGCCACCAGCACCGGAAACACCCCGCGTCCTTTCTCGGTCAGCACATATTCCTGGTAGGCGCTGCCGTCGGAGGCGGGGACCGTGGTCAGGATGCCGTCGTCCACCAGTGCGCGCAGCCGCGCCGTCAGGATGTTCTTCGCCGCGCCGAGGCTTTTCTGGAATTCGCCGAACCGGCGCTTGCCGAGGAAGGCGTCGCGGATGATCAGCAGCGACCACCAGTCGCCGATCTCATCCAGCGAGCGCGCGATCGGGCATTCATCTGCTTCGAAACTTGTCCGTTTCACCATGGGAGATCCCTTTCGATCCATACGCGGCCGAAAGTGCGCGCCGATCACTCCGTTGTGTAGTTGCATTATGAAACCACATCGCATAAATGGCAACTAAGTTTAATATTGCAACCACTGGAGACGGCACATGCGTTTGGCGGACAAGACGGCATTCATCACCGGCGGCAACAGCGGCATCGGGCTCGCCACCGCGAAGCTGTTTGTGGCGGAAGGGGCGAAGGTCGCCATCACCGGCCGCAACAAGGCGACACTGGACGCCGCGGCAAAGGAACTTGGTCCGAACGCGCTGGCAATCGTGGCGGATGCCACGGATATCGCCGCGACCGAAGCTGCCGTGAAACAGGCGGCGGAGAAATTCGGCAAGCTCGATATCCTGTTCGCCAATGCCGGCATTCCCGGCGGCACGCCGCTCGGCAGCGCCACGCTCGAGACCTTCGAAAAGGTGATCAGCACCAATTTGACCGCGGTGTTCTTTACCGTGCAGTCGGCGCTGCCGCATCTGAAGGACGGCGCCTCGATCATCCTCAACGGCTCGGTGATCTCGGTGCTTGGCAATCCCGGCTATGCCGCCTACGCGGCGAGCAAGGCCGGCGTCCGCGCCATGGCGCGGGTGATGGCGTCCGAACTGTCGCCGCGCAACATCCGGGTCAACGTGGTCTCGCCCGGCGCCGTTCGCACCCCGATCTGGGGCGCGGCGACCGCGACGCCCGAGGCCGAGAAGGCCTTCGAGAAGCGGATCGGCATGACGACGCCGCTCGGGCGGATTGGTGAGCCGGATCACATTTCGAAAACGGTGCTGTTCCTGGCCTCTGACGATTCCGCGCACGTCCAGGGCCAGGAGCTGTTCGTCGACGGCGGCTCGACCGCATCGCCGGCCGGCGCGCCGGTCTATCGCGGATAAAGAAGGCTTTCGAAAAATTGAATCGGTCGCCGATATCGCATGGCGGTATCGGCCGACCACTTTTGCCGCGCGGCTTATTTTGCCGCGAATTCGTTGAACCTTCGTCGGGGCTGCGTAGACGTCTTTCGGAGGGCGGGAATTTTTAACGAAGCAATTTGGGAGTGGATGACATGCCGAAAGCTACCCGCGTTTCCGCGTCGATCCCGGCATCACCGGCTTTATCCGACAGATCCGAGGGACACCCGCTGGTGATGATCGGGCTGTTCAGCGGATTTGGCCTCCTGGTTTCGCTAGTCACGATCTTGATCGGCATTCAGCTGGATTGGTACTAGGGATATGCCGGCCCGCCAACACGGGCGGCGGATATCGGCAGTCCATACGCCACAATGGCTTCGCACGCGTTTTTCCACGTGCTGGTCTATGCTGGGAATCCGATAGTTTAAGGATGTCATGCGACGTCGCGAGTTCATCGCATTTGCCGGCGGGGCGGCTGCCGCGTGGCCGTTGGCAATTCGGGGGCAGCAGACTTCGCCGCCTCTAATTGGCGTTCTCAGCAGCGGACCTGCCAAATTACGTGACGATCAATCGGACGGTCTCACGCGGGGCTTGAACGAGGCGGGCTTCGCGGAGGGCAGGAATCTGGCCGTCCTGTACCGCGGGGCGGATGA
>DATAVN010000033.1:0-216185 GCA_036267715.1 Steroidobacteraceae bacterium | reverse complement strand
TTGAGTCACTGACGCCGAGCGACAATCAACCTTCAACGTAATGCTTGCCAGCGACAATCATCAGCGGCATGATCCAGACGCCGCGTGATCCTTTGCCATCCTGTTTGACGCGCCCCTGCCAAGTTGATTGCCGCGCGATAGTGCCAATGCTGGGGAAGAAATCCTGCGCAGATCTTCCGAGCAGGAAAGTGTTAAGACCTACGCCAGAATTACCCCACCCGTTCACGGTAGAAGGTGCGTCGACTTGTTGGAAGCGTAGGTCCCCAGCCATCGGCGCGCGGGCGGTCACTGTCAGTGAAGCAGCATTGCTAATAGCTGTTCCAGCCGAGTTACTCACAGTCACTGAAAAGTTTGCGCCGGTATCGGCAAATGTCGTCGTCGACGTGGTGTAACTGCTGCCGGTTGCACCGGCAATCGCTGCCCCGTTTTTCGCCCATTGGTATTGCAGCGATGAGCCTGTTGCGGTAACCGCAAACGTGGCGGACAGTCCCATGGGGACGCTTTCATCCATGGGCTGATCGGATATCGCCGCTGCGATGACGGGAGGACTCGGAGCCGTTACGGTACTCCCTGCGCCGGAGCTGCAGCCCGACAGTCCGAACGCGGCACTCCAAATGGCCCCAATTGCCAGAGCCGATCCACCGTGAGGCGATAGTTTGTTGCGCGTAGAACAGTCCGTTGAATTCATCGGGCAATCCTTTGTGAAATTCGCAGATCCAAGTGCCGCGTGCAAACCCTACTCTAGCTTGGCGGTTCGCGTTTACACAATACCGTTCCTCGCCTATCACATATTGCAGGAATTATTGGGTCTCTGGTTTTACGAGCTAGCCGGCTTTGATTTCGGCGCCTTCGCTCCGGCGACAGCTTTAGCCTTCATCCTGTAGGATCCGTCCCTGGGTACTCACGCTGTCTTCCTGGTGTCCGCGAGCCCGTGACATCGCTTACCTATCTGGGTCTTCTTCATAAGACCGCGATCGAAAAATGATGAGTCATTGTCAGATTGCAATAATCATCGCCGTGGATCGGTCTTCTTCTATATCCACCGGCAAGGCTCGTCTATGAATGACTCGTTGCAACGCTTGTCTCGTCTTTCCTCCGCTTTGGCGGGGACTTGGTATGCGATACCGCTCCGTTTGATCGTTGGCTACGGCTTTATGGAGCACGGCTATGCGAAACTGGCTCGCGGGCCGGACGATTTTGCCAACATTTTACACGCGCTCGGCATGCCGGCTGCCACATTGTTGTCATGGGCAACGATATTTGTTGAGTTACTCGGTGGATTGGCCGTACTGCTCGGAGCTTTTGTTCCTCTCGCCAGTATCCCGATGAGTATTGTGCTTTTGGTCGCCATATTCACCGTACATCTGCCGAATGGTTTCAGCTCCATCAAACTCCAGTCGGTGACCGCGGCAGGAGCGCACTTCGGACAGCCGGGATATGAAACCGATCTCTTATATCTTGCGGGTTTGGCCGCGCTCGTATTGGGAGGATCGGGACCCTTTGCGATTGATCAGCTGTGGTCGCGCAGGAGCAAGACTCAACCGTAAATATTGCTGTGTCGAAGTAAAAGATATAGGCGCTTCGGGCGCGCCAGCAGCGTTGCAGTGCTGCCATCACGGAGATTGGCGTCTTGGACTGGGAGTTCATGCTGGGCCTTTATGCAAAAGATCCGGCTGATCACAATCAGCCCACCACCACGATCAGGTTCGCATGGTCACCGTAATTCGGGAGCACCGATCAAGGGCGTGATGATGCGGCGGCGCGTTCGAGACCCGCGCGCAAGCTTCGGTCGAACCCTTCCGGATTGTCGATCCAGCTGCAGTGGCCGGCTCTTTTCAAGGAAAGGATTCGGATTTCCGGATGTTCGGCGGCCAAGCTACGCCAGCCAGCTCCCGACGGATCGATGAAGTCATGGTCGCCATCGATGACGGTGATGGGGACGGGGTGAGCCGCCAAGACGCCCGCGATGTCGTCGGCGCTGCCTTCCCGCACAAGGAGGGACTCGGCTCAGCATTGAACGCTTACCCGGCTATTTCCGAAGCCGCATTCATGAGAACGTACTGACGCGCCTTCCCGGGAATGGATGCCAAACCGGGCGCCACGGCGACGACATCGCTGGTGGTCAGCAGTTCATCGCTCATGAGAATGCCATCCCGATACACCGAATAGCCGCTCCAGCGGGTTTTAAGAAGTTGTACCTTCGCCGCGAAGTCCTTTCCGTCGCGCTTGATGGTGATGGTGCGTTTACCATCGAGGCCCTCGCCGACTCCACTGCCTTCGCGGCGCAGCGTCACTTCATGACCGTCATTGCTCAAAGACACGACGGTGACCTGTCGCGCATTGAGTAGCGCTGTTGCATCGCGATAGGTGAGTTGGACTTCCGGCTCGTTATCCCCCGCTTTACGGCTTCGAGGCCCGCCATTGTCGAGTTGAACCGCAAATAGCTGGCTCGACTTCCAGGAAATCGGGTCGCGTGACATGACACTGAGCACCGTATATGCCGTCATGGTCAGGGCCACGCCCATGGCAATGGCTACGACCACCAGCAATGTAAGCGTCCAGTGACGCCTGAAACTGACTAACGCGATCCGAAAATAGTAATTCAGCATCACAATCCCTGAGTTTTCAGCGCCAGATCCTTCTTGTCGGGCCGGGTACGAGTCTGCCGCGGAGTATCGCCCACTTCCTTGACCCACTTCTCGTTAAACACTTAATCGGCCAGATCGGAGATCGTTTCTCCACAACTCAGCACCGGCCGCGCCAGCCCAAGGCGGTTGTCACACCCGTTGCTTAAGCCTTTCGCAGCAGTCTCCGTGAGTCTGGTAGACGTCTGTCGTTTCCTATCTTGATAATAAATTTTATCGAGCGCGAAGCGGATTCGCGACTACCAGAAATGCGATAACGAGAAGCCTTATCAATCGCAGCGCTACGGCATGTCGTCAACGTTCGGTGCAACCTTCGGTGCGCGGCGCAGATACTTGAGCATGTCCTTGGGTTTCGCAGTTCCCGCGCGTTCACGCAGGAAGTCATCCGCGGCGCGCAGGGAGCCTACCTTTTCTGCCACGGCAGCCGCGATGAATTGGTTGAGCGATACGCCGTCGCTAGCCGCCAATTCCGCGGCCGCCTTCTTCACCGACGTGGGAAGTTTCAATGGATAGGTGTTCTTGCTCATTTCCTCATCCTCTGGAGCATGACGCTCGGTGTAATCACTTCGATCTTGAATTCGCGTGCTGCCGGCAAAAAGTCGCGGACATTGTGCGTGACAATGACAGAAGCCCGGCCATTCACCGCCGCCTCCAGTACTAACTCGTCAGCGGGATCAGCCAATTGTGGACGCCACATAAAGTGAACATCAACGGGCTCCGCAGCGCTCGCCAAGGCCGCCAAAAATTCCACTATGTCTTCCTTGGCCATGCCCGTCGCCAATCGCTGCTCCGGCCGATTGAGAACGTCCTCATATTCTAGAAACAAAGCCGTCGTCACCAAGGGTACGAGCCGCCGCTCAGCAACGAGCGTGAGAATACGATTGCTCGCGCCTAATTGGCTGCGAAGGCCTGCCACGATCACAGACGTATCCACGACAAGGCGCGGTTCGCTCATATATATAGACATCCTATAGGATGTCACACCCCATGGGAAGCCTTATTCAAAGGAATCGCGCGGCATAGCGCACAAACGGCGCATGCGGAGGCCATGATCTGGTTCATTCTCGTCAACCATCCTGCTCGATGCCGCCTTGGAGGAATTAACCGCCAATTATCGTGCATAGCGCTAAGCGCAATTCAGCGGCACCGAGACCGACTTGACTGAACAAGATCGGCGCGGAGGAAAGCGATGGAAAGCACGAAGCCGCTGATGATCAGGCCCATCAGCATGTCGTCGATTAACATCGGTATGCGCCAAGCGTGGAACAGGACCCCAGATGGATCCGGGGTCCTGTCACCAGTGACTTACGCTGACTTGGAGATCCCAGGCGTCCTTTCCTTCAATACTTTCCGCACCCTTCAATTTGAAGTCGGGATGTAGTTCTTTGGTGTTTTTACAACTTTACGATTCTGTGCTCGCAGTATACACTGTAGACTTGGATACCGAAAGCACAAAACAAAACATCGCCACGGCGGCTCGTCAAATTCTGGACGAGGAAGGCGCCGACGCTGTAACAATGAGGCGAGTTGCAGATGTCGCAAGCATTACGCCGATGGCCATCTATCGACATTACAAGGCGAGAGCGGGACTCCTGAAGTCCCTCGCCGATAAAGGCTTCGAGGACTTAGCCGAGCGAATTGCACGCAAGTCCTTCTCCGGCACGACGGGCGAGCGATTGGTCAAGATGGCGGAGATCTACCTCGATCATGCACTCGATAACCCGCGGCTCTTTGAGCTAATGTTTCTGGTGAAGCGGGAAGGCGCTCGTCGCTACCCGCTGGACTTTAAGGCCGGTCGCTCTCCGACCGCCAGTCTGATGGCCGACGTCGTAGGCGCGGGCATGCAAAGCGGCGAACTCCTTGACGATGACGCTTGGGAGATTGTCTTCGAAATGGGGGCACTGTCGCATGGCTTAATCATGCTGTATCTCGGCGGTCGCATTGCAGTAAAAGCACCGAGATTTCGAGCAATGTACCGCCGCTCATTCAAAAGGTACATCCGGGGCATCAGCGCTTGATTTCACGTCCGAAGTCTTAAGCGAAGCTCGGTACGGGACAGAAGTAGGTCTAAAGTGAGAGGTCCTTTGCTCAAGCTGTCTTGTGTTTTTGCGGTACTGATATTTGCCATTGTGAGTTCGGCGAATGCACGTGATCTCGCTCTCGTTCATGCTCGAATTTATGCCTCACCCGACGCCCCCGTACTCACAGATGGCAACGTGCTCATTCATGATGGTCGGATCGCTGCAGTTGGAACTGCCAGCGCAACAGAAATTCCATCGGGCACCCAGATCATAGATTTGCGAGGCGCTTCAGTAACAGCGGGATTCTGGAACAGTCATGTCCATCTGATGAACAAGGCTTTGCTTAACGCCGAGCAGCGCTCTGGTGCCGAACTCGCGAATGAACTGAAGCAGATGCTGACGCGCTGGGGTTTTACGACAGTTTTCGACACCGCCTCGCTGCTGAAAAACACCAACGTCATTCGCCGCCGAATTGCCTCGAAAGAGATCGCGGGACCCATGATATTGACGGTGGGCGACCCCTTTTACCCGAAAGGCGGAACGCCGATCTATGTGAAGCAATTCCTGAAGGACAACGGTTTCCCAGACGAAGAAATTACCTCTCTGCGCACCGCCGTAGCGCGGGCGCGCAGGCAAATCCAACAGGAGGGTGCGGACGGCATCAAGCTATTCGCTGGCGCCATCGTGGGTGGCGAGGTAGGCGTGTTAGCAATGCCGCTCAATCAGGCTCGAGCCCTCGCAGCAGCCGCACACGCGCTCGGAAAGCCCGTGTTTGCTCACCCGTCCAATCTCGATGGATTGAATGTATCAATCGAAAGCGGAGTCGATGTCCTCGCGCATACGACTCCGATGAGCGGGCCGTGGTCGCCCGAACTCATAGCTCGCATTCTTGCCCACCATATGGCTTTGATTCCGACGCTGACTTTGTTCGAGGTCGAGGCTAAGAAATTTGGGGAGTCTGATGAGGACTCCAAAAATGACATGCAGACGGCCATCCAGCAAGTCGATGCGTATTCCAAGGCCGGCGGCCAGATTCTGTTCGGTACCGATGTCGGGTATACCGATGTGTTCGATACGACCGAAGAGTACCGACAACTCGCTCGTGCCTTGAGCTGGCGCCAAATTCTAAGAGCTCTTACGGTAGCCCCGGCAGAGAGGTTTGGCTATGCCTCCCGCAAAGGCAAGCTGTTGCCAGGCCAGGATGCGGATCTTGTCGTGCTGGACGCGGACCCGGCGAATGAGGTTACGGCTTTCGCCAAAGTGCGGCTGACTATCCGAGGTGGCTCCATAATATTCGACGCAAATGACAAGCCTGTCACGTCGACGCCCTAGCCTTTCCTCCTACCGGGCCCGGTACATCGGCCGGGGCGATGATCGTGAAGCGACTGCCGGCATCTTGTGCAATGGTTGCCATTCGGGATTTTTGAAAGCGGGCGGTATACTCCCATCCGGGACCGCGCCTTTCCGACAGCTGCAAGCCGTGTTTCTCGGCGTGTGCCCGCAATTTCCCGATGGAAATAAAATCACTGTCCCTTCGGCTTTCGGCAAACGTCACCGTGCCGCCCGACCGAAGCACGCGAGTTACCTCGGCAATGCAACGGTCTCGGTCTGGCACTTCGCCGAGTACGAGAACGAGCAGTACGGCATCGAATGAGCCGTCTGGGAACGGCAATGACATGGCGTCGCCTTGCGTAAACTGAATGTTCGCAAGGTCCGGCAACCTTTTCCGAGCGGTTCCAACATGGCCTCTTGCAGATCAAACAAAACCAATGAGCCCTCGGGCACGGCGAGCGCTATCGCGCGGCTGAAATAGCCGGGCCCGCAGCCAATCTCCAGCACTCTATCCGTGCGTACGAGCGCCATTCGTTGCACTGTGCGCGTGGGGGACTGAATGAGTCGGCGCAATGGATTCAGAAGCGAACGCGCGCGCTTTGCGGGGAAGACCATTCCGCGCCCTAACCCAAATTGCTTTGTCATAGCCCGACGCCCTCCTCGTCCGATTGGAACATTTCAATTGCACGTCACCACCTAACCCCATTGCCTTCATGAGAGGCAGCTGCGCAGCAATTCGATTGGCAATGATAATAAAGTCTATCGATAGCTCCGAGTGATATCCGCCAATAATCATGCCTAGTGGCCGTCGGTAATAAATTTTATCAAGATGGCGCTGTCCCCCTGAGAGGCGACTCTCATCCCCCGAAATGGGACCGGCGGCGCCCTATGGTGATACCAACCTGCGTCTTGATTCCGACTGCGAACGCGTGCCGGCGGTGGCTTTTAGGCTATGGCCGTCTGGTTTGGAACTCTGTGTTGGGTTGTGGTCCATTGCACTGAATCCCTGCTTAGCTCAAACGCATGGCGAAGCACCGAAAATTGACCCGTAATGCCCTCATTCGCAAGGCGGTGAAGGATTTGCTTGAGAATGAAACCCACTCTCAAGAATGGTCCGAGGCGGTACTGCAGCAAGGGGATGGCAAATTTGCGCCGTTCGAGTCGCATCGCGCGAAGCTCGATGAACTCATGCAGGACCCGTTTGGGTGAGGATGGTCACGTCCAATGGAGGTGAATTCGCGCGGATTGACGGCTTGAACCTGGAAGATCGGCGTGCGAGTTGAGCTTTCTGCGCTGCCTAAGAGCCTGTGCGCCGAAGTTCCGCATTCACGGCGGCCAGCTTTTCGGAAAGCTCGGCCACCAGGCCATCGATCGCGGGAATGGAATTCTCGCGCACAGCATTCTCCAGGCTCGAGGCGACCTGGCTCAAATCCCGCGCATGAATGTTGGCGCTCGCGCCCTTGAGCGAGTGCGCGCGCTTGCGCACGGTGTCGAAATCGCTCACCTCGAGCGCCGCCATGATCTCCGCCAGGCACTGATCGCCGCTGCTGACGAAGGTCTCGGCCAGCTCGCGTTCGAATTCGAGATCGCCGCCGGTGAGTTCGCGCAGCGCGTTGCGATCGACGGGCGGGGCCGCGGTGGGTGCCTTCAAGAAGCGGCTCAATGCCTCGATCACCTGCGCCGGCTCGATCGGCTTGCCGAGATGCGCGTCCATGCCGGCGGCCAGACAGTTCTCCCGATCCTCGCTCATGACGTTGGCGGTCAGGGCGATGATGGGCAGGCGCTTGCCGCCGCGGTTGATTTCCAATTCGCGGATGCGCCGCGTCGCGGTGAAGCCATCCATGACGGGCATCTGGCAATCCATCAGCACCGCGTCGAAAATCGATTCGGCGATGCGCTCCAGAGCCTCCGCGCCGTTGTTGGCGATCGTCACCTCGGCGGCCAGGTTCTGCAGGGTGCGCTGCGCCACGCGCTGGTTCACCGGATTGTCCTCGACCAGCAGGATCTTGTTGCCGCGGAAGGTCGGCAGTGCCCGGGGCGAGGATTTGACGTTGGGAGTGGGCTGATTCTTGCCGGTGAGCACCTGGTCGACCAGGTTGGCGAGCAGTGCGGCCCGAATCGGCTTCAAGCCCACCGCGTTGGGGCGGTGTTCGCACTCCGCCGTGTCATGTTCGGCGCCGAACAGGGACATCAACACCAGCGGCAGATGCGCCGTACGCGCGTCGGCACGCAGCGCGTTGAGCAGATCGAGTCCGCCGCGCATCGGCATCAATTCGTCCGCCAACACCAGATCGAAAGGCTCCTGTGCCAATCGCTCGAGCGCTTCGTCCACGCTGCCCACTGACTCCGTGGCGTAGCTGTAGAGCTTGAGCTTGGAGGCCAGGCTGTCGCGGGCGGCCGGAATGTCATCGACGATGAGGATCTTGCGCCCGAGGCCCACGGGTTTGCGCGTTGGCTGCTCCTTGACCACATCGACATCGATTCGCACCCAAAAGGTCGATCCCCGGCCCATTTCGCTGCGCACCCCGACCTCCCCGCCCATGAGCTCGGCCAAGCGTTTGACGATGGACAAGCCTAAGCCCGTGCCGCCGTAGTGGCGGGTGGTGGAGGAGTCGACCTGTGAGAAGGTCTTGAACAGCCGGTCGATGCGATCCGCGGGGATGCCGATGCCGGTGTCGGTCACTTCGATGGTCAAGGATGCGTGATCGTTCCCCGCCATGCGATTCGCGACGTGCACGGCGATGTGTCCCTCGTGGGTGAATTTGACCGCATTGCCCAACAGATTCAAAACCACCTGGCGCAGCCGCACCGGGTCGGCCCGCACCATCACCGGCACCTCAGATTCGATGGCGACGATCAGTTCGATGCCCTTGGCGGCCGTCTGCAATGCCGTGGCCGCCACCGTCTCGTAGAACATGTGGATCAGGTCGAACTCGACGTTCTCGAGTTCCAGCCGGTCGGCCTCGATCTTGGAGAGGTCCAATACGCCGTTGATGAGCGAGAGCAGCGCCTTGGCGCTGCCGCGGATGATGTCCAGATACTCGCGCTGGGTGTTGTCGAGCGGGGTCTCCGCCAGGATCTGCGACATGCCGATGACGCCGTTCATGGGCGTGCGGATCTCATGGCTCAGGTTGGCCAGGAAGCTGCTCTTGGCGCGATTGGCCGCTTCCGCGGCGAGCTTGGCATCGAGCGAGGCCTGCTCGGCGTGCTTGCGGTCGGTGACCAGCTGCATCGCGCCGGCCAGGCGCAGCGGCGTGCCGTCGGCGGCGCGCTCCGCCTGGCCGCGGGCGCGCATCCATTCGTAGTGCCCGCTCTTGTGGCGCACGCGGAATTCCAGGTCATACACGGCACGCCGTTCCAGGTGCTCATCGAGCGCCTGGGCCACCCGCTCGCGGTCCTCCGGATGGATCAAGGTCATGAACTGTTCGTGCGAGGAGCCCAGCTCCTCGACGCTGTAGCCGAGCAGCTCGCCGAAGCGCAGGCCGTACCAGGAGACATTGGTCAGAAGATCGATTTCCCAGAGGCCATCCTGCGTGCCGCGCAAGGCTCGCTCCAGGCGGATCTCGACCGAACCTAAAGCCGCCTTGGTGCGCTTCAAGTCGCTGATGTCGATGAGCGCGCCGGTGATGCGCTCCACATCGCCCGAGGCTGAGCGTGAAACCTTGGCCTTCTCGCCCAGCCAGCGCTCGCCGCCGCCGTCGAGCAGCACCCGGTATTCGCAGCGGTAGTAAGGATCGGTGGGCGTGGTCTCCAGCGGCGCGCTGCGCACGCGCGCAAAATCGTCCGGATGCACCCGGGACAGCGCGCGGTTCAGATCGTCGAGCTCGGTGCTGGGCGGGATACCCAGCAGTTCGCGGAAATTATCCGAGCAAATGCGGCTGTCGCGGCGAAAGTCGAAATCGAAGGTTGCGACCCCGGCCGCCGTCTGCGCGATGTTGAGCGATTCGGTGGCGTAGTGGAGCTTGTCCTCCAGCTCCTTGCGGCCGGTGATATCGGTGATGGTGCCGATGGCGCGCGAGTCGTAACCCTCACCGCCCAACAGCACCTGGCCGCGTCCGGCCAGCCAGCGAACCTCGCCGCTGGCGGTCAGGGTGCGGTATTCGGTTTCATAGCCCGCGCCGGTGGCCACGGCCGAACTCAATGCATGCACCACGCCCTCGAGGTCCTCAGGATGAATGGAGGCCAGCCATTCCTCGCGGCTCAATGACATGTCGCGGCATTCCAGCCCGATCAGCTCGAAGAACAGCGAGGTGCCCTTGATGTCCCCGCTCACCAGATTGAGCTCGAACACGCCGAACCCGCCGGCGGACTGGGCGAATTCCAAAAACTCGGCCGAGCGGCGCGCGCTCGTTTCGGATTCGGATTGGGATGCCGCCGCCGCTACGCCCGCACCGGCGCCCGCCGGCGCCTCGGGACTCGTGGCGTCGGAGCGTCTGCGCAAGAAATTCCGTAATTTGTTCTGATTCGACCAGCTTCGCATGCGGTTTCCGTCACCGGTGGGCCTGCACCCACCATCTTAAGGGTATCGGCGGGGAGGGTCAGCGCTTGAGCTATGATCGACCTCTCATTCCCGCGTGAAAGGCATGCGCTACTTCAAGCTTTTAGTGATTTTGGCGGCTGCAAGCATGGTGCTCCTGGGCGCCGTGCTCTTGGTCGTGCTGCTCACCGTCAGCCCCAACCGATTCAAGCCGCAGCTCGCCGCCGCCGTACTACAGGCCACCGGCCGGGAGCTGCGGCTGCCCGGCGACATCCATCTGTCCGTCATCCCCTGGGTGGCGCTGGAATTGGGACCGGCCAGTCTGGGCAATCCACCGGGGTTCGGCACCGAGCCCTTCCTCTCATTCGCCCACGCCCAGGTGCGGATCGGGCTGCTGCCGTTGCTGCGCAAGCGCTTGAGAATCGAGCGCGTCGAGATCGAAGGGCTCGCGGTGCGCCTGCGCAAGAATGCACAAGGCCGCGGCAACTGGCAGGGCGCCGAATCGCAGAGCCCGGCGGCGGCTGAGGATCACTCCCCCGCCGCGCCGTCCCTGGAGTCGCTCGCGAACATCCGTGTGCAAGGCGCGCAAGTCAGCTTCGCGGACCTGGCGGTGGAGAACCTCGACCTTGAAACCGGTTCGCTCGCCGGCGGCACGCTGCCCCTCAGCGTGAAGTTCGATGCGCATCGCGCGCCGTCCGCCCTGTCGCTGACCGCCAAGTTCGTGCTGGGCGAGGATGCCGCGCATCGGCTGCGCATCAGCGATCTGCATGCCAGCGGCACGGCGGGCAGAGTGAACGGCGATCAACCGGCGCACTGGGAATTCACCGCGCCGGTTCTGAACCTCGATCTGGGCCGGCAAACGGCGGCCGCGGGCGCCGTCACCTTGAACTACGCGAGTGCGCGCCTGAGCGGCAGCATCCAGGCCGGCAACATCCTCGAGGATTTGAGCGTGAGCGGTTCGCTGAAACTGGCCTCGCTGGTGCCGCGCGAGTTCGCGCCGCGGCTCGGCATTGCGCTGCCGCCGATGCGCGATCCCAAGGCGCTCACGCAGTTTTCCGCCAGCACGGATTTTGCCTATGACGATGAGGCGTTGGCATTCACTCACCTGCGACTGCTCGTGGATGACAGCACGCTGCAGGGAAACATCAAGTGGCTGCACGGAGCCACGCCGGCGCTGCAGTTCGAGCTGTCTGCCGATCAAATCGATTTCGATCGCTATCGCGCCCCGGAGCATGCCGCCGCTCCGCAGTCTCCTGCCGCACCACCCGAGGGCTCGAAGCCCAGGCCGCTCGAACTCAGCGGCAGCTTCACCCTCAAGGCGGCGCACGTCGCGCGCCTCGACTTGACCGACGTGAGCGTCACGGTGGCCCGCAAGGATCAGTTGCTGCATCTTTTCCCCATCGCGGCGCAGCTCGATGGCGGCCGCTATGCCGGCAACATCAGCGTCGATGGCCGCGGTCCGGTACCGCTGCTGAGCGTCGATGAGCATCTCACCGGGGTCGACATGGCGCGGCTTCTGGCCAATACCTCGGGCAAAGGCCGGCTCTCGGGCCGCGCCACGCTCAGCCTCAAGGCCACGGCACGCGGCGCCGATGGCACGGCTGCCTTGAGGACGCTGAACGGGCAGCTGGATGCGAAGCTGGCGGACGGGGCGCTCGAGGGCATCGATGTAGGGTATGAGATCAGTCAGGCCCAGGCCTTGCTCGACAAGTCATCTCCGCCGGCGCGCGCCGACAGCGGACAGACGAAATTCGAGGCCTTCAAGGCATCGGCGCAGATCACCAATGGCATCGCGCAGACTCACGATCTGACCATCGCGTCGCAGGCGCTCAAAGTGACCGGCGAGGGCACCGCCAACCTTGCAACCCAAGCCATCGATTTCAAATTGCTGGCGAACATCCTGGCCGCCCGCAATACGGAAATACCGCTCAAAGTAACCGGAACCTACGCGTCCCCGACCGTGCGGCCGGATGTCGAGGCACTCGCCAAGGGCCAGCTGAAGCAGAAGTTGCAGGACATCTTGAAGAAGAATGGTTTGCGGGGGCTGTTCAAGTGAGCCTAAAACCCGCAGCGTTTGCCCGGCGCCTCTTGGCATGGTTTGAAGTACATGGCCGCCATGCGCTGCCCTGGCAATTCAATCCCACGCCGTACCGGGTGTGGGTGTCGGAGGTGATGCTGCAGCAGACTCAGGTGGCCACGGTGGTCCCCTACTACGAGCGCTTCATGGCACGCTTTCCCGAGGTGGCCGCACTCGCTGCCGCGCCGCTCGATGAGGTGCTGCATTTATGGACGGGATTGGGCTACTACGCCCGTGCCCGCAATCTGCATGCCTGCGCGCAAGTTTTGGCCGCCCGGCACGGCGGAAGCTTTCCGGACACCATCGCACAGATGATGCAACTCCCCGGCATCGGCCGATCGACCGCGGGCGCGATTCTGGCGCTCTCGAGATCGCAGCGACACCCCATTCTCGACGGCAACGCGAAGCGAGTGCTGGCGCGCGTCTTCGGCATCGCGGGAGATCCGGGATCCAAGGCCGTGCTGAGCGCGTTGTGGGCGCTATCCGACGCCTGCACGCCCGCGGCAGACGTTGCCGCGTACACCCAGGCCATCATGGATCTCGGCGCGACCGTTTGCGTGCGAGCCCGGCCCGCCTGCGCGCCATGCCCCATGAATACCGGTTGCACCGCCATGCTCGAAGGACGCCAGGCCGAGCTGCCGGGCAGAAAGCCACGGCGCGCGCGGCCGTCGCGCGAGGCCACGCTGCTCATTGCGCAGAGCGGTGGCAATGGCTCGGCCGCGGTGCTGGTGGAGCGCAGGCCGAGTTCGGGGTTGTGGGGCGGATTGTGGTCGCCGCCGCAATTCGCGAATCAGCGTGAGGCCCTTGAATGGTGCCTCGAGGAATTCGGCCATCCGGGCGAGGCCCAGCAACTGCCGCCCATCGATCATGCCTTCACGCATTTCGATTTGCGCTTGAATCCGCTGCGCGTGCGTTGCGAACCGGGCAGGGCGGTGCACGATGGCGGCGATCGGCTCTGGTATCGGCTCGACGCGCCGCCGCGCATCGGCCTGCCGCAGCCCATACGCCGGCTGTTCGAGCGTCTGCGCGGCCATGAGGAATACCCAGGCGGGCGCCTGGAGTAAGATTCGCGTCATGGCACGAAAGATCTACTGTGTATTGCTCAAGCGCGAGGCGGAAGGCCTCGATTATCTGCCCTATCCCGGCGAACTCGGGAAGAGGATCTACGGCAGCATTTCCAAGGAGGCGTGGGCGCAGTGGGTTGCGCATCAGACCATGCTGATCAATGAGAATCGCCTGACGCCGATCGAACCGAAGGCCCGGGCCTTCCTGGTGGCGGAAATGGAGAAGTTCCTGTTCGGCAGCGGATCCGAGAAGCCCAAGGAATTCGTGCCGAAGTAGGGGCGGACAACCGACCGAGGGCTGCGTGCGAGCGAAATCCCGTCACAACAATTGGAGCGACATCCAATACGTCATCGCCACCGCGAAGCTCGGGAGCTTTCACTCCGCCGCGGTGGCACTGGAGACCGATCAGTCGACCGTCGGGCGGCGTGTCGCCCGCTTGGAGGCCTTTCTCGGCACCAAGATCTTCGACCGTCACGCGAATGGCATGCGCCTCACGGTTGCCGGAAAGATTCTCTACGACAAGGCGGCGCTGATGGAAGCGGCGGCCAACGACATCGAAACCACACTGGTCGCCTTCGACTCGCGTCTCTCGGGCACCCTGCGCGTCTTCGCCACCGAGGGCGTCGCCTACCTTTGGCTGGTGCAGGTGCTCGCGGATTTCTGCCGCATTCACTCCGGCGTGAAGATTGAACTGGTCACCGATCGCGAGGGGCTCGATCTGTTTTCTCTCGAGGCTGATCTGGCGGTGTTCATCGAAAGACCCAAGAATCAACACCTGGTCGCGTCCAAAATTGCGAAAGTCGAACATTCTCTGTTCATTTCGAAGTCCTACGAGGAGAGATTCGGCCGCCCGCGGCAGCTCGACGAGTTGGGCCAGCACCAGTTCGTGGACTATGTGCCCTACCGCGTCTGCGCCGACCTCGCGTGGTGGAGCAAGAGTGTCGTGCCTGTCCACAGAATCCAATTGCGGGTGGACTCGGCATCGGTTTATCTGGCCGCGATACGCAGCGGAATAGGCATCGGACTGCTGCCGAATTTCTACAAGCATGCAGCGCCCGACTTGATCTGGCTGCCGTTGCCGACCGGCTGCTACCTGAATCTCTGGTTGGTCTCCCGTCCGATTCCGAACAAGTCGCACCGGATCAACATCCTGCTGAAATTTCTGCGCGAGCGCTTCAACAAGGACCGCGCGACCTGGTTCGCTGCGTGAGCAGCAGCGCGATCAGGCTCAGGCCGCAGGAGAACATCACATACCAGGTCGGTGAAAACGGGTTTCCCGTGCGTGCGATCAGGCCGGTGGCAATGAACGGTGCGAACCCGCCGAACAGGGTCACCGAGAAATTATAGGCGACGCCCATGCCCGAGGAACGAACGCCGACCGGAAACAATTCGGCGATCGCCGCCGGCGCCGGGCCGATGAACAGCGCCGCCAAAATGGCCGATATGACCTGGAACATCGCCAGTGCCCGGACATTCGGATGACTCAGCAGGAAGCCGAAGCCGGGCCGGATCAGGAGCACGATGGCAACGGCCGACGCGATCATGGGGACGTAGCGCCCCCAACGATCCGATAGATGGCCGGCCGCGGGCGAAATGACCAGCATGAACGCAAGCGCCAGGCTGTTGCTGAACAGGGTGGCGTTCAGGGGAAGCTTAAGCACCGTGTGCGCAAACAAGGGCACGTAGACAAAAAAGAAATAGGTTGCCACCGTCCAGATGATGGTGATGCCGAATCCTCGCGCGACGGCCGCCCTGTGCGTCCGCCACAGCAGTCTTAAGGGCGATGAGGCGCGCTCCTGATGTACGAACGCCGCCGGATCGTCGACATGCCGGCGGATATACAGGCCTAAGGGAACGATCAGCGCAGCCGCGAAGAAGGGCAGACGCCAACCCCACGCATCCAGTTGCGCGGACGAGACCGTCGCCGAGACGATTGCGGCCGTCAAGGCGCCCAATAACAGCGCACCGGCCTGGCCCGCCGCCTGCCAGCTCGCAAAATAACCGGCGCGGCCGGTTGGCGCGTGCTCGGTCAGCATCGCGGTCGCACCGCCGACCGCGCCGCCGGCGGCAAGCCCCTGCAGCAGCCGCGCACACAGCACCAGCAGCGGCGCCGCGACACCGAGCGCGGCAAATGACGGAATCAGGCCGATCGCGAGCGTCGCGGCGCCCATCAAGCCGAAGGTCAGCAGCAAGGTGAATTTTCGGCCTTTGCGGTCGGCCAGCGCGCCGAACACCATGGCGCCCACCGGCCTCGTCAGGAATCCGACCCCGAACGCACCGGCCGACAGCAGCAACGAGGCCGTGGGGTTTGCGGCGGGAAACATGATCTTGGCGATCACCGGGGTCAGAAAGCCGTACACCGCAAAGTCGTACCACTCGAGCATGTTGCCGACGCCGACCGCCAGCAGTACATGTCGCGGGCCCGAGCGGCCCTCATCAAGCAATGATGAACCGATCTGGTTCAATCGGGCGCGGTCTGCGAGGCCCACTCGCCGACCTTCGACAGAAATCGATCCGCCTCTTCGAGCGCGGCGCAGGCGATCCATTCATCCACCCTGTGCGCCTGGTCGATGGAGCCTGGGCCGCACACGACGGAGGGAATGCGGCTGCGTTCGAATATTCCCGCTTCACTGCCGAACGGCAGCGTGGTGACGGGCAATTTCGCGCCGCAATCCGTCAGCACCCGCATCGACTCATCGCCGATGTCGCTGTGAAACTGCGGCACGTCGAGTTCGATTTCGTTCGCGACATCGAGGGCTGAGAAGGTGTTGCCCTCCAGGTACTCAGAGATCATCTTCTTGATCATAGCCGCATCTTGTTTCTTGTCCGCGCGATATTCCCAGCGCACGCTGCAGCGCTCCGCGACGATGTTGGTCGCCGCTCCGCCGGCGATCCGGCCGACATTCACCGTGCAGCCATTCTCGGCGATCTGCGGCAGCCGCGCGACTTCGCGCAGGAACCGCACGAAATCAGCCGCCGCGTCGATGGCATTCACCCCGCGCGAGGGATCGCTGGCATGCGCGGCAACTCCGCGAAAGCTCGTATGCGAACCGGTCACGCCGTTGTGGGCCACCCCGATCCTCATGTCGGTGGGTTCTCCGATGATGGCAAAGGCGGGCGGCGGCAGACTTCCGGCGATGCGGTCCACCAGCGAGTGCGCGCCGAAACAGCCCACCTCTTCATCATAGGAAAAGGCGAAGTGCAGCGGCCGCAGCAGCTGCATGTCCTTCCAATTCTCGGCGGCGGCCAGGCTGCACGCGATGAATCCCTTCATGTCCGAGCTGCCCCGCCCGTAGAGCAGACCCTTGCGTTCCACCAGCGTGAACGGATCGCTGCTCCACTCCTGGCCGTCGACCGGCACCACGTCCGTGTGGCCCGACAACACCACGCCGCCTTCCCGATCAGGTCCCAAGCTCCCCAATAGATTGGCCTTGTCCCCGGTCGCGTTATGGACCAGCTGCACGCGTGCGCCGCGCGACTGCAGATAGTCCGCCGCCCATTCGATCAGCGCCAGGTTGGAGTTGCGGGACGTGGTATCGAATGAAACCAGCTGCCGCAGGATCGAGACACTTGTATTTTTCATGCTGCCACGCGTTGTTTGTTTTCAGCGGACACATCGCGCGCACGGGCCGCAGGAACGATGGTTAGCGCTCGACACTACTGTAGAGGCTATTTTGGGTAAACGCCATTTCTGCATGTGCGAATAGCAAACATGCAAGGGGCGCACCGCCGCGCGCCAAGCGCAGCGCACGGTCATCGCCGTCGCGAGCGGCGCAAAACCTGTATTTGTAGTGCTTTCGTGATGTGCTCACATTTTGTACAGGGCCGCCGCGGCGGCATCGCGGCGCGCGAAAGTCCGCCGTCGATGCGGGTTTTCCAAATTGACGCTGCGTTCGATGTGCATGTACTTTCGGAACATCGCACGTGCCTCTTGTCTCGGCTGGAAAATAAAAGGGGTGAAAATGATTATTCGGCTGTATCGTTCCGGCGCCGCATTGCTGCCTGGCGCCGCTTTTCTCCTCTGTTCCATCCCCGCGTTCGCCGCGGATCCGCCTGCGGCGGAGGCGGCACCCGCGCCGGCGGTGCTCGACGAAATTGTCGTCACCGCACAGAAGCGCGAACAGCGCGTGCAGGATGTGCCCATCTCGCTATCCGTGCTCGGCGGCTCCGACCTCGACAAGTCGAGCATCCAGAGCGTGACGGATGCCCTCAGCATGGTTCCGGGCGTCGTCACCAACGTTACCGGCCAGGGCGGCGAGACGAAGTTGACCATTCGCGGCGTCACCGCGAGCAGTCCGCTGTTCTCCGGTCCGAGCCCGATCGGCTACTACCTCGATTCGGTGCCGTTCGGTCTGGTGCGATCCGCGGTGGAACCGGATATCAACGCCTATGACCTGAACCGCGTCGAAGTGCTGCGCGGGCCGCAGGGCACCTTGTACGGCGCGAGTGCGTTGAACGGGGTGGTACGTGTGCTGACCAACGATGCGGACTTGAATGAGTTCGATTTCAAGGCACGGGGCAATGTGTCCAGCACGGCCAGCGGCGGAGGAAACTGGCGTGAAGACGCGGCGGTCAATCTGCCCGTCGTCGAGGGCAAGCTCGCTGCGCGCCTGGTGGTCGGACAGGAACACGACAGCGGTTGGATCAACAGTCCGCTGCAGAACAACATCAACGACGACGACATCAAGAACGTGCGTCTCAAGATCGCCGCTCAACCGATCGACGATCTGAGCATCAAGCTGGGCGTGATGCACGAGGAGGCGAACTTCGGAGCCCCGCCCCAGGCTACCGATGACTTCACCGCCTCGACCAAGAATCAGCCCATCGAGTCGCGCCTCAGCGCCTATGACATGAAGGTGGATTACCAGCTGCCCTGGTTCACGATATCGAGCGCCACCAGTTATTTCACCTACCGCAACGACGGCAGCCTGGACGTCGCTCCGGGCGTCGACGAAGCACCGCTCACCACGGGCGTCAATTCGAGGGTGTTCAGCGAGGAGCTGAACCTCAACTCCAAGCTGGATGGGCCGTGGCGCTGGTCGGCCGGTGCGTTTTATCGCAATGCGACCGACAGTTTCTACCAGACACTCGGCGATCTGATACCCGCGCCCGTCTCGGAGAACGATTCCTCGCGTTCGGCGGCGATCTTCGGCGAAGTCGGGCGCCGCTTCATGGACAATCAATTGGAACTGGCGGTGGGAGCGCGCTACTTCCACGACGAGGTCGGTCTGCAGCAGCTGATCCTGTTTGGGGAGCCGCCGGGTACGCCGCTGCTGCGCTCGGACACCCCGTTCCATGCCCTGACGCCGCGGGTGGTGCTCAGCTGGTTCCCGACCCACGACTACACCGTGTACGCTTCTTACTCGCAGGGTTTTCGCAGCGGCTTTCCGCAGAGCGAACTGGTGCTGGTGGAGGCGCCGGACTTCACGCCGGTGAAGCCGGACAAGCTGACCAACTATGAGGTCGGCGCCAAGGGCAGCATGCTCGACAATCGGCTGAGCTTCGAGACCGCCGTCTACTTCATGAAATGGAACGACATCCAGCAGACTCTGGGCATATCGATCCCGGGCAGCACGGCCTCCATCGTCGCGAACGTCAACGGTGAGTCTGCGAGCGGCATGGGAGTGGACTTCGCGATCACGGCCCGGCCCATTCCGGGGCTGCAGCTCGGCATCAATTTCGGCTGGAACGGCTTGAGCGAAGACGCAACCGTACTCTCCGGCGGCCAGGTGCTGTTTCCCCAAGGCTCCCGAATCGACAGTTCCCCGGCCTATACCGCCGGCGCCAACGCCTCCTACGATTTCCCATTCGCTTCGACCGGCTGGACCGGGCAGCTCGCGGCCTTGGCGCGCTACACCTCGCTGCAAACCTCGACCTCGGTGTCGAGCGGCTCGGGGTTGCCGCCCCTGGTCCTCGACAGCAACACCATTACGACCGGCCGCGTCAGCTTCGCGGTCACGGCTCCCGCGCACTGGCGCATCATGCTCTACAGCGATAACGTGGCCAACAATCGCGGCGTGCCGCTGGCCTCACGGACCCCCTTTACCAGCATCAGCCAGCGTCCGCGAACCACGGGCGTTCAGCTGGACTACCATTACAAGTAAGGCGTCGGCTGTGCACATCGCAAACCAATAAACACATAAGCTCGAGGCTACCTTCATGCGCCGTTTGATCAGTATCGCTTTATTCGCCCTGATTTCAGCGGGCGCGCACGCCGCGACGCACGTGCTGGAACCCCAGGACGTGTTCCACATGCGCTGGGCCGCGGATCCGCAGATTCGCAAGGACGGCGCGATGATCGCCTACGCACGCACCGCAAACGACATCATGAAGGATCGGCTGTCGCGGTCGATCTGGCTGATCGATACGGCCACCGGAGCGCAGACGCCGCTCGCGACCGGGCCGGGAGACTATTCATCGCCGCGCTGGTCGCCGGATGGCTCGCGCATCGCCTATCTTGCAACCGGGCCGGACGGCCGCACGCAGATCGCCATTCATTGGCTGCGCGGCGAGACCGCGAGCATCACCAATCTCACCGAGGCGCCGAGCGACATCACCTGGTCGCCGGACGGCAGGCAGATTGCGTTCGTGATGCTCGCGCCGGAGCCGGGGCCGGCCATCGGCAAGCCGCTGGTGAAACCGGCGGGTGCTCATTGGGGCGGAGCACCGACGGTGATCGATTCGATGAATTTCCGTGCGGACGGCCAAGGATTGGAGAAACCGGGATTCAAGCATATCTATGTGTTGTCGATGGACGGCGGCGGCGCCCCGCGGCAGCTGACATCGGGGCCTTTCAGCGATGCAGGCCCGCTTGCCTGGTCGCCGGACGGCAGGTCGGTCTACTTTGCCGGAAATCGCAATCCGGATTGGAAGCGCGAGCCGCAGGACTGGGCTCGGCATACGGCGATGACCTTGAGCATTTATCGATTGAATGTGGCGGACGGCACTCTACTGCAGCTGTCGCACGACGTCGGACCCTACCACGCGCCCACGGTGTCGCCGGATGGCAAGCTGGTGGCGTTCCTGGGCTATCACGACAAGCACATCGGCAATCAAAACGTGCGGCTCAACGTCATGAACGCGGACGGTTCGAATCTGCGCGTCATCGGCGAGTCGCTGGATCGATCGTTGCATGATTGCCAGTGGGCGGCGGACGGACACAGTCTGTACGTGCAGTACGACGATCAAGGCATCACCAAGGTGGGGCGCATGGGACTCAACGGCCACCTGGAGCCCGTCGCATCCGATTTGGCGCTCATTGCGGCGGCGACGCAGCTGCCTTATTCAGGCGGCGAATTTACGGTGTCCGGCAAAGGCACGGTGGCCTACAGCGGCGGCACCGCCGATGATTTACCCGAGGTGTATTTGGTGCGTGACGGCAAGGCGCAGCGTCTCACGGACTTGAATTCAGAGTTTCTGAAGGAGGTGACTCTCGGCAAGCTGTCGGCGCTGCCGGTGAAGTCCTCGGTGGACGGGCGCTCGATCGGTGCGTGGGAATTGCTGCCGCCGAATTTTGATCCGGCCAAAAAATATCCCCTGATACTCGAGATTCACGGCGGACCCTACGCCAGCTACGGTCCCGTGTTCGCGGCGGACTACGAACTCTATGCGGCCGCGGGCTACATCGTCGTGTACGGCAATCCACGCGGCTCGACCTCTTACGGCGAGGAGTTCGCGAACCTGATCTACAACAATTATCCCAGCCACGACTATGACGATCTCATGAGCATCGTGGATGCCGCCATACAAAAGGGCGGCGTGGATACGGACAATCTGTTCGTGACCGGATCCTCGGGCGGCGGCGTGCTGACGGCATGGACGGTGGGCAAGACGCATCGCTTCAAAGCGGCAGTGGTCCAGCGGCCGGTGATCAATTGGACCAGCTGGCTGCTGACCTCCGACATGTCCGTGTTCGGCGCCCGCTACTGGTTCAAGCAATTGCCCTGGGAGGATCAGGCGACGTATTGGCAGCATTCACCGCTTGCCTTGGTGGGGAATGTCACGACGCCGACGATGGTGGTGGTGGGTTTGAGCGATTTGCGCACGACCGTGGGGGAAGCCGAGCAGTACTACCAGGCATTGCAGCTGCGGCACGTACCGACCGAGTTGTATGAGATACCGGGTGAGCCGCATCCGCTGATGCGGCCGTCGCATCTCGCGGTGCAGACCACGGCGATCCTCGAATGGTTTGGGCGGTACCGCACTGCCGCTGGACATTGAAACCGGATAATTCCGCCAGGCGATATCGTCCTCGATCTGGGAGATGAGATGACTACGATTTTTCGGATTTTAGGGTCTTCGATCCTGGGTGCGGTCGCGCTTCTTTGCGCGGCGGCACCGGTCTCGGCGGCCGATGCGAGCCATTCCGGGCGGTTTACTGTGGGCGACTATCTCGACCTGCAGTCGGCCGCCGATCCGCAGATGTCGCCGGACGGGACGCAGGTGGTTTACACGCGAACCATGGTGGACAAGATGGCGGACACGAAGCAAACCGCCGTTTGGATTGTCGGCGCCGACGGTCAGCATCACCGCTTCATCGCCAAGGGGAGCGGCGCGGTATGGTCACCGGACGGCAAGAGCATCGCCTTTCTTGCGGAAGGGCAGCCCAAAGGCCCGCAGATCTTCGTGCTGCACCTGACCGTGCCCGGGCCTGCGACGCAGATCACCTGGAGTTCGGAGCCACCCGCGAATTTGCACTGGTCTCCCGATGGCCGCCAGATCGGCTACACCATGATGGTTCTCAATCCTGAGAAGTGGCCGGTCGATCTTCCGGCTGCCCCCGAGGGTGCCCATTGGGCGAGCGCGCCGCGATTCACCGAGCGCATGCACTACCGGCAAGACGGCGTGGGTTTCACGGAACGGGGTTTTCGGCACCTGTTTCTCGTTGCGGCGGATGGCGGTGCATCCCGCCAGGTCACCACCGGCGATTGGAGCATCGGCGAGAGTGTTTATGAATACATCAAGACCGTGGATTGGGCCTTCACGCCTGATGGACGCTCCGCCATCGTGACCGGCTTCAAGGAAGGCGATTCCGACCGCAATGATCAGGATTGCTACATTTATTCGGTGGACCTTGAGACCGGTGCCGCGAAGCGGCTGACGAGTGTGGCCGGCGGCTGGCGGCGGCCCGCGGTGTCCCCAGATGGCAAGACAATCGCTTATGTCGGGTTCCCGAGAAACGGCGATGGCTACCGCTATTCTCAGTTGTATACGATGGATGCGGATGGGAGCGGCGCCACCCTGCGATCGGCGGAGTTTGACCGCGAGCCGCAGAACTTGGTCTGGGCGCCGGACAGCAGCGCGGTGTATTTCACGGCCGAGGATCGCGGCAGCATTCACCTTTACTCGTGGTCCGCGCATGGCGGTATCCGGCAGCTGACCAAGGGCGCCGAAGTGGTGCGGGATCCTTCCGCGAGCCGCGGCGGCATCGTGTTGTTTCGGTCCGGGCCCCAGACTCCCGGCGATCTGGAACTCATCAATCCGCGCACGCCGAATGCGGCCCAACGTCTGACGCATTTGAATGACGAACTGCTCCGGCGCGTCACGCTCTCCAAGGTGGACGAGATCCAGTTCGATTCGACCGGCGGCGCACATATCCAGGGCTGGATGGTCAAGCCGCCCGACTTCGACTCATCGCGGCATTACCCTCTGATACTCGAGATCCATGGCGGTCCTTACGGGATGTACGACGTCGCCTTCAATCCGGCGTTCCAGAATTTCGCCGCCAACGGCTACATCCTGCTGTATATCAATCCGCGCGGTTCGACCGGCTATGGCAACGCTTTTACAAATGCCATCGCGAAGCACTATCCGGGGCCTGACTACGACGACCTGATGGCAGCCGTCGATACGGCGATCAAGCAGGGCAATGTCGATGAATCCCACATGTTCGTTTCCGGCTGCAGCGGCGGGGGCGTATTGTCGAGCTGGGTGATTGGCCACACCAATCGCTTTGCCGCCGCCGCAGTGCGCTGTCCGGTGATCGACTGGATCAGCATGGCGGGCGAGACGGATATTCCGTATTTCACCTATCGTTTCTTCAAGAAACCGTTTTGGCAGGATCCCAGCGACTGGCTGGCCGAATCCTCGCTGATGTACGTCGGCAACGTGAAAACCCCCACGTTGTTGATGACCGGCGAACTCGACCGGCGCACACCAATACCCCAGACCGAGGAGTTCTACGCCGCGCTCAAGTATCGCGGCGTGCCGAGCGCCATGCTGCGCTTCGATGGCGAGTACCACGGCACGGGACGCAAGCCATCGAACTGGATGCGCACGCAGCTCTATATGATGAGCTGGTTCCAGCGTTACGGCGCAAACCCCTCGGGACCCCCACCCCGCTAGCAAGGGCTCCCGCTCACATCGAGAAATCAGTGAGCGCCTTGGATCGAGCCAGAGTACCGTGTCCTGGATATTCGGAAGCGCGATCGTGCGGTATGGCGCCGCACGGGGTTACGGGGAGTCAAGTCTATGAACAAGAGAGGGTGCTCTGCCTCTCGGTGGCTGGTCCTGTTTGTGCCGCTCGTCATCCTGGCGGGCAGTTTGGCGACAGCGCGGGAAGTCGGGCCCGGCTACGACATCGACATGAGCCAAATGATTCCGGTTCGAGACGGAATTGCGCTCGAGGGCTGGATCACCAAGCCTTCCAAGCTTCAGGGCAAGGTGCCGACGGTACTAACGCTGACGCAGTACGACATCGATGGGGGCCGCCATGGCGATTCCGCCGGATACTATGCCCGTCGCGGCTATGCATTTGTACAAGTCTATGTGCGGGGCCGCGGCCGATCCGGGGGCGTCAAGAGCGACAGCCTGGGTGAACAGGTCGGACTCGATGGCTACGACTTGGTCGAATGGATTGCCCGGCAGCCTTGGAGTGACGGACGGATTGTGATGTTCGGCGGCTCCTTTGTGGGGATGACGCAGTGGCAGACCGCCGCTCAGTTGCCGCCGCATCTCGCCGCCATTGCTCCGTATGTGCCTATCTACCCCGGCTGGGACATCCCCAATACGAACGGAATTCCCGAGGCCTGGACCGCCGTCATTCTCGGATATGTGTCCGGTCGTTCCCTCAATTCGGGCTTCATCCGCAATCAAGACTACTGGGAGGGAAAAATGCTCGAGCAATATGCTGCATATCGGCCCTTCTATGAGCTCGACAAGGCTATCGGCATTGCAGCGGATGACTGGTGGATGCTCGACGCACAAGGCAAGAAGAAGTCCATGTTTGACGTCTGGCTGGATCACCTCGGCAATGCGGCCTTCAACCTCGCGGCGGAGCCCAAGGCTGCGAGCTATGCGCGGATGAACTTTCCGGTCCTGACCGTGACCGGCTATTACGACGATGACCAGCCAGGAGCACTGCATTACTACCGTAATTACGTGGCCCATGCGCCGGCCGCCGCCGTGGCGCAGCACCACCTCGTGATCGGACCGTGGGACCACGCGGGTTCCCAGGATCCTGTCAAGGCGATCGAAGGCGTAGCGATTCCAGAGGCCGCCATCATCGATATGCAGAAGTTGCATGCCGATTGGTACGACTTTGCGCTGGGCCGCGGCCCACGACCGGCACTCCTGCGCGACACGGTGGCGTACTTCATGCTGGGTGCTGACGAATGGCGCTATGCGAAGAGCCTCGAAGCGGCATCCTCCGGCAAGGAAATGACCTTTTTTCTGGCCGACAGTGCGGGAACGCCGCAGGATCTATTCCATTCCGGTCAACTTGCTGTCAAAGCGCATGAATCAGAACCCCCGGCCATCATCATCAGCGATCCTCATGAGCTGCCCGAGCTTGCGGTCGCCAAATATGCGGCCGACGAAGATTTGACCAGCCAGTTCCGCGCTTTCCAGAAGCGTGCAATCACATTCCATTCCGATCCATTCCCGCAGGATACGGAAATCGCCGGTCATATCCGGCTGACACTCGAGTGCAGCGCCGATGCCCCGGATTTCGATCTGTGGGCACAGCTGTTGATGGTGCGCACCGACGGATCCAGCGTTCGATTGGGTGAAGACATCCGTCGCGCGCGATTTCGTGACAGTCAGTTCAAACAGGAACTCATCAAGCCGGGCCAGGTGGTGCAAATCCCGTTCGAATTCAAATGGCTGGCGCGGCGTATTCCGGCCGGCGCGCGCCTGCGTCTGACCATCGCTCCCCTGAACTCACCGAACTACCAGAAAAACTTCAACACCGGCGGACGCATGGGGTACGAAAAAATCGAGGATGCGCGCATCGCGAACATCAAAATTTTTCACGATGCGAAACGCGCGAGCCGTCTCAGTTTGCCGCTCGCCGCCTCCGCCGCGGCCGGGGGCATCTAGCATGATGAACATCGACTGCTCAGCATAACGGCGAGACGGATATTCCGTATTTCACTTATCGCTTCTTCGAGAAGCCGTTTTGGGACGATATTCAGCGACAGCCCGGCTGAACCCTCGCTCATGTGCGTCGGGGCCGCCGCCAAGATCGACGGTCTTCGACACGACGTTGCAAACACGAAGATGCTCTGCGTCTTAACCGCTAAGCAGCAGCATCCTCACGGTCGGACGACATGCCAGAGGCCATGGATTCCCTCTCCTTTGGTCTGGCCGGGAGCGTCATGGGCAAAAGTATAAACAGGCTTCCCCTTGTAAGCCCACTGTTTACTGCCATCAGCTCGAACGACGACCGTCCAATCTCCGAGAGGCCTTGCATTCTGCGGCGCCAGGACTGGTTGCCAAGTCATAGCGCACGTACCGTTACAATTGGATCGGCCGGTTCCATCATTGTCGAAGCAGTAGATTGCTCTCGCATCCTCGGCCTTGAAAACAAAGCGTTGGTCTTCGATGAAGACAGACACTTCAATCGGAGTCAATGGAGCGTTTTCGGGCCGCAATTGGATTCCGGACATGAGAGCATTCCTTCGGTGTCGTGTAGCGCAGGTAGGTCAACCTGACGTCGTACTCGCTACATCGTCGATGATAGGTCCGTGGATGAACTCCGGATATCTTCTAGCCTTTTAATTGCGAACTCTCGAAGGCGGAGCTTTTGTGGTCGGCCTGTAGCCGTAAGAAAAACGTCCTCTCTATTAATTCGCAGAATGTAAAGAGGTACCTTAAAGCGGGCGAGCTGTTGCCGGCAGAAATCGACCAAATCGTCGCCTTTGAACTCGACGTTAGGCGCAGGAATGACGCAGGCGCATCCTACCTCGCCCATTTTTTTATCGGGAACGCCTACTACCAGGGCTTCGGCAACCATTGGATGTTTACTGAGGATTTCTTCGACTTCACGCGGCATAACCATCTCGCCACCGCATCGATAAGCCTCCTTCAGGCGACCTCTCAAACACACATTGCCATCGGCATCAATGGTTCCGAGGTCACCCGTGTGCAGCCAGCCGTCTTCTTGAAGGGCGTAACGAGTTTCATCGGGCTTTTTATAGTAACCCTTGGTCACGATTGGCCCTTGGACGAGCAGTTCTCCAAGCGTGCCCCAGGGTAGATCATCCGAGGTTTCCGAGTCTACGGCCTTGTAACGAGCTAAGACTCCTCCAAGAGCTGCGTCGCCAGCGATACCGGCTTGTTTGAGACGTCCATTCGTTTCCAATAAAAACCTATCGTCCTCTTCAGGCAGGCTGCAGGCGGTCGACGCTGTCGTTTCGGTCATGCCATAACCTGTGGTGACTTCGGCCGCCCCGAGAACCGATCTGAATTCGCCCCAAATTGTTGGCGGGGATACGCCGGCAGAATTGAACACCGCTAAAACGGAGGATGAATCAAAGCCGCGGCCACGCGCAACTTCCAACAACCTTAGTCCCATAAACGGGATGGAAATGATTTCGCTGGCGCGATGTCGCTCTACAGCCGTCAGCATATCCTCTGCACTGAAAATGACTTGCGGCACAATTGCGCCGCCGACGTACATGCACGCTATGAAGCACTCGACATAAGCAAGGACGTGATACATGGGCGATGCGAATATAATTCGACGACCGTCCTCGAAGGCACGCGTGTACGCCGAGGCGTACGCAGTCCTAAGGACCATGTCATGACTAAGTATCACTCCCTTTGGCAATCCAGTTGTACCCGATGTATAAATAATGTCAGACGTTTGATGCGGATCACAGATGGAGTCTTGTTTGTGAATTGCGATGCAGGTACTGACGTCGCCCGTCGCAAAAATGGACTCAAAACTGCAGATTCCCGCACGTCGACTATCTGTGGTCGAATAGACAAATATGCGGCGTAATTTCGCGAAAACCGATTGTCGATTGGTTTCCCAGCCGGGCGCAAGCGCATCCAGGTCTGCGAGGTAGTCGCGATCTCGGAACAAATCCATCGTGATCAGCGCCGCCAAGTCCGCCTGCTCGATGATATAGCGGAGCTCCTCGCGCCTCAGCAGATAGTTAATCGGAACGGCGACGGCTCCCATGTAAGCGATGGCGAATTTCACGATCGCGAATTCGGGATAGTTACCCAGAATGATGCCAATGTGATCGCCCGCACCGAAGCCGCAGTCGACTAGTCCGGCAGCGAGACGTCGGGATAGAAGACGAACTTCGCTATAGGTGTAAGTCTTCTGATTCGTCAATACTAGCGGCCGACCCCCAAATTCCGTGCACGCGCGGTCTAGCGTCTCTCCGAGAGTCCTTCTGTCCCACACCGGGAATCGTGATTCGAGTGCCGCGCGACGCGCAGCAGGTGATTCGCTCATTAAATGGACCTAAGATATTTGCTGGAAATGATCAATTTACCGAAGGGAACTCGGATCAATCTTCGGGCTCGCGAAACTTATCGTGACAAGCCTTGCATGCCTCACCCAACTGCCGAACTTGATTCGAAATTGCAGCGACGTCCGTCGAGGACTGCAATGCCAGGAGCTTGTCGACCTCAACTCCAAGGCCCTGCATTTTAAGCGAAAAATCCGTTGGGTCGGCCCAGATTATCGCTTTCGCCTTGGTATCGATGCCGCTCTCCGGACCTGAGCCTTTTGGAAACCAATAAGTTCTCTGCTTGGCTAGCGCGCCGATTTGTTCAATATATTGTTGGACCAAAAACAGGATCGGCTTGCTCTTCTTGAGTTCATCGACCAGCGATTTGTAAGCCGAACCTAAATCGTGGAGATTTGATTGCCGTCCTTTGATCACGTCTTCCGCTGAACGTTCCTGTCCCAGGGCGGAGCCAAACATCAGCGCGGCAAACAAAGAAATACCGAACATCCGCATCGCAATCCTGCTCGTCATAATTTCTTTTACCATCAGATGATAATACGTCAGACTATGAGCATTGAACCACGCTGTGTCTAGCAAACCTCATTGCCGTGCTGCGGGACGCAAACCGTTGCGCAGCACGTCGCTAACATACCAAAGCGCCGGCATGCGAGCAGCCATCTTCGATGAATCAGCTTTGCGTGGAGCGAGCTTGAAATAGTTCAGGAATGCGAGTATAACAAGCGCTTGTTCTTTTAGCTTAGATTAGGCTAGATAATATTGACTCTCGGTAACCGCTGGCATTAGGGGGTCTGGTGACAATCGATCGTTCTGTCAGTGATCGGCGCCGTCTAGCCGCACGCTCCATACTTACCTGTTTGCTTGGACTGATGGGCTTAGGCGGCTTCCGGGCGACCGCGGAGACTCGAACTTACGTTGTCGAGCGATTCACCTATGCCATGTACTACGACGCGGACTTCCAAAAAGTTTGCCCGTACGGTTGGTTGCCGAACTTGGAAGAAGCATTTCTCCAATCGATTGGCCCGGATGAACGCAAGAGATTAATGCAGCCGGAAAATGCGCCGGAGCGTAGCAAGCGATTTCGCGGCGAGTTTACAGAGGGAAACGCCGGAGAAGACTTGTGCTCGAATCCAAAATCCTTCGAGAGCGATCCGAGATATCCCCTCATGCTGGATCGTGCGGTACAGAGTAAGGTCGCGTACGGGCTGGATCTTGATGGTCGCACCGACGGAGCGGCTACTGCAAATAGCTGTCAGCACGAGAAATTCGTTTCGCCGAACAACCAGCCGGGAATCGACAATCAAGCATTTCGGGCACTAGGCTGCGCGCGAACTTGGCGCGGTGGCAGTGATGCCGGCGGTGACCAAGTGCAGTTTGAACAGGCGCACATGAAGGACGGCAACTATAACTACCTGATTGAGATTCGCGGCATCACCGACTTGCAAAATGACGAGGTTGAAGTCGGAGTCTATTCGACCGACGACAAACCTCATATGGGCCTGGATGGAAAGTTTGTGCCATACCAAACTTTCTCTACGAAAAAAGAGATGCGTTTCGTCAACACGCTTCATGGAAGAATTGTTAAGCGAGTGCTGACAACCGATGCGGTGGATAGCCTTCGAGTGGAAACGAAATATCCGGTAAGTGGCGGCAATGGCATGGGCACGGCTCATGAGCGAGTCTTTCGCGGCGCGAGGTTTCAACTTACATTGAATGGCGACGGGACCTTGAAGGGAGTCATGGGTGCTTACGAAAAGCCCGAGGAGGTAATGTTTGTTGGGCGCATTGGCGGCAAGGCACTGGCCACGGTTGACGGTGCTGTTTGTCCCCTCGAGAACAAATTGCTGGAAGCATTGGCGGACGGTTATCCGGATCCCAAGACAGGCAAATGTACCCACATATCCCTGGCGTACGCGGTTGAGGCTACGCCCGCTTTCATAGTGCATGCGGAAGCCGCTTCTACGGATAAGATCTCTGCCGCTAACAGCGACTGACCGGGTGACTAAGAAAGGCGAGTTCAATCTGTTGGCGGCGGCGGTAATGGCCGCAATGCTGGCCGTTCCTCTCGTGAGCATGGCCGATTTGCAGCAACCGCCGGCTTCCGATCACATCGACGGCATGTATCGACTTACCGAAGGGCAGTATCGAAATACCATCGCCGATATCTTCGGACCAGACATCGTTACGGGCGGCAGGTTTGAGCCGACCAGTCGCCGACCGCACGGTCTGCTTGCCCCGGGCAACTATCAAATTGCCGTTTCGCCGAGTGGCATGGAACAATTTGCGGCGATGGCGCGAAAAATCGCGGGACAGGTGATTGACGAGAATCACAGGACCGCCTTAATTGGTTGTAAGCCGGCATTTGCTGGAAGAGCAGACGATCGTTGTGCGACCCGATTCTTCTCTCGGGTTACGCCGCTATTATACCGCCGACCTCTCAGTAAGCCTGAAGTGCAGCAATTGGTTTCAATTGCAAGCGCTGCGTCGGCAACCACACACGACTTTTATGCCGGTCTAGGTCTTGCGCTGGAAGCTGCGCTTGTGTCGCCTTCGTTCTTGTTTCAAATGGACGAATTGCAGGCATTGCCTGGGCACGCGGGAGAGTGGGCACTGGACCAATACGCGAAGGCCTCCCGCCTAAGTTTTTTCCTGTGGAATACGAGCCCTGATGAGGAGTTATTGGAAGCTGCCAGGAAGGGAAAACTGCAAACCAGCCGGGGTTTGGAAAAGCAGGTCGACAGAATGATGGGTTCCGTGCGGTTGAAGGTGGGCGTCAGATCTTTTTTCTTCGACATGCTGCAAATGGATAAGCTGGCTGATCTGACGAAAGATTCCATCGTTTACCCACAATTCATCTCGGAAGTGCGCAGCGACATGTCGGAGCAATTGCTGCGCACGTTGACCGCGCAATTGATTGAAGAGAAGCGGGACTACCGGGAGATCTTTACAACTCGCCGCACCTACATGACCGATGCACTGGCTGCGATTTATCACGTCCCGGTGCCAGTTCAGGTCGGATGGTTTCCTTATGAGTTTCCTGCCGATAGCGCACGCGCTGGCATATTGACGCAGATCGAATTCCTGGCCGCCTTCTCGCATAATGGCCGAAGCTCACCGACCATCCGCGGTCAGGGGATTCGCGAGTTGCTTCTTTGCCAGGCAGTCCCCGACCCTCCCGGAAATGTTGACTTCACCGCGTTTGATGCCTCTCATGCCAAGACCGTACGGGATCGGCTAACCGAACATCGCTCCAACCCAGCCTGTGCGGGATGCCACAAAATCATGGATCCGCTGGGTCTGACGCTGGAAAATTTTGACGGCATCGGCGTATTTCGTGTATCTGAAAATGGATCACCGATCGATGCGAGTGCATCGATTGACGGAAAGGATGTCAAGGACGCTGTGGGCCTTGGCAAGGCCATCAGCGAAATGCCGGCGGCGACATCGTGTTTGGTTAGCCGACTCGTTGAGTACGGCACGCGTCGACCGTCAACCGATAAGGCATGGCTTGCGAACTTGAACAGTCAGTTTGCAGGCGCTGGCTACAGACTGTCCGCCATTATGAAGTCGATCGCGATGAGCGATCTATTTTACGCTCGTTACCCAAGGCCGCTGCAAAAGGAAACACGATAATGAAGCACATCCTAAACCGTAGGGCGGTACTCCGTGGTGCAATGGGCAGCGCGGTTTTCGCTGTTGGTTTGCCGTTATTGGATTGTTTCGTAAATACCAATGGGACGGCGCTTGCATCCGGCGCTCCGTTGCCTATTCGCTTTGGCACGTGGTTTTGGGGATTGGGCGTGACACCCGTGAGGTTTTTCCCGACCAAGGCCGGCAAGAATTATGAATTACTTCCCGAAACTCAATCCCTTGCGCAAGTTAAGGGGAAGGTTTCAATTTTGAGCGGCTTCAATGCTAGTTTGGACGGTAATCCCAATTTTCCTCACGGAACCGGTGGGCCGACCATCCGCAGCGGCACCGCGCCCAACAAACCCGCAACGCTGCAGGGCCCGAGCTTTGACGTGTTGATTGCCGAGGCAATTAGCGGCAATTCCAGGTTTCGTTCCGTGGACTTATCGCCAATGAAAGGAGGCGCATCAAATAGCAACAGCGGGCTTGGCCCCGGCAGGATGAATCCATCGGAGGATTCGGCGCTCGCATTTTACAATCGGCTATTTGGTCCTGAGTTCAGGGATCCCAACGCATTGAACTTTACGCCAGATCCGAAGGTGGCGGCGCGGCGCAGCGTGCTATCTGCAGTTGGCGATCAGCGCAAATCACTTGAAGCTCGCGTGGGAGCGGCTGATCGCATGCGACTGGACGAATATTTCACGTCACTTCGTCAGGTGGAAAATCAACTGGCGCTGCAACTTCAGGCGCCCGCGCCGATGCCGGCGTGTAAAGTTCCGGAAAAAGTACCTGACGTGGAAGCGGAAGTAAACGTGGAGACTGTCGCTGCCAACCATCGCGTAATGACTAAGCTGCTGACAATGGCCCTGATGTGTGATCAAACGCGCGTGTTTAACATGAACTTTAACAATGGGGCCTCCAATTTGACCAGGCCTGGCAGCACGATTACTCATCACCAGTTGACGCACGAAGAGGCCGTGGACGCGAAACTAGGATATCAACCGGAAGCGACGAAATTTGTCGAACGTATAATGCAGGAATGGGGCTTTTTTGTCACAGCAATGGATGGAATTCCCGAGGGCGACGGCACATTGCTGGACCATATGCTGATCGTCGCGCATTCGGAGACGTGTTTCGCGAAGATTCATACCGTCGAGTCGCTGCCGATAATGTTTGCGGGCCGGGCGGGGGGGCGAATTAATTCCGGCCTTCACGTTGCTGGCCGAGGGGACACGGTTTCCAGGGCAGGGCTTACCGCCATGCAGGCGATGGGCTTGTCATTGGATTCGTGGGGTACCGGCGGAAATGAAACGAAGAAAACGCTCACGGAAATATTGAGTTAGCAAGGAAGATGGCGTTCGCTCACATAAGGCGTCGCGCCTAGGTCGAAGTAAAATGAAGACAAGCAGAATAATCACGCTCGGTCTTACGCTCGGCCTCTCATTCTGCGCGCAATTCGCGGCCGCAGAGGATGAGCAACCAGAGATTGTGCTTTTCGCGCCGAGAGCCCACGTCGACTTCTGGCTGCCTCCAGGAATCGTTGTTCAATCCAATCCAGTAACAGGTTTGGTTTTCGCGGATTCCGAGGACATGCCACTGTATGTGTTCCTTTGCGATCGCAAGATCGAAGCTGCGAACGAGAAGGATCTGCTCGGCAATTCGAAGCGTGAAACATGTGCGCGAGTCGAGGCCAAACTGGCGCGAGCATTGACGCCCGAGCATCCAAAATGCGTTGACCAATGCTTGACCGAGCATCCACCGGTGATCAGCTCGATGGGATCGTTCCAAAAGAGCGATTGGACTTCCGTGCGATTGGACGATGGATCGTATCAATGGGCATACAAAGGACGACCGCTATACCGCTATAAGCACGACGACACCCCAGGCTATCCGTATGGGGCAGACGTCGGGGGTGTATGGTCGCAGGCGACCGTGGCCGGATCCGTTTTTACGCCTTACCGCGCACAAGCGAAGTCGAGTGCTGATGCGCGGCCGATCGCCCCCGCGACCCCGTTTACGCTCGCCCCGGGGGTCACTGTTCAAAGGAAGCCGATGGGGTTCGTGCTGCGTGATTTCCGGGGTATGACGCTCTATAGATTAGACCGCGGACACACGGACCTCAATCGGTGGCGCCCGCTTCTTGCAGGATCGATTGCGAAACCGATAGGCGATTGGACAATCATTCGCGATGAGGGCTCGGTTCTGCAATGGGCGTATAAGGGGCAGCCACTCTACACGTGCGCGGGGGATGCCCGTCCTGGAGACCAGAGTTGCGAGACCATGTCGGCACATGTGCTTCGGTTCGCTGATTCTGGTCTGGCCGCCAAAGAAGAGCACTGAGGCATGCGGTGGTGTTTGAAAGCAACGGGACCTCAATGTAATGCTTTCTCCGACGACACGCATCGGCGATCTAACCTGTAACAGCGCATGCAATCAACGCCAGACAATCGAGCGGTACAGACGGCAGACATTGCAGGCGTAGTTTTGTCGGCATTTTCATTGACATTTGTTGCGCTATATCCCGCTCTCTGGTGGTTTGCTCGTGAGCTGATGCGCTGGCGCATCTTTGGCTCGGCCGTGACATTCGGGACCGCATTCGCGATTCTGGTGCTCTTCGCGCCGCTCCTTCTAGCATTGCGGTTCGTTCGTCGTAACAATTTGTCTGAGCGAGAGCGTATCTATGAAACATCAAACCATTGAGCTGGTTTTTTGAATCGTGCGGACGCCCATCAGCCCTCTTTCGATCACGCTATTCTTTTCTGTAATCGCAATCTCGCTCTCTGTTACATATTGGGCGGCACGCCGCAGTAAAACGGCTTCCGATCTTTACGCTGCTGGCGGCAAAATCACCGCGTGGCAAAATGGTTTCGCGCTTACAGGCGATCTGCTGTCCGCCGCTACTTTTCTTGGGCTTGTCGGCCTTTTCTTTATCGGCGGCTACGATGCGATCCTTTACAACTTCCCGACAATGGTCGGTTTTGCCATCATGGTCGGCTTCATTGTTGTACCTTTGCGTAGGCTCGGAAAGTACACATTCGCCGACGTGGCGGCGACTCGTTTGTCGCCAAGACCGATTCGAATTTTGGCCGCGATCAGCGCTGTGGCTGTCAGTCTGATGTACATGATCGTGCAAATGGTCGGTGGCGGGAGTTTGATCCAGATCCTGTTTGGAATTCCCTACAAAGGTTCAGTTGTCATTGTGGGCACGCTCATGACCGTGTACGTCGCATTTGGCGGAATGTTGGCGACAACCTGGGTGCAGATAATCAAGTGCATTCTTCTGATCGGGTGTCTCGTGGTTCTCGTTATTCTCTCTCTCGCACATGTCCACTTTAGTCTCAGCGAAATCTATGTCAGGGCCGCCGGCGCACACAAACTAGGGGCCAGATTGTTTCAACCGGGAGGGCTTAACTTATCCCTGCTGCAGTCCGCATCGCTGACAATAGGCATCTCTCTCGGAATGCTGGGCATGCCGCACGTACTTATGCGTTTCTTCACGGTCTCGAGTCCGGCAATCGCGCGCAAGTCGGTGATCATCGCCATGGGTCTTATCGGCTTTGCAATTGCCTGCATTTTTTTGGTGGTGGGCCCGGCAGCTGTCGCATTTGTTAGCGGAAATCCCCTCTATACCGATGGTCACGGCGCCCCCTTTGGGGGAAGCAACATGGTTACGCTTCATTTGGCCTCATACGTTGGCGGCGACGTGTTGTTCGGAGTCATCGCTGCAATCACATTCGCGACTATCCTTGCGGTGGTTTCCGGCCTCACCATAGCGGCGGCGTCCGCGATGTCCCATGATCTATACGCAAATATTTTTGCGCACGATCAGGACGGTGAAAAGCGTGAAGCATTGGTTTTTCGCGGCTGCTGCATTTTAGTCGGGCTTATGAGCATTGGACTAGGATGTGTATTCGAGGGCCAGAATATTCTCTACCTGACGGCCATGTCTTTCTCAATCGCAGCCAGTGCCTGTTTCCCAGTTTTGGTTATGTCGGTTTACTGGAGACCCCTGACAACAAAAGGGGCGCTCGCGGGAGGCTACGCCGGACTTTGTTCAGCGCTGGGGTTGATTGTATTGGGGCCTAGTGTCTGGGTCTCCGTACTCCAGCATTCAGCGCCGATTGTGCCAATGGACTATCCCGCCGTTTTCTCGGTTCCAATCGCTTTCATCGTTATGATCGGAGTCTCATTAAAAACGAGAGCGCCGGACTCTACCGAAAAACGGGGCGTTTTAACTTCGTGACCGCCAAAAGTCAATTTGAGATGCGGGGACAAGTAATTCTAGTGACTGGGGCTGGTTCAGGCATCGGGCGGGCGACCGCGCTGCTGGCAGCGAAATCTGGCGCAAAGGTAGCCGTGGCTGATGTCAGACGACAAGAAGCAGACGCGGTGGTGGACACGATCACGGAAGACGGAGGGAAAGCGCTAGCCATTTATTTTGATGTACGAGATCTAGCGGGTTGCACTGCGGAAATTCAACGGGCCGAGAGCACTCTGGGTCCGATAGAGGGATTGGTTGCGTCGGCGGGAATTTCACGGCCCATCCAAGCTGAGTCAATTGCTCCCCCGCAATGGGATGAAGTTATCGATACTAATCTCAAAGGACTTTTCTTTACTGTCCAGGATGTCGGGAAGCGCATGATTAGTAGGTGCGCGGGCAGCATTGTGTGTTTGGCTTCGGTCACCTCATTCGGAGGGATGGCGGGGCGATTGACCTATACGACGTCAAAATACGGCGTCGTTGGTTTAACGAAATCGCTTGCGATTGAATGGGGGCGTCACGGAGTGAGGGTAAATGCGGTGGCTCCCGGTTTCGTCGACACTCCATTATTAAAACGAAATATTCCGGAGCGATATCGAACTGAAGTAATGCTCGACCGAGTTCCGCTAGGCAGGCTCGCCAGTGCAGAAGACATTGCCAGTAGTTGTATGTTCTTGCTGAGCGACGCTGCCTCATATATCACCGGCTCTGTGATAACGGTCGACGGAGGATTGACAGCAGGCTTCTTCACGCGATTGCGAGGAGCGGACTACGCCTCACAATCGCTTCTTGATCAAGGGGTTTATTCGGACGACTAGGACCGAGAACCGGCATCCGCAACTTGTTTCCGATTTGAATCTGCCGCGGCGCATTGGGTCGAGAGTCACCCGATTCGAATTGGAGTTCTCGAAACGAGACTGCAAATGATATTGAAGTTGACAAAGAACAAACATTCGTTTGTAATTGTTTCGCGCACAGTCCAAATTAATAAATATGCGCTGGCGCAGCGCTGTAGGGGGAAGCAGCATGGAACCTTTTGGTCACGGCAAAGATCGTGCGGCATTTGGGGATGCAACCATCCGATGCTCAAAATTGGCAATACCTGTTGTCCGTAAGCCGAGGTTGTTGGCTGCGCACAGGAATAAATGTTCTCTGCGCGCCCTTCTCGTGCTGAGCCTACTGGCGGTCTCAGGCGCGTCAGCCGTTGCTTATGCAGCAACGGATCCGGATCAAATTGACGAGGTCGTCGTGACCGGTACCAGAATCAGCCGGAGTGACAACGTCCAAAGCCCAACGCCCGTGGTTGATTTGAGCGCCGAAGAATTGTTGAATGCCGCGCCGCAGGGCACATTTTATGGTCTTATTGATCTGCCGCAGTTTTTTGGTTCGTCCGGCCCTCAAGGATTTATTGGATTACAAACCGGCTCGGCGCAAGCGAGGCTCGATCTTAGAAATCTCGGCTCACAACGGCTCCTCGTGTTAATTGATGGCAGACGCGTTGCCCCATCAGATGCCAACGGTGAGGTCGACGTTTCGCTGATTCCAGACTCTTTGGTGAAGAGAGTCGAGACCGTAACGGGTGGTGCATCGGCCTCGTACGGATCGGACGCTGTTTCCGGTGCCGTGAATTACATATTGGATACCGACTACACGGGCTTCAAATTGGACGTCAATGGAGGGATCTCCACATATGGCGACGCAGGAAGCGGCAAACTTTCCGCGACCTTTGGCACTCCATTTGCTGATGGAAGTGGCCACTTCGTTGTTGGCGTTGACTACTTTCATCAAGATCCTGTGCTTTCGACCAACACAAATAGGTCGTGGAGAGAGGGCATTGCAGAACTTGTCAATTCCCCTGGCAAGTTTCCGGTTTTGTACACTGTCAACGGCGCTACAACGCTCGTGCCGAGCGCGGGTCTCATTACGACTGGGCCGCTCTCCGGAACTACCTTTGATAGCGCGGGCAATCCGGTACCGTACAACTTCGGATCTCCGAGCGATGCAAACAACCAGGTCGGCGGGGGAGGAAACAGAAACCAGGACAGCTTGATGACGCTGCAGAACAAGGTCAATTTGTTCACGCACGCCAAGTTTGATTTCAGCGAGACGACGTCGGGTTTCCTAGAAGCGGCTTACGGTCGAGACAAGAACTTCGATACTGCTCAGCAGGATTTTACGGTCGGCGCGAATTATATGACTATCTCCAATACCAATCCGTATCTAACGCCCGCTGCGCAGGCATTGATGGCGGCTAAGGGGGTGACAAGTTTTCAGCTCCAGCGGCTATGGGGTGATGTTCCCTACGATACCGCCACCGGTATCGAGGAAGTCTATCGCTTTGCAGCGGGGCTAAATGGGCAATTCAGGCCGCAGTGGACTTGGACTGCTTATGCGCAATATACCCATTCGCAGGACACAGGTATTCAAGGCGGTGCGCTGGATTGGCAAAATCTATTTGCGGCAGTCGACGCTGTACGAGATCCCGTCAGCGGCCAGATTGTCTGTCAATCGACGCTCTTATACGGAAAGAATCCGGGCTGCGTTCCAATCAATGTTTTGGGTGCGGGGAACATCTCTCCGGCGGCCTACAACTATGTGACCGGTGTGCCTAATCAGAGAGTCGCGACGTTGCCTGAGTACAATGTAGGATTCTCGACACAGACACCGCTGTTCTCACTTTGGTCGAACAAACCGGTCATTGGCTTGGCCGGTGTGGAAGCTCGCTATCTGGGTTTTGATCAGGTTGGCAGTTCGGACGGCACTGGCATTCCAGATTTTTCCGGGATCGCTGGAGTTCCTCCAGGGAGAATCGGCCAGCCAGGGCAGTTCATGACCGGTGGCTGGGCCACCTACAGCGGCAACGAAAAGGTCGGCGAGATATTTTCGGAAATTGATGCGCCAATTGTTCAGGGCAAGCCCTGGGTATATGACCTCAACATGAATTTGGCTGTTCGTGAAACGCACTATGACCCGAGCGGCCCTGCTACAACCTACAAGTTCGGCGTCAACTACGAACCAATTGAGGATGTGCGGCTTCGCGCGACATACTCTCACGACATTCATGCGCCGACTCCGCAAGATCTCTACAATCCGAGATCGCTGACGACGATCGGCTCCGCCGTCGATAATCGAACTGGGGTACAAATCCCAGTCCAGGGATATACGCTTGGTAATAGCGCTTTAGTGCCCGAAACTGGTGACACCTATACTTTTGGAGTGGTGTACTCGCCGACCTGGACGCATGGATTGTCCGTTTCCGCGGATTATTGGAACATCAAAATTAAAGGCGCAATAGCCAGCGTCGGAACGGTCCAACAAGTACTGGACTCTTGTTATCTGCAGCATGTGGCATCTTCGTGCGCGCTCATCACCGGCAGCAGTGCAACGATTACGAGCGTGGACTTGCCGGTAGTAAATAACACGCAGTTGGCGACGAGAGGAGTCGATCTAGAGACGAGTTATAGGATTGCGCTTGGCGCCGCCAATATGACGTTCCGGACCGTCTGGACCTATATGCCTTACTACGTCCAACAGGTGCCCGGTGCTCCCGCCACCAACGTGGCGCCCGAGTATGGGTTGTGGAACGGTTCTGCTTGGGCAACCTTTAATCAAGGACCCTTCTCGTTGGGAATCAACGCGCGATATTTGGACCACCGTCTGGTGAATGTCCTTTATGCCCAAGGTGTCTTTATTGATAACAACACGCTGCCATCACACACTTATCTGAACCTTAACGGAAGCTATACTTTTCATAGCGCCGGCACAGCCAAGGTTGAGCTTTATGCCAATGTACAGAACGCAACCAACAACGTGCCTGATTTTCGAGGTACACCTTCCTATATCCAAATCGGCTCAGGCCTTGGCTTTGGCGGGGAAGCATGGGAAGACCCGATCGGTCGTTATTACACAGCGGGCGTAAGAGTTAGCTTCAAGTAACCACCAGGGAGGACTGCCTTGACGCTGGGCAGCGATCTCAATTGGCAACTGAGGCACAAAAGCGAGGAGTCGGTAGCATGAGCGCAGTAGGTGAAATCAATACGGTTATCAATCGACGCCGCCTTCTTTCCGGTATTGCGGGACTATCAACTGCTGCCGTTGCGGTTGCCAGCGACGCAGGGCCGAAGAAATCAGCCGCCAAAGCGTCGGCACTCCATGAGCGTGAAACAATCGCCGACACAGTTTATGGGAAAGTGCGCGGTACCGAAACGAAGGATGGGATTAGAACATTCCTTGGAGTGCCGTATGGAGACGACACGTCGGGGCCAAACCGATTTATGCCGCCCAAAAAACCAAAACACTGGCAAGGAATCCGGGACGCAACCCGATGGGGATCTCGCTCTCCACAAATGAGCGGGTCTGGCGGGGAAATTGGTTTGTTTTTTTATTTTGGCGCAGATGATATTGGTCCAGTTGGGGAGGACTGCTTGGTTCTGAATATCTGGGCTCCCCGGGCCACTGCCGGCCATCACAAAAGGCCCGTGATGGTTCGAATACACGGCGGGGGCTTTACCAGCGGTTGTGGCAGCTATCCGATGTACCGCGGACGCAACATGGCGTTGGAAAGCGACGTTGTTTATGTAAGTCTTAATCACCGATTGGCCTGCGCCGGGTTCCTTGATCTTTCGTGGGTTGGCGATGAGCGCTACGCGCATTCGGGAAATGCTGGAATGCTCGATCTGGTTGCTGCGCTGGAATGGCTCCGCGACAACATTGAAAATTTTGGAGGAGATCCCTCGAGTGTTACCTTGTTTGGTGAGTCTGGCGGGGGTTTCAAAATATCGACGCTTCTCGGGATGCCCTCAGCGCAGGGATTGTTTCACAAAGCCATCATCGAAAGTGGTCCGGGGCTATCAGTACGTACTCCCATCGAGTCGCGTGAACTGACCGTCCGCTATCTGCGGCGTATGGGCCTTGATAAATCCAAATATTTGGATTTAATGAAAGTTTCCTTGCCCTTTATGCTGGAGGTGCAAGCGCTCGCTGCCTCGAATCGTTTTTTCCCCCTCGATCCGCCTGTGCCGCACACACTAGCGGGATCTTACGGCCCAGTGCTGGACGGCGACGTGATCCCGAAGAATATGTTCGATCCGGTTGCGACGCCTCTATCGGCAAGCGTTCCCGTCATGGTTGGATACAACAAGAACGAAGGGACCTTCTTTCAATTTCAGGATCCGCAGTTGTTTGCCTTGGATGAGGTCGGTCTTAACGCACGTGTGAAAACGCTGGCTCCCAAAGATCCCGAGCGCGTGTTGAAGGTATACAAAACCGCGTATCCGAATTTATCACCAACAAAATTGCTGGTGCAGATCAGTACCGATGCAGTCATGGGAGCGAACTCCGTGGTTTTGGCCGAACGCAAAGCCCAATTGGCGGCTGCGCCGGTGTACATGTACCGCTTTGACTGGCAGAGCCCAGCCTTTGACGGCAATCTGGGGGCTACGCATGGATTGGAAATTCCATTCTTTACCAACAACGTCGACGTGATGCCGGTCATGACGCATGGATCTCCCGAGGCCACCCGGCTGGCGCGACAGGCAAGCTCCGCCTGCGTCGCGTTTGCGAAAACCGGGATGCCGAGCCTTCCGGATGGCCCGACATGGCCGCCTTACTCAGAACAGAATCGGGCCACCATGTTGTTGGATAGTCGATGCAGCGTCGCGACCGATCCAATAACTTCAGCGGTTAGAGCGTTATGGCACGAGGTATTGCCGGGCGGGGCCCTCTAGATAAGTCCTCTCTGGTGTATCGCCCAAGCCGATAAGGACTGGCCGAATGTTCGCCAAAGTGCCTGTGCCACGAGGGCGGCACGAAAGACGGCAGAAGTTGGGCGCTCTCGCAGGACAAACGGCTCGACTTTAACAACTATTTGTTTCAGCATACCGGTGATGCTGGTCATGCGGCTTGCACGGGATAATTGCGGGGATCGCCATGGATTTCGAGTTTACCGATGAACAAAGAATGTGGCACGACGTCGTGCATGATTTTATGGAAAAAGAAGTCGGTAGAAAATATACGCGCGAGCATGATCAAAACCGCGAATTCCCGGAAGAGATCTACCGCAAAATGGCCGATCTCGGTTGGCTCGGACTCCTCCTCCCGGAAACAGAGGGTGGCCAAGAAGCGGATCCGATCATGTTTGCGATTTTCTGCGAGGCAATCGGGAAATACAGCCTCGATACGGCCGCTTGCATCATGACGTCCATGTTTACCGCCACGAACATATCAAGGCATGGTACGGCGGAGCAAAAGCAGACCTTTCTCGTACCCTTTCTGAAGGGCGACGCCAAATTCTCGATTTCCATAAGCGAACCTCAATCCGGTTCCGACGCGGCCGGGGCAAGATCGACCGCACATCTGGATGGTGATGAGTGGGTTTTAAATGGGAATAAAGTCTGGTGTTCCGGCGCCCACCTGCCCAATGCCACGATTGCGATCCTGGCGCGCACCGGCACGGGCCGCTACGACGGGTTTAGCGTGTTTCTGGTGCCAAATACCACCGCCGGGTTAAAAATCAAGAAGATGGACACTATTGTCCGTCGGAGCCTTGGGACGACGGAATTCTTCATGGAGGACTTGCGAATTCCCGTGGGAAACCTGCTCGGGCAGGTCGGAAAGGGATGGCAGTACATTGGGGAGCACCTGAACTTGGAGCGGCTCAGCATTGCCGCATCCCAAGTCGGCAATGCCCGAACGGCTCTGGATGATACAATTCGCTACACAAAGGACCGACAAGCATTCGGGCGCAGTCTCTCTTCTTTCCAGGTCTTGAAGCACCGTATGGCGGATAACGAGATCGACATAACGGCTGCCCGCTTGCTAGTTTATTCGGCAGCAGCTGCCCTGGCGCGCGGTCGCGTTGCCACAAAGGAAGTGTCCATGGCGAAGGTGTTTGCCGCAGAAGCCCTATATAAGACCGCCTTCAATGGTATGCAGGCTTTAGGTGGATACTCGCAATTGCCGGAATTCGATATGGAGCGCTATTTTCGAGAGGCCAAACACGGAATGGTGGGTGGGGGCGCTAGCGAGATTCAGAGAAGCATTATCGCAAAAGAAATGGGACTCTAGCATTTGTCTTCAAGGCCGGTACTAGTGGAGTTAAGGATGATGGCAGCGAGAAACAACAAGAAATTTGCATTGGGAGCGGGACGGCCGAGCGGTAGTCGCGGAAAGCCGCTCGGGACGCAAACGGCCAAAAATGGTGTCGCAGAGTTTTCGCGTGGGCAAGCCCTGATCCTAGATACGGCCATGAACCTTTTCGGTGCAATGGGCTATACCGGTACCACAATGCGCGACATTGCGAAGGAAGTCGGTGTTCTACCCGGGAGTTTGTATGCACACATTGAAAGCAAGGAAACGCTGTTGGTCGAGATTGTTGATTCCGGCATCCGAAGCTTTCTAAATGCAGTCGAACCGCTAGCCTTGTCGAATAAATCGGCGCGAGCACGCATGAGATCCGCAATCAAGGCGCATATCGCCGTCGTCGCACAGAATCCGCAGAAGTCCTTGGTGGTCTTTCATCAATGGCGCTTCTTGAGCGAAGTCAATCTCGCCGCAGCCGTGGAAAAGAGGCGGCGCTACGAAAAAGCATTTATTAGGATCGCGAAAGACGGCGTGAAGAGCGGAGAATTCAGCAAGGACCTCGATGTTCGCATCGCGGTGCTGAGTATTCTTGGCGCGCTCAACTGGACACCCGAGTGGTATTCGGCAAATGGACCCGCTACCCCGGATCAGCTGGGCGAGACGATGGCCGATACGCTGCTCAACGGTCTGCTCGCTGTGGAACGGGTTTCTACCATCTGAAGAAATGGGCAGTTATGCAAATTCGATCCTTTTTGCTCAAATGATAAACAAATGATTGTTACGAGGTAATTTGTGTCGCCGACACGGGAATTTTTCGATCCCACTTCGAAGTGCTTCGAAGATTTTACTTTAGGCGATCGCATGATCACGCGTGGCCGCACGATTGACGTTGGAGACATTACAAACTTTGCGGGTCTGACCGGAGATTTCTATCCCCTCCATATCGATGACGAATTTGCAAGGGCGCATCGGTTCGGTGCGCGCATAGCGCACGGCCCGTTGACGTTCGCGATCGCTGTCGGATTGGTGGGTTTGAGCGGTTTCTACGGGGATGCCATTACGGCTTTGGTGGAGATACAAGAGCTTCGCGCAAGAAAGCCGGTCTTTGCCGGCGACACAATAAGAGTAAGCGCCACGGTAGTTGATCTCACTTCAGGAAAAAATCCAAAGTACGGAGAAATTGCCGTGAACTACTCGGTACTGAATCAACGAAAGGAAGAAGTGATGAGTTTTCGTCAAATCATGCTCGCTCGAAGCAAAAGCATCGGAGAGAAGTAAATGCCGGACACCTGGCCGCTTCGAGTTGCGGCAAATGAGCCCAATGACCCTCTGTTTGTGGGCGTAGGCGAATTGCCGTCCGGACGATATCCGGAACGATCATTTATTGGCGATCTGACCCGTGTCGCGTTATTGGCATTGAAGGACGCTGGAATGATTCCCAAGGAAGTCGACACCATTTTACTCATTCCGAATCTGCATTCTTTTGACGACCAAGCGGATTTGGTTTTCTCGCGGCTGGTTGAAGAGCTTGGCCTCAATGGGAATACGAAGTCGAGCTTTATGATTCATTCGGGCGGTTCAACGAGTGACAACGCGGTGCGGGTTGCGTCGAGCCTTATTGCTGCTGGTCACGCAAGAGTCGTGCTGGTTCTTCAGTGCGAACGGTGGGGCTCAGCGAATCTGGCCGAAATGGTGACGATGCTCAGCAAGAACGGCATTCCCGGCGAATGGGAACTGCCGACGGGCCTGCAGTTCAATGCAATTGGTGCGCTTATCACGCAGCGTTATATGCATGCGTCGAACTCGTCGGCAGCCGAAATGGCCTCCATTTGTGTGACGCTACGCAAGTGGGCGCAACTAAATCCCAACGCCATGTATCGCGGAAAGGCCTTGACGGTGGAACAGGTCCTGGCATCGCGCATGATCGCGGATCCGCTGCATGCCATGGAATGTCCAATGTTGGCCGACGGGGCGGTCGCATTCGTGGTCACCAGCAATGAGTACGCTAAGGCACGGGGAGTCAAAGCAGGTGTTAGGGTTGCGGGCTCGGGTGGCTGTGTGAGCCACTACAGTGTCGGACAGGAAGCGGATCTCGCGGTTTTGGGATGGCCGATCGCAGCAGCACGAGCTTGGGAGCAATCTGGGTGGGGGCCTGAGGACGCGGATTTTGCCGAAATCTACGACAGCTACGCAGCGGTGACTGCCATTGCGATCGAAGGCATCGGGATCTGCGAACGCGGCGAAGGTGCGCGCTGGTTTGCTGCGGGAAATGGCGATCCAGCAATAGGCAAATTTCCCATCAACACGAACGGTGGGCTGCTATCGGCGGGCCATACGGGCGTCGGGGGCGGAACCGCTCTGCTGGTCGAGGGCGTCCGACAACTGCTGCACCGTGCTGGATTTGATCGCCAAATCAAGGATTGCGAGCGAGCCATAATCGGCGGTACCGGAGGAAGTTACATGGATGCGCAGATTCTTTTGCTGGAGCGCTTTTCCATGGGAAAGCAACAATGAGTGTGACAGCAATTGTGAGTGCATTTCGCGATAGTCTGGCTAGAGGCCAGCTGATCGTTCAGAAATGCAATGAGTGTTCCAAGCTAAATATGTACCCACGTTACGCCTGCCCATTTTGTCAGTCGGAAAACCTTGGCTGGCAAAAAGTCAGCGGCCGAGGACAACTCCATAGTTTCACGGTTTTGCGTTTGGGTGCACCTCAAGGGTTCGAAAGCGACTTACCTTATGCACTTGGCGTGATCAAGTTGGAAGAAGGCGTCCAACTCTTGGCCCGGCTAGCTCCCGATGAGGCGCGCGACTGGGCCTCCTACAAATGCGACGACGCGGTCGAGTTTGTGCCTCAGTCAGCGGCACAGATCGCACATAGGCCATGCGCGACATTTCGGCGTGCCTAACCTCGTGGTCCAAGATGAATAGCTTCGCTTTTTTGGACAAAGCAGCGCGACAATATCCGGATCGCGCCGCGATCGTTCATGGCGATGTGGTCTGGACCTACAAACAGTTTCGCGAGCGTGCGCTGGCGATCGGCGGAAATCTTCGAGCACTGGATTGTAAGCCAGGTGACCGTATTGCTTTTTGCCTGGCAAATAGCCCGGCGATTCTCGAACTAATTTATGGCTGCTTTGCAGCCGGACTGGTGGTAGTGCCCATAAACGCGCGACTGCACGTGCGTGAAATTGCATACATCGTTCAGAATTCGGACGCGCGGGCCCTGATATTCGGCTCAGAATATCAGGAAAGCATCGCTGCCAACTCCGCTGAGTTTGCCGGGCTCAATTTGCGCATTTGCATGTCGCGGGCGGAAGGCGCTTTGCCCTATTCCGCACTGCTCGAGCCTCAGGAAAGCTTGTCGACCAGTGCCGACGTTTCGCCGGACGCAATTTGCTGGCTCTTTTATACCTCAGGAACGACTGGGAGACCAAAAGGCGCAATTTGGAATCATCGAATGGTGCGGGTTGTCGTCATGAACTATTTGGCGGACGTATACAACATTCAACCAGGTGAGACCGTTTTGCATGCTGCTCCAATGTCGCATGGCAGCGGTATTGTCGCATTACCCGCCGTTGCACGCGGGGCGACCAATGTGATTTCTCCGAGTCCCAGCTTCGATCCCAAGGCCCTTTTCTCGACGATCCAGAATTACAAAGTGTCTCATATCGCCTTTCTCGCCCCGACGCAAATTATAAAGATGCTGGAAGCATTCACGCCGAACGAATTTGATCTGTCGTCGCTGAAGGCGATTTGTTATGGCGGTGCCCCGCTCTATGTCGAGCATCTGAGAAACGCAATAGATACATTCGGTCCTGTGTTCACACAGGTCTACGGACAGGGCGAGGCGCCGATCACAATCACCGGTTTGAATAGAAACATGCTTGTGGCTCTTTTGAAGGCCGACGATCCTCGTATTGGTTCTGCAGGTCAAATCAGAACCGACGTTGAAGCTATGTGCGTTGGAGAAAATGACGCGCCATTGGGGCCCAACGAAGTTGGCGAGGTCGTTGTGCGGGGTGATGTGGTCATGCCGGGATATTGGAAAGATCCTGTGGCGACGGAGGAAGCTCTTCGCGCCGGCTGGCTGCATACCGGAGACGTCGGGTACTTCGACGACCAAGGGTTCCTATTTCTGTTGGATCGAGCCAAGGACATGATCATTAGTGGCGGCAATAACGTTTATCCGCGCGAGGTGGAAGAAGTCATTATTCAGCATCCGGGCGTGGCAAGTGTCGTTGTCCTTGGAGTTCCCCATGCATATTGGGGCGAGGCGGTCCACGCAGTCATTGTCGCGAAGGCCGGCGTTTCCTTGACTGCAGAAGAAGTGATTGCACACTGTGGACGCCATATAGCCGGCTATAAGAAACCGAAATCAATAGATTTTGTCGATACCTTACCCGTGAGTGGCTACGGGAAAATAATGCGTCGGGAAGTGCGCGAACGATATTGGCAGGGGCTTTCCAGCCGAATAGGAGGCGGACAAGTATCTCGCCAGGACGGCATCCAATGAGTCGAGTATTCATCGCGGGCGTCGGGATGACGGCGTTCGGAAAACACGTTGGCAAGGGCGTGCGCAGCCTTGCGGTCGAAGCGATCGATAAGGCGCTGCTAGATGCGAATATCGATGCCAAAAGTGTCTCGAGAGTATACTTTGGGAACGCGGCTGCCGGAGTTGTATCACAACAGGAGATGATTCGAGGGCAGGTGGCATTGCGTTTTCACGCTCTGGCCACTGTCCCGCTAGTCAACATTGAGAATGCGTGTGCATCCGGTGGCTCGGCGCTAAGTTTGGCCGTGGAGGCCGTGGCAAGTGGCAGTGTTGAGGTCGCGCTCGTGGTGGGAGCGGAGCAGCTCAATCACGATGATCGCGATCGCCCATTTAATGCATTGAGAGGATCAACCGACATCGGGGAAATTGGTGAATTCGTACCAGGGGATTCAACCCATTCGTTGCTTATGGATTTCTACGCAGCGGTGGCGCAGAACTATCTTGATCAATACGGTGCGACCCCGCGTGATTTTGCTCTCGTTGCGGTGAAGAATCGCGAAAATGCGGTACACAATCCACTAGCTCATTTGAGAAAACCCCAGACAGTCGAGGAAGTTCTTTGCAGCAGGATGATCGTGGCACCGCTAACGCTGCCCATGTGCTCTCCGACGACGGATGGCGCGGCTGCGTTGGTCCTCTGTTCGGATTCCTACACTCGGCGCAATGGTGCGGGTGCTGTGGAGATATTGGCTTCACGCATTGCTTCGGGCGCATCGGGATGTCCCGCACATGATGCAACGCTCGATGCCTACAAAAAGGCGGCGGTGGGTCCGCGAGACTTCGACTTGATCGAGCTTCATGACGCCGCGGCTCCTGCAGAACTTCAGCAATATCATGAGATCGGACTATGCGGCGAAGGCGAGGGAGCCGAAATGATCCGCCGCGGAGATACGGCAATTACCGGGAGAATTCCCGTAAACACCAGCGGTGGTTTGCTTAGTCGTGGCCACCCGCTTGGCGCCACCGGGTGCGCGCAGATCGTCGAACTGGTGGACCAATTGCTGGGTCGCGCAGGGGTTCGACAACTGCAGTCTCCGCAAATTGCCATGGCGGTGAATGGCGGCGGGTGGTTAGAAGGCTCCTACGCGCTGGCCGTTGCGACAATTTTAGCCAAGGCCAAATGAGGACGCCTGTGGGTTACGAGACCATCCTTGTGGATAGCGCTGCCGACGGCGTTGCGCTAATCACCTTGAATCGGCCCGACCGCGGTAACTCCGTCGTTCCGGAAATGGCGAGAGAGTTGTTGACCGCTGTTGAGCGATTGGAATCCGACCTATCTGTTCGAGTTCTCGTGGTGACCGGTGCGGGGAAGCAGTTCTGCGCGGGCGCGGATCTCGTGGAGTTTCAGAAATTTCTTCAGGACCGACACGCCCAAACGCAAGAGCCCTATAATGCAAGGATTCTCTTTCCGGTCACGCAAAAACTGGTCGCCTGCCGCATGCCGGTAGTCGCAGCGATAAACGGTGGCGCAACAGCCGGAGGACTTGATTTGGCGCTCGCATGCGATCTAAGAATTGCGTCCGCAAATGCAAAAATGGGAGAGAGCTACATAAAACTGGGATTAAACCCAGGCAACGGGGGGACCTATTTTCTCCCGCGCCTTGTCGGCTCCGGCATGGCGGCGGAGCTTGCGCTCACGGGAGATATTATAGACGCGGAGCGAGCCCTACAAATTGGATTGGTCAATCGGGTCGCGTCGCCCGAATCACTTATGAGTGAGACCATCGGGTTGGCGGCTCGAATCGCGGAGAGGCCCCGGTTGGCACTTGAGGCGACTAAGCAGCAATTGCGTCAGAGTTGGCATATGGACCTTGCGAGTTCGATGAACACCAGTTTCTGGGCCGCGGCGACCCTGACGTATAGCGATGATCTCAGAGAAGGAGTTGCTGCCGCCCGAGAAAAACGAGTTCCGGTATTCAATAAGAAGGATCGGGACGGTCCGAAATGATCGGTGACAAGATTGTTGTTGATGCGGTAGTTCATCCGTGGAACCTCGGCGTAGAGAATCAGAACCCTGAGGCCGAAGCTCAGCTCGAGGCAGTGTACGCCGCCCATCAGTTATCGGTCGATCCCGCACACAAGGAATACGTACTCAGCCGCCGCGAGTTTTTTACGGATATCGGCTTCGAAACTGTTGCGCAGGCCGAATTTGTGGAAAGTTCTGTTGATATGGCGATCATTCACTCACTGCCGAATTTGGGCTTCGCGCTGAGCTATGTAACCGATCCTTACGTAGCCGCGGCTTGCCGAGACCGATACCCAAACCGGTTCAAACTGTACGCCACCGTAGATACTCCCCTCGTGCACACTGCTATCGAACAGCTGACGCGCCAAGTGGGGGAGCTCGGCGTGGACGGCCTGAAGCTGTATCCTGCTTTTTTTTACGGAGGCATTGGTGAGGGTTGGAGACTCGATGGAGCGGACTACGCAACACCGCTTCTCGAAGCTGCTCGACGACTGGGTATTCGCCATGTGGCCATTCACAAAGCGCTTTGGTTGGCGCCGGCGCCGCGCGATGCATTTCGAGTCGACGATTTGGATTCCCCGCTGGCACGCTTTCCTGATCTGACATTTGAAATAGTACACGGCGGAGCTGCATTTCTGGACGAGACGCTGGAGTTGCTCGAAGCCCATCCAAATCTCTATCTCACGCTTGAGACGACTTTTTCCTATATTCTCGTGAAACCGCGAGTCTTTGCAATGATCCTTGGAAAGCTTATCAGGCGCTGCGGATCAGAACGACTCTTGTTTGCCAGCGGAAACAATCTCGCGCACCCGGCTCCAATACTCGAGGCATTTTGTGACTATCAATTCCCAGAGGAATCCGTCGCCGAGTTCGGATTGAAACCTTTGACCGACCTCGATCGCAGCAACATCCTCGGGTTCAACGCGCTGCGTCTGCACAATATCGTTCCCGATCAGTTATTGGGGAGTGTCTCAAATGATGATTTTGCGCGCCAACGCCGTCTCGGACACGCCGGACCCTGGAGTAGAATTCGAGACCTCGGAAAAGAGGCATGACGCAATCTGCTCTTCATGATTTGATCTTGTCTCGGCTTGCGACGATCGCCGAACCGTGCGGAATTGCCATGGGACGATCGATCAATATTTGTGAGATGGGATTGATCGAGGAGATCGTGGTCGCGGAACGGCACGTCCACATTACCTTATGCCTGACTGACCCGGGATGCGTTCACTTTTCGGCGCTTAGCAATTACATTCGCGATGTGCTGACCGCACTCGACGGCGTGGACACCGTGAAAGTGGTGCAAACCACAAAAATTCTTTGGACTCCGGAGCGCGAGCAAAAGCGGATGGTGTCCGGGTGACGCTTGGCGAGACTTATGCGGGGCTGCGCGTACTCGATCTTAGTACGAATATTGCGGGTCCCTATGCTTCGATGGTATTGGGCGATTTGGGCGCCGATGTCATAAAAATAGAACGTTTCCCGGGTGGAGATGACACCCGCTCGCTACCGCCACGATGGCACGAACAAGCAACCGTCTTCTTGGCCATGAATCGCAACAAGCGAAGTGTCGTTCTCGATCTTAAAACCGCCGAGGGGCGCAGCGCTGTTTTGAAACTCGCCGCGTCCGCCGACGTCGTAGTTGAAAGTTTCCCCCCCGGCGTCGCAAATGAATTGGGGCTTACCTTTGGCAACTTTAGGGTGTCGAACCCGAAGATCGCGCTATGTTCCATATCGGCTTTTGGCGATGGGCCGATTGGCGCGACAATGCCAGGGTATGACGCTCTCGTACAAGCAGCTTCGGGCATGATGAGCTTTACGGGTCACCCCGAAACAGCATCGGTGCGACTGGCGCCCTCGGTTCTTGATTTGTCCACTGGCCTGTGGGCGACCGTTGGAATTATGGCCGCGCTGGTTCGCATCGAGAAAAGCGGAATCGGCGAGCACGTGCATGCTTCATTGCTCGATGCTGCCTTCAATTTGATGTCCCATCAACTCCTCGGTTATATGGCGACGGGCGAATTGCCAGGGAAGCTTGGGTCTGGCGCTCCCAGCGCCGCTCCTTACCGTGTTTTTGCCGCCGCTGACGGTGAAATCATGATTGCAACTGCAACGGATGCGCAATTTGCAAGGTTGTCCGAGGCATTGTCGGTTCCTGCAATTGCGGCCGATCCCCGGTTCAAAACCGTGACAGATCGTGTCGCGAATCGTAAAGCACTTGATGGACTGGTTGCTGGGCGAATTTCCTCCAATTCGGTGAATCACTGGATGCTCGCACTATCCGTGGCGGGCATCTCGGTCAGCCGAGTCAATACATTGGGCGAAGCTCTGGAAATGCCTGTCGCACTCGAACGTAGTCTATTCCTGCCTGCTGCATCGCTCGATTCAGAGGCCCCACTTGGGCTCTTGCGCATACCAATTGACGCTAGCAGTTCTTCATTCCGGCTTGCCCCACCAAAGCTCGGCGAGCATTCGCTCGCCGTGTTGCATGAAGGGGGATTCTCCGACGCTGAGATAGCCGCGTTGATGAGCGGTAAGCAAGGAGGGCGCGATTGAAGGTCTCTTATCTCGCCATTGTGATCGTGTCTTGGATGGTTGCCGGGCCGTGTACCGCAAGCTCTCCGAGCGCAGAGCCGTTGGCGATTGTGGATGGCAAGCCGATTTCGGCTGGCGAAGTTTATCAGCGCGCAGCAGGTGAGCTTCGTGCGCTGGACAAGAAAGTGTATGCACTGAAAGAAGAAACGCTGTATGGGTTGGTCGCAGAGCGTTTGCTGCAACGCGAATCTCAAACTAGCAAATTATCCGTAGATAGGCTTTTGGATGATCGCGTGTATTCAATGCTCGCTCCGCCCACACCGGAGGAGATACAGAGCTACTATCTTGGTGTCAAAGACCGTATCGGCAAGCCGATTGACGATGTGCGGAGCCAAATTGCTGACTTTCTCTACGATTCGCGTCGACGCCAAGCCTACGATGCATATGTCGCGGAACTCAGGGGAAAGGCAAACGTTGTGATCCTGCTTGCGCCGCCGCGGGCGTCGGTGGCAGTGGATCCGGATCGGGTCCGCGGAGCTAAGGACGCAGCGATTACCATTGTAGAGTTTTCTGATTTCGAATGCCCTTATTGCGCGCGCGCCGAGGATACCGTGCGTCAACTGCTATCCAAGTACCGGACGCAGATACGGCTAGCCTACCGAGATTTTCCTTTGAGTTTTCATCCGCGAGCGCAATCGTTGGCCGAAGCATCTCGGTGCGCGGCAGCTCAGGGAAAGTTTTGGCAATTTCATGACTATTTGTTTGAGCACCAAACCGAAATTAGTAAACGTGCCCTCGCTGGATTGCCCGCGCAGTTGGGAATGGACGCCGAAAGGTTTCAGCATTGCGTCGATCAACATGTCTATGCGAGCGCCGTGAAACGGGATATGGATGACGGGGAAAGGCTTGATTTGGAAGGCACCCCGGCCTTTTTTATCAACGGCATTGAATTAAGCGGTGCGGTTCCATTGGCAGAATTTTCGCAAGCCATTGATCTTGAATTGGAACGCGTCAAACGCAGAGCGCAATGAGGAATATCAGCGAGGTGAAAAACATGTCCATGAATAATGATTGGCCTAACCGGAAATCGCGGCGCCGCGTGATAGGTTCTGTTGCAACGTTGTGCTTGCTCGGGCCGCAGTTTCTCAGACACGCCATGGCAGACTCCTCGTGCACTCCGGATAACGAACAAAGCGGCCTGCGTGATTCGCTTCACTATGTTGAAGCCTCGCCTGACAGACAACAAAAGTGCGCTGGTTGCGCTTTTTTCGCAGCAGGCAGTGATAAGCCCTGCGGGCGTTGTCAGATACTTAACGGCAGCGTGAACGAAAATGGTCGATGCGACTCTTGGAGCCCGAAATCAACCTAGCTTCCGGTAACAGCCTTTCCTCATCTGAAACTAAATCCCGAGATATGGCCAGCACGCTTCGCGCGAAGATCAAGATCTGGGACTTGCCAACGCGGCTAGCGCACTGGCTGGTAGTGTTGTTGCTGCTCGCGTTGTGGGCAACCGCTCACTTTCACATGTTGAACTGGCATGACAGACTTGGGTACTTACTATTGGCGTTATTGATCTTTAGGTTGTATTGGGGAATTTGCGGAAGTAGCACGGCCCGATTCGGGTCCTTCCTGCGTGGTCCCCGCTCGTTGATCAATTACGCGTGCGCCTCCTTGGTGCGAAAAACGCAGCATATGGACATAGGCCACAACCCTATCGGCGGTTGGTCGGTTCTGATCTTGATATCTTTAATGTTGCTGCAGGTTGGCTTGGGACTCTTTTCAGTCGACATCGATGGACTGGATTCTGGGCCCCTATCCACTTTTGTGCCATTCGATTTGGGGCGGCGAATTGCGCATCTGCATCACACGGTGTTCAACGTGTTGCTGGTCTTTGCTTGCGCACACATCGCTGCGGTCCTTTACTACCTGATTGTCCTAAGGCGCAATTTAATAACTCCGATGATCACTGGTAGCGCCGAGATCTTGGAGACTGCGCGGGAGCGTGCCAGCAATCCAATATTTGCCTCTTGGCAGCGCCTATCCGTTGGCATCGTCATTGCGGTGGCGCTGACTTCAGCAATTGTCCTGCTGTAGCGCTGCTGGGCGCCGGCAGCGAGGTTTTCATCATATTGGCTCATAAAAGGGGACGCTAAATGGATAATTCTGTAGCACTCACACGCCGACAACTGGTAGTGGGTGCCTTCACTGTAATGCAATTGGCGGGCGTGGCGGTGCAATCGGATGCTGCGGATATCGCGGTAAATGAAAAGACGAATCTTGGAATTGTAGATAAGTTTATGAAGGGATGGGCGGCGTCGGACGCCACTGGTGCTAAACAAGCGTCATTCTTTTCGGATGACTGCATTGTACGTCTCCAAGAGGGAAAGCCGCCGATTCGAGGAATGCCCGCATTGATCGCGGCATTCGACGGTTATTTGAGCAAGGGCGCGCGATTCGATATCAAGATTACAAGCAGCTGCGCAAAAGGTCCGGTCGTCATTAATTCTCGCACAGATGGCGCCATAATTAATGGTAGGGCAACCAAAGGAAGCGCCGTGATCGGCTTTTTCCTGCTCCGAGGCGGAAAAATTGTCGAACAGTCCGATTTTCTTCCTTAAGGATCCGGTACTTTCCCATTGGACACCCAGGTAATGCAACTTCACCAAGCCCGAGCCTTGATTTCGGGTGGCGCATCCGGGCTGGGTCTTGCGGTAGCCACTAGGATAGTAAGAGCAGGAGGCATTGTCGCGATTCTCGATACGAGTGTGGCGAAGGGTGTATCCGCCGCGCAGAGCCTTGGTGAGCATGCATTATTTGTCGCTACGGATGTTACGGATGAGTCTGCCGTTGACGATGCCGTCAGGCGCTCTCTTGGTTTTCTAGGCGAAATTAACGCAGCCGTTAATTGCGCAGGTACCTTCAAGGCAACCCGTTTGGTCGGAAAAGCCGGTCCAATGACTGGAGAGGCCTTTCGCGAAGTAGTTGAGATCAATTTGGTTGGCACGGTTCTCATGGTCAAGGCGGCAACAAGTGCGATGCAACTGAATGCGCCGAATGCCCAGGGCCAACGAGGCGTGATTATCATGACGGCCTCGATCGCTGCATTTGACGGATCAATTGGTCAGGTGGCGTATGCGGCGTCCAAAGGTGCAATTGTGGCAATGACGCTGCCCATGGCCCGAGAATTAGCGTCCTCCGGCATTCGCGTGATGACGATCGCGCCCGGGCCATTTGCAACTCCAATGGTGCAACAGTGGCCGCTGGAGGCGCAGAATGCGCTTGGAAAGCAGATACCTTTCCCCAGTCGGCTGGGAAATCCTGACGAGTTCGCAGCGTTAGTCGAGCATATTCTCGTGAATCCCATGCTGAACGGTGAGACTATTCGGATAGATGGTGCCATTCGATTGCAGGCCCGCTAACGTCGTAATGGCGATGGTCGCAAACAGCAAATCGTCGACGACCCATCTTACAAACTATCGGTCGAAGCAACCGAAGTCCTTAGACCGCGAATTTCACTCGAGCGTCGACGAGTATTGGCCGTCCGGCTTGGCGGGCAGCGAAAGCGCTGGGTCACCAGCCGCTTTGCGAAAGGACGGCCTGCGGCGGCGCCAGACCGACGGCGGCACGCCGACCCCCTTCTTGAAGGCCGCTTCGGATTCATAGCCGATCGTTTCGGCGATCAATGCGATGTTGGCTCTGGCGTCGCTGAGAATCCCGATCGCAATCTGCGTCCGCCATTTGGCGAGGTACTGCATCGGCGGCATGCCGACAAGATCGGTGAATCTTTCCGCCAGGACGGAGCGGGACAGGCCCACTCGTCTTGCCAACTCCGCAATACTCCAGCTGTGCGCCGCATGCCCAGGACGGTAGGCTGGTCCTCCCCGGCGAGTACCTTGAAGTGATCATCGCAAAGAAGACTTGAGAGCTAACATGGTTCGGGTCCCTCGGGCGGCAATCGCGCCAGCTTGACCGCATCCTGGAAATTCTCCGCGAGTTGCAAATGCGCATTGGGATGAATTCCCATCTGCGAGAGAATCTCGCGCGGCTGTGGCCGCAGGCCCGAGAAAATCACTTGCGTGCCGGCGCGCGCGCAGCGCGCGATGAGCTGGCGCAAGGCGGTGGCGCCGCTGGCATCGATGAGAGGAACCTGGCGAAGCCGCAGGATGAAGAAGCGTGGCGGCTTGGGGAATTGGTTCACGACCTCATCCAGACGATTGGCGACGGCAAAGAAGAGCGGCCCCGAGACCTGAAATACCTCGACCCCCGGCGGGAGCTGCGCGCGTTGGTTGGACTCGGCGGGTGAGTCGGGCGCGTCTTCGCCCTCCTCGAGAAAGGAGACGTCGGACTTGAGCGACACGACTTCGGCCATGCGGTGCATGAACAAGAACGCGGCAAGCACCAGGCCGACTTCGATCGCGATCGTGAGATCGAACATCACCGTCAGCGTGAAGGTCAGGAGCAGCACTGCGCGATCGCCCACCGGGCCCTGCATGAGATGTTTGAAACTTTCGATCTCCGCCATGTTCCTGGCCACGATGACGAGTACCGCGGCGAGCGCCGCCAAGGGCACATATCTGAGCCACGGCCCGAGTGCCAGCACGAAGAGCAGCAGGAACGCGGCATGCATCATGCCGGCGACCGGCGATCGGCCGCCGGCGCGCACGTTCGTGGCGGTGCGCGCGAGCGCGCCGGTCGCGGGCAGGCCGCCGAAGAGCGCCGAGGTCACGTTCGCGGTGCCTTGCGCGACGAGTTCGCAATTTGAGCGGTGCCGCCCTCCGATCATGCCGTCGGCGACGACGGCGGAAAGCAACGATTCGACCGCCGCGAGGAAGGCAATGGTGAAAGCGCTCGGAAACAACTCGCGCGTCCGTTCCAAGGGGATGTGCGGCAGCGACAAATGCGGCAGCGCCGCGGGTATGCCGCCAAAGCGCATGCCGATGGTCTCGGTACGAATTCCAAACGCCATGCAGAGCAGAGTGACGCCGCCCACGACGATGAGGAAGCCCGGCCAGGCAGGGCGCCAGCGGCGCAGAATCACGATCATGGCCACGCTCACCAGCGCGGTGCCGACCGACCAGGCGTTGAAATCGCCCAGATGGTGGGCGTAGGCGCTTAGGCGGCTGAAGAATTCGGCCGGCACCGCTCCCATGCGCAGGCCAAGGGCATCCTTCACCTGGCTCAGGAAAATGCTGACTGCAATGCCCGACGTGAACCCCGTGATCACCGGTTGCGGCATGAACTTCATCAGCGTCCCGACACGCAGGATCCCCGCGGCGATCAACATCAGGCCCGCGAGCAGCGTGCAGAGAATCAGGCCGCCATAGCCGAATTTTTCGATGACCGTGAAGACCACGGGAATGAAGGCGGCTGTCGGACCGCCGATTTGAACGCGCGAACCGCCCAATGCGGAGATCAGGAACCCGGCGATGATTGCGGTATGCAAGCCCTTCTCCGGGGCGGCACCCGACGCGATGGCGAGTGCCATGGCGAGCGGCAACGCGACGATGGCAACCGTCAGGCCGGCCACCGCGTCGCGCTGGAAATCTTTGAGGCCATATCCGCGGCGCAGAATCGTGACGAGCTTTGGTACGTACAGCTGCCAGCGCGAATTCGCCTTCAGGCCCGCCTCGGTCATGCAATTCACCAGCAAGTTGGGGCCGCGAGCGGGCCGATAGCACAATCACATCAAAGTTACATTGGATTATAATACGATGATAATCGACGGCGTGCTAACCTTCCCGACACATTTGTAATGTTGCTGACCATCGAGGAAATCCGCTTGGCCACAGAAGAGCGCACCGCCCGCCTGACCATTCTCGTCGATCCGCGCAAAAAGACCGTGTTTGAGCAACTCTGTGCGGAGGAGGACGCGACGCCGTCCCAGGTGTTGCGACGCTTGATTCGCAGCTATATCGAGGAGCGCACGGGACGGCCGTGGTCTCCATCGCCGCCGGCCGTCGATCCAGTTCAGCTGCCGCTTGGCGTACTGCCGCCCAACGCAAGGAAGAGCTGAACGGTGTCCTGATAGCGTTGCGCCTCCGAACGGACATAGCCGAGGCGCGCTTGCTGGAAGGTGCGCTGAGCGTCCAGCACTTGAACGACTCCGACGTTGCCTTCCGCATAGCTGGCGCGCGCCAGATCGAGATTGCTCTGGGCGGCCTCTTGCGCGCGCGCCTGTGCTTCGAGCTGTTCGGCATCATGATTCAGGGCGTCGAGCAGGTCGGCGACCTGGCCGAACGCCTCCAGCACCGTTTGCTCATAGTAGGCCGCGCTGGCGTGCATGGCGTCGAGCGCCGCGCGCTTCTGTGCGCGCAACGTGCCGCCATCGAACAGCGGCATGGTCAGCCCGGAGATCAGGCTCCAAGCCGTGTTGTGGCTGTTGAACAGATCTCCGGCATTGACCGCTTGCTGCCCCAGCGTCCCATTCAGTTGGATCTTGGGATAAAGATTCGATTCGGCCACGCCCACGGCGCTGGTCGCCGCATGCAGCCTCGCTTCGGCGGCCAGAATGTCGGGTCGCCGATGAGCAAGCTCCGAGGGCAGGCTCACCGGAATCTCCGGCGGCAACGTCACCTGGCTCAGCTCCAGATCCGGCGGCAGTTCGCCGGCCGGCACGCGGCCGAGCACGATTGACAGCGCATGGTGCGCGCGCGCGAGGTCCTGGCGCAGCGGCGGCAGCAGCGCCATGTCGCTGGCGATCTGGCTTTGCGCGCTGACCACATCGATCTTTGCAACCGAACCCTCATCGAATGCCGTTTGCACCAATTTCAAGGTGTCCCGATCCTGCTGCAAAATGGTTTCGACGGTCGCAATCTGTGCGCGCGCCGATGCAATCGCCAGGGTCTGCATGACGGCCTGCCCGGTCACGGTCAGGTACGCGGCGTCGAGCTGATGCTGCGTCACCTCGGCGATTGCGCGCTGCTCCTCGATGCCGCGTGCGATGCCGCCGTTGTAATCGAGCGTATAGCTCACCGTGGGACCGACTGCGAAGTAGGTGAATGGCGGTAGATCAAAAGAACCGCCAAACAATTCCTGGCCGTATTTCTGTCTGCCGACGCCGGCGGTCAATCCAATCTGCGGGTAGCGCGCGCCCTCGGATGCGAGCGCCAGCTCACGAGCCTGCCGCAGCGTCGCCGTCGAGGCCTCCAAAGTCCGGTTGTGCTCGACCGCCTGCGCGACGACGGCGTCGATCGCCTGGGAGCGAAAAAGTTTCCACCAGCTGCCTTCAATCTCCTGCCCCAGCATCGCACGCTGCGCGCTGCTGTTCGGATCGGGCCGCGCATCCGCGGGCGCCGGCGCGGTATAACGCTGCGCGGCGGGTGCAGCGGGGCGGGTGAAGTCCGGTCCCACGACGCAGCCGCTCAACAAGGCGCAGGTAAACAGTGTCAAGGATTGATGCTGCATGATTATTCCAGGACAGCCGGCTCGGACGCCGGCTTGGCCGTGCCCTTGCGCAACAATATGACCAGCGGAGCCGCGGCGAGACAGAGAAACAGCATCAGCTGAAAATTGTTGTTATAGGCGATCATCGCCGCCTGGCGCGTGACCGCCGCATTCAGTCCTGCCAGGGCGGGTGCGGTGGAAGCGATCTGGCCGGACATATACGGAGTGACATGCCCGGCCAGCGCCGAGTGGACGATCTGCGTGTTGCGCGTCAACAGGGTTTCGACCACGGAGATGCCGATGCTGCTGCCGATGTTGCGCGACAAGCTGAAGATCGCGGTGCCCTCATTGCGCAGTGCCGGCAGCAGCGTGGCGAAAGTCGCCGCGGCCAGCGGGACGTAGACGAAACCGGTACCGAGCCCTTGCGCGATTCCCGACCAAACGACGGCGCTCGAGTCCATCTGCAGATCGAAATGCGTCATTTGCCAGCAGGAGAAAGCGGTGAGGCCGAAACCCACCGCGATCACCAAACGAAAGTCGACCTTGTTCATCAAGCGGCCGACGGCAAACATGGCGATCAGCGTGCCGATGCCGCGCGGCGCGGTCACCAGGCCGGTGGTCACCACGGGATAATCGAGCAAATCCTGCAGCAGCGGCGGCAGCAATGCCAGCGTGGCGAACAGGACGACGCCGACGATGAAAATGAACAAATTGCCGGTCAGGAAATTGCGGTCTTTGAACAACGCCGGACTCACGAATCGCGGTCCGGTGGTCGTCAACATGTGCACGATGAACATGTACACGCCGACGACGCCGATCGTTGCTTCGATCCAGATCTCGGTGGAACTGAACCAATCCTTCAGTTGGCCGCGGTCCAGCATCAGCTGCAGCGCGCCGATGCCGATGCTCAAGGCCGTGAACCCGAAGAAATCGAAGCGCGATTTGCGCAGCGCGGTTTCCGGTACGGATGAGAGAATGCCGAGAAAGGCCAGAATGCCGAACGGCACATTGATGTAGAAAACCCAGCGCCAGTTGTAGTTTTCAGTGAGCCAGCCGCCGAGCGCCGGTCCCAAAATGGGTCCGATGATGACGCCCATGCCCCAAATGGCCATCGCCCGGCCGTGCCGTTCCGGAGGATTGATGTCGAGCAGCACCGCCTGGGACATGGGGATCAAGGCGGCGCCGCACAGACCTTGCAGCAATCTTGCTGCCACGATTTGCGACAACGACTGGGCCACGCCGCAGAGCATCGAGGCGAGGGTAAAGCCGACAACGGAGGTCAGAAACACCCGCTTGCGGCCCACCTGGCTGGAAAGCCAGCCGCTCAACGGCGTCATGATGGCCGTGGCGACGATGTAAGAGGTGAGCACCCAAGCCATCTGGTCCTGGGTCGCCGACAAGGACCCCTGTATCCGGGGCAGCGCCACGTTGGCAATGGTGTTGTCGAGCGCCTGCATGATGGACGCGAGCATGACGGATACCGTGATGAGCACGCGGCGCGGGGCGCCGAGGCCTAGCGGGTCATGCGCGGCGGAGTCGCTCAATGTGCGGTCCCCGCGACCTCGGGGCTCGCACGGGCATCGTCCCGGGATTGAGTGTCGACTTTCACATCCGCGCTCAGGCCTGCCTGCAGCAAGAAACCCGGATCCACGCCGGTCAGATGCAATCGAACCGGCACGCGCTGCACGACTTTGACCCAGTTGCCCGTGGCATTTTCCGGCGGGAGCAGCGAGAACTGCGATCCGGTGCCGGGGCTCAGGCTCACGACCTGCGCTGAAAATTTCCTGCCCGGAAAGCGGTCGATCCGCACCGTCGCCGTCTGGCCGGGCCGCATGTGCGCCAATTGCACTTCCTTGAAGTTCGCTTCGATCCACGTATCGTGCGTGGCCACCAGCGCAAAGACCGCTGCGGAAGCGGCAATGTAGTCGCCCGTCTGCAGTTGCTCGACGCGCGTCACCACGCCGTCAATCGGCGCTTTGACGACGGTGTAGGAGAGATTGAGTTGCGCGCGGTCGAGCGCCGCCTGTGCCTCCTCGACCAGGGGATGCCTTTCCGGTGCGATGTCGGGGTTGCCGCCCAAATTGGCCAGCGCCACGCCAATTTGCTGCTGCACATTGGCCACGTCCTGGCGCGCCGCATCGAGTGCATGCGACGCCTGGTCGAATTGAGTGCGCGATGAGATGCCGGACGCAACCAAGCGCGACTGCCGGTCGAATTGAGTCTGCGCGAAGTGTTGCGTGTCGCGGGCCGCGCGCAGTTCCACTTGGCGCTGCCTGTAGGTGGATTTCAACGATTCGACCTGCAAGCGGGTCGAGGCGAGGCGTGCCGTGGCGTCGTTGACGGCGATGCGAAACGGCGCGTCGTCCAGCTTGAAGAGTGTCGCACCCCGCTGAACGAGCTCGTTGTCGCGCACATCGACTTCAACGACCCGGCCGGCGACGTTCGCGCTGATCGACACGGTGGCGGCACGCGTGTAGGCATCGTCGGTACTCTGATATCGGCCGCCGGTGATGTAGAAGTACAGAATTCCCGCGATCACAACCACAGGTGCGAGGATCATCAGCGGCCAGCGCAGGCGCTGAAGGCGGGTCTTTGTGACGGGTTCATCGTCGATCATGAGGTGGCCATCCGGTTAATGTTCACTTGCCAATGCGGGCCTGAGTGGTTTTTGGGCGGGCGTGCTGCGGGATCGACTGCAGGGAGGCGAGATTGCCGCGCACGCGTTCGAGCCCGGCGAGCAGCGATTGCGCTTCCTGGCTTGAAAACCCCGCGAACGCTTCATCACGGGTGGCGCTCGATATTTTGTCGATGGTCTCCAGCAGCGGCTTGCATTTCCGTTTCAGGTACAGACGTCGCGCGCGCCGATCGGTGGGATTGGCGCGCCGTTCGAGCCAACCGTCCAATTCCATGCGATCGAGGATGCGCACCAGGGTCATCGGCTCGATTTCCGCCGCACCCGCCAATTCCACCTGGCTGATGCCCTCGGAGCGCGCGAGGTATACGAGCGCCTTGCACTGCGGAAGGGTGAGCCCGAGCTCACGGGCGCGCTGCTCGAAGCGCTGCACGTACAGCTTGCTGGCATCCTTCAACAGGAAGCCAAAGGTGCGCTGCGGTGTTGGATTGGGGGTATTCGAGGCTTTGGGGGGCCGCATAAGTTGACATCTTATAATAGCGACGGATATGATATCAAGTGTTACGAAAAAAAGCCCCGCCGGAACCGGGTCCAAGGCCTCCCCGGGTTCAATACACGGATTCCCGGCAATTACTTTTCGGCGGCGGCCAGGTTATGCTTCTCTCCCGCAATTTCCATCCCAGCCCCATGCTTCACCTGGCCACTGATCCGTGTACGAGCGGCGCGACGCCGGTGTCGCATGGCCCGTCATTCTCAATCGCGCCGCGGATCCGTCGCGGATCGCTGATCGCGGCATCGGCCATGCTTTTGGCGGCCGGCTGTGGCCGTGAAGCTGCGACGCCGCTCCAACCGCAGCCCGTGACGACGCTGACGATGCGGGCGCAACCGACATCCTTGACGCAGGATTATCCGGCGCAGCTCGAAGCCTCGAACACGGTGGAGATCCGCCCCCAGGTTGCCGGGATCCTGTCCAAGCAGGCGGCGCTCGAGGGCTCTCCCGTGAAGCGCGGCCAGGTTTTATTTGAGATCGATCCGCAGCCTTACGCCGCGGCGCTCGCACAAGCCCAAGCCGGTCTCGCGCAGGCGCACGCGGCCGAGGCGCAGGCCAAACGCGATCTGGCCCGCGCGCGCCCGCTGTCTGAGATGGATGCGCTCAGCGAGCGGGAGTTGGACGCGGCGATCGCCGCCGATGCCTCGGCACAGAGCCAGGTCAAGGCCGGCGAGGCGGCAGTGAAGACAGCGGAGTTGAATCTCGCCTACACCACGGTGCGCTCGCCCATCGATGGGGTTATGAGCCGCGCTCTGAGCCGTCTTGGGGGTGTCGTGACGGCGTACACGACGTTGCTGACCACCGTGTATCAGACCGATCCGATGTACGCGAACTTCAGCGTCGGGGAGCAGCGGCTGCTGCAAGTGCAGCGCGAACTGGGCAGGGCGCCCGATCAGCGCAATCCCAGTGAGCGCCGGTTTCGCATCCTGCTTGCCGACGGCAGCGAGTATGACCTGCCCGCAAAGATGAACTTTGTAGATGCCGCAGTCGACACGCGGACAGACACGCTCGCCATGCGCCTGACGGTTCCCAATCCGCGGCAATTCCTGCGCGCCGGACAGTACATAAGAGTGCTGGTCGCGACACAAGAACGCGAGAGTGCACTGCTGCTGCCGCAGCGGGCGGTGCAGCACCTGCAGGACAAGGACTATGTCTGGATCGTTGACGGCGCGGGCAGAGCTCAGCAGCGCGACGTCAAAATGGGACAGCAGCAGGGAGCCGATTGGCTGGTGGACGGAGGTCTCGCGCCCGGCGATGTCGTGGTCGTGGACGGCGCGCAAAAGCTCAAGCCCGGCATGCTCGTTCATCCGCAACCGCTCGCCGCGCCGCCGCGCGCCTCGTGAGCAACTTTTTCATCGACCGGCCGATTTTTGCGACCGTGCTCGCGATCGTCATAACGCTTGCCGGAACCATCGCGTTCCTGCTGCTGCCGGTCGCCCGTTTTCCGCAGATCACGCCGCCTTCGGTGGTGGTTTCGGCGACCTTTCCCGGCGCCGATGCCGCGACCATCGAGCAGTCGGTGGCAGCGCCGATCGAGACGCAGGTAAACGGCGTCCCGAACATGATCTACATGGACTCACGCAGCTCCAACGATGGTACCTACACCCTCAACGTCACATTCGACGTCGGTACCGCGCAGGACATCGCCGCCGTTGACGTACAGAACCAGGTTGCCATCGCTCAAAGACAGCTGCCTCCCGACGTGTTGCGCCAGGGAGTCTCCATCACCAAGCGCCAGCCGCAGCCGCTGATTTTCGTCGCGATCGAGGCTTCCGATCCAAGATACGATTATTTATTCCTCAGCAACTTTGCCACCTTGCAGGTCTTCGATTCCCTGGCACGCGTGCCGGGCGTCGGCCAGGTGTTGCAGTATGGCGCGCGCGACTACGGCATGCGCATCTGGCTCGATCCGGGCAAGATGTCGCGCCTCGGCGTCACCACGGGCGACATCGCCAACGCCATCAACGAACAGAACGTGGTGGCTCCGGCCGGTATCGTCGGCGCGGAGCCGTCGCCGCCGGGACAGGAGATGACCTATACGGTGACCGTTCACGGGCGATTGGTGAGCGTCCAAGAATTCGAGAATGTGGTGCTGAAAACCGGGCAGAACGGTTCGATCGTCCGCCTGAAGGATGTTGCCCGCATTCAGCTTGCAGCCACCGACTACACGCGCTCGAGCCGCCTCAACGGCCAGCCGGTGGCTCTCCTCGGCGTGTATCAATTGCCGGATGCCAATGCGCTCGAGGTGAGCAAGAAAGTACGCGCCACGCTCGAGCTGTTGTCGCGGCGCTTCCCTCCGGGCATTCACTATTCCATTCCGCTCGACACCTCGGAGTTCGTGCGCGAGTCGATCAGGGAGGTGGAAATCACGCTTTTCATCGCCGCGGCGCTGGTGCTGCTGGTCGTGTTCATATTTCTGGAAAGCTGGCGCGCGACGCTGATCCCGATGCTTGCCGTACCTGTCTCGCTGCTCGGTACATTCACTATCTTCGTCGCCCTCGGCTTTTCGATCAACACCCTGACCTTGTTCGCGCTGGTTCTCGCCATCGGCCTGGTCGTCGACGATGCAATCGTGGTGGTCGAAGCCGTGACGGAGAAGATCGAGGAAAAGGGCCTCAGCCCGCTGGAGGCGACGCGCGCGGCGATGGCCGATGTATCGAGCCCGGTGATCGCCATCGCGTTGGTGCTCACCGCGGTGTTCGTTCCGGTCGCTTTCCTGGGCGGCCTCACCGGACAATTCTATAAGCAGTTCGCCCTGACGCTGTCGGTGTCGGTGCTGATATCGGCGTTCATTGCGCTCACCTTTACGCCGGCGTTGTGCGCAATGCTGTTGAAGCCGCGTTCGGAAACGGAACAGACCGGACTTCTTGCGCGCGGCTTTGCCGCGTTCAATCGCCTCTTCGCCCGCGCCACGAAGCAGTATACGGGCGCCGTGCGTCGTGCCATCCGCCGTTCGACCGTCGCGCTCGCGGTCTTCGCAGCGATCGTCATCGCACTTGCGTATCTGGTATGGCAGCGGCCGGGCGGATTCTTGCCCGAGGATGACCAGGGTTACCTGCTCATGGTGGCGCAGCTGCCGCCCGGCGCCTCGTTGCAGCGAACCGAACAGGTGCTCGAGCACATCCGGACGGTGGTCCGGCAGCAGCCCGAAGTGCAGAGCATGCTCGCCATCACGGGTCTGAATTTGCTCGCCCAGGTGAATACGCCGTATACCGGCTCGGGGTTCATTCCGCTCAAGCCTTGGTCGCAGCGTCCCGGCCGCAACAGTTCGGCGCAGGCATTGATCGAGCGGCTCTACAAGTTGCTCGGGCCGCTCAAGGAAGCCAACGTGGTGTTCGTCGCGCCCGCTGCGATTCCCGGCATCGGCCAGGCCGGGGGCTTCGAATTCGTGCTTGCGGATACTTCCGGCGGAAGCCTGGAGAATTTCTCGGCGCAGATCGATGATTTCCTGGCGCAAGCCGGCAAACGCAAGGAACTGGCGCGCGTCTCGACCCAGTTCAACAATCATGTACCCGAGATCGAATATGTCGTGGATCGCGATCGGGCGCGGGAACTCGGGATTCCGATCTCGGACATCTTCGGCGCCTTGCAAACGTATCTGGGCGGCAACTACATCAACGACTTCAATCTGTTCGGACGCACTTTCCGTGTCACGGCGGAGGCCGAGCCCGCGGCGCGGACCTTGCCCGACGCGGTCAATACCCTGTACGTGCGCACGCAGGCCGGCGATATGGTGCCGCTGTCCTCGCTGGTGTCCATCAAGCCGGCCCAGGGACCCGCGTATATCGAGCGATACAATGTGTTGCGCGCCGTCACCATCAACGGCGCGCCGGCGGCAGGGTATAGCCAGGGGGATGCCATCAATGCCATGCAAGCGGTGGCGAAGGGGTTGCCCGGCGAGCTGACCTATTATTGGACGGGATCGGTATACCAGCAGCAGCGCGCCGGCAGCCAGGCGCCGTATATCTTCGCAATGGCATTGGTATTTGTGTTTTTGGTGCTGGCGGCGCAGTACGAAAGCTGGGTCGTGCCGTTCGCGGTTATTTTGTGTATTCCGTTTGCGGTGTTCGGCGCCTTTCTCGGACTCTCCTCGCGCAGCATGGCGAACGACATTTATGCGCAGGTCGGCCTGGTCATGCTGATCGGGCTTGCCGCCAAAAACGCCATCCTCATCGTGGAGTTCGCCCGTCTTTCGCACCAGCGCGGCATGCCGCTGATCGAAGCAGCCATCGAGGGCGCTCGGCTGCGTCTGCGCCCGATTCTCATGACTTCGTTTGCCTTCATCCTGGGCGCGCTGCCGCTCGCGATCGCGACGGGCGCCGGTGCGACATCGCGACAGGTGCTGGGCACGACCGTCGTATTCGGCATGACGGCCGCGACCATGATCGGAATCTTCATCGTGCCGGTGTTCTACGTACTCCTGCAGGGACTGGTCGATCGTTTCTCCAAGCGGCGCGGCGGCGCGGCCGTGGCGGACGCATGATCAGGCGGCTGTGGGCGATGGCGCCGCTTCTGCTTGCCGGCTGCGCCCTCGGTCCCGATTACCGCCGGCCGGCGCTCGACGTGCCGGGGCAGTACCGCGACGCCACCCCACAGGCGGGGCCTGCGGCGGCCGATACGGCGTCCGTGGGCGACAATGGCTGGTGGCAGATCTATGGGGACCCGAATCTGCAGACGCTGCTGGCGGCCGCCGTCAAGAACAACAACGACGTCAAGATTGCGGTGGCGCGGATCGAGCAGGCCTGGGCACAACTCGGCTCGGCGCGAATGTACTACCTGCCGCAGGTATCTGTCGATGCGTCCGCGGGACGCACCAAGTCCTCTCAATATGCGCTCCTGCCCGGCGCTTCACGGACCAACGATGAGGCTCAGGTGCAAGTGCTGGCCTCCTACCAGCTCGACTTGTGGGGACAATTGCGGCGCATGAACGAGGCGGCGAAGGCGAATTTTCTGGCATCCCGGTTCGCGGCGCGCGCCGTGAAGGTGACGCTGGTGGCGACGGTCGCCAGCGCGTATTTCGAGCTGATTTCGCTCGACGATCAGCTCGAGATCACACGGCGCACGGTGACGGACCGCGAGAGGTTTCTGGAGCTGACGCATGCGCAGCATGAGCGCGGCTACGCGACCGGCCTGGACGTCGCCACGGCAGAAGCACAACTCGCGGCGGCCCGCGCGACGGCACCGGACCTGCAGCGCCAGATCACTCAAACCGAAGACCAGATCAGCGTGCTGCTGGGAAACAACCCCGGGCCGGTGAGCCGCGCACACCATGGGGACGCTCCAACCAAGATGCCGCCACTGCCGCCGACCGGTCTTCCTGCGCAGCTCCTGGAGCGGCGGCCTGACATTGCCCAGGCCGAGCAGGCGCTGGTGGCTGCCAATGCCGAAATCGGCGTGGCCAAGGCGGCGCTGTTTCCAAACATCTCGCTCACCGGAAGTGCCGGCTCGCTGTCCATTCCGTTCAGCAACTTATTCGCGGCGCCGGCTGCCGAATGGAGCGCCGGGGTCGGTCTGATCCAGCCGCTGCTCAGCGTCCAGGCGAATCTCTACCAGCTCGAGCTGGCCGATGCGCGCAAGCGCGAAGCGTTGTTTCAATACACCAAGACGGTGCAAGCCGCCTTTCAGGATGTCGCCGACGCGCTGATTGCCTACCGGACTTTCGGCGACGAGGAGCGCGAGCAAGCGAGCCAGGCCGATGCATTGCGGCGCGCGCGTGCGATCGCCCTGGCGCGATATCGAATCGGCTATGCCTCCTATTTCGATGTGATTCAGGCCGATCGCGATCTGTTCGCAGCCGAACTGTCGCTCGCCCAAGCCCAGGCGAACAACCTGGGTGCGCTGGTGCATCTTTACTCAGCGCTGGGAGGAGGGTGGCAGGAGCGCGCCCCGTAGATTTTGCTGCCAACTCCGCTTCACCCAGGAAGACACCGTGACCCGCAAAACCATCGATATCAAGACCGCCGACGGCATCTGCGACAGTTATATTTCGTGTCCCGCTACCGGCGATCGCCTGCCTGCCATATTGTTTTTCATGGATGGCATCGGAATTCGTCCGGTGTTGCGCCAGATGGCCGACCGGCTCGCCGCCGGCGGTTACTGCGTGCTCTTGCCCAACATGTTTTATCGCCGCGGGCCCGCGGTGCCGGCCGATGTCACCGAAATCCTCAGGCCGGAAAACCGGCCCGCGCTCATGGAGGCGGTGCGGTCGCTGACTCCCGAACGCGTGGTACGCGATGCCGGCGTATTCCTTGAATTCCTTGCCGCCCAGAAACAAGTCGCCCCCGACGCTGCGATCGGACTGACGGGTTACTGCATGGGTGGCAGCATGGTCTTGCGCACGGCCGCCCATTACCCCGAACGGATTGCGAGCGCCGCGAGCTTTCACGGCGGCAGGCTCGTCACCGACGCGCCTGACAGTCCCCATCGCCTCGTCGATCGAATCACGGCAGAACTGTATATCGGCCACGCCGATCAGGACCCAGGCATGACCGCAGAAGACATCGCTCGACTCGAAGCGGCGTTGCATGCGGCGGGAACCCGGCACCGCTCTGAGCTGTACATCGGAGCACTGCACGGCTTCACCATGTCGGACATGCCGGTCTACGATGAGATGGCATGCGATCGGCATTGGCAGCGCTTGGCGGAGCTGTATGTCAGAACCCTCAAGGCCGCGTAACGAGAAAAACCTGAGGCGGCTTGAAAACAAAGAGCGCTAGGCATACGATTCGGCGCAACTATGCCAGCGCTGTCATTTGGCGCAATTGCACACAATCGAGTCGAATTGATCGGCAAACAGGGTGAAGGGATATGGCAGCGGATACCAGCGAGCTCTCCTTGAACACCGCGGCCAAGGCTGATATTCCCGAAAACTATCCGGGCGATTTACGCACCTTCGTGTACCTGCTCTTCTTCGCGTTCGGCGGAATCACCAGCCTCAACGATGTGGTGATTCCCAAGCTGAAGGGATTGTTCACTCTTTCCTATGGCGACGTCATGCTGGTTCAATCGGCATTTTTTGCGGCTTACTTCGTCATCTCATTGCCGGCAGCGGAATTGATCCGGCGAATCGGATATATGCGATCCGCGGTGGCCGGGCTCCTGACGATGACGCTGGGCTGCCTGCTTTTCATACCTGGCTCGTATAAAGGCCAATTCGGCTTGTTTCTATTGGCGCTGTTCGTATTGGCCTCCGGCATCACGATCGTGCAGGTGGTGGCAAACCCTTTGATTGCCGGCTTGGGTCCGGCAACATCGGCGAGCAGCCGGCTCACCTTTGCCCAGGCCTTCAATTCTCTGGGCACCACGATTTTTCCGTACGTCGGTTCGATCTTGATTCTTGGCTCGATCGCCACGGTGGATCCAACGACGTTGTCCGAGAGTGCGCTCACTGCATTCCGCAGCGTCGAGACACGGATAATCGTGCGCACCTATTTGGGGCTGGCGCTGGCGTTGCTGTTGCTTTCCGCCCTGGTATGGACGCGCCGCCGCCGCCTGGCTCAAATGCCGATTCAGCGCGTTTCGGTGCTGCGGGCATTCGATCTGCTGACCCGTCCACGGTTTGCTTTCGGCACGCTGTGCATCTTTTTGTACGTGGGAGCCGAGGTGGCGATCGGTTCGGTGATCGTCAACTACTTGATGCAAACCGATGTGCTTGGCCTTGGCGCCGAGGCCGCCGGCAAACATGTTCCCCTGTATTGGGGCGGCGCGATGATCGGGAGATTCTTCGGCGCTTACCTGCTGCGTATTTTTCAGCCCGGCAAGGTTTTGGCATTCGCGGCTGCCGCCGTCGTCGCGCTGCTGCTCGTCTCGTCGAGCTCCACCGGCGCCATATCTGGGTGGGCGCTGCTCTCCATCGGTCTGTTCAATTCGATCATGTTCCCGACTATTTTTTGCCTGGCGCTCAGCGGCCTGGCGAAACGCGTTCCTGAAGGATCGGGACTTCTGTGCATGGCCATCGTCGGTGGGGCGCTCATCCCATTATTGACCGGTAACGCGGCCGATGTGTGGGGCCTGAAAGGCGCGCTGATGGTCCCCGCGGCCTGTTATCTGTGCATTCTTGTGTACGGCAGCCTGTTTCGCGAGGCGGTTGTGACCATTCGAACCGACGACTAGCGCCTTCCCCAGGCCGGTCAGCGGAACGCGATCACGATGGCGGCCGTCAATGCCAGCAGTACCGCGGCTTGCACGCGATAATCCTGCCACCGCGGCACGAGTCTCAGGCGCAACCGCTCCGCGCGGCTGAAGTCGATTTTCCACATCGCAATCCGTCCCGAGGCTGCCGGCGCGCCGGGCCTGCACACGCTGACGCCGATCAGGATCGCCACATCGAGCGCAGTGAGAATCGGCGCCACATACAAGAAATGCAGATGGGTCACGTGCAGCACGGCGTTGAGCAGGAAAAGCGCGACCCCGCCGCAGGAGCCCAATACCATCGTTGCTGCGGCACCATCGGAGCTGGCGCCGCGCCAGAACATTCCGGCCAAAAACAACGCGACCACCGGCGGCACCGCGTAGGCCAATACCGCCTGCAGGTATTGCCACAGTGAGGGAAACAGCTGCAGCTGGGGAGCCCAGGCGACGGCGAGCAGCAACAGTCCGACCGTGCTCACGCGGCCGATTCGAACCACTTGCGCATCCGACAGGCTCGGCTTCAGCTGCTTGATGACATCCATCGTGATCAGTGTCGAGGCCGAATTGAGCATCGAGGCGATCGAGACCATCGTCGCTGCAACGAATCCGGCGATGACCAGGCCGACGACTCCCGGCGGCAGCAGACGCAGAATCAGGTTCGGGTACACGAGGTCGGCCCGCGGCAATTTCGGAAATAGCAGCAGCGCGCAGGTTCCCGGCATCACGATCAGAAACAGCACGGGCAGTTTGAGCAGTCCGGCGAACAGCGCGCCCCAGCGCGCATGATCGAGATTCTTGGCCGACAACATCCGCTGGACGATCGATTGGTTGGTGCACCAATAATAAAATCCCAGCAGCGGAATTCCCAGCACCAGACCCGGCCACGGAACGCCGGGATCGGTGCTGGGCCTGATGAGCGATACCGCTGCCGGATCGACGCCGCTCATCACGGCATGCCAGCCGCCGGCACGCGTGAACGCGCCGATCGAGATCATCAGGGCGCCCAGCAGCAGCACGACCGCCTGGACCGCCTCGGTGTAGATCACCGCACGCAGGCCGCCCAACGTGGCATAAAGACCGGCCGTGCCGGCCAGGACGGCGACGATCGACCACAGCGGCCAGGCGGGAAACAGCAATTGGCAGACGAGCGAGCCGCTGTACAGGACGGCGGCGGAATCGACGAAGATGTTGAGAAACAAGGTCAATAATGCGAAGTGCAGGCGCGCCCGGCCGTCATAGCGGCGTTCGAGGAACTCCGGCATGGTGTAGGTTTGGCTGCGAATGATGGAAGGCAGCAGAAACACGCAGAAAAAAACCAGGATGACGATCGCCGACCACTCGTAATCGTAGACTGAAATTCCCACGGCATAAGCGCCGCCGGACAAACCGACCAATGCGGTCGATGACATATTGGAGGCGAGCAGTGCCAGGCCGATCACCGGCCAACTGCTCGCTCGCGACGCCAGAAAGTAGTCCACCGGCGCCAGGCGGCGCCGCGACATCAACAGACCGAGCACGATGAGGCCCACCGTATAGGTGGCCACCACGGCCCAATCGAGCAAACCCAGCAGGCCGAATGAGGTGGGGTTAAGCGGCATCGAAACTCTTTGACAGCGCTGACATTCTTTCCTTCAATCCTGTAAGCTCACATCCGCAAGGCAATTTTTCTGCGCTCGATATCTTCGTAAAATATTAAATATTACAATCACTTACAGCAAATGTTCTTTTATCGCCCCTTGACCGTCGTTGCGCTGCTCGCGCTGCTGAGCCCGGCTGTCGCCGCACCGCCCGCCGCCAGTCTACATCCAGAGCTTTGGCCCTCCGCCGTCCCCACTGCCACGGATCCGGCGACCGAGGCATTCGTCGATCAGCTGCTGCTGCATATGAGTTTGGAGGAAAAGATCGGCCAAATGATTCAGGCCGACATCGCGTCTATCGTTCCCGCCGATCTGCGTACCTATAAGCTGGGGTCGATCCTCGCCGGCGGAAATGCGGCGCCGGGCGGCAACGTGCGCACCACGGCGCAGGCATGGCTGGATCTGACCGACGAATTCTACCGCGCTGCGCTGGCAGCGCCGAGTCAAGCGCACCCGGCCATCCCGATTTTATTCGGCATCGACGCGGTGCATGGCCACGCCAAGGTGATCGGCGCAACCATTTATCCCCACAACATCGGATTGGGGGCAGCGCACGATCCGGAGTTGATCCGCCGGATCGGCGAGGCCACGGCCCAGGAAATCGCCGCCACCGGTATCGACTGGACCTTCGCGCCGACCGTGGCCGTCGCACGCGACGTTCGCTGGGGCCGGTCTTTTGAGAGCTATTCCGAAGCGCCGCAGTTGGTGGCCGCATACGCGGCCGCGATGGTTACCGGCCTGCAAGGCGCGCGCGGCACCCCGCAATTCATGTCGCCGGGACACACGCTCTCGTCGGTCAAGCATTTTCTCGGCGACGGCGGCGTGACCGGCGGAAGGGATCAGGGCGACGCGATCTTGCCGGAGGTACAGCTGCGCGACATACATGGCGCGGGGTATACCGCGGCGATCAAGGCAGGCGTGCTGATCGTCATGGCCTCGTACAACAGTTGGAATGGCATCAAGCTCCATGCCGACCATTATCTGTTGACCGACATCTTGAAGGGGCGTCTCGGTTTCAATGGCTTCGTGGTGGGCGATTGGAACGCGCACGAAGAAATTCCGGGCTGCACCAAGTACCGCTGCGCAGCCGCGATTCTGGCCGGAATCGACATGCTGATGGCGCCCGACAGCTGGCGGGAACTGTTTAAAAATACCCTGGCGCAGGCGCGCTCGGGCGAGATCCCGCAATCGCGCATCGACGACGCCGTGCGGCGCATCCTACGGGTGAAGACCATCGCGGGCATGTTCAAGCGGCCGGCGCCGAAACAACGCAGCGATGCCGGCGATTTCACCCGGCTGGGCAGCGCCGCGCATCGCGCGCTGGCGCGCGAGGCCGTGCGCAAGTCCCTGGTGCTGCTGAAGAACGATCACGGCATCCTGCCCTTGAATCCTCACTCGACGATTTTGGTTGCCGGCGAGGCGGCGGACTCCATCGGCCGGCAGACAGGCGGCTGGACCATCGACTGGCAGGGAGATCACAACAGCAACGCGGATTTTCCCGGCGCCACATCTATTTTTGGCGGCATCCAAGCGACGCTGGCCGCAGCGGGCGGATCGGCCGTGCTGAGCAAGGACGGACAATTTGCACGGAAACCGGACGTTGCCGTCGTCGTCTTCGGCGAGAAGCCTTACGCGGAATTCGAAGGCGATCGCGAGAATCTCGAGTTCTCGCCCAATGACAAGCGCGACCTCGATCTATTGCGGCGTCTACACGCCGCCGGCGTGCCTACCGTGTCGATATTCTTGTCGGGCCGGCCGATGTGGGTGAATCCGGAGATCAATGCATCGGATGCTTTTGTGGCAGCGTGGTTGCCGGGAAGCGAAGGGGAGGGCGTTGCCGATGTTCTGTTCCGCGGCCCCGAGCACTATGATTTCACCGGCCGCCTGGCGTTCTCGTGGCCGGCAACCGCCATGCCGGTGCGCTTCGACGCGGCCGGGAAAGTCTCGGGAGCGCTGTTCGCGCGAGGATGGGGGCTTGACTACGAAACGGCAGGCGTTTCCTCGCGGCTGCCTGAGAATGCGCGCATTCCGCCCTATTGGGATGCGCCTGCGGGCAGCCTGTATCACGCGCATCACGTCACGGCGCCCTGGTCGATCTTCGTCGCCGACGGGGGCGCCGAGGTGCATCTGACGACGCGGCGCCAGGCGAGCCCGGGCGGCGCCGTTACCGCCGCCTCGCAATCCGAGGGCACCGCTGTCCAGTGGTCGGGCACCGGCAGCGGCTTGTTCACGATTTCCGGTCGTCCCGGCGATATGCGGCCGCAAGCCGCGCACGGGGTCGCACTGCGCGTGCGCTATCGGGTCGATCGGATGCCGGAAAGCCGTGTCAACCTGGGCTTGCGCTGCGCTGAGCCGGATTGCGGAACCCGAGAGGGGGCCATGCGGGATGTGACGAAGATATTCAAGCTTGCGCGTCCCAGAAGCTGGCAAACCTTGTCGATTCCACTATCGTGCTTCGCGGCCGGCGGCGCTGACCTTGCCGAAGTCGCGCAGCCGTTTGCCGTGGAAACCTCGGGCCGCTTTGCCTTGACGATTTCCGAGGTGAGTCTTATGCAACCTTCGCCGGGCGATGCGCACCGGTGCCCGGGCACGATGTAAAGGTTTGCGGCGAGCGCGCGGGCGAATCGCTAGTATAGTCAGGTTCACCGCGAGGTCTTCATTGGCGACCACCTTAAATTCGGCATCCGTCACGATTCAAGAGGTCGCAGATCTTGCCAAGGTCTCCCCGAAGACGGTGTCGCGGGTCATCAATAACGAGCCGCGGGTTCGTTCCGACACCCGCGCCCGCATCCTCGACGCCATCGAGCAGCTGAACTATCGGCCGAACCTCAACGCGCGCGGACTGGCGAGCAATCGCTCCTTTCTCATCGGGCTGTTCTGCGAAAGACCGGGAGATTATTTGAGCGAATTCCAGGCCGGCGCCGTGCAGCGTTGCCGCGAGTCCAGCCTGCACCTGATGGTGGAGCCCTGGGACGTCGAAAGCCCCGTGATCGACAAGCAAATGGACACACTGCTCGGGCAGTTGCGCCTGGAAGGGGTTATTTTATTGCCGCCTCTGGGCGATCACCCGGTCGTACTGAACAAGCTTCATGACGCATCGATTCCGATCGTGCGGATCGCGCCGAGAACCCATCTGAACACGACGCCCTCGATCGGCATCGACGATTACGCGGCGGCGCGGCAGATCACGGCGCACTTGTTGAATCTCGGACATCGTCGCATCGGGTTCATGCTGGGAAGACCCCAGCATGGCGCCACTGAACAGCGCTACCTGGGCTTCGTCGACGAGATGCGGGCTCATCAAGTGGCCGTGGATCCGCACTTGGTGCAAACGGGAAATTTCACCTTTGGCGACGGCTTGATTTGCGCCGAGCGGATGTTGCGCGCGAAGGCTCCGCCCACCGCCATTTTTGCGAGCAACGATGACATGGCGGCGGCTGCCGTGTCGATGGCGCGAAAATTCGGGCTGGATTTGCCCGGCCAGCTGTCGGTGGCGGGTTTCGACGATGCTCCCGTTGCCACGATGATTTGGCCTGAATTGACCACCGTCCGGCAACCGGTCGCGGCCATGGCAAGAATTGCCGCTGATTTGATCATTCAGATCGAACCGCGCCGCAACGGCTGGCCCGAGCGCATCCCGCGCCACCTGCTCGATCATGAATTGGTCATTCGCAGTTCGACGGCGCGGCCGGCCCGCCGTTGAGCGGCTCCGATTGCATCAGCCGGCGCAGCGGCCCCAGAAATTTCTCGTAGTTGCGCCGGCGCGCAACGGACGAACTCATCATCGCCTGGCGGACCTGCCATTTGCTGGCGGTGATGACGGTTCGGTTTGTCTTTTGGAATTCGAGGCAGCGCGGGTCCCAAGGCAACCCGATGAAGTCCAGCATTCGGCGGGTCCACGCCTCCTGCTGAGCCACCAATCCCTCGTAGGGTACTTCCAGCAGCACGTGTTCGGGCAGGATCGAGCGCCAATGCGCCATGACCCGCAAATATTCCGTGTAATAATGCGCCAGGTCGTCGAGATCGTTTGCATAGGAGACCGTTGCTTCGAAATGCTGAAAGTAGATCGAAAGGCAGGTGTCCGCCGGGTTGCGCCGCAGATGAATGATGCGGGCATTCGGCAGCGCGGCGTGAATCGGCCCCAGGTAAGGGAAATTGGTGGGCATTTTGTCGACCACGCGCAATGCGTCGCCGGACAAGCTTCGCAGCAGTTGCAGGTAGTCGCCGGCCAGTTGGGGCAGCACGGCATCGCTCCGTGCGCCGGCAAGCGCGGCTGCTCGATTGCCGGCCAAGGCACTGTTCCAAAACGTCAATTCCCCGGCACCGAACGCCGCAGGATGCGAGGCGAGAATCTGCTCGGCCAGCGACGTGCCGGAACGGAGCATGCCGACGACCAATACGGGGCGCCCCGATTCGAGCGCATTGGGCCGGGGCCGGCCGACCCAGCCTTGATCGTAAGTCCGCGTCATGAGATCGACGGCCCCGGTCAGCTGCTCAGGGTCGTAAGGCGCGCGGCGCAGCTTGCTCAGCTCGTTTGCGCGCCGGAAATTCGTGAATGCCTGCTCGAAGTCCTGCACATCATCGAAGTACTTGCCGAAGGCGTAGCGCAACGCTATTTCCTGCCGCGCCGGCAGGCCGCGCTCCGCAATTCGCTGCGCTTGCGCGAGCCATGGCGCATCATCGCGGGTCATTCGTCGCAGGCGGGGGATTGCGGCCCACAGTTCGGGCGACCCGGGCGCCATTGAAATGGCGCGCTCGAACATCCTTTCGGCCTGCGCGAAATCTCCCAGATCGGCACTCGATTCAGCGAGAACGGCGTATGCCTCCGGCGATTTCGGTTTCAGCTCGAGGGCCCGGCGGCAACTGGCCTGCGCCTCTGCGGTACGTCCCTGCAGTCTGAGCGCAATGCCAAGAGTGCAATGCGCCTCGGCGAAATTGGGATTGATCTCGAGCGCCCTGCGGTAACTCGCCTCGGCCGAATCCAACTGCCCCAGGGCTCGCAGCCCATTGCCGAGGTTGTTGTGCGCCTCGGTGAAGTTGGGATTGATCTCGAGCGCCCGGCGGTAGCTCGCCTGCGCCTCATCGAGCCTGCCCAGTTCCAGCAGCGCATTCCCCAGGTTGTTATGGGCTTCGGGAAATTCCGCCTCGATCTCGAGCGCGCGGCGATGGCTTGCAATCGCCTCATCCGGACGCCCGAGACCGAGCAACGCCGTACCCAAATTATCGTGCGCCTCGGCGTAGCGGGGGTTGGCTTCAATGGCGCGGCGCAAGCTGGCCGCAGCTGCGTCGAGCTGCCGAAGATCCAACAACGCATGCCCTAAATTATTGTGCGCTTCGGCGAATTGCGGACTCAGGCGCAACGCATGCCGGTAGCGGGCCACGGCATCCTCGAGCCGTCCGAGCCTTCCTAATGCATTGCCCAAGTTATTGTGTGCTGCCGCGTCCTCGGGCAGCAATTGCGCCGCCATTTGCAACGCTTGCAAATCGTCCTTTGCCTGCCTGCCCAGGGCCACGCCCAGGAATTGCCACAGAATACCCGCGTTCGGGTGCCGCTGAAGAAGTTCATGGGCGCTTGTTTCCAGCTCGGCATCGCGTCCGGCATTCATCAGCGCAACCAGCTGTTTCATATCGCCAGGCGCCGGCGCCTGTGCCTGTGCCGCGGCCGCACGCGCGATGCGGCCGCAACATTTCTTGTATTTCCTGCCGCTGCCGCATGTGCAGCGATCATTTCTTCCCGGCTTCACAGCGCATGATCCAATGCTGCGATGGCCCCCACCAAGTGATAAAAGGTACTGGCTGGGGCCATCGATTCGCGCAACTCACCGCTCGGCGATTGTTCATCCAGCCACAAGCCTGCCACGGGCGTCTGCAAATATGGCAAGAGACTGGTGGCGGCGGCTTTCGCCATGGACCAGTATTGCGGGACACCCGTCAGCGTTGCGGCCAGCAGCGCGGCCTTCAGGCGCTCGGTTTGCGGCCAGCAGCGAGCGTTGGCATCCTTGACGGTAAAGTCATCGTACAGGGCATTGATCGCAACCCCGTTGTGCACGCCGAACCGATCGCCGATAAAGATGAGCCGCAATGCCACGGGGCGCAGGGGAACGGGGTGCCCGTTTTCGCAACGCAGCAGCAGCCACGCCCATTCGAACTGATGACCCGGCTCGATGATGCGCCCTGCGATACCCGGCGTGGGTTCCCATGAGGCAAGATAGGACTCGCCGAGCGCGCCGCTGTCTTGACGGATGAATCGCGACAACGCCAGATCGACGATGCTGCGCGCGCACGTGGCCCATCCCGAATCGCGCCCAATTTGCGCCCAGGCGAGGCATGCCTCGAGCAAGTGCATGTGAGGATTCGATTCCCGGCGGTCCATCGAGCTCTCATCGGAAAGATACGAGCCGTCCTCGGCCCGCAAACGCACATCGATCAGGTGACGCAGCTCGAGCGCGCGGGCCTCGTATTCCGCGCGCGCATCGAGTGCGGTGGCCGCCGCGGCAAACCCGAGCAACGCAAACGCTTGATCGTAGAGCAGCGCGCGATCATCGAGAACCGTGCCGTCGGCATCCACCAATGCGCGGAACAATCCGTCGGGACGCCGATAATGCGCCGTGAAATAATCCATGCCTCGGCCGATGATTGCAGCCGCATCGCCCTGCCAACCGAGCCCTTGCCCTTGGGCAAACGCGTAGATCTGACGCGGATGAACCCGCGCCCGGCGCGGCTGCGCAAGCCCATCGCCGTGCGGACCAAGCGCCTCAATGAAGCCGCCATTGCGGACATCGATGCCGTTGCGCGACCAGAGCGGGTAGGCCGCAGCGACCAGCCATTCGACCAGGCGGCCTCGCAATGCCTGCAGGCCGATCACGTCGTTTTCAGCAGCGCGAAGCGTGTGGGCAGCAGCCGATAGCTGAACGGCAGAATGGCGGCCCCAACCGCGGGCGCGTCATCCGAGGTCAACGCACGGGCAACCGGCGCGATGGCCGGCAGTTGGCCGGCGAATGCCGCCATACGCTTGTTGAGAGAAGCGGCCAAACGGTCGACCAACGCCGCAGGCAGACGGCCGCCGATGAGGATCGCTTCCGGGTTGATCAGGCAGTTGATGGCGATGAAGGATTCGACCAACGCTTCAGTGGATTCATGGATCCAGCGATCGACAATCAGGCGGCCGGATGCGCCCATCTGCATCAGGCCGGGAGGTGTCGCGACGCGAATGCCTTGCTCCGCAAGACGGCTGTAGAGGCAGGAGAGCGAGACGATATTTTGAAGCTGCCGGCTGTCATCCGATCCGCTCGGTGAGCGCAGCCAGCCGATCTCGCCGCTGCGGCCGTTCGCGCCGCGAAAATAGCTGCCGTCGGCCACCAGGCCGCCGCCCAAGGCAGCGGTCACCAATAAGTAGAAAAAACTTCGATACCGATGCCCGGAACCGAACTGCATTTCGCCGATCGCCGCCGCGGCCGCGTCATTCTCGATGAAGACCGGGATCCCGAGCACGTCGCGGATCAGATCATCGACACGTACCGAAGCCCAGGCCGCGTAGTCGGGCGGCTGGTCCGGCAGATGCGCCCGTGTAATGTCGTCCGGGAAGGCCACACCGACTCCGATGAGCCGGGTGCGCGCAATTCCGGCCTTGAGCAGGAGTTGGCCGACCGATTTTTGAAAGAAGATGCGCACCGCCGCGGGTTTTGCAAAGTGAATCTCTCGCGAGGCACGCGCGCGCACCTTGCCGACGAAATCGAGCGCGACGAGGGTCACATGATCGCGATCCACGTTGAGACCGATGGAGAAGCAGCTGTCGGGATTGATCACGAACTTGATGGCCGGTTGCCCGCGGGCGCCGCGCAGCCGCCCGGCACGCAGAATCAGCCGGTCGCTGAGCAGCCGGTTGGTGATGTTCGCGATTGCCGCCGGCGTAAGACCGGTCTTCATCGCCAGTTCCGAGCGCGTGACCGGGCCATTCACCCGCACGGCGTGCAGCGTAACGCGCTGGTTGTGATCGCCGGCATGCGCAAGATTGGTCCCGGATAGTTCCGGTCCGGGAGAGCGGACCGTCTCGATTGGGTCGGCGGTCGAGCTCTTTCTTCGCGAGGCCCTGCGCATTATGGCGATCGCATGGGCTAGCGCGGGGAGATCGTGTCCGCGGCGAGCGCCAGGGCGCCGAGCGGTCCGGCCAGCGATCCCAATCCCGGCGGCACTGCGTAGCGCTCGATGCCGCCGGCCAGTTCGTCCAGTCTCGAATAGCCATTGAGACTTTGAACAAGCTGGCGTCTCACGCATTCGAGCAGTTCCGGACGACCTTCGATGACGCCGCCGCCGATGAATATGCGTCGCGGCGCCGTCGCCAATACGATGGTATGCAGCAGCTGCGCCAAGGCATGCGCAACCAGTTCCCACAGCGGGCTGTCCGGCGGGACCTGACTTGCCGGCCGGCCTGCGCGCGCCGCGATCGCCACGCCGGAGGCAAGACCCTCGACGCAATCGCCGTGAAATGCGCACGCTCCGTGCCACACATCGCCCGCTTTGCGCGCAATGCGGATGTGCCCGAGTTCTGAGTGGCAGAAGCCGTATGCGGGGCGCCCGTCGATCACCAGGCCGGCCCCCACCCCGGTACCCACGGTGACATACGCAAAATCGGACAAGTGCTTGGCGGCACCCCAGCGGCCCTCGGCGAGAGCCGCGCCATTCACGTCGGTATCGAACCCGACCGGCACGGGAAACAGTTTCGCCAGGCGGCGGGCCACATCGGTATCGCGCCATCCGGGCTTCGTCGTCGAGGTGATGAAGCCATAGCGCGCCGAGGAGCGGTTAAGATCGACCGGGCCGAAGGAGGCTATGCCCAATGCCGCGATTGGGCCGTGCGCAGCATGCCAGTCGCGAAAGATGTCCTCGATTTTGCTCAACGTCTCGTTGGCATCGCCGCCGGTCGGGACCGCAATCTGCCCGCGGATATCCCCGGGTCCGGTACCGATCAGACACACGCACTTGGTGCCGCCCAATTCCACCCCGCCGAGCAGTGGCATCAATACCTTCATCGAGCCGCCGGCAGGGCGGAGAAGTAGCTGTCGTGGGCGGGCACTCCCTGGGCCGCCATGGCCGTGGCTTGCGCCATCGAGCCCAAGATCTCGCGTAATTGCGCCATGGTCACCACATCCATCAGAGGATCGTAGCTCTCGGGCGCCATGCCGATCCCTTCGAGGATATAAAACCAGCTCAAGTCGGTGAACAGCTCGCCCGGCCTGGTCCGGATGCGTCCGGTGCGCCGGTAGAGTTCGATACGTTGCAGCAGGCTGTCGGGCAGCTTCATGCTCTGGCAATACGCCCACAGCGGCGTATCGCTGCGTCCGGTCACGTAGTGCAGGACGATGAAGTCGCGAATCCGCTCGAGTTCCTGAATGAGCTCGTTGTTGTATGAATCGATGTTGGATTGGTCGAACGAGGCGTTGGGGAAATGCTCGAGCAGCTTGTACACCCCGCTCATGACCAGGTGAATGCTCGTCGACTCGAGCGGCTCGAGAAAACCCGAGGCGAGTCCGAGCGCAACGCAGTTTCGATTCCAAAAGAGTTTGCGGCGGCCGGTCACGAAGCGCAGGAAGCGCGGATCTGCCGACGGGCGCCCGCCCACCGCGGCCAGCAGCTCATCGAGGGCTTGGGTGTCGCCGATATGAGCGCTGGAATACACATAGCCGTTTCCGGTGCGGTGTTGCAGAGGAATGCGCCAGCGCCAGCCGGCGCTGTGGCAGATCGCCTCAGTGTAGGGCGGCCGCGGACGGGCCAGCTCGGTGGGCAGGGCGACCGCCCGGTCGCAAGGCAGCACATCGCTCCACTCCACGTAGCCTGTCTTGAGCGCGCCCTCGATCAGCACGCCGCGAAATCCACTGCAGTCGATGTACAGGTCGGCTTGCAATCGCGACCCGTCGCTGAAAACCAGTTGGTCGAGAAGCCCGTTCTCGCGCAAGGTGGTATCGGCGACCGTGCGTTCGATTCGAACGACTCCCAGGCGTTCCGAATAGGAGCGCAGATATTGGGCCACCAGCCCGGCATCGAAGTGCAGGGCATAGCGCAGGCCGGCCACCGGTCCTTGCACCGCCGCGTCCGGAAAGCGGAACTTGCCGGCATCGCCCAAGGCGGCGCATAAACTGAAGTCGTTGAATCGGGGCGCGAGGCCCTCTGATCGTGCCCGGGCCCAGGCGTGATGGAAGGGGCGAAGATTGATCACCGAGCCGAATGAGCCGAACGGATGCCAGTAGCTGTGTCCCTTGCGCGACCAGTCGGTGAACTTGATGCCGAGCTTATACGTGGACTGGGTGTGCTTGACGAAATCGGCCTCGTTGATGCTGAGAAAGCGCAGCAGGTCGATGATCGGAGGAATCGTCGCTTCGCCGACGCCCACGGTGCCGATGTCCGGCGACTCGATGACGGTGATTTCGATACGCGTGCCGGGCAGCGCGCGCGCGAGAATGCCGGCGGCCATCCATCCGGCGGTGCCGCCCCCCACGATCGCAATGCGTTTGATTTGCTGATTGTCGGCCATGTTGCCCGGAAATCTTGAATTGAAATCGGTTTGCAACCCGAGAATAGAACGATTCTCGCGCCATTGCTCGCCGCAAAAAAAGAGGACCGCCGTCCAAGGGGGGCTTGGCGGCGGTGCCCGGGCTCTAGAGCTTGCCCTTCACGCCAAGGAAGAAGCGCCGACCCCAGTCATCAAATGTGAACGGCTGATTCGGCCACTGCAGATAGGTATGTTGCGCCTCATCGGTGAGGTTCTGCACCGACACGATGATCCCGACATGTCGATTGAAGTCATAGCTCGCTTGCGCGTCGAGCTGCCCGTAGGGGGCTGAGAAGACTTCGTATACTTTCCCGCCAAACGCAAAGGTCGAACCCACCTCCGAGTCGTTGAGCGCCTTGTCGCGATAGGAATAGGAGCCGCGGATCGAAAAGCCATGGTTCTCGTAATACAAAGTCCCCGTCATGGCATTTCGCGAGACGCCCGGTATGGGGCCGGTGGTGGTGAAACTGGTCGGTTGCTGCGAGGTGGACTGCGAGTAGGTGTAGTTTGCCGCGGCGCCAAAGCCGCGGAGCCACTCGATCCCGCTGCCGAAGGAATACTGGCCGCCGACTTCGATGCCGTAGATCCGGCCATTGCCGGCATTGACAGGTTCGGTGACATTGTTCGTGGTGCCGCCGAAATCGTCGTTCACGAAGGTCGCGATGTTTTCGGTTTCGACGAAGTTGTCCACCTGCTTGTAGAAAGTCCCGATCGTCGCCGCCCCGCCGGGAGCAAAATAGTTCTCGTACGAGAGCAGGAACTGCGACGCGCGGTACGGATCGAGGTTGGGGTTGCCCGATGTTCCGCCGTCGAAGAAGAAGCGGGCGTTGCCGGTGACCGGGTCGTTGGCGCCGCGGGTAAAGTTGAAGGTATTGCCCAGTCCCAGAGAATACAGATCCTGAGGCGCAACGACCCGCGCGGCACCAAAGCGGACTTTCTGCGTGTCGGTCACGTCAAGAACGAAGTTGAAGGAGGGCAGCACATCGGTGTAATTGCGCTTGGTCGTCACCGGCACGATATTGGACTCCAAACCGTTCCAGGAGGCCGTACCGAAGTAAGTGGGACCCTTGGGGTTGGACTCGCCGCCGTTGATGGTCAGGTCCGTGTTCACCAAACGCACGCCGAAATTGATGTGAAAACGGCTTTCGGGGCCGCCCATGTCAAGCATCAAGTACGGTGCGGTCGTGCGCTCGGTCACATCGAACGAACTCAAGCCGTCCTTGAAAAATTGCTCGGTCATGTTCGGGACCCCGGCGCCGCCCCATACCTGCTGCAGATACGTGGACGGATGGGTGATTCCGCTGGTCGACGGGTTCTTCACGATGATGGGCCCGGCCCCAAAGTTATTCACGGTCAGCGCCAAGCCCGGATTCGACAGTGCGGTCGAATAGGGGACGCTCGGGTTGCCGTATCCCGGGTCCGAGAAGTAAATCCACGGACCGAAGCCCGGGTCGGGCGTACCCGTATTGGTACCCGCCACTTGGCCGTTCGCAAGCGTGCCATTGATCAAGTAGCGGCCGAAGGTCTGGTCGATATCGCGGCCCGCATATCTTACGCCCGCGGTAATCGTGGCCTTGGTGTCCGTGATGAAGGACGGATCCCATTTCACTTCGCCCTTGACCGCGAAGTTCTTCTGGTCGGTCAGGTTCGCCCAAGCCCAGTTCGACTTGAATGTCGTAAAAGCAGGGTTGCTCAAAACATCGCCGGGCAGATAGCTGACCGAGGGCAGGCCGGAGGTGCCGCCATTGGCGTACCTGAATTCATAGCCCGGATTGCCCGTGGTCGAAGTCGGGCACAGCTGGCCGTTGTTGCATCCGGGGGCCAGGGGCGCGGTGGGCACACCGGCGCCGGTTGCATAGAAGCCATGTTCGACGTCGGCCTGCGCCGCCTGCAGGTTGGAGGTCGCGTGCGCGAACGATGCATCGAAAATACCGCGCAAGGGTCCGCCATCGTCGAACTTCGTCACCCATTGAAAGTTGTTGGCCTGGGAAACGTTCTCTTGAAAGAGGGTTGCGGTTTCCGCGCCGAGCGCATTGAAGGTCGCGTTCTGCACGACGCCATTGCTGTCGATCGAGAAGGGTTGGGTCGGGTCGATGCCGGGCTGGGGGCTGGTGTCCTGGCCGTTGAACCATGCCTTGTCCGCATAATCGGTCGTGGTTTCATCGTCGCGCGAATAGAACCAGAGAAAGTTGCTGGTGATCGAGTCGGTCAGCTTCACGCCCACATCGAAGGAGGCGCCCCTTTCCTTGGTCTCGTCGAAGATGTCGGTGAAATATCCGAGCTGCGGCACGATGTAGTTCTGGGGGATCGTTCCGACGTCGGCAGCCGTCAATGACCCGCTGTAGGGTCCGGTCGCGGAGTTCGAGATGACCCAACCACTGCGATTCGCAGCCTGGTATTCCTCGGTATGGGTTTTCAGGTCGCTGTACGTGAGGCTGGCACTGGCCGCGATGCGATCATTGAGCTTGTAGGAGCCCACCAGCGTCCCGTCGGGCGTCTTGCTGTTCTCACGCTGTGCGTCCGATTCGCGGAACAGCCCGGCGAGGGAAAGGCCATCGGGCGCGAGCAGCGGATCGGCGGTCTTCAAATCGATGGTGCCGCCGAGGCCGCCTTCGGTTATCGCCGCACTCGGATTCTTGATCACGTCGATGCCGCTGACCAACTCGCTCGGTATCGTTTGCAGCGAGCCGTATTGCTTGTTGCCGCCGGCGCCGCCGCCCGAGGCTTCACCGGAGACGTAAAATTCTTTGCCGGTGAGAAACACATCCCCGTTCAAGGTGACCAGGTTTTGCCTCAGACCGTCGATCAACACCGACGAACCCTGTCCGTTGGCTCCGGATCGGTCGATCTGGACGCCGGGCAGACGCTGCAGAGATTCAGCGACGTTGTTGTCGGGCATTTTGCCGATGTCCTCGGCCGCCACCGACTCGATTGGCAGGTTCGACCTGCGCTTGGCGTCCAAGGCGGTCTGCAAGGACTCGCGATAACCGGTCACCACGACCTCGGTCAGCTGATCCGAGGAGGCCGAGGAGGCCGAGGATTGTGATGTGGTCTGCGCCTGTTGAGCGAATGCCGCATGACCCACGAAAGAGGCGTCAAGTGACACCGCTGTCATTATTGCTAAACGAGCAGCTTGACGCGCCCGCTTTTCCCTACGATGCGACATGGTACTAGGTCTCCCAGAGTTACTGTCCAGCCATTGGCGAGGTTGAACCGATTGCGGCGTCATGCTGGTGCATGCTTCTGCCGGTATCGAGTCCCTCGGCTTCTTTCCCCAATCAGGTGGTCCGATCCCATTTCTGATCTGGGCGGAAGGCTAACCCTGATGCCTCGTCGGAGTCAACGATTAAATATTTTCTTTGTTTTTAATCGCTCGGAGCGTGAATGCAGTCCGCGGAATTCACATATTGCGCTGCGTCGCGCCGCCCAACGGAGCGCGCAACGCGGCGTGCATGTTCTCGAGCGCCACGCCGCGAGTCTCCGGCATGAAGAGCAACGCCGCGATGAACTGCAAGGCCATCATGCACGCAAAAAATGCGAATGGCGCGGCTTTGGAGAGCGCGGCGATGATGGGGAATGTCCCTGAGATCAGCGCGTTCAAGATCCAGTGAGTGGCGCTGCCGAGCCCCTGACCGCGTGCACGCACGCCGGTCGGAAAGATCTCGCTCAAGTACACCCAAATCACGGCGCCCTGGGAAATCGCAAATGATGCAATGAATAGGACCAGGAGCGGCAGCAGCCAACTGCGCTGCGCCCCGCCGGACATGATGAAGGCGACGCCCGCCAGCGAGAACGCGGTGCCGACGGAGCCCAGCAGGATCAGGGTGCGGCGACCGACCCGGTCCAATAAGGCAATGCCGACCAGAGTCGCGATCAGATTGGTGGCGCCGACGGCGACCGACTGCAGGTCCGCCGACCACGCGTCGAATCCCGCGGCGGCGAAAATGTCGCCCAAGTAGTATAAAACCGCATTAATTCCCGATAATTGATTGAAGCAGGCAAGTCCGACGGCGAGCAGGATGGGACGCCGATGCCGGCTCCAGGAGAGCCGCCGGTGCAGCGCGTTCTGCGAGTCTCGCGCGCTCGAGAGTTCGCCGAGCGCGGCACGCGGATCGGCGCAGCCGAGCCGGCGCAAACTCATTTCGGCTTCTGCGATCCGTGCCTTCGCAACCAGCCAGCGCGGGCTGTGCGGAATCGTAAACAGCAGAACGAAAAAGATGGCGGCCGGCACAGCCGAGACCGCGAGTTTGTAGCGCCAGGCGTCGGGCCCCGCGATCGACTGTCCGACCAGAAAGTTGCTGCCGTAGGCGAGCAGGATACCGATGACGATGTTGAGTTGGAACAAACCCACCAGCGCGCCGCGGCGATTGGCCGGTGCGATTTCGGCGAGATACACCGGGGCAAGCACCGACGATGCGCCGATGGCGATCCCGGCGAGGAATCGGCATGCCACAAACGCGGAGAGATCCCACGCGAGCGCGCTGCCCAACGATGAAACCGCATAAAGTAGGCCGACCAGGCGCAGCATGTCGCGGCTGCCGTAGCGGTCGCCGGGCCGCCCGGCGATGAGTGCACCGAGCAACGTGCCCCACAATGCGCTCGAGACCGCGACTCCAAGCGCGACGGGGGAAAGGCCAAATATTTCGCGCAGCGCGTGGGTAACCCCGGCGATGACCGCCGTGTCGAAACCGAACAGGATTCCGGCAAGGCTCGCGATGAGAACAACCCTTGAGTGCGCCGCTCCGCCCATCGAGTACTCCTGAGGGTGAAGGCTCGCGCAGCGCGGGAGCCTGTCAAGAACGCGTGAAACACGTTACTGTATTGTGTCAGCGATGTCATTACGCGCCTAGCCGGGTACCGCGCGCTGGCACCGGGGAGTTGCCTATGGGGAGAGGTTTTTGTCGCGGTCTGACGCCTGGCGCGCTGTTGCTCGCCGCGGTGTCCTGGGCTGCGCTGTCACGGGCGGCGCCGGCGGGCTTGGCGCCGACGGCCAATTTCGGACCCTACAACGTGAGCTTCCTCGAGGGCAGCATTGGGCTCACGCGGCCGCTGTCCACGCAAGCCGCGCCGCTGGCTGCGGGCACACCGTGGTCCATGGCCGGCTGGGTGCGCATCGCGCGCCGACAACCCGGAGAGGCCATCGTTGCAGCCCTCGGCGATACCGTGAATGGCGCATGGCACGGCATTGCGTTGGCCGATGGAACCTTGGCGTTCGTCCTGGCCTCATCGACGACGCTGCGCGCGGCCGCACCTCTCGAAGCAGGCCGCTGGTACGCGGTGGCCGCGGTATTTGACGGCGCAGCGGCCCATCTTTATCTGGATGGCCGCGAGGTGGCGGCGCGCCCGGCCACGACATTGCAAGTACCCCCCATCATTGCGCTCGCGCCCACGGCGCTGAGTGCGGGGGCGCACTTCGGCGGCTCGCTGGCGCAGTGGACGCTCCTGCCCGCGGCACTGGACGCGGCGGCGGTGGGGTCGCTCGCCTCTGCGCGGCCGGATTTCAAACTGGTGACATTCAATTCGATCGGAGTGGGCTGGCCCTGGCAGGAACACGCATGGCGTGGTCTGCAGGAGCCGCAAGATCCCTGGACGCTGCCGCGGTCCAAGAGCCCGCCCAGTGCGCCCATTGCACAACCGGTTCCCCCCTCCGAGGGCTTGGAGTTTCGCGCTCCCGGGCGTTGGGCGCTCGGGTCTTGGCGGTTGGCCGTGGCCGGCGGCGTCGCCGTCGATGGCGTCGCGGGCGGCGGCGTCGCGGTTGGCGGCGCGCAATTGTCGCAGGCGAATTACGACGCTGACGGTTGGTATGCCGCGGTCGTTCCCGGCACGGTATTGACCACGTTGATTGCGCGCGGTGTTTATCCTGATCCGGACTACGGACTGAACAATCTCGCGATTCCGGACTCCTTGAGCCGCCAGGACTATTGGTACCGCAGTGTGTTCGACGTGCCCTCGCACCTCGCCGGCAAGGAGTTCACTCTCACCTTCAAAGGCGTCAACTACGCCGCGGAGGTTTGGTTGAACGGCGCGCGTCTGGGCGCCATCAAAGGTGCATTTATTCGCGGGGTCTTCAATGTCACGGCAAAGCTGCTGCCCGGCCGGCGTAATGTCGTGGCGGTACGGGTATCGCCTCCGCCTCATCCCGGCATTCCGCACGAGCAATCGATTGCCGCCGGTCCGGGGGAGAACGGCGGCAACCTGGCCATCGACGGTCCGACATTCATCGCCGCGGAAGGCTGGGACTGGATTCCGGGGATTCGCGACCGCAACACCGGCATCTGGCAGGAGGTTGAACTCAACGCGACCGGCGCGTTGCGCCTGCTGGATCCGCACGTTGTCACGCGCCTGCCATTGCCGCGCACCGATGCGGCCGATGTGTCCATCGTGGCCGCGGTCGAAAATCGCGCGGCACATTCGATTGAAGCGACGATAGTCGCGCGCTTCGGTTCGGTCCGGGTGCAAAAGACGCTCACACTCGAGCCCGGGGTCACGGAGGTGACGCTCGCTCCGCCTGAGTTTCCGCAACTGCACCTCGCAGCCCCGCGCCTGTGGTGGCCCAACGGCTATGGGGCTGCGAATCTTTACCGCCTGCAGATCGAGGCTCTGGCCGGCGGCGCGCCATCGGATTCGGTCGCGCTCAATTTCGGCGTGCGCGAATTGACCTACGAGTTGTCGCTATTCGACAGCCAGGGACGATTGCGCCGGGTCGAGGTGGATCCGGCCGCAGGGACTGCCTTGGGCCAGCGATTGATCGATGTCCGGCACGAGGCCATCAAGCGCACGCCGCAGGGCTGGGCCGAATCGCTGACGGTCGCGGGCGAGAACTCGCCGGCGGTGCGTCCCGCGCCCAGCGAGTCATTGACGCCGTATCTGGCGATTCGCGTCAACGGCGTCCCGATTGCCGCGCGCGGCGGCAGCTGGGGAATGGACGATTCGCGCAAGCGCATATCGCGGGCGCGCTTGGAACCGTACTTCCGGTTGCACCGCGCGGCCAACCTCAACATCATTCGCAACTGGCTCGGCCAGAACACCGAGGACGTTTTTTACGATCTCGCCGACGAATACGGCCTGCTGGTACTCAACGACTTCTGGGTGTCGACCCAGGACTTTCAGCTCGAGCCGCAAGACCCGGCGCTCTTTCTCGCCAATGCGCGCGACGTCATCAGCCGCTACCGGAATCATCCGTCCATAGCGGTCTGGTTCGGGCGCAACGAGGGCGTGCCGCAACCGATCATCAACGAAGGGCTGGCGGACTTGACGGCAGCGCTCGACGGTACCCGCTATTACACCGGCAGCTCGAATTCCGTGAACCTTCAGGGCAGCGGTCCCTACAATTATCGGCCGCCCGAACAATACTTCACCGAGCTCGCGCAGGGTTTCTCGGTGGAGGTGGGAACGCCGTCCTTGTCGACCCTCGAGTCCTTGCGCGCCTCCATCCCCGCACCCGACCGATGGCCGCTGAGCGACACCTACGCCTATCACGATTGGCATTTTGGCGGCAACGGCGATGTGGCGACTTTCATGGCGGCGCTTGCGGCACAGTACGGCGCCGCCACGAGCCTCGAAGATTTCGAGCGCAAGGCGCAGCTCATGGATTACGTGTCGTATCGGGCTATTTTTGAGGGCTTCCAGGCGCACCTGTGGACCCAGAACAGCGGCCGGTTGCTGTGGATGACGCATCCTTCGTGGCCGAGCAACACCTGGCAGATCTACAGTTCGGATTACGACACGGCAGCCGCCTACTATGCGGTGAAAAAGGCATGCGAACCGGTGCATGCGCAGCTCGATTTGCCGGACTTTACCCTGGCCGTCGTGAATATATCCCGCTTACCGCATTCCCAACTCAGCCTTCGAACGCGGATCGTCTCGCTCGACAACCGCCTGCTCGCGCAGCGCACCGATCCGGTCGCCGTGGCTGAGAATTCCGTCGTGAACGTAGGCAAGCTCGATCTTCAACCGATCCTCGAGCGGGAGGCGTTGGTGCTGGTGAAGTTGACACTCACCGATTCGGCGGGTGCAACCCTGTCGGACAATCTGTATTGGCAGGGGCGGGATGCCGCGAGCCACCGGCGGTTGCTGGAATTGGCCTCACAGCCGGTTGCCGTATCCGCGCGGGCACGCAAGTTCGGCGAGGGAACGCTGGTCGATGTGGTGCTGACGAATCTCGGCCGGGCACCGACGCTCGACGCGAAAATCACCATGCTCGACGAGCACGGCGTGCGCGTGTTGCCGGTCTATTACGGTGACAACTACGTTTCGCTGCTGCCCGGCGAATCGCGCCATATCGATGTGCTGTGCCCGTCCGGTTCCGCGCGCTGCGCGAGGCTGGCATTGCGGGGTTGGAACGCCGATGCGCGCGAATGGGCGGTGGCGCGGGCGCCGCTTTGAACCGGGATCGCAACGGGATGCCATCGATCCTGACCGGGGCCGGTTATCGCGCCGATCGCTCCGCCCAACGAAAGCTCTCCGGTGGGCCGAGATAGCTGGGCCTGAGGCCGCCCGCATCGACCACGATCTTTTGCAGCACGACTCCCGGGTCGATCATCCAGATCTTGAGCGTGTGGTAGCCGGGTTTGGTGAAATCGAGCTTGGCGTGCACCGTGCGCGCATTGTTCTCGACCGACTGCGCCCATTCCCGATTCTGATCCTGGGCATCGAGGCCGGGCCTCACCACCTCGATCATGCGCGCCCGGCCATCGTCCAGAGAAATCGCGGCCTCAAGCCCGCGACCCGGAATGAAATTCAACGTCGGAGCGGTAATCAGCGAAACATCGAACGATCCGCTATCGAACAGGTACATCGCGTATTCCAGGTGCGGTGAGTCGCGGTCCGGCGTCGCCGGTGCAGTATCTTCGGGTCCCGCGGCGCGCATATCGGAGGCGCGCATGCCGGACAGGGTGCGGCCGTAGTCTTCGATCCGGCGCCAGCGCCGGTCGCCGGCGGCCTGGTTGGCGCTGAAATGCTCCGCTTCCATGGAGAGGATGCCCTCGCCTTCGACGAATCCTCGGAACGTCGGTGCAGGCTCCGTGGGATTGAATGCCTGGACCTTGACGGTCACCTGCCGTCCGGCGCCGCTCACCGTCACGTCGCCTGCGGCCTTGCCGCGCGGCACCTTGTGCCAGTCGATGCTGACCCAGAGACGCGAATCCTTGGTCACCCGGCCGTGGGTTGCATCGACCGCGATCCAGGGTCGATGTGCGATCGCCGTGAATTCGAAGCCGCTTTGTCCCTGGTTGAAAATATCGATATAGCGACGCTGTCGATTGAAAGCATCGAATTGCGGCAGCGCCAAGCTCTCACGCGACGACGACGCCTCGGAACCTTCGACGGCGACCGCCATGCTCGCCGCTCGCGGCGGGCGGACGTCGGTCAGTTTGATGGCGTCCAGGTTGTTCTGCGGCGGATCGCGCCAGTTCACATAGCCGATGACCGGCTGGTCCATGAAATGATCCCAGCGGCCGTTCAGAAAGGAACGGTTGTATTCATCCATCAGGCCGGTCTCGGCGCGAAACAGGGCCCGCGTCTGTGCGGCCATGTCGTCGGTGCTCGCGCGGCCCTGGCTTGCATATAGTGCGTTTCGTGCAGCCGCCAGGTACATCCGGTTGAGCTGCGCCGAGGCTTGGGTGGGAAACAGCACCAGCTCGTAGAAGGCCGCCCGGTCCGCGGCGGGCAGGTTGTCCGAGATCTCCTGCGCCTTGGCCGCGATGCCGTCGAAGTCCGCCACCACGCGTTCGAACTCGTGATAGTTCACCAGGCTGTAGGTGCCGGCGTCGAGCAATTCCGGCTTGCGCCGGCCGTTGTACTTGGCGTACTTGGCGAGGATGTCCGCGATCTGCGGGGCGTAGCGCGGCCCGAATTCGCGCGCAGCCCACAGGCGAGTGAATTCGCCAATGTTGTCGTTGGTCCATCGAGCCGTGTTCCAGGCCAGATGCATGAAGTACTCCGTCGCCAGCTCATAGCCCTTGAAGTGTCCGACGTTGACGATCCAGATGCGATCGGCGCCGTATTGCTTGGCGAGCGACATCTGGTCCCAGATCTTCGGCAGCGGATTGGCGTTGATCCACTGATAGCTTCGCGGGCCGCCGTGGTAGTCGAAATGATAGTAAATGCCCGAGCCGCCGCTGCGCATGCGCTCGGCGGCAGTGGGCAGCCGGCGCAGATTGCCCCAATTGTCGTCGGCCCAGAGCAGCGTCACATCGTCCGGCACCCGCATGCCGGCGTCGTAGAAGTCCATGACCTCCTTGTACAAGCACCACACCTGCGGCACTTTCGCCGGCTCGGTCTTGAATTCATCGGCGAGAATTCCGCGCTGCACGTCCACGATCCGCTCCAGCAGCTTCCGGTTTGCCTCCGGACCCCCCGGCGCCATCGGCGTATCGTTGGCCCCGCGCAGTCCGATGGTGATCAAGCTCTCATAGTTTCGGTTGCGACGGATGCCCTCGCGCCAGAACTGCTGCAGCAGCTCGGGCTCCTTGGCGTAGTTCCAATGGCCATGGTCCTGCAGATATCGACGGTCCCATTCCTGCTGGGCGCGCAGCATGGGCTCCTGATGGGATGTGCCCATGACCACGCCGTATTCATCCGCCAGCCGGGGGTTGTCCGGATCGTCCTCGTTGAAGGCGTTGTCCCACATTGCCGGCCACAGATAATTGCCCTTCAGGCGCAGAATGAGTTCGAACAGCCGCGCATAGAACTCATGCCCGTAGTTTGCCGCGCTCGCATATCCAGGGGCATTGCCGTATTTTTCCCGCACCCAGCGGGTCAGGTCCGGATACTCGTCATTGAGAAAAATGCCGCGGTATTTGACGGCCGGCTCACCTTGAACATATCGGCCCGCCTTGATGAATATGCGGTCACGATGCCGTGACGGGACATCGGCCCAGTCGTACCAGGGCGATACCCCGATCTGCTCCGACAGGTCGTAGATTCCGAAAACGGTCCCGCGCCGATCGCTCCCGCAGATCACCAGCGCACTGTCGATTCCCGGCAGCGGCTGCGCGACCACCTGCACCAGGAATGATTCCCATTTGCCGGCGATCGCGGCCACATCGAGCTTATGCTGCGCTATGAGCCGATCGATGGCCTCGCTGTGGCCGATCGTGCCGATCAGAACCGCATGGCGCCCGCCATGAGGGTCCTGCAGGAGCCGTGGCGCGAGGCCCGAGACGCGAGCGATGTCCGACTGCAGATTCTTCGCGGCCAGCATCACGGCGGCAAAGTCGTTCGAATCGACGATCAGGTCCGCCGCCGCGCCGGCATTGACCAGCGCGAAGCCGCCGCCGGAAACATCAAACTGGACGTAGCGCTGCTGACCGAGCGCAAGAACTCCCGGTGAGCAGAACAGCAGCCCTGCCAGCAACCACGCGCGCAAGCCCCGTCACCAATCCCACATCGTGCCGTCTTGCAGCCGTGCAATCGGCAGTTGTTTCGGTGAGTACGGATAGCGCGCCGCCAGTTTCTCGTCGATGCCCGCTCCATGGCCCGGACTCTCGCCGCAGAACAACCGCCCGGCGCGGAATGTGTAGTCGTTTGGAAAGACCGCGAGCGTCTCCTCGGAATGATGCATGTACTCTTGGATTCCGAAATTGGGAACCCAGGCGTCGAAGTGCAGCGCCGCGCCCATGCACACCGGCGACAAGTCCGTCGCGCCGTGGAATCCCGTTCGAACTGCGTGCAGCGCGGCGAAATCGGCGATGCGCCGCACGTGGGTTATGCCGCCTGCGTGCACGATCGTCGTGCGGATGAAATCGATCAGCTGGGCCTCGATGAGGTGCTTGCAATCCCAGATCGAATTGAACACTTCGCCGACCGCGAGCGGCGTCACTGAATGGCGGCGAATCAATTCGAAGCTTTGCTGATTCTCCGCGGGCGCCGCATCCTCCAGCCAGAACAATCGATAGGGCTCGAGGTCGCGGGCCAGCCGCGCCGCCTCGACCGGCATCAGCCGATGATGCACGTCGTGCAGCAATTCGACCTGCGGCCCATGATCTTTGCGCAGGCGCTCGAACAACTCGGGCACGGTACGCAGATATTGCGGTGTCGACCAGTGGGTTTCAGCGGGCAGCGCGCTCTCGGCCGGTTCGTAACCGTGCTTCGTGCTCGAGACGCCATAGGGCTTGAGCACCCCCGGTACACCGGTCTGGGCGCGCACGGCGAGGTAGCCTGACTCGATGAAACGACCGACTTCGGCGCTGGTCTCCTCCAGGGTCCGGCCGTTCGCATGGCCGTACACCAGTGCTCCATCGCGCGAGCGCCCGCCAAGGATCTGGTACAGCGGAAGACCGGCAAGCTTGGCGAGAATGTCCCACAGCGCCACGTCGACCGCCGCTATCGCCGTCATGGTCACGGGTCCGCGACGCCAATACGCGCCCCTGTACAGGAATTGCCAGATGTCCTCGATGCGTCCCGCGTCGCGGCCGATCAAAGCCGGTGCCACATGCTCCTGCAGATAGGCGGCGACCGCCAGCTCGCGGCCATTCAGCGTCGCATCGCCGAGTCCATACACTCCCGAACGGGTTTCAACTTTGAGCGTTACGAAGTTTCTGCCCGGACAGGTGACGATCACCCGCGCCGCGGTGATCTGGCGATCGCGGGCCGAACCTTCGGTTGTGCCGAGCGGTTGCATTTGGCGGCAGTGTAGCGCGGCATCATTGATAGCGCTACCATCGACAAGTTGCCGCCGCGTATTCCGACCACTGCGCTTGATGAACGCCATGACCTCCCACAGAAGTTTGCCGGCCTTGCTTCAATTGCCGATGCTGCTGATCCCGGCGGCGTTTTGCGTTGCGCAAGCGCACGAAACGCCGTCCTACAGGAATACCAACCTGCCGTTCGAGCAACGCGCCCGCGATCTCGTGCAACAGATGACGCTCGAAGAAAAAGTTTCGCAGCTCGGGCATACCTCAGAGGCGATCGAGCGCCTCGGTATCCCGCGATACGATTGGTGGAACGAAGGCTTGCACGGGGTGGCGCGAGCCGGCATCGCCACGGTTTTCCCGCAGGCCATCGGCATGGCGGCGACCTTCGACGATGCGCTGCTCGGCCGGGACGCCGAAGTCATCAGTACGGAATTTCGCGCCAAGTACAACCTGAGCAGGGCCAAGGACGGGTCCAGCGTCCAATACAAAGGCCTGACCGTGTGGTCGCCGAACATCAACATCTTTCGCGATCCGCGCTGGGGACGTGGGCAGGAGACCTACGGAGAAGATCCCTACCTCGCCGCGCGCCTGGGGGTCGCATTCGTCAGGGGTTTGCAGGGCAATGATCCCCGATACTTGAAGACGGTGGCGACGCCGAAGCACTTTGCCGTGCACTCGGGGCCGGAATCGACGCGCCACGAGGCGGACGTGACGGTTTCGCGCCACGACCTGGAAGACACTTATCTGCCGGCATTCCGGGCGACCGTGATGGAGGCGGGCGCGCAATCGGTGATGTGCGCATATAACTCCGTGAACGGTGAGCCGGCGTGCGCGAACCGGTTTTTGCTGGGCGCCGAACTGCGCGGCGCCTGGAAGTTCAAGGGCTACGTGGTCTCGGACTGCGGCGCGATCGAAGACATCAGCGCTCATCACAGGTATCGGGCGCTGCCGGAGCAGGGCGTGGCCGCGGCGCTGATGGCGGGCGCCGATCTGATTTGCGGCGTGCCGCCGCAGAATCGCGTGCAGCTCGAACGGACGGCCGCACTCAACGCCGTGCATCAGGGGCTTCTTTCAGAGTCTGCCGTAGACCTCGCGGTGACGCGTACGCTGACCGCGCGTTTCAAACTGGGCATGTTCGATCCGCCCTCGATGGTCCCATGGTCGAATCTCGGCGCGGGCGCGAACGATACGGCGGCTCACCGCGAATTCGCGTTGAAGACCGCACGCGAGTCGTTGGTGCTCCTGAAAAACGACGGGCATCTGCTGCCGCTCAGGAAAAGCTACCCCAAAATCGCGGTCATCGGCCCCAACGCGGACAGCCTGGATGCGCTGGAGGGCAACTACAATGGCACGCCCTCCGCGCCGGTCACCATCCTCGCGGGCTTGCGAAAACGCTTTTCCGCGTCGACGATTCGCTACGTACAGGGCACGGGCCTGGTCGGGACGGTGGTGGCGCCGGTTCCCGGCGGCGCGCTCTACACCGACGCGACTCGCAGGCAGCATGGCCTCGAGGCTGAATATTTTGACAACATCAACCTGGCAGGCGAACCGGTCTTGCGGCGCGTTGATGCCGGCCTGAACTTTGTCTGGGGATTCAACGGAGTTTCGCCGCGCCTGAGGACGAACTATTCCGCGCGCTGGACGGGCGTGCTCGCGCCGCGGGCGGCGGGCGACTACATCGTCGGCTTCACCGGCCAGGATGGCTACCGTGTATGGATCAATGGCGAGGCGTTGGTGTCCGATTGGACCGCGCACCGTCCATCGACCACCCTGACCAAGCCGATTCGCCTCGAGAAAGGCCGACTCTACCCGATCAAAGTCGAGTTCTTCCAGACGGTCCGCTCGGCGGAGGCGCGGCTGGTTTGGGGCACGCCGGGCCGCGAAGAGAACGAAGCGGTTCAGGCAGGGCGCGCTGCGGATCTCGTCATCATGGTGCTGGGACTCTCCTCGCGAATCGAGGGCGAAGAGATGAAGGTCAAAGCCGAGGGCTTCTCGGGCGGCGACCGCACCGCGATCGATCTGCCCGCGCCGCAGGAGCACTTGTTGGAGAGCGTGAACGCCCTTGGCAAGCCGGTGGTGCTGGTGCTGATGAATGGCAGCGCGCTCGCGGTGAATTGGGCAGATCAGCATGTGCCGGCGATTCTCGAGGCCTGGTATCCGGGCGAAGCCGGCGGCACCGCGGTCGCGGAAAGCCTGGCCGGCGACTTCAGCCCCGCGGGCCGGCTGCCGGTGACTTTCTACAGGAGCCTCGGGCAGCTGCCGGCGTTCGAAGACTACTCGATGGCGAGGCGCACCTATCGCTATTTCAGCGGCGATCCGCTGTACCCCTTCGGGTTCGGACTGAGCTACACCCGCTTCGAATACCGCCGGCCAAGAGTCAGCCGCGAATCCATTTCCGCCGACGATGCGGTGACGGTCTCCGCAGATGTGATCAATCGCGGCGCGATGGCGAGCGATGAAGTCGTGCAGCTGTATCTGACGCACGCCGGACTTGCCGGAGCGTCGTTGCGCGAGCTGCGCGGGTTCGAGCGCATCCGTCTCGCGCCCGGCCAAAGCAGGAGCGTCGCCTTTACGTTGCGGGGCCGCGACTTGAGCATCGTCGATGCGGACGGCAAGCGGCGGATCGCAACCGGCAAGGTCCAGGCGTGGATCGGGGGAGGCCAGCCTGCCGGCAACGCGAGCAGGGCCGCAGGGGTCGGCGCCGCGTTCGACATCACCTCCGCGAAAATCCTTCCCGACTGACAAGGCGCGCCGCCCGCCATGCAATCCGCTCCTGGATACTACCGCTGGCGAATTTGCGCGCTGCTGTTCGTGGCCACGAGCATCAACTACGTCGATCGCCAGGTGTTGGGGCTGCTGGCGCCGGACCTCGGCCGCATCATCGGCTGGAACGAGATCCAGTACGGCTACATCGTCACCTCATTCCAGGCGGCCTATGCGATCGGGCTCGTCTGCGCCGGCGCCGTCATTGACCGCCTCGGTACCCGGATGGGTTACGCGCTCGCGATCAGCCTCTGGAGCATCGCGGCGATGAGCCACGCGCTGGTGCGCACGGTCTTGGGGTTCGGGGTCGCGCGATTCATGCTGGGTTTGGGCGAGGCGGGCAATTTTCCCGCGGCCATCAAGACGGTCGCCGCCTGGTTTCCGCGGCGCGAACGTGCGCTGGCGACGGGCGTCTTCAACGCCGGCTCGAACCTCGGCGCCATCATTGCCGCACTGATGGTCCCCTTCGTTGCAAGCCGGTGGGGATGGCAGTGCGCATTTCTCGTCACGGGTGTCTTGAGCGCCGTCTGGCTCGCGCTGTGGCTGCGCATTTTTCGGCCGCCCGCCGAGCAACCGGCGCTTTCCGCCGCAGAACTTGCCTACATCCAGAGCGATGCGCCGCAGTCGGCGGCCAAGATTCCGTGGGCGCGGCTGTTCGGATACCGTGAGACCTGGGCGTTTGCGATCGCCAAGTTCATGACCGATCCGATCTGGTGGTTCTTCGTCTTCTGGCTGCCGAAGTATTTGAACAGCGAATACGGCCTGACCCTCACTGCGCTCGGACCACCGCTCATCGCGGTTTATTGCATGGCGGACGCCGGCAGCATTGCAGGCGGCTGGCTGGCAGCGCACTTCATCCGCCGCGGCTGGCCGCTCAACCGGGCCCGCAAAACCGCGATGCTGGCGTGCGCCATGGCAGTCGTGCCGATCGTGTTCGTATCGCTCGCTCACGACGTGTGGACCGCCGTTGCGCTGATCGGCCTGGCAATGGCGGGTCACCAGGGTTGGTCCGCCAACCTCTTTACGTTGACATCGGACCTGTTTCCACAGCGGGCTGTCGCCTCGGTGGTGGGGCTCGGTGGATTCGCCGGTGCCGTGGGCGGAATGATGATCTCGACCTTCATCGGATTTCTACTGCAAAGCACCGGCAGCTATTTCTCGGTGTTCATCGTGGCAGGTTCCGCCTATCTGCTGGCGCTGGCGGCAGTCCATGGGATTGCGCCGCGTTTGGAACCCGCGCCGATGAATTGACAGGAATAAACCGGCAGACCGGTCTCACAGTCGATCGCACCGGGCACAAGACCTCTGGTAGCGCTATCATAACCCGCAACCAAGCATTTTGGCCGATGACACGTGGGTTGGCATGCATCAACATGAATCGATGGCCGAAGTTATCACGCTCGCGCATGCTGCGGACCGTTGCGAGGTGCTCCCGCACCTGGGCGGCAGCATCGGCGCCTGGTCCGTGCGGGGACAAGACATGATGCGCGCGGCGAGCGCGGCCAGCATCGCCGCGCGCGACCCCTATGGCATGGCCGGGTTTCCACTCGTTCCATATTCCAATCGGATTGGCAGCGGCACCTTCGAATGGAACGGGAATGTTGTCACGCTGGCACGGAATTTTCCTCCCGAGCCGCACGCGATTCACGGCGTCGGCTTCGAACGTCCGTGGCAGGTGCAGACACGCACCGACGATTCAGTCGTATTGACGCTGAGGCACCGCCCGGATGCCGCGTGGCCCTGGGCGTTCGAGGCGCAGCAGAATTTCACTCTTGCCGATGGCGTTCTGACCTTGAATTTGAGCGCAACAAATTTGCAGCGGCATTCAGCGCCGCTGGCGTTCGGCCATCATCCTTATTTTCCGCGCGCCGGCGCGAAGCTGACATTCCATGCGCAGGGCGTGTGGCTGGTGGGCGATGATGGATTGCCGAGCCAATGGATAAACCCAACGGCGTCACTCGACTTCTCCGATGGATTGCCGGTCGAGCAGGCCGATATCGATCATTGTTTCACCGGATGGGGCGGTGCCGCCCGCATCGCTTGGCCGGAGAAGGATTGGGCGCTGGAAATCACCGGCTCGCGCGAGCTGGCTCACGCGGTTGTCTGCATTCGAAGCGACCTCGACGCCTTCTGTTTCGAACCCGTCGCGCACATCAACGATGCATTGAATCGACCGGAGCGCGCCGGCATGCCGATCATCCCGCCGGGCGGGAGTTTTCGCGCGAGCATCACTTTTCGCGCCGTGAAGCGCTGAAACGGACTTCGCTGCGGCGGCCGTGGGGGGTTGCCGCCGCCTAGCGGCCGGGGGGCCCGTCCGAATCTCGGCGCACCAGTTTGAAGTCCAGCAACTCGTGTTTGAATTCCTGGTTGCGGCCTTCGCGGCGCGCTTTGATTTTCTTGAGCAGCAGCAGGACCGCGGCGCGCGCCATATCGGCGATCGGCTGGCGGATGGTGGTCAGTTCAGGCCATATGGAGCGTGAGAATTCGGTGTCGTCGAAGCCGCAAACCGTCAGGCCCTTCGGCACATCCAAGTGATGGCGGTGGGCGACAGCCACGGTGGCTGCGCCCATATCGTCGTTGCTGGCAAAGATGGCGGTGGGCGGGTTCGGCAGGGCCATCAATTGTTCCGCGGCCTTGAGGCCGGATCGATAAGTGAACAGTCCCTGGCGGATCAATGAATTGTCGACGGCAATGTCCACTTCTGCGAGTGCCGCCTTGTAACCCGCAAGGCGATGCGCGCTGGCCGTCTGGTCAGGATTGCCGATGATGAAACCGATGCGCGTGTGTCCTAGGGACAGGATGTGGCGCGTCATTGCAACCGCGGCGGCATGATCATCGATGCGCACCGCCAACAATCCGGCCCGCGGGCTGGCGCTCGACACGGCAACCGCGAGCGCGCCGGCCTTGCTGAGCGCCGCATGGATGCGTTTCGAGTCGCACAGCGGCGGCGGCAGGATGATGCCGTCCACGCCCGTGGCGAGAAGTTCACGCACGACTTCGTCTTCATGCTGGTCGACGTCGCATTTCTCCACCACCAATTGTGCGTGGCTCAAACGCGCCTGCTCCAAGCTGCCCACCAGGAACTCGCTCAAGAACGCGGCGCTGGGGTTGCTGTACAGCATGCCGAGCCGAACTTGCTCCGCCCCCGCCAGGGTGCGCGCCGCGAGATTCGGCGAATATCTGAGCTTGGCGATCGCAGCTTCCACCGCCTCACGCGTTTCGCGGCGCACGTTATTTTCGCCGTTGATCACCCGGGAAACGGTCATGGGCGCAAAGCCCGCGTAAGCAGCCACGTCGGCGATCGTCGGCGCGCCCCGTTTTCGATGCTTCGGCTTTCGGTCCCGGCGCGCGGCCGCGCGTTTTTTTGCTGATTTGATCGTCATCTGAAGGTCAGCTTACAACAAAAGCAGGGGCCTATTTGGCGCCAGCGCCGGTGGAAAAAGCAAATGGATTGACAAAGCCCAGGGGATTGCAGCATGGTAGCGCTATCAATGGTTTCACGGCGCGAGACTTTGGCATTGACCCTCGGTTTGGGGTTGGCGGCCGCGGTGCGCGCGCGGCCCAAAGCCGAAGCAGCGGCGTCGCTCAACGCGCTGGCTCGTGCCAAGGGGATGAGATTCGGTTCCGCCGTGGGCGATGGCGCTGCCGGGTCGATCAACGATCCGAACTATGCGGCGTTGCTGACCGCCGAGTGCGGACTGCTGGTGCCGGAAAATGAACTCAAATGGCGCGCCATACGCCCGGATAGCGAGCACTTCGATTTCAGCCGCTTCGATCGGATTATTGCCTATGCGCAAGCACATGGCATGGCGGTGCGCGGCCACAATCTTCTGTGGCAAAGATCCAAATGGATGCCTCGGTGGGCCGAGAGCCACGACTTCGGCGCAAGGCCGGCGGCGGAGGCGGAACGGCTGCTGTCCACGCATATCACAACCGTTTGCCGCCGCTATCTCGGACGCATCGAAAGCTACGATGTCGTGAATGAAGCGGTGCTGCCGGAGAACGGCGGGTTGGCGCAGACCGCTCTATCCCGGGCGATCGGCGGCACACAAACGCTGCTCGATCTGGCTTTCCACACGGCGCGCGCCGCAGCTCCGCGCGCGCAACTGGTCTACAACGACTACATGAGCTGGGAGTCGGCCAACGCGGCGCATCGGGATGGAGTCTTGAGGCTCCTGGAGAGCTTTCGTCGCAGAGCGGTTCCGGTCGATGCGCTCGGTGTCCAGTCGCACATCACGGTACAGGATCAGCCGCAGGAGCAGTCGTGGCGCCGCTTCATGGACGCTGTTCAGGCCATGGGCTATGACGTGCTGATCACGGAACTCGATGTGAATGATCAGCGCCTCGGCGCCGATACCCGGAAACGCGATCGCGACGTCGCTCGATATGCCGGCGACTACCTGGACCTCATGTTCAGCTATCCGCGGCTCAAGGACGTGCTGGTCTGGGGCATGTGCGACGGCGCCTCGTGGCTGCAGCATTTCAATCCGTTGAGGCATGACGGATTGCCGAAGCGGCCGTGTCCGTATGATTCGAATTTCCGCGCCAAGCCATTGCGAGGCGCGATCGCCGCCGCCTTCGAGGCCGCGCCCGCCCGCGACTAGGCCGGCATCGAGGTATAGCGGCTCACCACGTTCTCCAAGTACTCCTGGCGCCCGGAACGCGGAACCGGTGCCACGTCATCGGCGACAGCCGCGTCCGCAATTGCCGCGAGGGAAGCGCCGCCATCGAGCATGGCGCGCGCCGAGACGCTATCCCAGCCCGCGTAGCGTTGCTGCACGAAGGCATCCAATGCGCCGCCCTCGAGCATGGCCGATGCATTGATGAGTCCGCGAGCCAGGATGTCCGCTGCGCCGATGTGTCCATGGAAAAGATCGGCCGGATCGATGCTTTGCCGGCGCACCTTGGCGTCGAAGTTGTTGCCGCCGCTGGTAAAGCCCCCGCCTTTGAGAACGTAGTACAGGGCCAGCGTTATTTCGCGGATATCGTTCGGAAATTGATCGGTATCCCAGCCGTTTTGCGGGTCCCCGCGGTTCATATCGATGGAACCGAAGATGCCGAAGTCGATCGCCATCGCGATCTCGTGCTCGAAGCTATGGCCGGAGAGCGTGGCGTGATTGGATTCGATATTGACCCGGACCTCCTGCTCCAATCCGTGGTGTTTCAGGAATCCGTAGATCGTATCCACATCGAAGTCATATTGATGCTTGGTCGGTTCATGCGGCTTGGGCTCGATCAAGATCGCGCCCTTGAAGCCGATCCTGTGCTTGTGTTCGACCACCAAGGAGATGAACCGGCCGAGCTGGTTCTTCTCCCGCTTCAGGTTGGTGTTGAGCAGCGTGTCGTAGCCTTCGCGTCCGCCCCACAGCACATAGTTTTCGCCGCGGAGGCGCTGAGTTGCCTCGAGGCAGTGGCGCACCTGGGTGGCGGCGAAGCGGAATACATCGGGATCCGGATTCGTGGCGCCGCCCGACATGTAGCGCGGATGGCTGAAGAGGTTGGCCGTACCCCAGAGCAGCTTGATTCCCGTCGCCGACATTTTCTCGTCGATTTTTTCCACGATTCGCAGGAAGTTCGACACATGCTCGCGGATGGTGCGCGCCTGAGCCATGACGTCGACATCGTGAAAGCAGAAGTAGGGCAATCCCAGCCGTGTAAAGAATTCGAATGCCTCATCGAGCTTGTGCTGCGCCGCTGCTTGATCGAGCGCACCGGCAAGCCAGGGCCGATGGAACGTGCCGGCGCCGAATACATCGGTTCCATCCCAGTTGAATGAATGCCAGTAGCACACCGCCATGCGCAGATGTTCTTCCATGGTCTTGCCGGCGATGACGCGGCGCCTGTCGTAATAACGATAGGCCAGCGGATTCGTGGATTGGGGTCCTTCGAATGCAATGGGAGCGATGTCGCCGAAATATGACATGAACCGGGTTGCCGCCTGTCGGAGATACTTTGTACGGTAGCGCTATCATCATATGCTCGATTGAAACGCCTTGAAATGTCAAGAACGCAAATTTTGCCGCCACCACCGCAGCAAGCCGGCAGCCGGCGCGCCCGCATCTGATATTTCACCGAAATGGTAGCGCAACCACAAATTGGTTGCCAAAGCCGAAATAATAGCTAATATGGGAGCGCAACCATTAAGGGGTGGGGCTTATAGCGCTGCCGATAAATAGATTGAGTCTTGGGGGAAACATGAAAAATTCCTTAGTTGGGCTACGACTGGTCCGCGCCTCGGTGAACGCTTTCGCCAAAGCCCCCTGGCATGGCAGGCGCTTGACGCCATTGGCCCTGGTCGCCGGAATCGCTCTTACCGCGCCGCTGGCGGCCTCGCCGCTTTGGGCGGCCGACACGACCCCTGCCGCATCGGACGACGCGGGCCTTGCGGAGGTCGTCGTCACCGGCGTGCGCAAGAGTCTTACCGACGAGGCGAATGCCAAGCGCGACGCCACGAATTTCACGGATTCGATCTTTGCCGAGGACGTCGCGAAGTTCTCCGACAGCGACATTGCCGAGGCCTTGAACCGTGCGCCGGGCGTCTTGTTGACGCGCGACGCGGACGGGTCGGGCGTGCAGGTTTCCATCCGCGGCCTGGGTCCGAGTTTTACCAAGGTGCTGCTCAACGGGTCGCAGATTTCCATCGCCTCCGACGGTACCCTGGACCAGGGCAGCGCCAACCGCGAAGTCGATTTGGATCTCTTTCCCACGGAATTGTTCACCAAGTTCGTCATCAACAAGACGCCGACGGCGGATCTGCTGGAAGGCGGCGTGGCCGGCACGGTCAATATCGTCAACGCGCGCCCATTCGACAATCCTGGTCCGCACGTCGCGGTAAACGCCGAGGAGCAGTACGGCACTTCCTCCGACCATGCGAGTCCGCGGGGCGCCATCATCGCCAGCGATACCTGGGGTGCTTTTGGCGCCTTGGTCGGCCTGTCCGCCTCGGAAAGCTTCGTGCGGACCGACGGCTTCGAATCCATCGGCTGGACCACCCCCAATTTGACCGCCGCCCAATGCAATGTGCCCGGCTGCAACACCAAGAATGGTCTGGGCTTCACGATCCCGGCAACCGTGCCGGTCAATGCGGGCAACGGCCTGGTCGCGGGAACGCCGGTCGATGCGGCCTTCCTGGCGGCGCAGAATCCCAAGGTCACGCTGCCGCAATTGAGCAATGCGCTGATGCCGCGACTCGGACGCGATGAATATCTGAACGGCACGAAAGATCGCTATTCGGTGCTGGTGTCCTTGGAATACCGGCCGTTGGATAACCTGAAGTTCTATTTCGACTCGCTTTACGGCTACAAGCAAAACGATTTCAGCCGCCTGGACATGGATTGGTCCTTGCGCAATTCGAATTTCATGATTCCGCAAAATGTCACGGTGGACGCCAACAACGTCGTTACGGGCGGAACTTTCGACAACGCGCAGTTCTTCCTCGAGGCCCGCCCCTATCAGGAACGCTTGAGCTTCTATAACTTCAATCCCGGTGTCGTCTACGACATCAGCGATAACGTCAAGCTCGAAGGCCAGGTAAACTTCAACGAGAGCAAATTCTTCCGAACCGCGCCGAGCTTCCTGTTCCAGACGCCGACGAATATCGGCAGCGTGGTGACCTACGCGAACAATGAAAACACCACCGTGCCCACGATTTCGCCGAACGTCAACCTGAACGATCCGAACCTTGGGTGGCAGTGGAACCGGGTCAACATCCAGAATGTGAGCCGCAATGTCGACAACAAGGGCACTCATTGGGATGTGACCATCGGCGATTCGAAGGCGAACATCAAGGCGGGCGTTGCGTACGACGATTCATTCCGCAGCATCACCGCATTCGACGGCAGTACCGTCTATCAAGCCTGCATCATCAACGGCACCGCCTCGACGCAAAACGGCGTTTCCATTCCCTGCAGCACGGGCGCCATTCCCAATTCCGCCCTGGCGGGCTTTCTCACGGGAGGTCCGGCAAACAACTTCTACCACATCGGTGCCGGAAATCCGGGCTACACGCAATTCATATCGCTCAATGTTCCGAAGATCGAAACCGCCTCGAATTTCGCCTTGTACAACGCCATTGCCCCGTATTCCGGCTCATCCGCGCTGGCGACGCCCTCCGGCACCATCGATGAGAAAACCGGCGGCGTGTATCTGGAATTGAACGGCACGGGCAAATTCCTGGACCACGATGTCGCGTACAATGCCGGCATCCGCTATTTCGACACGCGCCAGACCGTGAGCCAGTTGGTGAGCATCAGCGGAACCAATATTTTCAATCAACTCTCGAGTCCCTACGATGCCTTCTTGCCATCCTTCAACGTTGCCGCGCATATCACCGATTCGGTGATATTCAGGCTTGCGGGTTCGCGCACGATGACGCGGCCCAATCCCGACTCGCTGTTGCCCGGGACCACCTTCAGCGACCCCTCCGCACAGGTGGCGAACTCCGGCAACCCGAACCTGCAGCCCTATTTTTCAGACAACGCGGATCTCGGACTGGAGTGGTACACAGGCGGTCCCGGCTATATCAGCGCCAACTATTTCTATAAGTCGCTCACGGGATTCACCGAGACCAAGCAGGTGTCCGAACCGTTCAGCGCGCTCGGCATTCCTCTGTCGACGCTGTCACCGACCCAGTTGGGCACCGGCATCACCGAGGATACGATCATTTCCGTGAATCAGCCCGTGAATATCGATCAGGCCTCGCTCAAGGGCATCGAGTTGATCTGGGTGCAGCCCTTGGATTTCCTGACCCAAGGCCTCGGCATCACCTCGAACTTCACGCACATCACTTCGAGGTCGTTCAGCCAGGGCGTTGCGCTGGGAAATTTGCCGGGCATACCGGGACATACGTACAACCTGGGCGGTTACTACGAGAATCACAACGTCTCGGTGCATGTCACCTATGTCTACAATTCCAAGTTGATTGCCGCGACCGCGCCGCAGAACAACCTGCCGCTGCCGCTGATTGCCGATGCCCGCGGTCAGTTGGATCTCTCGGTCGACTATACTTTGCCATCGTGGGGCGGCCTGCAGTCGCAGGTTACCTTCGGAGCCAGCAATATCACCAACGCCCCGCTTCGCACCGTGTTCGGCTACGAAAACGCGCCGTATTCGGTGTACTATCCGGGCTCGTTTTACACCTTGGGATTGCGCACGAAGTTCTGACGCTGCCTGTGGCTGCGCGCAGTTGGGCAGTCGCCGACGGCACGGCCGGCGTGCGGAAGCGGTGCGCTGAATTGCCAACCTGAGTAGAAATTACAATTCGTATGACGTCATCGTGGTGGGCGCCGGCATGGCCGGCCTCGCGGCTGCGCGGTTGTTGAGTGAACGCGGCCGCCGCGTCGCGGTCATCGAAGCGCGAGACCGGGTCGGCGGCCGGCTGCTGAGCGTTCGCGGCGAGACGGCGATCGAACTCGGAGCGGAATTCGTTCATGGCCTGCCGCCCTCGTCGTGGAAATTGATTCATGAGGCCTCGCTGCCCACGTATGAGTTGGCCGGCGAGCAATACTGTTACGACGCGGTGCTGGATAAGTGCGGCCGGGAATGGAATCAGACCTTTGAAGTACTGCACCAAATGGATGAGTGGCTGCAGCGTCAGCCTTTGGGATTTGACTGCAGTTTTCAGCAATATCTCGACCAGGCCGCGCTTCCCGCCGCCCTGGCCGAGCGCGCCGCCGGCTATGTCGAGGGCTTCAATGCGGCGGACCGCCGGCGCATCGGAGTCGCCTCGCTCGTCCGCCAGCAGCGTGCCGAGGATGCCATCGAGAGCGATCGGATCTTCCGCATCGCCGCGGGCTATGACTCGCTGCCGCGCTACTTGAGCGATCGAATGCTCGGCGCCGGCGCAGAGCTGCATTTGCAATGCGAGGTGGCGCAAATCAACTGGCAGCGCGGTTCGGTGCGGATCGAGGCCCGAGCCGGGGCCGATGGCTTCGCCTGCCAGGCCCCGCAGGCCATCATCACGCTACCGTTGGGTGTGCTGCAGGCACGGCAAGTTCGTTTCGAACCCGCGATCCCGGCAATCGAGCGTGGCGTGTCGGCCATGTCCATGGGTACGGTCGCGCGCATCTCGCTGCTGTTCAAGCGGCCGTTCTGGGAAGCTCGCGCACCTGATCTGGGCTTTCTGTTCGTCAGGTCGCTGCGCATCGGCACCTGGTGGACTTCGCAGCCCAACCGGACGCCGCTGTTGACCGCATGGATCGGGGGCGCCGCCGCCGCCGCGCGGCTTGCATCCGGCAATGCGCCGGGCAAAGCCGCCCTGGAAAATGCGGCGCTCGCGGATCTCGCGGCCGTGTTTTCCATCAGCCTGAGCGAGCTGCGTGCCGATTTGCGCTCATCGCACCACCACGACTGGCAGTCCGATCCATGGAGCCGCGGCGCGTACAGTTATGCGCCGACGGCTGCGCTGCCGGCCGCGGACGTCATGTCGCAGCCCGTGGATCAGACGCTTTTCTTTGCCGGCGAGCACACGGCCGGTGACGGTCATTGGGGCACCGTCCATGGCGCCCTGGCGAGCGGTGAGCGGGCGGCGACTCAGCTGCTCCGCGGAAACTGACCTTTCCCATGCTTTCGCGCTTACGTCGAGAGTTGCTGGATGCGCGCGAGGATCCGGCCCATGCCGTGCTTGTGAGCCGCTTTCTCCAGATCTTTGCGCAGTCGAACGGCGGCAGTTCGGTCGCGATTGGTTTGCGCCAGCTGCCAGGCGGCGAGCTGCGCCTCCAGTGACCATCTGAGCCAATGCCGATGCGCAGCGTCGACCGCCAATGCGTTCAGCTTGGCGATCGCATCGCTGTGGCGGCCCTCGGCAAACCCCAGTTGCGCGGATACGATGTCGAGGCTGTAAATCTCCAGCCGTGAGGTGATCGCCGCCCGCAGCGTCTGCGCCCTTGCCAGCGCCGCATCGCGTTGATGCGCGTCGCCAATTTGTTGATAACACGCGGCGCGCATGGCCTCAGCCTCCGCCTGTCCGGTCTTGGTCTCGGTCTGCCCAAATTCTTCAACGGCGTTGCCAAGCCTGGTCAGCGCCTTCTCGCAGTGTTCATGTTCCAGGTCGATCTGGGCCAGCATCAGGTGCGCGTTGCCGAGGTAGACGCTGTTTTTGGTTGCCGCGCTGGTGCGCTCCACCTGGGTGAACATGTCCGACGCAACGTCCGAATGCCCGAGGTCCATCTCCACGAGCGCGCACGAGTACGTGCTGTAGATCATGAACTGCGGGTCGGTCAGGCGGGAGGCCTCCGCCAGCGCTTGCGCGCAGTCCGTGTGCGCTTCAGCCATCTCGCCGCGCAGCCGCGACATGTCGGCATAGGTCGCGAGCGACCAGACGTGGCCGCCCCGATCCGCGCTGCGCTCCGTGAGCGCCGTGACCTCGCGGTAGTTTCGCATCACCTCGTCGCTCGCAGACTCGTCCGAAGCAATGGTGGCCAGCGCCCGCAGCGTCCAGGCTTGAAGCTTCAGATCGCCGGCCTCGCGGCTGAGCTCGAGGCCGCGCTTCGCGGCCGCCTGTGCCCCGTCCCGGTCCCCGTCCCGCCAAAGCAACTCGCACAGATCGCGATACACAGCCGACACGCCGCCGAGGTCCCCGATGCTCTGGCCGATCGCCATCGCGCGTTGATATTCCGCGCGCGCTTCCGCTTCGTGATTTTGATCGATCAGAACCTGGCCGAGCGTGCGGCGCGCCTCCGCTTCACCGCGCGGGTTGCCGATTGCCCGGTACGAATCGATGGCCGCGCGCAAGTTCTCGGATGCGGCGTCGAATTTGCCGAGGTGCATCTGCGCGTCCGCGAGTTCATCGCGCGCATCCGCCGTGAGTCCCGGCGCCCCGATCGTCAGTGCCAGACGCAGCGCCTCCTGGGCGCGCGCAGCGCACGCGGTCGCGTCGTCGAGCGCGCAGGCGATCCGGGCCGCGGCCAGTTCCACGCGCGGGTCCTGCGCGGCGCCGCTCAGGCGGCGCAGCTCGGCCAGTCCCGTCTGCGCCGCACCCGGCACCCCGGCGGCCAACGAGGTGTTGATGGACTGCAGGCGGTATTCAGGATTATCCGGTTTGAGTTTGATCAAAGCGTTCCAGTCATCGGATGCTTTTCCCCACTGATAGTTGGCTGTCTGCAAGGTCGCATCGATCTGCAATTGCATCTCGCCCGGCAGCCCGGATCCATGCGTGACCGCTTGCTGTGCGGCGGCGACCGCCTTCCCGCGATAACCCAATGCGGACCATGCATCCGACAGGCTGGCATAGGCCGGCGCGTAGCCGGGCGATTGCGCGATGACCTGTATGAGCTCATCGCGGGCCTTGGCGGCATCGTAGTGCTGCATTGCCTGGCTCGCCATGCTCAATTTTTGCGCCACATCGACCGAGGGCGGCTGGGCCTTGGAGATCTGCGCCAGCAACTCAGGATTAGGCGAGGCCACCCCGAGCTGGCTGCGGAGCTTGATGCCGATTCTGCTGACCAGATCCGGCAGGCTGCCCATGCTGGCCTGCTGTGAAAATCGCGCGATGGACTTTCCGCTGCGCACATCTTGCAGCGAGATATCGATCCGCAGCGGCGAGTCGCTCGCCGCGGAGGCGGCCAGGTAATGGCCGCTGATGAGGTAATCGGCCTCCAGGTCGTGCCCCAAACGCCGCAGAGTCTCGAGGCCATAGCCGCTCCCCGACGGTTTGATGCCCTGAGTCACATCGCGCACCAGCTCCTGTGGCACCACCCGGAGCTTGTCGGCGCTGCTCAATTCCGTGCCGAGCATTTCCGTGAGCGCCGCCGGCAGCCAGGGCACATCCTCCGGTCCGGACAGATTGGTAAATCCGGCCAACGCGACGGTATGGCCGGCCGGCGCTTGTGGTGTTGGGCGCGGCAGCATGCGCCAGCCAAGCACCGACAGTAACGCGGCGGCGAGGGCGGCGCCGAGGGCGGCGCCGAGCGGCCAGCGATAACGCCGCAGCATATGGCCCAGCCTGTAGAGGCGTGCGTGCTTGCGCGCCTCGACCGCCTCGCCGCGCAGGAACTGGATGACATCCGATTTCAATGCCTCGACCGTCGTGTAGCGGCGCGCAGGTTCCTTGCGCAAGGTCTTGCTCACAATTGCATCAAGATCGCCGCGGATCCGGCGGGCCGGCACCGGCGACGATCCGCCGGCGTCGGCTGCGCTGCTGGCGCGGGGCGCAGGGCGTTCCAACACCGTGCGCATGGCCTGCAGAATCGGCGTGTTGTGGTTCATCCAGGGATGGGCGCCGGTCAGCAGTTCGAACAGCAGCAATCCGAGCGCGTAGACATCCGTTGCGGCCGATGTCTCGTGGCCCGTCAGCTGCTCGGGCGCCGCGCAGATCGGCGTCATGGGCGCCGCCGCCACCTGCGTGATCCGCGCAAGTTGCGCGTCCAGGAACTGGGCAATGCCGAAGTCGAGCAACTTCACCGTGCGCTCGGAAGTGACCAGGATATTCGACGGTTTCAAATCACGATGGATGACGTGGTTGCGATGCGCGAACGAAACGGCTTCGCAAACCTGGATGAACAATCCCAGCCGCTGCGCGAGGGTCGCCTCGTGCAGCACGCAGAATTCGGTGATCGGCCGTCCTTCGACGTATTCCATCACCATGTACAGGCGGCTGTCCTCAGTGACGCCGCCGTCGTACAAACGGGCGATTCCCGTATGGTCAAGCCGCGCCAGGATTTGCCGTTCCGTCTGGAATCGCTTCGACTCGCCGGCGGTTTCCCGCTGCAGCAGCTTGATGGCGACGCGCTGCTCGAATTCGCCGTCGGCGCGCAGGCCCTCGTAGACATCGCCCATGCCGCCGCGTCCGATCAGCCGAGTCAGACGCCACGCGCCGAGGCGCACCCCGACGGCGGAGTCCGGCACGCAGCCCTCCATTCGCGCGAGCGGCGATGTGCCCAGAAAATCGCTTGATTCGTGCACCGCATGCAGCCAGCGCTCCACCGCGGCGGCAACCTGGGGATCTTCGATTGCGCGGCGCTGCAGGGCGCCGATACGATGAACCTCCGGCAGGTCCAACAGCTCATCCAAGAGCGCGTTCATCCGCGCGATTTGTTGCGGCGAGAGCGTCGAGCTGTCTAGAGTGCCGGGCTGCATGGCTGGCGCCAGTGTACAGTTCCGCCGCGCGATCCCGCCATGGCGGTTTTGCAGCCGGGCCCTGATTCAGCGGCTCAAATCGTGCTGCACAGCCTCGCTCCCGCCGGATCGATTTTCTCGAAGGTCTTGTCCATGATGCGCTTCGAGGCGCTGCCTGCTGAAAGGCCGAGTGCCTGGGCGGAGGCGCCCACATAGACGCTCAAGTCGAGCGTCGATTTCGAGCACGGCAGGGTCATTTGCGAGGAGCCGGAGGCGGTCATGGTGGAGGAGGCGATGACCCGCAGCGAGAAGGTCGCATTGGTGTGATCGAAGGCGGCCGCGGCGCCCGCCATGGAAAATCCTGAAGCCTTGTACGACTGATAGCTGTCGGGATTCAACAGCCGTTTGGCGGCCTGGTCGATCAGCGTGTCGGCCCATTTGGCGTCGCTTTTGAGATCCTCGGAGGAGATCAAGCCTGCGCCGCCGAACACCAGATCGATGCGCGGGGCGGCAAAGGCCACCGCGACGCCGAACGGCGCCACCGCAGAAATATTATGCGGCGCGTCCGCGGTCGGCTCGCCGCTCATGGGGCCGTCGGCATCCAAACTGCCGTTGCTCAATTTGAAGCGCTGGTAGCCGTCATAGGTCACGTGAAAGGAGCCGCTGCTGTATTGATTGCCCGCGGTCATCATCGGATGCGGTTCGATGGCGGCGCTGACCTCGATGGTGAGGGGGATGCCTTCGAGCACCGAGGCCATCGGTATCGACAGCGCGCCGGGCAGTTTGATGGTTTCCGCGTCGCCGCCGGGGCCCGGTGTGCTCTTGCCGAGTTCCCAATTGAAGTCCATGGCGCCTTTGATGCTCTTGAATTGCCCGGCGGCCTGCATCAAGGCGCTGGCCGCGGTTGCCGGCGAAGTACCGATGTCCATGTCGTTGATGAACTCGAAATTCGTCAGATACCCCGTGCCGGTGATCTTCGCGACGATCCCCTTGACGTTCTTCGACATGCTGAGATTGAGATTGATCCGCCCGTCCGCGGGCGTCGCATCCCACTCGATGTCCCAGTCCTGCAAGGTGCCCTTGAAGGGTTTCAGGTACGGGCTCTTCTTCGCGTTATCGTACATGGTCCCCGCGCTGGGACCGGTCTGCTCGTTGTGGCCGACGCCCGGATTGGGCGCAGGCTGCGAGGGATTGCGGGTGTTGTTGCTCCAGTCCTGTGCCATCGCGCGGCTTCCCGGCATGAGCGCGCTCAAGAATTGCAGCAGCGGATGCCCGGTATCGGCCGTCTTTCCGGGCGCCTTGAAATGCATGGCCGCATTCATGGCGATGTGTCCATCCTTGACCACGTCCACGAGCGAAGCGCCCTGGGTGATGACCACGATGCCATCCGCAGTCGTTTCGCTGGCGAGGACCTTGCGCGCCAACAGGTTCTTGATGAGCAATACATCGCCGGCTTTGAGCGCAGCCGCCTTGGCGTACTTGGAATCGAAGATGAAGCCGTTGCCGTCGCTGCTCTGCGCCTTGAGTGCCTGAAGCGCCTCGGCTTTTTCCATGGCATGCACCAGCGGCTGATAGGTCACCTTGGCGGACCCTTGCACGACACTGCCGGCGCCGGCCGCATCGGCAGCGGGTGCTGAAGCGGCCGCATTCTGAGCCGGCGGGTGTTTGGACCCACCGCAGCCGGCTGCCGAAAGCAGCACGGTTCCCAGCACGATGCACGGTACGACAATCGGATGTTTCACGGCGTCTCCCAATCACTCGCTAACGGACCGGATCGCCGGGGCCGGCGTGTCCGGGCGGGATGGGCTGTGGATTGAGCGCCGCATCGCCGCCGCTGGGTTTGCCGCCGACAAAAATAATGCCGTGTTGTGTCCCCGGCAGCACCGTCTTCGGCGCCACCGCGGTGACGACGGGCGGCTTCTTCGGCAGCGTCGCCAGGTTCGGATTCACGGGAGCCACCGCCGTCTTGAGTTTTACGAGCGGCGCGGCGGGCGCTGCGGGCGCCGGACGAGGTTTGACGCGATCTTGCGCCATCAATGTCGTCGAGACGCAAAGAGCCGTGCAGAATGTTACGGCAGAGATCGTTTTGCGATGGATGTTCATGGTCTGTCCTCGTGTTGCTGCTCAAGGAGAAATGTGGCTCTTCATCATGATGGTGACCGGCTTGTCGCCGCGCTGGACGATCATGACGCCAAGATCGCCCTTGGTTCCGGCCGGTGGTGAAAACATGGAAAGTTGCGTGCGGTCCGCGGCGGCGGTGGCCGGAATGTCGCCGGCGGATTTTGCCGGCGCGGCATCGCTCGGCGCGGACAGCATCTGCATGATTTTGTCGGGCGACAGCGCTTGCGCGACGGCGCCGAGCCGGTTCAGATCGCCGATCGTCGAACTCGACCAGCCGGGCGGAAGATTCTTGCGATACCAGGCGACCACATCATCGAAGGAGCTGCCGGTCACGATGCCGCTGCCGCTGCCATAGGTGTCGGTTCTGCCCGGCATGTCGTAGGACAGGGCACTGAAGACGGCTTTGTTCGCATCGGGGTAACGAGGCAAGCCGGTTTTGTCGTAGGTGAAGTCGTGTGCGCTCAAGACCTTGACGGAGGCCGAGCTGCCCTGCGCCGCAAAGCCGTCTCCGGAACTGTCCGCCAGCGGCGCGCCGGCGGCCAAGCGCGCCACGCCCAACTCGGTCTTCTGCGCGTCAGGGTCGATGTTCGGACCATTGGGACTGTCGCCGGGTTTCGACGAGCCGCTCGTGCCGCCGCCGCCATCGTCCGAGCCGGTCGAACCCACTGCGCTGCTGTCGTTGCCGTGACCAATGGTGGTTCCGTCGGCGCTGCTGTGCCCGCCGCCGGCCATGTCTCCGGTTCCCGAGCCGCTGCCGGGAGCGCCGCCGCCGCCGCTGCCGTCCACTTTGCCGCCGGCGCCCAGCACTCGTCCCGTGCCGTCGGCGCCGCCGCCGCCGCCCTTGTCGGGATCGCCTTTGCCGCCCCCGCCGCCAGCACCCGGATGGCCGCCGCCACCCCCGCCGCCGCCGCCGCCACCGGTGCCGCCCGCGGGCAGCGCGGGACACGCGGGGCATTTCGGCGCCATCCGGTGTCCCAGCCAGAAGCCGAGCGCGAAGAAAATAATCAGCGCCAGAACCCAGGGCCATTTGCGATTCTTGCGCGCGGTCGTCGCGGTCGTCGCGGTCGTCGCGGCCGCCGCGGCCGCCGCGCCGCAGCCCGTGCAGAAAGTGGTGTCCGGATTGAGCGCGGCTCCGCAGCGGGTGCAGAAAGATTTCATGCTCTATAAGAACCGGAAGGCCTGGCCGATCCCGCCATGTCGTTCAAGTGCGCGGCTTGTGCGGAATCGTGCTGCCGGTGCCGGTGCCGGTGCCGGTGCCGTGGCCAGTGCCAGTACCTGCATTCGCGCCGGTGCCAGAGCCGGTGCTGCTGAGCGGCGGAGTCGCCCTGGGTGTATTGGGAAAGATCTGGTCGGTTTGCGTGGTCTCGCCGAATTTGGATGGACCAATGGGCGAGTTGGGATCGGCACCGGAATTCTCAAATGAGCCGTCGCCCGGAGCTTTTGCCGGGGGCGGCGCCTCGAGATTCACGGTGCGATCATCCAAGGGCCCATGCGTGCCGGAAGCCGGCGCGGCGCCCGGCGGCGTATCCGTTGCACTCGGCGGCGAGTTGGCGAAGGGCCCACCGGCAGGTTGCGACGGCGTGCTCGGGTTTGTGCCGCCAGTCGGCGCAGGCGCCGAGGGCTGCGTCGAACTGGGTGGCGTAGCATCGGGCGTGGGACCCGTGTCGCTGTCCGACGAGGTCGGACCAATGTTGGTCGGCCCTGCGTGCGGCGTGGTATCGGTGATGGCCTGCGGCCCTGCGTGCGGCGTGGTATCGGTGATCGGCTGCGGCCCATCCGCCGGAGGCGTATCGCCGATGGGTTGCGGCCCGTTCGCCGGCGGCGTGTCGCCAATCGGTTGCGGTCCTGCGTGCGGTGTCGTATCGGTGATCGGCTGGGGTCCGAGCGGTGCTGGAGCAGAGCCCGGGTCGCTGCCGCCACTCGTCGGGTCGCCGCCACCCGTCGGGTCGCCGCCACCCGAGTTGCCATCGGGCGCCAAAATATAGGATTCCGGAGTGCCCAATGGTGGAGGCGGAGGCGGCGGCAGGCCAAAGTTATCGCCACTCCCATCTCCATCGGGCGGCAAACCATAGGATTCCGGAGTGCCCAGCGGTGGAGGCGGCGGCGGCGGTAGTGTCAGCGCGTCGCCGTTTTTGCGACCGCCATCACCGGTTCCGCCTGGACCTCCATCAGGACCGCCGTCAGCACCACCATTTGCACCACCTGCGCCCGCGCCGGCGCCGCCATCTCCGCCGCCTGCCCCAGCGCCCGCTCCCGCGCCGCCATCTCCGCCGCCGCCAAGGCCGCCCATGCCACCGAGACCGCCCGCCGCCCCCGCGGCTCCGCCCAGTGCGCCCAAAGCCGGCGGGATGACATTATTATCGCTGACGCAACTTGCGCAGAAATGCACGAGATGTACGAGTAGATCGATCATGCGGCACTCCCGGGGGCGACCTGCGCCGTGGGTGCGCGTCCGTCGGACGCTTGCAGGGCGGCGAGTAATGCGCCGCGGCGCTGAATCTGTGCGGGACCCGGTTGCAGCCACTCACGCGGTTGAAACACGGCGCCGACCGCGCGCCACTCGAAGGTGGCGACGTAGGCAACGCCGGCGATCAAGAGAATGGATGAGAGCCGCCCATTCAAGGTGATGGCGAGCAAGGCCTTGCCGACGATTTCATTGACGTGCCCCGTGCTGATTGCATTCTGGGAGCAGTGTTCCACGAGCGTCACGGCGATGGCGGCTGCCGCGACGATCCAAGCACGTTGCAGGCGGCGCCGATACAGAAAGGCAAAGCCGACGCCGAGCGCGATCAGAGCCGTGTGCACCATGTGGCCGTTCTGGGCGACGCTCCAGCCGAACGCCGAGCCTTTCATGATGTCCGGAAAAAACAGCGAGGTGATCGAGCTTGCCGTCAGCGAGAATCCGCCGCGTCCGTAGCCGGAGTTCTCGTATACGGCGAATCCGGCGGCGGCCCAACAGCCAATGAGGACCAGATCGAGCAATGAAGGGCGCGATTCGGTGCGGCGCAGCGCCCGCACCAGGACCAGGATGACCGGAATCATTTTGCAGATTTCTTCGGTCAACGGTACCCAAACGGCGATGGCCAAAACATTCGAGGATCCGAGCGCGAGGATCACCGGACGTCCGAGAAACCGCGCAAATCCGGTCAGACCGAGAAATCCGAACAGGAAGGCGCCGGCGAAGGCGCGCCAGCCCAGGGTGCGCACCGGGCCGGCCACGGCGGTGATGATGCCGATGGTCCAGACTCGTGCCAGCAGATCGATGAGCATCAGCTCCACGCCGCCGGCTTTCGAGAGCCGGGGCAGGGCGGCGATGACGGCCAACGTCGAGATGCCCAATCCAACGTTCGACATCAATGTGGTGATGCGGGTGCGGCTCGCGGAAGTGGCGGATCGCGCCACATAGGTCCACACCACCTTGAGGCCGATGGCCATTCCGAACATGACGATGGCGCTGCTGAGCCCGGTCGGCAGTTTGCCCATCATCCCGGCGGCGAAGGCCGTGATCGAGAAAAGCACGGTGACCGCGCCGATCACGGCCAAGCGCAGATCGGCGCCGCGGGATGGATCCTTCAAGGCGGGGGCGGTGGCTGACATCGGTGACTCCGGCGAAACAGGCTGGCCCTGAGTAGAACCGGGACGCAGCTCCAAACCCGCCATCGCGGCCGGCGCGCGCGCGATCGACAAAACGGAACTCAACCGCGCGTGGTTGCCAAAATAACCACTGCCGCAGCGCCGGCCAGCGCCGCGGCGTAGACCGGCAATCGCACCAGCAGCAGTCGCAAAATCCTTCGCGCCGGCAGACACGCCGACATGGAATCAGGCGCCATGCTTCACAGAAGCACCCAGAGCGAAATGGCGCCACCCGCGCCGAGAACCGCGAGCGCCGTCAATGTCGATGCCGGCGTGCCGGAATCCGACGCAAACACGCTGCCCAGGATGACGATCAGGGAAAACGCCAGCGTGGATAACGCGGCAACCATTCTCACCGCGCCGTCGGCCAGAGTTCGAACGCTCATCGAGCCCAACCGGTCATCATTGCGCAGCGGCCGGCTAAATAGCCGAGCAGACCACCGCCAGCAGCGCCTTGGCCTTCTCGTAGTCGGCGCTCTTCAGGTCCATGGCGACCATGACGTCGTTCTTGACCGCAAAGAGTTGTGTGCCGTGCATGAGCATGGCGCTGTCCCAGGGTCCTTGCAGATTGGTGTCGGTCTCGAATCCGACTTGCGTGGCCGCGCCGGGCGCACCGCCGCCGCCGCCGACCATGTTCATGAGGCCGCCCATCATCTTGGACATGTTGGGATCCATTTTCATCGAGTCCATGCCGGCGGTGGGTATGCCCCCGCCCATCATCGATCCCATGCTCGACATGCCGTTCTTGAGCATGTTGAAGTTCTTCGTGCCCCCCTGCCACACATATTCAATCTGGTAACTGCGCGGTCCTTGAGCGCTGGACACCTGGTAGGAGCACTTCGAGCCGTCGGGAGCCGCGCTGGGGGCGCCGACCAGCGGACCGATGGCGCCCTCGACCGCCGACTGCGGCACGACGTCGCAGGCGCTCGCCGGGTGTGCTTTGGGTCTCGGCAGGGCCGCGGCAGCCTTGGCGCCGTCGTAGTCGAGCGGATGATCGAAACGCGGCACGATGAGCCGCGCGATGGCAACGGCATCGTCCTGCTTGCCGCTGCTGCCGCTCACATCGATGTTCGCGCCGTCATCGCCCTTGGTCATCAACAGCGTGCCGCCCGGAATCCACGTCGCCGTGTCCCAGGGGCCGTTCGGCACATCGGCCATGACTCGATGCGCCGTGGCGGCGAGATTGCCTGCGCCGGCCTTTTCCAATGCGCCGCCGATGATGTTGGGCACCTCCTTTACAATCCTGCCGGCCGCGGCGGACCCTTGCCCGGTTCGGACAATGACCAGCTGAACTGCGCCGCCGCCGCGATAGGCGCAGGCATCGCCTGCCGCGTCGGCGGCGCCATCGTCATTGGCACGAAACGGCGGCGTGCTGAGCGTGCCGACATAGGTTGCTGCCTCCGTCGCGGACAACAGGGTGCAAGGGTCCGGAGTTGAGGCTGCCTTTTGCCGGGCCATCACGCTGGATGCCGAGCCTTGGGCGGCGGAGCCCGGCGCCTGGTCTGCGCTGCCGCAGCCCGACATCGATGCGGCGGCCGCACCGAGCGCGGCAAACGCGGTGAGAGAACAGCGGTGAACGGGGTACATCGGCGGCTCCTAGGACGATTTGTTCTGCGTGGGGTCGTAGCCCACGGTGACCGGGCTCGCGCCGCCATCGTCGGCTCCGCCGCCCGCTTCGGTCACCTCGACCGCCGTGTAGTTCAGCGTCGCCTTGACGTACGCGGTGCGCGACGAGAAGGCGGTGGCAGAACCGGCGGCGGCCGTCACGGTCGTGACGGTCACGGACTTCAACGTGAACACAATGTTGTTGCCATTCGAGCCGCGCGTGCTGAGGGTGCAGCTGGGAATCAACTGGCCGGTCGCCGACGAGGCAAACAGGGTCTCGAAGGAGCCGAGCGCAGCGTGCAGCGTGAGAGGAACGATCGCGGTGCTCGGCGGCGCTGACTGGGTCAGGCCGAGATTGAAATAGCTCAAGTTGATATTGAAGCTCGCCGAGGTGCCGGTGCAGGCGAGGCTCGCCACCGGTTGGGCCGCGTGAGCCAGCGAGGCGGCGGAGGCGAACAATGCGGTCATGGCCCAGGATTTGATGTTCATCATTTTCTCCAAGAGGTTGCCGATGAGGCGATATGGATCGGAATTATTTTTGCGCAGACGCGTCGGCGCCCAGGTCCACGCGCTTGATGAGGGCGAGGACCGAGGTTTCGATGCAGGCGCGCAATGCCTTGTCGACGCTTTCCTTGTGCGCGCCTTGATAGTTCACGTCCGGCGTCAGCGGGTTGGCCGAGCGGCCGCTCATCGAGGCCAAGGTGCTCGCGAAAGCGGCGGTGCCGCCGACACCGACGGCGGAATCGTTCAGCACCTTGCTGACGCTGACGGAATCCAATACATCGCCGGTATTGGCATCGAGGATGCGCACGTCGACCGCAATCGTGTCCTTGCTTTTGCCGCCGCCCAGGCTCAGGCCGCCGATGTTGATGCCACCCTGTTTCTGATCCGCGCCGGGGTTGGCTTCGCTCACCGTGCCTTCAAAGATGTAGCGGGCGCCACGCAGCTGATGCTGTGCCGAATCGCCCGTGGCCTGGCCGGCGCCGTTCAGTTGCTTCTCATAGACGACGCCCTGGTTCAGCCGGTTGCGCTCGACCACGCGAAACTGATGGGACTCGATCAATGCCGTGGTAAAGATATCCGTGGCCGCGGCGACGCTCACGCTCTGCACGCCGCTGTGGAACTCATAAATGGTGACCGGGATGCGCTGCTCCAGCGGTTTCGGCGGCAGCGAGGACAGCGCCTGGCTTTGTTTCGAGCTCTGTACGACCGGGTCGTCACCCTCGGCACGCACCGCGCCCGCGCACAGGGCGCAAGCCAGGGCCAGGGTACTCAACGCGGCTTTCGATCGGATGGAAGTAGTCACTGCGGTCTCCGGTGGGTGATTGCTTTACGGGTTTGAGGGCATCGATGACGGAGCCTGCACAGTCGCGGGTTGCTGCACCGGCCGTTGCACGGGCTGGATCGTCTTGAGCGCGATCGCCGGCTTGATCGCCGTCACGACATGCGGCGCGGTGGGCGCGGCCGTGGCGGCGGGGACTGCGACCGGCGATGCGCCGGCGGCCAGCGGGGGCTTCCAGGCGGGCGTCGTGCCCCAGGCCGCCTTCTGCTGAACCGGCACGAGATTGGATGGCGCGATTGTCGAGGTCGGCGCGGCCCGAGGCACGGTTGCCGCAGCGGCACCGGTCGCAGCGGCACCGGTCGCAGCGGCACCGGTCGCCATCGTGGGAACGCTCTGCCCGGGGGCGGCGGCAGTCATGGGGCCACCTTGTTTCTGGGCCTCGGAATTGATGAGCGCGATCACGCCGTTCCCGGTCTTCTGATCCTTGGCAAACTTGGTACGGGCCTGCGCGATGAGTTGATCGCGCGTGCTCGCGATGGCGGCCGGCGGCTTGCCGGCAAAGTAGCTATCCAACTGTCGCGTGGTGTTGCTGCGGTACGTCGCCAGCATCGAGGGTGTCTGAGCGGATTTTCCCTGGGCGCGTTGGGCTTTGAACTGGGCGATGGCGGCATGAATCGGCGCGACGTTCAACGGCCTGACGGCGACCAGGATTTTTTTCTTCGCGGCGACGAAATTCGCCGAGATCTTGGCGGAGGACATTCGCTGGCCGAAGCCCGCCGCAACCTGGCTGCTCGCGGGTGCCTTGGTGATCTGACTCGCATACTCCACCTTGGGCAACAGCGCATAGAGCGCGGTGGCCGCGGCCGTGGTGCGGTTCGTGTACAGCAGGTTCATCGCGGCCGCCACGGCCTGCGCTCTCTGCGTGTTGACCATCAAATCATCGTAGCTGGGGCCTGCCGCGTCGAATGCCTGATTGGGGCCGGTGGTGATATCGTCGATGACGGTCGAAATATTGGTGCTCAGGCTGGCGGTGATGGAGTTGTCCATGGAGTCGACCGCGCTGGACGGATCGAAGGCCGACAGCGGGTTGGCCAGCATGGAACTCAACTCCGATTCGATGCCGGCGAGCGGCGCGTTCATGGCTTTGCCGATGATGTCGGCGGCGGTGAGGCCGGAGCCTTCACTCGCCATGGCATTGGCGAGGTCTTGATTGATCTGGGTCAAATCGCCGGCACCCGTGCCGTTCAACGTGGTGATGAATTTCAGGCCGCGCGAAAAGGCGTCCGCGAATTGTCCGTGCGGCGCCATTTGGGATTCGATCGAGACGGAATCTTTGGCGTTGAGAGGCGCCATGCTTTTCTGCGGCGCCGGGTTCACCGGAGTGCCGTTGCCTGGAGGCGCCGTGACGGCCGTCGTGCGTTGGGCCGTGACCCCGCGCAACAACAGACCGGATTGCGCCGGCGCAGTCTGCGCGGCGGGTGCCATGCTCTGGGTATGGACAACCGTCGGCTGATTCGCACCCGATGAGGCGGGAGTGGTTGAGGCCGCCTGCACGGCGCCGGCACCGGCTGCCGTCGTTCTTTGGACCGCGAGGATCGCACTCTCTTCTTGGTAGAGCTGATTGGCCTGGGCCTGGGCCTGCGCGAGATCCGCCGAGGCTTGCTGCGAGCCCGTTTGCAGGGCATTGTAACGATCGGTCACCGATTGGCGCGCACCGTTTTCCGCCGTCTGCATCTGGCCGTTGATGTCGCTCACCAAGTTGCTGATCATGCTGAACAAGCTGTTGATGGTCGAGATGATGGTTTCGATCTCGCAGCTCAGGCCGTCGGTCACCACTGCAGCGGCGCAATCCAACCAGCTGCTGCAACAGTCCGCGAGGGCGGGGGAGATGCCGCCGAAGGCGATGATGATCAGCACGGGGGCGGTCTTCCGAATTTTCATTCCGTCATCTCCGGTCTTGCGTTTTATGCGGCTTTTTGCGGCCTGTACTACCAAGAACCGGAATGAGCCCGGAAACCCGCCTCGGAACCGGGCGGGGACAGGAAGGTTCCGGCGACGGTGGCGGGTTTGGGCGGCCGTTGCTGTTCTCATATGAGGAGCCGGCGCAGATGAAAATCCTCGGAGCCGACCCCGCCTCGAGAGACTGCACGGCGAGCTAGCGGCTCAGTGGCCGCCCATGCGCACGGCGCCGGCCGGCGGCGTCACATGTGCATAGTCGTACACCGTCACGTAGCGGCCGCCTTCGGTGCTGCCCTCGGATTTCACCACCAGATTCTTTGAGGAAACCCAGATCTTGCCGGCGGTCACGGCACCGCCATCACCCATTTGAATCTCGAATTTCGCGGCCGATTCTCCATTGACAGTGTCGCTGCCGCCGCGCCGACAGGTCAGCTTCGTGGTGCTGACATCGTCAGTCAGATCCTTGATGTCTATGCCCATCGCGTACCACGCCGTGAGGCAGAAGCTCGGCGCCGAGACGACGATTGAGCTCCTGCGGAAAGCCAGGGAACTTGGCCTCGCCTCATAGCGACGGAAATTCCCCTTACCTTATGCGGTTTGGGCGATGTTGGGAGTAAACTTGGGGGGCCGCCTATGGAAAAGGAGCCATTCATGAAGTTAATAATTATTGTTCTTGCGGCTGCCTGGCTGACGTCGGGTTGCTTTACCAACCCTCCTGACGAAGACAGCTCCGGGGCTGGACATCGCGATCCGCGCACCGGCCTGTGCAACGACGCCACGCCGCCGCCTTGCAGGCCCCCAAGCGGCTGACGGGAGGTGGCGCCCGGCCAAATGCCGAGACTGCAGGCGGGATTTGCAGCTCTCCTGCCCTGCCTGATCGCGGTCTGTACGTTGGGATTGGTATCCTCCGCCGAGGCCGGCAGTCCTCGGGACAGCGTGCGCACCTGGCGCGAAGCGCATGAGAAGGCGATCGTCGCCGATTTCGTTGCGTTGCTATCGATGCCCAACGTCGCGAGCAACATCGCCGATGTCGAGAAGAACGCGGCATACATCGAAGCGCAATTGCAGGCTCGGGGTTTTAACACCCGCCTATTGACCGCCGAGCCCGGCACGCCCCCGTCGGTCTTCGCCGAGATGAAGATCAAAGGCGCCAAGCGAACCGTCATCTTCTACGCACACTATGATGGCCAGCCGATTGGCCAGAAGGGTTGGATCTCGAGCCCGTTTCAGCCATCCATGCGCAGCGCTCTTCCCGAGGCCAAGGTTCTCGACTGGCAAAGCTCGACCGGCCCGCTCGATCCGGATTGGCGTTTGTTCGCGCGCTCTGCCGGAGACGACAAAGGTTCGATCCAGGCCATGTTATCGGCGCTCGATGCGCTCAAGGCAGCCCGTATCCAGCCGACCGTCAATATCAAGCTGCTTTACGAGGGTGAAGAGGAGCAGGGCTCACCGCACTTCGCGGCGCTGGTCGCCAAGAATCTTGATTTGCTCAAGACCGACCTGCTGATCATGGGCGATGGGCCGATGCATCAGAGCGGCAAACAGATGGTCAACTTCGGCAACCGCGGCATCGCGAGCCTGACCATGACCGTCTACGGACCGACCAAGCCGCTGCACGACGGGCACTACGGAAGCTGGGCGCCGAGTCCCGCGGTGATGATGGCCATTCTCATCGCCAGCCTTCGCGACGATGAAGGCCATATCCTCATTCCGCATTTCTACGACGACGTCGCGCCGGTTTCGGCCGCGGACAAGGCGGCGCTCGCCGCCATGCCGCCGGTTGAGGAGGAGCTCAAACGCGCATTGGGGCTGGGCCGCAATGTCGGTCCTGCGCGCCTGGCCGACGGTTATCTCGAACCCACCTTGAACGTCCGTGCCATCCATGCAGGTGACGAGGGACCGGCCGCTGCCAACGCCATCGCAACTCAGGCCGACGCCTCATTGGATTTTCGCCTCGCTCCCGGTGAGACGCCCGAGCACACTCGCGAGCTGCTCGAGCACTATCTCTCGCAGCGGGGCTGGTTCATCGTGCGCGATGCGCCCGACTTGGCGACCCGCCTCGCGCACACCAAGATCGTCAAGCTGGTCTGGGACCGGGGAGGCGCGATCGCCACCAAGACCGCGCTCGAGCTGCCTGCCTCCAAAGCCGTGGTCGCATCGATCGCTCGCACGGTCGGCTATCAACCGATCGTGCTCCCGATCGTGGGCGCAAGCTCGGGCATGGCCGACATCGTGAATCTGCTGCACGTCCCCATGGCCGGCGTGAGCATTGCCAACTATGACGACAATCAGCACGCGCAGAACGAGAACCTGCGGCTGGGAAATCTCTGGGACGGGATCGAAGTCTATGCCGGGCTGCTGACAGATCTTCGCTGGTAATGAATTGCGGCCTGAAAAGCGCGGCAGTTGCGTTTGCGGCAGTGATTGCGGTATTCGCACTGCGTTCAGGCATCGCAGCGACGGGAGAAAAGCTGCCGACCGCTCCCTGCGTGCTTCCGGGCGTGGCATGGGCCGCCCGCTGTGGTGTGCTCAATGTTCTTGAGAATCCCAATCAGCCACAAGGTCGCCGCTTGCCGATTCACCTGGCCGTAGTCCTCGCCGCGTCGGGGAAGGCGCTCTCCGATCCAATCGTGGTTCTGATGGGCGGTCCCGGCGAGGACGCCATCAGCGCCGCCGCGATTTACGCCGCGCAATTCGAGCCTTTGCTCGAGGATCGCGATCTGCTGTTGGTGGATCAACGCGGCACCGGCCAATCGGCGCCATTGAACTGCAAGCTTTTTTCGCCTGGTCTGGCCGCCGAAAACCTGCGCAACTTCTTCCCGCCGGCTGCGGTCGAGAGTTGCAGGCGCCGCTTGCAGGCCGTCGCCGACCTGACGCGATACACCTATCCTTATTTTGCAAACGACCTGGAGCAGGTACGCCGCGCTCTGGGTTATGGGGCCGTGAATCTGTTTGCGGGGTCCTATGGGACCCGCGCCGCGCAAGTCTACATGCGCGCATATCCGCACAGTGTCCGGACGGCCTATCTCGGCAGCGTCGTGCCCATCGAGCTGCAAGGTCCGCTCGACTTTGCGAAAACCGCACAGACGGCCCTCGATCATATGTTCGATAACTGCGAGGCCGACCCGGCCTGCCACACGGCCTTTCCGCATCTACGGAGCGAGTTCGGTCAAGTGCTCGCACGGCTGGCATCCGGCGTCAGCGTCGCCTTGCCGGGGCATTCCGCCACCGTTCCGCTGGATCGCGGACGCGTGGCAGAGTGGTTTCGCTCGAAGCTCTACAGACCGCGCGACGCCGCCACGCTGCCGCCGCTCATACACCGCGCATTCGCGGGGGATTGGGCTCCGATCGTTGACGGGATACTCTCCGGCGCACGCGGACTCGACAGCGACATCAGCTTGGGACTGTTCTTCTCGATCACCTGCAGCGAGGATATGCCGTTCATACGAGAGCAGGATGTTGGCCCGCAAACGCGCGGCACTTTCCTGGGCGACTATCGCGTGCGACAGCAGCAAGCCGCCTGTGAACACTGGCCACGCAGCACTCTTGCCGAGAATTACCGCAAGCCGCTGCGGTCGGACGTCCCGACCCTGTTCGTCACCGGCGACTTGGACGGCGGCACGCCACTGTCGTTCACCGATCGGGTCGCGCACGGTTTCTCCAAGCACGTGGCGGTCGTCATTCACGGGCAAGGTCATACCGAATGGAATGATTGCGTCGCCAAGATGTACCGGCAACTCATCCAAGCGGCCTCGGTGGCGGCCATCGATTCCCAATCCTGCCCGGCGATACCGCTGCCGCGGTTCGGGACGTAAGTTTCGCCGCTCACTTGAGCAGCTTCACGTACGGTTCATAGCTGTAGAGCCGAGCGCGCCGCCGCTCGCCCATTTCCTTGAGAATTTCGGCGCGCCGAAGGATCTCGATCGCCTTGCCGGCGGTAGGTTTTGTGGTGTTGAGCAGGCGTGTCACCGACGGCATGGAAATGACCGGGTGATTGGGCAGTGCCTCGAAAAGCTGCATTGCGCATATCGTAACGCCATTGAATGCCAGTAGTTTGCGCCGGTCTTCGCTGACTTGCCGGTGCAGTCGACGCGCGCTATTGGCGGCGTCGAGCGCAACCGATTCGATGCCGGCAAGAAAGAATTTAAACCATCCGGCCCAGTCACCTTCCGTGCGAACTCGCTCCAGATGGCGGTAATAGTTCAATTGGTGTTTTTTAAGAAAGGCGCTTACATAGAGCAATGGGCTGGTCAGCTGCTGCCAATGTTCGAGCAGCAGCGCGATCAGCATTCGGCCGATGCGGCCATTGCCGTCCAGATACGGGTGGATGGTTTCAAATTGCACGTGAATCGCGGCAATGCGAAGCAGCGGGGGCAGGGCGTCGACTGCGTGAATATAGCGCTCCAAATCCGCGAGCAGAGCCGCCACGAGCCGTGGCGGCGGAGGCACGAAAGCTGCGTTTCCGGGCCGGGTTCCGCCAATCCAGTTTTGCGAGAGGCGAATTTCGCCCGGCTGCTTGTTGGCACCGCGGCTGCCTTGAAGAAGCCGGTGATGACACTCATTCAGGAGGCGAACCGACAGGGGCAGTCCGCGTTTCGAGCGAAGCTCGCCCAGGGCGTAATTGATGGCACCTACATAATTGGCGACCTCTTCCAGATCATCCACTGACGATGCACCGGCCTGATCGGCATGTTCATACGAAAAGACATCGACGAGTGTGGCCTGCGTTCCTTCGATTTCCGATGACAGTAGCGCCTCTTTGCGCAGGAATGCATAGATGAACCAATCGATCGAAGGAATCATTTCGCCGGCAAGATTCAAGCTTGAAAGAGCGCTCTCGGCGCTTGTCAGCGGTTCATTCAGCTCCGCGGTGGCTTCGGCCGACAGACGCGGTGGCAAGCGGTTCGGCACGAACGCCCGCACGGACTCGCCGGCGACCGATGTTGTGACGTAATGTCCCGTAACTCTGCTCATGGTAAATCATTCTTTACTCAGTCGAACTTAAAGTAAAGAGACCTTTACCGCATAATTGGGAAAGATTTCTTTACCTTAAGCCTTTCGCGGTAAAGCTCTCTTGCCTAAAAAGGGGGCGCCAAAATCCGCCAAATGGCCGGTATTGTTCGTATCCGACCGGCACGAGTCCTGCCGGCGCGGGATGTGCGCATGCTGTGATATCCCATAACTCATTGATATTTAACGCGTATGTGAGTTGGTCATTGCCTGTCATGAAGCGCAACTTGGGTCCCGGCGCAGCACCGCCGCTTCTCTTGTGCTCTCGAGGCGAGTGCGCAATGATTCACCTTATTGCCATGCGCCAAGGACGATGCGTGAGTGGCCAGATACTTTCTCCGTAGCAAGCACCTATCGCGAAGCAATCGGTCGCGTCGCCCGAGCATGGTCTTGAACCCTGGAGGTTGACCATGAGTACGCCACTTCAAGCGCTCACCCATGGAACTTCAGGTTTGGCGATCGCCTATTTGCTGGTGCTCGCGGGGTCGGTGGCAGCGCTCGCGCGGGCGCGGGCGGGCGTGCACAAATATTTCCTGGCGCTGTTATGGACTTTCCCCTTGCTATTGGTCGTCGCCGCATGCACCGCGTGGCTCAGTCATGGCTGGATGCAGACCATGGCTGGCTTGCTGGTGGCGTTGAGCATCGGTTTTGGCGGCGGCCAAGTTCTGGTCCATTGGCGCCCGGCGCGCGAACCTGAACATCGGCGCGGCGCGGTCGTCTCGAGCGTCCCCATCGAGGAAAGCCGCGATGAGCATTCCGCGGCGCCGATTACCCTGGCGCGAGTTCGAGTTCCGCTGCTCGATGAGGCCAAGCACTTTAAAATCATCGGCACGACCGGGACCGGCAAGAGCACGGCAATTCGCGAGATCCTCGACGCCGCCCTGGCGCGGGGTGATCGGGCCATCATCGCCGACCCGGACGGGGGGTATCTCAAGCGCTACTACGATCCGGATCGCGGGGACGTGATCTTGAATCCCTTCGATTCAAGGTCACGCAAGTGGGATCTTTTTGGTGAAATCGCCGCGGATCATGACATCGATGAGTTGGCGCGTGCGCTCATCCCCGATCCGGCCGACGACGACCGGATATGGACCGGGTATGCGCGCACCCTCTTTTCCCAGGTTGTCCGGCAGATGAGGAGCGTCGGTCAGTGCGATGCCAGGCAACTCGCACGTCTCGTGAACCGGGCGGGCGATGACGAACTGCGCATGATGATGGAAGACACACCTGCGGCACGTTTTTTCAAAGAGGATAGCGGGAAGATGCTGGCATCGACCCAAACGGTGCTCGCTTCGGCAATGGCAATATATGAATACATCGTACAGCAGGAAGGTGCACCGCTGTCGGTGCGCAGTTGGGTGCGCGAGGGTCGCTCGGTGTCGAACGGCGGTCGTGGCGGAGTCCTATTCCTGCCCTATAAGGCGGGTGAAATTGCCGCGCTGCGCCAGCTCATCTCGACTTGGATGCGGCTCGGTATCTTCGAGGCCATGAATCGCGAGGAGGGCGATCAGCGCCTGTGGTTCATCCTCGATGAACTCGACGCGCTGGGAAAAATCGACGGTCTCAAGGATGCACTGGCACGGTTGAGGAAATTCGGCGGCCGCTGCGTGCTTGGCTTTCAATCGATTGCGCAGGTGTGGGGAGTTCACGGCAGAAGCGACGCAGAGACCATCGTCGAGAATTGCGGCAACACCTTGATATTGCGCTGTTCGGCCAGCGAACGGGGCGGCACCTCGGAATTCGCCTCCAAGCTCATCGGCCAACGCGAAGTGATACACACCACCGTGTCGACCACGCGACGTTCGGGAGAGTGGCGGTCGTCCACTTCAAAAAGCGAGCAGATCAGGATCGAACCCGCTGTCATGGCCTCGGAGATCGAACGCTTGCCGGATTTCACAGGATATTTGAAAATCGCCTCGATGCCTGACTGGCGGCTGACGCAGCTGGCGCAGCTGACGCTTGAACCCCAGAGCAAGGCGCCTGATGTTCGAGACCCGCGGATACTTGGCATCACGCCGCCCTGATCTTCTCCCTTCCATGGGATTCCTCGCAGCTGCGATCGGGTCGTGTTTGGAGTAGGCTTGGGGTATGGGTGCAATCGCGGGTGAGGCGAACGAGCTGCAGGCGTTCCTGAAGGCGCATCCCCGCCGTCTCTATCGGCAAGGTACCGGCTCCATCCCGATCCAGGCGGTCCGCGCCGCGCTGACGCCCACGCGTAGCGAGTCCCGGCCCGAACTGCTCGAGGAGCTGGTCGCCTCGATCAAGGCCACCGGCCTCATTCAACCCCTGATCGTGCGCCCGGTGCCGGGTTTACCGCATCAATTCGAAGTGGTGGCAGGCGAGCGGCGCTTCAAGGCGGCGCAGCTCGCGGGACTCGCCGAGATCCCGGCGATCATTCGCGAATTCAACGATCAGGAAGCGCTTGCCGTCTCGCTGATCGAGAACATCCAGCGCGAGGAGCTGAGCCCTGCGGACGAGGCGCGCGCTCTCAAGCGGCTGATCGAGGAGTTCGCGCTCACACATGAACAGGTCGCGCACGCGATCGGGCGCTCGCGTGCGGCGGTCACCAACCTGTTGCGCCTGCTCGAGCTGCCCGTCGAGATCACCTCGATGATTGAGGCCCGCAGCATCAGCATGGGCCACGCGCGCGCGTTGCTGGGTATTGCGGACGACGCGGAGCGCCTGCGCCTCGCGCAGCTGGTTGCAACGCATCAATGGAGCGTGCGCGACACCGAACTCCAGGTCCGCAAGGCGGCCCAGGCGCGCAGCGGTCGCGCACCCGCGGCTCCTCCCGAGCTCGCGCTCATCAGCGAGGTGACGGCCCCGCCCGGGCTGCGCATCGAACTTCATCAGCGCGCCAACGGTACCGGCAAGATCGTGATCGAGTTCGACGATGCGCAAGCGCGCGACGCGGTGCTCGAACGACTCGGCGCGCCCCAGCCCTGATCGGCGCCAATGCGGCGGTGACGATCACCTTTCCCTGGAAGACCACGCTCGCTCCGGCGTTTCTTGATAATTCGGCGCCAAAAGCCAACGCGCACAGAGCTGTGTTGAAGCGCATTACTGGACGGGCGCCGGCGGTGCGCGCTTGAATTCAATGCCCGCCACCGTGAATTCGGACGCATGGCCGTCTGCATCCAGGTCGAAGGTCAATCGCGATTGGCCCCGGAATTTCACGATGAAGGTATCGTACTGAAAATGTTCGAGGTCCGAATCGACGGTGTGAAGATGCAGCGTAAGCTTGCCATTTTGAAATCCGATTTCGGCGTCGCCATAGGCGGGATTTTGATACTGACCGGCGTAGGCTGCTAGATCGAGCGAGGGGTGCGTGCCGGGCGTACGCTTGGATTGCCACGCCTTGCCCGCCTTTTCATCCGCCTGCAATTCCACGCGCATATTCTTGAAACGTTCGCTCCACCCGGCGTCCGGCAAATGCAGCAGCTGGTCTGCGATCTGATTACTCAAGACCTGCCGGTACAAACTCCCCATATTGATCACCGCGAAATAGCCGGTGTGAATCTCCGGTATCAGCACCACCATGGTGGCAAACCCATCGATATCGCCCGCGTGGATGATCAATTGGTGCCCACGATAGTCCTGCACGAACCAACCCAGCCCGTAACTCAGCTGCATCGAGTCCGGGAAAAATACCTTGGGAATTTCACCGTCGAGTGAAATCACCATCTGAGCACTGTGCATCTCGCGCATGCTCTTCGCGGAGATCAGCCGCCTGCCCTGGTAGGTCCCATCGCCGAGCTGAAACGTGATCCACTTGGCCATATCCCGCGCACTCGAATTGATCGAGCCGGCCGGGCCCACACTGTCAATGTTGCGCCAGGAAATCGCCTTCACCGAACCATCCGGGTTCTGAGCGTGCGGCGTGGCATGGTCGGGAGCCTTTTGGGCTTCGGTTGCGCTGGTGTCCGATTCGGTCATGCCGAGCGGCGCGAACAGACGCGACTGGGTAAACTGCTCCCACGTGCTGTGCGCCACCTGTCCCACGGCGTATCCGGCCGCGACGTACATTAAATTCTGGTATTCAAATTTCGTGCGAAATCCCGTGTTGGGCTGAATGTAGGCCAGCCTGCGAATCAAATCCTCGCGCGAGGCCTGCGGATAGATGTACCAAAGCAGGTCTGTGCCCGGGAGCCCGGTGCGATGCGTGAGCAGATCTCGAAGGGTGACATTTTCATCGGCGAGGGGATCGTGCAAGTGGAAAAAGGGAATGTAGGCATTCACTTTTCCGTCCCATTGCATTTTTCCCTCGTCCACCAGCATGGCAATGGCAGCGGACGTAAATGCCTTCGTACAGGACCCGATGTCAAAGAGCGTATCGGCCGTGACCGGCTGGTTGGTGCGGATATCGCGAACGCCAAATCCCTTGATGTAAACGACGGCGCCGTCGCGCACGATTGCAACCGATGCGCCCGGCACCTTCCATTCTTGCATCGTGGATTTTATATAGCGATCGAGCGACGACCAATTGGTGCTGTTTTGCGCCCGCACCGTGACGGTTGCGGAGAGGAGGATGAGACCCAACACCGGCAATACCCGAGCGCGAAATAACTTAATCATGCGTACCCCTTGCGGCCCGTATCTTTTTCGGCCCGCGGATCTGGAATCGAGTTGTGCAAACCCCGTATCTTAATCTCAAGCCGCGTATGGAGGGGACGCATACTTGCTCGCCGGCGGTGGGCCAGAAAATTCGGATACGCCCGATGTTCATGAGCGCATCCAGCGCACCTGATCACGAGCAGGTATTGCCCAAACTCATCGGAAAGGCGATCCTTTGGCATGCGCGGAAATGGATCCATATGCATCCTCGGATCGCGCACCGTTGCACTTCTTTCGATAGGCTATTTCGGTCCTTGCGCGGCCTGGCCAGAAAGCTTAAGGCTGTGGATCACCCTATTCAGGCGTGGCACCTAACAGGCGTTCAGGCCGCGGGCGGAGGTGTTCAGCTCGACAGCGTTTGGGCGCCCCCGCTGATTGTAACTTGGGCCGGCCATGTTTCTACGGGTGTGCACAGTTTCGTGCTCTTCACGTTGGTGGTAGTCGATGGAAGGAAGACATTGGGATATCCCTTAGGAGCAATCTCAGACTACATCGCCATGTTGACACTGTCACAAGTGCGCCTGATCGACGGTTGTGGAGAGCTGCCAAGCATTCTTGATTTGATGGCGTCGGCCTGCAAGCGCGAAAAGCCGCGGTCAATTACGGCGGCTGACTTGGCATTTTTGCGAGCTCTGAACACGCCGCTTGGGCTTGTTGCATAAGCCCGCTCCGACTCACGACTACTTGAGCCTCAAGCTTGGGAGCCTCGAGCGAGAGGTTTTTGTTCGAAGGCACGATCGATGGGGCGTCGGTTCACCCCCGTGAGGGCGTGAAAGAGGCGCCCGAGCAAAACGCCGCAGCGCTCGCACGCCTTTACGCTATCTGATTGCGATTGCTATCGGGTTCGCGCCGGCAGTTGAGGGCGGTCCCGGCACCTTGCTTATGGCACCCGTCGCGTTGTCGAAAGTAAATACTGCAATGCCACCGCCGTTGCTCGTGCCGCCGGACAGACTCTCACTGCCCCGATTGACCACGTAAACAAATTTGCCGGTGGAGTCGAACGTGACTGCAGAAGGACTAGCATTGGCCTGGGAATCGCTCGTGGCAAACGGAGATCCAGCGACTGCGCTGCCGATGATACCGGTCGTTGTGTTGACTGGATAGACCTCAACTCCGGCAGGTTGAGTAAAGAATAGAAACTGGTTCGACGGATCAATTGCTTCCAAACTACTCGTAGTCGTCAGCATCGGGTTTGAGTTGAGTGGTGTTAATTCTCCCGTATACCAACTAATGCTAAAAGCCATGATGTCATATGTTTGCGAAGTATCGGAGGTGGACGAAGGCACCAAGAGCATAGATCCAGACGCATTCGCCACAAGGCTCGCGCCGGTGTTCGGGTCAATTGCAAACGGTCCCCCGATCCCTCCCTCGTCCAGCAAACCACTACCTGCGAGGATTGTAAAAAGTTGGAGGGGATTTGCGAAACTATCGGCGGTATAAATATGGTCTGCGACCCTGATCATAGAATTGGGCTGCGCGGCTCCTCCGATATTGTAAGGCAACTTCGTCAACGCAGTGAGGGCACCGGTGGCCTGATCCAACGCATACGCCGCTACCGTGCCATTGTCCAAGCTTGAAACATACGCATAGGCGCCCGTCGAATCGAAGACGATTGACCATGGAGAGCCGCCGCTTACAAACGGCGAGCCGGGCACAGCTCCCAGCGAGCCGTCGCCGGGATTGATGGCATACCCGTAGATTCCTCCTGTCACAGTGCCATTCAAGACGTAGTAGCCCAACACATACAAGAACTTTCCAGACGGATCAATCGCAATCCCATACAGAACTGATGGTGTTGGTGGCGAAGCCACGACCGTTATTGTGGCAGGGCTCAGCGGTGTCAATGCACCGGTAGCGATATTTCGGGAGTACGCGGACAGCGTGCCTGCGCCATTAGCGACATAAGCAAAATTCCCCCCCGCTCCGCTGCTTACGATCAGGTTCACCGTTGAACCCGATTCGACAGTGCTCGCAGCAGTCGGACTTTGACCAATGATGCTGCCGGAAGCCAACGTGGTGCTGCTGACCGTCGTCACGTTTCCTAACACTAAGGCTGCTCCCGCGATCGACGTGATTGCCGCGGTTTCGGTGAGCCCCACGACATTGGGCACGGTCACGGGCGATGGCGTACCGCCGCTGCTGATCGTCAGGAACACGTTGGAACCTGAAACGACCTCAGTGCCAGCCATCGGGCTCACATTAATCACGTCACCGGGAGCTACGACCGCATCGGTCTCGGTCGCAAAACCGCCCAGTGATAGTCCGGCGCTCATGATCGCAGCCGTCGCCGCCTGCTGAGTCATCCCCACGACATTCGGCACTTCGACTTGGGTAGCGGCAGGCCCGCTGCTGACAATCAGGTTTACGGTCGAGCCTGATGAGACGTCAAGGGCGGCCGCCGGACTTTGACTGATGACATTACCCGCGGTCACTGTCGCACTGGTAGTCAGCTCCACCGTGCCGATCACCAACCCGACTCCGGTTATAGACGCCGTTGCGGAGGCCTGCGTCATCCCGACGACGTCCGGTACCGCCACCTGTGCAGGACCGCTACTGATAACGACGCTAACGTTAGAATTCGGCGCAACCATCGTGCCGGCCGCCGGCATCTCACTAATGATGCTGCCAGAAGCCACGGTTGCACTGCTTGCCGTCGTCACTGTGCCCAGCCCCAAACCCGCCCCGGCGATCGCCGTGCCTGCGGCGTCTGATGCCAGCCCAACCACATTCGGCACGGCCACTTGCGATTGGGGAGGTGGGGTTGGACCGGCGCCGCCGCCAGCGCCGCAAGCAGTAAGGGCCAACAACGACATCCCCGACACAAGTAACCAAACGAGTGCCATTCGCGGGACGCCAATGCGGAGGGACCTTCGCTCAGCGAATGTAAGGATGGCTCGATGACTTGGAGCATTAGCCGTGGTTGTACTCATAATCCCCTTAAGATCAGTCTTACTTTTTGCTAAGGCAGGGCTCCGACCGCCAGGGCTCTACCAAGGGCCCTCGGCGACACAGCTTGCGCATTACTGCGGGGAGGGACAAAGTCAGCATGAAGGTTAGCCGAAGATTGGCGGAAGACTCACGGAAGCGTCATTGACTTGCCCCATCATCGGGCCTGGGTGCCCCATCGATGTCCGACGAAAAAAATCGAATAAGCGACCTAAAGCCAGATATGTCATATCCGCGAATGATGAATGGCGCGCCGGACAACTAGAGCACATCCATGAAATATGCAGTCGGCGATTTATTTATCGATACAGGGCGCCAGTCGGTCAGCCGGTCGGACGTGAGAATCGCCCTCCCTAAGCTTTCCTATGATCTTTTTCTCGTTCTAATCCGCGCCGCACCCAATGTCGTGTCGCTGGACGAAATGATGCATGGGGTTTGGGCCGGCTTGGTCGTCAGTCCCGAGACTGTCAGCAAGCGAGTGATGCTGCTGCGAGATGCCTTGGATGAGGATCCACGCGCGCCGCGCTATATTGCGGGCCTTCGAGGTCGCGGCTATCAAATTATAGCGGTGGTTACCGAAGTGGCGAACGTAATCGCCGATCCAACGGACGGCGAGGGCGGTTCGCCTACATTTCTACCCGAGGAATCGCGAGCCATTCCTGCCGAACAGGTTTTGCAAACCGGGATGAGGGTCCATAACTCCTTTTTAGCAGCCCACAAATTCAACCACTTGCCATCTATGCCGATACTATTGTTGGCAAGCGCCGCTCTTGTTCTCGGTGCCGTGGGCGCTTGGCATCTCTGGTCTGAAGCGCGAGCATCGGTTGGCAACGTCGACGTGACACCCAACGTATTTGCCGGAACATGGTTCGGCAAACTCGAGACGTGTTCACCAACCACTTCCTACTCCGGACCTTTTGCCGTAGCGATCAGCAATACGGAGTCAGGACTGCTGCATCTCGTGTATTACGGCTACGGATCTGACGGCGCGATAAATTTGACCGGTAGCTACGATCTCAGAGCGATGGGCAGCACGGCAAACTCGGTATCACCAGCTGGGATCAAGTACATCCTGAAGAATCAGGAGCTTAGCGTGAGCTATCTTGAAATATGCCAGCATGGGGTTCTGCGCCGACAGAATCTGAAGGTCAGATCTTGAGACCATCACCACCGGCAGCAGAAACGGCTTCTCCGCGGCTATCAAATGCGATCGGTCCCACCGCCAGTTTCCACTCCAGCCTGAAGTAGCCCTCGAGCCTCGATGCCCGCGCGCGCAGCGCCGCGCAAATTCTCTGGCCCCCATGGGGTTCAAGGCATCGACTTATGCTTTTTTGGTATTTCGGTGCAAGGCCGCCGGACGCACGATCTTTGATTAAGCTTATGATTCATAAAGGCAATATGGCTTCTTGACAGAAAGCCAGATGCGCGGATAATTCCTGCCGAAGCAGTCAATGCCGAGGCATTAAATGTCCAAGCAGCATTACAAGGCCGCCACGTACAAGTCGCAATTGAGCGTCGGCTATCTGGTGAAGCGCGCGCACTCCCTGATGCTCGATGTGCTCGAGCCGGTGATCGAGGGGCACGGCTTCAGTTTCATCCAGTACGTCATCCTGGCAACGCTGCGCGATGGCATCGCGGTCAATCCGAAGGATATTTGTTCCCAATACCGGCACGACAGCGGTGCACTGACGCGCGTCATCGACCAGCTGGCCGAGCGCGGCCTGCTCGAGCGCGTGCGCCGCGATCGCGACCGCCGCAAGGTCGAGCTGCAGCTCACGGCCGCCGGCCGCGACACCATCGAAGGCCTCATTCCGCTGGTGGTCGACAAGCTCAACGAGACTTTGAGTGAATTCAGCAAGCCCGAGCTACAGGAGCTGCTGCGCCTGCTGATCAAGCTCAATACCACGCTGCAGACGCATCTTGGTTCCGTCCTTGCGGCCGAGGCCTGAGACCCATGTATATAAAGAGTACTCTGCTCATGGCGGCGGCCTTGCTCGCCGGCTGTGTCCTGCCGCCGAAGGAGTCCGCGCATCCGGCCGCACTGGAAAACAGCCGCGTGGGTTTGAGCGGCGTCGCGGTTGAGCCCATCCCCGATGCATGGTGGCAATCTTTCGGCGATCCGCAGCTCGATCGGCTGATTCGTGCCGGACTCAAGGACAGCCCCACGCTCGCCGAGGCGCAGTCACGCGTCGCCGGCGCGCTGGCGCGCTCCCAGCTGGCCGAATCGAAGCGGCTCCCCAATGCGAGCCTGGATGCGAGTGCGCTGTACCAGCGCGCGCCGCAGAACTACATCATTCCTCCGCCGCTCGCCGGTCACACCTTTTGGATGAGTCAGGCGGGCGCCAGTTTGGGCTGGGATTTGGATTTCTTCGGCAAACAGGCCGATGCAGTGCACAGCGCGCAAGCGCTCACGCGCTCCGCTGCGCTCGATCTCGAGAGCGCCAAACTCATGCTCGACACCGCCATCGTGCAGTCTTACGTGGAGCTGTACCGCGAGAACGCCCTGGCGCAGATCGCGCAGCGCTCCGCCGCGCAGCGCGAAAACATCGTCGCCATCACCCGCCGCCGCGTCGCGGCGGGCATCGATACCCAGCTGGAATTGCGCGAGGCCGAAGGCCAGCTGCCGCAAGCCCACGTGGCGCGCGATCAAGCGCAGTCCGCCGCGGATCTTGCCGTGCACGCACTGGCCGCGCTCACCGGGCAGGGTGCTGACGCCTATGCCGCGATCACCCGGCCGGTGCTGAATTTGGATGCCGCACTGCCGGTGCCGACGGCGCTGCCCATCAACCTGCTGGCGCGCCGGCCGGATGTGCTCGCCGCGCGCCTGGATATCGAGGCCGCGGATTCACAGAGGCTCTCCGACCGGGCGGCGTTTTATCCCGACATCAATTTAAAGGCGCTCGCCGGCATCGGTGCCTTTGGCTGGAGCAATCTGCTGCAGTGGAGTGCGCGCGGCTACGGCGCGGGTCCGTTGATCTCGCTGCCGCTGTTTGACGGCGGCCGCCTGCGGGCGCAGTACCGCGGCAGCGAAGCGCAGCTCGACTCGGCCATTGCCATTTACAACGACACCGTGCTGCACGCCGTACAACAAACGGCCGATCAGCTCACCCGTATCGATGCCCTGGCGCGCGAGCGGGTCGAGCAGCAACAAACTCTCGACGCCACCGAAGCGGCCTACAAGTTGGCCGAGGAGCGCTATCGCGCCGGCCTCGCGAGCTATTTGTCCGTGCTCAATGCGGAGACCCAGGTACTCACCGCGCGCCAATCGATGGTCGATATCATCGCCAACCAGGCGGTGGCGCGGGTGACGCTGCTGCTCGCCAGCGGCGGCAGCTTCGATGCGCGCGCCGCGGATCTGCCGGCGGCGGCCCCCCATTCCAATCCAGTTTTGACACGAGTAACACCATGAGCACGAACGACAGCAACCAGCCCTCGGCTTCCACCGCATCGGCGGCTTCGGGCCCATCGCCCGCAACCGGCGCTTCGAGCACGCACGCCGCCCCGGGCAGAGCGCGGCGTTTCGCACTCCTTGGCTTGGGGACGCTGGTGCTGCTCGGCGCCTTGGGCTACGGAGGCTACTGGTACTTTGACGGCCGCTACTTCGAAAGCACCGACGACGGCTATGTGAACGGCGATGTGGTGCAGGTGACCAGCGAGGTTCCCGGCACCGTGCTCGCGCTCAATGTGGACGACACCCAGTTCGTCGAGGCCGGCCAGCCGCTGCTCACGCTCGATCCTGCGGATGCGCAAATCGCCGAGCAGAACGCCGAAGCGGATCTGGCGCGCGCAGTGCGCCAGGTGCGCGGCCTGTTCGCCCAAAGCCAGGAATTGCGGGCCCAGATCGCACAGCGCGAACAAGCCGCGCGCACCGCCGATGAGGATCTGCAGCGCCGCGGTACTCTGATCGCGGATGGCGCGATTTCCGCCGAAGAGCTCTCGCACGCCCGTGATGCGGTGACCACGACGCGCGCCAATGTCGCAGCGGCGCGCGAGCAATTGAGCCAGACCGTGGCGCAGATCGACGGCACCACCATCGCCGATCATCCGCAGGTGCTCGCGGCCGCGGCCGACGTGCGCAATGCGGCGCTCGCCCTGCATCGCAGCGAGCTCACCTCGCCGGTGAGCGGCGTCATCGCCAAGCGCTCCGTCCAGGTCGGCCAGCGGGTGGATGCCGGCACACCGCTGATGGCCGTGGTGCCGCTCGCCAACGTGTGGGTGGACGCCAACTTCAAGGAGGTGCAGCTCGAGCGCATGCGTGCCGGCCAGCCGGTCACGGTTCGCACCGATCTGTACGGCCACCAGGTCACCTATCACGGCCGCCTCGCCGGCATCGCCGCCGGCAGCGGCAACGCCTTTGCGTTGCTGCCTTCGCAGAATGCCTCCGGCAACTGGATCAAGATCGTACAGCGCGTGCCGGTGCGCATCCTCCTCGACCCGAAGGAACTGAAGGCGCACCCGCTGCGCATCGGGCTCTCGGCCACCGTGCGCGTGGACTTGCACAATGCATCGGGACCGCTCATGTCGACCGCGGTGCGCAATGTGCCGCTGCCCAAACAGGCGAGTGCGGGCGATGATCCGCGCGTGGACACGTTGATCGCCTCCATCATTGCGGACAATGCCGGACCGCACGCGCATGAACCGGCCAAACTCAGCCGCGACAAGCGTGCCGGTCAGGGCGCACTGCTGCTCGCCGCGCGGCCGTGAGCGCGAACGCCGCCACCTTGGGCGCCGCGCCTGCGCTGCTCGGCGGGCGCAAAGCCGTCACTGCGGTGGCGCTCGCCTTGGGCACTTTCATGCAGGTGCTCGACACTTCGATCGCGAATGTCTCCATTCCCACCATCGCGGGCAACTTGGGGGTCAGCGTCGATCAGGGCACCTGGGTGATCACCTCCTTCGCGGTGGCAAACGGCGTCTCCGTTCCCCTGACCGGATGGCTGATGCAGCGTTTCGGTGTGGTGCGCACCTTCGTCGTCTCGGTGGTGCTCTTTACCATTGCCTCCTTGCTCTGCGGGCTGGCCTGGAGCCTGCCCTCGCTGATCGCGTTTCGCGTGCTGCAAGGCGCGGTCTCCGGACCCATGATCCCCGGCAGCCAGGCGCTGCTCATCAATGTGTTCGGACCGGCCAAGCGCACCACGGCGCTCACCATCTGGTCGATCACCACCCTGGTGGCGCCGATCGCCGGTCCGTTGCTCGGCGGCTATATCTCGGACAATTACATCTGGCCGTGGATTTTCCTCATCAATGTGCCGGTGGGCGCATTCTGCGCCTGGATGTGCTGGAACAACTTGAAGTCCCAGGAAACCCCGACACGCAAAATTCCCATCGACCGCATCGGCCTCGTGCTGCTGTTCGTGTGGGTCGGGGCGCTGCAGATCATGCTCGACAAGGGCAAGGATCTGGACTGGTTCAATTCACCCTTCATCGCCGCACTGCTCATCGTGACCGTGGTCGGCTTCGCGGCCTGGCTGATCTGGGAGCTGACCGAGCGGCATCCCATCGTCGATCTGAGCCTGTTCAAGTCGCGCAGCTTCGCGCTCGGTACGCTCGCCATGTGTCTGGGCTACGCCGTATTCTTCGGCAACATCGTGCTCATGCCGCTGTGGCTGCAGCGCAATCTGGGCTACACCGCCACCTGGGCGGGCCTGGTGTCGGCGCCGAGCGGCATCACCGCCATCTGCACCTCCATGATGATGAGCAGACTGATGCGCCGCCACGATCCGCGCATGCTCGCCGCCAGCTCCTTCGCCTTGTTCGCCATCTCGTATTTCATGCGCGCGCAGTTCACCGCCGACTCCAGCTACCTGGTGTTCATGGCGCCGCAGCTGGTCCAGGGTCTCGCCATGGGGATGTTCTTCGTCGCCATGCTCGCCGTGTCCTTCGATGGCCTGCCGGCGCACAAAGTGCCGGCCGCCTCCGGCCTGTCGAATTTCCTGCGCATCACCGCGGCCGGATTCGCGACCTCGCTCATCACCACCTTGTGGGACCGGCGCGAAGCGCTGCATCAGTCACAGCTCGCCGATACGGTGACGCAGTACACGCCGGCCTGGCAGCAGATCTCGCAACAGCTGCATCACCTCGGATTGAGCGCCCAGGGCGCGGCCGGCGCCATGACCCAGGCCATGGTCGGCCAAAGTTATCTCTTATCGTCCCTGGACCTGTTCTATGCTTCGGCATGGTTGAGCGTGCTGATGATTCCGCTCTGTTTCCTGGTGCGCCGGCCCTCGAGCGGCGCCGTGGCGGCGCCGCCGGCCGAGTAGCCGCATGAACTTCAACTGGAACACAGGCTACCCCTCGGTTCGATTGCCGCTGTTCGCCCGCAATGTCGTGTCCACCTCCCATCCGCTCGCCGCCCAGGCCGGGCTTGCCTTGCTCAAAATGGGCGGCAATGCGGTGGACGCCGCCATCGGCGCGGCGGCTGCGATGACTGTGCTCGAGCCCTGCAGCAATGGCCTGGGCTCGGATGCCTTTTGCATGTTGTGGGACGGCACGCAGCTGCACGGCCTGAATGCCTCGGGACCGGCGCCGGCCGCCTGGACGGTGGAGTATTTTCGAAAAAGGTATGGCGAGTCCGCGCGCCAGCCGCCGATGCGCGGCTGGGACTCGGTCACGGTGCCCGGCGCGGTGGCGGCGTGGGTGGCGTTGTCGAATCGCTTCGGCAAGCTGGCGTTCGCCGATCTGCTGGCGCCCGCGATCGAGATCGCCGAGCGCGGCTATGCCGTGCCGGTGGTGGTGCAGCAAAAATGGGCGGCGGCGGTGCCGGAGTTGGCGCCGCTGCCCGGCTTTGCCGCCAGCTTCATGCCCGAGGGCCGCGCGCCGCACGTCGGCGAGCGCTTCGTCTTTGCAGCCGCCGCGCGCGCACTGAAAGCAATCGCCGAGACGCGCGGCGCCGCCCTCTATGGCGGCGAGATTGCCGCGGCCGCGGCGGCGCATGCGGCCGGGCACGGCGGGTCGATGCGCGTTGCGGACTTCGCGGCATTTTCACCCGAATGGGTGCAGCCCATCGGCATGGATGTGAACGGCTATCGCCTGCACCAGATTCCCCCGAACGGTCAGGGCATCGCCGCGCTGATCGCGCTCGGCATCCTCGAGCACCTGCACCTCGCCGCCCATGCGGTGGACGGCGCCGCGAGCCAGCATCTGCAGATCGAGGCCATGAAACTCGCCTTCGCCGATACCTATGCGCACGTGGCCGATCCCGTCGGCATGCGCCGCTCGGTCGAGGAGATGCTCGATCCGGCCTATCTTAAGAATCGCGCCGCGCTCATCGATCCTGATCGTGCGCAAATTTTCGGTGAGGGCCATGCCGCCAAGGGCGGCACGATTTATCTCGCCGCGGCGGACGAGAGTGGCATGATGGTGAGCTTCATTCAGAGCAACTACATGGGCTTCGGCTCCGGCGTGGTGGTGCCGGAATGGGGCTTGTCGCTGCAGAATCGTGGACACGCTTTCTCCCTCGATTCGGCGAGTCCGAACCGCGTTGCACCCGGCAAACGCCCGTTTCACACCATCATTCCCGGCTTTCTCACCCGCGATGGATTGCCGCAGATGAGCTTCGGGGTGATGGGCGCCAACATGCAGCCGCAGGGACATGTGCAGACGCTGGTGCGCATGCTGGTGCACGGCCAGCAACCGCAGGCGGCCTGCGATGCGCCGCGCTGGCGCTTCAATCAGGGACTGTCCATCAATGTCGAGGCGTCGATGCCGGCTGCGACGCTGCGCGAGCTTGCGAACCTCGGGCATCGAATCGAAGTCATCGAGGACAGCTATCAGGATTTCGGCGCCGGGCAATTCATCTGGCGCTTAGGCTCTCCTGCGGTGGACGGGTATGTGGCGGCGAGCGATTCGCGCCGCGACGGTCAGGCTGCAGGATATTAGACCTGCATCACGTCGCGCGGCGGCGACTGATGCCGGCGACCTTAAGATCGCGTTAGAATTGCGCACGCTGAGCGCCCCGCAACAAACGAGTCTTAAGGGAGTTCCAAATGAAATCCAGTGGCGTGAGGAATTTCAGCATCGCCGTCGTCTGCATCGTGGCCGGCTTGATCTCGAGATCGGCCGCCGCGCAAGGCGCGTCGGCGCCGTGCAATTTGTTGACGGCCGCCCAGGTCGGCACCGCCGTCGGAGCGAGCGTCGGTGCCCCCCAGGTGATCGGTACGACCGGCTGCTCGTGGTCCGCCCCGCACATCATCGTCTCGGTATCGCTCTGGGACGCAAGCAAGTGGGAGCAGATGAAGACGCCGCTGCCCGGCGCCGCCAAGACCTCCGTCGCGGGCCTGGGTGATGACGCTTTCTTGACGACGATCGGGAAGCCCGACAAGCAATTCGTCACGCTCAGCGTCAAGAAAGGCGCCACCGCCTATGTCTTCAAGGTTTACGGCGTCAGCGCGCCCCGGCAAGCCTCGATGGAAAATACGCTCGCGGCCGACGTACTGGCCAAGCCGTAAATCCACTTCGACGGATACTTGGCCGATTGTCACGGCGGACGCTTCTGCGCAGCCGCACGCAACGCTACAATAGGGACATCGTGGCGTCCAAAAATAAACCGTGAGATTTCCTCGGGACATCCTGGCGACGGCCGCGCTTGCATTTGCGATGACGGCGGGTGCGGCTCCCGGAGGCGGGGGCAAGGGCCTGCATACACCCACCAAGGAAGGCCCCGACATCCCGCCGGCGTATGTCGGCCGCGACGCGCTCAGGCAGCTGGTTCAGAATCAATGTCTGGTGCATTGGCGCGACCACAAGGACCCCTCGCCCTGCGAGAGCATTACGCTCTCCAGCCCGCAGCCGGATAGCCCGGGTTATGCAGTGCTCGAGGATCCGCAGGGCGGGGCGCATTACCTGGTAGTGCCGCTGCAGACCATGTCGGGCACCGACAGCGGCGAACTGCTCGACCCCGACCTGCCCAATTATTTTGCCGACGCCTGGGGCGCGCGCAGTCTATTGAACAAGTTCGTGGGCCATGCCGTGCCGCGCACCGCGGTCGGACTGGCGATCAATACCGCGCGGGCGCGCGACCAGAACCAATTCAATATTCACGTCGAATGCCTGCGCCCCGACGTCTTCGATGCCTTGCATGCCGCCGCCCCGCACCTCACCGACCAATGGTCTCCGGTCACGGTCATCGGTTCGACCTATCAGGCCATGCGCATCGCGGATTCCAGTCTGGCGGCCATCAACCCATTCGAGCTGCTGGCGCGTTTGAGCCCCGACGCCCGCCGCCACATCGAGTCCTACACCGTGTTGATCGCCGGCATGCAATACAGCGACGGCGCGGGCTTCGTCATATTGACCAGCACCGGCCCGACCGCCGAGCTGCTGCTCGATCCCGGCTGCACCGTCGCCGGCGGCGGTGGCTGAGGTCTCTCGTCCATATATTATTGAATGTTTTGGCGGCGGCGCTGATCGTGATCGGTCTCGGCGCGGCCGTGCTGCCGCTGCTGCCCGGCATTCCCTTGATATTCGCCGGCATCTGGCTCGCGGCGGCACTCGATGGCTATCGTCACGTGGGTTCTGCGTGGCTCATCGGCATTGCCGTCGTTGGCATTGTCGGCGTGCTGCTCGATCTTGCCGCGGCCGCCCTGGGCGCGAAGCGGGTCAGCGCCAGTCCGCAGGCGATTACCGGCGCTCTCTTGGGCACGCTCATCGGCCTTTTCTTTGGACTGCCCGGGTTGCTGCTCGGACCTTTCGCCGGCGCGCTGATCGGCGAGCTCTCGGCAGGCAAAAGTTTGCAGCGCTCGGCGCATGTCGGCGTGGCCGCATGGATCGGCTTGATTTTCGGCACGCTGGTGAAGCTCGCGGCATCCATCATGATGGTGGTGCTGTTCGCAGCCGCCTGGTGGTGGAACGGGATGTCGAATCCCTAGAGGCCCGCTCGTCGTGCTACTACACAAAGGAGACTTGAATCATGCCATCACCAGCCGAAACGCAAGAGAGCCGCATCAAGGCTCTGCTCGAAGCCTGGGCGGACGCCGTCCGGCGGCACGATGTTCCCGCCATACTTGCTCACCACGCGCCGGACATGGTGATGTTCGACCTGCCGCCGCCCCTGCAATGCAAGGGCATCGACGCCTACGAACGCACCTGGGAGCTGCTCTTCCGCTACCATCAGCCCGGAACGGCCTTCGACTTTCGAGAGCTCGCCGTGACGGCGGGCCAGGATGTGGCCTTCGCCGTTGCCATTATGTACTGCGGGCCCGACTCGTCCGCCAATCCTGCCGACAAGGAAGGCTTTCTATTCCGGCTGACCGTGGGTCTTCGCAGAATCGATGGCGACTGGCGCATCACGCACGAGCATCATTCCCTGCCGGCAATGAATTAGCGAGGACATTCAGAACGCGGCCCGATCGATTGCCACCACGTGGGAGCGCGCCTGCGCGCGCTCGAGGATGGCCTCATGTCCATCGGCCGCGATGTCGAAATCGCGCACGTCGAAGTCGGCCGGCATGTGCGTCAGCTGCTGCATCGCGCCGCTCTTGAGATCCACCATCCAGAGATTCTTGTGCTGCAGCTCGCCTTGCAGAAAAACCAGCCGCTCGCCTCCCGGCAACGGCACCAGATGGCGCGCGCCGCGCGTCAGGGTGAGCGCCGGCAGCGGATAGGCGCCGTCGCTCACGGCGCTTGCAGCACTCACGCTGAACTTGGTGCCGATGTCCGGCCCGGAGTACACCACGAAGCGTCCATCGGACGACCAGGACGGATCCACCGAGTAGCCCTGCACGAACAGAGTGGGCGTGTTTCCCTTGAGCGGTATGCGGTACAGATGCGCAACGCCGCCATCCTCGGCGGCCGAGATCAGCGATTGGCCGTCGGGCGCCCAGGCGGGTGCGCCGCGCAGCGCCAGCGAGTCGGTGACGATGTTGAGCCGCGTCCCGTCGGCGGCCATGGTGTAGAGGCGGGCCCGCTCGCCCTGCTTCACCGAGAAGGCGATTGAGCGTCCATCCGTGGAGACCGCAGGTCCGCCGATAATTCGGGCATCGCTCCCTGCCCACAGCTGCATGGCTGTGGATGCCGAAATTTTCCAGATGCTCTCGCCCGTGCCGGCAGCCGCGATGTACAACAAATAATCAGAGCCCAAGCGCGGCGCGGACCCGGTGCCGGTGGTGAGGGAGATGCGCGCCGGCGGCGTCTCATTGGCCGGCGTGTCGCCGATCGCCACGCGCCACAACGTGCGTTCCGGCTCCGATGCGGTGGCGATCACGCGCCGTCCATCCGCGGATGCCGCGAGCGAGGTGTATTGCTCGACTCCGGCGGTGAGCCGATGCGGCACGCGGCGCTCGACATCCATTCCGTATATCCAAGGGCCCGACCCGTCCGGCGAGTTGGCCAGATACAGCAAGCTGCGCTGACCGAGCAGAATCGGATAGGTGAGACGGGCGTTTTGCGAGGTGATGCGTTCCGGCGCTTCGCCGCGGATGCCGATCCGCCAGACATCCAACTGATCCGGCAGGGTGCCCTTGATGAAGTAGATCAGATTGCCGGCCGACCAATAGGGAAAGTGATTGTGCAGGCCGGGCGGCCCGATCAGCACGGCGCGGCGGTGCGACGAATCCCTGCCGTCGGTGATGAACAAAGGATCGCCCGCCTGAGTGGTGTGATAGACGATCTGATGGCCGTCCGGTGACCAGGCGAGCTCCGCCGCGCCTTCGAGGTAGGGCCGCGGTTCGCCGCCGAGGGTCGGCACGGCCCAGATGCTGATGTCCTCCCCGCGCGGACGCGACGGTAGGCGAAGCCAGAACGTCACCAGCGCACCGTCCGGCGAGAAGCCCAGCGTGCGGATGGACGAATTGACCAGTTCGCCGGTGATGCCTTTGGTGAGATTGTGAAACTGGCCCGAACCGATCTGCGTGACCCAGACATCGGTGCGGCCGCCGCGATCCGAGAGAAAGGCGACGAATTGGCCGTCGCGCGACACGGCTGCCGCCTCATTCTCGCCATCGAACCCGGTGACCGGTTGAAACGCCGCACCCGCGATCGGATTGCGCCAGAAATGATCGCTGCGCTCGAACCAGAACAGGGTGGCAAAGGCGATGGCCGCGACCGCGGCCGCGCAGGCGATGGCGGCGACTCGAAACCGAGCCCTTGATGTCGTTTGGAGGGCCGGCTGCTCGCTGCGGCGGTGCATCCAGGCGTCGAGCTCCGCGCGGAACGCATACACCGAGCCCATCTTGTCGTGCAGCTGGCGGTGGACCGGCATGCCCTCGCGCTTCTCCCAGCGCTGCACGGTGGTCACGTCGCGTTTCAGGTAAACCGCGATCTTCTTCCACGAGTCGAGGCGACCTTCAGTCGATCGTGACGGCTCGTCGGGGGGTGGCTCGTCCATTCGCGCAGCGATTCTCCACTCTGGTGAATCATTCTAGGGGCGAAGCAGCGCCACGGCAAAGCGCGGCATTCGACGGCATTGGCTCGAATCCGCGCATTGCAGTTTGACCCGGTGGGCCGGCGCGTCCGAAGGTCGCACCCCTCAGCAACACGACAAGGGAGTTTTCCGATGAATTACCAGGTATTGAGGTGGATTGCACGCGACATGGCGGTGCTCGCGGCGGCGACGGGCTTGGGAGGTCTCACGCTGGCGATGGCCGGGGATCGGGATCGAGAACCCCCACCCCCGGTGCATTATGTCGGCCTGATCAACGATTACACCCCGTCGCCTACGGGTGGGGTCGCCAAGGGTCCCTACGAAATGCATGGCATCTGGACACTGGATGTGGACGCGCGGCGCGGCACGGCGAGCTTTACCGCCGAAATGAACATGGAGACCTCGGATTTTGCGATGACGGCGGCCACCATCGACACGCCCAACAAGTCCCGCAATCCGCACACCCACCACATCGTGATGGCAGCAGGCATGATCGATCGTACCGATTGGATGGCCACCTGTGCCGCGCTTTTTAGTCCGGCCATAACTCAGGGCTTCAAGGTCACCGGAGCGGCCACGGTCACGGTCAACGGGGGCACTCCACCCTTTGCCAACCCCTCGCAGCTGACCCTGTGCATCACCGGGAGCGGTGAGGTCAAATCTGCGAACTTCGCCATGATGTTCCCAAGCACAGAGCCGGCCAGCACTCACTTCAGCAGCCAGGCGATCCATGGCATGGTCACCCGCTGCGCCGGTCCGTGGGAGTTCGAATCCCAGGACTGCAAGGTCGAGCAGTAAAAACGACCAGGTCGGTGCGGCGCAGTCGGGGTTCCCCATACCCCCGGCTGCGTCGGCCGGCAACCTGCACCGCCCGCTTTGCGGGCACCCCTGCGATGCTGTGTAGGCGCAGTCTGACTCTCGTTGACGCTCTCTCCCACCTTGGAGTTGAAAACCCAAGTGGATAGGGTTGCCGCCAAAGAATAACCACGCGCGGACGGCGAATCCGTGATACCCGGCATACAAGGCAATCATCAACCAAACGCAATGTTTGAAGCCGAAGTCGCGGGCCGTTTCGGCATCCTGCCGAATTTCTTCCGTTCGGCGCGCGCGGCTCCGGAGCTGATCGAGCAGCTGTGGAGTTTTACCAAGGCGGGTTATCTCGACAATCCAATGCCCTCGGTCTTCAAAGAGCGGCTGTTCGTGTGGCTGTCCCGGTTCTGCCCGATGCGCTACTGCATCGTTCGGCACGTCGGGTTTCTATTGGGCGGAGCACATGGGCATGCGGCGGGGGATGTGGCCGCCGTCGCGCAGAGCATCGACGCCGTGATCGCTCTTCTGCGCCGCCCCTCACCCTGGAACCGCGACATGGCGTTGGTGTATGCGAGTCTGGAATCCATGCCCGCCACCGCCGACCATTGGCCTGCGCCCGGCAGCCGCATGGAAGAGGAGATTTTTGCCTGCGCGGCCGTGATGTTCATCGAGCCGGCCCGAAGCGATGCCGCCCGGCGCGCGCTCGTTCACACCTTGGGGCCGCGCGACTATGAGCTTTTCAGCGGCTGCCTGGCCTTCGTCCGCACGGCGCACTACTGGACGATGCTGCATCCTGAGATCGAAACCGAGCAGGACATGCTCGAGCTGCTGCGCGGCCACCAGGAGCTCGCGCGGCTGTTGTCGGAAGATTCGGAGGCGGACCGGACCGAAATGAGTGACAGGCTGTTTGCGGAACTCACCCAGCTGCGGGATTTGAACGAACGCAAGGAGCTTGAAAAGGCCAAACAAGCGCTCGAGGAGAAGGATCGTCAAAAGGATCACTTCATCGCGGTGCTCGCGCATGAACTGAGAAACCCCTTGGGTGCCATCCGCTCGGCGGCGTACACCCTGCGCCGGCTCGAGCTGGCTGACAGCCGCGCGGCGCCGCTGGTCGAGCGTGTCGACCGTCAAACGACGGCGATCAGCCGGATGCTCGAGGACCTGCTCGATGCATCGCGAATCGCCTTTGGAAAGGTCTCCGTGCAGCTCGAGTCCTTCGATCTGCGCGCGCTGTTGATGGATGCGGCCGATGAGCAGCAGGCGCACGCGCGCGACGCCGGGCTGCAACTGATCGCCGGGCTTGCCGAGCAGGCCTGTTTCGTCCATGGCGATCGCATGCGGCTGCGCCAGATCGTCGACAACCTGCTGTCGAATGCCATCAAGTTCACGCCCGCCGGGGGCGGCGTGGAGTTGAAGCTTGCGCTCGTGCATGACTCGGCCGTGGTGTCGGTCCGCGATACCGGCGTGGGCTTCGAAACCGCATTTGCGCAGAAGCTGTTCGAGCCGTTCGTTCAGCATGAGATGAGCCGCGATCGAGCGGGCGGCGGCCTGGGATTGGGACTGGCGATTTCCTCGCGCCTTGCGCGCCTTCAGCACTGTTCGCTGACGGCGGCAAGCCCCGGAACGGGTCAGGGAGCGATTTTCACGCTCACCATACCCATCGCAAAGTGCGCATCCGCGGGCGCATCGGACCGCGTCTGCATGGAACGGTTTGGCGCCCGGTCGGTGCTGCTGGTGGAAGACAACCGCGATCTCGCGGATGGCGTCGCGGAATTGCTCCGGTTGCACGGCGTTTCCGTGCGCGTCGCTTACGACGGTCCCTCGGCCGTCAAGAGCGCACTCGAGCACGTACCCGATGTCATCTTGTGCGATTTGGGATTGCCCGGAGGCATGGATGGATTTGCGGTGGCTCGCGCCTGCCGCGCCGAGCAATCGCTGCGGGACGTGCGGCTCGTGGCCGCCTCGGGTTACAGCTCCGCCGAAGATCACGAAAACGCGCAAAGCGCCGGATTCGATGCGCTGATGGTCAAACCGCTCACCGAAGAGTCATTGCGCGCACTGATCCACTGACGGATTTGCCCGCCGGCGGCGTAGCTGCCTGATAATTTATACTCTCCCGTGTCGAAAGCCCGGCGGCTCGATCGTCATACCTTTGAGAGCCATCAGGAGAGCGTTGTGAAAATTTATTGGATCAAGGCCCAGGCGCCGCGGCGCGTGCTGGCGCTCGCCAAGCATCTTGGGGTCGAGGCGCAATTCGTGCAGGTCGACTTGACGGCCGGCGGACTGAAGGCGCCGGAGTATGCCGCGCTCAATCCCAACAAGAAGGCGCCTCTGTTGGTGGACGGCGCGACGGTGCTGTGGGAGGCCTCGGCCATCATGGCCTATCTTTGCATCAAGTCGGGCTCCGACATGTGGCCGGCGCAGCGTCCCGCCGAACAGGTGGAGGTGCTGCGGTGGCTGTCGTGGAACGACTGTCACTGGGCGCCCGCCGTGGGGCCGTTTTACTTCGAGCATGTGGTAAAGTCGACCTTTGGTTTGGGGCCCCCGCAACGCGAGCAGTTGAAATCGAGCGTCCCGGAACTGCTCAAATTTGCCGCCGTGCTGGACGCGCATCTGGCGGGTAAAGCCTATGCCGCGTGCGGGCGGCTGACGATCGCCGATTTCCAGCTGGCATCCATGGCCAGCTACTGGCGGGAATCGGAAATGCCGCTCGAGGGGCATCCCAACATCGTGCGCTGGATCGACGGCCTGATGCGCATCCCGGCCTGGGCACAGCCCTGGCCGCATGAATCCGCGCAGCATTCCTAATTCTTCAACTGGAGCGATTGATGAAAAATTTTCTCGCAGTCTTTATCGGAATTGCATCCTCCCCAAAAGTGGTGGAATTCAGGTCCATGGAGGAGGGCAGGCGCAAGCAGCTCGAGGCAACGGGGATCAAAGCCTGGGGCGACTGGATGAAGACCCACCAGGCGGTGATCGTCGACAACGGCAGCCCCTTGGGCAAAACCAAGCGCGTCTCGGCCGATGGCATATCCGACATCAGGAACAATCTATCCGGTTTCGTGGTGGTCAAGGCCGCGTCCCAGGAGGCGGCCGCCAAGCTGTTCGAACATCACCCGCACTTCAGCATCTTCCCCGGCGACTCGGTCGAGATCATGGAATGCCTGCCGATTCCGGGCTGACGCCGGCACGTTTTTAGGGAGCCTCTGCGCCAATCGGAATCTCGAACGGCCCCGCGGGCAGCCCCGACCGATCGTACAAATTGCACAGCGGCGCATCGGCCCAGCAGAAGCGCACGCGCGTGGCGTTGGGATTCTCGGCGCCGTCGAGCAGTACCCGGTTCGCCTCGACCCGGGCATCGACGAAGCGGCAACTGCTTTGCTCCGTGCCGCACAATTCGAACCCGATCGCGCGCCGGCTGCTGTAGGTCAGCAGCGCGCCCTCCACGCCGTCGAAACTCACCGCGACTTCGCGCCCGGCACGCCTCGCCGCGACCGGCACCGGACCCGAGGCGGAAGGCGATGCGCCGTAGATCAAATGCCGCGCGGCGCGCGCCAGCCGTTCACCCACCGCTTGTTTGTTGGGCGGATGCAATACTTGCGGCTCTCCCACATCGATGGTCACGGCCAGCGCGGCATGCGCATCGCCCAACACCGCGCGGCGCTGTGCCTCGCGCAAGCTCGCCCAGTCAAAGGCCCCCGGTGCGGCGGCGGGTTTGCCGAAATTCGGCAGCTCGACGATGAGAAAGGGCAGCTCGGCGGCGAACCGCTGCCGCCAATCGCGCATCAACGCCGACAGCAGCGCCTGATATGAGCCGGCCTCGCCGGCATTCGATTCACCCTGGTACCAGAGTACGCCGCGCAAGGAGTAGGGCGCGATCGGCGCAATCATCGCGTTGTAAAGGCTGGTCAGCCCGCCGACCGATTCCCAGGGTGCGCGCGGCGGATAGCCATAGCTCTCCGGAACGAACTGATAGCGCCACTCCCCGCCCAGGGGGACTGTGCCGCCGGCAAAGCGCAGCGCCATCCGATCCGGCGGCCCGTACATCCCGCCCGCATCCCAGGTGGACAGCACATTGACGGCGATGGAATTCTCCCCGGCGTGCAGCACGCCGGCCGGCAGATGATAGGTGCGCTCGGTGCCGTAGCCGAAGGAGTTGCCGACGGGCCGGCCATTCACCCAGGTCTGGTCCACCTCATCGATGGCGCCCAAACTCAGATCCGCCGCGCCGGCCGCCTGTTGCGCACTCAGCGTGACCGTGCGGCGAAACCACACCATGCCGTCATGGCCGGCGAGTTCCGGCACGCCCCAGGTTTTCCAATCGCGCATCGGCGCCGGCGCCTCGCGCCAATCGGTGTCCGCATCCTTCCAGGGCGTGGCGGGCGAGAGGCTCCGCCACCACTGCTCCCAGCGCGCGCCCTGGGCCTCATCGGCGGATTTCGGATCGCGTGCATACAGGCGCAAGAGATCGAGCAGCGCATCGAAGCCGCCCACGCTGCGCAGCCCCGCGTCGCTCACCCACGGCTCGATGCGCGAGCCGCCCCAGGAGGCGTGAATCAGCCCGAGCGGCACCGCCACGGATTTTTGCAGCGCGCGCGCGAAGTAGTAGCAGGCGGCGGAGAAATCGCGAACGCTGTCCGGTGCCGCGGCAACCCAGGCCACCGCTGCTTGAAAATGCGCCAGCGGCTTGGCCGCGCCGGCGTGCGCCACCGTGAGCAGACGGATCGCATCGTTCTTGGATGCGGCAATTTCCCGCGCCGCATCCAGCGTGCGCGCCACCGGCAATTGCATGTTCGACTGGCCGGAACACAGGTAAACATCGCCCACCAGCACATCCGCGATGGACTGGCTCGCGCCGGAGGCAGCGTGCACCTCGAGCACGAACGGGCCGCCGGCGTGCAGCGCGGGAAGTTGCGCATGCCAGCGGCCTGCCCCATCCGCGCGCGCAGCGGTCGCCTTGCCGGCGAAGTATATGCGGATCTCATCGCCGGTGCGCGACTCGCCCCACACCGCGATCGGCCGGTCGCGTTGCAAGACCGCATGGTCCTGGAAAATCTCCTGCAGCAGGCGCGGCGGCTCAGCCCGCGCCGCGCCGCCCGCCGCGTCCGCCGCGCCGGCCGTGCCCGCTGCGTCCGCCGCGCCGGCCGTGTCCGCTGCGCCCACCCTGCAGGCCGCGGCGAATCCGAACAGGCAAAAAAGAATGCAGGGCGTGCTTTTTTTCATATGGGGTTTCTCAGTGGCGCAACGGAGCGGCGGTCCAGCCCGGATTGCCGGGTGCATAGGGCGTGCTGATCGCCTCATACTCGGCCAGCGTGTGCGCCGGCGGCGCCACGCCCGGCGGCAGCGGCCGGTGCGAGATGCTTTGAAAATAGGCGAGGCAGGCATCGCGCCACCAGCGCGCCTCCGCTTCTTGAATCGCGAGAAAGGCCGCAGTTTCCGCGTAACGTTCGCGGTCGACGTAGGCGCCCAGCGTGGCCCAGGTGCGGCGCATGCCCTGCACGTACTCGACGCCGTGCGTGTAATGCAACGCCAGCTCATCCCACAGAGTGCGGCCGGAGGCGAGCCGGTAATCCCAGCTCACGTGGTGAAACCACAGCAGGTACTTTTCCGGCGTGCGTTTGACGTCGTCGAATTCATCGGCGAGCGGCGCCGCATACTGGGCGACGGCGTCGCTGCCGATGTGCGACCGGTCCATACCGATGCCCTGCGCATCCGCGCGATGATAATAAGGCGGCGTCCAATCGGCGCGCGCACCGCCTCCCTGCCACGGCGCGGGACCGTAGTGATGGCCGGCGGCCATGAGGTGCGCCAGGCCCAACGGCGTCATGTAATCCACCGCGGCCTCGCGCGAACCCATCATCATGCGGACCACCGGCGCGACCAGGCGCTCATCGTTCGAGAATGTCATGCGCACCCACTCCTCGGCGATGGCGCGCGCCGACAGCGCGGGGTTCCATGCCAGGCGTCCGAACACATACCAATTGGCCTGGTCGAACTGCGACCCGGTCCAGTTGCGGTCCGCGCCCACGTTCGACACGCCGGCCATGCCCTCGATGACCCGCTCGATGCTCGTGCCCTTGCCTCTCGCATAGGTGTCGAATTGCAACGCCTCTTCATACAGCGGCCCGAGATACACCAGGTGCGTGGCGAAGCCCAGGTATTCCTTGGTGATTTGCAGCTCGAGCACCAGCGGTGTTTTGGGCATCGCGCCGAACAAAGGATGGCCCGGCTCGCGCGGCTGAAAATCGATGGGACCGTTCTTGACCTGCAGCAGCACATTGTCGCGGAACTGCCCGTCCAGCGGCACGAATTCAGCATAGGCCTGTTTCGCGCGGTCGTCCCCGTGTTCGCCGTACACGAAGGCGCGCCAGAACACCACGCCGCCGTGCGGCGCGAGCGCCTCGGCAAACAGATTGGCGCCGTCGGCGTGCGAGCGGCCGTAGTCCTGCGGCCCCGGCTGTCCCTCGGAATTCGCCTTGACCAGAAAACCGCCGAAGTCGGGGATGTCGCGATAAATCTCATCCACCTTGTCTCGCCACCAGCCGCGCACCTCGGGGTCCAAGGGATCGGCGGTCTTCAATCCGCCGATCTCGATCGGCGCGCTGAAGCGCGCGGACAGATAGACCTTGATGCCGTAGGGGCGCAGCACGCGCGCCAGCGCCGCGGCCTTGCGCAGATAGCTCGGCGTCAGGCTCAGGGCATCCGCGTTGACATTGTTGAGTACCGCGCCGTTGATGCCGATGGATGCGCAGGCGCGCGCGTAATCAGTGTAGCGCGGGGCCGAATAGCCGGGCAGCTTCTGCCAATCCCAGATGGAGGCGCCGGCATAGCCGCGCTCCACCGTGCCATCGAGATTGTCCCAGTGATCGAGCACCCGATGCGCCATGCGCGGCGATTCCTGCAGCGCGATTTTCTCGAGCGGGTGGCGGGTCTGCATCAGCCGCAGCAGCTGGAAAGTTCCATACAGTACGCCGGTATCGGTGTTGGCACCGATCACCGTGGCGCGATGACCGGCGATGCGGACGCTGCGAATCACATAGCCCTCGGGGCCCAGGGCGCCAAGATCCAAGTGCAGGCCGGCGATCGCGGGCGAGGATTGCGGCGTGCCGAGCAGCAGCGCGCCGTCGCGGTCGACCCGCCTCACCCGCGGCGGCGCCGCGCCCAACAGGCCGCGCAACGCCAGCTCGAGTTCCGCGCGCGCGGCCTGCGCACTCTCGGGCGCCAGCAGTTCGCCGGCAATGGCGCGGTAACGCGCGGCCCATGGCGCTTCGACCGGCCGGTAGCGCAGCCATAGCTCGTGGCCGTCCTCGGCGCGGGCAAATCCCGCGCTGAGCATGAGGCAGATCCAAGCCAGCGCTGCTGGTCGCACAAAGCACCTGACGACGATTCCTGGTAGCGCTATCATAGCGCTATCGGAAAACCCGGAGCGCTTGAATTCATGACGCCGGCAGCAGGCAGCATCCTTGGCATCGCTCTTTGCAGCTGCAGTTGCAGCGCCGCGCCGCTCGCGCGGGCGGCCGCGGCGCCGGGCGCTCCGCTCTACAAAAATCCCGCTGCGCCGCTCGAGGCGCGCGTCGATGATCTGCTGTCGCGCATGAGCCTGGAAGAGAAGGTCGCGCAGATGCAGAGCATCTGGCAGGCCAAGAGCGGGGTGTTCGACGCGAATCGCGAGCTCGATCCGAAAAAAATGGCGCAAAACTATCCCGATGGCATCGGGCAGTTTGCGCGCCCCTCGGATGCCGTCGGTCCGGCCTCGCCGCGCCTGATACCCGGCCGCGGTGTCCGCGCCACCGTCCGTCTGGTGAATGCCTTGCAGCACTATGCGGCCGAACACACCCGGCTCGGCATACCCATCATGTTTCACGAGGAAGGCCTGCATGGCTACGTGGCGCCCGGCGCCACCAGTTTTCCGCAGGCCATTGCGCTCGCCTCGAGCTTCGATCCCGGGCTGGTGCGCGCGGTCAATGCGGTGACCGCACGCGAAATGCGCGCCCGCGGCGTCACCCTCGCGCTCACGCCGGTGGTGGATGTGGCGCGCGACCCGCGCTGGGGCCGGATCGAGGAGACCTTCGGCGAGGATCCCTGCCTGGTCGGTGAGCTCGGCGTCGCCGCGGTCGAGGGACTGCAGGGCGAGGGCCGGGCGCGGGTGCTCGCCCCCGGCAAGGTGTTCGCGACGCTGAAGCATCTGACCGGTCATGGCCAGCCCGAGAGCGGCACCAACGTCGGGCCCGCACCCTATTCCGAACGCACCTTGCGGGAATTTTTCTTTCCACCGTTCGAGCGGATCATTGCGCGCACCGGCATCAGCGCCGTCATGCCCTCCTACAATGAAATCGACGGCGTGCCGAGCACGGCGAATGTGTGGCTGCTCGAAAAAGTGCTGCGCGGCGAATGGGGCTTCCAAGGCGCGGTGGCGAGCGACTATTACGCCATCGAGGATCTGCAAAAGCTGCATCACATTGCCGGCTCGCCGCAACAGGCTGCGCGCCTCGCGCTCGAGGCCGGCGTCGACATCGATCTTCCCGATGTCGGTGCCTACGCGACGCTGACGCAGCAGGTGAAAAGCGGCGCGGTGCCCGTGGCGCTCATCGACCGGGCGGTGCGCCGCCTGCTCGAGCTCAAGTTCCGCGCCGGTCTGTTCGAACACCCCCTTGCCGATGCCGATCGGGCGGTCGCCGTGACCAATACTGCCGAGGCGCGCGCGCTCGCGCTCGAGGCGGCGCAGCGCGCCATGGTGCTGATCAAGAATGACGGCACCCTGCCGTTCACGCTCGAGGCGGGAAAGGTGCCGGTGATCGCGGTCATCGGACCGAACGCGGCGGTCGCGCGCCTCGGCGGCTACTCGAGCCAGCCGCCGGCGACCGTGTCCATCCTCGAGGGCATCCGCGCCAGGGCCGGTGCGCGCGCCCGGATCGTGTTCGCACAGGGCGTGAAGATCACCGTCAACGACGATTGGTGGGCGGACGCGGTGCAGCTCGCCGACCCGGCCGAGAACCGGCGGCTGATCGCCGAGGCGGTGGCGGTCGCGCGCACCGCGGATCGCATCGTGCTGGCCGTCGGCGATACCGAACAGACCAGCCGCGAGGGCTGGGCGCCGACGCATCTCGGCGACCGCGACAGCCTGGACCTGGTCGGCCAGCAGCAGGAACTGTTCGATGCGCTGCGGGCGCTCAACAAGCCCCTGGTCGTGGTGTTGATCAACGGCCGGCCGGCCTCGACCGTGACCATCGCCGAGCAGGCCAACGCCTTGCTCGAGGGTTGGTACCTGGGCGAGCAGGGCGGCAACGCGGTCGCCGACGTGCTGTTCGGCAGCGTGAATCCCGGCGGCAAACTGCCCGTGACCATTCCGCGCAGCGTCGGTCAGCTGCCGATGTTCTACGATTACAAACCCTCGGCCCATCGCGGCTATCTGTTCGACAGCGTGCAGCCGCTGTTTCCCTTTGGCTTCGGTCTGAGCTACACCTCGTTCGAGGTCGGCGCGCCGCGCCTCTCGGCCGCTCACATCGGCATCGACGGTTCGGTGATCGTGAGCGTGCCGGTGCGCAATACCGGAGCGCGCGCGGGGGACGAGACCGTGCAGCTGTACGTGCATCAACAGATCGGTTCGGTCACGCGCCCGGTCAAGGCGCTCAAGGCCTTCGAGCGCATCAGCCTGGCGCCGGGCGAATCCAAGACCGTGACCTTCACCCTGACGCCGGAGGCTTTCCGCATGTGGAACATCGACATGCGGCGCGTGGTCGAGCCCGGCGCATTTGACATCATGGCGGGACCCGATTCGGTCGACTTGAAGACCACGCTGCTGCAGATCGGCTGACGCACGCCCGGGCGCCGCCGGCAAGCTTTAGCCCGAGGTGTAGCGGCTCAGCAGATTCTCCAGATATTCCTGGCGCCCGGATTTCGGCGTCGGTGCGATGTTGTCCGCGACCGCGGCGTCCGACACCGCCGCCAGCGTGCTGCGGCCCTCCAGCATGTTGCGCGCGGCAATGGTGTGCCAGCCGGCATAACGCTGCTCCACGAATGCCGCCACTTCGCCGCCCTCGAGCATGGCCGCGGCGCACAGCAGGCCGCGCGCCAGATTATCCGCGGCGCCGATGTGCCCGTAGAAGAGGTCGACCGGGTCGATGCTCTGGCGGCGCACCTTGGCGTCGAAATTGTTGCCGCCGGTGGTGAAGCCGCCGCCCTTGAGCACGTAGTACAGCGCCAGGGTGATCTCGCGCAGGTCGTTCGGAAACTGATCGGTGTCCCAGCCGTTCTGCGGGTCGCCGCGATTCATGTCGATCGAGCCGAAAATGCCGAAATCCACCGCCATGGCGATCTCGTGCTCGAAGCTGTGGCCGGAAAGGGTGGCGTGATTCGATTCGATGTTCACCTTGACCTCCTTCTCGAGGCCGTGGTGCTTCAAAAATCCATAGATCGTGTCCACGTCGAAGTCGTACTGATGCTTGGTGGGCTCGTGCGGCTTCGGCTCGATCAGGATCGCGCCCTTGAAGCCGATCTTGTGCTTGTGCTCCACCACCATCGACAAAAACCGGCCCAGCTGATTCTTCTCCTGGCGCAGGTTGGTGTTGAGCAGCGTGTCGTAGCCCTCGCGTCCGCCCCACAGCACATAGTTCTCACCCTTCAAGCGCTGCGTCGCCTCGAGGCAGTGGCGCACCTGGGTCGCGGCAAAGCGGAACACATCGGGATCGGGGTTGGTGGCGCCGCCGGCCATGTAGCGTGGGTGGCTGAACAGGTTGGCGGTTCCCCACAGCAATTTGATGCCGCTCGCCGCCATTTTTTCCTCGAGCTTGTCGACGATATGCAGGAAGTTCGCGACATGCTCGCGGATGCCATTGGCCTGGGCCATGACATCGACATCGTGAAAACAGAAGTACGGCAACCCCAAGCGGGTGAAGAACTCGAACGCCTCGTCGAGCTTGTGATCGGCGGCGGCCTGGTCGAGCGGACCGCCGTGCCAGGGCCGCCGGAAGGTGCCGGCGCCGAAGATGTCGGTGCCCTCCCAGTTGAAGGTATGCCAGTAGCACACCGCCATGCGCAGGTGCTCCTGCATGCTCTTGCCGAGCACGATGCGGTTCTTGTCGTAGTAGCGAAAGGCCAGCGGGTTCGCGGATTGCGGGCCTTCGTATCGAACGGGCGCGATGTCGCCGAAATAGGAACGCTTCACGGCCGGGTCTCCGAAAACAGGCTTTTGAGATTCAGATACAGCGTGCGATAGCGGTGCATTTTTTCCGAGTACAGGGCGGCCAGCCGGTCGTCCGGCTCGGCCACGTTCAAGATGGGAGGCGGCGTGCAGATCTCCTCGATGCTTGCCTTGTCGGCGCCCATGCGCGCGAGCCGCGCGGCGCCATAGGCCGGTCCGACCGCGCCGCTGTCGCGATAGGTGAGCGGCCGCTGCAGCACCGAACTCAAGATCTTGCCCCAGTAGAGCGAGCGCGCGCCGCCGCCGATCACCGAGATCGATTCGAGCTTCGCGCCGCTGGCGAGCAATGCGTCCATGCCGTCGCGAAACGCGAACGCCACGCCCTCCAGCACCGCCTGCGCGATGGCCGCGGGCGCCGTCTCCTGGGTGAGTCCGAACAGCACGCCCTGTGCGTGCGGATCGTTGTGCGGCGTGCGCTCACCCGACAGATATGGCAGGAAAATCTCCGTGTCGCCCGGCCTGCCGCGCGTCTCGGCCGCCGCGAACAGCGCGCTCGCGTTGCCGAGGCCGCACAGCCGCGCGGCCCAATCGACGCAGCTCGCGGCGCTCAGAATCACCGACATCTGGTGCCAGTGCCTGGGGATCGCGTGACAGAAGGTGTGCACGCCGCCGGCCGGATTCGGGCGGTAGCCGTCATTCGCCAGAAACAGCACGCCCGAGGTGCCGAGCGACAGGAAGGCATCGCCGGCGCGCACCACGCCGACGCCGATGGCGCCCGCGGCATTGTCGCCGCCGCCGGCGATCACCGGCACTCGCGCCATGCCCCAGGCCTCGGCGAGTTCGGCGCGCAGCTCACCGGTGATCTCATTGCCCTCGCACAGCCTGGGCATGTGCGACGGTGACAGGCCGGTGCCCGCGAGCATGGCCTCCGACCAGCGCCGCTGCGCGACATCGAGCCACAGCGTTCCCGCGCTGTCCGACATGTCCGAGGCGGTCTCCCCGGTCATGCGCAGCCGCACGTAATCCTTCGGCAGCAGCACCATCGCCGTGTCGGCGAAAATCTTCGGCTCATGCCGGCGCACCCACAGCAGTTTCGGCGCGGTGAATCCGGGCATCGCCCGATTGCCGGTGATCTCGGTCATGGTGGGCACCGCCGCCTCGAGCTCGGCGCACTCGCGCGCGCTGCGGCCGTCGTTCCAGAGAATCGCCGGACGCAGCGCGCGCTGGGACTTGTCGAGCAGCGTGGCGCCGTGCATCTGGCCGGTGAGTCCGATGGCGCGCACCGCCCTGCGCACGCTGAGGCGCAGATCGCTCACCGCGCTGTTGGTCGCGGACCACCAATCGGCGGGATTCTGCTCCGACCACAGCGCGTGCGGCCGCGACACGCCAAGCGGCGCACTGGCCTGATCGATTACACTGCCCGTGTCATCGACCACAGCCGCTTTCACCGCCGAGGTTCCTATGTCGATACCCATGTACATGAGTCGGTACGCCAGCCCATCGTTCGATAATAGTTATGTTCGAAAAATACGGTAGCGCTATCATTCTACGCCGGAATCGGCCGGCTTGGCATCAATAACAGCGTAATTTGCGGGCAGCGCGGCCTGGGCGCCCCCGGGGAGAAATCAATTGAGCGAACATCGCGACGCAACCACGAACTTGCCGCTGATCGGTGCCATCGTCGGGGTCGCCACCATCGGCGGCTTCATGTTCGGCTACGACAGCGGGGTCATCAACGGCACCCAGGAAGGACTGCGGAGCACCTTCCATCTGAGCGAGGCGTGGCTCGGCATCACCGTCAGCGCGCTATTGCCGGGATGTGCAGTCGGCGCCTTTGCCGCCGGACGCTCGGCGGACCGCTTCGGCCGGCGGCGCGTCATGCTGGCCGCCGCGATGCTGTTCATCTTGAGCGCATTTGCCTCGGGCTCCGCCGCCTCCGCGGTGATGATGATCGTGGCGCGTTTCGCCGCCGGCATGGGAGTGGGGGCGGCGAGCGTGCTGTCGCCGGCCTATATCAGCGAAGTGACGCCGGCCGGCATGCGCGGCCGCCTCTCCAGCGTGCAGCAGGTGATGATCATCGCGGGGCTCACCGGCGCGTTCCTCGGCAACTATTTCCTGGCGCACATCGCCGGCCGCTCCACCGAAATATTGTGGCTCGGGTTCGCGGCGTGGCGCTGGATGTTCTGGCTGCAGATGATCCCGGCGGGCGTGTTCCTGCTCACGCTCTTGTTCATTCCGGAAAGCCCGCGCTACCTGGTGGCGCGCGGCCGCCACGAGGAAGCCTTGGGAGTGCTGATGCGGCTGTTCGGCGCTGCCACGGCAGCGGGCAAATTACTGGAAATCAAGGGTTCGCTCACTGCGGATCACATTCCACGCCTGGCCGATCTCATCGACCGCGCCACCGGACGCTGGCGCCGCATCGTCTGGGTGGGCATCGGCCTTGCGACCTTCCAGCAGCTGGTCGGCATCAACGTGGTGTTCTACTACGGCGCGGTGCTCTGGCAGGCGGTGGGGTTCAGCGAAGCCGATTCGCTCAAGATCAATATCCTGAGCGGCACGCTGTCGATCGCGGCCTGCCTGTTGGCGATCTTCTTGATCGACCGCATCGGCCGCAAACCGCTGCTCCTGATCGGTTCGATCGGCATGGCGATCACGCTGAGCGCGCTGACCGTCGCCTTTGCCAGCGGCGATTTGAGCGGCGGCACTCTGCATTTGGCGCCCACGGTGGGCCGCGTCGCGCTGGTCAGCGCCAACCTCTACGTCATATTCTTCAACCTGAGCTGGGGTCCGGTCATGTGGGTGATGCTCGGGGAGATGTTCCCCAACCAGATCCGCGGCTCAGGGTTGGCGGTGAGCGGCGCGGCGCAATGGATCGCGAACTTCCTCATCAGCGTAAGCTTTCCGGTGCTCGCTAAATTCATCGGTTTGTCCGTGACTTATGGCTTCTACGCGGCCTGCGCGTTCCTTTCCATCGTGTTCGTGCTGAAGATGGTGCACGAGACGCGCGGCCGGGAATTGGAGGACATGGTCGGTTAACGGCGCGCGGGGCCGGCCGGTGGAGCGGCGAACTGGGCCTCTGATATTCCGCGGCACACCGATATCTCATCGGATTGGTAGCGCAACCATTAAACCCGGGCCTCGACCCGCGGCTGCTGAGAAAACCGGACCTGCGCGGCAGCGGCGCCCGCGCGGAGGCGGCCACCCGCGCGGAGGCGGCCACCCGCGCGAAGCCGGCACCCTCGCGTGAGGACGTCATCAAGCAAAACCGCACGGGGGCCGTGTCATAATTGGGCATGAGCCAACGGATTCGTCCTCGCCATGTCAGGGACTCCCCGAACCATCGCCGCTGCTGATCTCAACAGTCCGCAGGCATTCCTGCGCGACGTGGTGGACCCTTGCCGGCCCGTGGTGTTGCGCGGCTTGGTCAAGGACTGGCCCGTCGTCGCAGCAGGCCGGCGCTCGCCGGCGGCCGTGCGCGATCATCTGCTGCCGTTGGATGCCGGCGGACAGGTCGAGGCTCTTTTCGGTTCTCCGGCGATCGCCGGAAAATACTTCTATTCCGACGACATGAAGGGCTTCAATTTCGAACGCCGGCGCATGAAATTTCGCGACGCGCTCGAGACCATCGTGTCCTATCTGGACATGCCCGGAGCGCCGTCCGTGTACGCCGGGTCGGTGCCCACCGACGAGTGCTTGCCGGGCTTCGCCGCGCTCAACGCGATTCCCTGGTTGAGTCCCGACATCGGTCCGCGGATCTGGATCGGCCACGCCGCGAATGTCTCGTCGCACTACGACACCATGGATAACCTGGCGTGCGTGGCGGCGGGCACCCGGCGCTTCACGCTGTTCGCGCCGCAATGCATCGACAAACTCTATGTCGGCCCGATCGACAACACCGTGGCCGGGCAGCCCATCAGCCTGGCCGCCTCCGCCGCACCCGACAAGGACCGATTTCCGCTCTTCGAGCAGGTCAAGGGCGAGGCGCTGATCGCGGAACTCGAGCCCGGCGATGCGATTTACCTGCCGAAGCTCTGGTGGCACAAGGTCGAGTCGACCGCGCCGTTCAATGTGCTGGTGAATTATTGGTGGGACGCCTTTCGCCTGGGTCCGGATGCGCCCTATATCGGTTTGCTGTTGAGCATGATCACCATTGCCGAGCGGCCGCCCGCGGAGCGTGACGCATGGCGCGCGTTTTTCGATCACTACGTGTTTCGCAGCCACGGTCATCCGCTCGCCCACCTGCCCGCCGAACAGCACGGCTTGCTCGGACCGCTCAAGGAAAATTACGGCAAGATTCGCGCGCGCGTGATGCATTTTCTGCGCGGCGGCTAGCGCCGGGTTCAACCGACCGGCCATCAGCAATTCTTAGGCGGCCATTAGCAATTCTTAGATGGCCTTTAGATAACCTAAAGCGCCCACGGTCCCGGGCCGGTACCATGGCGCATTCCTTTTGGTACCCACGAGAGCCGCATGCCGTCCGACTCGAAGCCTTCCAGCGCCCCCAAACCAGCCGCCTGGCTGATCGGTGCCTGCCTGCTGGCGGTCTATATCGTATGGGGCACCACGTACTTCGCGATCAAGGTGGCGATAACCGGGTTCGCACCCTTCTTCCTGGTGGCAACGCGCTTTCTCGTTGCCGGCGCGCTGTTGTTGGGTTGGCAGGCATTGCGCGGCAAATCCCTGCCCACAGCCAGGCAATGGGGCGGCGCCGCCGTGATGGGATTGCTGCTGCTCGTGATCGGCAACGGCCTGGTGTCGGTCGCCGAACATTGGGTGAGTTCGGGCGCCACCGTGGCGCTCATCAGCATCATGCCGCTGGCGACCGCGTTGTGGTCCGGCGCCTTCGGTGAGTGGCCACGACGCGCTGAATGGATCGCCATCGCGGTCGGCGGCGTCGGCGCCGCGATCATGCTTCTGGGGCGCGATCTGCAAGGCAGCATTTCAGGCACGCTGCTGATACTTTTTGCCACAGCCTCCTGGTCCTTTGGTACCGTGCTGTCCCGCAAATTGGACATCCCGCACGGGCCCACCGGCTTCGGTGCGGAAATGCTGGCCGCCGGCCTCATGGGACTGGCGGTGAGCGCGTTGCTCGGCGAGCGCTGGACGATTCCGCATGCACCGCATGTCTGGTGGGCGTGGGGGTACCTGGTGGTGTTTGGCTCCGTGATTGCGTTTTCGGCGTATCGCTTTGTGGTCGAGCGCGTGTCCGCCTCACTGGCCGCAACTTATGCCTACGTAAATCCCCCCGTGGCGCTGCTTGTGGGCTGGTGGTTGGGCAGCGAAACCTTTTCCGTCAACGTGCTCGTGGGATTGCCCGTGGTGCTCGGCGCGGTGGCGCTGCATGCATGGATTCAGACGCGTACCGCCCCCATCCCGACGCCGCTGCCCAGACGGATCGCGGCAAGCCGGACCTGAGACGGCATCTGCGCCACGCGGGCGGCACGCGGGCGGCACGCGGCACGCTATGATGCGGGGTGAACGCATTCGTGGGAGCCGCCTTGAAAGCCATACTCTTTTCTCTGGCAGCCGGCGCAATATTGGCAGCCATGCCGGCGCACGCCGCCGAAACCATCATCGTGACGGATGTGCTGGGGCCCGAGGGCCCGCTATTCGTTGACGGCCATCTCTACTATGTGGGATGGATCTCCAACGCTCTTTTCCGCTGGGACGGCAAATCGGGCACGGTGCTCAACGACCTGGCCGGTTGCGGCCATAACGGCCTCGCGCTGACGCGGCGCAAGACCCTGCTGCTTGCCTGCACCGATAATCAGGGCGCGATTCTCGAGCTCGATTTGACCGGCAAGCAATTGCGCCGCTGGGATGCCGATGACAAGGGCAATAAATTCTTGGGCGGCATCAACGATGTCGTGGTCGCGCCCAACGGCGCCGCCTATGCGACGGTGTTCGGGCCGCCGGAGGATCTGCCGACCGAAGTGGCCGGGAAGATTCTGTATCTTGCGCCGGGCGGCGGGCAATGGATCGAGGTGGCCCGGGATCTGAACTATGCCAACGGCATCGGCGTTTCTCCCGACCAGAAAACCCTGTACGTCAGCGAGACGGTCGGCAACTGCATCCTGAAATTCACCGTGAACCGCGACGGGTCGCTCAGTCACCGCGCCAATTTCGCACTGCTGAATCTGCTCACGCCGGACAAGAACAAGTCCTGGTGGCTCGGGCCCGACAGCATGAAGATCGATGCCAGGGGCAACATGTACGTGGCGCAGTGGTTCGGCGGCAAGATCCTGAAAATATCCCCGCAGGGCAAGCTGCTGCACACATTCGACATCGCCGCGGGCGATGGCACCACCAACGTCGCATTCGGTCCCGGCGAGAAGGATCTTTACGTCACCGTGGTCAAGGACCCGAACGATCCGAAGGCGCGCGGCAGCGTGGTGCGGATCGCGAACGTGCAGTGACCGTCGGCGCCCACCGACGCCGGGTGCCGTGCTTCGATGATATTCACGCGGCCCGTGGCGCCTTAGCGTCGATCAATCACTCACTCACCGAGGCTGCAAACATGCCGGAGAAACAAACCCTGGATCGAGCCCGCGCCGACAAGCGCACCGGCAAGTCGCCGTCCACCCAGGCAGGAGAGTTCGTGCGCGAACAGATCGATCACATCCGCGAGGGAAAGCACGGGGCGCGCTCCACCAAACAAGCCATCGCGATCGGCCTGTCCGAAGCGCGCCGCTCGGGCGTCGATTTGCCGCCGCCGAGCGGTGCCGCCTCGGCGCAAAGCCGTAAAAAGGCCGCCCGCGATTCGGCCAAGGGCAACGGCAGCATTTCGCGCGGCAAAATCAGCGCCACCCGCTCCCGCGCCACGGAAAAGGCGCTGAAACGGGAGGGAACCGCGGCGGCCTCTTCGCGCTCGCTGGCGCGCCAGGCGCGCTCGAGTGCGGCGCAGCGCACTCCGGCCGCGCGCTCCGCGGCGGCGCGCAAGGCGGCAGCCACGCGTGCGTCGCATCGGCGCTAGTTCTTGAGCGCTAGTGTTTGGCTTTGACGCCCTTTGGGTCGTACCAGACCGCTTCGATATTGTTGCCGTCCGGATCGATCACGAAGGCGGCGTAGTAGCCCGGCGAGAAATCGCGGTACCCCGGCGCGCCGTTGTCCTTGGCGCCGGCGGAAAGCGCGGTGCGGTGAAATGCCTCGACTTGCTTGCGGCCGCGCGCCCGGAAGGCCAGGTGCGTCGGAATCACCTCTTTCTCGGTGCTGATCCAGAAGTCCGTGTTCTTGCCGTCGTTGAAGCCCGCGGATTCTCCTTCCCCCATGTTCTGGCGGTAGCCTAGTTGCGCCAGGACATCGGTGTAGAACGCCTTCGACTTGGCAAAATCGCGAACCGGCAAAGTGGTGTGTGCAATCATGTTCCTACTCCGGGCAAGTTGATGAAGCGGAAAAAAGTTAACTCAGACTGATTCACGCCGAAATGGCCGCAAGCCTGATGACCATGTAGGACTGGAAGAATTTGACCGATAATTCTTGCATCATCCGCTCTTAGGCTCCGACAGACTTGAAGCCCGGCGCCATGCCAGTGTGCCCCATGGCAACGAAATCCAAACCTCGCGCCTCGCGCCCGAAGCGCGTGGGCGCCCGTCGCACCCGGACACCGCGCAAATGGTCCGCAGCGGTGGGCAAACGCAGCGATGCCATGGACTTGCAGGGCGGTGTATTCAAACTTCGCAGCGCGCGCCGCATCGCACAATCCTTGAAGAAATCTGCCGAGGCGAGCCATCGCCGCAAAGCCGGCCCGTTTCAGTCCGCCATGTCCATGCTCAATTTTGAAATCAACCGCGCCGGCGTCGGCATGAGCGCCACCCGCCGGCGGGTGCTCAATCAAGCGAAGGTCGAACTGCGCAAGGCCTTTCACAAGCGGCTTTTTCCTACGTCGCGTTAGGCCTATCCGGATTTGCTCAACTCCGTGCCCCGGCGCATCTTCACCCCATTCCTATAATCTTGAGGGCAGGGCCATGAAACATCTTGCGGCATCTTTCGCTTTGTTGATCCCCTTCGCCGCCTACGCGGCAAGCACCAGTCCCGATGCGGCCTTTTACAAAAAGGCGGCCGAGGGCGGCATCTCGGAAGTCGAGCTGGGGAACCTGGCGCAGCAAAAAGGCCATAACCAGGGCGTCAAGGATTTCGGCGCCATGATGGTCAAGGATCATTCGGCTGCGAATGACAAGCTCAAATCCATTGCCGCTTCCAAGAATATGACACTGCCTTCGCACGAGAGCGCCATGGAGATGGCCACGAAGAGCAAGCTCAAAGTGCTCTCCGGCGACACCTTCGACAAGTCATACATCAAGGGCATGATCAAGGATCACGAAGAGGACATTGCCGAGTTCAAGAGAGAGGCCGCATCGGGGCAGGACCCGGACGCAAGAGCATTCGCACGCGATACCTTGCCGACGCTCGAAACGCATCTGAAAAAGATCAAGTCGGTCGCGGCGGATTCGGGCGTCAGCGCCGATTAAACCAGAGGAGTGCGCTCATGAAATCGACGCGACTTTTCCCTCCCGTGCTTGTACTGGCTGTCATTGCCGCGGCGGGGTGCACGCAGCACTCACCATCGCCGCCCGTCTCCCCCGCGACGCCTGGCGCGCCGGAAATGCCGACGCCGCCGCCCGCGAAACCCTCGCCGCCGAACACGCCGGACATCAACCCGACGATTCCACCTGGTTCGCCGACCAAGCCGAGCAGCCAGGGTTAGCCGGCAGGCGCGGTCAGCAGGGGTTGTCAGCAGGAGTCAGCAGGGATTGCCCGGGAGCGGGGTGCGAATCTACTGCCATTTTTCTCCGATTGGAAATTTTGTTGCCAATTGAGATAAATGGCTTGTAGATTAGCGCCACCAAAAAAGGGAGCGTCCGGGGATGAAGTATTCGACCTTGAACCGCGCACGGGCCGCCGTCGCGCTGCTCGTCCTCGCGGCCGGCATGGCAAGTGCGAACGATGCCCTGGTGAGCGAAAATCAGGCGGCCGCCGTTCCCGACGAGACCAAGGTCGATTTTCGCTGGGATCAGAAGATCCCGTTGCGCGACGGCGTGCATTTGAGCGCGGCCATCTACACGCCGCGCGATCAGAAGGCCCCGGCGCCGTGCCTGTTCACCCTCACGCCTTATATCGCGCAGAGCTATCACGATCGCGGCGTTTATTTCGCCGCCCATGGCTATCCGTTTCTCACCGTGGATGTGCGCGGCCGCGGCAATTCCGAGGGGCAATTCGATCCGCTGCTGCAGGAAGCGCATGACGCCTACGACGTCGTCGAATGGCTGGCCAAGCAGCCCTACTGCAATGGCAAGGTTTCCATGTGGGGCGGCTCCTACGCGGGCTACGATCAATGGGCCGCCGCCAAGGAATTTCCCCCGCATCTCGCGACCATCGTGCCGGTCGCGGCGCCCTACGCCGGCGTTGATTTTCCGATGCAGAACAATATTTTCTCGCCCTATGACGTGCAGTGGCTGACCTTCACCGGCGGGCGCACCTCGCAGGACAAGATCTTCGGCGACACTGCGTTCTGGAACGACATGAACCGGCGCTGGTTCGAATCCGGCACGCCTTTCAAGGACTTCGATGCCAAGATGGGCGCCCCGTCGGCCATCTTTCAGCGCTGGATCGGGCACCCGCATGCGGATGCGTTCTGGGATGCCTACAACCCGACCGCCGAGCAGTACGCGCGCATCAGTATTCCGATCCTGACCATCACCGGCTCCTACGACGGCGATCAGCCCGGCGCACTCACGCACTATCGCGAGTACATGAAGCATGCATCCGCGCAGGGCCGCGCACGCCACTACCTCATCATCGGGCCGTGGGATCACGCCGCGACGCGCACACCGCGCGCGGAGATCGGCGGCTTGAAGTTCGGGCCGGCCAGTCTCCTCGACCTGCCGAAGCTGCACTTGGATTGGTATGCGTGGACCATGCAGGGCGGTCCGAAGCCGCAGTTCCTGCAAAAGCCGGTCGCCTACTACGTCATGGGTGAGGAACGCTGGCGCTACGCCGACACCCTGGAGGGGATCACCCGCCTATCGCAGCCTTATTTCTTGGATTCGAGCGCCAACGCCGTCGATGTGCTGGCGGCCGGTGCCTTGGGTCCCAAGGTCGGCAGCGGCAAGCCGGATCACTATGCTTACGACCCGCATGACCTGAGCTTCGCCGCCGACGAGGCGGGCTCCGATGGCGGGGATCTGACCGATCAGCACGCCGAATATGCGCGCCGCGGCAAGCTGCTCGTGTATCACAGTGCCCCGTTCGATGAGGCCACCGAGTTGAGCGGCTTCTTCAAGCTCTCCGCCTGGATCGCGATCGACCAGCCGGATACCGATTTTGCGGTGAGCATTGCCGAGATTCGCCCCGACGGGCGCAGCATTGCGCTGACCGGCGATTCGATGCGGGCGCGCTATCGCGAGAATGCGCGCCAGCCGAAACTGGTCGCGATGCGCGCGCCGCAACGCTACGACTTCGAGCACTTCACCTTCGTTTCGCGCCAGGTCGGCAAGGGCAGCCGCCTTCGACTGATCATCGCGCCGATCAATTCGATCTCGGCCGAGAAAAACTACAACGCGGCAAAACCGGTGGCCGAGCAGTCCATGAGCGACGCGCGCACGGTGACGGTGACCCTGTTCCACGACCGGGCACATCCCAGTGCCCTGTATCTGCCGCTGGGACAGCCCTGAATTCAGCCGCGCACGTTCGGCGTCTCGTCCACGAAGTTCCAAGGTAAGGGCCGAATGAATTTGCCTCACCCCTATTTGCTGTTTCTGGGCGATACCACGGAGAAAGCGTACGCCAAGACGGCCTTCGGGCTGCGCGACTGGGCAAAAGATCTGTGTGTCGGTGAATTGTCGTGCGCCGGCGCGACCATCACGACCGGTCTTGCGCGCCTCACGCCGAAGGAGGCCCGCGCCCGCGGCGCGCGCGCGCTGGTCATCGGCGTGGCCAATACCGGCGGCGTGATCAGCGAGAGTTGGATCCCCTCGCTCCTCGAGGCGCTCGAGTCGGGGCTCGACCTGATCAGCGGCATGCATGCGAAGCTTGGGCACGTGCCGCAATTGAAAGCCGCGGCGGATCGCCACGGCCGCCGCCTCATCGACGTGCGCACGCCGCCGAAGGACATTCCGATCGCAAGCGGCGCGAAACGCTCCGGCAGGCGGCTGTTGACCGTCGGCACCGATTGCGCCGTCGGCAAGAAATACACCGCGCTCGCGCTGGCCAGGGCATTCTGCGCACGCGGCATCGACACGGATTTTCGCGCCACCGGACAGACCGGGATTCTGATTGCCGGCGGCGGCATGCCGATGGACGCGGTGGTCGCCGATTTCGAGGCCGGAGCGGCGGAAATCTTGAGCCCCGCGGCCGCCGCCGAACACTGGGACGTGATCGAGGGGCAGGGTTCCGTGTTTCACCCTTCCTACGCCGGGGTTTCCCTGGGATTGCTCCATGGCAGCCAGCCGGATGTCATCGTGGTCTGCCATGACATGGACCGAAAGGAAATGCTCGGCCATCCCGGCTTTCCGCTGCCGGAAGTCGCCGACACCATCGATTTGAATCTGCGCCTGGGAAGGCGCACCAATTCCGCGATCCGCTGCGCCGGCATCAGCTTGAACACCTCGAGTCTCACCGCGCAGGATGCGGCGCGCCTGCTCGAGACGCAAAGCGCGCACTTCGGGCTTCCGGTGGCCGATCCGATGCGGGCGGGCGGGCCCTTCGAGCGCCTGGTCGACGCCTGCCTCGCGTAAAAGATTTTAAAGATCTTCAGGCCGCGGTCAGCAGCCACTGCCACACATCGTTCTTTTCGGCGCGAAAGGTCGCGGCGCTGGCGTTCAAATAAAATTCCCACATGCGAAAAAAGGCGTCGGCGCGCGTGCGGCGCAACATGGGCCAATTCCGCTCGAAGTTTGCCCGCCAGCTGCGCAAGGTCCGCACATAGTTGCTGCCGATCGCTTGCCGGCCGGCCACTGCGAACGATCCTTGGATCGCAGCGCCGATCTGCGCCTCGGTCGGCAGCTTCGAATTCGGGAAAATATACTTCTCGATCCACGGATCGTTGCTGTTGCGGCCGCTGCGGCGGTTCGCGCCGATGCTGTGCAATAAGAAGCGCCCGCCGGGCCGCAGACAGCGGCGCATGGCCTGCATGTAGGTGCGGTAGTTTTTCGGACCGACATGCTCGAACATGCCGATGGAATAGATGTGATCGAAATCGCCGCGCGTCTCGCGATAGTCCTCGAGGCGGATCTCGATGGGCAGTCCCTCGCAGCGCTTGCGCGCATAGTCGGCCTGCTCGCGTGAAATGGTGATGCCGACGCCCCCGACGCCGTACTCTTTGGCGGCGTACTCGAGCGCGCCGCCCCAGCCGCAGCCCACATCCAGCACGCGCTGCCCAGGCTTGAGGGCCAGCTTGCGGAACACCAGGTCGAGCTTGGCGCGTTGCGCCTCCTCCAGGGTATCGGCATTCTCCCAATAGGCGCAGCTGTAGATCATGCGCGAATCGAGCATGCATTCGTACAGATCGTTGCCGATGTCGTAGTGGCGCTCCCCCACCTCGAAGGCGCGCGAACGCCGCTGGCGGTTGAAGAATGCAGCGCTTACATAAGAGACGACGTCGCGCCAGGTGTGCACGCGCTCATCGAGCCGGGCCTTGAGCAACCGATAGATCAGCTCCTCGAGGTCCCCGGCGTCCCACCAGCGCTCCATATAGGACTCGCCGAAGCCCAAGGAGCCCTGATGCAGCACCCGGGCGTAAAAGTCTTCGTTGAAGACGCGGATGTCCCAGGGGTTGCTGCCGTTGATCTGAATGCCGCAATCCTCGAGCAGATCCTCCACCGTCCTGCGCACGCGGCTCGAATGAGACTGAGACAAATTCCAGGTTGTAGACATAAATTTGTTCCTTTTGGCCAGTCTAAATGCCAACCTTTGGGCGCCGCGTCAGCGCCGCTGCCATCATGGCGTCGGATACGGACTGACACGCAGGTCGCCTACGCCTTGCCGCGCTGAGCGGCAGCACCGGCCTGGGTGCCCTCGCGGCTCAAGATCCACAGCGCGCCCGGCAGCGCGGTGAAATCCGCGATCAAGGCCAGCACGAAGGCCGATGCCGACACCACGCCGAACTGGCGCATCGGCGGCAGATCGGAGAAGGCGAGGGCGAGAAAGCCGCTGGTGTTGATCAGCGTGGCGAGCAGGATCGGACGGCCCGCGGTGAGCATGGCGTGCTTCAGGGCGCCCTGGGTCGTGCCGCTCGCGCGCCCCTCCTGCAGATGATAGAAAAAATGCACCTGATCATTCTCGGTGGCGCCGAGCACGGTCGAGCCGATGAGAATGGTGGCGATGTTGAGCGGAATTCCCGCCACGCGCATCACGATGAACACCGACAGGATGGCGAAGAACGACGGGATCATGGTCATCAGGCGCGCCGAGGGGCTGCGAAACACCAGCAGAAACGCCGTGAAGATCACGCTCGCGGTGATGGCGAAGCTTTGCGTGAGCGTGGGCAGCAGCCGTTCGGTGATGTTGCCGGAGAGCACGCCCTTGCCGGCCAGCCGGCCGCGCACGCCGCGAAAATTGGGATCGCCGGCCTGCGCCGCATTCCAGGTTTGCAGAATGAATTTGCGCATGGCGCCCGAGGGACCGAACACCTCGCCGCGCCCGCGGACGCTCAAGCGCACGCTGGAGAGATTGGCCACGTCCACGAAGTTGCGCGCACCCGGTTCGGTCAACAGCACCTGCTCCAGGTCCGCGGCGAGCTTCGGCCACGCCTCAGGTTCGCTCGGCAATTGATCGCTGCCCGACTGAAAGTAGCGCGCCCAGCGCAGCACCGAGGTGGGACCGTCGACGGCATTGATGCCCGGCTGCTGTTCGAGCCGGCGCGACAACAGATACACGCTGCGCAGGAATGACGGGTCGAGCGCGCGGCCCGGCGGGGTCTGCAGCCACAAATCAAGCTGGTCCAAGCCGTTCGACTGCTCGAAGCGGCGCGTGTCCTGGGCCACGGGCTCGTGCGGATTGACATAGGTCAGGGCGTCGGTCTCGAGCTGCAGCGGTTTGAGCTTGCCGGGGATGCCGAACAGCGCGGCCGCGCCGCACAGCATGAGAGCCAGGGCGCCGATCACGAAATACCAGCGATAGCGGCGGGTCGCCGGCACCAGCACCTCGACGATGCGCGCGAACCACGCACCGTCGGTGACGGCCCCCGAGCGGCGCGGCGTGCGCAGCAGCGACTGCAGCGCGGGGAACAGCGTGAAGCATGCCACCCAGGCGCTGATCAATCCGCAGGCCGTCCACAATCCCATCTCCCGCACCGGACGAATCTCGGACACCGACAGCGCCGCGAACCCCACCGCGGTGGCGAACATCGAGGCGGTGCAGGGCAGGAATTTATTGGCGAGCGCGCGCGCATGATGTTCGCGCAACGTCGCGGCATCGTCGGGTTCCATGAAGCGCGCATGCAGATAAACCAGCGTGGCCGTGGTGGTGACCATCACGGTCAGCGGCACCAGCGTCGACACCACGCTGTTCGAGAAGCCGAAGACATGGCCCAAGCCCACGGCCATCGCGACCGCTGCCCCCAAGGTCAGGATGATGGCGCTGAGCGTGCGCCATGACCGAAACACGATGAACACCAGCGTGACCAGGAAAACGCCGAACAGCGGCATGAACTTGCGCGTGGACGCGCCGGTTTGCTTCTCCAGCCAGGCATCGAGCCAGGGCGTGCCGACACGGCGGACGGCGGTAAACACGTGGCTGGAGGCGGCGAGCGGCAGCACGATGGCGTCGATCGCGGCCAGCGCCGCATCGCGCTCGCCCGGCGAATTCACCTGCAAGTCGAGCGCCACTCCCAGGTAGCGATCGCCGATCAGTCCGGCCTGGCGGAACAACGTGGTGCCGGCGGCAAAGCTGCGCAGCTTGCCGGCCTCTTCGGCACTGATGTGCTCGGGCGCCTTGGGCCGAAAGTACAGCGTCAGCAGACTGTGGGCTTGGACGCGCGGAATCTTATCGAGGCTCTGCTCGAGCGACACCGCGCCTTGCAGCGCGGCGGGTGCGAACGGGTCGGGGGACTCGAGCATCAGCAGCGCCTGTTCCCCTTCGGGAAATACCCGCTCGAATTCCTGCGTGACCTGCGCAACCGGATCGCCCGACACGATCAGCCGGTCGATCGAGGAGTTGGTGGGAATGCGCGTCGCGCCGTACACGCCCGCCAGCGTTGTGAGTAAGAAAACACCGACAATGCTGTAGCGCGCGCCCAATACCTGCAAAAACAACTGCTGCAATCGGGGCGCGGCATTCATGCGCTGGTGATCGGTCATGGGCTAATGATAGCCTGTCGCCATGAGCGCACTGATATTGGCTGGCGTCGCGACCCTGGTTTTTTGCGCACCGGGCTATCCGGGGGCGGCGGGCGATGCGCAGCCCTACGTCGACCAATTCGCCAGGACCGCGGCGGCATCCGCGGGCTGGAGTCCCGGCAGCTTGGCCGCAGTCTATGACCCCACGGAGCACGGCGGATTGGCGAAACTCGACGACCGGGATTCGGTGCTGGCATTCGTACCGTACGCATTTTATGTACAGCATGGGGCTGCGCTGCACCTGACACCGCTGGTGCAGGCCGACGTCGTGGGCGTCGGCGCCGAGGAGCGCTGGACCTTGGTGGGCAAGGCCGGCGGAACGGTCACCGGTGCCGCCTCGATGTCCGGGCACACGATTTTGAGCGCCGCGGGCTACGCGCCTGACTTTGTGAAAGGCACCGCGCTCATCGCGTGGCCGCTGCCTGCCGATGTCAAGATCGAAACCACCGGCCAGATCTTGAGCGCGCTGCGCCGCGTCGCCTCCGGCGAGCCGGCGGTGGCGCTGCTCGACGGCACGCAATCGGCGGCGCTCACCAGCCTGCCGTTCGCCGCACAATTGAAAACCCTGGTGCAATCGGCGCCGGTGCCGGTGGCGCTCATCGCCGTGGTCGAATCGCGCCTGCCCGCGCCGCGCGCCAAGAGCATGCAGGCGGCACTGCTGAAAATGAATGCGGCGAGCGGCGGCGCCGATGTGCTGGCGTCGCTGCACTTGAAGGGCTTCGTGCCGCTCAAACTGCCGGGCAGCGCCGCCAGGCCGTGAAGCGCTGCATCGGCATCGCCATTGCGGCTTTGCTGGCCGCGGGATGCAAGGCCCCGCCGACGCGCACCGCACCGCCGGCATCCTCGCCGGCCCGGCCCTCCCAGTTGGTCGAACAATGGGCCGCCGCCGTGGCCGAGGATGCACGCCGCAGCGACCACGAGAACAGCGCGCAAGTGCGCGCCCAGCTCGCGGACGATGCCAATCGCAACGCGCAAGCCTGTCTGGACCAGTCCCCGCAAGCGGACGCGTGCCTTTACTACCACGGCATCGCGTTGGGCTTGAGCGCGCGCGCACATCCGCTGCATGCCGCCGATTCTCTCGAGAGCATGCTCGCAGCACTCGCGGCCGCGGAAGCCGCGAATCCGGCATTGGACCAGGCAGGTCCCGCACGCGTGCAGGCATTGGTCCTCATCAAGGCGCCCGCATGGCCGTTGGGGCCGGGCGATCCCGAAGCGGGACTGGCCGCCGCGCGCCGCGCCGTGTCGCTGCAGCCTCTGTATCCCCCCAATGAGTTGGCGTTGGCCGAGGCTTTGGTGAAGAACGGCGATGCGGCGGGCGCCAGGCAAACTTATGCGCGCGCCCGCGAATTGATCCGAGCGCTGCCGCCCTCCGCCGATCGCGACGATTGGCTGCGCCAGGCGGACCAGGCCCTGGCGGCGGGGTCGCCGCCGTAAGGAATCCGGGTTCTTTAGTGGTAGCTCTTCTTGGTGACCGTGATCGTCACCGCGCCCGACTTCACCAGCCCCGAGATCGGATCGTTCACGCTCGCGTAGATCGTGGTCGTGCCCTCGCACAGCGCCTTGACGACGCCCTTCGACACGCTGGCCACTTTCGGGTTGGTGCTCACCCAGGTCGCGCTGCTGCTCACATCGGCCGTGCTGCCGTCGGTGTACGCGGCGCGTGCGGTGATGGTGAGCGTGCCGCCCACCTTCACCGTGGTGTTGCCGCCCTGAACGAAGGTGCTCAGGGAGGACAGCACATGCTGGCAGGTCAGTGTGGCCGAACCTTGAATCGCGCCCACCGTGGCGGTGATCGTGGCGCTGCCCGTCGAGGCGCAGAACGCCAGTCCGTTCGAGTCGATCGTGGCGGCGCCGCCGGCGCTCCAGATGATCTTGCCGGTCAGGTCCTGCACGGCGCCCGAGAATGTGCCCTTGGCGCTGAACTGTTGATTGAAGAAATCGCCGATCGATGCCTTGGCGGGCGACACCGCGAGCGAGACCAGGACGGATGGCGGTGTCACGGTCACTGCCGTGGTCGCGAGCCCCTCGGAGGTCGCGCCTCCCGATGAGGGGTTGCCGGGCGCGCCGGTACATTGCAGCGCCGCCGTGTAGGTGCCGACCGTGCTCAGAATGCCGCTCGAGACCCCGGAACCGCTCGGACCCACGATGGCCGGGGTCGTGAACGTGCCATCGCTCGCAGACAGCGTGCATTGCTGCGGCGGGAATGACAGCGGGAACGAGGTCGTCGCCGGTCCCCAGCTCAAGGTGGTGGCAGTGCCGCTGGGCACACTGGCGGGCGTGGCCGTGATGCTCACGCACGGCGGCACATTCGTGGTGGGCCAGGTCTCATTCGGCGGCTGCATCAAGAAGTAGTTGCCGATGGAGAGGAACAGGTTCGCCAAGCGCCCATCGACATCGCCGGCGGGGTTGGGATTGCCGGCGGGAGGCTGCGCAAAACTGAAGGCGCTCAAATTCGCGCGCACGAAATTATCCGCCGAGGCCAGCGTGTTCATGGCGCAGCTGTAGCCGCTCGGCACATCGTTCTGGAAGCTCGAGTTGAAGAAGGCCTGAGCCTGATTGACGTAGCCCTGCAGGGTCGCGGCGGTGCCGCCGTTGACCTGCGAGCCCGCGGCGGTGATGGTTGCGGTCAGATTCGAGAACTTCGTGGTGACGAAGCCGAACAGGCCGTTGGTCGGGCCGCTGCCCAGGCCGCTCGGCGCGGTATTGAGCGCCAGGCCGAAGGCATACATCGAGGCCACCTTCGAGGCGCCGCCGCCCTTGTCGCAATAGCCGGAAAGATCGATGAAGGTGTCGGGCAGCGCCAGATCTTCCGGCACCGTGCCCTCGACATTCGGCCTATCCGAGCGCGGCGCCCAGGCATAGATCGGGTTCTGCGGGCAGCTCAGGTTGAACGGACCCGGCAGCGACACGTCCGGATCGACCGTGGTTTGAATGAAGGTGTTGTTGGCGTTCTGATCGACCGTGACCGAAGTGGACTCGACCACCTCGAATCCCGCGCCGCTCGGACCCGAATGTCCGCACAGCGAGGCGGGCAGCACGGTGTGGGGAAATCCAGGGCAGTAGTCGGCGACGTCCAGGGTGGGCGAGACGCAATTGGTGGTCTGGGTGCCGCTGCACACCGTCATTTGCGGACTGAGACAACTCCAGGTGCCGCCGCTGATGCTCACGCGCGGATCCACCGGCACGGTGCAGGATTGCGCCAGAACATTGGCCGCCGGCGGAATATTCGCGGAGCCCGCGCCCGAGATCTGCTGCGCCAGGGCGCCGCCGAGCAGCGTGCAGGTGTTGGGCGCGATGCAGGCGCCGGCCGGAGTCGAGTCCGAACCGCTCACCGCGAGACCGATGGGATCGGTCACGCCCTGGCTCCACTTGACCAGCGCCTTGTTGGCGCCGCTCGCCGGCGGCGCGCCGAATTGCTGGATGGTGCCGTTGGAGAACAGCCCGAGTTGCGCGACGAAGGCGTACGGCGTGCTCGCGGCGCTGCCGACCTTGATCTTTTGCAGGCCGAGCCCTAGGCCGGCGGCGAAGTTCGCGGTGAAGGCGCCCGAAGCTGAATCGAAACGCAGAATCCGGCCGTCGATGGTGCTGACCAGCAGGCTCACCCCGTGCGTGGCATCCGCCGGCCAGATGTCCATGCCGAAGGGGATGGCGAGCAGGTTCAGGAATTGCGACTGCGACACCGCCGTGGACGTCGGACCCGAGAGCGGCTGGTCCGGATTGGCGAGCACGCCGTTGATCGCGGCCTGTGAATAGACGATCACGCGGTCATTGAACGTGTCGCCGACCAGTACCAGCAGGTCGCCGGCATTCCACGCCGGGCTTGAGCTGCCATGCACGGTGGCGGCGGTGCCGGCCACCAGCACTTCCGCGAGGGCGAGCGTGCGCACGCCGCCGAAGCTGTGATCGATCAGCAGCGGTGCGCCAAAAGCCCCGGTGGTGGTGTTGAACGGCAGCGCCCACAGCGACGGTGCGGTATCCAACGGGTTGCTGGGTGAAATGACGAACAGATTGCCGCCGGCATCGACGGTGAGGCCCACCGGATGGGACGGGCCGGAGCCTTTTTTCGTGTAGGCGAAGATCACGCTCGAGGTGCCGTAGTGGGGGCCGGCGTAGCGCACGATCTGGCCCTTGGTCGAGTCGGCCGCGATCAAATCCAGCGTGCCGGTGACGGAGTTCGGAGCCCACGCCAGCGCCGCGAAGGCGCCATGACTCGCGCCGTCGGAGTTGATCGGCTGCGTACCGTTGATCAGGCCGCCGCCGCTCAAGGTCAGATCGTAGACCGAATCGCGCAACGCGTTGGCGGCGGTGACGGTGAGCTGCTGCGCGGCATCGGCGCCGGCGGCGAACAACAGCGCCGCGGCGGCGAAAAGTACGAAACGCGCGGCGGCGCAACGGCCCGGCACGGATAGGGTATTCATTGTGTTTCTTCTTGTTCTTTTGTTGTTCTGAGGGTAGCGGACGCTATCACAATGAGGGTTTGATTGGCTATCGCGCCGCGCGACTTCTGTTCCCGGCCGGTCAGCTTATGTCAAGGCAGCACCGCCGCAGCCGCGGTGCTCAGGCGTTCGCGCTGATGCAGCGTGTCGATGTAACGCTCCGCCAGCGTCCGATAGATCAAGGGAGCTCCGCCTTCCTTGTGCAGAATTCCCGAACTGTGCGCGAGCAGCGCCCCGGCCTCGGGGAACCTTCCCAAGCCGGTGAGCGCCGCGCCCTCGGCGCTCTCCGCAATGGCGGTGCGCCAGTGATCGGCCGACAAAGCGCTCGTATAAGTGAGCTTTGCGCTCTGCGCCAGCTGCGCCGCTTCCTTGTATTGGTGCTCGGCCACTCTCAGGATGGCGAGCATCATCTGGCTGGAGGCGACGTCGGGGTGATGATCGTTGAACAGGCGGCGGCGCATATCGAGTCCCTCCTGCAGGTACTCGCCGGCCTGTCCGTAATCACCGGCGAGCGTCTGCCAGAAGCCGAGCACATTGAGCACGCGCGCAATCTCCGGATTGTCCGCAGGATACGCCTTGCGGTAGATGGCGAGCACCTCGCGCATGTTGGAGATGGCATCCACGGTCTTGCCCCGGTCGTACTGCAAGGAAGCCAGATTGAGCAGCGTGCGCCCCACATCCGGATGATTCGGCCCCAGCAGCTGGCGCTGCATCAGCAGCGCCTGCCAGTAGAGCGATTCGGCCCCCTCGAGGTCTCCCTTGTCCGACAGCGCCATGGCGACGTTTTCCAATCCATTGGCGATCTCGGGATGTTTGTCGCCGAGCAGACGCCGGTTCATCGCGAGGGATTCACGGTAGTACTTCTCGGCCTCGGCCGAATCGCCGCGCTCATATAAGAGGAATCCCATGTCGTTCAGCACCTCGGCCAGGTCCGGGTGCGGTTCCTTGCCGCGCAGTTCACGCTGCATCGCCACCGCGCGCTCCATCATCGGAATGGCGGCGTTGAGGTTGCCATCATCGGCGATCGCCCGGGCCAGATCCTTCAAGGTGCGCGCGATGGCCGGATGCGCTTTGCCGTACAGGGCCTGTTGCAGCGCCAGCGCCGCGCGCAGATTCGTCTCGGCTTCCTCATTGTGTCCGTCCTGGGCGAGCAGGGTGCCGAGGCCGTAAAGCGAGGCGGCGAGTTCGATCTGGCTCGGGCGCTGCTCCGGATGCTGCGACTCGATGCGGATGGCCTCGCGGTATACCTTCTCGCCGGCCGCGTATTCGGCCTGCAACGCGAGCAGATCGCCCTGATGGGTGAGTGAATCCGACAGATCCAAGGGATCGACGCCGGCGATGCTGCGCCGGATTGCAACCGCCCGATCCAGCAGCGGCCGCGCCTGCGGGAACAATCCCAAGCCCATGTACACCGTGCCCAGCGTATCCATCAGCGTGGCCTGGATCCCAGGATCCTTCGACAGTTCCCGGTCGATGCGCGCCGCGCCCTTGTCGAGCATTTCGCGCGCGGTGACCGTGTTGCCGCGTGCTTCGCTGGGATCGAAAACCTTGAACAGATCGACCAGGAAGCGGGTGGTCTGGTGCGCGGTCTCCGACTCTGCCTCGGCACGCACCGCCTGGCGCTGCGCCGCGGAGCGTTGGATGAGCGAATAGGCGGCGAGGCCGGTGGTCAGCACCATGCCGCCCGCTGCGGCACAGGAGAAGGCAAACAAGCGCTGGTTGCGGCGCTGCTGGTCGCGCCGCCTCAAGGAATCGAAGCCCACGCCGAGCAATCCGGATATCAGTTTGAGCTTGGCGTTGGTCCGGCCGTCCTTGCCGGGACGCGCATCGGCGGCGATCGGCTCGGTGCGCGTGGTGCTCAAGGCGCCGTCGGACCCCAGCCGAAAGCGCAGCGCCGGCGGAAAGCATTCCTCATGCTCGCGCCCCGGCAGATCCGAGGCATTCGGTTCGCCGCCGACGATGACGCAGAAGATCCGGTCTTCGCCCCCCAACCGCTTGAAGGCGAGAATCTCCTCATTGACCCACTTGGAGGCCGCGGCCCGCGGCGAGCAGATCACGATCTGCGCCGCCGAATCGGCCAGCGCCGCCTGGATCAGCTTTCCCAAATCGGTGGCGCTCGGCAGTTCGTCGCGGTCCTTGAAGATCGGCGCCAGCCGCTTCGGAATTTCACCGCGCGCCGTCACCGTGCCGATCAGGTCTCGCGGCGGGCGATACTTCTCGAGCGCGCCGTGCAGCCAGTTCGCCCACGCCGAATCGCGATGGCTGTAGCTGACAAAGGCGCGGTATTTCGGCACGGACACTCTGCTTCTCGGTGCTTCGTACGGGCGGCGCTTACCCTGCGCCCGGTCTGGCGCGCACTTTAGCAAATTAAGCGATTTTCCGCATTGCCGGCCCGAATTACGCCGCGGCGAAGCCGACGAAATGCATGCCGCCTTGGATGATGGGGGCGCTTATGATTGGGCCTTACATCAAACGAGGGGAATCGACATGTCTCATCGGTCCAGACTCGGCCGGGCGCCGTGGTATTTGTTGGGCTTGACGCTGGCGGCCTCGGCGGCACTGTGTGCGTCGCAGCGACCCTTCGCCAGCCTTGATCCGAAGGCCATTGCGATCCGTGTGCCGGCCGACATTCATTGGAAGGGCAGCCCGAACGGGCTCGAGACCATACCGCTGGCGGGCGACGCATCCAAGCCGGGATTGTATGTGATCCTGGTGAAGTGGAGCGCGCATCACAACAGCCGTCCGCATTTTCATCCCAATGACCGCTTCATCACCGTGCTCTCCGGCACCTGGTGGGTGAACACCGGCCGCAACTACGATCCCGAACACATGCAACCGGTTCCCGCCGGCAGCTTCGTGACCCACTACGCCAACCAGGTGCATTACGACGGCGCCAGGGACGCCGACGTGGTGCTCGAAATCGTGGGCATGGGACCGGAGACGCCGACGGCGGCGGAGGCGAAGTAAGCGAGTCTTTACCCTTATGGAGATACGGGCCGAAATATCCAAATCGCGGCGGGAGTGGCACCTGTCGCGCGGACCGCGAGCGCGAGCCGATCGATACCAGGGATGAAGAGGCTCGTGCGCGCACCCGAAGCGGTTGGGATACGGCCGACGCTGATGTAACTTTCACCCTGGTTCGCGAGCACGTCAATGGAGCCCTCGCCGCAGCTCACGTAAATGCGTTTGCGCTTCTCATCGACAAACACGTCATCCGAATCGCCACAGGTATCGACCGCCGTTAGCAGCCCGCCGTCCTGCATACGAAACGCCGCCACTTTGGCGGGGTGCCTGAAAACGGAGATGATCCTTTGGTGCGGCTCGTCCAGGGCAAGAGGGAAATTTCCGCTGAAGTTCTCGGTCGGCCAGCGTGTGACACGTTTGTCGGTCATTCGATCGACGGTTGCGATTTCGCGGGCGTCGGGGACGTTTACGAAGATATGAGGGCTTGATCGATCAAGCTGGAAACTCTCCGGGTGCGCGCCGAGCGGTATGTCCGCAATCTTGCGTTGACTCTGCGTGTCGATGACCGCAATGGCGCCGTCGCCATAGCCGACAAAGACACGATGGGCGGCATCATCAACGCGGATGTTATCCGCGTCCGCGCCCAATGCGATCTGGCCGAACGGCATCAGGTTCTCACCCCGGAAGAGCCGTACGGACCCATCCCCGGCATTCGCCACATAGAGCGTATCCGTCGAGGGCACGTAGCCGATCCCCTGCGGCTCCTTGAGACCCGTGAGGGTCCGCAGCGTCTTGCGTTCCTTGAGATCCACCACCCCGACACTGTCATTGCCGAGTTCCGCGACATAGAGCCTTTGGCGCTTGAGATCGATCGCCAGGTGATCGATGCGGCCATGAACGTCGCCCAAGGAGATCTTGGCCTCGAGCTCGATTGTATTGAGGTCGGCGGCGGATGCAAACTGGATGGCGGAAAGCACTGAAAGCCACGCGCCGGCGAGGAATCGCATCATCACGATCCGCGCTTGACGTTGGTGAGATCGAGCGCTGCGCGCATGCCTTTCGCAAGCTTCTGAACATCATCATTCGCCCAGAAGTGCATGAAGAAAAGATGTGGCGAATCCTCAATCATGTGACTGTGCAACGCCGTGACCTCGATGCCGTGCTTGCGGAGCATTTTCAGGACCGGATTCACCTCGCTTCCCAGGAGTACAAAATCCCCGGTGATCGCGGCCTTGCCTCCCCCGGTGGGCTCAAAGTTGATCGCAATCGCCGTCCCCATCGCGGGCGGGATGACCATGCCGCCTTCCGAGATCGCTTCAGCGCGTGGGACGCTGAACTGGTAGACGCCACCGTTGACGGTCCCCTTATATCCGAGCGTCTTTTCGAGCGCGGCCGTGTCGAGCTCCAATGAGGCGGGCGGAGCCGCGGCCGCCGCACTCAACGGGGTCTTGCTCAAGGCGAGCGCGGCATGCAGTGTTTCGGCGAGTTTCATCGGGTCGCCATGGCCGCCGACGTGCATGTAGAAGACCGGGACCGACGTTCGCAGCAGATGGTTGTGAACGGCGGTGATCTCAACGCCGTCCGCGATCAGGCGCTGCATGACCGGACTGATTTCGGTATCCGTGAGCACCAAGTCCCCCATGAACATGGCCTCACTGCCTGAAGGCATGAATGCCGCCCATCCGCCAAGAGCGAGTGCGGGTTTGATCGGCACCTCATCGACGGTGACCTTGAGATCCGATCGCGGAAAGCCAAACTTATGTACGCCCCCTGGCTGATCGGTGCCCTTCCTGCCGATCGCTTGATCCACCTTCGCCCAGTCGATTTCCGCCGCATTCACAGGAACCGCCAAGACGAACGCTACAAAGCTGCACGTCAATAAGGTCATTCGTTTCATTTCAGGGATACTCCGAATTGTTGCGAATTCTTGATGTCAATCATATAACCATAGTGTAGTATCATCGACAGTGCAATCGCCTCCCGCCGCTTGGCTTCTGCTCGTGACCAATCTTCCGGGCCACAATCCCACCCTGCGGATGCGCACCTGGCGGGGGCTGAAATCCGCCGGTGCCGGTTTGCTGCGCGACGGCGCATACCTTCTCCCCGACGTGGGCGCCTCGCGCAAAGTCCTCGAAGAGCAGGGGACGGAGATCAAGTCGGCGGGGGGGTCGGCGCATGTGCTCTCCTTTGAGGCGGAGTCGGCGGCGCAGCAAGCCGCGTTCACAGCGCTGTTTGATCGCAGCGCGGAATATGCGGGGGCGATTCAACGGCTGGATGCCCTCAAGGGTACGCTCAAGAAATTGAATGAACCCGACACGCGGCAGCAACTCGCCAACATCGCCCGCGAGGTGAGCGCCATCGTCGCGCGAGATTTGTTTCCGGGGGAGCCGCGCAAGCAGATGGAGGGCGCCCTCGCAGATGTCGAAGCCGCCATCAACGAGCGCTTTGCGCCGGACGAACCCCATCCAGCGCATCAGAAGATTCGTCCTCGGAAGAGAAAGGACTATCGTGGCCGCACCTGGGCAACCCGCGAGCATCTCTGGATCGATCGCGTCGCCTCAGCCTGGCTCATTCGTCGATTTATCGACCGAGAGGCGAAGTTCGTTTGGCTCAAACGCACCCAAGATTGTCCGAAGCGGGCCGTGGGCTTTGACTTCGATGGTGCCGAATTCACGCACGTGGATTCCAAGGTCACCTTTGAAGTCCTGATTGCCAGCTTCGCACTCAATCAGGATGTGGGGCTGGTCCGGCTCGGAGCTCTGGTGCATCACCTGGATGTCGGGGGTATTCCGGTCGCCGAAGGCCCAGGATTCGCCGCTATCATGGCGGGCGCTCGAAAGCTGCAAGCGGATGATGCCGCGCTGCTCAAAGCGATCACGCCGGTGCTCGACAGCTTGTACATCGAATATTCGCCTCGTGATACCGTATAGGGGTATAGTCTATTTGGAGGCGCGCCGGTGAGTCATACCATTCAGGGAAAAACCAAGCTCCTCAATCGAGTGCGCCGCATTCGCGGCCAAGTCGAGGCGATCGAGCGTGCGCTTGAGGCCGAGGCCGGGTGTACCGACGTCATTCAACGAATCACGAGCTGCCGCGGCGCCGTGAATGGATTGCTCGCCGAGGTGTTGGAGGATCACATCAAGGAGCACTTCACGCGAACACCGGCCAACGCCGATGCGAGCCGACAGCTGCTCAATGTGGTTCACAGCTATTTGAAGTGAGGCGGCTGCAATGAACAGCGGCACCTTTGAGGCTGAACGGCACGACCACATTTTCTTGGGCGTCGGTCATGAAACAAATGCGCGCAAGACTTGGGGAGTGATTGTACTGTGCGGCGTCATGATGGTCGTGGAGATCGTCGGCGGGAGCATCTTCGGCTCGCTCGCGCTGGTTGCGGACGGTCTGCACATGTCCACTCATGCGGGTGCCATGCTGATCGCGGCACTGGCATACACCTATGCGCGACGGCACGCCTCCGATAGCCGCTTTGTATTTGGCACCGGCAAGCTCGGGGATTTGGCGGGGTTCACCAGCGCCATCGTTCTCGCGATGACCGCGTTGCTCATCGGTTATGAGGCCGTATCGCGGTTCCTCTCGCCCGTTGCCATTCACTTTCGAGAGGCCATTCCGATCGCGGTTGTCGGCCTCATCGTCAACATTGTGAGCGCCTGGCTCCTCAGCGGCCACGAGCATCAGGGGCATGATCATTCACATTCCGGCGATCATGATCCGCACAACCACTCCGCCGGCGCCGCCCACCGGGATAACAGCATCCGCTCTGCCTACGTCCATGTCATTGCCGATGCGATCGTTTCTGTACTGGCAATCACCGGTCTGGTGTTTGCCCGAACCTTCGGCTGGCTATGGATGGACCCGCTCGCGGGAATTGTTGGAGCCTGTGTGATCGCCAATTGGTCCTATGGGCTGCTCCGCGATACAGGCCGAATCCTGTTGGACGTGTGTCCGGACGCGGTTACAGCTGAAACGCTGCGACAAACCATCGAGCGGGACGGCGATGAGGTGAAGGATTTGCATCTATGGCGCCTCGGTCCCGGACACTTGGGGGCCATTATCTGCGTTGCCACGGGCAAACCACGCAGCGCGCGTTTCTATCGGGAATTGCTACAGCCTTACAAGACACTATCGCATGTGACCGTCGAGGTCACGACCCTGGCGGGGTGACGTATTGGATATCTATCTTTGCATCGCAAAGTAAATGATTCTATAGTCGCCTGAATATTTCGGAGAAATCACATGCGCTTCACAGGCCGCGGGACCGCTCGACGCCGAGCACGCGCTCACGTTTTTTTTGGCCTGTTAGGACTGATCGCCCTCGGTTCCAATGCTCATGCTGCGGACTTGGACCTGAGCGCGTACCGCGGCAGGGTGCTGTATGTGGATTTCTGGGCATCGTGGTGTGGCCCTTGCAAACAATCGTTTCCGTGGTTGCAGGCCTTGAAGGACACCTATGGCCGGCAGGGATTGACGGTGGTCGCCATCGATCTCGACAGGGATCGTTCCGATGCGGACAAATTCCTGGAGCGATTTCGCCCGACGTTTGAAGTGCGTTTCGATCCCAAAGGCGAACTCGCGGAGTTCTACCAGCTGCAAGCGATGCCCTCGAGCATGCTGATTGATCGTCATGGTGTGACGCGTTTCAGACACGAAGGATTTCGTCCCGTCGATGGCGCGGCCTACGAAGCGCAGGTGCGAGAACTGCTGGCGGAAAAGTAGCGCGCAATTTCCAAGGAGCCGCAATGAAAATGAATCGCCTGAGTTTTTCATGTTTGATAGCCGGCGCCGCACTCGTGTCAGGGTGCAGTTCGCTTGGCGTCAAGCCCTGGCAGCGCGATGTGCTGGCACGCGAGGAGATGCGGTTGGATGCCAATCCACTCGACGCCGCGATCGACGATCACATGTACTTCAGCAAGGAGGCCTCCTCCGGAGGCCGATCCTATGCGGGCGGAGGCTGCGGATGCAATTGAAGCCGAAAATCTCGCCGGCCAAGACGGCGGGTACCCGGCGGCGATTGATGGCCGCAAGTTGCGCCTTGCTGAGCGCCGGTGCCGCGCGAAGCCAGGAAGCGAGTGCCGCGCCCGCCGGTAGCGGGCTGCTGGAGGATTGGTCCGTGGACTCCGCGCTCGCTTATTACCACGAGGATGGCCGGGTGCAGGCGATCGAGCCGGTGGTTAACGTCTCCAAAATCTTTGCAGACGGACAGTCACTGAGCTTCAATGCCACCTTCGATGCTCTATCGGGCGCCAGCCCCAATGGGGCCTTGCCGAGCCATTCTGCACAAACGTTTACCTCGCCGTCCGGAAAGGCCGCCCACGCGTACACGATCGCCCCGGGCCAATTGCCTGCCGATCCGCGTTACAGCGATACCCGCTTCGCCGCGGGTGGAAACTGGACGCTGCCCTTGACCCGGGCCGATCAGCTGAGCGTGGGCGCCAAGTTCTCCGTCGAGGATGATTTTGTCTCCGGTACCGTGGACGCCTCGATCGCTCATGACTTCAACCACAAGAACACCACGCTGTCGTTTGGGCTCTTCAACGAGTACGACTCGCTGCATCCGGTCGGCGACACCCCGGTGCCGGGGAGTGACTTTGCGTCACTCGTCAGGACCGGCGGCAAGAGCAAGGATGGGGTTGGCGCACTGCTCGGCGTCACGCAGGTCATGACCCGCACCTGGCTGTCCGAGTTCAACCTGTCGGTCGATCGGTTCACGGGCTACCTCAATGATCCGTACAAAATCACCTCGATCATCGACAGCGCCGGCAACCCCACCGGATATGAATTCGAGAGCCGGCCGGACCAGCGCACACGCAAAAGCGCATATTGGGAGAATCGCGTTGCCTGGACCCCACAGCTCTCCACCGCTCTCTCGCTGCGCCATATGAGCGATGACTGGGCTGTGCGCTCGGACACGGCACAACTGCACCTGCGCTGGTCGTGGTCGAATCGGGAACAATATATAGAGCCCAGCTTTCGCTGGTATCGGCAGACCGCAGCCGATTTCTACACGCCCTTCATCCTGGACACGGCAAGGCAGAGCACAGGCTTCGAGTCCGCGGATTCCCGGCTGGGCGCGTTTCGCGCGCTGACCTACGGCGTGAAATACGCGCACAAGCTTGCGGGCCTGGGGACCCGTACCGAATCCGAATTCAGCGTGCGGGCAGAGTATTATCAGCAGACATTCAATGAGCAGGTGCCGGTGCCTGCCGGATTGCAAGGACTCGATTTGTTCCCCGGGCTCAAAGCCATCCTGGTTCAATTCGGATATCGTTTCTAAAGGTACTGATAGCGAGATCACGTGTCAGCTCGCACAATCGATTCGACCGACGGCCGGTTGACCGTCGAGCCTCGCGGTGAACACCTCGTGGCCGCATGCTTTACGGCCATGGCAAGTCCTTGCGAAGTGCTGTTGCCCGCGATTGATCGTCCGGCTGCGCTGCGGCTTGGAACGCTCGTGGCGCAAGAGGCATGGCGGATAGAGAAGAAATTCAGCCGCTATCGGGCCGATAGCGTCACGGCGAGGATCCATGCCAATGCCGGCACCGCCATCGATGTGGACCCGGAAACCGCATCGCTGATCGACTTTGCCGGCCAGTGCTTCCAGATCAGCGACGGCCTATTCGATATCACCTCCGGCATCTTGCGGCAGGCGTGGAAATTCGACGGTTCGGACCGGCTTCCAGAATCCAAGGCGATCGAGCGGCTCCTGCCCTTGATCGGCTTCGACAAACTCCAATGGCGGTCGCCGCGCCTTTTGCTGCCGGCTGGGATGGAACTGGATTTTGGCGGAATCGGCAAGGAGTATGCGGTGGATCGGGCCTACGACGTGCTGGCGGCCGATCGAAAAGAGCCCTTTCTGATTAATTTCGGCGGCGACTTGCGTGCGAATCGCGCACCTGTGCACGGTGCCTGGCAGGTGGGGATTGAGCGGCCCGACACCGACCGGGAAGCCACGATGATCCTGGAATTGGAACAGGGCGCATTGGCGACCAGCGGCGACTCACGACGATATCTTTTGAAGGACGGCGTACGATTCGGCCATATTTTGGACCCGCGTACCGGATGGCCCGTTGCAGGCGCGCCGCGCTCAGTGACCGTGGCCGCAAGCAGCTGCACCGAGGCAGGATTGCTTGCGACCCTGGCGCTGCTTCATGGCAATCGAGCAAGAGAACTCTTGGAGCGGGAAGGCGTCCGCTACTGGCTGGTGCAATGACTCATGTCATCCATTTCTCGGCGGCGCCATACGACGCAGTGCCCGCCGGTGTAGCAGCAGATAGGCCGCGGGCAGTACCAGCATCGATAACAGCGGCGCGGTGATCATGCCACCGACCATGGGCGCCGCAATTCTGCGCATGACTTCGGAGCCCGTGCCGCCGCCCAACATGATGGGGAGAAGCCCCGCGACGATGACCGCGACCGTCATCGCTTTTGGCCTTACTCGAAGAACTGCGCCATCCTGGATCGCTTCGATGAGATCGCGTTCGGTCGTGAACTGATTCGCTGCACGGCGCGTCGCGATCGCGTGATCGAGATAAAGCAACATGACAACGCCGAACTCAGCGGAAACGCCGGCCAATGCGATGAAACCAATGGCGGATGCAATTGACAGGTTATAGCCAAGCAGGAACAACAGCCAAAAACCTCCGACCAACGCGAATGGCAACGTCGCCATGATCAGTGCCGCAGAAGCAAGGCTGCGAAAAGCCAAGTACAGCAGTACGAGAATGATCACCAAAGTGAACGGCACCACCAGTTTCAGTTTCTGCGTCGCACGCTCGAGATATTCATACTGGCCCGACCAGGTAATTGAATATCCGGGCGGCAGCGCGACTCTCTCAGCGACCAGCTTCTGCGCTTGCTTTACATACCGCCCAAGATCTCGACCGCTGATGTCGACATAGACCCAGCCGTCCGGGCGGGCATTCTCGCTTCGAATCTGCGGCGGTCCGTCGGTAATTACAAGGTTGGAGACCGCGCCGAGCGTCGTCGTCGCGCCGGCGGCGGTGACGATTGGCAAGATATTGAGTTTTTCGACCGAGTCGCGCAGCTCGCGCGGGTAGCGCATGTTGATCGGGAATCGTTGCAAACCCTCGACCGTTTCACCGATATTTTCGCCACCGATGGCCAGCGCCACCACTTGCTGCACGTCGGCGAGGCTCAACCCAAAGCGAGCCGCGCGCACGCGATCAATCCGAATTTCGATGTAGCGCCCTCCTTGCACGCGCTCGGCATAGGCAGACCGCGTGCCAGGAACCTGCTGCACGGTTGCTTCAATCTCCTCACCGAGCTTCTCGATCATCTTCAAATCGGGACCGGCGATCTTGATACCGACGGGACTCTTGATGCCGGTCGAGAGCATGTCGATGCGGTTACGGATCGGCTGCACCCAGAGGTTTGACAGCCCGGGGATCTGCAACGCGGCGTTCATTTCCTCGATCAGTTGCTCCTGGGTCTTGCCTTTCGGCCATTTTGAGTGGGGCTTGAAGCGGATCGTTGTTTCGAACATCTCAAGACCGGCCGGATCCGTCGCGGTCTCGGCGCGCCCCGCTTTGCCGAACACCCGCTCGACTTCCGGAAATTGCATGAGCACCTTGTCGGTCTGCTGCAGCAATTGCGCGGCCTTGTCGGCGGACAAGCCCGGCAACGCGGAGGGCATAAATAGCAGATCCCCCTCGATGAGGGGCGGCATGAACTCACTACCCAACCGGGTGAGCGGTACGATGGTCGCCAGGATCGCCAGCGCGGATACGAGAAGCATCGTCTTCGGATGCCGTAGCACGAAATCGAGCAGCGGCCGATACAGGAAGATCAGAAGGCGGTTTAGAGGATTGTTGCCCTCGTCCGGAATGCGGCCTCGGATAAAGTAGAACATCAGCACCGGGATCAGTGTCACCGAGAGTCCTGCGGCGGCCGCCATCGAATACGTCTTGGTGAAGGCCAGCGGCCCGAATAACTTCCCTTCCTGGGCCCCGAGCGTGAAGACCGGCACGAAGCTCAAGGTGATGATCAGGAGGCTAAAGAACAAGGCCGGACCCACCTCGGCGGCAGCCTCACCGATCAGCCGCGCCTGCTCTGCAGCGCCCGGTCGCCGGTCGGGATTCTCGTGATTCCATGCCTCGAGGTGTTTGTGCGCGTTTTCGATCATCACCACCGCGGCGTCCACCATCGCGCCGATCGCAATCGCAATGCCGCCCAAGGACATGATATTGGCGTTGACGCCCTGCCAATTCATGACCGAGAAAGCAGCAAGGATGCCCAAGGGCAGGCTGACAATCGCGACAAACGCGGAACGCAGGTGGAATAGGAACAGCGCGCACACCAGCGTGACGACGATAAGCTCTTCGATAAGCCGGTCCCGAAGTGTCGCGACCGATCGATGAATGAGTTCCGAACGATCATAAGTCGGAACGATCTCCACGCCTTTCGGCAGGCCCTGCCGCAAGCTGGCGAGCTTGGCCTTGACCGCGTCGATCGTCTCCAACGCATTCTTCCCGGCGCGCATGACGATAATCCCGCCGACCACCTCGCCCTCGCCGTTTAATTCTGAGATTCCGCGGCGGATTGCCGGCCCTATTTGAATTCGCGCGACCTCGCCTAAAAGGATCGGCGTTCCGCCGGCCCCCAAGCCCACGGGTACGCTGCGAAATTCGTCCAGGTTCTTCAAATAGCCGGTTGCACGCACCGCGTATTCGGCCTCGCCGAGTTCCAGTACCGAGCCGCCGGACTCATTGTTCGAGTCGTGCAGCGCGGATTTCACTTTGTCGATGGTGATGCCGAGGGCTCGCATGCGATCCGGATCGAGTACCACCTGGTATTGCTTGACGAGGCCGCCGACGCTCGCGACTTCGGCGACATTGGGCACGCTCTTGAGCTCGTATTTGAGAAACCAATCTTGCAGCGAACGCAATTGCGAAATGTCGTACTGGCCGCTGCGATCCACCAGGGCGTACTCGTAAATCCAGCCAACCCCGGTGCCATCGGGCCCCAGCGTCGGTTTTGCCGTCGGCGGAAGCCGTCCTGAGACCTGGCTCAAGTATTCGAGCACTCGCGAGCGTGCCCAGTACAGATCCGTCTTATCGTCAAAAATGATGTAGACGTAGGAATCCCCGAAAAGAGAATACCCCCGCACGGTGCGCGCGCCGGGTACCGACAGCATCGTCGTGGTCAGGGGATAGGTGACCTGATCCTCGACCACCTGTGGGGCTTGGCCAGGGAATTCCGTGCGAATGATGACCTGCGTGTCGGACAGGTCCGGCAGCGCATCGAGCGGCGTCGACAAGGTTGCATGAACACCCCAGGCGGCGAGCAGCAGCGTCCCCATCAGCACCAAGAAGCGGTTCTGGATGGACCAACGGATGAGGGAGGCGAGCATCAATGTCTCCCAGGTGGGGGCATTGAAGGCGCGGGCATCAGCATCGGTTTCGAATCCTCGCTTTCCGGTTCATTTGAACCTGCAAGGTTGTAAAAGGCACCGCGCAGATTGGCTTCTGAGTCAATCAAGAATTGCCCCGAGGCGACGACGTTTTGTCCCAGGGCCAGCCCTTCGAGAATCTCCGAGCGGCCGCCTTGCTCGGAACCTACCCGCACCCGCGCGGGGCGAAAATGCGTATCGTCGTCGGCGACGATCACGAAACTTCGCATGCCGGTTTTTATAACCGCCTCGCTCGGTACGGTAAGTGCCTGGGTCGGCGTCAAGCCGTGAAAATGTGCGGCCGCAAACATGCCGGGTCGCAAGCGCTCGTGCGGGTTTTTGACGACGACGCGCACTTTCAGTGTGCGCGTGGCTTGAGTCAGTTCCGGATACAAATAGTCGACTTGGGCCTCAAAGCGCTCCCCGGGAAGCGCCGGAACCTCCACTTCGGCAGGGTCTCCCGGCTTCAGCCATGCCGCCTGGGTCTCAGGGACTTCCGCCGTAATCCAAACGGTAGCCAAATCGGCGAGCTGGAATAGCATCGCGCCGGGCTGAACCGCCGCGCCTTGGCGAACCCCGAGTTCCATCACATAGCCATCGAACGGCGCGTAGTAATCCACGCGTCGCTCAACGGCACCCGCCCTTTCAATGCGCGCAATCTGCGCTTCCGACAGTCCGAAGAGCGCCAGCCGCTGACGCGCGGCCCCTATCAACCTGGGGTCGTTCGAGCTTCGTGCAATCAACAGCTCCTGCTGCGTAGCCAGCAGGTCCGGCGAGTAGATGCCCGCGAGCAGCTGGCCTCGACGCACCGAATCACCGGCCGCGCGTACGTTCAATTGCTCGACCCAACCCGGCTCGCGCACCTGAACAGCTTCAATACGGTGTTCATCGACACCCACCGAGCCCACGGTATCGAGGATGCGCGAAAAACTGTTTTGTTCGACTTTCGCAAGCCGAAGGCCCAAGTTCTGCACCATGCGCGAATCAACCGCAATGCTGCCGGGCGTCGAGTTGCCGTTTTGAGCCCCCGCATTGTCTGGACACTTCGGCAGCAGCTGCATGTCCATGAACGGTGATTTCCCGGGTTTGCCGAAATGCTTTTCCGGGTGCATCGGGTCGTACCAGTAACCGGGCGTGGCGGTTCCGCAGGCCTCTCGCCTGACTTGCGAGGTGTCGCGATGACGCAGAGTCACAATGCCGGCAGCGGCGATCAGCGCCCCCACGCCAACAAGCAGCCCGATCGTGAGCTTGAAGCTCATGGCGAGTCTCCTGAAGGGCTTTGCGAGGCACTCCAATAGTCGAGGCGAACCTGTGCGCGCGCCGATTCAACAGCGAGTGCGAGTCGTTGCAGTTGGATATCGAGTAAGCCGCGGCGCGCCAGCAGCACCGCCTCGAAGGTCCCGCGCCCGCTCTGGTATCCGCTTCGGGCCGCCTCGACCCGGTGCTCTGCGTCGGGGATGATCGAGGCATCGAAGTCGGCAACACGTTCTTGGTAATGCTGCTGATCTACGTAGTCTTGATTGACCTGCGTGTGCAATTCGCGCAGCAGATCCTGCTTGCGATCTTCGCTGGCGCGTGATTGCTCGAGGGCAGCTTCGAGCCCACGGTCTTGGCGGTTTTTCGTAAAGTATGGCAGTCCCATCTTGAACTGGACGCCGACGAAGTCCGAGAAGTCGCGCCGATAGGCATAATAGACCTCGACTGAATAGTCCGGTTTATACGACTGACGTGCGAGAGCAACCTCGGTCGCCGAGGCTTCGATCTGCTTGTCCAGGTTGCCGATCACCGGATGATGGTCGGCGTCTGCGATCAAGGCCGGCAACGGACTCAAGGGGCGAGACGTCGCGAGTGACTCGGCGATCGGACGGTGCGCGTCATCGCCGATCCAGCGCACGAGACCTTCGCGCATGCGCAGCTGATGGTGCAACCAGTCGTGGGCCTTGTCGGCGGCCAAGCCGGCGTCGGTTTTCGCGGCAAACCAGTCTGCTTGGGACGCCCTGCCGATGCGGTAATCGTTCTCGAGAGATTGGACTTGCAGTGTCGCCTCATCCGCCAATCTCTGGGTGAGCTTGAGGCCTTGCTGCGTCTCGTAGACATCGAGCCATGCGAGCGATGCATCGCGTCGCACCATGCGCCTTTCGTTATCGAGTGCCGCGCGGTCCGCATCGGCATCGAGTTGCTTACGAGCACCTTGAAGCCTGCGCTTTTCGGCGCGCGGAAACTCCTGACTCAATCCGATCGTAAATTCGGTGAAGTTATCGCGCCGGGTGCTCAAGGCTTCCGAGGTATCAACCGGCAGCTCTTTGATCCCGCCGGACAATTGAGGATCGGGCAATTGAGCTGCGGCGACAGCTTGCTGCTCCTCCGCTCGGATCTTCGCCTCGCGCCCGGTTAACAAAGGTTGGTCGACCGCAGCGAGGCGCGCCGCCTCTTGCATCGTCAGCGGGGAGGCCGCCTCGATCCCAACCTCATCTGAAGGACTTGCATACAGGGCAGCGGGTGCCGAGATGACCACGGCAACGCATACGCCAACATAGACACGAATCATGACTCATTCTCCAAAGCTCATCGGCGGCGAGGTTAAACGCGCGCCAACACGAGCGACTCGAGAGAGGCGCTCAAAATGCCGTTTTTAAAAACGGGCCTCGAAGCTTCAGGGAATGGGTGGACGGATGAGCGGCGAATCGCCGCGAGAGGAGAAATTTGTCGAAAGGAATTGGAGCGCCGATCCGTTGCGGCCGTACCAAACCAAGGACAGCGGCGATACGGCAATGGCCATTGCCGCGACGCAGGAATCCAAACAGCAGCTCGCGGTATGAGGTCCAACGGGGCAACAGGAATTCGGCGCCGCCTCCCGACTGCTGGAGGTGTTTTGACAATCCGACTGCATCAGCTGGGCCCCGGCAAAGGCGATTGCGGAACCCTGTAGACCGATGGCAAGCATCACGATGATGGCGATGAGCCGGCGCTTCATGGGGGCAAATTCTAACACGGTCGGATGTTTATCAGTGCGAGTGTCTGTGATGCGTGTCGGGAAAGCGCGGATGTATGGGAACAGAGCGGGATGACCCGTCAGCTATTCGCGCCGTCCTTGCTGAAGGGGAACACGCGCATGCGCTTGCCGGTCGCGGCGAACACCGCGTTGGCAACGGCGGGACCCACGGGCGCGACACCGGGCTCGCCCACGCCGGTGGGCTTCTCGGTCGACGGCACGATGTACACCTCCACCTTCGGCGCCTCATTCATGCGCAGTACCCGATAGTCGTTGAAGTTGCTCTGCTCGATGCGGCCGTCCTTTAGCGTGATCGCCCCGTAGAGCGCCGCGCTCAGACCGAAGCCGATGCCGCCCTCCATCTGAGCTTTGATGATGTCCGGATTGACGGGCGTGCCGCAGTCGACCGCGCACACCACCCGATCGACCTTGATCCCGCCCGCATCATCCACGGTCACTTCCGCCACTTGCGCCACGTAGGATTTGAATGCCTCGCATACCGCGATGCCGCGGCCCCGGCCTTTGGGCATCGGTTTGGAACTCCATCCCGCCTTCTCGGCGGCAAGTTCCAGCACCGCCTTCATGCGCGGTTCGTGCTCGAGCAGCCGGCGCCTGAAGATATAGGGATCTTCGCCCGCCGCATGCGCAACTTCATCCATGAACGCCTCGACCGCAAAGGTCGTGTGCGAGCTGCCGACCACGCGCCACCACAGCACCGGCACGCCGACCTTGGTGGTCGACAAGTCGACCGCGATGTCTGCAATGTCATAGCCGATGTTGGCCGCGCCTTCCACCGAGGTGGAATCGATGCCGTCCTTGATCCCGGCCGCGAAAATCGTATCCGCCATGATCGATTGGCCGACGATCACGTGGTGCCATCCGCTGAGCTCATTTTTGGCGTTCAAGCCCGCTTCGAGCTTGTGAAAGTACATGGGACGATACAGGCCGCCGTGAATGTCGTCCTCGCGCGTCCACTGCAGCTTGATCGGCGTGCCGTCGGCGCCGTACGCCTTGGCGATCGAGACCGCCTCGACGATGTAGTCGGAAATGGTGTTGGCACGCCGCCCGAAGCTGCCGCCGGCGTAGAGCGTGTGGATGCTGACCTGCGCAGGACTCAATCCGGCCGTCTGCGCTGCGTTCAATTGGTCGATGGTCTGGAATTGATCGCCCGCCCAGATTTCGCAGCTCTTGGCATCGAGCTTCACCACCGCATCGAGCGGTTCCATCGGCGCGTGCGCCAGATAGGGAAATTCGAAGCTCGCGGAAACCGTGCGCGCCGCTTCGCCAATGGCCTTGCGGGCATCGCCCTGCTTGCGCGCCGGCAGGGCGGGCTGCTCGGCCAGCCGCCGGTACTCTTGCATCAACTGCGCCGAGCCGCGCTTCTCGGCCTTGGTCTCATCCCACTCCACCGTCAAGGCGTCCCGCCCCAGTTTGGCGGCCCAGAAGTTCTTGGCGATGACCGCAACGCCGCGCGGCACCTGCACCACCTTGACGACACCCGGCACCTTGGAGGTGGCCGTGCCGTCGAAGGATTTGACGGTTCCCCCGAAGCGCGGCGCGCGCTTCAGCAACGCCACCAGCATGCCCGGCATCACCACATCGATGGTAAAGAGCGCCGTGCCGTCGCATTTCGCCGGCACGTCCACCCGCGACGGCAGATGGCCGATGAGCTTGAAATCCTTCGGGTCCTTCAGCCGCACCGTTTCCGGCACCGGCAGCGTTGCCGCCGTTTTCACCAGCGCGCCGAAGCTCGACCGACGCTTGCCGGCCGCGTGATAAATCACGCCCTTGTCGACCGTGAGTTCCGAAACCGGCACGTGCCACTCGAGCGAGGCCGCGCTCATCAGCATCGCGCGCGCCTTGCCGCCGGCGTCGCGCAGCTGCGGCCAGGAATTCGCGATCGCCGAGCTGCCGCCGGTGCCCTGGATTTTGCCGAAGGCCAGGTTGGCATAGCGCGTCGCATCGGCGGGCGCGCTCTCGACCCGCACCTGCGCCCAATCCGCATCGAGCTCCTCCGCCAGCACGGTCGCAAGGCCGGTATAAGCGCCCTGGCCCATTTCAATGTGTTTGGAGATGATGGTGATGCTGTTGTCGGCGCCGATCCTGACGAAGGCGTTGGGCGCGAACGGCGCAATGGAATTCGCCGTGCCCTCGAGCGCGTAGGCACGGCGCGCCGCCGGCCACTCGAAGCCGATGGTGAGCGCCGTGGCGGCGGCGGCACCGGCACTTTTCAGAAAGGCACGCCGCGCGGGCTTGAGCGGGAAGTTTGCGGTACTCATGAATCAGGCCTTCGCGGCTTGGGCCGCCGCGTGAATCGCCGCGCGGATGCGCGGATAGGTTGCGCAGCGGCAGATGTTGCCGCTCATGGCGGCATCGATGTCGGCATCGCTCGGTGTCGCGTTTTTCTCGAGCAATGCAGCTGCCGACATGATCTGGCCCGATTGGCAATAGCCGCACTGCGGCACCTGCAGATGAATCCATGCGGCCTGTACCGCCTTGGCCTGCCGGCTTTGCAGTCCTTCGATCGTGGTCACGTGCCGGCCGGCCACCGTGGATAAGGGCGTGACGCAGGAGCGCGTGGCCTGTCCGTCGATATGGACGGTGCAGGCGCCGCACAGCGCCATGCCGCAGCCGAATTTGGTGCCGTGCAGGCCAGCGACCTCGCGAATGGCCCACAGCAGCGGCATGGACGGATCCGCATCGAGCGTGGTGCTGCGGCCGTTGATAAAAAAAGTCGTCGCCATGATGACTCCGCAAAAATGTTCTTCGACAAACCGGTACTCTCGCGCAAGAATCCTCCACTGCGGTGAGGTATTCAAGTAGCCGCGATTCCAAGATGAGAGGAGATTGCAGCCATGACGCCCGCCATTCGAATCCGGATCGACTTCACCGACGAGGTCAATCTGGGTCCCGGCAAGATCGCGCTGCTCGAAGCGATCAAGACCACCGGATCGATTTCCGACGCGGCGCGCGCGCTCGGCATGAGCTACCGCCGCGCCTGGATGCTCATCAACAGCTTAAAACAAGGCTTTTCCGAGACCATCACCGTGGCGTCGACGGGCGGCAAGGGCGGCGGCGGCGTGCGCATCACGGCGTTCGGCAGCAGTCTGATCAAGCAGTTTCGCCTGCTCGAGCGCGAAATCGGCAAGCTCGGCGCGCAGCGGCTGGCCGAATTCGTACCCTTCGTAACGGCGAAGCAGAATCGCGCCGAGGGCACGCCGCGCAAGCAGTTGGCGCGGAAAATCTTGGCACGGGGCGAAAAGATCGCCTAACATTCTCCAGAGAGGCGTTCGTCATATTCGATCAGATACAGCGACGCGGCTGTTGCAGCTCTAATCGCTGTATACGAATAAATATAGCCGGCCCGCGAAAGCGGTGATTTTTCACCGGCTCGGGTCTACGCTGCCGGCGTGAATGCTCTGCCGCAAACCGACCCCTCGCCTTCGCGCAATCGTTTCGATCGGATGGAATGGGCGGGCGCGTTCGGCGACCTCGGCACATTGATTCCCTTCGTGGTCTCGTACATTGCGGTGCTGAAGATGGACCCCTTCGGCATTTTGTTCTCCTTCGGTACCGCGATGTTCATCTGCGGCCTGTACTACCGCACGCCATTTCCCGTGCAGCCCATGAAAGCGCTCGGCGCCGCCGCTGTCACGCAGGCGGCGCAGACAGCGGTCATCAATGCCGGCGTGGTGTACAGCGCCGGGCTCGTCAGCGGACTGCTGTGGTTGATTTTGGGCTTGAGCGGCGCGGCGAGCTTCATTGCCAAAATCGTGCCGCGCTTCGTCATCGCCGGCATCGTGCTCGGGCTCGGCTTCAGCTTCATGCTCGAGGGCATCAAGCTGATGAACGGCGGCTGGGCGATCGCAGCGATCGGTTTGCTCGGCACCTTGCTGCTGCTCGCCAATCGCGCCGTTCCCGCGATGTTCGCCCTGCTGGTATTCGGCGTGCTGTGCGGATTGATCCAAGACCCGGCCGCTGCGCACGCACTCTCGGGCGTGCGGTTTCAGTTCCATGCGCCGCACTTCGCGCTTGCCGCCGTCAATTGGCACGATCTTTGGGTGGGCACGCTGTTCCTGGCGCTGCCTCAATTGCCGCTCACCCTCGGCAACGCAGTGATTGCCATCCGCGAGGAAAACAACCGGCTGTTTCCCGATCGCGCGGTCACCGATCGATCGGTCGCCATCTCGACCGGCGTGATGAACGTCGCGGGTGCCGCGCTGGGCGGCGTGCCGATGTGCCACGGCGCGGGCGGCATGGCCGGACACGTCGCCTTTGGCGCGCGCAGCGGTGGCGCGCCGATGATCTTGGGAACCATTCTGTTGATACTGGCGTTCTGTTTCAGCGGGTCGGTCGAAATCCTGTTCAATGTACTGCCCAAGGCCGTGCTCGGCGTCATTCTTTTCCTGACCGGAGCGCAACTCGCCTTGGGATCCGCGAATTCGAGCCCGAGCAAAATGGAACGGTTCATCACCCTGATCACCGCGGCCTTCGCCATGTGGAACGTGGGCCTGGCGTTCATCGCCGGCCTGCTGCTCGGCGCCATTGCAAAACGCGGCTGGCTGCGCGTGTAGGGCTGCTTCCGCCGTCTGCGCTCTGGCTTTTGGGCCGCTCCGGCGGCAGTTTCTACCACCGGAAACTCGAGGTGTGACAATCATGGGCAAAGCTGTCAAAAAGGCCATCTCTTTACCGGCGGACCTCGCCGCAGAAGCCGAGGCCATCGCCCGAGACGAGAACAAGTCATTGAGCGCCGTGGTGCAGGACGCGCTTCGCGCCCTGAAGCGATCGCGATTGCGCGGTGAATTTCGCGAGCTGCAAGGGTACTGGTCCGGGCGACACCAACATATTCATTTCCGCCTTGGCAATCCCTGGCGGACTGGGTGAACTCAGCGTTTCTCGTGAGAAGTTGGCCGTCCTCGACGACGAGCCCGGCAATCGCATTCTTGAGTGCGCTTTGGCGGCGCATGCGGACATCATCGTAACGGGGGATCGGGCAATGCTGAACCTCAAAAAATTTAGACATAGCCGCGTACTGACGCTCCGCCAATTCCTCGATGAAATCGGTTCCGGTTCTTGAGCGGCACAACTGATGGCTGCGAGCAACGCTGCGCTTTGAAAAAAATACAAATCCAAAGGCCAGATCAAAGTCGCTGCCGGTCTTGCGCAACGCCGCGCGGCCGAGTAAAAAAACCGCATGGATCATGCCGTTTCATTTGCCGCATCGACTTTCCGCAAGGTTCTGAAAGGCTATGAGATCGGCGGTCTGCAATACACCGATGTGCAGTTTCATCTGCAGCGTCTGCTCGCCGCGGGCGCGGCGGCGGATGAATTGCAGGAAGTGCTGCGCCGCTGCGAGCGCATCACGCCGTTGCCGGAGTATGCGCACGCCGAAGTGGTACGCCTTCTCGAGGAAGCTCGCGAACAGGAAGTACTGACCGCGCAGCAGGCTCCCGCGCCGGAACCGATCGGCGATCCCGATGCCGGCGTGGCGCCCGTCGAGCTCACGGCGCTGCGCGTCGCGCTCGAGGAGGAGCAGCTCAAGACCCAGGATCTCGGTGCCGCCCTGGCCGAGAGAATTTCCTTCGAGCAAGCGGCGCGTGCACGCGCCGAAGAGTCGCGGCGCGATTTGGAGCAAGCCCACGCACAGCTGCGCGGCGCGCGGCAATCGCTGGTGGCGCGCGATTCGGTCATCGCGCAGATGCGCGCCTCGCTCGAGAAAACCAATGCCCCGCTGGCGGCGCTGCGCGCCGCGTTCGAATCCGAGCAGCGCAAGCGCGAGGAGTTGGAGAAGTCCCTGGCGCAAAACATCGCGGCGCATGAGACGGCACTCGCGCGGGGCGACGATGCGCAACGCGAGGCGCGCCGCCATCAGGCCGAATTGAGCGCCGCCCGCGATTCCGCGGTGGCGCTGCGCAGGCAGCTCGAGCAAGAAGCTGCCGCGCGCGCCGCCAAGATGAAATCCACCGACGGCGCGTTGCAGCTTGCCGGCCGGCGCGCGGAGACGCTCGTCCAGGAACTGAAGGCGGCCCAGCGTGAGCTCGGATCGCAGGGTGCGGAGCGCAACAAGCTGCGCTCCCAGGTCGCCGGCTTGAACGTGAAGCTGAGGGAAAACGGCGCATTGATCGACAGGCTGCAACAATCCGTGCGCGGCAGCGCGCAGCAGGTCGCGGAGCTCAAGGCCGAGCTCAAGGCCGAGCTCAAGGCCGCTGCGAAGCGCGGAGACCTGCCACCCAAGACCCGCGCACGCTGGAAGCCCCGTGTCGATGTTCGCGTTTTGGGGGCCGCCGTCGCGATCGTGCTGCTCGCCCTCATCACCTGGGCGATCTCTCGCCATACATGGGTGCCGGCGAAAGCGCCGATCGTCGCGTCCGCCCCGCCGCCAAAGGCGGGCACGGTAGTGCACGACTGTCCCGACTGCCCGTCGCTGACGATTTTGCCGGCCGGCCGTTTCGAGCAGGGCTCGGCCGTCGCGGATAAAAGCGCGCCGGCCTTCGAGAAACCGCTGCACTGGGTGGCAATCACCCACGCCTTTGCCATGTCGACCAACCCGGTGACCGTGGATGAGTTCCGTGCATTCGTCACCGCCACCGGACGCGACATGCAAGGCTGCGACACCTACGACGGCGAGTGGCGGCATCGCGCCGACGGCAATTGGCAAAGCCCCGGGTTCGAGCAGGGCGGGACGCATCCAGTCACCTGTGCATCCTGGAACGACGCCAAGGCATATGCAGCATGGTTGTCGGCCAGGACCGGACATCGATACCGGCTGCCGAGCACGTCGGAATGGGAATATGCCGCACGCGCGGGCGGAACGGCCGTTCAGCCCTGGTCCGAGGCGTCCGCCGCCTGCACCGGCGCCAATGTGGCGGATCAGAGCGCGGCACGCCGTTTCCCCGGCTGGACGGTGTTTGGCTGCGATGACGGCTACGTGTTCACCGCGCCTGTCGGCTCCTTCAAGGCCAACAGCTTCGGCCTCAACGATATGTTGGGCAATGTCTTTCAATGGACCGAGGATTGTTGGAACGCCGATTACAGCGGCGCACCGGTCGACGGTTCGGCGCGCACCGACGGCGACTGCTCGGAGCACGAACTGCGCGGCGGTTCCTGGTTCAGCCTTCCCGCCTATGTTCGCGCCAACTATCGCAATCACTTCGGCGCGGATTACCGCACCAGCAGCGCCGGCATCCGGGTGGTCAGAGAGCTGAGTTCATGAACCGATCGATTCCCGCGGTCCTGTCCTGTGCAGTGGCCTGTCTCTTGCTGTCGATGACCTCGGCGCGCGCGGCGGTGCCGGACCAGAGCGCCGACTTGCAGCGCTGCCGCGAGCACGCCGACATCGATGCCTGCTACGACGCGATTCGCTGGAGTCCCACGGATCCGCAGCTGCTTGCCGCCTTGGGCGATGCTTTTGCGCACGCGAATCGATCCGCCGATGCACTGCGCATCTACAAGCGCGCCGCGAGCCTGGCCCCGGGTGATCGCGGCATTACCGAGAAGCTCACCGACATGCAGACCCGGTTGAGCGCCAAACGCAGTGCGGGCGGGACACACACCGAGACCGCCAAGCGCTACAGCAATTCAGCGCCCGAATCCCAGTCACACTAACGGCGCATCGAGCCCAAGCACCGGATACAGGTTGTAGCGCGTATCCCAGGAGGCGTGGCGGCGCAGAAAGAATTCCAGGCGCGCACTCGCACTGCCCGCGAATTGCGCATCCTCCTCGAGCTTGCGCGCGAATTCCCGCGCCAACGCCGCGTTCGCGCCGAGCATTTCCTGCGCGATCTGTTCGGCGACATACGGCTCCATGTGCTCCTTATGCTCGAAACAGGCATTGAACAGGCCCCAGGCGGCGAAGGAGTCGGGCGCCTGCGGTTCGAACAGCGCCACCACCAGCCGCGAGAGCGGCTGCGCCATCGGCACGATGAGCGCCCCCGCCGATATGCTCGCCGTTTCGTGCGTCCACTGTCCTTCGATCCCGGCCCGCATGCGCCCCTCGAAGGGCGCGGCGCCGAAAGTCACGCTGCTCGCGCGAAACAGCTGTGCGCTGATGCTCTCATGGTCCGCACCCAGCGTATCGAAGCGCACACCGTGCGCGTCGAGCCGCGGCGCGATATCCTCCGCAAAGGCGACAGGCACCAGGTAAGCGTGGCGCGGCGCCGCCACCGTCACCGAGGCGCTGACCTGATCCCGCAGCGGCACCCGCCAGATCTGCGGCGTCTTCGGGTCGTAGCGGGTGACCAGGCCTCCGGAAATGGCGGACGGCGTGCGCGTGTAGGCGTAGCCGCGAAACTCGATCATGCGCGCGCCCGCGGGGTCCCGATCGGGAATCGCGCCGCCTGCCTGCGGCGGCTCGCGCCAGCTCGAGCTGTAATCGAGCACGCAACGTGCGCCGCCGAGGCGCAGCGCATCGCTATCCGCCGTGTGCGCAAGCTTCAACCACTCCTCGCCATGCAGCGCCGTCAATTCAACCAGGCCGATGACGGTGTTGCGCATCACCCGCACGCGCTGCTCATACGGCTTCCAGGAGTGCGTTTCGACCAGCACCGTGAAGCGGTTTCGCTGCGGAAAGTAGCCGGTGGAGAAGCGCGGCGAATAGACCGTGAGGGCGAATCCCGATGCAGGGTCATCGGTGCTGGCGAGATCCGGGTAGAAATCCAGCGCCAACGAGCCGGTGCGCGCCAGGCGCGCGATGAGTTCATCGCGCATCTGCCGGCCGCTGCGCATCAGCGTAGGATCGCCCTGGTTGAGCGGTTCGACCTGCAGGGAAACGTCAGGTTCGAAATCCGCTCCGTCGGTGACGTGCAGGTCGGCGCAGATCAACGGGTCCCACTCGTTGAGGAGACGCAGCATCGCGCGCATCTCGGGCGTATCCGCCTTCATGTAATCGCGATTCAGATTGATGTTCTGCGCGGTGGTGCGCCACCCGGTCACTTCCGGCCCGTTCTGGTTGGGCCGATTCCAGCGCCCGCAGCGCTCGTGGCCGTCCGCATTGAAGGCCGGAACGAACAGCACCGCAACTCGCTCCAGCGGCTGGCCCGCGACCGAACCTTCCAGCAGCCGGCGCAGCGCCACGAAGCCCGCGTCCTTGCCGTCGCTCTCGCCCGGGTGAATGCCGCCTTGGAGCATCAGCAGCGGCACCCCCTGGGCGCGCACGGTGGCCGGCGTGAGCGCCCCGGTACGCGAAGCGACCAGCGCGCGCATGCTGCGTCCTTCAGCCGATCGCCCATACTCGAACCAGCGCGCGGCCTCCGGCCAGCGGCGTTGAAAATCCTCGCACAGGCGGTTCACTTCATCCAGGCGCCCGGTGTCTCTGAAATGCGAGCGTTCCGCGATGGTTTCAAGCGACTCGTGGTTCAATGGCAGCTCCAATATAATGATGGCTTGCAGATCACGATCTATACAACCGGCGGCACGATCGACAAGGTCTACTTCGACGCCAAGGGCGGGTACGAGGTCGGCGCTCCCATGGTGCGCCAAATCCTCGAGAACGGCCGGGTCACCGGCGAGATTCCCATCTTCGAGCTGCTGCGCAAGGATAGCCTGGAGATGACCGCGGCGGATCGGGCCGCAATCCGCGACGCCATCGCCGCCGCGCCGGCGACCCGGATCGTGGTGACGCACGGCACCGACACCATGGTCGAGACCGCGCGCGAACTGGAGGCAATCCGCGGCAAGACCATCGTCTTGACCGGCGCGCTGCAGCCCGCGCGCTTTGCCGACAGCGACGCCGGCTTCAATCTCGGCCTGGCCATCGGCGCGGTGCAAGCGCTGCCCGCAGGTGTTTACATTGCCGCCAACGGCCAGGTGTTCGCCGCCGACGCGGTGCGCAAGAACACCGCGCTCAACCGCTTCGAGCCTGTCTGATCCTCAACCGGTGGGTTGATCGCGTCGTCACCAGGGCGCCGGCTTGTAGTCCTTCAAGAACTGCCCCCAGACGTGTTCGCCGGTCAGGCAACCGTTGAATATCGGATCCACGATGCGTGCCGCGCCGTCGATGATGTCGAGCGGCGGCGAAAATCCCAACTCCGCCTTGCGCGCCGCATGCGCGGCCGGATCCTCATCCGTTACCCAGCCGGTGTCGACCGCGTTCATGTGGATGCCGTCCTTGAAGAAATCCGGCGCACTGGTGCGCGTCATCATGTTGAGCGCCGCCTTGGCCATGTTGGTATGCGGATGCTTGTCGGTCTTGGTGGTGCGATAGAACTGGCCCTCCACCGCGCTGACGTTCACCACGTGTTTATGATTCCCCGGCGTGCGAGTCATCAGCGCCTTCAAACGCGCATTGAGCACATAGGGCGCCACGGCATTCACCAGCTGCACCTCGAGCAGCTCCGGCGTCTCGACTTCGTGCATGCGCAGCCGCCAGCTGTTGACCTCGCGCAAATCCACCTGCTGCAAATCCTCATCGAAGCGCCGCGCCGGGAACAGTTCCTCGCCGCCCCGATAATCCTCATCCAAGTAGCGCCGCTGCGACAGCGCCGCGCTGTGCAGCAGGCCTTCGCCATGAGGCCGCAGGGCCGCGGTGATCAGCGCGCCGCTGCCATGATCGCCCGCTCCCTCGAGGTGCCGCCGCAGTTCCGCGTGGCCGCTCAGCGGCGCGCGCCAGGCCTCAGGCAGCGCGGCGGGCTCCTGCGCCTCGCGCGCCAGCAGATGCTGAAAAAACCCCGCCGGCCGGCGCACCGTTTGGCAGGCGTTGTTCAAGATGTAATCCAGCCGCGGCAGACGCTCGCTTAAATACTGTGTGAACAGCTCGACGCTCGGCGTGTGGCGCAGGTCGAGGCCGTGAATTTGCAGTCGCTCGTGAAACCCGGCGAAGTCGCGCTCCTTCGAGTAGCGCTCGATGGCATCCACGGGGAAGCGCGTGGTCACGATGACATGCACGCCGGCGCGCAGCAGCTTGAGCGAGGCCTGAAAGCCGATCTTCACCCGCGCGCCGGTGATGAGCGCGTAACGGCCGGTGAGATCCGCGCTCTGTCCGCGCTTGGCATAGTTGAACTCACCGCAGGCATCGCACATCGAATCGTAGTAGCGATGCATGATCGCGAAGGAGCGCTTGCACACGTAGCAATTACGCTCCTGGCGAAATGCCGGCCGCGTGTCGGACGCATCGGGTGCGTCGGCCGCCTCGGGTGCGTCGGCCGCCTCGGGCTTCGGCCGCTCCAGCCAGAGCGGCGCGTATACCTTGGAACGGCGCTGCATGCGCAGGCCTGCGCCCTCGATGATGCCGCGGTCGTGTTCCTTGGCAACGGCACGCTTGGCGCGCCTGAATCCCTTGAGCATGCGCGATACCTCATGCCGCTCGGGTCTCGTGACCAGGCCCGCGAGCATCAACAGCTCGCGCCGCTCTTCCTGGCTCAACGCCGTGAGCAACGCTCGATCGGCTGCGATCGCGCGCAGTACGCGCATGCAACTGCCCAGATCATCATCGGAAAGCGCGAGGTCGGGTGCGGGGTCGGTGCTCATGGCGGCATTGTATCGCCGCAGGTCCGCCCTGCCGGGATAAAAAGCCGGCGGCATTCGAGCCGCCGGCCCTTGCCGTCACGCTATGGCGTAGAGAAACTCCACGAACGATGCGCTGGCGCCGTCCAATCCCTTGATCTTGGGATTTTTCGAGTCGATCAAGTAGTACTCATCCGGTGCGTGTGCGCCGGTGCCGTGCCCCAAGCCGAAATCGCCTGCGGGAAGGCTCAAGGGCGGTGCGGTGAATCGATAGCCGGGCCACGATCCGGGATTGCGCGGCGTGACCAGCGGCGGCGCACCCAATTTTGCGAACGTGGCGACCACCGCCTTGAAGAACCGGCTGTCGGGGTCGGTCTGGGTGGGATCGTAACCGCCGCTCATGTTCACCTGGATATCGCCGAAGCCGTGTTTCGCCAGATGCGCTTTCAACTTGGCCAGCGTATCGGCCGCGGTCATGTCGGGCACGAGGCGCATGTCGATCTTTGCCACAGCGCGGTGCGGCAACACCGTCTTGCCGCCAGGTCCGGTGTATCCACCGACCAGGCCTTCGATATTGATCGTCGGCTGCGAGAACAGCCGCATGAGCGAGTCGGTCCAGTTCAAGTCGTGCACCCAATGCTCGACCCCGAATTCGGCTTTCAGCGTGGCTTCCGGCACCGCCTTGGCATACGCCAGGACCATTTGCTTCTGCCTCTCGGACAGGGGTTTGACCTTCTCGAAGAAGCCTTCGACCGCGGGCGTATGACCGTCCTTGTCCACCAGCGTGTTCAAGGCCTGCACCAGGTGCCAGGACGGAGAGTCCACCTGCGCCTCGAGGCTGGAGTGGATGTCCTTCTTCGGTCCGCGGCCCCAGGTCGCGCCGTCCGATACCAATTCCAGTTCCACCACGCCCTTGGCGCCGGCCGCGACCTGCACGCTGCCATCGGTGTCCTGGCTGGCATCCGGCAGCATCACGCCGACGCAGTTTTTCATGTGCGGAAACACTTCCGGGTTGTTCACGATTTCGCCGAAGTGCGGCGACGCGATCTCCTCCTCGCCCTCGCACACCAGCACCAGATTGACCGGCAATTTCTTGCCGCTGGCTTTGAAGGCCATGAGTGCGCTCAGGAAGGAATTTTGCGGACCTTTTTGATTCACCGCGCCGCGTCCCATGCACACCGTGCCCAAGCCGGGCTTTTCCACCAGCCGCGCCTCGAGCGGCGGTGAACTCCATTCCTCGGCAACGAACTGCTTCACGTCATACATGAAATAGACCGCGACCGTGGTCTTGGCGCCCGAATCCAAGCGCCCGAACACGCCGGGCTTGCCGCTGGTCGGAATGATTTTCACGCCGGTAAAGCCGGCCTGTTCGGCCAGTTTCGCCATGTGCTCGGCGCCTTGCGGGTAGTTGCGGTTCTCGGCCGCGATGGAGGGCAGGGCAATCCACTCCTGCAGGCGCTTCACATTCTCCGCATGCATCTTGGGAATTTGCGCGAGCACCGCCGCCTTGTCGGGATTGTCGCTGGCTGCGAATACCGCCGCCGGAGCGGTCATCAACGCGGCGCCGGAAAGCGCGCCCTGAACGAAATCGCGACGGCTGACGCCGTCTTCTTTATCGGCCATGAGTCTCTCCCGCTTTGTAGTAGTCCGGGCATTTTGACTCAAAGCACCACCTCGCGGTCGTCTTTTGACCCATCGGCCCATAGCCCAGGCAAAGCCGCGACGTTGCGAGCGTGCGCTTCAGAGCAGCGTGGCCAGACCCTTTCGGTTTGCCACGACCGCGCGCGCTTCCTTGATTTCAGCTCTTCCAGGCTTGTCGGAAGCCGCGCAAACCGTCAGCAGTTCTTCAAAATACTTCAGGCTGAGATCGCGGCGCCCGCTGAGTTTCGCAGCGTGTGCCGCGCCATACAATGAGCGGAACCGCCGCGGTTCCTTCTTCAGCGTCTGTTCGAATTCGAATAATGCCTTCGCCGGAGCGCCGGTCTGCAATAACATCTGTCCGAGCAGCTCGCGCGCCGGGGACAACGGTCCCGGTGTCACCACACTCTTCTCTGTGCCGTCTTCCAACTTCGCCGCCAGCTCCATCTGTCGCAAAGCCTCGTCCTTCCTACCCGCCGCCAGCAGAGACCATGCCGAGACCGCAGTGGCTTGAATTTCCACCTGCTGCGCCCAGTAAGCCTCGTTGTTTTGCAGCAGGCGTTGCTGGATCTGCCTCAACGCTGTTGCAGCTGCGGTTGCCGCCGCTTCGTGTCCCAATCGTGCCGCACCCAGTCCCCGGGCGAACCAGGTAATCGCATTTGCGGGAAGAAACGGCGTCTCCGACTGCGCCAACTGCTCCGCGTGTTGCCAGTCCTGGCGCTCCAATGCATATCGGGCGGGTATGGCCGCGAGCGCAAAATAGCCGGCGGTGGGTGGTCCAGCGCCGATCAACAGCACCTTGGGATCGAAGCGTGCGGCGATATCCGGCAGAGACTTCACGATCGAGTCTGCCGCCTCGTCCTGCCCGGTTTGCAGGTAGGCGTAGGTCGCGTAATCGCTGGCATGCAGTTCTTCGGCCGTCTGGCCCTGACGCCGCGCGGCCGCAGCGGCCGCCTTATTGCTGTCAATCGACGCCTGCCAGTATCCCAGACGGGTAAACGTATGCGACGGCATGTGCAGTGCGTGAGGCGCATCAGGAGCAATCTCAGCGTACCGTTGTGCCGCGGCCAGGCCCCGACCCGCCAGCGCCGGCACGTCGTACGTATGAATGATGTAGTGCGCGAGACCTGGATGTGTCGGCTGTTCAACGAATAATTTCTCGAGAATTGCCCCGGCCTTGAGTTGGTCCGCGTAGGTTTTGTCGCCGGGATCCGCTGCAACCGCAAGCGCCAGTGCGTAGAAGATCTGTGCTTCGTGATCTTCTGGATATTTTGCGGCAAGCTCGCTCATGGCATCACGATAGGCGAGTAAACGCGCGTGCTGCGGCGTGTTTTCAAAGTTACCGTACAGCTTATCGACCGCCTCGAGATAGGCGCTCTCCCGATCGGTCTTTGCCCCCAGCTTCTCGCCGCGTTCAGCGTTCTCGCGCCCAAGCTGCAGAAGACTCGGGCTGATTTTTCCAGGAGCAAAAGGATTTCCCCAATCGCTCAGTGCAAGTCCCCAGTACGCGATTGCACAGGTGGGGTCTTCCTGCAGAACCGCGTTGAGTCCTTCGATGGCACGGCTGAACTGGAATGAATGAAGCAGCGCGATCGCGCGATCGAAATCGCCCTGGGCCGCCGCGTTACACGATGTGGTGAAGTGGACCTGTCCCAACTTCTCGCCGCTCTTACTAAGATGCTCTTGCGCCATGCCCTGTGCAGTCGCGAACATCAGCAGAACGGCCGCGGTAAGTTTGTTCGCGTGCAATGGGATCTCCGGTCAAGAGTGCATCCGGCGAATCCGGATCATACCGACTACAACGAACACAATGCAAAGGAAAGCCTGGGTCCTGTCGCTCAGCCGGTTCGATTCTCCGCAAAGCTCAATGCCTTGAATCGTGCCGCCTTCCTCGACCGCCTCGACCAACGCAACCGGCACGGGCGGCATTTGCGGGCCCATGACCTCTTTTCGAGCCGGAATCCGATCTTTTGATTGGAAGGCGGCAATCTTAAGGCGCACATGCAAAATCGATGGATCATCCTGGGAGCGGCTACGGCGGTCATGATGACCATCGGCTGCCTCTATTCCTGGGCGATTTTCACGCAGCCGCTGCTGGTTGCTTTTCACTGGGACCTGCGCACGACCACCTGGGCGTATGCCATCGCAAACTTCTCCTTGGCGGCCGTCGGCGCGGTGATCGGCGGCTTCTGGCAGGACCACGCCGGTCCCCGCAAGGTCGCGATGGTCGGCATTGCGCTGTGGGGAACGGGCAATGTGTTGGCCGGCCTCGGCACCCCAACCTTGGGCGCGCTTTGGCTCTACGTGACCTATGGAATGATCGGCGGCATCGGCGCGGGAATGGCTTACATCACGCCGGTGGCCATGGTCGCGAAATGGTTTCCGGACAAGAAAGGCCTCACCTGCGGCCTGGTCGCCGGCGGCTTCGGCCTCGGCGCATTCGTCTACAACCAATTGGTACCTCGGTTTGCCGGATTTCATGCGGCGGCCGTGCACGCGGGTGCCGTCATTGCCGCCAAAGCGGCCGCTGCTTCCGCAGCGGGCGTGCCGGGCGGCGCAGCGGGCGTGCCGGGCGCTGCGCACGCAGCGCACATCCTCGCCGGGTTCGCGCCGGGTCAGATGTTTACCGCCGCCGACGTCGACGCCGTCATGCACGTATTCGTGCTATCGGGCAGCGCTTTCTTGATCATCGGCCTCGCCGCGGCGTCGTTGTTTCGCAATCCGCCGCTGCGGCTTCGAGGGAGCGATTGCGGGAGCGCGGCGAGCGGCACGGCAAACGCTGTGTCGCAGGAGGGATTTTCACCCGCGCAGGTCGTCGCGACGCCGCAGTTCTATCTGTTGTGGCTGCAGCTGTTCGTCAATGTGATTGGCGGCATCACGATTATTTCCAACGCCGTGTTCATCTTGAATGATCTGACCCACATGTCGGCCGCCGTCATCGCGCCGCTGTTCGGTGTCGTCAGCATATTCAACGCGCTCGGCCGCGGATTTTGGGGCGCCATTTCGGATCGCATCGGCTGCAACAAAACCTTTGCGGCCATGTTCGCCATTCAAGCCGCCACCCTGTTTCTGATGAACGGCGTGCACGAGCTGACGCCGGCCCTCATCGCCACGTCCGTGATGCTGCTCTGCTGCGGCGGCGGCTTCGGCACCATGCCATCGTTCAACGCCGGCTATTTCGGCACCAAGTACATGGGTCTGAATTACGCGCTCATTCTGACGGCTTGGGGCTTTGCCGGATTGATCGGACCGATACTCGTGGCACGGGCGAAGGACATGACCGGCTCTTTCGCCGGCATGCTGCCGCTGATCGCCATGCTGCTGCTGGGCTCGGTGATTCTGCCATTCCTGACCCGGCAGCCGGCGCGGCCGGCGCCGCAGCGGCCCAAAGCGCGGGACTTCCCGAGCAGCGCATTCGATGTGCTCGACACCGTACCGGCGACGGGAGACTTTCGCTAGCGCGGGCCGCTCAGGAATTAAGAAAATGTGAGGCGCCTGACCAGTCTTGGGTCCAATCGAATTGTCCGTCGAAGCCGCCCGCCACTTTATACATTCCATAGTCACTGACGACAATGTACCTACCGCTACGGGCGTCGAGCGTTTGAGTAAAAGTGCCCTTAAATCCCTCGTCTTCGGCCTGACTCCGCGTCGTGATGGTGGCGAGCTTACTCCAACCGACGCAGGTAGCTTGAGGTAAAGCCGATTCGAGACAGTTTAGGGATGAAGACGGGCGACCGGATGAGGTTTACATTGATGCCCAATGGCGTTGTCGTCACGCCGATGCTCGGAGTAGACATCGACGTCCTCATCCGGTATCTAATCCGGGACGATGGGCCACGGCACGAAAGGCGCGGCGGATGGTCGATCGCGAGGTGAGCAAGTGCGAGCCGGTTGTGGCGAGTCTGCGAGTTAGGCGGCAGGAGGAAACAGCGACATGACTGCTCCATTTTCTGGCGGGTGTGCATGCGGATCGATCCGCTACATATGCTCGCACGCGCCAGTGGCGATGCTCAACTGCCACTGCCTGGACTGCCAGCGCTCAAGCGGCGCTGCTTTCGCCTCTGGCTTCATCGTGCGGGTGTCGGACCTAACGATCACCGGCACGCCGAAGACGTACTCGGTTCGTGCCGGCAGCGGCAGGCTCGCGACTCGCAGCTTTTGCTCCGATTGTGGCTCTCCGCTGTTCACGCGCGGCGAGACTGCTCCGGGAATCATGTCCATCCGTTTCCCCACGCTGGACAATCCGTCGGAGTTTCAGCCGATGCTGGACATCTGGACATCGAGTGCACAATCATGGGTCTGCCTTAGTCAGGTAATTCCTCACCATCCTCAATCGCCCTAGATCGCGTGCCGCCTGCGCGACTGTCCGTTTCGGAGGAATTTATCCTTCATTCTCCGGTTCGATAGTTTATTTTTCCGTCTTTACCAAGCATCTCTATGCTCGGCGTCCCGGTTTTGTCTACGCCGATGCGGATTCGTGGGTGGCCCTCAGTATCGGAAATGACGAGATGCGCGTCCTGATTCTCGTCGGTCAGCGAAATTCGCTGGATGCCTTGACTGGAATCGCTGTGGCCTGGCTGGTACGCACGCCGATCGTAAATGTCGAATCCTGCCTTCCAACGCGTGCCATCGGAACTCTCCTGCTTGATCATCCGGATGCCATCGGTTAGCTGGTAGGTATAGTCGAAGGTCAGGTTGGCCACATTGTCATCGCGCAATTTGGTGAGCGCTAATCCGCCGGTTTCCCTGCCCATCGGATCGAAGAAGAGGAGGCCGGCGGTATCGTGGATGCTGCGCACATAGACCTTGCCATTGATTTCCACGTCGGGAAAGCGTTCGCTATTGGCGATGATCAACCTTGTCTTGCCGGCAGCATCCGCAATGTTGATTCGCTGTACTGTCAACGTATCGAATGTTGCCGCGGCCTCCTTCTTGGAAGATGCCTGGGCCTCTGAAAACAGGAATGGCATATGGGGTTTCAGGAGCAAGCCCCAGACGCCCAAGGCGAGTGCGGCCAGCAAAAAATGGGTCAGTCGTTCGGAAGAGGGCGTTGAAGCCGGCATGTGCATTACCTCCATGCGTGCTGCGAAAACGATGGGTGAGCGCTGAAATCTAGCAGCTTTGAGGAGGTGGGCGCGCGACAATCGGGCGGTCCAAAGTGGCCCAACCATATTTTCATAAAGTGGCCCTGTTGAATGAGCCGCTTTCAGATCACCTTGGGCACGTTCGCTGACAAAACCGAGGTGGATCCGATGAAATTGACGCTTTTCGCCGTCCTTTGCGCGCTGCTATTCGCCGGCGGCAGTCTCATCGGCGGGTATGCGCAGGCCGCGGGTTCCAGGGCCGACATCATTACCTCGGCCGTCGCAGATCCGGCGCGGCCGGCAGGCGACCGCAGTCGCGATGCGGCGCGCAAGCCGGTCGAGTCACTGCAATTCTCGGGGGTCAAACCGGGCGATGCGGTCGCCGACTTCAATGCCGGTGGCGGGTACTTCACGCGCCTGTTTTCGGACGTCGTCGGGAGCCGCGGCCACATCTATGCCATCGAGCCGGTGGAAATTCAGCAGTACATTGCGAAATCGACGGCCGAGCTACGGGCTTACACAGCCAGTCACCGCAACATCACAGTTTCGGTCGAGACGGCGCTCGCGAGTCTGCGCCTGCCCAGGAAGCTCGATCTCTTCTGGATAGCACAGAACTACCACGATCTTCATAACAAGTACTTTGGTCCGGTGGACATCGGCGCGTTCAACAAAGCCGTGTTCGACGCCTTGAAGCCGGGCGGTCTTTACGTCGTCCTCGACCACACGGCAGCACCCGGTGCCCCGGCCGATGTCACGGAGACTCTGCACCGCATCGATCCTGCCACGGTACGGCGCGAGGTGCAGGCGGCGGGCTTCGTCTTCGACAGCGAGAGTGTGATCCTGGCAAATCCCGCTGACCCGCGCACCATCAAGGTATTCGACAAGTCCATCCAAGGCCGCACGGATCAGTTCATCCTGAAGTTCCGAAAGCCACGCTAACCCGCAAAATCGCAGCGGCTGAAGTTGCAGTGCGGGACGGCGATTTTTCCATCGACCAATATTCTGGAGCAGCAAGTGAAACACTGGGCGCAAACCGCGGTCGTTCTCGCAGCCGTCGCAGGCATGGGTTTTTTCTCTCCTCCGACTTCGGCCACTGCGATGCACGATGGCCGGCACGATTTTGATTTCAACATTGGCATGTGGAAGACCCATATCAAGCGTTCTCTTGATCCGTTCGACGCCGGTTCGAAGTCGATCGAGCTCGATGGAACGGTGACCGTGCGCAAGGTGTGGGATGGTCGGGCGCAGCTGGAGGAGATTGAAGCGGACGGGCCAGCGGGACACTGGGAGGGGTTGTCGCTGTTTCTGTACAACCCGAAGGCGCGGCAGTGGAGCCAATCGTTCGTGAACAGCAAGGTCGGGACGGCGTCGTGGTCGTCGTCGAATGTCGGTGAATTCAAGGACGGCCGAGGCGTGCTGATTGGCCAGGACAGCGTGAATGACGGCACGATCCTGGTGAAGGCCGTGTGGTCCGAGATCAAGCCGGGTTCGCACCAGTACGAGGAGCTGTATTCGAAGGATGGCGGGACGACGTGGGTAAGATCGTTCATCGCCAATCTGACCCGATTGAAATAGCGGGCAGCGCGGGACTATCAGAAATTCTGTGTGTCGAGCCGGTTTGATTAACGATTGACCTCGAACCGATCACCGAACACCACAGCGAATTGAGCTTTGGCAGCGGCCCATTCGCGTGGAGGCATTTTCCACTTTTGAATGATCTCG
>DATAVN010000032.1:0-1515 GCA_036267715.1 Steroidobacteraceae bacterium | reverse complement strand
ACACTCGCTTCGTCCTCCCCCGCAGCCCGGGCGGATGAGAGAATCCGTTCAATAATGATAGCGGCACTGCACGATTTCGAGCTGCTGCGCTTCACCCCTGCCGGACACCCGGTAAACCAATCGATGCTCGGTAGTGATGCGTCTCGACCACCAGCCACTTAAACTGTGCTTGAGCGGCTCCGGCTTGCCGAGTCCTTTGAATGGACTTCGTTCAACGTCCCTGACGAGCGCATTCACAGCGGCGAAGATTTTTGGATCGTGCTTTTGCCAATGGAGGTAGTCTTCCCACGCCGCTTTCGTCCAGACAATCTTCATCTGCCGGAAGCAGCTTCGTCTTCAATCAGTTGATGTTCGGTCAGCTCGCCGGCATCGGCGTCTTCGATCGAGCGAAGCAGACGCGCAGCGTTGGCGGGACTGCGCAGAAGGTGGAGCGTCGCCATCATCCCTTCGTATTCTTCTTCCGAGATCAGGACGACAGAGCGGGCGTTTTGCCGGGTTACCACGAGTGCATCGCGGCTGTCGCAAACCTCGTCCATATACTTGGCGAGGTTGGCGCGAAGTTCCGTGTAGGACGCATGTTTCATCGGCCGAGCCTTTATGTACAGATATATGTACATGACGGGCGGGGTCAAGGACGGCGAGAACCAATGGGTTCAATCGGCTGCAAGGCCGGCGCGACCGGATCATGCACCCTTGCGCGTGAAGGCGTCGCGGATCAGGTCGCCGTCGAAGTCCACCGGCGCTTTGCCGACGACGGAGAAATAGTACACCGCCGCGGCGTAGATCCCCGACAGAGCGCTGGCAATCAGTATCGCCAGCAAGAGCGCAGTGATCGCGGCGGCGGCCAGCGCGACGGCAAGCACCGCGTAGCCGCGCTGAAACAGCAGCATCGCCCCGCCAAAGCCGACCAAGGTGATGGCGCCTGTGATCATCGACATCACCAGCGAAATGCCGGCATTGCCGATCAAGTTCTCACCCCAGGTCTTGCGCAGCAGCACGGTGCTGCGCTCGATCGCCTGCCAGGGTCCGACGTCCTCCGCGGCAAGGATCGGAACAACCAGAAAGGTCGCCGCCGTCCAGGCCAGGCCAACCGCGCCCTCGATCAGGCGCCCGATCAGGCCAAGCCGTTCGGCAACCGCGCGCAGCAGCACGCCGACTGTCGCCGAGATGATGGCATAGCCGAGAATAGGTCCAATGCGGCTTGCCGCCAGCTTGAGAGCCATGCCGAGGCTCGGCCGCTCGCCGCCGAGCAAGGCAATCGCGGCGCCAACCAGCGCGGTGTTGAAAAAGATGATGATGAAATACTGCACCACATACCAGCAGAACAGCCAGGCGTAGAACTCGACCGAGCCATGGACCGAACCATGACTCGAGTGGCTCTCGCGCAGCGCGGCGAACGTTCCGTCCGACACTGCCAATGCCACGAAGCCGCCTGCGACCGCGATCACGGCGACGCCCGATATCGCGGGCAGGACCAACAGCGCGTTGTCGGCGCGGAGCACTTCCATGCTGGCC
>DATAVN010000031.1:0-1623 GCA_036267715.1 Steroidobacteraceae bacterium | reverse complement strand
CTGTATTAGAGCCAATGGCAGAGGGTCTGAAGCGGGTTAGCGCTGTCGCCAATTTGGCTACGGTCGATGCCGAAAGTTTCGTAAGAGCGGCCAAGCTTTCTTTGGAGCACAATCCAAAAAACCTGACTGCAGCCCGAGCCTGATACCAGGGCTCTCTGATCAGAACCCATGCGCCCAATCTCGGAGTCCGAGCGACATAATCCTCCAGGGCTGGTCGATAAGCTTGTTCCAAGCGTGGCAGCAATGGTCGACGATGTTTTCGTAGCATGTGAACACGCGGTTCGACAGCCAGTTGTCGCGCATAAACTCCCAGACATTCTCCTGGGGATTCAACTCCGGGCACTTCGCGGGCAGCGGGACGATCGTGATGTTGGAGGGCACAACAAGGTGTTCAGACATATGCCACCCGGCTTGATCGACCAGAAGAGCGGCGTGCCGGCCGGGCGCCACCTTGTCGGAAATGGCCGCCAGATGCAGGGTCATCGCCTCGGTATTGCACCAAGGCAGGATCAGACCGCAGCCCTTGCCCTCCTTCGGGCAGATCGCGCCGAAGATGTAGGTCGAGGCGGTTCGCTGATCCCGTGGGGCCGACGGCCTGGTGCCACGTCGTGCCCAGCGCCGTGTGATCTTGTTCTTCTGACCAATGCGCGCTTCGTCGCCGAACCAAATTTCTACGTCGCCGGAATTGACGCCATTTTCATGCGCGATCGCGCCCAACTTCGCGGGGAGGCTTTTTTAAAAGTCTCGATTGCACCTTCGGCCTGCGCATGATGGCGCGGGCGCGCGGACAGCTTGCGGAACTTCATCGCGCGCAGCTCGCGACTGAGTGTTTGCTCGGCGACCGAGACCTGGAACTCGTCGTGGAGCCATTGGCAAAGATCGACGATCCGCCAGCGCACCACGCTATGGATGGCCGGGATCGGTCCGCTCTCGATGACCGCGGCGAGCGCGGCGCGATGCGTGTCGTTCAGTCGGGATGGCTGGCCCGGCGCCTTACGATCGATCAGCCCGCCAGGGCCTTTACCGTTGAACTTGAGCACCCAGTCCCGCACGATCTGCAGTGTAACGCCACCGATCCGGGCAGCCTCGGTGCGGCTCGCGCCATCGTAGATCGCGGCCAGCGCCAGCAATCGCCGCGCCTGCGGCCCGTCCTTACTCCGCCGCGCGGCGGCCCGAACCTGCAACGCGTCGAAATCGGCCCGGAGCGGAATTGGCATGGTGAACCTCCTGCGTTCGCTTTCTTGAATCACACCGTCACCGCGTCGGACAAGCCACGAGAGTCACGTTCTCAGAGGATTGGTATAAGATGCACCCGCAGCACCCGCACGCTGCGATCGCTAAAGGAGAAGGATTAGCAGGCCGGCGGCCGACGATTAGGCCGCGCCACGTTACCATGTCGACCGATGAGGTCGGTACGGGGATCACAGATCGAGGAACCGGGTCGGGCTGGCGGCGACGGTCTTGGCGCGCTTGCGGTAACGGCGCGTCGTGTTGACGTCCTTCTGCCGGGCATGGGCCATGACCTGCTCGTCGAGGGCACCGTTGAGATAGGCCTCGGTGATGAAGCCGGCGCGCATCCCGTGCGGCGAGAGGCGCTCGCCCTCCGGAATCTCCAGCCCGGCC
>DATAVN010000030.1:0-1618 GCA_036267715.1 Steroidobacteraceae bacterium | reverse complement strand
ATTAGCGTCCCCGCCACGCCGGGGCCCGTTTTTCAAGAAAGGCCTGCGTACCCTCCGCCTTGTCTTCCGTAGCGCAGGTCAGCCCGAAGAGCGACGCTTCGAGCTCCAGCCCGGCATCGAGCGGCAGGTCATAGCCGCCGTCCACGGCACGCAGGCACGCAGCGACGGCGAGCGGCGCCTGCTGCGCGATGGCGCGTGCCAGGGTCTCCGCACGCGGGATGAGCGCTTCGGCGGGCACAACCTCATCCACCAGGCCGATGCGAAAGGCCTCTTCAGCGCCAACCATGTCGCCGGTCAGCAGGAGCTTGAGCGCGGCGCCCTTGCCAACCAGGCGCGGCAGCCGCTGCGTGCCTCCATAGCCGGGCACCAGGCCAAGTTTTACCTCCGGCTGGCCCAGACGCGCCCGCTCGCTCGCAATGCGGATGGTGCATGCCATGGCCAGCTCGCAGCCTCCTCCGAGCGCGAAGCCCTGGATTGCCGCGATCACCGGCTTGCCGCAGGTTTCGATGCGGCGAAACACTGCCTGTCCACGCTGGGCCAGACGCTGGCCGTCCGTCGCGGAGAGCGACGCCAGCTCGCCGATGTCGGCGCCTGCGGCAAAAGCCTTCTCGCCTGCGCCGGTCAGGATGATCGCGCGGACGGACGAATCACCGGCAAGCGTGACGAAGGCGTCGTCGAGCTCGGCGAATAATGCGCGGTTCAGCGCATTCATCACTTTCGGACGATTCAGCGTAACGACCGCGTAGCCGTCGCCTCGTTCGAGCAGCAGGTTCTCGTAAACCATTGCGTCTCCTTGTGAACTCACTATCATCCACGCGGCAAGTGGATGCTGTCATCCGGTCGCAGGCAATAGGGTTTCCGTTCTTCACGATGGTAGATTCAAAAGAGAATGATCAAGGGAATCACCTTCGTGCATGCGGCGAGCACGCCTGCCGTCTACGACACGCTTCATCGCTTCTTCTCTGCCGTCGGCCTTGAGCCCGGCCGCAGCTGGAAGACGGAGACGAGCCGCGGCGCGCCTTTCCTGGCGCCCGTGGGCAGCTTCGAGCTGCTGGACGGGATGGCGCATATGTCCGCCGAGGTGCTGATCGAAGTCACCGCCATCGACGATGTATACCGGGCCGCGAAGGAGTGGCTCGAGCAGACAGCCGGCGTGCAGGAAGCCGCAAAGCGTATCACGAATGTCGCGCCAACCACGTGGAAGTCGCTTGCGTTCACCGTCGAACCGGTGCCCGGCGTCGCCTTTGGATTCTGGCAATGGGAAGATCCGCTGCGCGGCAAGCCGCTGGCTATTGAAGGCGATCTTTCCGCCGCCGGCATGCGGTTCGCTATCGTCGTGTCGCGCTGGAACGCGGTGATCACCGAGCGGCTGCTGCAGGGCGCGCTCGATGGACTGCTGCGCAGCGGTGCGGCACGCGAGCAGATCGAGATTGTGCGGGTGCCGGGAGCGTGGGAGATCCCCTCCGCCGCGCGTGTTCTCGCGATTACGAAACGCTTCGACGGAATCATCGTGCTCGGGTGCCTGCTGCGCGGAGAGACGGCTCATTACGAGGCGATCTACAACGAGGTAAGCCGCGGTATCGGACAGTCGCAGCAGGAAACCGGCGTGCCGCACGGC
>DATAVN010000029.1:0-1826 GCA_036267715.1 Steroidobacteraceae bacterium | reverse complement strand
GCGAGATGGACCGTGAAGGCGTTCAGTGCTGCCTTCGAGGCGTCGTAAGCGAGTGCCTTGAAACCGTAGATGGGGGATTTCGGGTCAGCATGAAGCGCCAGCGAGCCGAGAATGCTGGACAGGTTCACGATGCGGCCTTCCGGCGCTTTTTTGATCAGCGGCAAAAGCACCTGAGTCAATTCGATCGTGCCGAAGAAGTTTGTGTCGAAGGTGTCACGCAGCACAGATGAGCTGACGGAGCTGGCATTGTTCGGCGAGCCGAATGGTTCCTTCGAAACGCCGGCATTGTTGATAAGAATGTCGAGCCTGCCGTACTTCTTCTCGAAGTAGTTGTAGGCTTCCTGATAGTCGGCCTGCCTGGTGATATCGAAACGAATCGCCTCGACGGCGGCCCCTTCTGCGCGCAGCTTTTCTGCGACTTCTTCGCCTTTCGCCGCATCGCGCGAGCCGATCACCACCGTAACGCCCTGCTTGCCCAATTGACGTGCGGTCTCCAGGCCGAGGCCCCGGTTTCCACCAGTGATAAATGCAACTTTGCTTTCTTTGGCCATTCCGCTCTCCTCCTGCGTGGTTCTAGAGATGCGACAGCGCGCAAGTAGATTCATCGCGGCTCATGCACATCTACCGTCCTGATAGTCTCGGGGCCAGATGCCTGCCTTCTGCGATGTTGCTGTGCCGGTGCCGCTGGATGCGAACTTTACCTATCGCATCGATGCGTCGCATCCGCCGCCGCTCGGCGGCCGCGTCATCGTCCCATTCCGCAATGAAAAGCTGATCGGCGTGGTCACCCGGCTGCACGACGAGCCGCCGCCCGTCGAAGCGAAGGCGATCGAGCGGGTTCTCGACGAACAAGCGATCATCTCGCCGCAACTGCTCGAGCTTGCCCGCTGGATCAGCCAGTACTATCTCGCACCGCTCGGGGAGGTGCTACGCACCATGCTCCCGCTGGTGGCCGAAGTACGCAGGCAGGTCGTCTACCGCATCACGGAAACAGGCGAGCGCGCGCTGCACGAAGGCGCAGAGCAGGGAAGCACGCGCCGCACACGCCGCACACCTGAGGAGCAGGCAGCGGAGTACGCGGTGCTGAATTATCTGCTAAGCGGCGAGCCTGCAAAGCGCGCCGCTCTGGCCCGCGCCACCGGCGCGACACGCGAGCTGATCGAGGGCATGGCACGCAAGAAGTGGATTGCGCGGGAGACTCAGGCAGCGCCGCGAGACGCGCGCCGCCTGGAGCGATACGCGATACTCCTGGACATCGCCCGTCTGCCGAAGCTGAACGAAAACCAGCAGACCATTCTGGCTGCACTCGCAGGAGCCGACGGCACCCTGCCGGTTGCGATGTTGCGAGCGTTGCCTGTGCCCGCCACGACGCTGGACACATTGGTCCGGCGAGAGCTTATCCGCATCGAGGAGCGGCCGCTGGCCTTTCATCTCAGCGGATTGAAAGCGCAGTCCTTCGCGCTGAATACGCAACAGCAACAGGCACTCGATGCGATTGCGCAACAGCTTGCCGCGGGCGGCTTCCGGGCCAACCTGCTCTACGGCATCACCGGGTCGGGCAAGACCGCCGTGTACATGGCCGCGATGCAGCGTGCGCTCGATCTTGATCGCTCCGCCATTCTTCTGGTGCCGGAGATCGGCCTGACACCTGCCACCGCGGCGCAGCTTCACTCGGCGTTCGGTAATGAAGTGGCGATGCTCCACTCCGCGCTGACGCCGGAGGAGCGCGCGGAGCAATGGCATCGCATCCGTCGCGGCGAAGCCCGCGTGGTGGTCGGTACGCGCTCCGCCATCTTTGCGCCGGTGGTGCGGCTGGGCCTCATCAT
>DATAVN010000028.1:0-2778 GCA_036267715.1 Steroidobacteraceae bacterium | reverse complement strand
ATGTAGCGTCGAGCAGCGAACGCTGCGCGACAGCGCGCGGCATCGTCATTTTCTATGGTGGTAAATCGAAGCTTCAGTCAAATCCCCCTATGGTAGCGGATTTGATCAGCGAGTGTGTATTGAACGAAGACAACGTTTGGCGATTCAAATCACACGCGCTCCGGCCGGTATTCATGAGTTACGAGACGCCTCCGTCGATGCAGATCGATCCTGATTTCCTGAAGCGCCGCACGAGCGAACCGCTGGATCATCACGGCGGCGCTAAGTAGGAGAAAACCTTGACCCTGGACACTGCATCAACCGGTCGTGGCCGGTGGCGGGCGAGCCGCTGCCGTCCTCATCGATCAGCTTTGGCCTGACCCTGGTGATGGCGATTGCGTGCGGCGTCGCGGCTGCCAACATCTACTATAACCAACCCATGCTGGGCATCATGGAAGCCGCCTTTCCGGGCCAGGCCGCAGTGGTCGGGCTGGTGCCGACGGCAACCCAGCTCGGCTTCGCAGCGGGCCTTTTGTTGCTGGTGCCGTTGGGCGACCGCTTCGAACGGCGGCGTCTTATCCTGATTCAACTCGCGGCACTCGCGCTGTCGCTGGCCGCCGTTGCTCTCGCGCCTGACGCCTGGTCACTCGTGGCGGCATCGGCATTCGTCGGAGTGACATCAAGCGTGGCGCAGCAGATCGCGCCGTTCGCGGCCGAGTTGGCCGAGCCCCGCCGCCGCGGCGCGACCATCGGAACCGTGATGAGCGGCCTGCCCTGCGGCATCCTGTTTGGCCGCGCCCTCGGCGGCGCTGTCGGCGACCACTACGGCTGGCGCGCCACGTTCTGGCTCGGCTTGCTGCCGGCGGTTGCGGTCGGCTTGTTGTTGGCGGCGGTGTTGCCCAGAAGTCGGCCCAAGACGCAGGAGGGCTACGGCGCCCTCCTCAAATCTCTGGTCATCCTCTGGCGGGAAGAGCCGGAATTGCGACGGGCGACCATCTCCAGGGCTGTCTGTTCGGCTCGTTCAGCGCCCTCTGGACCATCATGGCGCTGCAACTCGATGCCCGATATCACCTCAACGCCGAAATCGCCGGCCTGTTCGGCATCGTCGGTGCGGTCGGCGTGCTGTTTGCGCCGGTCGCCGGGAAGATCGCAGACTGGAGAGGTCCTCATGCCGTCATCGGACTTGGCAGCGTCATCATGCTCGCGTCCTGGGCGGTTTTTGAAGTGTGGGGCATGATCGCTGGCTTGATCATCGGCGTCATTCTGCTCGACTTCGGCGAGCAAGGTGCGCTGGTCTCGAACCAGCACGTCATTTACGCGCTTCGCCCGGAAGCGCGTAACCGGTTGAACACGATCTTCATGGGCGGAAATTTCTGGGCGGCGCGGTCGGTTCAGCGGGCGCAAGCCTCGCACGGCAATTCGCTGGCTGGGCCGCTGTCTGTGCTTTCGGGGCAGCCCTGATCGCAATCGCCTTGGGCCTGCATGTTTGTGTTCGTGTGGCCGAGAAACGGATGGGTTGAACACCATGCTCCGCAACGTCCTGGCATTTAACCCTCTCGTCAATTTAAGGCGAAGATACGCGCCCGACGAGATGACGCAGCGTCGACCCGCGCGAGAGCGTGATGATTGCAAAGCTCGGGGTACACTGTCGCGAGAACGATGACTCACATCATACAGCGCGAGCTTCTTTTTGAGCGGTGAGGTCGACGTCTCGCTTGACAGCGAACGCAGGGATTTTGGAATCCCTGCGTTCGCAAAACGACGCGCGCGCGAAAGCCGGAGTTTCCGGCTCGGCAGGACTATCGGTTCTCTTCGAACCTCTGGGTAGACGAGGTCGCAGCACGCCCCACGGCCGCGTACGCGTGGCGTGCGCCGAAGGCAGGAGCCGCGCCGTGAGCGAACTCCAGGCCCATCCTGCCCGCCGGCGTCAGCGCGCCGTCATTCAGTATATCCCGGTTCGGATATTGCGCTTGATACACGTCCGGATTGGTCACCGCCCAGCTCGGCAACTGCGCGCTCGCGGTGGTTACTGTAGCCAGCGACACAAGCGCGGCGCCGATCAGAATTTTGAAGGTAGTCATAGTCGTTCTCCGTATTTTTGTTATGTGCGGAGAATTCGCGCGCAAGCGATCGCTACTGCTCTGTTGAGAGCGCTTCCTGCTGATGTTTTTCTGTTTGCAAAGGAGGATGTAGGCATTGCGATCGAGAAAGCTCATCACGCCTGCGCGAAACAACTAAATTGAATGTAATACAGGACATTGCCTGGGCGATGGAGCGTTACAAGCAGGATCCAAAACTTCGCGCACCTTAGTTCGCCATTGCGGAAATGCTCTCCGGGCAGGCCGGCGATGCTGATCAGCGCCGAGCGTACGTGCGCGCAGCGACCAGTGGCGAGCGCCGGACTTTGTGACTGTTTCCTGCGCCCGCCTCGCGCAGCGGTGAACGACCATAAACAAATTTTTCATTTGAACCGCCGTTCGCTCCACTCATTTCCAGATGGAGAAGCCAAAATGTCTTGGCTTCCGTATCCATTGGAGAAACCGAGATGACCAGATCTAAAGTTCTGTCGGCCGGGCTGATTGCCCTGGCCATGCTGACCACGCCCGTGATGGCCCGGGAGCATCAGCACGTCACCAAGAAGGACGATGTCAGCACCACGGCTGCCACTGTCGACGGGCGTGACTGCGTCCGCGCGCCGAACGTCGGCGCCTATGCGTCGGACCCCTATACCCAGCCACCGTGCGAACCCGTGCCGTTTAACTGATCAACGGCGGAGTTTGGGCTGGGAGCGATTTGCCA
>DATAVN010000027.1:0-156875 GCA_036267715.1 Steroidobacteraceae bacterium | reverse complement strand
CGCGAGATCATTCAAAAGTGGAAAATGCCTCCACGCGAATGGGCCGCTGCCAAAGCTCAATTCGCTGTGGTGTTCGGTGATCGGTTCGAGGTCAATCGTTAATCAAACCGGCTCGACACACAGAATTTCTGATAGTCCCCGGCCTTCGCGGCGACGAACCTGCTTGAGCTTCTTGCGATTGAGACGATAGGTGAACGCGGCACCCGTTTTCTCGAGCTTCACTTCGACGAGCCGCCACGCCGCCGGCACCTTGCTTTGGGCACTACCGAGCTTCATCAAGAGCGCATCGCGTGACAGCTCCATCGTCTGTAGTTGCGCCAGTCGCGCCCACAGCCACTTCAGTTGGCGGCGGCGCATCGAGCGCTCTTTCGCGATCCGATCCAGGCTCTCAGCAAACACGTAGAGTTCATTATCCTCAGGCAGAAGCTTCACCTTTACCCCGGCGCGGGCACTGTGCCAGGGCTTCGTCACGAGGGATTGCTCGAGCCGATTGAGCCGCCCTTTGGGCGTGCCGCACAGGTACTGCACCGGCGGCTCGCTGCGGCGCATCTCGGCCAAGACCTCTTCGGTCGGCACGCCGCGATCCATGCACCAGATGCGCTGGGCTTTGCCGTACTGATGTTCGATCTTCGATAGGAACGAGCGCAGCGTCGTCGAGTCGTTGGTATTGCCGGGTAAAATCTCGTACGCCAGCGGCAGGCCCTCCGGTGTCACGATCAGCGCGATCACGATCTGCACGCAGTCAAAGCGGTGATCGCGGCTGTAGCCGTGGCGGCGCTTATCGTTCTCATCGAGCGGCGGATCGGACTCGAAGTAGGTGCTGGTGAGGTCGTACAGCAGCACTTCGAAGGTGACGTTGAAGAGGTCGCGCCAGCGCCCCGTCAGATGGGTAAATAACGCCTCTTTGTGCGCGAGCAGGCGGTCATGGCACTCGTACAGCACGTGCGGATCGGCGAGCGCTTCATCGGCGCCGAGCAAATCGCTCAGCGCCGTGCGTCCATACCACTCCCGGTGCAGCCGCCACTCGCTCCCCGGGGCGATGAGTCGATACGCGGCGAGCACGAACAGCACCAGATCCCAGCGCGTTCCCTTGCGCGACGGCGGCAGTCGCTCCGCCCAGAACACATCCAGGTCCAGGGTTTGCCACAGGGAAAGTGCCAGCCAGCATGCACCCCATTGCCGCGGGCGGTGCAGCTGCATCGACTTGAGCTTCAGGCGCACAATCGACTCCTCGGGCAATAACCCCTCGCACCGATCCTCCGGGAACAGTGAGTAACTCCGCGGCGCCGGCTGCCCATCCTCCAGCACGTCGATCGACTTGCGCCAAGCGAGTTCCTGCGAGGAGTTGATCTCGCCCAGATACAGCACGTGCCGCTGCACGACTCGGCTGCCGGCGACGCGGCGGTTCTCCACCACGCTCCAGTAGCGGTGCTCTTTACCGTCCTTCTTGCGAGTTTTGGCACGCAAAAACATGCTGGTATCACATTATCCGCGGACTTGCGCACTTGACCAGAGAGTAGGTCGGCACTACAGACGTTTCCGCGGAAACGCGCGCCCTGCAAACAAAGAAAATCAAAAGCTTGGGAGAAGGCCGCGCCCTCGGCGCGGCCTCAATCAGGGTCGAATCCGCGAAGTTCGGTTAAGCCAGAAAAACATCCCCATAAATGCTCGCTGATTAGCAAGTGTCCACACCTAGCGCCTATGCGTCGGATGCAGGCGTCGGGATACGAAGTCGTCGAATAGCGTTTCTATGCTTTTCAAGCAGTTCGAATTGATGAATATTGGCTTCGCGTGAGTCCGGTCGAAAAACCATAGCGAACATCCGGCTATCTTCGATCCCGTAGGATGCCACAGTGGCAGCCGCGAACACTTCTTGGGAACTCACGTTTTCCATGACGTAAAATTCAGGAACGCGCGTTTCCCTGCGCCACTGAAGATAGCCGGAGATAGTGACCGGTGCGAGTTGGAAGAAGCCGCCGTCGAGCCGCAAATAAACTTGATCTTCACGAACATCGATCGTGTGGGTATGAGGCCATGCTGGCGTAGATGAAAATGATTCGCCCTCCAGATGCACCATAAGAGGGAAAGTGCGCCGAACCTCTTCCGGAGAGGGAAGCGAAAACAATATTCCTGTGGAGCGGCGTAACAGGGCATTTTTATATTCGTTAATGTCGAGAACGCGCCATGGGGTTTGCCGTCGACCTTAAACACCCTAGCGCTATCCTCAACGTTGAAAGACGCGGGGCCGCTTGGGACCTGAAGATTTAATCGCGCATCTATCCAATACAGCAGGACAGTCTGAAACCCCGCAAAAAATCTTCGGGACGTCCGATGTCGGGAAACGACTGGAACTGTTCGTGCATTGGCCGTTCCCAAGGTCTCAACGTGTATAAGGAAACTTGGTGGGTTGCTGCCTTCCTTATGGCGCTGGAAGTATAACCAGACGCAGAAACGATCGACCGATGAGTGAGGGAAGGCATATCTTTCAGCTTCAGATACAACTGCTCGACGCTGGTTACATCTAGCGGCGGGCCTTCATGTTTGGCCTCGTAGCCTTTGAAGGCACTGACAGAACCATCTTCGGCACGCATTGTTACAGTGACATCGACATCGCGTTCTTTTTCTGCGGCGGTATCATGGACGAGATCGCCGACCACGATATCGACGGCCGCTGGATCGCGACGAAGGCAGCACAAGCCGACAAGATATTGGACCTGCATCGGTGTTAGCACGAAAGACGCTCCCGGTTAATGTGACTTTCCCACAAGGAGTGGCCAAGCAGTGTTTCTTTAAACCTAACCATGCTTGGGTTATAATGCGTTGTGCCTACGGTTCTCCGCTTCGGCCGCGTTCGGGTCATGATCTATACGAACGATCATCGTCCCGCTCATGTGCACGTTTGGGAGGGCCCACGGCAGGCGGTATTCAATTTGAACTGTCCAAGCGGACCGATCGAATTGCGCGAGAACTTTGGGTTTTCTTGGCCGGAAGTGAACCGCTTGGCCCGATCACTGCAAACCCATGTGCGACCGTTGTGTGCGGCCTGGAGGACGATTCATGGTAATTACTAAAGATCAATTTAGAGCAGCGAACGCGCGCGGTGCGGCGGCGGTGGCGCGTGGACCGATCGCGCAAGCCGCTCGCTATGATTCCCGACGTGGGCTGATCGTGATTACGCTCGCGGGCGGCTGCGAATTTGCCTTTCCGGTGGCTATGGCCGAAGGACTGGCAGATGCGCCCCGATCAAAGTTGAGGAAAATCAAGATCAGCCCGAACGGGCTCGGCCTGCATTGGCCGCTGTTGGATGCCGATCTCTATGTACCGGGCCTCATCGAAGGCGCCTTCGGTTCACGTCGGTGGATGCAACAGATTGGCAAACTCGGGGGGGCAAGCCGCAGTTCGGTCAAGGCAGATGCCTCCCGTGAGAACGGTAAGCGCGGCGGTCGTCCCAAAGAGAGGGTGGCCGCTTAGCGCAACGCCACTTCTAAATGCGTCGTTGGTCGTAGAGGGGTTGGATGCCATTCATTGACGAACTGGAGATTTGCGGCACCGCAGCAGCGTATGTGGGCGACCGCTTAAGCGGATGCCCAGATTAAATTGGATGGAATCGGATGGAAAATTGGAGGTACGTATGAGATAGTGAATTGGATGGAATTGGAGGTATAAATGGATGGCACGCCCAATATTGCAGGTCTAGTCATAACCCCTGACGTTTTGAAATCTGTCAGTGGAATTGATGAATTCAAAGGTGCGTGGCGCGCGATCGGACGTATCGCGCCGGAACGGCTTTCCGCCCTGCGACGCGTAGCGACCATCGAAAGCGCCGCATCTTCCACCCGAATTGAGGGGGCGAAGCTCACCGACAGGGAAGTCGAACAGCTTCTTTCCAATCTGGACATTAAGTCGTTCGCCAGCCGCGACGAGCAAGAAGTCGCCGGCTACGCCGACGCCATGGAGACGGTCTTTACTTCCTGGGAAGCTATCGACCTGACAGAAAATCACGTTCGGCAACTGCACCGCGACCTTCTGAAATACTCCACCAAGGATGAGCGCCACAGAGGCGAATACAAAACTCTTTCCAATGATGTCGCCGCATTTGACGCCGACGGTAAAAACCTCGGCGTCGTGTTTGCGACCACCACGCCATTCAGCACTCCCGGCCAGATGGTGGCCCTTATCGCGTGGACTGCCAAAGCGCTCAGCGACCAAGCCGTGCACCCGTTGATGATCATCGCCGTCTTCATCGTGTCGTTTCTGGCGATCCATCCGTTCCAGGATGGCAATGGGCGACTGTCGCGAGTTCTCACGACCCTGCTGCTTTTGCGCAGCGGCTATGCGTACGTACCCTATAGCTCGCTAGAGAGCGTCGTTGAGCAAACCAAGGAGCGCTACTACATCGCGCTTCGGCAAACGCAAGGCACAATCAGAACGGCTAACCCCGACTGGCAGCCCTGGCTGGTGTACTTCCTTGGAGTGCTAACCGAACAGAAATTGCGTCTTGAGAAAAAGATCGCACGCGAACGAATCTTGCTTGGCGATCTGCCGGAGCTATCGGTACAGATTCTTGAACTCTGCCGCGAACGCGGTCATGTCACGATCAGCGACATCGTCAAAGCAACCGGCACAAGCCGAAACACCATAAAAGATCACGTAACGGCGCTTGTGGACAAGGCTCATCTGGTGCGCCATGGTGCGGGACGTGGAAGTTGGTACGCTCTAGCCTAAATTCAAGACAAAGCGAGCGCCAACGTGTCTGGGTAACTTCCTGGGTAACTGCAATTATCGAATTGGCGTTATTCCTATGAAAGCAGGCGTTTTCAGCGTCAATTCGATGGTGAGCGGGCCCACTAATTCGCAGACGTCGGCAACGTTCTGAAGATGCCCGGATAGCGTTACCCCCTGGGGCACGCTGCGCGCGTCAGGCCACCGCTTGCATGCCGCCAATCCGTATGTTAAATACTGAACCATATGGTGCAGTATATCCGAACTGGCTTCGATGCCTCATTCGCCGCGCTCTCGGACGCCACCCGACGCGGCGTTCTGGAGCAGCTCGGGCGTGCAGATGCTTCAATCACGGAACTTGCTGAGAAATTCCACATGACCCTTACGGGCATGAAGAAGCACGTCGGCGTCTTGGAGCAGGCGAGGCTCGTCACCACGGAGAAGATTGGGCGCGTGCGGACCTGCAAGCTGGGCCTGCGCCGACTGGAGGAAGAGGCGGCATGGATCGAGAAGTACCGCCAGCTCTGGGACGCACGCTTCGATGCGCTGGACAAAGTTGTTGAAGAACTGAAACGAAAGGAGACGCTCGGTGGACGCAAGAAAAGAGAGTGAGCCTGCCCCCATGAAAAACCAGACCACGGCGGAACGGAAGTCTGAGCGCGAGATCGTGGTTACGCGTACCTTCAACGCCCCGGCGCGCATCGTGTTCGAAGCATGGACCAAGCCAGAGCTGCTCAAGCGATGGTGGATACCGAAGTCGATTGAAATGTCCTTCCTTTCCTGCGAGGCCGATGTTCGTACGGGGGGCACGTACCGTTTCGTGTTCGGCCACGCTGCCTCAGAGCAGCCTATGGCGTTCTTCGGCAGGTACATCGAAGTGACGCCGCACTTGCGTCTCGTGTGGACGAATGACGAAGGTGGTGAGGGTGGGGCCGTCACCACGGTTACATTCGAGGAAAAAGGCGGCAAGACGCTGCTGGTCATGCACGAACTCTATCCCTCGAAAGAAGCTCTGGATGCCAACGGCGGTATGGAGAACGCGATGCCCGAGACGTTCGCGCAACTGGACGAGCTTCTCGTCATCATGGGCGCGAGCCCGGTACGGTAATAAAGTCGTCGCTCTTGCAGTCGGCCGCCATCTGGAATAGTCGAGGTAACTTTGGGAGTAACTGCGAAGTTCGAATTAGGATATAGCTCTAAAAAGTAGGCATTTTCCGTGTTAATTCGATGGTGAGCGGGACTCTAGTGGTGAAGCTTTGCGACATCATTGCTGCGCCTGGAGCTATCGCTCATCTGTGGGTTCCTCGGGGTCATTAGGTCGAGAGCGGTCCTTCAACGTTGTTTGATGGGGGTGGCACTGGCGCACCAAGAACAGAGGTCGCCAGGATAGGTAGGCCTCATCTCGAGGCGCACAACAGTGCGGCTTGCATGAGCGCGCGCCCTGCACCGTCGTTCTGAAGCACAGGGTCGACGGTGACCGGGCCAATGCCGCATATCGAGTTACGTTCGTCGAGGAAGTTACTGCCGACGATTTTTCCATCGACCTCTGCCACGAAACCGAAAAAGCCGTCGTGACCCAGGTGGCCGGCAAACAACGCCGCCGCCGTGTCAGGGTTGGGGAAATCGGGCGGAAAGTCATGGGCCTCGGCGATCGCCTTGAAAGCCCGATGGCAGATATCTCCAAGAACCATTGCATCGGCCGGTGTGCCCTTGCGCAGACATACGCTCATTTCTTCCCCTCACCCGGTTATCCAGCATTGTTGCGCGTCGCCGCTGCATTCTAGTATCGAATCAGAGCCTGCGTGCCCGATGCCGCACAAATTCTCCTCACGGTGGCGGGTTTTGCACCGCATTCCGGTCTATCTGAACAACGATAAGGGGGATTCCATGGACATGCAAAAGATACGGTCAGCCGGCCTGATTCTGTTGGGTGGCATTCTCGGGTTCGCCGCGGTGGCCGCGCGTGCGGACATAACCATCGAGCGCACGACATCCGTCGAAGGTGTGGGCGGAATGGCGTTCGCCAACATGTCGGGCACCAGCAAGACCAGCATCTCCGGCGACAAATCGCGCACCGACAGCGATATGAAGATGCAGTCCAAGTTCATCGGCTTTCTGGCGCGCAATGCCTTGGGGCCGAGCGCGGACATCGTCCTGCTCGATGAGGACAAGCTGTATCACGTCAACATGAATAAGAAAGAGTACACCGAGACCACCTTCGAACAGCTGCGCGCGCAGATGCAGAAAATGTCGGATCAGATGAATTCAAGCGAGGACAAGCAGCAGCCCTCGGCGATCGATCAATCCAAATGTACGTGGCTGCCGCCCAAGGTCGACATCGCCAAGTGCGGCGAGAAGGCGCAATTCGCCGGATACGATGCGCAACGCGTGACCATCACCGCCACCCAGCCTTGTCAGGACAAGGAGACCGGGGCGATTTGCGAAATCGCTTTGGTTTTGGATCAATGGACTTCCGCCGACTTCGCGGAAAGCAGCGAAGCTCGCAAGTTCTATGCCGCCTACGTTTCCAAGATGGGAATCGACATGTCGAATTCCCAAGACGCGTCCGAACGCGCCAAGGCCCTGTTCAGCCAATACAAAGGCGTATGGACCGAGGTCGCGGCCAAGTTGCAGAGCGTAAAGGGCTATCCGGTCAAGAGCAGCTTCACACTGGGTCTCGGCGGTGCGCAGTGCAAGGATTCAAATTCGCAACAGTCGCAATCGAGCCAAACCGACAACAGTTCTCCAAGCCCCAGCGGCATTGCAGGCGCCGTGGTCGGCAAACTCGGCGGTCTCTTCCACAAGAAGAGCGACACTGCGGATGCGCCCGCCGCGCCGGCACCGGGTGTCGCACCGGTCGCGATGCCGCCGGGTGATGTGGCTTTGATGACGGTGTCCTCACAGCTGGTTTCGGTCTCGACAAGTGCCGTGAGTACCGATGTGTTCAGCGTGCCGCCTGGCTTCAAGAAAATGGCAACCAAGACTCAATGAGGCTGAAAAAGTTCGAGAGGGCGTAGGCGGCGAGGGGCATTACGCCAGGCTCATCACAAATTCATCACAACTTCGCACCAACCGGGAACCGCCATTTACGTAGACTAGGCCATCGAAACGGTATCGAGGGTGGTCGATGAACAGCGCGTCAGCAACTCTAAAGCCTTCGGCGCTCGAGGCCCTTCGCGTTCGCCTGCGCGGTAGTTCGCTGGTGCCGGGCGATGCAGGCTACGACGTTGCGCGTCGAGTCTGGAACGGCGCCATCGATCGGCATCCCTCTTGCATCGTCGGTTGCGCCGATGCCGAGGACGTATCGCACGCGGTGCGCATCGCGGCTGACCACGGGCTGCGCATGACGGTCCGAGGGGGCGGCCATAATGTGGCCGGCCGTTCGATCCGCGACGGATCGCTGCTTCTCGACCTCTCCAGGCTGCGCCAGGTGTCGGTGAACCGCGAATTGCACCTGGCCACGGTTCAGGGGGGCGCCGTGTGGCGCGACGTGGACGGCGCAACCGCGGTTGAGGGTCTCGCGACTACGGGCGGCCTGATTTCGAGCACCGGTGTGGGAGGATTCACCCTGGGCGGCGGCGCGGGATGGCTGATGCGCAAGCACGGTCTCGGCAGCGACAATCTTCGCGCTGCCGGCGTGGTGCTGGCGGACGGCCGCTTTGTCCGCGCTTCTCCGCAAGAGCACCCAGATCTCTATTGGGGCCTGCGCGGCGGCGGCGGCGGACTCGGCGTCGTGACCAGCTTTGATTTTCAGTTGTACCCGCTGCGCGACGTGCTGGCGGGACTCATCATCCATCCGGCCGAGCATGGCAAAGAAGCCTTGCGCGCTTTTCGCGATTTTGCGGCGGATGCCCCCGATGAATTCTGCGGGCTCGCGGTGATCGCGCACGGGCCGCCGCTGCCGTTTTTGGATGCCGCCTGGCATGGGCGCCCCGTGCTCATGTTCGCCGTGTGCTGGTCCGGCGATCCTGCGGCGGGAGAAGCGGCGCTGGCGAAGTTACGGGGCCACGGTAAACCGGTGGTGGAACACATCGGCCGGATCCCTTACGTGCAGTGGCAGCAGCTGCAGGACCCCACGGCGGCACGGGGGCACTACTATTATTGGAAAACCGCGAACTATGCGGCCCTCAGCGACAACACGGTCGACGAACTCGCGGCCATGGCATACCGCTTGCCGACCATGAGAAGTGAAATCCACGTGCAGCACATGGGTGGTGCGGTATCCCGATTTCCGATGCATGATTCCGCGTTTGCACACCGCAACGCCGGGTTTTTCGTGAATTTCATCGGCGTCACCGACGCGGCGGGCGCAGCCGTTTTGCTGCGCGAGGGAATCCGGGCACTGCACGATGGGGTGTCGGGCGAAGCCTTGCCGGGAATTCTGACAAACTTCGCCGATCAGGATGACTCGGACAACGTGCGGCGCTACGGATCAGAGAACTTCGGGCGGCTCGAGGCGTTGCGTAAAAAGTACGACCCGGCGGGAATTTTTCAAGACGCTTGATCCGCAGGCGATGCTCCAAATTCCTGCAGCCTCTCGCCGGCTTCGTTGATCACGTCTTCCGTTCGCATCCGCGCGCCCACGCTGATCAGCGTCTCATAGCGATCCGGTCCCAGCATCGATTGCAGTCGCGCATTGGCGGCTTCATTGTGCCGGAACCAGAAGCTGAAAAGCGGCGAACCCGAACGCTGTCGAAACTGCTCGGCTGCGCTCAGGAATCGGCAGGCTTCCTCTGCTTTGCCGAGCTGTTCGGCCAAATAGGCGCACCCTTCCACTGAGCCCGCGATGCCGCGCAGGTGTCCCACCGCGATGGCTTTTCGCATGGCTTCATGCCACTCGACGGCAGCCCCGGGGAGCTCGCCGCGCCGGAAAAGCGCCAGGCCGATATACATGCCGATGAAGTGATGCTGATGAAAGTCATTGCTGAGATCGCGGACCGACCGAAGGATATCGATGGCTTTCCCAGTGTCATCTTCCGCCAGGTACAGCCAGCCGCGCACCAATCCGGCAAGCCCGCGCAGCAACTCATCATCATGCTTTTCCGCCAAGCGCTCGACGGTGGCGAGGTGTTCTGAAGCTTGTTCAGATTGGCCGAAATGAATCCGACAAAGCGCCAGGTGGCCGGATGAGTAGGCCTCGGTCCATTCGTCGCCGACCTCGCGCGAAACTGTCACGGCCGTCGTCAGAGCCGCATCGGCAGCCTTTTTTTCGTGGCCGAAGAGCCGGTTGATGCCGAGGCACATTTCCGCCTGCGCGCGTTCGCGGCTGCGCATTGAAGTTGCGGCGGCCAGCGCCCGGTCGCACAGGCGCACGGCCATCGGCGGATCACCATGCGCCTTGAAATAGAGCGCCAGCAGTCCGGCAATGCGCAGAGCCGCTTGCGGATTATCACCCGGACCGGCCGCGAACTCCGACGCGCTGTCGATATTGCCGTGCTCTGGCGCGAGCAGCGCAATGCGTTCACGCATCCGGGTTCCAAGCATGTCCGCATGAGCCGACTCGGTCATGCGCAGTACATAGGCCAGGTGCGCATCCCGCGCGCGCCGTTCATCGCCCAATACCTTAAGCTGTTCGAGCGCAAATTCGCGCACGCTCTCGAGCAGTCGGTAGCGCGGTGGAGTCACGCTCTGGTCCACAGAGGCCAATGATTTGCCGGCAAGCCCGGTGAGCAGGTCGACCGCCGCCTCCGGCGACACGCCGAACGCTCCTGCCAGGTCGATAACCGCTTCGACGCTCCAGCCCTGCACGAATACGCCAAGCCAGCACAACAGGCGTTGTTCATCCGGCGACAACAACGCAAAGCTCCATTCCAGCAGCGCGATCAAATTCCGGTGCCGGTGGTCACGTCCGGCAACATCGCTGACCAAGAAGCGAAAGCGATGATCGAGCCTTTCCAGCACTTGCTCCGGCGAGAGCAGCATGAAGCGCGCCGCCGCGAGTTCGAGGGCAAGCGGCATGCCGTCGAGCCTTTCGCAGATGCCGACGATGGCGGGAGCGCAAGCCGGCGTCAGCTTGAACTCCGGCCGCGCGTCCTGTATTCGAGCCAGCAGCAGCGCCACGGCGGGTGCTGCCGCAATCTGCTGAAGTTCGTGCGCGTCCGCGGGCTGTCCGACGACGGGCAATTCCAGCGGCGGCAGACGCAGAACGCGTTCGCCCACGAAACTCAGCTGCTGTTGGGAGGTGGCGAGAATCTTCAGGTGCTGCGTGCTGCGCAGCAGTTCGATGGCCAGGGCTCCGATCCCAGCCGAGAGGCGATCGCAGTTATCGAGCAGCAGAAGCGCACGCCGGTCCGCGAAGATCTGCGCGATCTTCGCGAGCAGTTCGCGCTCGCCCGCAGGCGCTATCGCCAATGCCAGCGCCAGCGCCTGCAACCACTCATCGGCCCGGCGCATGGGCGCCAGGTCGAAGAACCAAACGCCATCGGGATAGCGATCCGCGTGGATTCGCGCGAAGGACAATGCGCATTGGGTTTTGCCCATGCCGCCGGTCCCGAGTACCGTCAGTGAACGGCCGCCGTTCAGCAGTGCATCGATCTGGTTGAGTTCATTCCCGCGACCGATCAAGGTGTGCAGCGGGGCTGGAAGGCGTACGGAAGCCGGCGGAGCGAAACGCGCGCGCGGTTCCGTCGGCGCCATCGCCGTCTTTTCGACCGGGCCCACGTAGCGGTAGCCCGAGCCGTGAACCGTCTGGATGAACCTGGGTTCCTCGGCATCATCGACCAGCGAGCGTCGCGCCAGGGCAATGACGCGATTCAAAGTCGACGGCGTGACATAACGATGACCCCAAACGGCGTCCAACAATTGATCTCGCGTCAGCAATTCACCCGGCCGCATGACCAACTGCGCCAGCACCGCGAATACCTTCGGCTCGAGCGCGAACTCCGTCCCGCCTTTCCTGAAGATGCGGTTCGCGATATCGAGCTCGCAGTCTCCGCAGCGGTACACGACTTGATCCAAACTGATCTCCCTTGCAGCCGCCCGTCAATCCCTCACGATTCCCTCATGATTATCCAAGGACTGGGCCTGGCGTAAAGCCTAGATTGCGCCCAGTCGATTCAGATCGACAAGGGAAATTCAAATACGAACACAGGAGCCTTTTTCATGAAATTCAAAACCAGTTTACTTGACCTGAATAAATGCCGGGCCGCGGTGCGCGGCGCCGGACTGATAGCACTCTGTGCTCTTGGAACCGGACTGGCTCAACAAGCGAGCGCCGGCTGTCTCGACGTTCCGGGGATGAAATTACCGGCGTCGGGTCTGCTGTCGGCATCGCCTTTTGGTGCCGCCCGCTTCATGCAGGCCGACTATCGGCAGGGTGGGGAAGACGAATACGGCCCGTCCTTCTTCCATGCGCCAATCGTCGGTCTATGGTCCTTCAAGTACACATCCAAGGGAAATATGGCCACGTTGGGCATCCCCGACGGGGCACCGATCGACAATGGCAATACCGCATGGTTCGCCGACGGCAATGAAATCACGTTCTCGGGTGCCCGCAACCCGATCGTCGGTGCGTCCTGCATCGGCGTGTGGAAGCAAACCGGCGAACGCACCTATGTGCTCAATCACATCGGTCTATCGTGGAACCCCATGGCACCGTCCAACGGTCTGGCGGGACCGGGCAATCCCGGCGGCGGACCCGGCGCTTCGAGCGGTCCGGCGTTCATCAAGCAGTTCGTGACTTTGTCCCGGGACGGACAGAGCTACACCGGCACCTTCTCGATCAATCAATTGATGCCGGATGGCAAGACGCCTGCGCTGCCGGCACCCATCAAGGGAACGTTGACGGCGACGCGGGTAACGGTCGACACCACCACACAGGAATAGACACGACCACCCCCCTACGCCGGAACGTAGGGGGGACTTTCCGGCATCAACTAACGTGCAGCCTCAGCCCAAACACCGGGCCTGCCGTAGAGCCGGTTGCGGCTTCGAATCGAATCCGCAGCAGCGCCTTCCCGTTGCTCAGCGTCGAGGGAATTGAATAATCCCGCTCGATGAAGTCACTCGGTCCGGTGCCGTTCAGCTGTTCGCTTGCGACGACAACGCCGTCGATCAGAATGGTGAATCGACGCTCGCGCTCCTCGCCCCAATAAGTTGCCTGCAAGATGAGTGGTCCGGGAGCGGATTTAACGCTGCACTCGAAGAATCCGCCGGAGCGTGCGTCGCGCCCAGGGCGGCCGCGGTATACAACCGGATACGAGAGCTTCGATTCCAATGAATGATCGCGTTCCGCCTCGGGGTCGCCGAGACGCACCACATCCGCGGAACGCGCATCGAGCTCCTGCAAGCGCACCTGCCGCGCCTTGAATTCGATCTGATCCTGTTGCCAGGCAGCTTCCGTGAAGCGGCGGAAATAGACCGCAGTATTGTTGTCATGCTGAAAAGCAAACGGACGCAGCGTCAGGTCGGCAGGCTTCATCACTTCTCGTGTTCGAAACACGGCGGGCTCGGATGTAGCCGCCATCCCACGCAGCGGCTCGATGCCCACCAGCGCGGGATCCGGGCCGTGCCGGTGCCCGGACGCCGGACCCAGATCGGCGGCCATCACCATGGGCCCGAGCAGTACGGCGACGGTGGCGGGGTCATCCGGCGCGGATTCGATCCGCAGCCGGCGCGGCAGCATCAAGCGAATCACATCGCCCTGCCGCCAGCGGCGGCGCAGGCGCAGATACCCGTCGGTCACGCGTGGCGCCGATGCGCTGCCGTTCACGCTGATGCTTGGAGCCTCGCACCAAGCCGGAATGCGCAGCGCGATCGACCCGGCGGTTGCTACGCTCTTGGTCACGGTCAGGGCAATGTCGTCGGCGAATGGATACTGCGTGTCGAGACGCAGTCCCAATCCTGGCTGCGCAAGACTCAGGACCGAAGGAATATAGAGGTTCACGATGACATCGCTGCCCTGGATCCAGAAAATGGAATCGCCATGCTTGGCGTGGCTCTCCATCCCCGTGCCCATGCAACACCAGAAGTCGTCGAACGGCGTGGAGAATTCCCGATGAGCACCCGACATCAGCGGAACCATGTAGGCGAACATGCCGGACCGCGGGTGATGCTGGGCGAGAATGTGATTCAGATGCGTGCGCTCGTAGTAATCGAAATAGCCGGCCTTGGGCTGCTCGGCGTACAGATACCGCGTCAGCTTCAACATGTTGTAGCTGTTGCACGATTCACAGGTCTGCTCGGTGATGTGCCGCGAGATCGAGCGCGGCGCCTGAAAATATTCGCGGTCGGCGTTGCCGCCGATGACATAGCTGTAGTCGCGGGTCACGGTTTCCCAAAAGAAACTGGCGGCTCTCAGATGCCGCGACTCGCCGGCGAGCTCATGCAACCTGGCCAATCCGATCAGCTTCGGAATCTGGGTATTGGCATGGATGTCTGCAAGGCAGTCCTCGCCGCGGCTCAGCGGCTCGAGGATTTTGCGGTGATAGATGGCCTCCGACAGAGCCAGCCAGCGCCGGTTGCCGGTCCGCGCGAAGAGTTCCGCGAAGCTTTCATTGAGACCGCCATGCTCGCATTCCAGCATCGTTTGAATCTGCGCATCGCTGAGCGCGTCGAACACGCCGCCGATATAGGCAGCCAGTTTTTCCGACACCTGGAGCGCCGCGGCAATTTGGCAATGGCGATGCGCATCGAGCAGTCCCGCCATCAGTTTGTGCCAGCTGTAAAGCGGCACCCAGCATCCGTTCAAATCGAAACCGCGCGCCCGAATATCCCCGCGCCGGACCTCATCGAACACCAGCTTTCCGGGCTCAATCGCATCGCCACGCCGGCGGGTGAAGCCCGCGACAAAACCGTCCGGGCTCTGCGCCTGGCAGAGCGCCAGTTCATCGACGATGTAGACAATGCGGCGTTTGCAATCGGCGTCGCCGGTCTGCGCATGCATGAGGGCGAGAGCCGACAGGTAGTGGCCGAGCGTGTGGCCGCCGATGGTGTCGCTCTCCCATCCGCCGTACACCGCCGCCTTCGGCGCCAGCCCTGCCTGGCTGTGGAAATTGTGCAGCAGCCGGTCCGGGTCGAGTCGCTGCAGATATGCGAGATTCGCACTGACCGCGGTCAAATACGGCGAGGCAAGCAACCGGACGGCACTGAGCGGTGCAGGCTTCGGCGACGAACGCATCGTTGCCGACACCGGGTGCGCCGCCATCAGCAGAACGGCTGATGCGGTTCCCTGAGGCATGCGCCGAAAGTATGCTCGGGCCCGCGGATTTTCGCCACGCGCGCGGCGCGAACGGTCAGCTATGGCGGATTGCAGTCACCGGAGAGATCGACGAAGCGCGAAGCGCGGGCCACAGCACGGCGATCTGACCCAGCACCAGAACAATGGCGGCGGCCACCACGGTGAAGCCGACATTCAGGCGTCCCACTGCGAATTTGCCCATCAGTAGATAATTCAATGCCAGCGCGAGCACGACCCCCACAGCTGCCCCCGCGCCCGCAATCATCAGATTCTCGGTTTGAAAGTAGCGCAGTATCGCGCTGCGGGTCGCGCCCATGGCCCGGCGAATGCCGATCTGCCGCCGCCGTTGCGACACCCAGAAGCTCGTTACCCCGACGATGCCGAAAGCCGTCACGATGAGCAGCACCGCGCTTACCACGCTGAGGACGATCGCGAGGCCCCGATCGTCCCGATACGCGCGGCGTCGACTCTCCACCATGGTGAGGGTCTTGTCGTTGATTCGTGCGCGATTGATTGCCAGCAGGCTCTTTTCCGCGCTCTTCATCGCCGCGGCCAATTGTCCCGGCTTCGCCCGCACCACATAGTGGGAATAACTCTCGACATAGCGAAATGGCTGAAGCATGGCGTTCTCGACCCTTTGGTTCGCCCCCGAGACCCAGGGTTCCTGCAGCCGCTCGACGATGCCGACGATGGGTACCTTCTGTTTGTAGTCGGTCAGGTAAATCGACCTGCCCAGTGCATCTCCGTGCGGAAAAACTTTCATGGCCAGCGCCCGACTCACGATGACCGCCGCGGCCGGTTTGTTATCCATTTCGCTGCGATCCACGATCTCCGCCGGCTCGAAGTTACGGCCGGCGATGAGTTTGAGGCCGAGTGTCGTCAGGGCGTGTTCGTCAGCGAAGTACAACGCGCCCGTGGTTATCCAGTGTGCATCGCCCGCTTCCAGCATGATCGCGTCATCCGAGCCGCCATCGGAAAGCGGGTAGGAGTTGGATACAAAGGCGTCGACCACCTCGGGCAGTGCACGCAATGCCGCAAGATCGGCGCCCACGCGGGCGGCGAGATCCGGCGGGGTGCCCACCCATTGATTGGCGATGGTGAAAACATCCCGCTCCGCCAATCCCGTCGGGCGTTCGCTCATGCGCAGCCGCTGCTGAATGATGAACAGGCTGTTGCACAGAATCGCCAGAGTGATGGCCGTTTGCAAGACGATCACCAGGGCGCCGACTTTATTGCGGCGCATGGCGGACAGGATGGGGTGCATCCTGCTTGGAGGGCGGCAGCGCCCGTATCGTTTATGCGATCAGATCGCAAAACCTCGGCAAGTCGATATTTCCCCCGGACACAACCGCGACGATCGGACCGCGGCCCGCCCTGCCGGTGAGCGCCGCAGCGAGGGACAGCGATCCGGCGCCTTCGGCAATGACCCGCGCTTTCTCCGCCATCAGGCGCATGGCCTTCTTGGTATCGTCCAGGCTGACCACGATCGAATCCTCAACCACCGGCTTCAGCCGTTCCCACATGCGCGGAAACAGGCTTTGACCGCCGGCGCCGTCGACAAACGAGGCCTTCCATTCCTTGAAAACCTGAGCGGATCCCAGGGCAAATGAGCGGGCCGCCGGCGCGGCGGTCTCCGGTTCCGCTCCCCAAATCTTGACGCCCGGCTTCAATGCCTTGAGCGCGCTGCCCACGCCGGTGATGAGCCCGCCGCCGCCAATTGCGGCAATGACGGCAACCGTGTCCGGCGCGTCCTCGAGTATCTCGAAACCCATGGTGCTATGGCCGGCAATGAAATTCTGGTCATCGAAGGGATGCACGAAGGTTCCGGTGATGCCCGGGTAGGAGCGCTCTCCCAGGGCGCGCCACGCTGCCTCGTAAGGCACGGGCACGAGCTTCGCGCCGAGGGCGCGCATGCGTTCGATCTTGGCCGCCGGCGCCGTTTCAATCGCCACGACCGTGCACGGAACGCCGGCTTGCCGCGCCGCATAGGCGACACCCTGGCCCGCGTTGCCCGCGCTGATCGTCCACACGCCGAGCCGGCGCTCGGCCTCCGAGAGCATCGCCACCGCATTGACCGCACCGCGAAGCTTGTAGGAGTTCGTGGCCTGCAAATTCTCGAGCTTGAGACGGATGTCCGGGAACTCGGGACCCAAATCAAGACGCACAAGAGGAGTGCGCACGATGCTACCCGCGATTCTGCGGCGCGCGTCCTGCATCTCGGCCAATGACAAGGCACGGACCGCTTCAAGTGTTTTCACGGTTGAACTCTTCATTTCATCGTCCGCGGGTTGATGTGGTTCTCGTCCAAAAAGCCGGTGATCGCCGCAGCGCTGCATTCCGCATCGGCGAGCGCAACATAGCCGTCCGGCCGAACAAGATACCAGGCATTTCGCCGTAATCCGGCCTGTTTCATGGGCGGCCGCCAGGCGAAGACGTGCAAGGGGATCGTTCGGCGCTCGCACAGTGCCCGCAGTGCGGGGGCGGGCTCGCCGTACACATGCATCTGCCAGTCCATCGACTTCAATGCCGCGAAGTTGAACTCGCCGCCGAGCGTTCCGGTGCAAACCCAGGGCAATCGATCGCCGCCGCAGAGTTTGCCTGCCCTGCCGCGGTTAAACGAGCCGTCGCGATAGTTCACGGCAATCTGCGACACCGTTCTGAAGGTCAGTCTGCGCATTGCAGGCACGCGCAACAAAGCGGGAGCGAACGCCGGAATCAGTCGGGTACGTACGAATCGCGCAAATGCGCTGCTGCTGATCACGGCCGTAAAGGCGCGGTCCGTCGTCGCGACCAGCCGCCGTGCAAAGGCGATTCGCTCGGGCTGGTAACTATCGAGCAGCGCGGCGCTTGCGGGCTGTTTGATCGCGGCCGCCAATTTCCAGGCGAGGTTGACGGCATCGCCGAGGCCGGTGTTCATTCCCTGACCGCCGACCGGGCTGTGAATATGCGCAGCGTCTCCCAAAAGAAAGGCGCGTCCCTTGCGAAATTGCTGCGCGACGCGGTGATGAACGCGGTAGGTCGAGAACCAGTTCACCCGCTTGATCTGTACCTTGAGATTGTCGATGGCCCGGCCTTGGACATCTTCAAACCTCAGCTGCTCGTGATCCCGCGCGGCGTCGTCGCGCACGGAGCCGATCAGGCGCGCATTGCCGCTCTGCGACAGGGGAAAGACCGCGAGAAAGTCGGCGTCCTCGAGGTCCACGTGCAACTCGCCGTTCATCGGCGGACCCGCGGCCTCGACATCGGCGACATAAAACAGATGGTCGTAAGTTCCTCCGGGAAAACCGCTGTTCAGAATCTCACGCACCTTGGAGCGCGCGCCATCGCAGCCGGCAAGATAAGCGCAGGTGCAGATCTGCTCCCCGTCGCCGGCGCGCAGAGTCGCACGGATGGCCGCGCCGGCATCCTCGAACGCCACGAGTTCCAGCTGGCGTTCCACTTCCACGCCGCTTTTGCGCAACCTTTCGATCAGCAGCATCTCATGCTGGTCTTGCGGAAAAATGATCGGGTACGGGAAAGGAGTCAGACCTTGACCCAGATTCTCGAGCGAAACGCGGGCCGCTTGCCGGCGTTTGACCCATAGATTGAGTGCGGGAACCTTGTGGCCACGCTCGACCACGGCCTGGTCGAGCCCCATTTGCTGATAGTACTCGAGCGTCCGCGCTTGAACGGCCAGCGCGCGCGATGTAGTGCCCGAGGCCGCGAGCTTGTCGATGATTCTGACCCGCAGCCCGTACTTGGTGAGCCACAGGGCCAATACCAGCCCTGTCGGACCTGCTCCAACGATCAGCACATCGGCATGTTCGACCGCGTCGATCAGCCCACTCGTGAAAATCGCAAAGCTGCGCGTGTTTTGGCTTTGGCGGCTTCCTCTTCTCGATTCCTCGCCGGCGCATTGGTTTGCAGCGCATCGAGCAGCTTGCGCGATGCCGCCTCGATTTCATCAATCGCCCCGAGGAAGGCCGCTTCATTGGCTTTCGAGGGTGCGTGAAAACCGCTCACTTTGCGCACGAACTGCAGCGAGGCCGCGCGGATCTCGTCGTCCGTGACCGGCGGCTCGAAGTTGAATAAAGTCTTGATGTTTCTGCACATACGGGCGAAATAATCCGCGCCGCCCGCTTTGTTTGTCAAGCGTCCAGGATGGCGTCCAGCAGGGTAAAGACACCGGCGGCGGCGGACAACGAACCGATCACTATCAACTTCAATTGAGCGCGTCCCTTGTCGTGAATCGTCTCGATGCGCAGTGCCGAGGCTTCGGCACGCGCCTTCTCCACGGCGCTGCGAAGATGCTCGGAAATTCGACTTGCCATGTACTCGCTTACGGCATCGATCTGTATGACGCTGGAGACTTCGCCTTGCCGGTGCCTCGCGATGATGCCGTGAGGGCCGCTGCGGCCGGTAATCGTCTCCAAATCTTCCCGCGCAACCCGATATTGCTTGCCGATTCGAATCGCCTTGAGACGGCCGCTTCGCACATAGCCGCGCACGGTGCGCACGTTTAGCCCGAGACGCAGCGCGACTTGTTCCAAGGAAAATAAAGCAAATTCCGAATCCATCGGGATAAAATACTCTAAAAGTACCTATATGGCTGTATATTTGATCAATATAGGGATGTTTAGGTAAATTTACTCCGGCCTATCGCAAGGAGGCCCGAGAACAACTAGGCTGGCGCGACCGCCTGCCGAGGATGAACCGTGTACGTTCCCGCTCATTTCAACGAAAGCCGCCCCGACATCATGCATGCGCTGATGCGCGGGCGTTCTCTGTGTACCTTGGTGACACAATCAGACGCGGGCCTGGTCGCGAATCATCTGCCGGTGCAAACGCTCGACGAGCCCGGGCCATTCGGCTGCATCCGCGGCCACATCGCGCGCGCCAATCCACTGTGGCGCGCCTATAAGGCGGATTCGCAGGCGCTGGCGATCTTCCAGGGGCCGCAGGCCTACATTTCGCCCTCGTTCTATCCTTCCAAGGAGCAGACCGGCGAGGTGGTGCCGACCTGGAATTACGCGGTCGTGCATGCCAGCGGCACCCTGCGCTTCATCGAAGATGCGGCCTGGCTGCGGGACTTCGTAGCGGGCTTGACCGACACGCATGAGGCGCCGCGTTCAGCGCCATGGAAGATCGACGATGCGCCCGCCGCGTACATCGAGAAAATGTTGACCTTGATCGTCGGCTTCGAATTCTCGATCGCGGCTTTGAGCGGCAAATGGAAGCTGAGTCAAAACCGGACGCAGGCGGATCGGGATGGCGTGGTGCGCAATCTCGAGCACGCCTCCGATGCGGACTCGCGCGAAATTGCCGCGCTGCTGGCAGCCTTCAATTCCGCGGCGGAATCAGCCGGCGCGCGATGAAATGGTCGGTACTCGATCAGTCGCCCGCCTCCGCGGGCAGCACTCAGGACGTCGCGATCCGCAATTCAATCGCGCTCGCGCAGCATTGCGATGCATTGGGCTACGAGCGCTACTGGGTGTCCGAGCATCACAACAGCGCCAGCATCGTGGGCACCGCGCCCGAGATTCTGATTGCGGCGGTGGCAGCGACCACGCGGCGCATTCGAATCGGCAGCGCCGGCGTCATGCTGCCGCATTATTCGGCGCTCAAAGTGGCGGAACAATTTCGCGTGCTCGAGGCCATCGCTCCCGGACGCATCGATCTAGGGGTCGGACGCGCGCCGGGATCCGACGGCCTGACGGCGCACGCCCTCAACCCGCATTCACACGGCGCCGAGGAATTTCCACGGCAGGTGCAGGACCTGCAGCACTGGGTGTCGGGAATCGCGCTCCCCGCGGGCCATCCGTACCGGGACATCATGGCGTTTCCGACCGGCGCCAGCAGCCCGCAATTGTGGATACTCGGGAGCTCGGACTACGGCGCACAGCTCGCGGCGCATTTCGGTCTTCCTTATAGTTACGCTTATTTTTTCAACGAGGGTGCGGGCGTCAGTGAGGCGCTCGGCCTTTACCGGCGAAACTATCGTCCCACCGAGCGGTACCCACGCCCCGAAGCGACCATTTGCGTGTGGGCATTGGCGGCAGATACCGAAGCTGAAGCGCGGCGTCTGCTGATGACCCGCGAACTGTGGCGCACCGGTTTCGAAAAGGGCTTGAGATTGCCGTTGGAATCCCCGGAGCACGCGGCGGCCCATGCTTATAGCGAAGCGGAGCGGTTCATGATCGAGAAGCTCAGGGCCACGGCGCTGGTCGGGAATGCGGCCCAAGTTGCCGACAAGCTGCATGCGTTGGCGCGTAAACTGGATCTCGAGGAGATCGTGATCAACACTTGGACTTTCGATGCGGCCGCGCGACGACATTCATACGCATTGTTGGCGGAGGCGTTCGGGCTGACCCCAGCCGCTGCCTGAACCCGATGCAATCCATGGGCGTCATCAAAACTGGGCGGGTCGATCTGCGCGAACTCGAATTTGGCGATGCCGAATTCATTCTGAAGTTGCTGAACGAAGCGGGGTTCATCCGTTTCATCGGTGACAAGGGGGTCAGAACACTTGCCGATGCCCGCGATTATCTGGCTCATGGACCCATCGACAGCTATGCGCGCAACGGCTTCGGCTTGTATGCCGCCTGCCTCGACGATGGGACGCCGATCGGGATTTGCGGCCTGGTCAAACGCCAGGGACTCGACCACCCGGATGTGGGGTTTGCATTCCTGGCGGCCTACGGATCCAAAGGTTATGCGACCGAGTCCGCCGCCGCGGTTCTTGCGCATGCCAGAGCAACGCTCAATTTGCCGCGCATCGTCGCCATCACCTCGCCGGACAACCGGCCGTCGATCGCGGTGTTGGAAAAGATCGGCCTGAAGTTCGAGCGCATGATCAGGCTGGTCGATCACAGTCCAGAACTCAAGCTGTTCGGATTAACCTGGCTTCAATCTTGAGCTGCCCCTAATCGCAATTCGCGGAGATCCAAATGCATCCTTTCCCTCATCATTACACCGTTAATGCGTCGGTTCGACCGGATGGCGACGTTCCCCTGTCCGCGGAGGGTGTGCGAATCATCGAGTCCTCGCCGCCCAAGGAATTCGACGGCCCGGGCAACCAATGGTCTCCGGAAGGGCTGCTGACCGCCGCGGTAGCCGATTGCTTCGTGCTGGGGTTTCGGGCCATCGCGACGGCATCAAAATTTTCCTGGCATCACCTCGAGGCACGTACCCAGGGGACACTGGACCGCGTCGACGGCAAGATGCGCTTCACGCGCTTCGATACGCATGCCAGGCTGCGCGTCGCGGCCGGCGCCGACGTCGAGCGGGCCAAGCGGCTTTTGGAAAAAGCCGAGAGCAGCTGCCTGGTGTCAAATTCACTCAGCAGCGAGCGGCATCTGACGCTGGAAGTCGTGGCCGGCTGAATCAGTCGTCCATCAAGAAGCTGCGCAGCTGCTCTGAGCGGCTCGGATGGCGCAGCTTGCGCAGCGCCTTTGCCTCTATCTGGCGAATCCGCTCGCGGGTGACGTCGAACTGCTTGCCGACCTCCTCGAGGGTGTGGTCGGTGTTCATGTCGATGCCGAATCGCATGCGCAGCACCTTGGCCTCGCGCGGCGTCAGCTGTGCGAGCACCGAGTGGGTGGTCTCACGCAGGCTCTCCGTGGTCGCTGAATCGATCGGCGAGGACACCGAGGTATCCTCGATGAAATCGCCCAGGTGCGAATCCTCGTCGTCGCCGATCGGGGTCTCCATGGAGATGGGTTCCTTGGCGATCTTGAGCACCTTGCGGACCTTGTCCTCGGGCATTTCCATGCGCACGGCGAGCTCTTCGGGCGTGGGTTCGCGCCCCATTTCCTGCAACATCTGCCGCGAAATGCGGTTGAGTTTGTTGATGGTCTCGATCATGTGCACCGGGATGCGGATGGTGCGCGCCTGGTCGGCGATGGAGCGGGTGATGGCCTGGCGGATCCACCACGTCGCATAGGTCGAGAACTTGTAGCCGCGGCGGTATTCGAACTTGTCGACGGCCTTCATCAAGCCGATGTTGCCCTCCTGAATCAGATCGAGGAACTGCAGGCCGCGGTTGGTGTATTTCTTGGCGATCGAGATCACCAAGCGCAGGTTGGCTTCCACCATTTCCTTCTTCGCGCGCCGCGCCTTGGCCTCGCCGATGGATACCTCGCGGTTGATCTCCTTGATCTCATTGATCAGGACGTGGAACAAGCCTTCGAGCTCCTTGAGCTTGTTCTGGCGCCGCTCGATCTCGTCCTTGAATTTCGCCAGCGGTCCCGAATAGCGCTTCTTCGCCTTGATGTGCTTGTCGAGCCAGCGCGTGCTGGTCTCGTTCTTGGGGAACGTGGAAATGAAATCCTTGCGCGGCATGCCGGCCTGCTTGATGCAAAGGAACATGATTTCCTTTTCGAGCAGACGCACTTCGGTCACATGCTGGCGCAGGTTGTCGATCAGCTGATCGAACATCTTGGGCGAGAGCTTGAGCTCCATCAGTTCGCCGCAGATCCTCTTGCGGATCTTCAGGGTCTTCGGATCCTTGGCGCCGAGCTTGTCGAGCGCATTCAGAAACTGATGCTGCACCTTGGCGATCGAGCTGAAGCGCTTGGCGGCCTCTTCAGGATCGGGGCCCGTGTCGATCGCCTCCTCGTCCTCCTCGCCCTCGGTCTCGTCGTCGTCGTTGGCGGCTTCCTCGCGCTCCAGCGCCATCATCTTCGGATTCTGCGGTTGCGCAATTTCGTCCGGCGCATTGGGATCGACGAACCCGACGATCACATCGACGAGCCGCATCTGTCCGGCCTTGACCGTTTCGTAGTGCCGCAGCAGCAGATCGTAGGTACCGGGGTAGCTGCCGAGCGCGATCTTCACGGCTTCGAGGCCTTCCTCGATGCGCTTGGCGATGCGAATTTCACCTTCGCGGGTCAGCAGCTCGACCGTGCCCATCTCGCGCATGTACATGCGCACGGGATCCGTGGTGCGTCCGAATTCCGCGTCCAGGTTGGCGAGCGCCGCGGTGGCCTCTTCGACCGCTTCCTCATCGGGGGCCGCCGTGGCATCGGTCAACAACAAAGATTCGGCGTCCGGCGCCTTTTCGTACACCGGAATGCCCATGTCGTTGATCATGTTGACGATGTCTTCGATCTGTTCCGGATCGACGATTTCGCTCGGCAAGTGATCGTTGACTTCAGCGTAGGTGAGGTAGCCCTGCTCCTTGCCGCGCGCGATCAACAGTTTCAATTGCGATTGACGCTCGTCCGCGATTTGAGTCGCTGTGCCTGCTGGCGCTTTTTTGATCAAGGTGGACGCCTCATAAATAATCTGAGCATTTTAAATGCAAGCCGAGCAGTATACGATTCTGGCCAATCCGTAGCCAGGAATTTGCCTTGGGGCTAGGAGGGCGCTCGGGGGCTGCCCTTCGATTTGAGAAGATTGCTTAATTCGGCCTTTTCAGCGTAATTCAAGCCCAATTCCTCCGCTTTTCTCAATAATTCGTCCATCCGCCGGCCGGGACCGTATTCCTGGAGCAACTTTTCGACCGCCATCTTCAATTCCTTAGCTGCCGCGGCGCTATCGGCGACCAGGGGGTCTTGCATGGCAAGCTCGGTCAGGCGCTCGAATTCGGGGCGGTCGCGCCAGCGCTCCAATAGCATGGCCGTGCTGGCCGTGCTGGCCGTGCTGGCCGTGCCGCTGCCGGCGGCTTGCTGAAGCAATTCCCTGAGCACGGCAACACCGGGCTTATCGATGCTGTTCAGCAGGCCCGGCTCCTCGATGGCGGCGCCCGCCGCAGGGTAATGCAGCAGCAGCGCAATGGCCTGGGTCAGTAAATTGCCGCGCCCGACACTCATTCGACCGCGTTCTTTGGGCCGTAGTTCCGGCGGGTTGGGCTCGCGTCTGCCGTCGCCCGCGGCGAAGGACTCCTTGAGCTTGTTGGCCGGAATACCGACGCGAGTTGCGAGCCGGTCGGCGAGCATTTCCCGGTATATGCCCTCCGGCATGCGTGCAAATAAAGGTCCGGCCAGCGCTTTTAACTTTGCGCGGCCATCGATGTGATCCAAGTCCACATCGGCGATCAGTTGCTGCACCAGGTATTCAGAAAGCGGCAACGCGTCCTTCATACGGGCCTCGAACGCCAGCGGGCTCTCCTCGGCGATCAATGTGTCCGGATCGTGCCCTTCGGGGAGAAACATGAATTTCAGCTCGCGCCCATCGCGCGCGAGCGGCAGTGCGTTCTCCAGTGCCCGCCAGGCCGCCTGGCGACCGGCCCGATCGCCATCGAAGCAGAACACCACCTCGCTGGTGATTTTGAACACCTTGTTGAGGTGCTCCTGCGTCGTCGCAGTGCCCAGGGTGGCCACGGCATAGGTAATCCCAGCCTGGTGCAGGCGCACCACATCCATATAGCCCTCGACGATCAGGAGTCGCTTGAAATCGCCGCGCGCCTGTCGCGCCTCGTACAGTCCGTAAAGCTCGCGTCCCTTGTGGAACAAGGGTGTTTCCGGCGAATTCATGTACTTGGGCTCGCCCTGGTCGATCACCCGGCCGCCGAACCCGATCACCCGGCCGCGCCCATCCCGAATCGGGAACATCAGCCGGTCGCGGAAGCGGTCATAGAAACCGCTGGTTTTCTCCGCACTGCGCTCCAAAATGAGCCCGACCTGCAGCAGCCGGCGGCGCTCGTCTTCCTGCTCTCCAAAGCGCTTCAACAAGGCGTCCCAGGAGTCGGGCGCGTAGCCTAAGCTGAACCTCTCGCAGGTTTTTGCATCGATGCCGCGGCGCTGCACATAGCTCCGCGCACGCGCGTTGTCGGCCAGATTCTGCTCGAAAAAGCGCGCCGCGCGCAGCATGAGTTCGTGCAAGTCGGCGCTGCCGGGTTCGCGCGGGGCCTGGGCCTCGCGCGGCAGCGTCAGACCGGCGCGCTGCGCCAGATCGGCCACCGCATCGAGGAATTCCATCTTCTCGTACTGCATGAGAAAGCCGATGACGGTGCCGTGCGCCCCGCAGCCGAAACAGTGATAGAACTGCTTCTCGGCGCTCACCGAGAACGACGGAGATTTCTCGTTGTGGAAAGGGCAGCAGGCCTTGAATTCGCGCCCGGCCTTTTTAAGCGGTACCCGCGCGCTGATGATCTCCACGATATCCGAGCGCGAAATGAGTTCGTCGAGAAACGAGTCTGGAATCCGGCCGGTCATTGACCGCCCCCCAACGTGGAATAGCCGCGCGGGCTCTTAGGTTATCCGCCGAGCCTGGCTTTGATTTTAGCGCCGACCGCGCCCATGTCGGCACGGCCCTGGGCCTTGGCCTTGATGATGCCCATGACCTTGCCCATGTCCTTGATGCTGGCAGCGCCGGTGGACGCGATGGCCTCGCCGATCAGCGCATCGAGTTCGGCATCGTTCAGCTGCGAGGGCATGTAGCCCTGCAGCAAGGTGATTTCCGCGGCTTCCTTGTCGACCAGGTCCTGGCGGTTCCCGGCCTTGAACTGCTCGACCGATTCCTTGCGCTGCTTGATCATCTTTTCCAAAACGCTCAATACCTGTGAGTCGTTCAGGGTGATGCGTTCGTCGACTTCACGCTGCTTGATGGCAGCGGTGAGCATACGAATGACGCCGAGGCGCTCCTTCTCGCCGGAGCGCATCGCCGCCTTCATATCATCGGTAATTCGCTCTTTGAGGGTGCTCAAACCGCGACCAGTGCCCTTAGTACGACGGGCGGGAGGGGGCGGCCGGCGGCGGACTGGCCGGCTGCTGTCCGGTGCCGCGCATATTCTCGCGCGACAGGCGCTTCAAGTGCCGTTTGACCGCGGCGGCCTTTTTTCGCTTACGTTCCTGGGTCGGCTTCTCGTAGAATTCACGGCGCCGCAGCTCGGTGAGGACGCCCGCCTTTTCACAGGCACGCTTGAAGCGACGCAGGGCGGCATCAAAGTATTCATTCTCACGAACGCGAACGCTGGGCATTCAAACCTCAACTGGTGGCACGGCCGCCTAAGGATTCGGGCGGCAGGGGGGCGCATTCTAAAGTGCGTCTCCGCAAAAGGCAAAAATATGCGTGTTTTAGGCATCGAGAGCTCATGCGATGAGACCGCGGTCGCCGTCTACGACCAGGCGGCCGGCCTGCTGTCACATTGCCTGCACAGCCAGGTGGCGATGCACCGGGCCTACGGGGGCGTGGTGCCGGAACTGGCCTCCCGGGACCATGTAAGGCGTCTGCTGCCGCTGGTCAGAGAGGCGCTGGCCGAGGCTGAATCGGATCGAAGTTCGATCGACGGCATAGCGTATACGGCCGGCCCTGGCCTGATCGGCGCCCTGCTGGTGGGGGAGGGATTCGCCACGGCCTTGGGTTTGGCGTGGGGCAAGCCTGCCTTAGGTGTACACCACCTGGAAGGGCACCTATTGGCGCCGTTGTTGGAGCCCAATGCGCCGGCCTTTCCCTTTCTCGCGCTGCTGGTCTCCGGGGGACACACCCAGCTGATCGACGTCGCCGCCTTGGGGCGCTACCGCATCCTGGGCGAGACCTTGGATGACGCGGTGGGCGAGGCCTTCGATAAGACCGCGAAGCTGCTCGGACTGCCGTATCCCGGCGGCGCAGCACTGGCCGACCTGGCGGTACACGGACGTGAGGGCGAATTCAGCTTTCCCCGGCCCATGCTGGACCGGCCCGGCTTGGATTTCAGTTTCAGTGGCCTGAAAACCGCCGCCCTAGTAGCCTTGCGCGGCCGCGATTTGCAGCAGCCGGTGCGTGCCGACGTGGCGCGGGCCTTCGAGGAAGCCGCGGTTGAGACGCTGGCCGAGAAGTGCCGGCGCGCGCTCCGGCAAACGGGTCATCGGCGTCTGGTGATCGCCGGGGGCGTGGGCGCAAATCGACGCCTGCGCGCCATCATCGCGGCCACGGCGCGGGATCTTGACGTCGGGGTGTATTTTCCGCGTACCGAATTTTGCACCGACAACGGCGCCATGATTGCGCTGGCCGGCTGCCTGCGGCTGGCGGCGGGCATGCGCGGCGGACTTTGCATGAGCGCGCGGGCGAATTGGGAACTCGGAAGCCTGGGGGTTTAAGAATTTTCCATGGACAAGATATTCATTCACGCGCTCAAGACCGAAACCATCGTCGGCATTTTCGATTGGGAAAGACAGGTCAAACAGGCCGTGGTGCTCGATCTCGAATTCAGCGCCGACATCCGCAAGGCCGCGCTCAGTGATTCCATCGACGATACCTTGAACTACAAACGCGTCGCCAAGCGCGTGCTGGCCTTCATCGAAGCGTCGAGCTTTCACCTGGTGGAGACCCTGGCCGAGCATGTCGCCATGCTCATACTGGAGGAATTCAATGTTGCCTGGGTGCGCATTGCCTTGAGCAAGCCGGGCGCCATCCGCAGCTCGCGCGATGTGGGCGTTATCCTCGAACGCGCCGCGGCGGATCTGGAAACATGGCGCGGCCGGGCGCCGTCGCCCACGGCCTGATGATTTGCCGAGCCAAACGCGGCCGTGCTAAATGCTGCGGCCGCCGTCCACGGCGATGATCTGGCCGGTGATGTACGGCGCGTCTTTCGCCAGGAACAACGCGGTGCGCGCGATATCCTGCGGCGTGCCGTGGCGCTTGAGCGCCGTCTTGCCGATGATTTCCTGTTTCAGGCGCTCGTCCATCTCGCCTTCCGGCCACAGCACCGGCCCCGGAGCGATGCCGTTGACGCGAATGTCCGGCCCCAATTCGCGCGCCAACGAGCGGGTCAGCATGGCGAGCCCTGCCTTGGCCGTGCTGTAGAGCGGGTGCGCCTTCAAGGGCCGCAACGCATGAATGTCCAGCATATTGATGATGAGGCCGCGCTGCGCGCGCAAGCTGGGGGCGGCTGCCTGCGACAGGAACAACGGGGCCTTGAGATTGCTGCCCATCAGGTCATCCCATTGCAGCGGCGTGATCCGTCCCACCGGGGTGGGATAGAAGCTCGAGGCATTGTTGATCAGGATATCCAGGCGCCCGAACTCGAGCAGCGTCGCGGCGATCAGCTTTTCCGGCGCCTCGGCACTCAAAAGCTGCGCCGCGAAAATTGCCGCGGAGTGGGTGCGTGCGCGGTTGAATTCGTCCGCCAAGGCGATGGCCGCGGCGCCCGAGGATCGATAGTGAATCAGGACATTGGCGCCGGCCGCATGCAGGGCGCGGGCGATCTCCGCGCCCACGCGGCGCGCGCCGCCGGTGATGAGCACCACCTGGCCGCGCAGGGCAAAATTGTCATTCATGACGACCATTCGCGGCAACGATACCTCAACAGCTGCGGCGGCGTGAAATGACGGCGGCTGACGCGGCGGTCGAACACAGTGCGCGCACGCGCGCACACCTGCTGCGGCAAATCGACGCCGCGGGCGGCTTCTTGAGTTTCGAGCAATTCATGGATCAGGCGCTGTATGCGCCGGGTTTGGGCTACTACTGCGGCGGCGCGCAGAAACTGGGTGCCGGCGGCGACTTCACCACGGCGCCGGAGGTCTCCGGCCTGTTCGGCGCATGCGTCGCTCTGCAATGCGCCGAGATTCTGCGCGGGCTGCCGCGAGGCGGGCTGCCGCTAGGTACGCTCCCGCGAGGCGCGCTCCCGCGAGCGTCGATTGTCGAAATCGGCGCCGGCAGCGGGCGCCTGGCCGCGGACATTCTGGCGCGGCTGGAATCGCTGGACCAACTGCCCGGGCACTACTCGATACTCGAGATCAGCGCCGATTTGCGCGCGCGTCAGCGCGAGCATATCGGGAAGCGGCTGCCGCACCTCTTGCATCGGGTGCAATGGCTGGATGGGCCGCCTGAGGAGGCCTTCGACGGCATCATTCTCGCGAACGAAGTCCTGGATGCGCTGCCGGTGGCTCGCTTCCGCTGGCGGCAAAGCAGCGTCGAGGAAATGGGCGTCGGGATCAAAGATGGGAGCTTGGCGTGGTCGACCCGACCTGCGGATGCTGCGATGACCCGGGTTTGCCGCGAATTGGCCGCGGCCGGCGGCGGCTGGGACGAGGGCTATACCTCGGAGTATTGCCCGCGCCTCGCTGCCTGGACCGAAGCGGTCACGCGGAAACTGCGCACCGGCGCGGTGCTGTGGTTCGACTACGGCCTGCCGCGCTCGCAGTACTATCTGGCGGAGCGCTGCGACGGCACGCTGCTGTGCCACTTCCGGCATCGCGTGAGCGACGATCCGTTTGCAAATTTGGGATTGCAGGACATCACGGCCTGGGTGGATTTCACGGCGCTTGCACTGGCCTCGCAGCAGGCGGGTCTCGAGGTCGCCGGATTCACGACGCAGGCGCACTTTCTCGCGGGCTTGCAGGTCGACCAGGAAATGCGGCGCGCCGCGGGCGGCGATGAGAATCTGTTCGCGCGGCTTGCCAATCAGGCGCGCCAATTGATGCTTCCGGGCGAAATGGGCGAGCGCTTCAAAGCCATGGCGTGCCTGCGGGGCATGGATCGGGCGCTGTCGGGCTTCGCGCTCCTGGATTTGCGTCACACGCTCTAAAGGAGAGGATATGCAGGTCAAAATTGCGGTATTGGACGACTATCAGGGTGTCGCGCTCGAGATGGCCGACTGGTCGGCGGTCAGCAGGCGCGCGCAGCTGGACGTGTTCAACGATCACCTCGCCGACCCCGAAGCCGTGGTGCGGCGCCTGCTCCCCTACGATGTGGTCTGCGTGATGCGCGAGCGGACCCCGCTGCGGCGCGAGACCATCGAGCGTCTGCCCAACTTGAAATTGATCGCCTCGACCGGTCCGCGCAATGCGTCGATCGACCCCGGCGCAGCCGCCGCCCGCGGCATCAAGGTGGTTCACACCGGCTATTTCGGCAGCCCCACGGTCGAGCTGACCTGGGCGCTCATTCTGGCCGGCACCCGGCACATCGTGGCCGAGGCCGCCGCGGTGCGCAGCGGCGCGTGGCAGCACACCATCGGCGACGATTTATCGGGCAAAACCCTCGGCGTCATCGGACTCGGCAACCTGGGCGCGAAGGTGGCAAAAATAGGCGCGGCCTTCGGCATGGAGGTCATTGCGTGGAGCCAGAATCTCACCGCGGAGAAGACCGCTGCCGTGGGCGCGGTGGAACTGGTCTCCAAAGAACAACTGCTGCGCCGCTCGGACATCGTATCGATTCACTTGGTGTTGAGCGAGCGCACGCGCGGGCTCATCGGGCCGGCCGAGCTGGCGCTGATGAAGCCCGGTGCGCGCCTGGTCAATACCTCGCGCGGTCCCATCGTCGCGGAAGGGGCGTTGCTGGCGGCGCTGCATGCGCGTCAAATCGCCGGCGCGGCCATCGACGTCTATGACACGGAGCCGCTGCCGGCCGATCATCCGTACCGCAGCGCCGCGCATCTGCTCGCCACGCCGCACATCGGCTACGTGTCGCGCGGCCTGTACGAGCGTTTCTATCGCGACACGGTGGCAAACGTGCTCGCGTGGATGGATGCGCGTGGCTAGACGGCGGCCGGGCGCGAGCGGGACACGATCTCTTCAATGGCACGCAGGCGCCGTTGGTGCACGCGCTCGGCGATCAACGGGCCGACCTGGTCGGCCATGTCCTGTGCCGTGGGCCTGATGGTCGCGGCGGCATCGCGCGCCGCCTGCAGGTAGTCGCGCTGCGGATAGGGGATTTTCTCCAACCCCAGGCGCCCGCGCGAGTCCGCTTCGCAGGCGAGCAGCGCCTGTGCGAATCGTTCCGGCCGGCGGAATGCGTCGGCTTTCTCCAGAATCCCGAGGATGGTGTTGGGCCGCAGCTCGAAGGCGCGATGCACATTGCCGTGGTAACGCGCCACGATGATGCCGAGTTCGCGGTATTCGCCGGGCAGCTTCAGCCGATCGCACAGCGCGTCGATGAGCGTGACGCTGCGCTCCTCGTGCCCCTTGTGGCCCGGCCACTCCCGGTGCGGAGTGGTGCCCTTGCCGAGGTCATGGACCAGTGCCGCGAAACGCACCCGCGGATCGCCGCTGAGCAGCGCTGCCTGATCGAGCACCATCAAGGTGTGCACGCCCGTGTCGATTTCGGGATGCCATTTTTCCGGCTGCGGCACGCCGAACAGGGCATTGATTTCCGGATACACGATTTTCAACGCGCCGCAGTCGCGCAGCACCTGGAAAAACCTGCTGGCGCCGGGTTCGCGCAACGCCTTCTCAGTTTCCTGCCACACGCGCTCGGGCACCAGCGCATCGGCCTCGCCGCGATCCACCATGTCGCGCATCAGCTGCATGGTATCCGGCGCCACGCCAAACCCAAGCGCCGCGAAGCGCGCGGCAAAGCGCGCGACCCGAAGAATGCGTACCGGATCCTCGATGAACGCCGGGGAGACGTGCCGCAGCAGCCTGGTTTGCAAATCGCGCCGGCCGCCGTGCGGATCGATCAAGGCGCCGTCGGCCGCCTGCGCCATGGCATTGATGGTCAGATCGCGGCGGGCCAGGTCCTCTTCGAGAGTGACCTCGGGCCCGAACTCGACCGCAAAGCCGCGATAGCCGGGCGCGGTCTTTCGTTCGAGCCGCGCCAGCGCATATTCTTCGCGCGATTCGGGATGCAGGAACACCGGAAAATCGCGGCCCACCTCCCGATAGTTCGCGCGCAGCAACTCATCCCGCGTGCCGCCCACCACGACCCAGTCGCGTTCCTTCACGGGCAGGCCGAGCAGGGCGTCTCGAACGGCGCCGCCAACCAGATACACTTGCATGCGTGAATATTAACAGCATCGTCGTCACAATCCGCGCGGCGGCGGCGATTGCGCTGATCGCCGCATTGAGCGGCGGCTGTTATCTGTTGGAAAGCGCCGAGGGGCAGCTCGCGCTGATGTCCAAGCGCGAACCCATTTCCAGCGTGATCGACTCGCCTTCGACCCCGGCGAAGCTGCGAAAGCAGCTCGAGTCGGTGACATCGATACGCGATTTTGCCAGCCGCGAGCTGGGATTGCCGGACAATGGCAGCTATCGAAAATACGCCGATATCGGCCGCCCCTACGTGGTGTGGAACGTGGTCGCGGCGCCGGAATTTTCGGTCGATGCGAAGAAATGGTGTTTTCCCATCGTCGGCTGCGTGGCCTATCGAGGCTACTTCGTCGAGGCGCGGGCACGACGCTTTGCCTCAGGGCTCAATGCCAGAGGATTCGACGTGGCGGTGGGCGGCGTCGCGGCATACTCGACCCTGGGACACTTCGACGATCCGATCTTGAGCACGATGGTGAGCTGGAATGACGTCGAGCTGGCATCGATCATCTTCCATGAGCTCACGCATCAGCTGCTGTACGTGCACGACGATGCGGCCTTCAACGAGGCGCTGGCGACCACGGTGGAGGAGGAAGGGGTGCGGCGCTGGCTTTCGGGCCTCGGCCGCGATCGGGACCTGGCCGCGCATCTGCTGCAGCAAAAACGCCATCTGCAGGCAATCGCTCTGATGAACGAAACCCGCGCGCAGTTGCGCACGCTGTATGCGTCCGGCCTGCCGCCGCCGTTGATGCGCGAGCGCAAACGCGAGGCTTTTGCAGCATTGCGCGAATCCTATGCCGCGCTGCGCGCGCAATGGGGCGGCCGTGCGCCGTTCGACGCCTGGTTCGCGCAGGACCTCAACAATGCGCATCTGGCGTCCATTGCCACCTACTACGCCTGCGTGCCGGGTTTCGAGCGCGAGCTGAAGGCGGTGGGCGGCAGTCTGCCGGCGTTCTATCGCAGGGTGCGCGAGCTGGCGAAACTCGACCAGGCGCAGCGCGATCTGCTGGTCTGCGGTACGGCGGCAAGCCCTTAGGTCGCGGCGGTAATTCCCTGTACCATTTAAAACCCTGGTCAGCTGTCGAGGAAACCTCAAGGTGCCAACCGCGTACGACCGACTTCCATTGGGTTCCTTGCGGGTGTTCGAGGCGGTCGCCGCGCATTTGAGCTTTTCCGGCGCGGCCGACGCCTTGAGCGTTACGCCCGCGGCGGTCAGCCAGCAGATCAAGACGCTGGAGTCCTATATCCAGGTGCCGCTGTTCCGGCGCAACGGCCGGCGCGTCGAGATCACCGAGGAGGGACTGGAGCTGCTGCCCGCGGTCAGGTCGGGCCTGGAGAAGCTCGAGTCCGCCCTGCAGCAGATGAAACATCACCGCCGGGCGGGGCCGCTGCAAATCAGCCTGCTGTCCTCGTTCCTGCAGATCTGGCTGCTGCCGCGCATCCGCTCATTCCGGCGCAAATATCCGGACATCGAATTGCGCTTTCACACCTCGCGCGAGCTGGTGGACTTCTCGCGCACTGCGAATCACATCGCGATTCGTTTCGGCCGCGGCGACTATCCGAACATGCACAGCGAAAAATTGCTCGACGATTGGCTGGTGCCGGTTGCGAGCCCGGATCTCATCAAGCAGCACGGCATGATCGAGCGCGGTACCTCGCTGAGCAAGTATCCGCTGCTGGAGAGCGGCGATGAGCCCTGGCATGTGTGGGCGCAGGCGGACCAGGAGGCGGCATGGCATTCGCGCGCGCCGAGCATCGAGGACTCCGCGGGTCTTTTGGCCGCCGCCGAAGAGGGGTTGGGCTATGCGCTCGGCCGCTGGACGCTGGTGACCCGGTCGCTGCAGAAAGGCACGCTCAAGCTCGCAGGCTTGGGTGCCCTGCCGTACGCGTCGGCCTACTACTTCGTCTGTCCAAAAAGTTTTCTGGCCCTGCCCAAGGTGGCGCAGTTTCGCGAATGGATATTCGCGGCGGCGGCGGCGTTTCCGGGCCCGCCAGGCCGGGATGGCTGAGCGGTAATTTAAGGAGAGGACTTGGCGCGGCCGGCCGCGGCGCGATTCTGGCTCAGGCGGGCGTTGTCCTCCTGCGCGCCCAGGTATAGGCGCGCGGTGGCCGCCATGGACGCAGGATGGATGCCGAGCCGTGCGAAGCCGTCCTCGCTCAAAACACTGTCGACGCCGAGCGTGCGGTAGTTGTCGCCGGAGAACGGACGGCCGGGCACGAAATTCATGAAGAAAGCCTGCAGGCGCCCCAGGAAATTAGGCAGGCCGACGATCCAGCGGCGCCGGCGCGTCAGTTTCGCAACCAGGGTCAGGATTTCGCGCAGCGTATACACCTGCGGGCCGCCGAGCTCGAAGGTTTGACGGCTGCTCGCGCCGCCATGCAGGCAGCGCAACAGCGCATCGACCACATCGTCGACCCACACCGGCTGCAGGCGGGCGTTCGGCCGCGCCAGCGGAAATACCAACGGAATCGCGGCCAGCAAACCGGCGAAGCGGTTGAGAAATGCATCGCCCGGACCGAACATCACCGATGGCTCGAGAATGGTCCAATCCATGGTCGTCTGCTGCTCGCGAATCAGCTTCTCCGCCTCACCCTTGCTGCTCAGGTAGTGGCTCGGCGCATCGGGTGCGGCCTTCAAGGCCGACACCTGCAGCAGACGGGAGACTCCCGCCGAGCGGGCCGCCTTGAGCACATGCTGTGTCATTTCAGCATGGGCGCGCCGGAAGCCGGCGCCGCCAAAACCGCGCTCGTTGCGGATGCCGATCAGATTGATGACCACGTCCTTGCCGCGGAAGCGCTCGCTCAACTGGGCTTCCTGGTAGACATCGCAGTTCTCGAGCGTGAGTCCCGGCAGCACCAGCAGGTGCTTATGCCGTTCGCGGTCGCGCGACAGGACCGTCACCTGATGGCCGTCCTTGATCAGCCGGGCAACCAGGCGCGTGCCCAAAAAGCCGCTGCCGCCCAAAACGACGATGGATAGGAGGCGCATGGCCGGCAGGCTCCTAGCGCACCGGGAGCAGGAAGGTGTCGCTGCCGCGGCGAATCTTGAGCACCAGCACCGAAGCGCCTTTGACCGCTTCGCGAAACGACTTCATGCCGGTAACCGGCGTGCGTCCCACGCCCACGATGACGTCGTTGGCGCGAATTCCCGCCTGGGAAGCCGCGCTGGCCTGCTGCACCTTGTTGACCACCACGCCGGTGCCGTCGGGCGCGTCGGCCAGATCCGCCCCGTCCAGTCCGCGACTCAGGTCGACCGCGCTCGCCGTTTCGACCTCGGCGCGCTCGGCAATGAGCGCGGTGACCTTGCGCGGTTTGCCGTCGCGCAGCAGCCCCAGTTCCACCTTGTCGCCGACGTGCAGCAAGCCGATGGCATTGCGCAGTTCGCCGGAACTCCTCATGACGATGCCGTTGAGCGTGGTGATGATGTCGCCGGTCTTGATGCCGGCGTTCTCCGCCGCCGATCCCTGCACGACCCCGGCCACCAAGGCTCCGGTCGTTTCCGCGAGGCCGAATTCCTTGGCGATGTCCGCGTTGACCGTGTAGAGCTGAACGCCGAGGACGCCGCGCTTGACCTGCCCGTACTTGATGAGCTGGTCCATGACGCTGCGAACCATGTTGACGGGTATGGCAAAACCGATGCCGATGTTGCCGCCGGTACGCGACAGGATGGCGGAGTTGATGCCGACCAGTTCGCCGCGCAGGTTCACCAGCGCGCCGCCCGAGTTGCCGGGATTGATCGACGCATCGGTTTGAATGAAGTCCTCATAACCGCCGGCCTCCGGATTGATGTCGCTGCGTCCCAGTGCGCTGACGATGCCGGCCGTGACCGTATGCTGCAGGCCGAATGGATTGCCGATGGCGACCACGTAATCCCCCACTTCGAGCTTGGCCGAATCGCCCAAAGGCATGGCCACCAGATTCGGCTGCCGGGCCTGCAGCACCGCGACATCCGCGCCCTCGTCGGTGCCGATGACCTTGGCGCTGAAAGTGCGGTTGTCGAGCAGCGTGATGGTGATCTCGCTGGCGTTCTCGACCACATGATGATTGGTGATGATGTAGCCGTTCTTTGCATCGACGATGACGCCGGAGCCCGCGCTCTGGAATTGCCGTTCGCGCGGTTTGGAATCCGGCGGCGCCTCGAAAAATCGGCGGAAAAACGGGTCGTCGAGCAGCGGATTGTGGCCGGGCTGCTCCTTGATGGTGCCGCGCGTTGCGATGTTCACGACCGACGGCGAGACGCGTTTGACCATCGGCGCCAGCGTCGGCATCGGCGCGGCGTCGGCTGGAACGGCAGCGTATGCCGGAGCGCTCATGGCCGTCGCGGCAAGCGCGGCGGCTGCAAACTGAAGACGCAGATTCATGCACGGTCCTTCGGAACATCCAAGAGCGGCGGGCAAGACAAGGCCGGACTTGATGGTCCGGCCTTCTCGCCAGTATCGACGCGATATTACACGGAAGGACGCGTCCGAGCGGATCCCCTCGGGCGGATCCCCTCGGGCGGATCCCCCTCAGGCGGATCCCCCTCAGGCGGCTTCGACCGTGATCTTGTGCGGCTGCACCTGGGCCAGCTTCGGTATCGAGACCTCCAGAACGCCGTTGGCCACCTTCGCCCTGATGTTCTGTGCATCCGCGCTCTCGGGCAGGCTGAAGCGGCGTTGGAACTCGCCGGCGATGCGTTCAATGCGGCGAAATCCCTCGCGCGACTCCTTGCGGGACTCCTCGCGCTGTCCACGAATGGTCAGCACGCCCTGGTCGGAGGTGATTTCCACCGCCTTCGGGTCGACTCCCGGCAGATCCACGTTCAGCACGAACTGATTGGGCTCCTCGTGGATGTCCACGGGGGGCAGCCAAGCACCTGAATCGGCAGCCGTCGTCAACGGCGCCCCAAACAAACGATCAACTTCTTTCTGCAGCCGGCTGACGAGTGCCCACGGCTCATAACGTACGACGGTCATGTCTTGAAACTCCTGATAGAGAAAATGTTTATTGCCAGATTTCCTGTGAATCGAAACTCACGCGCGTGAAGCGGAAGTTGGGTCTGGGAAATGCATTTCAACGGGAGGCGTGCGACGAAGCGGGGCGGGGAAAGTGTGACGCAGTTCAAAGTCAATGGAACATAATGTGGATAACGTGTGCAAACACAATATCTTGCGATTTGCACGTTTTCCTCTTGACCTGGCTTTGTGAAAGTGTAATAAGCCAATTTCTGCGGACAATCGGCTATCTAGTTGATATACCGGTGTTTTTTTGACAAAAAATACTGCAAAAAAAGTCTTGACGACGATTACCATCGCGCCGTAACCTTTCGCCTCTAACACAAGATGTTGTGTTCGGCTGATCCGGCGAGTCCCATCAATTTCGATCTGAAGTCACCAGCTTTTTTTTCGCGAGAACACCGCCATTTGTGTTCAGGTTTGGCTCGATAATTATAACGGAGCGGCGTAGATACCCATGAATACGGTGGTCAAAATACAGCCCAAAGATGTTGGCAGCATCCCTTATCAAGAAGCCTCCTTCGACATATGGGATAAGAAATATCGGCTGACCTCGAAAGATGGTTCGCCCGTCGACAAGTCGATGGACGATACCTACAAGCGCGTGGCGCGCGCGCTTGCCGATGTCGAGAGCGAACCAGGCCGTGAGCAATGGTACGAGTCGTTCTTATGGGCTCTGCGCCATGGCGCGATTCCCGCCGGGCGCGTGACCTCGAATGCCGGCGCGCTCGAACACAAGCCCGCCACCTCGACGATCAACTGCACCGTCTCCGGAACGATCCGCGATTCCATGGACGACATCCTGAAGAAGGTGCATGAGGCCGGCCTCACGCTCAAGGCGGGCTGCGGCATCGGCTATGAATTCTCGACCTTGCGGCCGCGCGGTGCGTACGTATCGGGAGCCGGTGCCTACACCTCCGGCCCGCTGTCGTTCATGGATATATACGACAAGATGTGCTTCACCGTGTCCTCCGCCGGCGGCCGGCGCGGCGCGCAAATGGGCACCTTCGACATCGGACATCCCGACGCGCTGGAATTCATCCGTGCCAAGCGCGAGAACGGCCGCCTGCGGCAATTCAATCTGTCGCTGCTGGTCACCGATGAATTCATGAAAGCGGTGAAGAGCGACGGCGATTGGACGCTGGCATTTCCCATCGGCCGCCAGGAGTTCGAAGCCGAGCAGCCGGATCTCACCGACGCCGGCAAATTCGTGTGGCGCGAATGGCCGTACACGGAAGGCTACGTCGCGAACGAAGAAGGCCTGGTGGCCTGCAAGATCTACAAGACCCTGCCGGCGCGCCGCGTGTGGGACATGATCATGACGTCCACCTACGATTTCGCGGAGCCGGGCTTCATCCTCATCGACAAGGTGAACGAGATGAACAACAACTGGTGGACGGAGAATGTCCGCGCCACCAATCCTTGCGTGACCGCGGACACTCGTCTGGCAACGCAATTCGGCATGGTGCGGATCGGTGATCTGTACGACGCCCGGACCGATATTCAGGCGACTGTCGACTGCCGTGCGCTCGGCGAAGGCATGGGCGTGGCGGTTCGGCCGGCCGTTCCAGCCTTCATGACCTCATCGTCCGCGGAGGTTTACCGCGTCGTGACGCAGGATGGCTACGAGATCAAGGCGACCGAGTGGCATGACTTCTATACCAGTCGAGGCAAGATCAAGCTCAAGGATCTCAAGCGCGGCGATGAGCTGCTGATTCAATCCGGAAAGGGTCAATTCGGCGGCTGCGGCAGCGCTGAACTCGGCCAGTTGCTGGGCATGCTCACGGGCGACGGCCATTTCACGAATCGCGGCAAGGGCAAGGAGGCGGCGGTCGTCAATCTGTGGGGAGCCGACCGCGCCATCGCCGACTCAGTCGTAGCGTACGTCAACTCATTGATTGCTGGATTTGCGGAGCGCCCAAGGAACTACTGCGTGAACGCGGTTGCGGTGCCAGAGCGCAACATGGTGATGATCCGGTCGGTGATCCTCGCTCGAGTGCTGGCGCAGTACGGATTTACCGCCGAGACCAAGCTCAAGGTTCCGGAAATCGTTTGGCGCGGCAATGAGGAGTGCGTCAAGGGCTATCTGCGCGGATTGTTTCAGACGGATGGCACGGTGAACGCCTCGGGCAATGACGCCATGAGTTGCTCGCTGCGGCTCGCGTCCAGTCATCCGTCACTGCTCAAGGACGTGCAGATGCTGCTGGCCAATTTCGGCATCTTCGCGCGCGTGTTGAAGCGCCGCGAAGCCGGCAACCGTTTCCTACCCGACCGCAAGGGTGGTGCGAAAGAGTACGCCTGCAAGGCGGACTACGAGCTGATCGTCGATGGCGAATCGCGCGACTATTTCATGGCGAAAATTGGGTTCATGACAGAAGAGAAGAACACGAAATACGCGCAGTGGGCGCAAGGTAAGGCGCTCAATAAATCGCAGCGTTTCACGAGCCGAATCGCTGAGATCACGCGCGCGGGGCGGGAAGCCGTATTCGATACCACGCAAGAGGATTGCAACACCGTCATATTCAATGGCCTCGTGACCGGGCAATGCGGCGAGCAGCCGCTGCCGGCGTACGGCTCCTGCCTGCTGGGCTCGGTGAATCTCACCAAATTCGTGGTCGATCCATTCACCGAAGATGCGCGCTTCGACTGGGAAACCTACCGCAAGGTGGTGAAGGTGTTCACGCGCATGCTCGACAACGTGGTCGAGGTCAACGGGCTGCCGCTGGCGCAGCAGCGCGATGAAATCATGCGCAAGCGCCGTCACGGCATGGGGTTCCTGGGACTGGGTTCCACCATCACCATGCTGTGCATGAAGTACGGCTCGAAGAAGTCGGTGGCGTTCACCCAGAGTGTTTCGCGCGAAATGGCGGTGGCGGGCTGGGAGGCGGCGCTCGATCTTGCCAAGGAGAAGGGTCCGGCGCCGATCATGAACGAGGAATTCACGGTCACGCGCGAGATGCTGCGCAAACGCCCCGAGATGGCGAAGGATGGCTGGCGGGCCGGTGCCCGCGTGCCCGGCCGGGTGCTGCACGCGCGCTACAGCCGCTACATGCAGCGCATCGCCGAAGCCTCGCCGGAATTGGTCGATGAGCTGGCCGAGGTCGGCGCGCGCTTCACGCACCACACCTCGATTGCGCCCACCGGCACCATTTCCCTGTCGCTCGCCAACAATGCATCCAACGGCATCGAGCCCTCCTTTGCGCACCACTACTTCCGCAACGTGCTGCGCGAGGGCAAGAAGTCCAAGGAAAAGGTCGACGTGTTCTCGTTCGAGCTGCTGGCCTACCGCGAGCTGGTCAACCCGCGCGCCATGGCGAACTCGCAGGCAGCCGGCGAGAAGCTGCCGGACTACTTCATTTCGGCCGATGACATCGGACCCAAGGAGCACGTGGACATCCAGGCCGCCGCTCAGCTGTGGATCGACTCGTCGATATCGAAGACGGCAAACGTGCCCACCGATTACAAGTACGAGGACTTCAAGAACATCTATATGTACGCCTACGACTCCGGTCTCAAGGGCTGTACGACGTTCCGCTTCAATCCGGAAGCCTTCCAGGGCGTATTGGTCAAAGAGGACGACTTGAAGAACACGACCTACGTCTTCACCTTGGAAGACGGCACCGAAGTCGAGGCGCGCGGCGATCAGGAGATCGAATACGACGGCGAGATGCATACCGCCGCGAATCTCTTCGATGCGCTCAAAGAAGGCTATTACGGGAAATTCTGACATGGCCCACATCACAATCGGCAAGAAGATCGCCAAGTACCGGGTACAGAAGCCGGAGGCGAAGGAAGCGGCTGCGGCGGCGCCCAAAGACGCGCCGAAGGCCCAGGACAACGTCATCTGGATGCACGAGAAGCTCGAGCGTCCCGAGGTGCTGGTGGGCTCGACCTACAAGATCAAGACGCCGGTGTCCGATCATGCGATGTACGTCACCATCAACGACATCCTCCTCAACGAGGGCACCCCGCACGAGCAGCGCCGGCCGTTCGAGGTGTTTATCAATTCGAAGAACCTCGATCATTTTCAATGGATCGTGGCGCTGACGCGGGTCATTTCCGCCGTGTTCCGCAAGGGCGGCGATACCACCTTCCTGGTCGATGAGCTCAAGGCCGTGTTCGACCCCAAGGGAGGCTACTGGCAGCCCGGCGGCAAATTCATGCCCTCGACAATCGCGGAATTGGGTTACGTCATCGAACGGCATCTGCAGTCCATCGGGCTGCTCAAGAAGCCGGAGCTCGACGTCCATCAGCGCAAGATGGTGGAGGAGAAGCGCGCGGAGTTCGAAGCGCGCACCAAGCAGACCGACGCTTTTTCAAAATCGCACTTCCCGGAAGGCGCCCAGCTGTGCTCGAAGTGCAGCACTGCGGCGGTGGTGATGATGGATGGCTGCAACACCTGCCTGAATTGCGGCGATTCGAAGTGCGGATAGTCTGCGCGTAGCCGACCGACACCGCGCGTGAGTTCCCGGGCGCCCGCCAACCAACAGTACGACGTCATCGTCGTCGGCTCCGGCGCGGCGGGCGGACAGACCGCCTATACCTTGAGCATGGAAGGCATCAGCGTGCTGATGCTGGAGGCGGGCCGCAACTACGTGCCTGAGCAAGAAACACCGATGTTTCAGACCCCGGACCAGGCGCCGTTGCGCGCAACTGCGTCGCCGGAGAAGGCTTTCGGCTTCTACGATTCCACGGTCGATGGGGGCTGGACGGTACCGGGCGAACCGTATGTGCAGTCGACCAGCGATCCCAGCCGGCGCTTCACCTGGTGGCGCGCGCGCATGCTCGGCGGCCGCACCAATCACTGGGGCCGCATTTCGCTGCGCAACGGTCCCTACGATTTCAAGCCGCATCGGCGCGACGGGTTGGGTTTTGACTGGCCCATTTCCTACGAGGATGTGGCTCCGTACTATGACAAGGTGGAGCGCCTGATCGGGGTGTACGGCACCTCGGAAGGCTTGGAGAACACGCCGGGCTCCCCGCCGGGCTGCCTGCTGCCGCCGCCCGCGCCGGTGGTCAGCGACTATCTGGTCCAGCAGCGCGCGGGCCGCCTAGGGATTCCGATCATCCCCGGCCATCGCGCCGTGCTGACGCAGCAGTTGGATTACAAGCGCTCGCCGGCGCTCCTGCATCCCGGCAATCCGAAAGCGCAGAAGATCGTTGCGGACCACATGAAAGCGCGCGCGGCCTGCATCTGGGCCACGGACTGCGGTCGCGGCTGCTCGATCAGGGCCAACTATCAGTCGACCACGGTGCATCTGCCGCCGGCGCTGGCGACCGGGAATCTTCACATCATCACCGACGCCATGGTCAGCCGTGTGGTGCTGGGGGCCAACGGCCGCGCCAAGGGCGTGACCTACATCGATAAAAAAAGCGGCGCAGAGCGCCAGGCCAATGCCCGGGTGGTGGTGCTCGCGGCCAGCGCCTGTGAGACCGCGAGAATCCTGCTCAATTCGAAGAGCGCCTCGTTCCCGGACGGCCTGGCCAATTCCAGCGGCAAAGTCGGCCGCTACATCATGGACACGGTGGGCAGCAGTTTGCGCGGCCAGGTGCCCATGCTCGAGAGCCTGCCGCCGCTCAACGAGGACGGGGCCACCGGCGAAGCGCTGTATGCGCCCTGGTGGGGCTACCAGGATCAGCAGAAGGGCAGGCTCGGCTTCGCGCGCGGCTATCACATCGAGTTCGGCGGCGGCAGGCGCATGCCGGGATTCGGCGCGCTGAGCGGCCTCGACACCCTGACGGGCGGCAGCTACGGCCGCAAACTCAAACAAGATGCGCGGCGCTACTACGGCTCGTTCGTCGGCTTCGCCGGCCGCGGCGAGATGATTCCGAACGAGAATTCCTACTGCGAAATCGATCCTGATGTGAAGGACAAATGGGGCATCCCGGTGCTGCGCTTCCATTGGAAGTGGTCGGAACATGAGACGCGCCAAGCCGCACACATGCAGACCGCGTTCGAGGCAATCGTGCAAGCCATGGGCGGGCGCGTGATGGGGCCGGTGAAGACCGATGGCGCCCAAGCGATTTCCCCCGGCGGTTTCATCATTCACGAGGTCGGCGGCGCCATCATGGGCGCGGAGCGCAAATCCTCCGTGACCAATCAATGGTGCCAGACCTGGGACGTCGACAACCTGTTCTTGACCGACGGGGCGGTGTTCGTTTCGAATGCGGACAAGAATCCGACCTTGACCATCATGGCATTGGCCTGGCGTGCGGCGGATCATATTGCCGACAGGATGCGGAGAAAGGAGCTGTGACCGACCGGCGCACGACGATCAAGTGGATGCTCGCCGCGGCGGCCACCGTGCCGCTGCTCGAACATCGAGCCTGGACCCAGCAGATCACCAGTCAGCCCGCGGCGAGCGGCTACGGCACCGACCCGGATCTGCTCAAGCCGTATCGCCCCGGCGATGTCTGGCCGCTGACGCTGTCCGCGGCGCAGCGGCGAACCGCCGCGGCGCTGTGCGATGTCATCCTCCCCGACGACGGGCGCTCGCCCGGCGCCGAGAGCGTCGGCGTGGTGGATTTCATCGACGAATGGGTGAGTGCGCCCTATCCGCGGCAACTCGAGGACCGTCCGATCGTGATCGAGGGATTGGCGTGGATGGATGCGGAGGCGCTGCGGCGCTTCAAGAAGGACTTTGCGCAGCTCGGCGAGCCCCAGCAGCATGCGATTTGCGACGACATCTGCCGGGAGAGCGGCGCCCGGCCCGAATTCGCGCGGGCGGCGGCCTTCTTTTCCCGCTACCGCGATCTGACCGTGGGTGCCTTCTACTCGACATCGACGGGTTGGAAGGACATCGGCTACGTCGGCAACGTCCCGCTGGCCAAATTCGAAGGACCGCCGGCGGAATTGCTGGAAAAACTCGGGTTGGGCCCCAAGCACGCATGAGCAGCAATCTGACCCATCACACGCCAGGGCGTCTCGGCCTGGGCTTCATCGGATCCGGCTTCAATGCGCGTTTCCATATGCAGGCGCTGCAGGCGGTGCGCGATGCGGATGTGCGCGGCGTGTGGAGTCCGAATATCGAACACGCGAGCTCGGCGGCCGCGCTGGCGCGCCACCTGGATATCGGCAATGCCAGGGCCTATGCCTCGATCCGCGACATGGTGGCGGATCCTTCGATCGATGCCCTGTGGCTCACCGGGCCCAATCACATGCGCCTCGAGAACATGGAGGAAATCGTCCATGCCATCGAAGGCGGCGTGGGGAGCTTGCGCGGCATCGCCTGCGAAAAACCGCTGGCGCGAAATGTTGCCGAGGCGCGGCGCATGCTGGAATTGATCAAGCGCACCGGCGCCCTGCATGGTTATCTCGAAAACCAGGCGTTTGCGCCGCAGATCGAGACCGGCCGCACGCGCATCTGGGCGCGCGGCGCGGCGAGCAGCGGACGGCCCTATCTGGCGCGCGCCGCGGAGGAGCACAGCGGGCCGCATGCGCCCTGGTTCTGGCGCGGCGAGCTGCAGGGCGGCGGCGTGCTCAACGACATGATGTGCCACTCGGTTCTGCTCGTGCGCCACCTGCTGACCCAGCCGGGCGCGGCGCGTTCCTCGGTGCGCCCGGTGCGCATTTCCGCGCACATCGCCAGCCTCAAGTGGTCGCGTGCGCCGTACGCGGCGAAGCTATCCGCGGCTTTCGGCCGCGAGATCGACTATGCGGCGCGGCCGTCCGAGGATTTTGCCAGCGTATCGATCGAGTTCGAGACACCGGACGGCCAGGTGCTGATCGGCGAGGCGTCGACCTCCTGGAGCTTCGTGGGCGCCGGTCTGCGGCTGTCGGCCGAACTCCTGGGCCCGGAGTACTCCATGTCCTGGAATACGCTGGACAGCGGCCTGAATCTGTTTTTCTCGCGCGAGGTGCGCGGCGCCGGCGGCGAGGACCTGGTCGAGAAGCAAAATGCGGAAATGGGGTCGATGCCGGTGGTGGCCAATGAGGCCGCCGCCTACGGGTATGAAGCCGAGGACCGGCACTTCGTGCGGGCGTTCCTCGGCAAGGAGCCGGCGCGATTGACCTTCGATGACGGATTCGAGGTGGTCGCGCTGCTGATGGCGGCTTACATGAGCGCGGAGCAGGGCAGGACGCTGGATTTTCCGCCGCCGGGGTTGGAGACCTTCGTTCCGGCGGTTGCGCGCGGCGCGTGGCGGGTTTCAGGGTAGGAGGACACGATGCATAGCAGAATCATGGCCAGGGCCTCATTTGTCGCGGGGGGCCTGTTGCTGCTCGCGAGCGCCGGCAGCGCCGCGGTTGCGGCCACGCCGCCGGCGAAGTGGCACACGCTGTTCGATGGACAATTGCTCGACACCTTTCGCGGCTGGCACTCGGATGGCATGCCGGCGGGATGGCGCGTTCTCGACGGCGCGCTGGTCAAGGATGGGAATGTCGAGGACCTGGTGAGCCGGGAGCAATACGGAAATTTCGAGCTTGAGCTCGAATGGAAGATCGGCAAGGAGGGCAACAGCGGCATCTTTTACCGTGGCACGCGCGAATACGACGAGATCTACTGGAGTGCTCCGGAATACCAGCTGCTCGACGATGCAAATGCGCCCGATGGCCGCAGCCGTCTCACGGCCGCGGGGGCCGCATACGGCATTTATCCCTGCCCCGCGGGCGTGGTCAAGCCGTACGGCGAGTGGAATAGATCCCGCATCGTGGTGCGGGGCGATCACGTGGAGCACTGGCTGAACGGACGAAAAGTCGTCGATTACACCCTGGGCGGCCCCGATTGGAAGGCCAAAGTGGCTGCGAGCAAGTTCTCCAAATATCCGGACTATGGGTTGGCGAAAACGGGACTGATCGGCATTCAAGGCGATCACCCCGGTTCCCTGGCGCTGCGCCACATCCGCATCCGCGAGTTGCCGTGACCCAGGCGCGCCTGGCGCTGATGATGTTCCTGGAGTACTTCATCTGGGGCGTGTGGTTTGTGACCATGGGCACCTACCTCGGACAGACCCTGCATTTCACGGATTCGAACATCGGCCTTGCCTATGGTGCGACCGCGATCGGCGCGCTGGTCTCGCCCTTTTTCATCGGCATCGTGGCCGACCGCTGGTTCGCGAGCGAGAAGCTGCTGGCGGCGTTGCACCTGATCGGCGCGGGGCTCATGTGGCTGGTCGCGCGCCAGACGGCGTTCGCGACCTTTTATCCACTGCTCATTCTTTATGCGCTGTGCTACATGCCGACCTTGTCGCTGACCAACTCCATCGCCTTTCATCACCTCAAGGAGTCGAGCAGCTTTCCCTACGTGCGGGTGCTCGGCTCGATCGGCTGGATCGCAGCGGGAATCCTGGTGGGCAAAACCCTGCACGCCGACGCACTGGTGTTGCCCATGCAGATTGCCGCCGCTGCATCGCTATGCATGGCGGTTTTTGCGCTGCTGCTGCCGCACACGCCGCCGAAAGGCGCGCATGCCAGGTTCAGCGTGCGCGATGCGCTGGGGCTCGATGCGCTGCAACTTTTGAAGCGGCGCGATTTTCTGTTCTTCGTCATCGGCTCGTTCCTGCTGTGCATACCGCTGCAGTTCTACTACACCTTCGCCAATCCGTTTCTGAACGAGATCAAGGTGCCCGAGGCGGCCTTCATCCAAACCTTCGGGCAGATGTCGGAAGTGTTCTTCATGCTGTTGCTGGCCTACTTGCTGCGCCGCTTCGGCATCAAGGTGATCATGCTGGCGGGCATGCTGGCTTGGGCGCTGCGCTATTTCGCCTTTGCCCATGGCAATGCGGGCGGCGCCATGGCGCTGATTTATGCCGGAATCCTCCTGCACGGCGTGTGCTACGACTTCTTCTTCGTCGGCGGCCAGGTATACACCGATCAGAGCGCCGGGGAGACCATTCGCGCCGCTGCGCAGGGGCTCATCAATTTCGTGACCAATGGGCTCGGGTATTTCGTCGGGGCATTCGTCTCGGGAGCCGTGGTGAATCACTATGCGCATCCGGATGCCGCATGCGGCGACCTGGCGGCGGCGGCGCATGCCTGTTTGCAGGTGAGGCACGATTGGCAGGCGATCTGGCCCATCCCGGCCGGCGCGGCGCTCGCCATCTTCCTGCTGTTCGCGCTGATGTTTCGGCCTAACCGAAATGCGAACCAAGTCATCGCGACGAGCTAGCCCGATGCGCCGGCGCTGGCTTGGCGTTCTCGCGCTGCTGATCGCGCCCCTCGCCTGCGGCGCAGCGACCGGCGGCGCTGCGGCGGGCGGCGCTGCGGCGGGCGTCGAGCCGCCCAGTCCCTTCGTTTATCCGCCGGAGCTCGAACCCGACGTGCGCTTTTGGATTCGGGTCTATACCGAGGTCACCACCGACGGCGGCCTGCTGCACGATGACTGGTATCTCGGCCTGGTGTATGAGGTGCTGCGCTTCGATCCTTCCGATTCGCCGCGGCAGCGCGAGCGAATCGTCGAGCAGGCCAAGGCCCGCTACGCGCAATTGCTGCGGCGATTTGCCGCCGGTGACACCGACAATCTGACCGCGCACGAACGCCGCATCCTGGATGCGTTCGGCGAGAAGACCACGCCCGAGCAGTTTCGCCAGGCCATCGACCGCATCCGCTTTCAGCTCGGCCAAGCCGACCGTTTTCATGAGGGCTTGATCCGGGCACAGGCCTATGAGCCGGCCATTTCGCGGGTGCTCGCCGAGCGCGGCGTGCCGCCGGAAATAGGCGCGCTGCCGCACGTCGAGTCATCGTTCAACCCGGCGGCATACTCGCGTGTCGGCGCCGCCGGCCTGTGGCAGTTCATGCCGGGGACGGCACGGCGCTACATGCGCGTCGACAGCGTGGTCGATCAGCGCCTCGACCCGTACAGCGCCACCGAAGCCGCCGCGAACCTGATGCTCTACAACTACCGGCTGCTCGGTTCCTGGCCCTTGGCGGTCACCGCCTACAATCACGGTCCGGGCGGACTGCGCCGCGCCGAGGATGAGCTCGGCAGCAGCGACATCGCGGTGATCGTGAAGCGCTTCCAGGGATCGACGTTCGGATTTGCGTCGCGGAATTTCTACGTGGCGTTTCTCGCGGCGCTCGAGGTGGACCGCAATGCGGAGAAATATTTCGGCCCGCTCACGCATCTGCCGGAAACGCAAAGCACCGTGGTGACGCTGCCCGACTACGTGCCCATCGACGCGCTGGCCAAAGCCTTCAAGGCCGACCAGGGCGCGCTGCGCGTTCTGAACCCCGCATTGCGGCCGCCCATCTGGAACAAATCACGCTTCGTGCCGCGCGGTTATGCGCTGCGGGTGCCCGGGGCACAGCAGCCCGCGGACATTGCCGCCGCCTGGGCACGGCTGGCGCCGGCGGAACGCTACGTGGCGCAGCGAAACGACGGAGCCCACCGGGTGCGGCGCGGAGAAACGCTGGCCGGCATCGCCGCGGCCAGCGGTGTCGGCTTGAATCGCCTGCTGGCGGCAAACGGCTGGAGAGAAACACGCGCGCTGAGCCGCGGCGAACTCGTGCACATACCCATGCCGGCGTCGCGCGCCGGTGCGGCGGCGGCCGAGGTTGCGGCGGCGGCCGAGGTTGCGGCGGCGGCCGAAGTCGCGGCATCGCCCGAGGCGCCGGCGGCGGCGAGCGCGAGGGCCGCCGGAACCGCGAAGGCCGCCGAGCCTGCCGTGGCGCGCGCGCCGCCGCCCCCGCGCGAGCCGGTCTCGGAACGACAGACGGAAAGCGCCGCGCTGCTGCCCGCGGCGCCGCCTTCCGGCAACGGCGACAACACCGACTACAGCGTCGGTGCGGACGACACCGTGACCGTGCAGGCGGCGGAAACCCTGGGCCATTTTGCCGACTGGTCCAAGGTAAGCTCGGCGAAACTGCGGGTGCTCAACAAATTGCACCGGAACGCGATGGTGACGCTCGGGCACAAGGTCAAGCTGGACCTGTCGCATGCCAGCGCCGCCGATTTCGAGGCAGCGCGGCGCGAGTACCACCGGCAGCTGCAGGAGACTTTTTTCGCCACCCACAGAATCTCCGGCACCGAGAATTATGTGGTGAAGAAAGGCGAATCGCTTTGGATCATCGCACAACAGCACGCGGACCTGCCGGTGTGGCTGGTGGCCGAATACAACCCGGACGTGGATTTCGGCGATGTACGGCCCGGGACCAGCGTCGCGCTGCCGCGGGTCGAAGCCATCAATCGTCAGTGATGCCCCGGGAATGCAGGTAAGCGGTCAACGTGGCGCGCGTGTCCCCGGAGGCAACGAAGTTGACGATGGAATCGTCCTGCGCGCGAACGTTGAGCTCCAGCTTCCCGCTGGCCGCCATTTTCCTGAGCATTTCCACGGTGAGCTCGAAGTAGGCCGTTTGGCCCCAGGAAGCGACCGGTTGATACGCGCCGCGGCCCAGCTGCGGCGCATCGATCGGGGTGAGCACGCGCGTGCCGCTGTCGAGCACCAGGTTGAGCGCGTTGCTCGAACGAATGTCGGCGACCGGCCGATCGGTGCCGGGTGCGATGTGCACCCACAGTCCATAGACGATCGAGCCGCTGCGGTCCCATTCCACCGGGCCGATATAGGCAAAGCTCACGCGCTTGGCGAGATTGGTGATGAGGTGCATTCGGCCCTGCCGCAGGCTCGGCACCAATTCGATCGGTTCCTTGAGCGAACCGACCGTCATCGCCGTACGGTCGTCCAAATATTCCACCGGCTTGATGGACGATGACTGACTCCCGCAGGCGCTCACCGCCGACACGATGACCCACGCAATGACTATCGGTAAAGGGCGCATGAGGGCAAGTATACCCAGACGTGAGCCAGAGCCGATTATCGAGTTGCGCCGAACAGGTATACTTTTGGCAATGGTTAAGCGATCCGGCCGTATTTCGGCGTTAAGTTCCTGGATGTGTCTGGTGATGGCGACGGGTGCGTGGCTCTGGACCGGCAGCGCGTTCGCCTCCGATGAACTCGCCGACCGCGTCGTGGTGTACAAATCGCAGCACCGGCTGTACCTGTATGACGGCGCGCATCTGCTGGGCGAGTACAAGATCGCGCTCGGATTGAGCCCGGTGGGACAGAAGGAACGGGAGCGCGATTTCAGGACGCCGGAGGGCCGCTATTTTCTGGCGCGTCGCAATACGCGCAGCGATTACTTCCTGGCCATCCAAGTCTCCTACCCCAACAAGCAGGATGAACTGCGGGCCCACAAGAACGGCTGGGCGCCGGGCGGCTCGATCATGATCCATGGTTTCCCCAACTCCCCGCACCATCCTTCGGCGTATTATGAGTCGAACGACTGGACCGATGGCTGCATAGCTCTATCGAACTCCGACATGGTCGAAGTATGGATGCGCACGCAGGACAACATTCCGATCGATATCTACCCATAAGAACAGGTGCTGCGTGGAAGCCTCGATTTTATCGTCTGACATGGTCGATGCGCGGGTGGCCCCCAAAGGCAGCTTGGAGCACCTCTCGCAGCAGGAAATCGCCAAACTGCTGGATTCCGGCCAAGGCGGTCTTTACCCCCTGTTCCGCAAGTGCGCGCTGGCAGTGCTCAATTCCGGCAGCGAGCTCGACGACTCGCGCCTGATCTTCGAGAAATACCGCGATTTCGACCTGCGCATCGTGCGCCAGGCATGGGGCATCAAGCTCGAGATCAAAAACGCGCCGGCCGCGGCTTTCGTCGACGGTGTGATGATCCGCGGCCTCAAGGATCATTTGTTCGCGGTATTGCGCGACGTGGTGTTCATCTCCAACGAGATCATGGAGAGCGGCCGATTCGATCTGAATTCCTCCTCGAGCATCACCAATGCCGTATTTCACATCCTGCGCAACGCGCGGGTGCTGGAATTGCAGGTGCGGCCGAATCTGGTGGTCTGTTGGGGCGGCCATTCCATCCGCCGCTTCGAATACGACTACACCAAGAAGGTCGGTTACGAGCTCGGATTGCGCAGCCTGGATGTGTGTACCGGCTGCGGTCCGGGCGCCATGAAGGGTCCGATGAAGGGCGCCACCATCGGGCACTCCAAGCAGCGCATCACGGACGGCCGCTACTTAGGGATAACCGAACCCGGCATCATCGCCGCCGAGCCGCCCAATCCGATCGTGAGTCAGCTGGTAATCATGCCGGATATCGAAAAGCGCCTGGAGGCGTTCGTGCGCCTGGGCCACGGCATCGTCATATTTCCCGGCGGTGCCGGCACGGCCGAGGAGATTCTCTACCTGCTCGGCATACTGCTCGACCCGGCGAATGAAAAGCTGCCGTTTCCCGTGGTGTTCACCGGTCCGGCCGACAGCGCCGATTATTTCGAGCAAATCCACCAATTTGTCGGCGCGACGCTCGGGTCCGCCGCGCAGGGGCGCTACAAGGTGATCATCGACGATCCCGCGGCGGTGGCCCGCGCCATGGTCCATGGCATGGCGGAGGTGCGCGACTACCGCCGCCAGGCAAGCGATTCCTACGGGTTCAATTGGCTGCTGAAAATCCCGCTGGAGTTCCAGCGGCCGTTCGAGGTCACGCACGCCACGATGCGGGCCCTGCGCCTGTCGCTCGATCAGCCGGTGCACGAACGTGCCGCGAACCTGCGGCGCGCCTTTTCGGGCATCGTCGCGGGCAACATCAAGGATTACGGCGTCAATGCCATCGAACGCCACGGGCCTTTCGAGTTGGCGGGCGATCCGGCCATCATGGAGCCGCTCGATCGGCTGCTGCGTTCGTTTGTCGCACAGGGCCGGATGAAGTTTACCGGCGCCGAATACCAGCCGTGCTATCGACTCGTGGCATGAGCGGCGATCTGCTCATCCGCTACGGTTTCGACCTGCCCGATGGCTCCAAAAAACAGCTGGATCTGCGCTTCGATGCACTGAATTTCAGGCTGACCAACGCTGTGCCGGACGAGCCGCCGTTCTGGAGCGAACTGAAATTCAGCCAATGCGCGAACTGCCCCTTGAGCACGGATGAACACACGCACTGTCCGTCGGCGCTGCACATGGCCCCGGCGGTCGAATCGCTCAAGGAGCTGGTGTCGTTCGATGCGGTCGGCGTGACGGTCCACCAGGCCGAACGCACGGTGCACGCGGAAACGACGGCGCAGCAGGCGTTGAGTTCGGTGCTGGGTCTGATCATGGCAACCTCCGGCTGTCCGTGGACCGACCGGCTGCGTCCGATGGCGCGCTTCCATCTGCCGTTCGCCAGCGAGCTGGAAACGGTTTTTCGCAGCGTCTGCATGTTTTTGCTGGCGCGGGAATTGGCGGGCGCGGACGGCACGCATGGATTCGCGCCGCTCAGGGAGCTGTATGATAATTTGCACGTGGTAAACCGCGATATGTCGCGCCGATTGGGAGCGGCGACCCGGACGGATCCGGCGCGCAACGCGATGGCGCTGCTCGACTCTTACACGACACTGTTGCCGGCGGCGCTCGAATCTTCCCTGCAGGATCTCAAGCCGCTGTTCGATGCCTGGCGAGGAGACCCGAATCCGCCCATTTAACTTACCGTGACGCATCCTGAGATGCGCATCCCAATGCACGTCGCTTCGGCACGACAGTGCCGGCCCGGCGTGACACAGTTCCTGTCGAGGAGCGGGCGCGGCACTTACTGTCGTGTCCATCGACAGAGGCAAACGAGATGAGCGACGTCAAGAATCAGACTCGATATACCGGTGTGGACCGCAGGGCTCCGCGCGGCGACTCGGTCGTTGCCAAAACCGGCGGTCGCCACGCGGCGATCACCAACAGCCTGTACAGCTGGCACAGCTACAAGAACTGGGCGGAAAAAGCCCGCGGTAATTTCGACGAGAAGAAGTAGTTCGCGCGCAGGCGCAGGCGCAGGCGCCGGCTGCGGCTATGCCGTCACGGGCAGCGGATTGACGACTTCGCCCGGCAGCACTTCCCTGGACCTGTCTTCCTTGGCCTTCAGCCACGCCAACATCGACTGCCAGTCCTCGAGGTCCTGCTCCACCACGTAGCGTTTCATTTCGTGCACGCCGAGGCCCTGCTCCGCGGCGCGCACGTAGTTTTGCGAGTCGCGCAGCGTGGCGATGACGGGAATGCGCAAAGTCTCGAGAAAGCGCATCAGCGACTGATAGATCACCGTATTGCGCTTGACGCGATTGGCCACCACCCCGATGCGATACTCGTCGCGCCGCACCTTGGCGATCAGCAGCAGGTCGGCAATGCATTTCGAGCAGGCATGAATGTCGATGTCGGAGGGCAGCACCGGTACGATGATGGCGTCGGCGCTCTTGGTCATGTCCGGCATGTCCTGCGCCGGCACCGCGGCGGGCGTATCGACGATGACGTGCGCGGAATCGGGCGGAATGCGCATTTGCCAGGCGCGTGTCATGCGGGAATTGCGTTCGAATGCGGCGACGCCGTGAATCAGGGGCTGATCCGGCCGGCGTTTTTTCAGCCAACGGCTGCTGGAGGCCTGGGGATCGTTATCCTGCAACAGCGGACGGTCCCCCTGGCTCGCGAAATAGCTGGCGAGATTGGTGGCTATCGTCGTTTTGCCCGAACCCCCCTTGGGATTCAGGACGAGAATGCGCTGCATGTCCGTAGAGCGTACGCAGCCCCAGGCACCATGGCAAGCCGATGGCCGCCTCAAGGTTGTGATCCCACTCACGGTTAGCTGTAAGCCATGCACCTAGACTTCGCCCATGGAATGGGTGCTGCAAGTGGCCGACGAACTCGACGATGCCGTCGGAGCGCTGCGACTGTTCGCGATGGGTTGGAGCGAGGACATCGGCCTGGCGCTTGCCAGCGGCGCCGCAACCTGCGCGGTTTGCGCGATACTGTTGCGCGCGGCGTAGTACCCCCGACGGGTCCCCTAGGGACGGACTGTAAATTCCATTATGATGCCGGCATGGCGTCCTTCAAATTTCCCCAATCCGTCCTGTTGGTCTGTATCGCGCTGACCGCAGCCTGCTCCGGCAAGTCCGCTGCACCGGCAAGCGCCGCGGCGCCGGCGCAGAACCCGGTGACCTCGCTGCAGACGGTCACGCTCAAGCCGGGCACCGGCGCAACCATCGGCGGCGGGCAAATCGCCGTCGTCCAGTACACCGGCTGGCTGTATGAAGCGGGCGCCGCGGATCACAAGGGCAAGCAGTTCGACAGCTCGCGCAATGCCGGGCAGCCGTTCAAGTTTGCGCTCGATACCGGGGCGGTGATCAAGGGCTGGGATCAGGGGGTCATCGGCATGAAGGTCGGCGAGAGCCGACGGCTGGTCATTCCGCCGGAATTGGCCTATGGCGACAGCGGCGCGGGCGGGGTTATTCCGCCCGGCGCCACGCTGGTGTTCGACGTGGAGCTGGTCGGGATCGAATAGGCCAGTTGAAGCGGCCGAGCTGCCTCAGCCGCTCCCAAAAGCCCATATCGGATCAGTTCACGAATTCCTTCAGATTCTTCAGTGCGGCAATGCGCACCTTCTTGCTCGCCGGCTTCGCCTTGAACATCATCTTCTCGCCATTGAACGGATTGACGCCCTCGCGTGCCTTGGTGGCGGGCTTCTTGACGACTTTCATCTTCAAGAGTCCCGGCATGGTGAACAAGCCGTGACTGCGCAGACTCTTCTTGATCGAGGCCGAAAGCGAGTCAAACACGGCTCCGACCTGCTTCTTTGAGAGCTCTGTTTCCTTCGAAATGGTAGCGAGAATTTCAGACTTGGTCGGTGCTGCATTCTTTTTCGCCATATTGAATCTCCTGCTAATGTTTTGCGCGAGCGGGACGTCAGTGCCCGCAAATTCAACTCGGCGCCGAAAATAACATAGAAAAAAGCCGATGTTTAGCGCAATTGCGAAAAAATATTTTCCAGCTCAACGCAATTCGCCCTGGTTTTTCAGGCATCGCAGGTCGACGAGGGCGGGATTGCATCGCCATGCGCAGCGTCGTTCACTGTGATATCAGGCATGTACGAGCCGATGTTCAACGCAGCAGCACAAGCAGCGCGCCGATCGCGATTGAAACCCAGAGGAAGGAAAAATCTATTTGTCCGATGGGCGGAATCACGCGGCGCACGCGTTTTAGTATCGGTTCGCAGATCTGCGCGAGCAGCCGGACGCCGGGCGCGTAGCCGCTCGGGCTCACGAAACTGGTCAGCCAATAGAGCAGCATCGCGAACAAATAGACGCGCAGCACCAGGCCCGCCAGCTCCAGCACGATTTGTCGCAAGAACAAGACGGTGTCGAAGACAGCCGCGCCGGCCAGCGCCGTCATCACCAGGGAGCGCAGCGCGGCGATGAGCAGCACGGCCACCACCGTGGCGGTATCGATCTTGGCGATCGGCGGCAGCAGCTTGCGCAGCGGCAAAATCAGCCAATTCGTCACCCGCACGATGGCATCCGCCATGGGATCGCGGAAATCGGCCCGCACCAGCTGAAACAGCAGCCGCAGCACGAAGGCCAGCAGCAGCAGCCACAGCAGCATATCGACGATATATCTGATCGCTTCCATCAGAGAGCTCCGAACTCGGCGGCGAGCTCGGCCGAACGGCGGTCGGCCGCGGCCACCGCGTGCGCGACGATAGCACGAAGACCCGCGCCGTTAAGGACCTCCAGCGCCGCCGCGGTGGTGCCACCCTTGGAGGTCACCTGCTCGCGCAACAGGGCCAGTGAATCGCTCGACTGGCGTGCCATCTGCGCGGCGCCGAATGCGGTTTCCAGCGTCAGCCTGTGCGCCACCTCGGTCGGCAGGCCGCGCTCATGGGCCGCGGCCTCGAGTGCCTCCATGAACAGGAAAAAGTAGGCGGGGCCGCTGCCGGACACGGCGGTCACGGTATCCATCTGCGATTCATGTTCCACCCACACGGTTGCGCTTACCGCGGCCATGATGGCTTCCGCCAATGCGCGGCAGGCGGCGCCGACGCCGGCCGGTGCGTACAGACCCGTCGCGCCGAAGCCGTTGAGCGCGGGACGGTTCGGCATCGTGCGGATCACCGGCACCTGCGGTCCAAACCAGCGCGCCAGCGATGCGTGGGGAATCCCGGCGGCGACGGAAATCACCAAGGGCCGGCTGAGGGCGAGATGCGGTGCCAGTGCGAGCGCCACGGTGCGCAACAGCTGTGGTTTCACGGCAAGCAGCACGACTTCGGCTCCCACCACGGCCGCTGCGTTGTCGGCCGCAGTCGTGACCGCATAGTCGCGCACCAAGCGCTGCAACTGTTCCGCGCTCGGGTCGGCGACCACCACACGATCCGCGGGCAGGCCGCGTTTGGTCAGGCCGCTGATCAAGGCAGCCGCCATGTTGCCGCCGCCGATGAAGGCCAGCTTTTTAATGTTGTGCATGATCATCCCTTTGCGTAGGCCTTCAGCGAGCACCGAAAAGCGCGGTGCCGATGCGCACCTGCGTCGCTCCCTCGGTGATGGCGGATTCGAAGTCGCCGCTCATCCCCATGGACAGTGTATCGAGGTTGAAGCCGCGGGCATTGAGATCCAGAAGTGCAACCCGCAGGCGCGCGAACATCGCGCGTTCGGCGCCGGCATCCGCTTGCGGCGGCGGCACGCACATGAGACCGCGCAGCCTGAGCCGCGGCAGGGCGGCCACCGACGCCGCCAGTTCGGCCAGGGCCACCGGCGCCACGCCCCCCTTGGTCGCTTCCGGCACCAGGGCGACCTGAATGCAGACCTCGAGCGGCGCCGCATGGAAGGGCCGCTGCTCGGACAGCCGCCGCGCCACCGACCCGCGGTCCACGCTCTGCACCCAGTCGAAGCGCTCGGCGATGGCCCGGGTCTTGTTCGATTGGATGCCGCCGATGAAATGCCAGCGCAGCTTGAGGTCTGCGAGCCGGTCCATCTTGGCCAAAGCCTCCTGCAGATAGTTTTCGCCGAAATCCGTGACGCCGGCGGTGGCGGCCAGGCGCACGGATTCGGCAGTCTTGGCCTTGGTCACAGCCACCAAAGTGACCGAATCGGGGTCCCGGCCTGCGGCAATGGCGGCACCACGTATCCGAGACCGGACGTGGTTCACATGAGTCGTCAAATTCTGCGGACCAATTAACATATTGGGTGACAACACCCTCTTATATACTGCCGGGGCCAGAGCCTTGGCCGAATTAGGAGCCGTAAATGGCGGTTGATATCGCGCAGCTTCTCGCCTTTGCGGTGAAGAACAATGCGTCGGACTTGCATCTGTCGGCGGGCGTTCCGCCGATGATCCGCGTGGACGGCGACATGAAACGCGTCAACATGCCTGCGTTGGTGCACAAAGAAGTGCACAGCATGGTGTACGACATCATGAACGACAAGCAGCGCAAGGCGTTCGAAGAGTTCTACGAAACCGACTTTTCGTTCGAAATCCCCAAACTCGCCCGGTTCCGAGTCAACGCGTTCAATCAAAATCGCGGCGCCGGGGCGGTATTTCGCAACATTCCATCCACCATTTTGTCTTTGGACGAATTGAATGCGCCCAAGACTTTCAAAGATTTATGCATGCTTCCGCGCGGTCTCGTGCTGGTGACGGGTCCCACCGGCTCCGGCAAGTCCACCACGCTCGCCGGCATGGTGAATCACTGCAACGACAACCGCCCGGATCACATTATAACCATCGAGGATCCGATCGAGTTCGTGCACGAAAGCAAGCGCTGCCTGGTCAATCAACGCGAGGTGCATCGCGACACCCTGGGGTTCAGCGAAGCGCTGCGCTCGGCGCTGCGCGAAGACCCCGACGTGGTGCTGGTCGGTGAGATGCGCGACCTGGAGACCATCCGCCTGGCGCTCACCGCCGCGGAAACCGGCCACCTGGTGTTCGGCACCCTGCACACCAGTTCGGCGGCGAAGACCATCGATCGTATCGTGGACGTCTTTCCGGCGGCCGAAAAGGACATGGTGCGCGCCATGATGTCCGAGAGCCTGCGGGCGGTGATTTCCCAGACTTTGATGAAGCGCGTGGGCGGCGGCCGTATTGCGGCGCACGAAATCATGATCGGCACGCCCGCCATTCGAAACCTGATCCGCGAGGGTAAAATCGCGCAAATGTATTCGGCCATCCAAACGGGCCAGGGCCAGGGCATGCAGACCCTGGATCAATGTTTGCAGGAATTGGTCACGAAAGGTGTTGTCAGCCGGGAAGAGGCGAAGTACAAGGCGCAGAACAAGGACAGCATTTAAATGGAACGCGAACAAGCTATACGCCTGATGCAGGATCTGCTGCGGCGCATGGTCGAGAAGAAAGGCTCGGATCTGTTCATCACCGCCGGCTTCCCGCCGGCGATCAAGGTGGACGGCGAGATCCGGCCGCAATCGGATCGTTCGCTGAGTCCCGAGCAAAGCGCCGGCATGGTCCGCGCGATCATGAACGACCGGCAAACCAAGGAATTCGATTCGACCAAGGAATGCAATTTCGCGATCGCGCCGCCGGGGATCGGGCGCTTTCGCGTCAGCGCCTTCGTGCAGCAGGGCTATACCGGCGCGGTGCTGCGCACCATCAACGCCAAGATTCCCACGCTCGAAGAACTCGAGCTGCCGCCGGTCCTGAAAGAGGTCGTGCTGTCGAAGCGCGGCTTCGTGATCCTGGTCGGCGGCACCGGCTCGGGCAAGTCCACCTCGCTGGCGGCGATGGTCGGCTACCGCAACGAGAAGACCCGCGGCCACATCGTGACCATCGAGGACCCGGTGGAATACGTGCACGCGCACAAGGGCTGCGTGGTGACGCACCGCGAAGTCGGCGTGGATTGCGAAAGCTGGCACCTTGCCCTGAAGAACACCCTGCGCCAGGCTCCCGACGTCATTCTGATCGGCGAAATCCGCGATCGCGAGACCATGGAGTACGGCATTCAATTCGCCGAGACCGGCCACTTGGTGCTCGCCACGCTGCACGCCAACAGCTCGAACCAGGCGCTCGACCGCATCATCAATTTCTTTCCCGAAGAGCGGCGCGAGCAGCTGCTGATGGACCTGTCCTTGAACATCCGCGCGCTGATTTCACAGCGCCTGATCCCGCGCGAAGCGGGCTCCGGGCGCATTGCGGCGATGGAAATCATGCTGGCATCGCCGCTGATCTCGGACCTGATCTTCAAGGGCGAGGTCACCAAGATCAAGGACGTCATGTCGCGCTCGAACCGGCTCGGCATGAAGACCTTCGATCAGGCGCTGTTCGATCTGTACGAGGCCGGACTGATTTCCTACGAAGATGCCCTGCGCAACGCCGATTCGAAGAACGAGCTGCGGCTGCGCGTGAAGCTGGAAAGCAAGCGCGAGATGAAGAATCCGGAAGAGGGCGGCCAGTCGCTGCAGATCGTCGAGGAAGAAGAAGGACAGGTGTTCTAAGAGCCTGTCCGAGCGTTCTGCGTGGCCGCGACCGCGACGGATTTGCCTTCAATCGAGGCGGAGCCGACGCGGTTGGGTTGGACCCAATGAGGAGGCGACAACGATGAGTGAAGGCAAATCCGTCCGGTCCCGAACGCGGCTCACGCAGAACGCTCGGACAGGCTCTTCATGAGCGTGCCCGCCGACCTGCCGGCCCAGGTGATGAACACCAAGCCGCTGTTCAAACTGATGGTCGAGAAGAAGGCATCGGACCTGTTTTTCACCTGCAACGCGCCGGTCAAGATCAAGATAGAAGGCAAGATTTTTCCCGTCAACAAACAGATTTTGACGCCCGAGACCGTACGCCAGGCGGCGCTCGGACTGATGACGGCCGAGCAGATCGAGCATTTCAACGAAGAGCTCGAAATCGACTTCGCGATTTCCGAGATCGGGTTGGGTCGATTTCGCGTCAACGTGTTCTATCAGCGCGGCTATCCGGCAATGGTGCTGCGCTACATCACCGCGGACATGCCCAAGCTCGAGGATCTCGGCATGCCCGACATCTTCAAGGAACTGGTGATGCTGAAGCGCGGCTTGATCCTGATGGTCGGCGCGGCCGGCGCCGGCAAGTCGACCACGCTGGCGGCGATGATCAATTTCCGCAATGAAACCTCATCCGACCATATCCTGACCATCGAAGATCCGATCGAATTCCTGCACTCCAACAAGAAGTCCATCATCAATCAGCGCGAGGTGGGACTGGATACCAAGTCATTCGCGCGCGCGTTGCGCAGCGCGGTGCGCGCCGCTCCCGACGTGATCCTGGTGGGCGAAATCCGCGACCGCGAGACCATGGAAGCCGCCATCGCGCTCGCCGGCACGGGCCATCTTTGCATCGCGACGCTGCACGCGAACAACTGCGCCGAGACCCTGGACCGCATCATCAACATGTTTCCGCGCGATCAGCACAACCAGATCTTTCTCGATCTTTCACAGTATCTGCGCGCCATCCTGTCGCAGCGCCTGGTGTTTGCAAAGTCCGGCACGCGGGTCGCCGCCTGCGAGGTCATGGTGAACACGCCGCACATCTCGGAGCTCATCAAGAACGGCGACGTGATCGGCGTCAAAGAGGCGATCCGCACCGGCACCGAACGCGGCATGCTGAGTTTCGACAGCGCGCTCTACAACCTGGTGCGCGAGGGCCGGATCGAACTCGAGGAAGCATTGTCGAGCGCGGACTCGCGCACCAATCTGGAAGCCAAGATCAACTTCGGCTAGACGGGCTCGGAGTGGCCGGACAGGCTCCAGGCCACCCGGTACTGGCCCGCCGCGAGGTCGCGGCAGGGCGCCAAATTGCTCTCGAACTGGCGGCTGGAAATATCCCAGCCGGACTTCAGCGCGCGCGCACGGCACGCCTGCGGATCGATCTTCAGGGCGCGCACCGCCGCCGCGGCGAGATCCTCATCCAGGGCGCCGGTCACGCCATCCTCGATCACATCGATCGGCCCGGTCACGGGATAGGCCGCGACCGGCACGCCGCAGGCCATGGATTCGAGGTTGACCAGCCCGAAGGTGTCGGTGCGGCTCGGAAACACCATGACATCCGCGGCCGCCAGCCGGCTGGCCAGCTCGTCGCCGAATTTGTAGCCGGTGAACGCGGCATCGGGATACTGCTGCTGCAGGCGCGCGCGTTCCGGCCCATCGCCGATCACGATCTTGCTGCCCTGCCATGGCATTCCCAAGAACGCGCCGATGTTCTTTTCGATGGCGACACGTCCGACGTAGGCGGCAATGGGGCGCGGCAGCGTGAGGATGTCTTTCGGCCGCGGCCGAAACTTTTCGGTATCCACGCCGCGCGGCCAGTGCGCCATATTCTTGAAGCCGTGCCGCCCGAGCTCGGCGCGCATCGACGGCGTGCTCACCATGCAGCGCACGCCGGCCCCGTGAAATCGCCGTAGTGCCCGGTACGATACGCGCAAGGGAATTGGAAAACGCGCGCGTAAATACTGCGGGAACTGGGTGTGGTACGAGGTGGTGAAGCGTACGCCCCACCTGATGCAGAAGCGCCGGGCGCTCAATCCCAAGGGGCCTTCGGTCGCGATGTGCAATGCCTGCGGCGCGAAGGCGAGGATGTCGCGCTCGACTTTCTTGTAGGGAAACAGCGAGAGGCGCACTTCCGGGTAGGTCGGGCAGGCGACGCTGCGAAAGTCCTTCGGCGTCAGCATCCTCACTTCATGGCCGAAACGGCCCAACCACGCCGCCGTTTGCGCCAGCGTGCCGACCACGCCGTTGGTCTGCGGAAACCACGCGTCGGTGACGATCATGATTCTCATGACGCGCCACGATGGCAGCCGAGCATGACGATACGATGACGAGCGCGCGAACCCGGGCCATGTCATCGGCTTGTAACGGAATTCCTATATTTGCTTCATGGACCGGTTCAATGAAGCAACCCTCGAGGAAATCTCATGCAAAGCTTTTTGGCGGAACTCAAGACCCAACGCTGGGACGATCATCGCTACTATCACCATAGCCGCATCAACCAGTCGCTGCATCTGCTGAGCGCCATCAGTTTCATCATTGCCTACGTCATCGTGTTCTTCGATCCGGTGAAATCGGCGCTGATCGGCTGGCTGGTCTCCATGGTCAGCCGTCAATCCGGGCATTTCTTCTTCGAGCCGAAAGGCTACGACCGGGTCAATCATGCAACGCATGAGCACAAGGAACAGATCAAGGTCGGATACAACCTGCGGCGCAAGCTGATCTTGCACGCGGTCTGGGCGCTGGTCCCGCTGCTGCTGTGGCTGGACCCGACCTGCTTCGGCCTGTTCGCCGCCGCCACCGGCGGCTGGGAGTTCGTGCGCCACGTGGGCGCGATCTGGCTGGCCGTCGGCGTCGGCGCGCTGCTGTTCCGAATGATTCAGCTGTTCTTCATCAAGGGCGTGCAAACCGGCCTGGTATGGGCGACCAAGATCCTGACCGACCCTTTCAACGATGCGATCATCTACGCCAAGGCGCCGCTTCACCTGCTGCGGGGCGAATTGATCGATCCCATGGCCGAGGTCGAACCGGAAGCCCATCGGGCCTGAAACATCTCCTTGAGCATGCGGCGCTTGATGGCTTTATTGGTCAGTTGCGCGTCATTCCACCACCAACCGTCGCGCTGCATTTGCTCGGCGGCCGCCAAGATCTTGCCGGCGACGGCGGCATAGTCCTGTTCGGAGTAATTCAAGCTGAATATCAAGCGGCCCGTGCCCACCCAGCTCAACGCCAGACCCGCGGCGCGCAGGTAATATTGCAGCATCCAGTTATAGCCCGACGCCTGCGGGTAGTAGAGGGTCCAGATCGTGGACAGATTGGCGACGCGTACCGGCAGCGCCGCCGCCGCGAGCCGCTCGTTCAGGCCCCGCGCCCGGCCGTCCCACAGCTCATCGAGGCCCCGATACTGCGCGCGCACCGCTTCGCCGTCCAGGCGGGTCAAGAACTCGTACATGGCGCCCATGACGTACGGGTGCGAGTTGAAGGTGCCGCGGGCGAAGCAGATATCCGCCGGGCGATCCGCGCGAAAACGCCGCATCAGTGCATGCCTGCCGCACAGCACCCCCACCGGCAGGCCGCCGGCCACGGTCTTGCCATAGGTCACCATGTCGGCACGCACGCCGAAATATTCCTGAGCTCCGCCCGGAGCGATGCGAAAGCCCACGAACACCTCATCGAATATCAACGCAATGCCCCGCTCGGTGCACACGGCGCGCAATTGCGCGAGCCAGGCGGCATACGCATCGCGCTCGAAATGCGCTCTGCGTGCGCTGTCGACCAACGTGCTATCGCCGGGCGCCCCGGTATTCGGATGCAGGGCCTGCAGCGGATTGACCAGCACGCAGGCGATATCGCGGCGGGTACGCAGCACCTTGAGCGCGGCCGCATCCATGTCCTCGAGCGTGTAGGTTTCGCGCGCCGGCTGCGGATTGCCCACGCCCGGCTGCACATCGCCCCACCAGCCGTGATAGGCACCGCAGAAGCGCACCAGATGCGTGCGCTGCGTGTGATAGCGCGCCAGGCGCACCGCTTGCATCACCGCCTCGGTGCCGGACATGTGAAAGGACACCTCGTCGAGCCCGGAGATTTCGAGCAGGCGCCGCACATTGTAGGCGGTGACGGGGTGATAGGCGCCGAGCACCGGTCCCAGCCCGCGCACGCGTTCGGCGCCGCGCTCGATGCATTCCTTGTAAAAATCGTAGCCGAAAACATTGACGCCGTACGAGCCGGTCACATCATGGAAGTCGTTGCCGTCCAGATCGGTGACCATGACGCCGTGCGAGGACTCGAGAAAGGAGCCGGACTGAAGCTGCCGGCGCACATGGCCGCTGAATTGAAAGGGCACGCGGTAGCGCGAGGTGAACTCGAGATCGGAGACGCTGCCGGCGAGCTCCGCGGTCTTCTCGATCGATCGTCTGAAGCGCGCGGCAAACAGCTCGGAGAGCCGATTGAAGCCGGCGCGTCGCGTCGCGACCACCTCGGCCGGCGCGCAATCCACGCTGAAGATGTCGGCCTCGCCGTACTCATAGAACGGCACCCAGGAGGCGAAGCGGCGAGCCATGCGCGAGTGGCCCGCGAGCGAGCGGTGCTTGGCCAGGGACAGCTGCAGCCGCACGAGGGCTTTGCGCAGCAGATATGCCAGGGCGAGCCCGGCGAGCACGTAGCCGATCGTATTGATGACCGATTCCTCGCACCAGTTGCCAGGCGCGGACTCTATTGCAAACGAATGACATTCCGATGAACGCCAGGTCCCTCATCGGCCGCCTGACGCAGCAGGAGGACATCAATTTCCTGTTGAGCAACCGCATCCCGCGGCGATTGGTCACGCGCTTCATCGGATGGTGGAGCCGCATCGAAAATCCGTGGGTCTGCCGCGGCAGCATCGCTCTATGGCGCCTGTTTTCCGATTTGGACCTGAGCGAGGCGAAGAGCCCGCACTTCAACAGCCTGCACGCCTGTTTTACACGCGAATTGAAGGCGGGCACCCGGCCGATCGATGCCCGTCCCGACCGTCTGGCCAGTCCCTGCGACGGCCTCGTGGGTGCGTGCGGCCCGGTCGGGGACGGCACCGTGCTGCAGGCCAAGGGATCTGCGTACACGCTTGCGGAGCTGCTGGCGGATGTGGAACTGGCGCGCTGCTACACGGGCGGCCAATACGCCACCTTGCGGCTGACCTCGGGCATGTACCACCGCTTCCACGCACCGGCCGATTGCCGGGTGGAACAGGTCAACTACATCTCCGGGGATACCTGGAACGTCAATCCCATTGCGCTCAGGCGCATCGAGCGGCTGTACTGCAAGAACGAACGGGCGGTGATCCGCTGCCGCCTCCCCTGCGGGGCGTTGCTGACGCTGGTACCGGTGGCCGCCATCCTGGTTGCCAGCATTCGCCTGCGCTTCCTGGATGTGCTGTTGCATTTGCGCTATGCCGGGCCCCATGTGATCCCCTGCGAGACGATATTGCATCGCGGCGAAGAAATGGGGTGGTTCGAGCACGGCTCCACTATCATAGTGCTGGCCCCACCCGGGATTTGCCTGGAGGAGGGGGTATTCGAGGGAGCCCGGCTTCGGATGGGGCAAGCCATGCTCCGAATGGCCTAAAACCGCAACTTTCCCCGGTCGGCGGTGTTTTGTTTCTAAACGAACACACTCCAGTGCAAACGCAACTAACGGCCGAGTTCACGACATTTATGCGTGCCTATCAGGACATGGTTTTTTCGACTGCTGCGCGTCTGGCAGGCAACGACACGCAGGCCGAGGACATTGCGCAGGAGGTGTTCATCCGCGCGTACGAGCATTTCTCGGATCTGCGCGGCAGCGTCACCGCGGGCGGCTGGCTCAAGACCGTCACCACCAATTTGACGCTGAATTACTTGAGCCGCTACCGCAAGCGCTGGCGGCTTTTCTCGGAGCTGCGTTCGACCGCGGAAGACAGCGAAGCCGAGGGTCCCGAATTGGAATGGGAAGCGCCGGATACGGTTTTGGCGGACTTGAGCGCCGAGCAACGCCGCGCCATCGTCGATGCCGCCTTGCGCCGGCTGCCGGACCATCAGCGCCTGCCGCTGGTGCTCTATCACTTCGAGGAGCTGTCCTATCAGGAGATTGCCGACAAGCTCAATGTGTCGTTGACCAAGATCAAGACCGACATCCGCCGCGCGCGGGCGGCGCTTTTGCCTCTGTTGCAGGAGAGCGGCGGCGCGCGCGATACACTGGACAGCTGACGCCATGAACAAACACACCGAAGCCGAACAGAAACTCGAGCAGCTGCTGAAGCAGGCGCTGGCGGGACTACCCTCGCGCCGCGCGCCGGGCACGCTGGAAAGCCGTGTGGTCGGCGAGTTGGAGCGCCGTGCCGCGCAGCCTTGGTGGCGCGCGAGTTTCGCGAACTGGCCGGCGGGTGCGCGCGCAGCGTTCGTGCTGATTTGCGCGGCGCTCGTCGCCGGATCGTTTTTCGGAGGCGTTTCCTATCTCGGCGGCCGGCCGTTTGGTGAGATTTCGGCGCTGGTGCTCTCCTGGATGCACCCCTTCCTGGCGGTGGCATCATCGGCGGGCGGATTCACGGCACTGCTGCTGCGGGCGATTCCACCGCTCTGGCTGTACGGGGGATTGGGGCTTGGCATTTTTCTCTACGTGGCTTTATTCGGGCTGGGCGCGGCGGCGTATCGGACGCTGTATCTTCAGCCCGTGGCAGGTGACGATTTATGAACATCCCTCTTTTGCGGCGGCTGTGCTTTTTGTTCACGCTGTCGTGCGTGACGGCCGTCGCCGCGCACCCTGGCGCCGTGAGCGCCAAGTCAGCTGCGCCGACGGCTGCGGCTGCGACGGCTGCGACGGCTGCGACGGCTGCGGCTGCGGCGGCCTCCGCGGCCGACAGCGCTGCATCGGCCGCCTCTGCGACCGACGACGGCTTCACCGACGAGCCGAATGACGCACACGACCACGACCGCTTCGATTGGAACAACGGGATCCGAATCAACAGCCGTCGCCACCGCCATCACGGCGAGGGCGATGTCGTCAGCATAGGTCATTCGAGTCATTTGCCGAGCGGCCAGAAGGCCGACTCGGTGGTGTCGATTTTTGGCTCATCGACCAGTGAGGGCGAGGCGGGGGAAGTAGTCTCGGTGTTCGGCAATACGCGCGTCACTGGCCCGGTCAGCGACAGCTCGGTCGCGGTGCTGGGGAGCAACTACGTCGACAGCAAGGTGGACGGCGATGTCGTCGCCGTGCTGGGCAACGTGCGGCTCGGTCCCAACGCCGAAGTGGGCGGCGATGTCACGGCGGTGTTCGGCATCGTGGAGCGTGATCCCGCGGCGGTGGTTCACGGCAGCGTGGACAGGGTCTTTGACGTCGATATGGGCGGTGGCAGCGGATTCAGCTGGCTGAGTGCCTGGATAAATCATTGTTTGCTGTATGGACGGCCGCTGGCCTTTGCTGCGGGGCTCGAATGGGCATGGACACTGGCGTTGGGCCTGCTGGCGTTTTATGCCTGTCTCGCATTGATGTTTCGCTCCGGCGTGGACCGCTGCGTGCAAACGCTGGAGACCCAACCCGGGCATACGGCATTGGCGGCGTTGATCGGCATACTACTGACGCCGGTGCTCATCGTCCTGTTGTGCATCACGCTCATCGGCATTGCCGCCGTGCCCTTTGTCGTGGCTGCGCTGTTCTGCATGTCGCTGTTCGGCAAGGCGGTCATGCTCGCCTGGCTCGGGGGCCGGATTTCGGGGCGCCGCCCGGGCGTTACCGGCCATCCCGCCATCGCGGTGCTCATCGGCGGTGCGGTTGCCCTGGTGCTGTACGTCATCCCGGTGGTGGGATTCCTGGTTTACAAGTTGCTGGGCTTCTTCGGATTCGGCGCGGTTCTGTACACACTGGTGCAGAACGTGCGTGCGCGCCGCGCGGCGACCCCGGCCGGCCCAGGATGGACGGCGAGTGCCGCGGCCGGTGCCGCCGCCGCTGCGGCCGGTCCGAGCGTTGCCGGCGAGCCGGCGCAGCCGGCCGCACCGCCGCCCGATACCGCATCGCCAACACCGCCGCCAACACCGCCCCCAGCGCCCCCGCCGGCGGCGCCGCCGGTTACCGCGGCCATGCCGCGCGCCGGCTTCTGGATTCGCATGGGCGCGCTGTTTCTCGATGTGGTGCTGGTCGGTTTCGCGCTGAGCCTGATGCATCCGTTCGGCAGTGCTCACTTTCTCGGCGACTTTCACATCGTGGTGCTGGCCATTTACGGCGCGGTGATGTGGAAATTGCGCGGGACGACGGTCGGCGGCATCGTGTTCGATTTGCACGTGGTGCGCATCGACGGCCGGCCGTTGGATTGGGAGACGGCAATAGTGCGCGCACTGGGGTGCTTCCTGTCGTTGTGCGTGGTCTTCCTGGGCTTCATCTGGATCGCGTTCGACAGCAACCGCCAAGCCTGGCACGACAAAATCGCCGGCACGATCGTGGTCCATGCCAAGCGCGGCGTGCCATGATCGCCCCATGCCGGCAGCTTTGAACGATCCGCTCGAGCCGTACGTGCGCGCCGCCCTGGCGCTGCAGGGATACCGCTTCGATGAGGCGCAGATTGCGGAAATCGCTGCGCAGTTTTCGCGTCTGCAGGCGATCGCGCAATCGGTATTCGATTGGCCGCTGCCCTTCGGATCGGAGGCTGCGCCGGTGTTCCGGCCGTGATTGGAACCGCGGCGCAGATTGCCGCGCAGATCTCCCAAGGCGCGCGCAGCGCCGCGTCGGTGCTGGCTGACGCCAAGGCACTGATTGCGGCGCGCAACCCTGAATTGAACTGCTTCACCGCCACGACCTTCGAGCGCGCGGCCCGCGAGGCCGCGGCTATCGACGATTTGCGCGCGCAGGGGAGAGGCCTGCCGCCGCTGGCCGGCGTGCCCTTTGCCGTGAAGAATCTATTCGATGTCGAAGCAATGGTGACGCTCGCCGGTGCCAAGATCAATGCAGGCAATGCCGCGGCTGCCGCCGATGCCACCATCGTGTCGCGCTTGAGCCGGGCCGGGGCGATCCTGGTGGGTGCGCTCAACATGGAGGAGCTGGCGTACGGATTTTTGACGGAGAATCATCACTACGGCGTCACGCGCAATCCGCGCGACCGCACGCGCGGCGCGGGCGGCTCCTCAGGCGGGTCGGCCGCGGCGGTCGGGGCCGGCATGGTGCCCATCACCCTGGGGTCGGATACCAGCGGTTCGATTCGCGTGCCCGCCTCGCTGTGCGGGGTATTTGGTCTCAAGCCCACTTACGGGCGCCTGTCACGCACCGGGACGTATCCGTTCGTCAACAGCTTCGATCATGTGGGCCCCTTCGCCAGCGACGTTCTGGGTCTGGCGCTCGCATACGATGCGATGCAGGGACCGGATCCCGATGATCCCGCCTGCGCGCAGCGCCCGGTCGAACCGGTCAGCACGGCGCTGGCGCTGCCGCGCGGACTGCGCATTGGAATTCTCGGCGGCTGGTTTCACGACTGGGCCGATCCGGCGGCGCGCCGGTCCGTGCAACTGGCCGCCGCGGCACTCGGAGCCACGCAGTGGGCGGAGCTGAAGCATGCGGAAGTCGCGCGCGCCGCTGCCTACATCATCACCGGTGCCGAGGGAGGTGCGCTGCATCGACCGCGCCTGCTCGAGCAATATGAGGATTTCGGACCCGCCTCGCGTGCGCGCCTGGTGGCCGGCAGCTTGATCCCTGCCTCCTGGGTGGTGCAGGCACAGCGGGTGCGCCGGCAGGCTTATCTCGAGGCCGTGGCTTTATTCGACCGCTTCGACCTGCTGATCGCGGCAGCCGCGCCGGCGGTGGCACCGCGGGTCGGCCAGGAGACGCTGCTGATCAACGGCCGCAGTATTGCAACCAAAGCCGGCCTCGGCGTGTTGACGCAGCCCATCTCCTGCATCGGACTGCCGGTGTGCACCGTGCCGGTCTGGCCGGGCGAGGGTGAGACGCCGGAGGAGCGCGAGCTGCCGGTGGGGGTGCAAATCATCGGTGCGCCATGGCGCGAGGATCTGTGTCTCGCCGCGGCTCGAACCCTCGAGCAGGCCGCCATCGCCGAGATCCGGCTGCGCTAAAGCGGTCGGCGGTGGCGCGTCAGCGTCGCCGCGATCGACGCGAGCACGGCCATGCGCACCGCAACGCCGTTGTTGACCTGCTCGCGAATCACCGAACGCGGTCCATCGGCCACTTCGGAGGAGATTTCGACGCCGCGATTCATGGGTCCCGGATGCATGACCAGCACGCTGGGCGCGGCCAGTTTCAGGCGCTGCGCGGTCAGGCCGAAATCCTTGAAGTAGGCGGTATCATCGAGCGAGGCGGCCTGCGCCATGCGCTCTTTTTGAATCCGGAGCATCATCACCACATCGGCCCCGGCAATGCCGTCCTCGATGCGCGTGAAGCGCTGGGCACCGCGAAATTCGGCCTCCTCGGGCAGCAGCGCCCCGGGTGCGACCAGGCGCAGATCCGTGGTTCCGAGGGTGCCCAAGGCCGTGGCCGCCGAGCGGGCGACGCGCGAATGCCTGATGTCCCCGACGATGGCCACCTTGAGTCCGGTGAAACGGCGCTTGTGTGTGCGGATGGTCAGCGCATCCAGCAGTCCTTGGGTCGGATGGGACAGGTGCGCCTCGCCCGCGCTGATCACCGATACGTGCGGCGCCACATGGTCGATCAGAAATTCCGGCATGCCGGCTTCGGAATCGCGGATCACGAACACGTCGGTGTTCATGGCCTCGAGGGTGTAGATGGTGTCGAGCATGCTCTCGCCCTTGGCGCGTGAGCTGGAGTGCAGGTCGAGATTCAGCACATGAGCCCCGAGACGGCGGCCGGCGAGCTCGAACGAGGCGCGCGTACGGGTGCTCGGCTCGAAGAACAGATTCGCCACGGTCACGCCCGCCAATTCGCGGCCCTCGTAGGCGGGTTGTCCGGGCAGACGGCGGTAACGCTCCGCGCGATCGAGAATGGCCGTCAATGCATCGCGCGTCAGTCCCTCGAGCGTGATCAGGTGACGCAGGCCCCCCGCGCTGTCTTGTTGTGATCGCATGTGCGCCTAGGAGCTCCCCGCCTTCTGTTCGCCGAACCAACGTTCCAAGATCACGCATGCCGCCGCCGCATCGACATCGGTTTTCACCACGCGCCGGCGCCGCAATCCCGACTCGCGTTCCGCCCGCAAGCGTGCCGCGGCATCGAGCGATGAGTAGCGCTCATCGACCAGGACGACTTCTACGCCAAAGCGGCGCGCCAGTTCGGCCGCGAAGCCGCGCGCGGCACCGGACATGGCGCTCTCGGAACCGTCCGCATTATACGGCAGCCCGACGACCGCCAGGTCAGGCTGCCAGTCGCGCAGCGCCCTGTCGATGAGTTCCCAGCGTGGTCCGTCCGGCCCGGCGGGCACCGCCTCGAGCGCCGAAGCGCTGCGGCTCACGCTATCGCCGCAGGCGACACCGATGCGGCGCAGGCCGAAGTCGAATGCCAGCACGATCCGCGCGCGGCCGGGCTCAGGCATTGCCGCCGGTGGGGCTGACCCGGGACAGCTCCACACCCAGCAGCTTGGCCGCGGCCTGCCAGCGGGATTCAAACGGCAGGTCGAAAATCAGCGCCGGATCCACCGGCGCGCTCAACCAGGCATTGGCGCGAAGTTCGTCCTCCAGCTGGCCGCCGTCCCAGCCCGCGTAGCCCAGGGCGACAACGGCCTCCTGCGGTCCCTCGCCGCGGGCCATGGCAGCCAGGATGTCGCGCGAGGTGGTCACATGCAGCGAATCGGAAACTTTGAGCGTCGTGTCCCACTCGCCGAAGGCGCGGTGCATGACGAAGCCGCGGTCGGTCTGCATCGGGCCGCCGCGCAGCACCTGGCGCTCCCACAGCGGACCTCTGCCGAGCTTGATTTCCAGCTGTTCGAATATCTCACCCATGCACATCGGCAGCGGCTTGTTGAGGATGAGCGCCAGCGCGCCGCGTGAGCTGTGATCGCACACCAGGGCGACGCTCTGCGCGAAATTCGGGTCACCCATGTAGGGCATGGCGATCAGCAGCTGGTTGGTCAGGTAACCTGAATCGCTCATGGAATGCCGGTCAGGGTTTCGCCGGCTCTGAATAGAATACCGCGCCGCCCTGAGTGGCTCCCTCGAGGAATTGCCATTCATAGGCAATGCGGATCTGGTCGTGCTTCGCGGACAACTCGGGCGGGAACGGGTCGAACGGCGCGGCGAGCTTCAGGATCCTCATCGCCGCCTCATCGATCTCGGCGTGGCCGCTGCTGCGCCTGACGATGGTTTGCAGCAGCTTGCCGTCGGACCCGATGGTCACCTCGATCACCGGCGTCCCCGAGCTCTTTTCACGGCGCGCGACAGCGGGAAAGTTGATCGTGCCGACGCGCTCGATCTTGTGACGCCAGGTGTCCAGATAGACGGCAACGTCGGACTCGCGCGTGTCGGCCGCGATCCACAGCCCTTGCTTGGTTTCGCCGCGCATGCGCAGCTCGACGCCGTCATCGTTCGGCGTCATCGCGAGATCAGGCCGCTTCTCGAGCAGCAGCGGCAGCTCGGAGGCGTCCTTCACGGCGCTCGGCGCGGCGAAATAGAAAATCTTCTGCGCGGGGCTGTGGGTCGCAACCAGCTCCTCCGCGCCTTCTCCCTCGCCCGACTGGCGCACGTCGATGCCCGCGCCGCTCGGCACGCCCAGCCGATCGACCGGCATCAGCGATGATTTCGGGATCAGGCTGCGCTCGCGTTTCAGCGTGTTGCCCGAACCCAATTGCGTGCGCTGCGACAAATAGGCTGCGTTGGGGTTCTGGGCCACCGCGGGCGCGCGTTCATTGACCAGCACCACCTCCAGACCGGGCGCTCCCGCGTCGCCGGAACTGCCATTGGCCGAGCTGAACGTCACGCCGAGAATGATGATTCCATGCAGCAGCGCGGCCAGAAAGCAGGTGGTCAGCATGCGATCGTTGGCCGGCGGCAGCCCGCTGCGCAGCAGGTCGCCGGGCTGCAGTGCATCGCCTGTTTGAAGCGTTTCCGAGCTCACGCTGCGCCCAAATCCTTCTCGATGGCCTTCATCAGCATCGAACCAATGTCGACACCATGCTTCTTGTTTAGTTCGCGCAGGCCGGTCGGGCTCGTGACGTTGATCTCAGTGACGAAATCGCCGATGACGTCCAGCCCGACGAAGATCATTCCGGCGGCACGCAGCCTGGGTCCGATCTGCGCGCACAGCCATCGGTCGCGATCGTTGAGCGGACGGCTCTCGGCGCGCGCGCCCGCCGCCAGATTGCCGCGGTTGTCCTCGGGCAAGGGAATCCGGCTCAAGGCAAAGGGGACAGGCTCACCGTCCACCAGGATGATGCGGTTGTCGCCCGAGGCGACGATTTCGGACAGGTAGCGCTGCACGATGGCATAGCGGGTGCCGTAGTTGGTCAGGGTTTCGAATACCACGTTGCGGTTCTTGTCGCCGTGCTCGAGCACGAAAATCGACTTGCCGCCCATCCCGTCGAGCGGCTTGCAGACGGCCTTGCCGTGCTCGCGCAGGAACTCGCCCATGTCGTGCATGTCGCGCGTGATCAGCGTCGGAGCGCAGCATTGCGGAAACCAGGCGGTGTAGACCTTTTCGTTGATGTCGCGCAGCCCTTGCGGCCCATTGTAGACATGCGCGCCCTGGTCCTGCGCCCGATCCAAAATATAGGTGCTGTAGATATACTCGGTGTCGAAGGGGGGATCCTTGCGCATCAGGATCACGTCGAACGCACCGAGCCGGCCGGCAACCGCCGGCCCCAGCGAAAACCAGCCGGCGACATCGTCCCTGACTTCGAGCGGCGCGAGCCGGCCGAAGGCGACCCCGTCGCGCAGCCACAGATCCTTTTGTTCCGCGTAGTGCAGTTCCCAGCCGCGTGCCTGTGCGGCGAGCAGCAGCCCCAGGGTGGTGTCCTTTGCCGGCTTGATCGACCCGATCGGGTCCATGATCACGACGAGACGCACTCGGGACGACATACTCATTGCGTAAGTCTAGCGCAAGCGGCCACGGCGCCCGCTCTCTTGGGAAAACTGTGAACCAGGCCACCGTTGTTTGGCCCGACATGCCTCGAAATGTCGACCCCGTACCGTGGCTTGCGCGGCCTGGATATGTTAAAAAGCCACAAGATTCCAGCACCTACGCAAGTCATGGAGAGCATGATCACCAGCGGCAAGCCTAAACTCACGGGCCTCAAGGTCCTCGTGATCGATGACAGCAAGACCATTCGCCGAACCGCTGAAACACTTCTCACCAAGGAGGGTTGCGAGGTGTTCACGGCCGTCGACGGTTTCGATGCCCTGTCCAAGATCGCCGACCATCAGCCGGACATCGTGTTCGTCGACATCATGATGCCTCGACTCGACGGATACCAGACCTGTTCGCTCATCAAGCACAACAAGGTGTTCAAGCAGATTCCCGTGATCATGCTATCGAGCAAGGACGGACTGTTCGACCGGGCCCGCGGGCGCATCGTCGGATCGGAACATTATTTGACCAAGCCGTTCACCAAAGACGAACTGTTGGGAGCGATCGAAGCTCACGTCGGGAAATGACGGAGAATATGCGATGGCATTGATTTTAATCGTTGACGATTCGCCCACCGAGGTGTTCGTCATGCAGAAGGCGCTGGAGAAGCACGGCTTCAAGACCGCCGCCGCCGAAAATGGCGCGGAAGGCGTCCGCAAGGCAAGAGAGATGAAGCCGGATCTCATCTTCATGGACATCGTCATGCCGGGCGTCAACGGCTATCAGGCCACGCGCATGCTCATCAACGACCCCGTGACCAGCTTGATCCCGATCATCATGGTGACCACCAAGGGTCAGGAGACCGATCGCGTCTGGGGCCTGCGGCAAGGCGCCGTGGATTATCTGGTCAAGCCGGTGACCGCTCAGGCGCTGGTTGAGAAGGCGCAGGCCGCACTGGCCACATGACGAGTACGACTAGCGGGTCCGATACCAGCCTGAGAGGCTTGCGCGACCGACCATTCGAATTGCTCAAGGAGTTGGAGAAGCGCAGCCGCACGGTGGCGGCGGCGAGCATTGCCGACTCGAATGCCGGACAGGAATGGGTCGGCGTGGCGTTTCGGATGGGCGGCGAGACTTTTCTGGTGGCGCGCGAGGAGACCCGCGAGGTTTTGGGATACCCGGCGGTGGTCACGCGCATTCCCGGCGCCAAGAGCTGGGTCAGGGGTCTGGCGAACGTGCGCGGCGCGCTGATGCCGATGCTGGATTTGCGGCAATTCCTCGGCAGCGGTGCGACGGCGGCGGGGCGCAACACACGCATCGTGGTGGTGAATCACCGGGATGTTCCGGCCGGTTTGATGGTCGATGAGGTGCTGGGATTCCGGCGTTTTGCGGAAACGGAATTCAACGCGGAGGCACCCCCGACGGTGATCCGCTGCGATAGTTATCTCGCCGGTGCGTTTCGCCGCGGCGGCGAAGTCTGGCCGGTGTTGAGCTTGAAGAGTCTGGTGGAGAGCCAGAGCTTCCTGCAGGCGGCAAGTTAGCCAGTGAACACAAAGATGTCGACAAGGCGCAACGAGAAATCGCCCAATCAGAACATGCTGCCGGTGCTCGCCGGGCTGGTTGTGCTGTGCCTGATCATCGCCGCCGTGCTGACCGCATTGACGCGCGCTTCCGCGCCGATTGCGGCGCCGGCGGAGCAGCTGTCGCTGCTGGTGCAGCGCATCCCGTTCGAGGCGCAAAACGCGCTGCGCGGCGAATCGAGTGCGTTCGACGCCCTCGCCAAGAGCGCCGCGCGGCTCAAGGCCCTGCGTGCCGCGACGCCGGCGAGCGGCGATGCCGCGGCCTGGGCCAAGCTGAATGACGGGGTAGCCGCGGCCGCGGAAGCACGGCCCGCGGTCGAAACCATCCAGACATCGAACCAGGAAGTGCGCGAGCTGGCGCCCAAGCTGCTGTCCGAGCTGGGTGATCTCGGCAGTTCGGTCGGCGCGCAGAAACTCGAGGTCATGAGCCGGTACCTGGAGCGCTTCGAACTGACCGTGCAGCGAATTCAGCAGGACTTGACCGGCTTGGGGTCGGGCGTCAGCGACGCCGGTCCGAGCGCGCAGCGGCTGGCCGACAGCCTGGAATTCCTGAACCAGGTGATCCGCGGCCTCTCGGGCGAGGAATCCGGCATCGCCATCCAAAAGGTGACCGGAGCCGATCCCGAGCAGCGCCTGAAAATAGTCGTGCAGCGCAATCAGCAATACGCCAACAGTGTGCGCAAGGCGATCGGCGCCGCCGATTCGCTGGCCAAGGCGCAAACCGCGGCACGCGGCCTGCCGGCGGTCGCTAACTCGCTGGCAACGCAATTGGGCGGCGCGGCGCCGCGCGTCGAAACCGGCGCAAGCTACAAGATCTGGATTTTAGGATTCCTCACCCTGGCCGCGCTCTTGTTCGCGGCGCTGGCCTGGACCTATTCGAAGACCGCAGACAAGCGCAAGAGCAATGAGCTGCGCGTGCGGGAAAACGAACGCAATCAGGAGGCCATCATGCGCCTGCTCGACGAGCTGTCGAGCCTGGCGGACGGCGATCTGACCGTGCAGGCAACGGTCACCGAAGATATCACCGGCGCGATCGCCGATTCGATCAACTATGCCATCGAGGCGCTGCGCGAACTCGTCACCACGATCAACGACAGCGCCATCCAGCTGGACGGCGCCGCCAAGCAGACCCAGGGCGCGGCGGCGCACATGGCCAAGGCGAGCAGTGCGCAGTCGCGGCAGATTTCCGCCGCGAGCGAATCCATGGCCGACATGGCCGCCTCGATCGAGGAGGTTTCCGGCAATTCCGAGCGCTGCTCCGACGTCGCGCGCCATTCGGTCGATGTGGCGCACAAGGGCGGCGATGCGGTGCGGCGCACGATCGACGGCATGAATGCCATTCGCGAGACCATCCAGGAGACCAGCAAGCGCATCAAGCGGCTGGGCGAGAGTTCACAGGAGATCGGCAACATCGTCGAGCTGATCAACGACATCGCCGAGCAGACCAATATCCTCGCGCTCAACGCCTCGATTCAGGCATCCATGGCCGGCGAGGCGGGCCGCGGCTTCGCGGTGGTCGCCGACGAGGTGCAGAGGCTGGCGGAGCGCGCGGCGAACGCCACCAAGCAGATCGAGGTGCTGGTGCGCACCATTCAAACCGACACCAACGAGGCCGTGGTATCGATGGAGCGCAGCACGACCGACGTGGTCGGCGGGGCGCTGTTGGCGGAAAATGCCGGCGCCGCGCTCGAGGAGATCGAACAGGTCTCCAATCAGATCGCCAGCCTGGTGCAGAACATTTCCGCGAGTGCCCGCCAGCAGGCCGCGGCATCCGGCAATATTTCCAAGAACATGCAGGTGGTCCGCGAGATTTCATCGCAGACGGCCGAAGGTTCGACCGCGACGTCGACTTCAATCGCCAAGCTGGCGGCGCTGTCGGCGCAGTTGCGCAAATCGGTGGCGGGATTCCGGCTGCCGGACTACGGCAGCGGCGGCGCGGGCGCGACCTCGAGCAAGTTGCCGGCGCTGAGCGAGCCTGCCGCTCCTGCCATTCCGGGAAAAATGCGCAAGGCGAGCGGCATCGGAGCTTAGGCTCCCGACGGTTCCGGCATGACCGATATCAGTTCCCAAACCCTGCACATCGTCGCCAAGGAACTCGGCGTGACCTTGAACGATGCGCGCGCCTCGCTCGAGGCCTACGCGGAGAGGCCCGACCAGCGTGCGTTGCTCGAGAAGTCGGCCGATGAGCTGCATTCGGCGCATGGCGTGCTGCGCCTGGTCGAGGTCTACGGCGCGGCCTTGCTCGCCGAGGAAATGGAGCACGTCACCCGCTATCTGCTGAGCGCCGGCAGCGATCAAAAACGCCAGGTGGACGGCCTCGATGCATTGATGCGGGCCATGGTGCAGCTGCCGACCTATCTCGAGCGCGTGCTGTCCGGCGGCCGGGACCTGGCGCTGGTGCTGCTGCCGCTGCTCAACGATCTGCGCTCGGTGCGCGGCAGCCCGTTGCTGTCGGAGGGCACGCTGCTGCTGCTCAACCTGAAGTCCGACCAGAACGCCCAGCCGCAGACCCTGACCCAGGGCGAACAGTCGATTTCGGTGGCGCAATGGGCGCGGCGTCTGCGGCCGAGATTCCAGATCGGCCTGCTCGGATATATCCGCGGCGAGCGCACCGTGCAGAACCTGGAGATCCTGGCCAAGGTCACCGAGAAGCTGGAACAGGTTGCGACCACGCAGCCGGTGTTCCAGCTGTGGTGGGTCACCGGCGCTGTTCTCGAAGCGCTGCGCGCCAATGGCCTGGAGGGCAGCGCCACCTTGAAGCGCCTGCTCGGCCAGGCGGACCGGCAGATCAAATCGCTGTATGAGCTCGGCGAGGCGCGCTATTGCGAGGACCCGCCGATCGACCTGTTGAACAATCTGCTGTACTACGTGGCGCGCGCCACCACCAGCGGCGGGCGCATCGCGGCCGTGCGCGCTTCGTTCAAACTCACCGAGCTGCTGCCGGTCGACGACAGCATCGAACAGGAGCGCGAAAGCCTGTCGGCGCCGAGCGTCAAATTGATGCGCACCGTGGCGGCCGCGATCAAGGAGGATTTGTCGAAGGTCAAGGACGTCCTCGACATCTTCGTGCGCCGCGGTGGTGGCCAAAGCGCCGAGCTTTTGCCCCAGCTCGAGCTGTTGAAAAAAATCAGCGACACACTCGGGGTGCTGGGATTGGGAGAGCTGCGCCAGCGCGTGCAGGATGAAATCCAAGCGCTCGCGCAGATTGTCCAGGACGGCAAGCCGCCCACCGAGGATTCCCTGGTGAGGGTTGCCGGAGTCCTGTTGTCGGTCGAGGATAGCCTCGACGATCAGCTGGTGCGCCTGATACTGCCCACGCCCCCGGAATCGGCGGCCGACCAGCCGCCGCTCGACCAAGACCACGAATTCAGGCAGGTCAGCGAGGCGGTGCTGCGCGAATGCATCGTGAATCTGGCGCGCATCAAGGAGGCGGTATCGACCGCGGTGCAAAAGCCGAATGAATTCTCACCCCAGGGTCTCGACAACGTGCCGCAGCTGTTGCGCGGCATCACCGCCGGCCTGCTCATGCTCGGCAAGGGGCGTGCCGTCGAGCTGATGGACGCTGTCGGTGCGCAGGTGCGCAAGCTCATCGAGCCGGGCGCTCCGCCGCCGGATCCGGTGCGGCTGGAACGGGTGGCCGATGCGATCGTCAGCATCGAGTACTACATGGAGACGGTGCAGAACGGCCGCACCGATCCCTGGTACATGCTGGACAACGCGGAGATGTGCCTCAAGACGTTGATCGATGATGAAGCGCTGGCCCGCGTGCCCAATTTGAATCTCAGCAGCAGCGATGCCGCCAAGACGATCAAGCTCGATCCCGCGGAGACCATCGCCATGGAGCGCACCAAGCGCGCACATGCGGCGACCAATCCGCTGATCGCGGTGCCCGCGCCGGAGGCGGTTGATCCGCAATTCGTCGAGCTGTTCATCGAGGAGGCCAAGGAAGAAATCACCTCGGTGCAGAAGAGCTTCCCGCTGTGGGATCAGAATCCCATGGATCTGGACGCGCTGTCCTCGATGCGCCGCAGCTTTCATACCTTGAAGGGCAGTGGACGCATGGTCGGGGCGCGCTCGATCGCCGAGTTCGCCTGGTCGATCGAGAACCTGCTGAATCGCATCATCGATAAGACCCTGTCGCGAACGCCCGGGATGATGACCCTGTTGCGCAACGCGGTCGCAGCATTGCCGCAACTGGTCGAGCAGCTGGAAACCGGGCGCCCGAGCAGCGCGCCCACCGAAGCTTTGATGACCCGAGCCTTCGCCTATGCGGATGGCCGCGATCCCGAACAGGCGAAGGCGGGCATCGCGCCCGAGGATCGCGCCGGATCCGACGCGAACAGCGCGACCGCGAGCTGGGCCGGCGCGACCAGTGCGCCGAAGCCGGCCATGGACGCCGCGCTGCACGATATCTACGCCAAGGAGACCTCGAGTCACCTGACCGAGATTCGCGACTATCTGCGCAAACGCACGGGCCAGCCTGCGCCGCACGAGCTTCCCGAGTCGGTATACCGCGCCATCCACACCTTGAGCGGCAGCTCGAAGATGGCGGAGGCGCGCCACGGCATTCGAATCACCGAACCGTTGAACCATGTGATGCGCAAGGTCTTCGACAGCGGACATGGGCTGTCGGACGCCGGTCTCGAGACCCTCGGGCAGTCGGTGGCGGCCATCGACAATGTCGTTTCGCACATCAACGAGTCGAGCGGATTCTTCGTCGATCAGCCGGCACTGCTGACCCGGCTGCACGATCTGGAAGGCGAAGTCGACGCCATGATCGCGAGCGCCGCGCGCGACACCAGCGCTTCGGCGATGGTGCCCGCGCTCACGGAGAGTGCGCCTCCCCAAACGCAGGTTGAAGCGCCGCCCGTGGAAGAATTCGATCACGAGATCGCCAACATCTACAGCGAAGAGGCGACCGAGCTGCTGGAAGGCGCCCAGGCCTCGCTCAGCCAATGGAACAAGGATCGCAAGGACAAGCAGCCGGTCGCCGAGCTGCAGCGCCAGCTGCACACCCTCAAGGGCGGCGCGCGCATGGCCGGCGTGCTCCCCATGGGTGATTTGAGCCACGAGCTCGAGACATTGGTGCTGCAGATCGACAGCGGCGCGATCGCGGGCGACGACCGCGCGCACACCGTCATGCAAGCCAGCCTCGACGAGCTTTCGCGCATGCGCGATCTGGTGAGCGCCGGCACGCTGCCGGGTCCGGCGCGCGATCTCATCACGCAAATTCGCGGCCTGGAGGACCGGCCGGCGCCCGCATCCGCGGCGCCCGCACCGGCGGCCACGCCGGCGATTGGCGCCGCCCCGCCTGCGGCGGCGGCTGCTGCGCCGGCACCACTTGCGCCGGCACCCCAAGCGCCCGGTCCGCAGCCGTGGAACGCAGCGCAGGCGCCGCGAGCTGCGCCCGAGCCGGCCGTTGCAGGCGAGGAGGCTTCGAGCCTGGAATTGAGCAGCGCGCCGGTGTTGCCGGGGCGCGAGGCGCCACCCATCGAGAGGGTGGAGATGGCCCGGGTGGATGCGGACCTGCTCGATACCATGCTCAACAATGCCGGCGAAGTCAGTATTTTCCGCGCCCGGCTCGACCAGCAGGTCAACTCGATCGATTTCAATCTGGCGGAGCTGGCGCGCACCGTGACGCGCCTGAAGGAGCAATTGCGCGGGCTGGAAATCGAGACCGAAGCGCAGGTGCTGCACAGGCATCAGGACGTCGAGCCGCGGCGCGACGACTTCGATCCGCTGGAATTGGACCGCTACTCCGCCCTGCAGCAGTTCTCGCGCGCGCTCGCCGAGACCTCGAGCGACGTCGCCAGCATCCAGGGTCTGCTCGAGACCCTGACCCGCGAGGCGCAAAGCCTGCTGACCCAGCAGGCGCGGGTCATCACCGAATTGCAGAACAGCCTGATGCGCACGCGCATGGTGCCCTTCCAGCGTCACGTGCAGCGCCTGACGCGTTTGGTGCGCCAGGCGGCGAACGATACCGGCAAACGGGCGGAATTGACGGTGCAGGGCGCCTCCGCGGAACTCGACCGGCAGATGCTGGAACGGATGGTCGCGCCGCTGGAACACATGCTGCGCAATTCGGTGGTGCACGGCATCGAACCGCCGGATCGGCGCGCGTTGCTGGGCAAGCCGGATGTCGGGCGCATCGCGATCAGCCTGGAGCGCGACGGCGCGGAAATCGTCATCATCGTGGCGGACGACGGCGCCGGCATCAATGTCAAACTCATCCGCGAAAAGGCCATCACCCTTGGCTTGATCGATGCGCACGCCAAACTCACGGATGAGGAAGCCGTGCAGCTCATACTGGAGCCGGGCTTCAGCACCGCCGGCCATGTCACGCAGGCGGCGGGACGCGGAGTGGGCATGGACGTGGTCGCGACCGAAGTCAAGAAACTCGGCGGAGGCTTGTTCATCGATTCGACCTTCGGCAAGGGATCCCGATTCACGATTCGCCTGCCGTTCACGCTGGCGATCAGCCAGGCGCTGATCGTGCGGGTCGCCGAAGAAACCTATGCGCTGCCGCTGGCGACGGTCGAGGGCGTGGTGCGATTGCCGAGGAACATCGTCGCGCGGCATCTGGGGAAGGACGCGGCGCTGTTCGAATACGGCGGCCAGAAATACCGCTTCCAGCATCTCGGATCCTTCGTCGGCCTGGGCGCCACGCGCCTGCCGGACTCGGATGTTTCCATGTCGGTGGTGCTGATCCGCGCCGGCGAACACTCGACCGCGCTGGTCACCGACGAACTGGTCGGCAGCCGGGAAATCGTGGTGAAATCGCTGGGACCGCAGATATCCGCCATCCGCGGCATCGCCGGCGCCACCATCCTGGGCGACGGCCGCATCGTGCTGATCCTCGACATGGGCTCGCTGGTGCGATCCGAATGGCGCGCACGGCCGACCGAAACGGTGGTGCTGGATCAACGCGACCGGCGCACCTTCGCGCTGGTGGTGGACGACTCCATCACGGTGCGCAGGGTGACCCAGCGCCTGCTCGAGCGCAACGGAATGCGCGTTCTGACCGCCAAGGACGGCGTCGACGCCCTATCGCTGCTGCAGGAGAATCTGCCCGACGTCATCCTGCTCGACATCGAAATGCCGCGCATGGACGGCTATGAAGTGGCCGCGCACGTACGCAACGATCCGCGCCTGAAGCATATACCCATCGTCATGATCACCTCGCGCGTGAGCGAAAAGCACCGGGCGCGCGCCATCGAGCTGGGCGTCGATGACTACCTCGGCAAGCCGTATCAGGAAAGCCAGCTGCTCGATGCGATCGAGCCGCTGGTCAATCGGCGCAGCGCGGTCGCCCGGTAGCCAACATGTCCGAACTACGCGACGAGCTTTACAGCCTGTTGGTGCCGCTCGCCGGCGAGCGCCTGATCGTGCCGCGCGCCTGCGTCGCCGAGGTCATCGGCTATCAGGCACCGGCCGAGATGACCAATGCGCCGCCGTGGTATGTCGGCCTGGTGAGCTGGAGCGGCCGCAACGTGCCGGTGGTTTCCTTCGAAGGCGCCTTCGGCCAGCCGCTGCCGGGCATTTCCACCCGCACGCGCATCGTCATCTTCCATGCCGCCGGCGGACTGGTAAAGGCCGGCTACTTCGGCATGCTGACCCAGGGGTTCCCGCAGCTGGTGCGCGTCAACGCCGAAGTCGTCCGGCCCGATCCTTCGCGCAGCTTTCCCGAACGCTCGCCGGTGATCTGCCAGGTGCGCATGGTCAATGAAACACCGCTGATTCCCGACCTCGAGCGGCTGGAACAGATGATCGCAGAGGAAACCTCGGTGATGCCGTGAGATTCAGCTGCCGCGCTCACCGGCCGTCATTTCAGAAGCCCGAACACCGCCACCGCGTCGGTGGTGCCCACGAAGACCTTGCCGTCGGCGACGGTCGGCGTGATGTATTTGTTTGCCGTGCCGAACTGATCCCGATTGGCGGCCGCCATATTGCTGTTGTACAGCTCATGCGAGAGATTCGTGGCGTCGTAGGCGTGCAGCACCGCGGTCCCGCCCGGGCCGTCGGGGTTCTCGTCAGCCCAGATGATGGCATTGGCGGCGGCATTTGCCGACACGCTGGGCGCCGTGCCCGGATAGGCGAACTGCGTGGTGGTCTGCGATTGCGGCGTGGCGGCGAGCTTGGCGCTCGCAATTGAAAATGCCTTCAATGTGCCCGACACGTCGGCGTAGTAGACCATGCCGTTGAAATACGCCGGCGTCGACCAGATGCCTCCCGGCAGCACACCGCCGAGCGTCTGGTAGTTCTTGTTGCCGCTCGCGTTGAACTTGCCCATCGCATCGCGATCGACCACATAGATGTTTCCATCCTTGCCGGCGCCCACCATGAGATGGCGCACCGTGTTGGTCGAATCCACCAGGTCCGGCAGCAGCATCTCGCCGCCGGATCCCAGATCCTGATCGGCATTCGATTCGGCGATTTCGTTCGACATGGTGAAATAATCCAGCACGCTCAACCCGGCGGCAACCGGGGATATCTTGAGGAATGAATTGCCGAAATCCTGGCTGCCCGGGAAGCCGTTGGTGTCCAAGGCCGTTTCGAAGGCGCCATTCGCTGAAAGCAGGTAGATATTGCCGGCGGCGTCGACCGCCGGTCCGCCGCCCGCCATCCAGATTGCCGGCCCGGCGGAACTGTTCGCCGCAATGTTCAGAGCGCCATTGCGCGTCAGCGTGGCCTGGGCAAAGCTGATGACCCAGCCGCCGTACGGGGCGTCGTCGCAGTGCGAGGTCCAACTCGTATAGATCGTGCCGTTGAGCAGCAGCAGCGCGGCGCGCTCCTCGTAGTCCTTCGCATCGAAAGTCGAGGTCGCGGTTCCCGTGGTTGGGTAAGAGGCGCTGATGGTCGCGGGACCGGCCAGTTCCGCGCCGGTGGCGACATCGAGTGCATGCAGGCGCTGATGATAGTTCGAGCTGCCGTCGATGGACATGGCGACCACATAAATCGTGCCATTCGGACCGGCGCCGCGATCGATCACGGGGGTGGAGGTGATGCCGATTTCAGGGGTGACCTGGCCGCAGCCGCGGCTGTCGCTCGGCGATTCCCCGGTGGGGATCAATGACACGTGCCACAGCATGGCACCGGAATCCGAATCGAAGGCATACATGGAGCCGTGCTCCGTGGCGACGAACACGGCGTTGAAAAAATTGCTGCCCACGGCAAGCTTCGACAGGTACAGCGGCTGTGCGTCAACCTTGCCGTCCACCGGCAGAAGGCGCAGCAACCCGAAAGTCGCAGGCGCCACATTCGCGAGGGTGAGCGCCGTTTCGGACAGATTCTGGCCGCTGCGGTTCAGGTCGTTCTTGTAAGTGGTCACATCGACGCCGCGTGCCATCGTCGTGCCGCCCGCAACACTGAGCTTCGCGCCGGCGCTGGTCACGCTGCCGGCTGAATTGGAAATCACCACCGCATAGGCGGAACCGTCATCGGCCAAGGTGGCAGCAGGTGTCGTGTAGCTCGCCGCGGACGCACCGGCGATGGCAGTGCCGCTCTTCTGCCACTGGTAGGACAGCGGTGCGGTCCCGGTCGCGGTGACGCCAAAAGTTGCGGTCGATCCGACGACCACCTGCTGGTCGGTGGGCTGTGCGGTTATCGCCGGCGCCACGGCGCCCGCGCCGCCGCCCGCTCCGCCGCATGCCTGCAGCAGCAACGACAGATGCGTCACGAGCACGAGGAGAAGCGCTGGCCTCATAGACATCCTTGTGGCTTTGCCCAATGCTTATAGCCTTAAGTTTCAGGTGACATCAATAGTCTGTGCCTCGCGACGCCGTCGGAAACGGCTGACATGTCCCCGAAGCGCGCCTGCAGCACGACGATGGCGGCAATCGCGGCCGTTTCGGTGCGCAGTACGCGCGGTCCCAAGCTCATGCGCGAGAATGCCGACAACTCAAACGCCTCGAGCTCCGCGGGCGAGAAGCCGCCTTCCGGACCCACGGCGATCTCAGCGCCCACGGCCGGCGGCGCTCCGTCGAGTTCAATGGGCGGGTCTGCGCCGCCCTGCGCTTGGCGCCCGCGTTCCGGCTCCAGGACCAGTCGATGAAACCCGGGCGCCGCCGTTCGCGGCATGGCGCCAAGGTGGCTTAGCAAGGCCCGCGGCAGCTCGACGATGGGCAGGCGGTTGCGGCCGCATTGCTCGCAGGCGCTCACCGCGACCGCGCGCCAATGAGCCTGTTTCGCGGCAGATTGACCCGCGTCGAGGCGCACCACGCTGCGCTGGCTCAAGACCGGTACGATGCGCGCAATGCCAAGCTCCGTGGCCTTTTGCACGATGAAGTCCATGCGATCGCCGCGCGGCACGCATTGCACGAGGGTCATCGGGAACGGCGACTCCCGGTCGATCGAGCGCGCCGCTCCGATCGAGGCAGAGACGCGCACGCCGCGCACCGTTTCGACCGCCCCGTCGAATTCGCAGCCATTGCCGTTGAACAGGACGAGTTCATCGCCGCTGCGGGCACGCAGCACCTTCGCCAGATGTGCGGCAGAGTCCTGCGACAACTCCACCGTGCCGCCGGGATCGAGCGCGCCGTCGAAGAAAACGCGGGTCAGACGCACACAGCGCACCCGCGATCGAAACAGGCATTCATATGCGTGCGATTGTCGCATATGCTTGTTCGCGATATCGGCGGCCGAAGGATGGCGCGTTGCAGATTGACCTCGATAGCGGACTGATTGGCGGCGCAAGGCAGTGTGCGTCGCCGAACTTCGATGCGCGCCCGCCCGGCGTCGAGGCGGAACTGATCGTCGTGCACGGCATCAGCCTTCCGCCCGGCGAATTCGGCGGTCCGTGGATCGAACGGCTGTTCGCGAATACGCTGCCCGGGGAATTGCATCCTTACTTCGCGGAGATCGGCGACTTACGGGCCTCCTCGCACCTGCTGGTGGCCCGGGACGGCGCGCTGACGCAGTTCGTCAAATTCACCGATCGAGCCTGGCATGCGGGGGCATCGAGCTACCAAGGCCGCACGGCCTGCAATGACTTTTCGATCGGGGTGGAGCTCGAGGGAGTCGACACGCTTGCCTATGAAGCCGCGCAGTACGACACCCTTGCGGAGGTCGTCGCGGCGCTGTGTGACGCATATCCTCGATTGTCTCCCGACCGGCTGGTAGGACACAGCGACATCTCACCCGGCCGTAAAACCGATCCCGGTCCGGCGTTCGACTGGGAACGCGCCCGCCGCTGCATCGGCGCGGCCTGCCGGCGGATTTCGCGCGATTAGGCAAATCCCCGGGTCGCGGCGCAACGTGAACCGGATCACGTTCAATATCAGCAGATTTCCGGCCCCGCGCCGACACTTCGGGTGAGTTGTAATCCATGCCAGCGCGGTGAGGAGGAGGGCCATTGTTTCGTCGTTTCGCGGACCTCCCGATCGAACGCAAGCTGCGTGTGGTGATAACGGTTCCGGCGATGGCTGCCTTCGCGATAGCGATGGCCATGCACGTCGCGACCAATCTGCTGCATCTGCGCGCGGACATGCAGCAGCGTGCCGCGGGTATCGCGCGCGCGGCCGGCGTGCACGCGATCGAGGCGCTTGGCCGCGGCGACAGAGCCGCCGCCATCAGCGCGCTGCGCGCGCTGCGCGATGAATCGATGGTGGACGTGGCGGAGATCCGGCTTCCCGGCGGGCAAAGAATTGCCGCCTACGACCGCAGCACCGACAGCGTGCTGCTCGGTCAGGGCGATGGCGCGCTGCACGCGCGCGGCAGCCAGTTTCAAATCACCGCGCCGGCCATCCACGAGGGGGCGGTACTCGGCTACGTGCACATTCTCGTGCCGCTCGCGGCGCTGTACCCGGATTGGCGCGCCTATGCGTTGATCGGCATGGCCGCGATCGCCGCGGCCATCCTGATCTCATACTGGCTCGCCGCCAGGCTGCAAAAGCAGATCTCGGGTCCGATCGTCAATCTGGCGCATACCATGCAGCGGGTCTCCTCCGAGGGCGATTACAGCCTGCGCGTGGAGCGCAGTTCGGAGGATGAGATCGGCTCGCTCATCGACGGGTTCAATCAGATGCTCGGGCAGATCCGCCACCGCGATTCGCGCCTGGAGAAATACCGCCAGTTCCTCGAACAACAGGTGGCCGAGCGCACGGAAAATCTCGGCAATGCCAATCGCGAGCTGCAACTGGTGATCGACCAGGCGACGCGGGCGAAGGAGGCGGCGGAGCGCGCGAGCAGCGCCAAGAGCGAATTTCTCGCGCGCATGAGCCACGAAATCCGCACGCCGATGAACGGCGTCATGGGCATGTCGGAGCTGCTGCAGGCCACCGAGCTCACGCCGCGCCAGCGGCATCTGTCGAAAACCATCCATCAGTCCGCCGGCGCGCTGCTGCAGATCATCAATGACATCCTGGATTTCTCCAAGGTCGAGGCGGGCAAGCTCGAACTCGAATGCATCGAGTTCGGACTGCGCGAGACGGTGGAACAGGCCGTTGAAATCTGCGCCGCGCGCGCCCACGCCAAGGGGCTCGAGCTCGCCTGCGACGTCGGGCTGGACGTGCCGCCCAAAGTACGCAGCGATCCGATGCGGCTGCGCCAGATCCTGATCAACCTGGTCGGCAACGCCATCAAGTTCACCGATGCCGGCGAGGTGATCGTGCGGGTCAAGTTCATCGGCACGGATGATTTATTGAGGTTCGAGGTGAGCGACACCGGCATTGGAATCTCCACCGATGCGCAGGCCGACATCTTCAATGCCTTCAGCCAGGCCGACTCATTCACCACGCGCAAATACGGCGGCACCGGTTTGGGACTCGCGATCTGCCGCGAGCTGGCGACCCTGATGGGCGGTCAAATCGGCGTCGACAGCGTGGTGGGCCGCGGATCGGTGTTCTGGTTCGAGGTGCGTCTGGAGCCGGTGGTCGAGGCGTCTCCGACCTTCACCCGCCTGCCGAGGATGCGCCTGGTCGGATTGCACGCACTGATCGTGGACGACAACCGCAGCAACCGCGGCATCCTCTCGCGGCATTTGAATTCATGGGGCGTCGAGGTGGTCGCGACCGAATCGAGTGCCGAGGCGCTCGCGATGCTCGACACCGCGGATGGTGTGCGCTTCGACTTCGCGCTGTTGGACGATCAAATGCCCGGTATGGACGGCATCGAGCTGGCGAAGCGCATCCGCGAAGATTCGCGCCTGGCGGCGCTGCGGCTCATCATGCTGACGACGCGCGACAATCACGAGAGCGACTCCGGCCCCGTGCAGCTGTTCGCCGCGATACTCACCAAGCCGTTGCGCCGCTCGCAGCTGTTGAATTGCGTGACCCGTGCGATGACCGCCGCGCCGGAGGCGGGAGTGGAGGAGACCGCGATACGCTCGGCGCTGCCGGCCGCCGCCGCCCGCGCATTCGTACCGAAGATCCTGCTGGTCGAGGACAATCCCGTGAACCGCGAGGTTGCCGTGGGAATGCTCGAAAGCCTGGGCTGCGTCGCGCACGCGGCGGAGAACGGCTGGCTGGCGCTCGAGGCAATGAACAACGATGCCTACGATGCCGTGTTCATGGACTGTCAGATGCCGGTAATGGATGGATTGACGGCGACCGCGGAACTGCGCCGGCGCGAACTGAATGCCGGAGGCGCGCGCCTGCCGATCATCGCACTCACCGCCACCACGATGGAGGGAGACCGCGAGCGCTGCCTGGCCGCCGGCATGGATGATTTCCTGAGCAAGCCGTTCTCCCAGCAGCAACTGGCAGCGCTCCTGAGGCGCTGGCTTGCGCTGCACCTGATGCCGGAAACCGAGCGGCGCGAAGCGCTGCGACTGCCGCTGATCGACCCCGGCGTCCTGCGCAATATCGCGGCGCTGGCGCGGCCGGCGCTGCTCGACTCCATGATCGAGCTCTACCTGGAGCATTCGCCGCCGTTGATCACTGCGATCGAGTTGACGGCGGCAAGCGGGCAGCTCGAGGAACTGCAGATCGCGCTGCACACCTTCAAGTCGAGTACCGCCAACCTCGGCGGCCTCAGGCTGGCAACGCTCACCAAGGAATGCGAAGCGCTGGTGCGCGAGGGCGGCATTGCCAGGGCGGCCCCGGCACTGCAGAAGATTCGCATGGAATATCAGGAATTCTGCAGCGCGTTGATGCAGGAACGGTCGCAGAGCGCGGCTTGAGATGCATGGGATACAAATGAGCAACACTGAAGACGAACCCCGCCCCGCGGCGACCGTGCTGGTGGTGGATGATGATCCGGGAGCGAGACTGCTGGTCGGAAGCGCGCTCGAGGTCGCCGGCTTTCGCGTCACGACGGCCGCCGACGGCAGCCGCGCAATTGCCGAGTTTCAGGCGCATCCCGCCGATTGCGTGGTGCTCGATGTGGTCATGCCCGGAATGAGCGGTTTTGATGTGTGCCGTGCGTTGCGGGCGCTGCCCGGCTCGCGCCATGTGCCCGTATTGATGCAGACCAGCCTCGATGACATGCAGTCGGTACAGCGCGCCTACGAAGCGGGCGCCACGGATTTCTCATCCAAGGGCATCAATCCGATGCTGCTGGCGGAACGCGTGAAATTTCTGGTGCGCGCCAAGCAGACCCAGGACCAGCTGCGGGAAAGCGAGGCGCGCGTGCGCTATCTCGCGTACTACGATCCGCTGACCGGGCTGCCCAACCGGCAAAGGCTGCTGCAGATTCTCGAGCAGCAGGTCGAGTGGGCCTATCCGCGGCAGCGCGGCCTCGCCGTGCTCATGATCGACGTCGACAACTTCTCGAGAATCAACGACACCCAGGGGCAGGCCGTCGGCGACAGCCTGCTCAAGGAAATTGCACATCGTCTGCAGCTTTGCCTGCGCGACACCGAGCGGGCAGCGCAGGGCGACGGGTCGTTGAACGACATCAATGATTGGGTGGCGCGCACCGGCGGGGACGAATTCGCGCTGGCATTGCCCGGGATCGCGACATCCGACGGCGTGCAGGCGGTGGCGCAGCGCGTGCAGCTCGCCCTGGCGAGGCCGTTCGTCTTCGCCCAGCAGGAGATCCCGCTCTCGGCCACGATCGGCGTGAGCATGTATCCCGGAGATGCGCCGAGCGCCGAGGCCTTGATCAAGAATGCCGACGCCGCCATGCATCACGGCAAGAAGGCGGGCCACGGCAGGCTGGAATTCTTCAAGAAATCGATCAGCACCCGCGCCGCCAAGCATCTATCCATGGAGGCGGATCTGCGCAAGGCCCTGGAGCGCAGCGAGTTCAAGCTGAATTACCAACCGCGCCTGGCGCTGGACAGCATGCGGGTCGAGGCGGTGGAAGCGCTGCTGCGCTGGTGGCATCCGCAACGCGGCTTCGTGTCGCCCGACGAGTTCATCCCACTGGCGGAGCAAAGCGGCCTGATCGTGGAAATCGGCGATTGGGTGCTGCGTGAGGCGTGCGCCCAGGCGCGGCGCTGGCGCGATGCCGGCAACTACGGCTGGCAGGTTGCGGTGAACGTCTCCGGCGTCCAGTTCCGCGACGGCAGCCTGGTGCAGCGGGTGTCGCACGCCATCGACGCGGCGGGGATCGCGCCGCGCATGATCGAATTGGAATTCACGGAAGGGGCGCTGATCGAATATTCCGCCGTGGTCAGCAAGGCGGTCAAATCGCTGAAGGAACTCGGCGTTGCGACCGCGCTGGACGATTTCGGCACCGGCTACAGCTCGCTTTCCTACCTGCGGCATTTTCCGATCGACACGCTGAAGATCGACCGCGTTTTCGTGCGCGATATCGTTTCGAAGAGCAGCGGCAACGCGCCGTTGGTCGATGCGATCATCGCGATGGCAAAGAGCCTCGGGCTGCAGACGGTCGCGGAGGGCGTGGAAACCGAAGCCCAGTGGCACTATCTGAAATCGCGGCACGCGAATCAGGTGCAGGGATTTCTATTCTGCCGGCCGCTGGCGATCGAGGATCTGGAGAGCTGGCATTCCGAGTGGCTGCACTCCCACCAGCAGACCGGCACCTAGCCAGGCTGGGCCCGGGGCGAAGCCGCCCGCCGCCACACCACTTCGCCGTCCGCGGCGCGTGCCAGCACGCGCGCCATCACGAACAACAGGTCGGAAAGCCGATTCAGATACTTGAGCGCATCGGCGGAGACAGGCTCGGCCCGGGCCAGCGACCAACAGCGCCGCTCCGCGCGGCGGCATATCGCGCGCGCCAGATGACAGGCGGCGGCCGCCGGACCGCCGCCCGGCAGGATGAATTCCTTGAGCGGCGGCAGGTCCTCATTGAGGCCGTCGAGCACCGTCTCGAGCCGCTCGACGTGTGCCGCATCGATCATGACGTGGCCGGGAATGCACAGCTCGCCGCCCAGATCGAACAGGTCATGCTGAATTTCGGTGAGCGCCTCGCGGATCTGCGCGGGCACGCCTAAGTTGCCAAGGATGACGCCCACCGCGCTGTTGGTTTCATCGACCGTGCCGTAGGCCTCGACGCGCAGGTTCTCCTTGGCCACGCGCGACCCGTCGCCGAGGCCGGTGCTGCCATCGTCGCCGGTGCGCGTATATATCTTGCTGAGACGATTACCCATATTGGCACGACGGTTTGCTATGGTGGCGCTTCATGAATCATTCCCCGGAGCTACAGGCGGCGCTGGACGCCGCGCAGATGGCGGCGGCGATCGCACGCTCATTGTACCAGCGCAATATCGAAATCCGCATCAAGGCGGACAAATCGCCGGTCACCGAGGCGGATCTGCGCTGTGAGTTGGCAATCCGCGAAATCATCGAGTCGCGCTTCCCCGCGCATGGGTTTTATGGCGAGGAAACCGGATTGCACCGCCGGGATGCGGAATATCTCTGGATAGTCGATCCGATCGACGGCACCAAGGCATTCGTGCGCGAGTACGCCATGTTCTCCACGCAGATAGCCCTGATGCACAAGGGCGAACTGATACTGGGAGTCTCGAGCGCGCCGGTCTACGGAGAGCTTGCGTATGCGCAGCGCGGAGCCGGCGCATTTCTCAACGGCAAGGCGCTCGCGGTCAGCGACATCGCGAGCATCGAGTCCGCGCATCTGTCGTGCGGCAACATGAAGAGTCTCGCGAGCGGGGCGCAGTGGGCGCGCTACGGCGCGATGATTGCCCAGGCCAGTCGCATCCGCGGCTACGGCGACTTTCTGCACTATCACCTGCTGGCGGCGGGCAGCATCGACGCGGTGATCGAAACCGACATCAATATTCTGGACATCGCGGCGTGCGCGGCGATCGTCACCGAAGCCGGGGGACGTTTCACGCAGTTGGACGGTGCGCCGATCACGCTCGAGTCGACCACGGTGTTGGCGAGCAATGGACGCATGCACGCCCCGGTCCTCGCGGCAATGGGCTGAATTTCAGCGGGCGTGCTGCGGCCAGCGTATTTCGCGGGCGGTGGCCGGCCCGATGACCACCTCGTCCAGGCCGTCGGCTTGCACCCAGCGCGCGGCGCTCAAGACGCGGCGCCCGGCCATGATCTCCGCGCTGCGCTGCGGGTAGAGCGGCACCTGGTTCGGATCGCCATAGCCGTCCGGAAAGCGCGGCGCATTGCTGCCGGGCAAGTACTTGTCGGTGGCCCCGAGCGTGTGCAGCAGTTCATGAGCGACGATCACGTTGTTGGCGCCGTTCATGGATGGCGCTGCGAATGCATAGACCACGCCGATGAGTCCCTTGGTGAGCCCCAACGAGTGCGGCACGTTGGGCGTGAGCGCCGGGTCGTGATAGAGCACAAAGATGCGGATGTCCTGCGGCTCCTCGACACCGCGGCTGACATGCCAGGCCCAAAAACGCAGCCGCAGGCTCCACCATGCCGTCGCCAGCAGACCCGCGTCCGGCGAACGTTGCGGCGGCAGCGCTTGAAGCGGGGCATGAAGCCGTGTTTTAAGCGGTTCCTGCTCATTCAATCGATAGCGCTGCCCCTCACGGATGAAGAATGCATCGATGGGTTTGAAGCGCTGCGCGTCGATGGACGCCACGTAGCTCGCCGTGACCGGGCTGTCGTCGGCGGCTACGGGAAAGATGGCGACATACAGGGGCGTGCGCCATTGCGTGCTGCGATACCGGTCCTGCCAGGCGGTCAATGCCACTGCGAGCAGGATCAGCAGTAGAACCAGAATGCGCAACATCTTGAATCCGCCCCGGGCCGGCGAATCGCGCTGCGCTCTCAATCGGATGCCTCGACGTTGAATTCGGTCACTTCGCCGCCGCTGCTGCTGTACGAGACGATGAGCGGTTTGCAGCAGACCGGACAATCCTCGATATAGGATTGCTGCGGAACGGACAGGTCAAGCGTGAGAGAAATGGACTCCCAGCAATGCGGACAGGCGGCCGCGTGGCTCTGGATGAGGATCATGTCGCGCCACACCCTTAAAAATATGGATCAATTTCAATAGATTACAAACATTTAACCCGGCTCGATCCAGTTTATCGATCAGCCGCCGCGCTCGCAAGGCGTGCGCCGGCGATGAGACGCAGCAAAGGCCCAGGCACGATTCGCGGCCGCTATACTTCGGCATTGGCTTTTAGGACTAGAATTACGAGGAAACATGGAGCCGACCGATACTTCAAGGCCTGATTACTTCCATCGGGTCGTAGACTGCCAGTGGGCGTGTCCGGCGCACACCGACGTTCCCGAGTACATCCGTCTGATCGCCCAGGGCGAATTCACCGAAGCTTACATGGTGAATCGGGAATCCAATGTATTCCCGGGCATCCTGGGCCGCGTTTGCGACCGGCCGTGCGAACCGGCCTGCCGCCGCGGGCGCATCGAAGAGAAGCCGGTTGCGATCTGCAGGCTGAAGCGCGTGGCCTCCGACAATCGCGACGACATCACCGCGCGTTTGCCCAAGGCGCCGCGTGAAAAGAACGGCAAACGGATCGCCTGCATCGGCGCGGGTCCGGCGTCGCTGACGGTCGCCAACGATCTGCTGCCGCTGGGCTACGACGTCACGATTTTCGAACAGTACGCGGTGCCCGGCGGACTGATGCGCACCAACATCCCGGCGTTCAGGCTCCCGGCCAAGGTGCTGGATGAGGAGATCGGCTACATCGTCGACATGGGCGCCGATCTGCGCCTGAATTCCCCCATCGGGAGCATGAAGCAATTGCTGGATGAGGAGGAATTCGATGCGGTGTTCGTCGGTTCCGGTGCGCCCAAGGGCAAGGAACTCGATCTGCCCGGACGCCATGATGCCGACCGCATTCATATCGGCATCGCCTGGCTCGAGTCGATTGCGTTCGGCCACATCGGCAGCGTCGGCGAGCGGGTGCTGATCATCGGGGTCGGCAATACCGCGATGGATTGCTGCCGCAGCTCGCTGCGGCTCGGCGCGAAGAATGTGAAGGTGATGGCGCGCAAACCGCGGCAATTTTTCAAGGCTTCCGAATGGGAACTCGAGGATGCCGAGGCGGAAAAAGTCGAGATCGTGATCAATCACGCGCCGAAATCCTTCGTGATCGAAGCGGGCCGGCTCACCGGCATGGTGTTCGAAAAATTGGAATACGACATCGAGGGCGGCGACATCAAGGCCACCCGTTCGCTCGGCGACGTGTTTTTCGCCTGCGATGACGTGATTCTGGCGATCGGGCAGGAAAACGCCTTTCCTTGGATTGAAATGGGCATCGGCATCGAACTCGACAAATGGAACGTGCCCAAGGTCAATGCGACCACTTTTCAGTCGACCCTGCCCGGAGTGTTCTTCGGCGGCGATGCCGCCTTCGGACCCAAGAACATCATCTGGTCGGTCGAGCATGGCCACCAGGCCGCGATTTCCATCCACAAGTACTGTCACGGCGAGGCCATCGAGGAGCGGCTGCCGCGCGGCGTGAGCCTATCGAGCCGCAAGATGGGGATGCACGAGTGGGCCTACAAGAATGAATACAACGGCGTCGAGCGCCGCCTGGTGCCGCATGTGGGGCTGCTCGAGCGCTTCAAGAAGATCAACATTGAAGTGGAGCTGGGATTCACCGCGGAGGAGGCGGCGCTCGAGGTGCAGCGCTGCCTGAACTGCGACATGCAGACCGTGTTTTCCGCCAAACTGTGCATCGAGTGCGACGCGTGCATCGACATTTGTCCGGTGGACTGCCTCACCATCGCCCCGAACGGACCCGAGGCCGATTTGCGCGCCCGGCTGACCGCACCGGCCACCAATCCGACCCAGGCACTGTACGTGTCGGCGGCGTTGCCGCAAACGGCGCGGGTCATGGTGAAGGACGAGGATGTCTGCGTGCACTGCGGATTGTGCGCGGAGCGCTGTCCGACGGCCGCCTGGGACATGCAAAAGTCGACCATCAGAATTCCGCTTGCCGTCGATGAGGGGATTCGCGCATGCCCAGCCTGATTGCCGAGGCCAACCGGGTGAACGATTTCGTGGTGAAATTCGCCAACGTAAACGGCACCGGATCCGCCAGCGCCAATTCGCTGATCATGAAGGCGATCTTTCGCATGGGTGTGCCGGTCACCGGCAAGAATTATTTCCCCTCGAATATCCAGGGGCTGCCGACCTGGTACGAAATTCGCGTGACCCGCGACGGCTACGCGGCGCGCGCCAGCCACGTCGACATCATGGTGGCGATGAACGCCGAAACCTACTCGAAGGATATCCGGGAACTGCGTTCGGGCGGCTACCTGATCTACGATTCGACCTGGCCGCGCAGCGCGCTGTTGCAGCGCGGGGACATCACCGTGATTCCGGTGCCGCTCGCGAAGCTCGTGAACGAAAACTTCGACGGCGTCCGCAATCGGATACTGCTGAAGAACATCGCTTACGCGGGAGTGCTGGCCGCGCTGCTGGACGTCGATCTCGAGGTGATCAGCGGGCTGTTGAGCGAAAGCTACGGCAAGAAGCCGAAGCTGCTCGATTCGAACACCAAGGCGCTGCGCCTGGGGTACGACTACGTCAAGGAGAATTTGACCTCGCCGCTGCCGCTGCGCGTCGAGCACATGGACAAGACCCGCGGCCACATCATGATCGACGGCAACACCGCCGCCGGCCTGGGCTGCGTGTATGCGGGTGCAACCGTCGGCGCCTGGTATCCGATCACGCCGTCGACCTCGCTGATGGATGCATTCAGGGGATTTTGCGAGCGCTACCGCGTCGATGCACAGACCGGCGAGAGAAGTTTTGCGGTGCTGCAGGCCGAAGATGAACTGGCCGCCGTCGGCATGGTGCTCGGCGCGGCCTGGAACGGCGCACGTGCCTTCACGCCGACCAGCGGCCCGGGCATATCGCTGATGAATGAATTCATCGGCCTTGCGTACTACGCCGAAGTGCCGTGCGTCATTTTCGACGTGCAGCGCGTGGGGCCTTCCACCGGCATGCCGACGCGCACCCAGCAAGGGGACGTGATGATGTGTGCGTACGCATCGCATGGCGATACCCGGCACGTCGTGCTGTTCCCCAACAGCCCCGAGGAATGCTTCTACATGGCGGTGCAGGCATTCGATCTCGCCGAACGGCTGCAGACGGCGGTGTTCGTGCTGTCGGATCTGGACATCGGCATGAACGATTGGATGTGCCCCGACCTCAAGTGGGACGACGCCTATCGGCCGGACCGCGGCAAGGTCCTGAGCAAGCAGGAACTCGACGGACTGGATAAATTCTACCGCTATCTGGATCGCGACGACGATGCCATCCCGTACCGGACACTGCCGGGAACGAGCCCCAAGGGGGCGTATTTCACGCGCGGTTCCGGACACAACCAATATGGCGGCTACACCGAGGATTCGGCCGAATACCAGGTGGTGCTCGACCGGCTGAAGCGCAAATTCGCCACGGCCGCCAAGCACGTGCCGAAACCGGTTCTGATCGGCAAGGGCAACAACGCCGTCGGCATCATCAGCATCGGCAGCTGCGACGGTGCGATCCGCGAGGCGCTCGATGTTCTCGGGCATCAGGCGATCGAAGTGGACTATCTGCGGGTGAAGGCCTTCCCCTTCAACCTCGATGTGGAATCTTTCCTGAAATCGCACTCGACCATTTTCGTGGTCGAGCAAAATCGCGATGCGCAGCTGAAGTCGCTGTTGACGCTCGAGACCGCGGTGGAGAAATCCAAGCTGTTTTCGATCTTGAGCTACAGCGGGCTGCCCATGTCGGCGCAGCCCATCGTGGATGAGATCCGGGCAAAACTTGCGGAAGCGCCGCGCCTGGCCGCGGTTCCGCGCTGAACAACGAGTCCCCATGTCATACATCAACAAGCCGAAAATCTCCCACCCATCGTTGCCGACGAATGCATTGGGACTGACGCGCCGCCAATACGAGGGCAGCATGTCGACACTGTGCGCCGGATGCGGCCATGATTCGGTGACCGCGGCGCTGGTCGAGGCCTGCTGGGGACTGTCGATCCAACCGGAGCAGCTGGCCAAGCTCTCGGGCATCGGCTGTTCTTCCAAGACCACCGCTTATTTCGTCAGCGGGTCGCATGGCTTCAACTCCGTGCACGGACGCATGCCGTCGATCGCGAGCGGCGCGAATGCCGCCAATCGCGCCCTGACCTATGTGGGCATTTCCGGCGACGGCGACTCGCTGTCGATCGGCATCGGCCAATTGGTGCACGTCATCCGCCGCAACGTGAACATGCTCTACCTGATCGAGAACAACGGCGTCTATGGCCTGACCAAGGGCCAGTTTTCCGCGTCCGCGGACATCGGCAGCAAGGCAAAGCGCGGCGAAACCAATGCGTTGCCGCCGATCGACCCGGTGCTGTTGGCGCTGTCGCTGGGGGCGACCTTCGTGGCGCGCAGTTTTTCCGGCGACAAGGCGCAGCTGGTGCCGTTGATCCAGGCCGGGATGCGCCACAACGGCTTCGCGCTGATCGACGTGCTGTCGCCCTGCGTCACTTTCAACGATCATGAAGGGTCCACAAAGAGCTACGGCTTTACGCGCGAGCACTATCACCCGGCCGTCGAAGCGGATTTCGTGCCGCGGGCCGGGGAGATTGCGGTGGACTATCCGGCGGGGGAGGCGATCCCCGTCACTCTGCACGATGGCAGCAGAGTGGTATTGCGCAAACTCGACCCTGCGTACGATCCAACCGACCGCACCGCGGCTTATGAGTACATCGACAAGAAGCTCAAGCAGAATGAATACGTGACCGGTCTCATCCATATCGACGAGACCGACAGCACGGAATTCCACAACCTGAACCGCAGCGTGAAGGCGCCGCTGAACAGCATTCCGTTCGACAAGTTGTCGCCGGGCAGCGCCGCGCTCGACAAGCTCATGGGCCGCTATCGCTGACGGGCTGCTAGTGCCGCCGCAGATGGGTCGCCGCGAGCAAGGCCCTGACCGGCTCTCCGATCAGCTCGTAGACGGCGGCGTGCGAGCGCTGCAGCGCATCGGGGTTCGGCAAGAAGCGCAACACGCCGAAGTCGCGCTCGGACAGAATTCCGACGGGCGCGGGCAACACATCGAGTCCCACTGCAGTGAATTCGTGCACCGAACGGCGCATATGGGTGGCCCGGGTCACGAGAATTATGCGGCGCACGCCGTCGGCGGCAAGCAGGCGCGCTGAATTGCGCGCATTTTGAAAAGTGTCGTACGCCTGGTTGTCGACCCAGCGCGGCTCAATCCCGAAATTTCGCTGCAGCGTGTCGCGCATGGCGCGCGCTTCGATGGAAAACCCGGTGACCAGAATGGGCAGGCGGGTTTGCCGGGCGAGGTAAGCCCCGTAGCTCAATCTTTCCAGCAACAACGGCTCGGCGGCCGGTCCGCCGTACTCCGGAGCGAAGGCGCGCTGGCCTCCGCCGCCGAGGATGACGATTGCCTGCGCGTTTGCCGCGAGTTTCATGTCGAGCGGCGGATATTGCTCCGCCAGCCGGTCGAGCGCATCCGACACGATCGGCGTCGACAGCAGCCACAGGGAACCGATTCCGACCGCCAGGCAAATGCGCGCCGCCAGCGGCCGGCGCCCGAGCAGCAGCAGGCCGAGCAGCGACAGCCAGATGGCGCCGGCAGGCGGCAGGATCAGCTCCTTGAGCAAGGTCTTGAGCAGCAACAATGAAAACAAGCGGCAGCAGCTCCAGTTCTATCCATTCATCGCGAGGGTATGCCGCAACGAGGCGCGCGTATTTGAGCGCGCTCGGATGGCCGAGATCGGCTTAACATAATGTATTTTCACCTGCGAGTGCAATCACAGCATGCAACGGTGCGTCCTGTAATATCTTTGCGTCGTTTCAATGGATCCTCATAGGTTGAACAGAACATGATCAAGTTGATTGCTGCATTAATTCTGGCATTCTCGGGCGTGGCGACGGCAGTGTATGTCGCGCCGCCGTCTTGGGGCGGATATGGCCACGGCGGCCAGGGCCCCGGTACGCATGTCACCGCTCCGGAGATCGATCCGTCGTCGGCGATCACCGCGCTCACTCTGTTGTTGGGTGGCGTGACGGTGTTGCGCAGCCGCGTTTCCAAGAAATAACCTTGTTACCAGAGCTGCCATTGACCGAAGAGCAGCACTTGTACCGCGATTAAGGAGTTCGTCGTCGCGTGAGCGGCGACGGACTCGCCTATTTTCCCCGTCTTTACCGCCACGACGGCGTATACCAAACCCGCGATGATGCCTGGAAGCCAAAAACTTCCATGCGTGATGCCGAACACCACGGCGCTGATTGCAATCGCCGCGAAGGACACGTTCGGCAGGGCGAGGCTCTCGAAGTCCAGCCGCAGGATGCGACGCATGAGATATCCCCGGTAGGCCAGCTCTTCCGCGAGCGGCACGGTGATTATGGCCGCGGCCGCCCGGCAGCTGATCCATGCGGCCCGCAACGGGCCGGACAGGGAGCCCAAGTCCGCGGGCGCGGGCGACGCTTTGGTCAGAAAGTGGGCGAACGCCGCCCACACCGCAAAGACCGCGACGCCGGCCGCCACGCCGCGCCAGCTGAAGCTCCAGTTCAGATTCCGGTAGCTGCCGCGGAAAATGAACAAGACAATCGCGGCGCTCGCCAAACGCGCGGGATACCAAAGATCAAAACCCGACGAGAGTGCGTGCGCAATCATGCCCGCGGCCAGGATGGCCAACAGCGGCATCAAGTACGCCGCCGTTGCGTCGTGCGCGGCGCGCCGGGGATGAGGAACTCCGCTGCTCAGCCAGGAGCTGCGCCGCGCGACGAATGCGACGCCGAAAGCGGCCAGGTTGAACGCAATCCAGCCCGCCTGAGAGTGAAATCCCACCGCGGCGATCTGCTGGTGGCCGGCATCGCCGATCAATACCAGAGCCGCTATGCGCAACGAGTTCAGCAAAAAAATCACCAGCACGGCCATCGGAAAAACGATCAGAACCCGCGGGAAGATGTATTCACGCCGGAAGTACCAAAGCCAGGCCGCGCAGAACACGAGCATCAATCCCACCCCCTCGAGTCCGGAGCAGACCTCGCTCACCTGCACCGAGAAGTGCTCGGTGCTCAGCGTCAGGCTGGCCGGGTCGGAGATGAGCGCGGGGCAAAATGGCTGCACCACGAAGCGCACCAGCTGGAATGTCAGCGCAGCCGCCGGGCCCCACAACGACTGGCTGGCCTTGAATGCGAGCAGCGCGCCCGCCGCGGGCAACAACGCATACGCCGGCAGCAGACCGGCACGCTGCAGCGAACCGTACCAGGACTTCAGCGGTGCGACCGCGGCGAGCAAGGCAAATGCGGCGGCCAAGCCGAACGCGTGCCATCCGGCCGCAAGCAGCACGAACGGAGTACTGCCGTCGCGGTACAGCCTCATCGACAGAAGCGCGAATGGAACCAGCAGCAGCGCGTGCACGATCAGCCAGCGGATGCTTACGGGCGCCTCGGCGATGGCGGCCGACATCGATGCGTTCTGCCGCGCGCCCCGCAAATACAGCAGGATTGCGAATGAGCCCGCATAGGCGATGAGGAAACGAAATGCCCAGTGCTGGACCTCGTGGGTGAGTTTCGCGGCGCCGGTCAACTCATCCAGCGACGGCCCCTGTATCAGGCCTGAAATCAGCAGTGTTTCGGCCGCCAAAAAGCCGAGCACGACCAACAAACGTGCCAGCAGGCCGAAGCGCCGCTGTGCGACCGACAGAATTTCCGACAACGGCGTATTCACAGGTACCCAGTCTAGCGTCCGGACCCGAAGCGCGGGCGAGTTTGCTAGAGTATGGTGACAAGAGTCTCAGGTCGCGAGAAGGGCGAGGTGATGAAGAAGCTCCCGGTCGTTTTTCTGCTTCTCGCTGCCGCGTACGGCGGTTCCTCTTTTGCACAGGCGCCCAAGTTGCAGACCTGCGAATCGACGCCGGCGCCCGCCTTTTGCGGCGCGGTTCGCGGCGCCCGTTCCGAGGGTTGGCCGGCACAGAGCCGATCCGAGGTCATGGCGCAACACGGGATGGTGGTGGCAAGCCAGCCGCTTGCCGCCCAAGCCGGCTTGGACATCCTCAAGCGTGGCGGCAACGCGATCGATGCCGCGGTGGCGACCGCCGCGGTGCTCAACGTCACGGAACCGATGATGGTGGGCGTCGGCGGAGATCTGTTCGCGATCATCTATGTCGCCAAGGAGCGCAAGATTTATGCGCTCGACGCCAGCGGCAAGGCGCCGACGGGCGCGACCGTCGAGCGTTTCAACAAGCTTGGCTATGCGTGGAATTCGAACAACTGGGGTCCGGGATCCGGCATGCCCGCCGGCGGAATATTACCGGTGACCGTGCCCGGCGCAGCGTGGGGCTGGCAGGCGGTGCTGCAGCGTTTCGGCACGCTGACCTTCAAGGAGGTGCTGCAGCCGGCGGTCGATTACGCCCAGAATGGGTTTCCCATCTCGGAGCGCATCGCGCACGACTGGCGCATGCCGAATGCGCTTCCCCTGCAAAAATGCTGCACGGAGCAGGACCCGGATTCGATCAGAACCTGGTATGTGAATGGCGCGCCGCCGCAGCCCGGACAGATATTCAAGAATCCGGATCTTGCGCGCACCTTGCGCCTGCTGCAAAGCAAGGGCAGCGATGTCTTCTACAAGGGCGAGATCGCACACGCCATTGTCGCCAAATCGAAGCGGCTCGGCGGCTCCATGACTCTCGAGGATCTGGCCGATTACCACGGCCAATGGGTGGAACCTGCGCGCACTCAATATCACGGATATGACATCCTCGAGCTGCCCCCGCCGGCGCAAGCCTGGGCAAGCGGTGAACTCCTCAACATCCTGCAGGCATGTGTGCCGCAATGGACAACCGGGCGGTCGCTGGCGTCGCTGGGACCTGCGAACCCCGAATACTGGCACCTGCTGGTCGAAGCCAAGAAGCTGGCCTATGCGGATCTGTACCAGTACAACGCCGACCCCGATTTCGCGCAGGTACCGCTCAAGAAATTGTTGTCCGAGCCGTATGCCGCGTCGCTGTGCGGAAAGGTCGACCCGCAGCACGCCTCGACACTCGGCCCGCAGGGGAATTTTTCCATGCCGGGCGACACCATCGTGCTCTCGACCGCCGATGATGAGGGCAACATGGTTTCCTGGGTGAACAGCAATTTCTCCGCCTTCGGCTCGGGCATCACGGTGCCGGGCTACGGATTCATCCTGCACAACCGCGGCGCACTGTTCACGCTCAACCCCAAGAGCCCGAATGTCATCGAGCCGCACAAGAGGCCGTTCAATACGCTGTCCGCGGGCTTCGTCATGCACGACGACCAGCCGGTGATGACCGTGACCTTGATGGGCGGCGACATGCAAGCCCAGGGGCATGCGCAGCTGTTGGTGAATATCTTCGACCTCGGCGCCAATCCGCAGGCCGCGGCCGACATGGCGAGGTTCCGCCACTCGCAGATTTCGAACTCGCTGAGCTTGGAAACGCCGCTGTACGATCTGGTCGGTGCAAAACTCGCCGCCATGGGCCACAAGGTTAAACCCGTCAGCGGCGAGGAGATGGGCGGTGTGCAGATACTGATGCTCGTCGCCGACCCGTCCGCGGCGCGCGCGCCGGCGCCCGGCGCTGCGCAGCATGTTGCCGGTTACTACCGCTCCGGATCCGACTTTCGCAAGGACGGAGAGGCCGTGGGCTGGTAGCCGGCCGACTACGGGGTCTTGCGCAGACAGGCTCCTACGGCGCAACCAGTCTGCGCTTGCCGTCCGCGGACAGCGCGATGCCCGGTTCATCGAGATTGCTGCGGTCCCAAAGCTCGCAGGTCACTTCGCGATGGCGCTGATCCAGCGCCTCACAGTAGTTGGTGTACAGGCATAAACGCACTTTTGCGCCTTCTCCGCTGCGAACCTTCACGAACCAATCCGGGTCCGCCAGCGCTTGCCGCGCGAGGCCCACGATGTCCGCCGCGCCGTTTTGCAGAGCCGCTTCCGCCTGGTTGAAATGATGGATGCCGCCGCAAAGCACGACCGGCGTGGCATGGCCTGCAGCACGGATCCGGGCGCGGATGCGCGTCGATGCGTCCACATTGCGACCAAATGGGCCCTTGGCATCCGAGTAGTACGAAGGCATGCACTCATAGCCGCTGCGACCGGTGTAAGGATAGGCGGCTTCGCCGATTTTCGGCTGCGCGGCGTCCTCGAACTTCCCGCCGCGCGACAGCGAAATGAAATCCATGCCGGCTGCGGCGAGGCGCTCGGCGAAATATGCGGCATCCTCGACCGTGCTGCCGGATTCGATGCAATCCTCGGCCAGCATGCGGCAGCCGAGCGCAAAGTCGGATCCGGTGCGGCTGCGCACGGCGGCATACACCTCCAGCGGCAGCCTGATGCGGTGCTCGCGCGCGCCGCCATAGCCGTCGTTGCGGGTATTCAGCGCGGAGAGAAACGATGCCATGGTATAGGCGTGGGCATAGTGCAATTCCACGCCGTCGAATCCGGCGCGGCGCGCACGCTCCGCCGCGGCCGCAAACACCTGCGGCAGGGTTGCCGGCAGATCGCGCACGGCGGGAATGTGCGTATCGGTGACGCGCTCGCGAAATCCCAACCGCAGGGATTCGAGTTCGCGTGCGCTCAATGCCTGCTGCAGTTGCGCCTCGCTCAAGGCCGCCAGTCTTTGGCGCACGCCGGTCTCGGCGTCGTCCGGCATGCCGAGATATTCGCGGTGCCGCGCCGTCACCGTCAGAAAGCGGCTGAAGAATTTCCCGGGGTCGGGACGGCGTCGAATGCTCAAAAAATCGATGATTTGAATGAACAGCCTGGTCTCGCCGCCGCTGGCGCGGCGCACGCACTCGGTCAGCTTCTCGAGGCCGGGCAGGAAGCGATCATCGCTGATGCGCAGCAGCGGCCCGCTCGCGACATCGCGTACGCCCGTGGCTTCAACCACCATCGCCGCGGGGCGCCCGCGCGCGAAGCGCTCGTACCAGGCGAGCACCGCGGGCGTGACTTCACCGTCTTCGGTCGCCCGCCAGGGCACCATGGCCGGGACCCAGGTGCGCGACGCCAGCCGCAGCGTTCCCACCATGATGGGTTGGAACAGTCGCGAGGCGGCTATCTGCGAAGCGCCGGGCCAGGGCGCGTCGAGCGGCGCGTACTTGATTCTCTCAGGCGGACGCCAGGTGGCCATCGCTCTGTTCGTCCGGCACCACGGCGGTGGCTTCGATTTCCACCAGGGCGCGTGCTTCCACCAGGGCGCGCACCTCCACCACCGACATGGCCGGAAAATGCTTTCCCATCACCTCGCGATAGGCCGCACCGATTTCCCGCACCTCGCGCAAGTAGGCGTCGCGGCTCAAGACATACCAGGTGAGCCGTACCAGGTGTTTGGGCTGCGCGTGGTCTTCCCCGAGCACGCGCGCGATGTTGCGCAGTGCCTGCCTGACCTGGCCGGTCAGATTGTCGCCGACGAAGCGGCCGTCGCCGTCCCAGCCGACCTGGCCCGAGACGAAAATCATCCGGCCGCGGGCGCTCATGCCGTTGGCGTAGCCTTTGGGTCGCGGCCATTCGGCCGGCTGCAGTGTTTTGCCCGTCATATGGAGGAGATCCTAGTTGCCTTGGAATACCGGACGTTGTTTGGCGGCGAATGCCGCATAGGCGCGGCGGAAATCCTCGGACTGCATGCATACGGCCTGCGCCTGAGCTTCGGATTCGAGCGCCTGTTCGAGTCCCATGTTCCATTCCTGATTCAGCATGGTCTTGGTCATGGCGTGCGCGAAGGTCGGTCCGTCGGCGAGTTCGCGAGCGAGCGACTCCGCCGCCGCGTGCAGTTCGTCGACTTCGAGCAGGCGGCTGTAGAAGCCCCATGCGAGCGCCTCGTCGGCGCTCATGCCGCGGCCCGACAGCAGCAATTCCGCAGCACGTCCGTGCCCGATGATGCGCGGGAGAATCGCACAGGCGCCCATGTCGCATCCGGCCAGTCCGACGCGCGTAAATAGAAATGCCGTCTTGCAGCGGGGAGTGCCCAGTCGGATGTCCGAGGCCATGGCCAGGATCGCGCCCGCGCCGGCGCAGACACCGTCGACCGCGGCAATGATGGGCTGGGGGCAGGCACGCATGGCGCTCACCAGAGCGCCGGTCATCCGCGTGAACTGCAGCAGTTCGGGCATGCTCATGCGCGTCAGCGGGCCGATGATTTCGTGCACGTCGCCGCCCGAACAAAAATTTCCACCCGCGCCGCAGAGGACGACCGCTTTGACGTCCGATGCATGCGGAAGGCGGCGCATGAGGTCGCGCAGTTCCGCATAACTGTCGAAGGTAAGCGGGTTCTTTTTCTCCGGCCGGTTCAACGTAATCCACGCGACCCGGTCGCGCACCGACCAGAGGAAGTGCCGGGGCTGATAATCCGTCAGGGTGTCTTTCATTTGATTTCCCGCGTCAGTTGCGCCCGCAAACGCGACAAGGATTCATTCAATGCCCGCTGCTCGCGCTTCGGGATGCCTGAGAACAGCTGCACTATCCAGCTTTCGTGCTCGATGGCCATCTGGCCGAACAGGCGCCGGCCTTCCTTGGTGAGCTTGACCAGGTAGGCGCGCCGATCGGCCGGGTCCTCGGTGCGCACGATCAGGCCGGCGCGCTCCAGTTGGTCGACGATGCCCGTGATATTGCCGCCGGTCACCAGCATGCGCCGCGACAACTCGCCCATCTGCAGGCCGTGCGGGGCGCGCTCGAGCTGGGCCATCAGATCGAAGCGCGGCAGCGTGGTTTTGAATTTCGCGGCCAAGGCTTTGCGCACCTGGATTTCGATCAGGTGCGAGCAGGTGAGCAGGCGCAACCACAGGCGCAGCGACTCGTGATGGTCATCGGTCAACCGGCTATCGAGTCCAAGGACTGCGCTCACATCAGCTCTCCGCCGGCGACCAGGATGCTCTGCCCGGTGACCGACTGGCTGCCGGGCAGGCACAGCCAGGCCACGGCATTGGCGACTTCATCCGGTTGGATGAGCCGTCCCTGCGGATTGGATTTGGTCATGGCCTGCAATGCCTCCTCGACCCTGCGGCCGGTCACCGCGGCAATTTTTGCGGCCGCATCCCTGACCAGATCGGTATCCGTATAACCCGGACACACGGCATTGACGGTGACGTTGCGGGTGGCCACTTCCCTGGCGACGGCGCGCGTCAATCCGATGACGCCGTGCTTGGCCGCGCAATAGGCAGCCACATAGGGATAACCGGTAAGGCCCGCCGTGCTCGCGATGTTCACGATGCGTCCGAAGCCGGCCTGGAACATGTCGGGCAGCGCCGCCTGGATGCCGTAGTAGGTGCCCGACAGGTTGATGGCGAGCAGCTTTTCCCAGAGAGCATCGTCGCGCTTGGTGATGGGTGCGCTGACCGCCTGGCCGGCATTGTTCACCAGCAATTCGATCGGGCCGAATTTCGCGCGCGCCGCGGCAAATGCCGCGTCGACGGATTCGCGGCTGGCGACGTCGGCAGTGGTGCAGAAAATCTGCGCACCGGAGGATCTCAATTCCGCGGCGGTCGTTTCGAGCGTCGCCGCGGTGCGACCCAGCATGCTCACCCGGGCGCCCTGGCTGGACAGCAGTCGGGCGATGCTCGCCCCGATGCCGCGGCCGCCGCCGGTCACCAATGCATGCCGGCCCTCTAACGGTGCGCCGCCGTTCATGCCGCACCACTCGTCGCGGCGGCACGCTGCGCGGCGCGCTCGAGCTGGCTCTTCGCCGGGAGATACGGATCAGGCCACCATTGCCCGGTAAAACCTTGCGCCGCCGCTTCCGCGAGCGTCCATGAAGGATGCGCGAGATGCGGACGCGCCAGCGCGCACAGATCCGCGCGGCCCGCCGCGATGATCGAATTGACGTGATCGGCCTCGAAGATATTGCCCACCGCGATGGTGGGAACGCCGGCAAGATTGCGCACCATGTCCGCCAGCGGCGTCTGCCACATCCGGCCGTAGACCGGGCGCTGGGTTGCGACCGTTTGTCCGCTGGAGATGTCGAGAATGTCGGCGCCGGCCGCCGCGAATGTCCTGGCGATCTTGATCACGTCCTCCTCGCTCAATCCCCCTTCGACCCAGTCGCAGGCGGACAGCCGCACGCTCAAGGGCTTCTCGGCCGGCCATGCCGCGCGCACCGCGCGCAGCACCTCCAGGGGAAAACGCAGTCGATTCTCCACCGAACCGCCGTATTCGTCGTGCCGCACATTGGTCAGGGGCGACAGGAAGCTCGCCAGCAGGTAGCCGTGCGCCATGTGCAGCTCGAGCATGTCGAAGCCGGCCGAGATGCCGAGCTTCGCGGCGCGCACGAAATCGTCCTCGACCGCCGCCATCTGCGCCGGCGTCATTTCCGCGGGAACCTGGCTGATGCCGGGCAGGTATGGCAGCGGCGAGGGCGCCAACAGCGGCCAGTTGCCGCCCTCCAGGGGATGATCCGGCTGCTGCCAGCCGAGCTGCGTGGAACCCTTGCGGCCCGCATGCCCGAGCTGCAGGCAAATCCGCGCCAAAGATTCCTTGTGGACGAATTCGACGATGCGCCGCCATGCCGCCGCCTGGGTCTCATTCCAGATTCCCGTGCAACCCGGCGAAATACGCGCATCCGCCGAGGTACAGGTCATCTCCGTGAACAGCAGACCCGCTCCTCCCGTCGCCCGTGCACCGTAATGAACCAGATGCCAGTCATTGGGCTCGCCGTCCAGCGCCCGATATTGGGCCATCGGCGACACCACCACGCGATTGACGAGCTGCATGCCGCGAAGCCGAAAGCTCAGGAACATGGGCGGCCGGGGCCGCGATTCAGCCCCGCATCTCGCGGCCATGTCGGCTTCGATCCTGCCGATGAAGTGCGGATCGCGCAGCTTCAAGTTCTCATGGCCGATGCGCTGGCTGCCGGAGAGCAGGCTGTAGGCGAACTGCAGCGGCTCCATGTTCTCGTATCTGGCCACGTTTTCGAACCATTCCATGCGATTGCGCGCGGCATTCTGCAGCTTTTGCGCCTCGACGTTGCGTTCGGCCTGGTAAGACACCAGGCCGCTCTGCACGTCGCGTGCATGGCTGACATGCTTGACCAGTGAAATGGCGTCCTCCATGGCGAGCTTGGTGCCGGAACCGATGGAGAAGTGCGCCGTGTGCGCGGCATCGCCGATCAGCACGCGCCGGCCGTCGTGCCAGTTTGCACACGCCACGCGATTGAAGTTGAGCCACGCGGAGCCGCGCAAATGCCGCGCATTGGACAGCAGCGGCGCGTTGCCCAGGTAGGCGGAAAACAATTTTTCGCAAAATGCGATCGATTCATCGATGCTCGCCCGGTCGAGTCCGTGCGCCGCCCAGGTCTCCTCCCGCGTTTCCACGATGACCGTCGAAAGATCCTTGCTGAACTGGTAGGCGTGAATCTGGAACCACCCGAATGCCGTCTTCTCGAAGGCGAAGGTGAACGCGGAGAACTTCTGGGTGGTGCCCAGCCATATGTAGCGGCACTTGCGCACCTCGATCGTGGGATCGAACTGCGCGGCGAGTTGCGCGCGCGCCGCGCTGTTGGCGCCTTCGGCGATCACCAGCAGATCGGCAGCGTCGAATTGAGCGGAGTTGTCGAGTTCGCGCTGGAACCATTGCTTCACGCCGAGCGACGCGGCGCGCTTTTGCAGGATGTTGAGCAGCGTGCGGCGCGAGATGCCGGCAAAGCCGTGCCCGCCGGAACGGACGGTCTGGCCCTTGAAGTGCACGTCGATATCGTCCCAATGATGGAAATCCTCGACGATGCGCGCATGCGAAGGCTCATCCGCCTCCAAGAAATTCCCCATGGTCTTGTCGGAGAAAACCACGCCCCAGCCGAACGTGTCGTCGGGCCGATTGCGCTCGAATATCTCGACTTCGGCCCGGGGCAGCGCCTTCTTGAACAGGATGGCGGCATACAGTCCCGCGGGACCGCCGCCCATGCAGACAATTCGCTTCATACCTAATTATAACAGGTTTAAATAGTTTAGACATAAAATATAATGGCAAAAAACCCGGCCGGGATGCGCTCGCGGCGAGAGGTCAGGCCGCGGCCGGCGCCCGGCTGCGCAGCGCCGAAATCGCGCGTTCCAGCTGCACGCCGCCGTCATCGGCCAGCGCCGCCTCGCGCAGAGTGCGCAGCAGCGCTGCGCTGTCCGGGTGCCCCAGCAAGGCCGGCGCCAATGCTGAAATCTGGCTGAAGGAGGACCAGCCACGCTCATGGGTATCGCCATAGCCTTTCACCAGCGTCTGGCATTCGGCCAGTTCCACCGCCAGGCCATAGTCGTCCGGCGCGACCTCTGCGATCTGCCCGAGCCACGCCTCGATGCGCTGGTTTTCGATCCGAAAGCGCAGGCTGCCGCGGCGGAAACGGCGCAAAGCGGCCAGCGTGCGCAGCATGGCGAAGCCGCTGATCGTCGAAGTCGATATGCGGCGTCCGGCGGTCAGGCGTGCCAACGCGCGATGCGCGCGTGCCGAGGCCAGCAAGCGCCGTCCCAAACCGGCGGGCAGCGTGCCGCAGATCTCCTCGACCCGCGGCTTCACGAACTCGCGTATCTGCACCAGATCCCCCGGTTGCGCCCTGACCTCGCGACGGATGCGCATCAAGCGGCCGCGGCGCGTCTTCAATTGCGCCACGCGCATGACGTCCTCAAAGCTCATCCACAGTCCCAAGGCACGCGCCGCCGCGGCGCTCAATGCAAAATCACCCGGCTTGGCGCCGTCGATCCTGTGTATCCGCTCCATCCGGTCCAAAAACACACCCGCGTAGGTGGCGTCCTGATAGTCGGACAGGCGCGCGGCCGCCATGCCGAGCAATTCATGCAATTGGACGGGAAAACCGCCGGTTATCCGTGCCCGCAGCGGCGCGGAGAGCGCCGCGAGCGTGTAGTCGGACGCGTCGATCGCGCCGCGGTTGTCGGGCCATGCCGCGGCCGTGAGCGGCGTCAGCGCCGCTGCCGCGGCCGCCAGCCGGCCGGCCTCGAACGCCCTCAGGCTCGCTTCGACGCCGACGCCGGATTCCTTGATCGCGTGGTGATAATCCTCGATGCCGAAGGGCAGCACGCCGGCACCGGCGATGCCGCCCAGGATGACGGCGCTGATGCGGCCGTCGGCCGCCTCCGCGGTCTTGAGCATGTCGAAGCCGACGAGCTTCGCGGCGGTGGCCGATGCGATCTCGAACAATTCGCGCGAGCTGGCCCGTCCCTCGCCGAGCGCCATCTTCTCGCTGATCGTATAGTCCCGATGCGTCGATGCGACGAGCGTGGTGCGGTCCTTGGTGACCAGGCCGCGATTGATGGCACGGCCGGCTTCCATCCACTCCGATGCGACGACGATGTCGACGTCGCCGGGGTTCGGCATCAACGCCATGACCGGTTCACGGCCTGCCGGCGCGTCGCCGCGCGCAAAGAATTCCAGATAATAAATCGTGGCGCCGGTGCGTTGCGCCACGCCCGGCACCGATGTCGCCTGCACGAAATACCCGGCGCGCCGCGCCGTCATGACGAGCCAGTCGGTCACGACTCCGCCGCCCTGTCCGCCCAGGGCCGCGATCGTCAGGGTGATGGGACGCAGCCGTCTCATGCGAGCAGGCTGATGACGGCGGCACGCAGCCGTGCCTTGATCCGGTCCCACGCCGTCGGGTTGACGATGACGTCCGCGCGGTAAAAGGAAGGGCAGAGCACGGCGGCATGGGCGACCTCGCCGCAGACGCCGCAGCCGACGCAGCTGTTGTCGACATAGGCGACCGGATCGCGCCGCAGTGGGTCTGGATTGGTTTTCACCGTGAGAGACGGGCAGCCCGACAGCCGGATGCAGGAATGATCGCCGGTGCAGACCTCCGAATCGATGCCGAAGCGCTCACGCACCACGCGCTCTCCATCGCCGATCAATTTCTTGATTGCCGGCGCCACCCGCCGTTGGCGATTCAGCTGACACTCGCCCTCTGCGATCACGATCTTCGGGCCGGTAAACTTGGTGAGCAGCGCCTCGCGCAGCACACCCATGGTCTGCTTCATGTCGTAGGTGCGGACGGTCCGCACCCATTCCACGCCCACCCCGCGCACCGCGGTCTCGATGCGGTTTCGCGCGCGCCGGCCCTTGATCTCGGCCGAGGAGGACGGAATGTACTGGCCGCCGGTGGCGGCCGAATAGCCGTTGTCGACGATGATGGTCACGCCGTCGTGGCGATTGAACACGGCATTGCCGATCCCGCTGGTCAAGCCGTTGTGCCAGAAACCTCCATCGCCCATCATCGACAACGCGCGGCGCGGATTCGGCACGTTGAATGAGGCACCGGCGGCCGCACCCAGACCGTAGCCCATGATGGTGCCGGCCAGGTCGAACGGCGGCAGCGTGGAAAAGGAATGGCAGCCGATATCGGCGCTGACCTGCATCGGACCCATCTCGCGGGCGAGCAGCTTCATCGAGGCAAACAACGGACGCTCGGGGCAGCCGGTGCACAGGCCCGATGGCCGCATGGGAACGTTGCGCGCCAGCATGGCCGCCGGCAGCAGCGGTACTTCAGCCGCGGGCAACCGGCCGAACTCCGCCAAGAATTTGCGCAAGCCGGCGAGCATCACCGCACCGGTGTATTCGCCCGCCATCGGCAGCGGTCCCTTGCCCACGATGCGGGTTTGGATGTCCGCCTGACGTAGAAACAGGCTCGCCGCCTGTTCGATGAATTCGGGCTGACCCTCCTCGATGATCAGGATGGCCTTCTTGCCCTGCGCAAAGCCGGTGAACTCATCGGGCACCAGCGGATAAGTCACGTTCAACACATACAGCGGGATCTTGGACTCGCCGAACACGTCGGCCAGACCCAGACGCTCGAGCGCCCGCAATACCGTATTGTACAGGCCGCCCTGCAGCACGATGCCGACGTCGCAGCCGTCATTCGCACCCAGAAACTCGTTGAGCTTGCGTTCCTTGATGAACCTGACCGCGGCCGGCCAGCGCTGCTCGATCTTGGCGCGCTCCTGCGCATAGGTCGAAGGCGGCAGGATGATGCGCTCGAAACTCCGGCTGGGATTGTTCATCGCCTGCTGCAGCGTGAACGGCGGCCGCCGATTGTCCTTGGCGCGGAATTGCCCGACCACATGGCATGCGCGGATGCGCAGCATGAGCATGACGGGCGTGTTGCTGGCCTCGGACAACTCGAAGCCCTGCTCGACCGCCTGCACGATGGCCGGCAGGTTGGGCCGCGGATCGAGCAGCCACATCTGCGACTTCATGGCGAAGGCATGCGTGCGTTCCTGCATGATGCTCGCGCCTTCGCCGTAGTCCTCTCCGAGCACGATGAGCGCGCCGCCGAGCACCCCCGCGGACGCCAGGTTCGACAGTGCGTCCGAAGCCACGTTGGTGCCGACGGTGGACTTCCAGGTGACTGCGCCGCGGATCGGATAATTCACCGATGCGGCCAGCATCGCCGCCGCGGTTGCCTCGCTGGCCGAGGACTCGAAGCGCACGCCGAGCTCGCCCAAGATCACGCTGGCGTCGGCGAGCACGTCCATCAGGTGCGAAATCGGCGCGCCCTGGTAGCCGCCGACATAGCCGACGCCCGATTGCAGCAATGCCTTGGTGACGGCCAGGATCCCTTCGCCTTCGAACTCGGCGCCTGCGTTCAGGCGCAGCGACTGTACTTCTTTGGCGAATGAACGCTCAGCCATGTCAGAAGGGGAATTGCCGCTGGCCGAGCTGGATGGTCACCCACTTCAGTTCGGTCATTTCTTCCATGGAATAGCGCCCGCCCTCTCTTCCCATGCCGCTGTTCTTGATGCCGCCGAACGGCACGTGAGGCTCATCCGCCACGGTCGTATCGTTGATGTGCACCATGCCGGTGTCGATGCGCAGCGCGAGGTCGAGCGCCTTCTGCATGTCGTTGGTGATGACGCCCGCGGCCAGGCCGTAAGAGGTGTCGTTGGCAATGGCCAGCGCTTGCTCCGCGCTGTTGCACTTGATGATCGAGGTGACCGGCCCGAACGATTCCTCGGCATAGATACGCATGCCGGCGGCCACGCCGGCCACGATGGTCGGCTGGTAGAAATTATCCTGATGCGTTCCGCCCGTGAGCACCTTCGCGCCCTTGGCGACCGCGTCCTGGATCTGGCCGTCGATGAAACCGCACTGGCTGCGGCGGATCAGCGGCCCGATCACCGTTTGCGGGTCGTGCGGATCGCCGACCTTGTAGGTTTTTGCGCGCGCCGTGATCTTGGCGCAGAACTCATCGTAGACCGCCTCTTCGACGATGAGGCGCGAATTGGCCATGCAAACCTGGCCCTGATGAAAGAAAATGCCGAAGCAGGCCGCGCGAACCGCATAGTCGATGTCCGCGTCGCGCAGCACGATCAGAGGGTTCTTGCCGCCCATCTCCAGCGTGTATTTCTTCAGATGCTTGGCCGCCTCGATGGCTATTTTCTTGCCCACATTGGTCGAACCGGTGAAGGTGACCATGCGCACCCTCGGATCGCTCAGCAGCACCTCGCCGACGTCCTGCGCCGGTCCGGGCACGACGTTGAGCACGCCGGGCGGCAATTTCGCCTCGTGGAATATTTCCGCGATCTTGAGGGCGCTCACCGGCGTTTCCTCCGAGGGTTTCAAGACGAAGGTGTTGCCGGCGGCAAGCGCCAGGGCGACTTTCTTCATCGCTAACAGGAACGGTGCGTTGAACGGAGCGATGCCGGCAATGACGCCGAGCGGCTGGCGGATCGCCATGCCGATCTGCCCCTGCATGCTGTGCGGCAGGGTGTCGCCGAAAATGTAGCGCGCATCGGCGGCAGCGCTGCGCAGTAATTCTATGCTGTAAAACACCTCGAACATCGCCTTGCCGAAGGTGGATCCCGATTCATCGATCAACACCTCGCGAATCTCGTCGACCTTGGTGGCCAGGATATCCGCGGCGCGCAGCAGCATCCCGCTGCGCTCCGACACGAGCATGCGGCCCCAGGCACCGCGCGCTTCAAAGGCCGCTTCGACCGCCTTGAGCGCATCAGCGCGGTTGGCCTGGGCGACGCGTGCGAACAGCGTGCCGGTCGCGGGATTGAAGTCATCCGCCACGGCTCCGCCACCGGCAGTCCAGGCCCCGTTGATGTACAGGGAGTATTCACGCACGTTCGCATGCGCCAAATCCGACCGAACTGCGTTGCTTGCACCTTGCGCCATCGGAATCCCCCGGTTGAATTCAGACCCAGATCTGCAATACGTAATCGAACGGCGCCTGCGCGTTCAGCAGGTCGACGCGCTGCAGGGCGATCTTGAGGGCATCGCCATGCACCTTGAGCGTGTGCCGATAGGTTCCCGCAAAATGCCGCAAATTATCGCGGCGCAGTTCAACCATGTGAAACCGGGAACGCACCTGGATTTCGCCGTCGCTTGCCGCCTCGATCACCACATTGCCCACCACGTGACTGGTACCCCAGTTCGGTGCCTGCGACCATGCGTTCGGATGCGTCACGCGGCCCATGCGAATCTGCATCATGCGCCGGTCTTCGGCGAAGATGGACGGAGAGTCCAGCCACTCGGTTTGCTCGGGTGTAACCGGCATCCAGTATATTCCATCGTCTTCGAAAAGGTCGATGTAAGCGCCCCAGTGCTTGCCGTCGAGCAGCTCGGACTGGTGAAACAGCAGCTGTTCCACCCGTTGCTGCAGAGAGGCGGTTTGGGCGCCGCGGAACAGGGCGCTTTGCGGGGGAAGCGGCCGCTCTTGATGGGGCTGGCGGGGCGCGTGATCCGGCGCGATCGACTGGGCGCCCGTGGATTTCGCCTCCTGGTTCTCGAAAATCACCACCTCATCGAGCAGCCGGGCCTGTAGCGCCGCGCGCGGCTTGGAATTTTGCGGCGGGTTGCTCATGGGCGCATGTACTCGGTCCAGGCCTTGAACTGGCTGCGCATCACCGCTTCGGAGGTGCCGTTTTTCGAATAGATCACATCGCCTTCCATGCTGTCGCCGCCGTGATTACGGTGAAAGCTGACCCAATCGCCGCCGTTCGACTCGAGGCCCCACTGGCCCTTGGTCCAATTCTCGAGATCATCCGCGTTGATCATGGTCGCCGGCGAGTTGACCAGATTGAAATACCACAAGGCGCGGCGGTAAATGGCGTCGGAAACCCCCTTCAAACGGAAATGCCAGATCTCCGACAGCGTCTTGTTCGGCGCAAGGGGCCGCAGGCAGCGCAGCTGCTGCAGCGGCGACTGCACTGATAAATAAGGGTATACCAGCACGTGATGAATGCTGCGGCCCAAGAATTCCTCGGCTTTTTCCTTTCCATAGGCCGCGTACATGGCGGCAACATACTCCTGAGTATCGGGGTCGTTCGGGCGCAGCCCCATGTAACCTTTCAATATGCCGTGGCCGCGCGGAAAGTTGACCGTTTGCACCGAGTCCCACTGATCGAAGGATGAGGCGAAGGTCGACAAGTAGTGGTAGTACAGCGGCGGCGTCCCGCCCTCCGCTTTGATGGCGCGCTCGGCGCGCCCCGCGGCAATTCCCGTCGATTGGTGCGTGACCGAGGGGTGCAGCGCATCCAGCTGGTTCTCCATGAAGAACTTCCAGTTCGAGTGCTGCATCACCCGATGGCAGATCGGCACGATCTCCACTTCGCCCAGGGGCGAGCGATCGCACATGTCGTCGAAAGCGATCTTGGCGTCGCCCAGGAAATCGATGAGCCCCGGGCCGCCGGCGGAAAGGCTGGCGAACACGAAGCCCCGATAGTTGTCGACGCGCGCGGCGGCCTTCATGGAGCAATCCGGATTCTCCGGATTCATCCGCGTGCCGTCGTAGCCGTGGGGCAGCGGAATGCCCTTCACACGGCCGTCGAGGTGGAAGGTCCAGGCGTGATAGGAGCACACGAAAGTGGAGCCGGTGTTGCCCTGGCGGCTTCCGCACAGCTGCACGCCCCGGTGCGGGCAGCGATTGTAGAGCACGCGAATTTTTTGATCGGTGCCGCGCACCATGATCATCGGCTGACGGCCGATCTGCACCGCGTAGAAATCGCCGGGCTTTTTGATCTGGGTTTCGTGTCCGCAGTAGACCCAGGTCCTCTCCCAAATATTTTCCATCTCGCGATCGAAGATCGCTTGATCGGTGTAGACGGTTCTGTGCACGCGGTCGGCTTCGACCAATCGTTCGAGCGGCTGCAAGAGGGCCTCCTCGTCAAATAAACACGGTAATTAGCTGTTCGAATCTATGTCGCTATTTGCAGGCTTTCCATCTACCATTTCGCCCAATTGCATTACTTCAGGTTATGGAACACCCGGAACCACGCTTATGTCCACTGAAATCGACGTTCCGCGGCTGCGTCAACTGGCACTGATAGTACGGCACCGTTCATTCTCCAAGGCCGCCGAATCGATCGGCATTTCCCAGCCGGCACTCTCCAAGAACATCCGAAGCCTGGAGCGCTCCCTCGGCGTGCAATTGCTGGAGCGCGGCCGCTTTGGCGCGATGCCGACCGCATTCGGGCTCGCGCTGGTGCGCCACGCCGACGCCATCGACGCCGAATTGCGCAGCGCCACCCAGGAAATCGAAGCGCTGCGGGTGGCGCGCGGCGGCCATACCTGCATCGGCTGCGGGCCGTCGGAAGCGACGCGGCTGTTGCCCACCGCCTTGAGCCGGATGCGCGACTCATCCCCCGGCATCCAGGTCACGATTCTTTATGGGCTCAATGCGGCGCTGATGCCCATGGTGAAGCACGGCGAAGTGGATTTTGCCCTGTCATCCGTTCCCCCGCGCTGCCCGGATCCGGACCTCAAGCAATTGCGGCTGCACGGGGATCGTGCGGCCGTCATCGCGCGCCGCGGCCATCCGCTGCTGGCGCGGCGCGAGGCGCTGACCGCGGCCGATCTGATCGATCAACACTGGATACTGGCCACCAAGGTCGAACTGGAACGGCTGGCACTGGATCAGGTATTCCTGGAGGCAGGTCTCGCGCCGCCGCAGGACTCGATCGAGACCACCTCGGCGGTGCTCATGAAGACCTTGGTGATGCAAAGCGATTTTCTGACCTTCCTGCCGCGCGAGCTGGTGTACTGGGAGGAGCGGGCGGGGTTCCTGGCGCCGCTCAGTTTGCTCGGCCCCTCGTGGCATCGCAACGTGGGGGTCACCATGCGGGCGCGCGCGGGACTGAATCCCGCGGCACAGGTTTTGATCAAGACATTGCAGGAAGTGGGCAAGGAGTTCGAATCTTGAATATCGACAACGATTTCCTGGATCGGGAATACAATCCGCGCGTTCAAATACCGGCATTTGCGGATTTCTTCGTGCGCTGGAAGCAAGGCGCGCAGCAGGCGCGCGACTCAACAGCGGCGCGCCTGGATCTGGCGTATGGAACGGCCGCGGCGGAGACGCTGGATTTTTTCCCCGCCGCGAAGGCCGGCGCGCCGCTGCTGATTTTCATCCACGGCGGCTATTGGCGGGTGCTGGACAAGGCTGATTTCTCCTGGGTTGCGCCGCCGTACGTCGCCGCGGATATATCCGTGGCGGTGCTGAATTACGGCCTGGCACCCAGGACCCCCATGGCGGAAATCGTGAATCAGGTGCGCCGGGCCTGCACCTGGTTGTACGTCAACGCAGCAGAGCTGGGCTGCGATCGCCGGCGAATTTTCTGCTCGGGTCATTCCGCCGGCGGGCATCTTACCGGGATGATGCTGGCCACCGACTGGCCGGCGCTATCCGCGCCGTTGCCGAAACGGCTGCTCGCCGGCGCGCTGGCGGTCAGCGGCGTCTTCGACCTGCGGCCGCTCACGCATGTAGAGTTCTTGCGCCGCGATCTGGGCCTCGATGAGCAGTCTGCACGCGCCTTGTCGCCGGCTTTTCTGCCGCTGCATAACGAGGCGCCGCTGCTGCGGGCGCTCGGCGCGCAGGAGTCCGGCGAGTTTCACCGGCAGTCGGAACTGATCGCGGCCCACTGGCCGAGCATCACGGCGGACCCGTTGCTGGACGTCCCCGACTGCAACCATTTTTCCGTCTGCGATGCGCTGGCAACGCCGGGCAACGCGCTGTTCGAGGCTTGGCGCGCAGCGATCGGGCGCTAAGCCGCGGCCACCCGGGGGCGCGGATTTAAAAGCTGGTCTTCAACGTGACGTACCACTGCCGTCCACGATCGGGTATGACGCTGATCGGTCCGGACCCGGGCGTGAAGTAGGCCGCGTCGATGAATTGCTTGTTGAGCGCGTTTTTGACACCGATGCTGGCCGACAACTTCGAATCGGCCGCCATCCATTGCAGCGTGCCGTTGAGCAAACCGTAGCCCGGCTGCTCTTCGGCCGCCGTATTGAGCGAGTCGTTGAAATAGGCGGTGCGGTACTGCCATTCCAGACGCGGGGTCAGGCGGCTGTTGCCGGGCAGATGAAACTCCTTCTGCCCCGCGAACAAGTACTGCCACTTCGAGACGAAGGCGAATTTGGAATTCAAATTGATGTCGGTGGCGCTCGGAAGAATCGACGTGTAGTAGGCATCGGTCAGACCGGCATTGCCTTCGAAGTACCAGCCAGCGCCGGGCGAGAGCTGGGTCTCGAGTTCCAATCCCTTGATGCGTCCGGTGCCGCCGTTCGCGGTGATCGGCGCAATCGCCTGGAATACCGACACCTGGATATCGTCGTAGTTGGTGAGGTAAGCGGCCGCATTGAAGTGCAGCTTGTCTTCCCAGGTGCTGGTCTTCAGTCCCACTTCGTAGGAAGTCACCGTCTCGGGGTCGAAGGTGGGCGTGGCAGACAGCGGCGGGAACACGCGCTGGGTGAAGCCGCCGGATTTGAAACCCTGGCTGTAGGTGGCGTACACCATCGTCTCCGGCACGATGTGATAGGACAGATTCACCAGGGGCGTGGCCTTGGAGAAAGTCCGGTTGACCGGCGTTGAGGGCAGCACCGGCAGGCCGTCGGGGAACGGTCCGCCCTTGCTGTTGAGCACGAATTCATTCGGTGTGAAGGACTTTTTGTCCTGCGTATAGCGCAACCCAGCGGTGAGCGCCAATTGCGAAGTGAGGTTGTAGGTGGCCTGGGCGAATGCCGCATAGCTCTTGGTCGACGAGGCGCCGCCCGACTGGACCGTGATGGGCGAGAAATCGACCAGGTTCGGATTGACCGCTTCGTCATCGAAGTAGTACAGGCCGCCAACCCATTTCAGAGTCTCGGACAAGGCGTCGCCGTCCAATTGGATTTCTTCGCTGAATTGCTTCTCCGACAACTCGTCGGTCAGATGGTAGATGGTCAACGGCGATTCGTCTCCGTCGCGCTGAAAATTGCTCTGCAGGTGGCGGTACGCGGTGATGGACTTGAAACGCAGGTCATTCGCGATGGTCCAGTCGAAGGTCAGGTGCGCGCCCCAGATGTTGTCGTCGGTGAGGCTGGGCAGGGTGCCGTAGCTGATGTTGCGGCCGTTGGCGTAGTACTGCGGGCCGTAGCAGGCCTTGTTGGTCTGATCGCCGCTCGGATTGTAGGTGGGCGAGCCCAATCCCAAACAATTGCCGGCATTGGCCACCAGCGTCGCAATGTAATTGTTGAACAGCGAGAAATTGTCGACCGGCGCGTCGGCCGGGGGATTGATGACGTACTTTCCGGCGGTCGGCGGCGAGCCGGGAGGCAGCAGCGGCAGACGCGCGGGATTGAATATTGCCGAATTGAAATTCGCACCCTTCAAGATGAAGGCGGGACCGTTTTCACGCGTGCGCGTCCCGTCCACGCTGAAGTTCAGCTCCGCGCCATCGCCCTGCCAGCGCACCGCCAAGCGGCCGACCAAGTTGTTGGTGTCGCCCAACTCCTGTCCGGTTCCGACATCATCGACGTAGCCGTCCTGCTTGACCATCGCGCCGGATAGGCTGGCGGCCATCGTGGAACTCAAGGGCAGGTTGATCTTGGCCTTGATTTCCCGGTCATTGTCCGTGCCATACAGGATGCTGGCGTTGCCGGCGAATGCCTTCGTGGAAGGTTTTTCGCTGGTGATGCTGACCGCGCCGCCGATGGTATTGCGCCCGAACAAAGTGCCCTGCGGGCCGCGCAAAACCTCGATCCGCTCGACATCGTTGAGCTCCATCAGTCCGCCGACGGTGCTCGCGATGTACACCCCGTCGATGTACAACCCGACGCCCGGTTCCACCGTCGGGATGAAGTCCGACTGACCCACGCCGCGAATGAAAACAGCAGCGTTCGAGCTGGAGCCGCCGGCGCCGGGGCTGGTCTGGTAAACGAAGTTCGGCACCATCTTGGCGAGATCCTCGGTGCGCTCGATGCCGCGCTCCTCGAGCGCCGATCCGGTAAATGCGCTGATCGAGATGGGCGTGTCGAGGATGCTTTCCTCGCGGCGCCGCGCCGTCACGGTGATCTCCTGCATGAGATCGGTGCTTTCCGAGGCCCCGGTTCCGGTATCGGCGGCATGGGCCGGCGCGCTTAGGGCCGCTCCCGCGCACAGACATGGAATCAACAGCCGCCCGACTAGTTTGAGTGGTTGCACGTGACATCCCTAATTCAATTTGTTGTATCGAACCGCCCAGAAACTATGCTGCGAGATGCGATATTTCCATCTACCGCATCGGCCAGTTGTATTCCTTCAGGTTATGGAAAAGATGATGCTGCGTCCGCGTTGACGCGAGCGTCCGCGGCAGGCTTTTAGGGCTGCAGCCGGGTCGCGGTCCACGGTCCGCCGGAGGCTGACTGCGACAGGGGCCGCGTCCATCGCGCGCGGTCATGAATCCGGTATTCGCCCTCGACCCACAGCTCGATCGCGTCGATTTGCAAGCGGTATCCGCCCCAGTGCGGGGGACGGGGCACGGTCACCGAAATTCCCTCCGGTTCCACCGAACCCGGGCCCTCGTAGGGAATCCCAAAGCGGCGCGCTTCGCGTACAACTGCCGCGCACAGCGCTGCGCGCGAAGCCACGGGTTGGCTTTGCAGGCTGGCCCACGCGCCCAGCTGCTTCGGCCAGGCTCGCGTGCGGAAATAGGCATCGTTTTCTCCATCCGAGAGTCGTTCCACCCGGCCTTCTGCGCGCACCTGCCGGTGCAAATGATCCCAGTGGAAAACCACCGCGGCACGTGGATTGGCCACAAGCTCGCTTCCTTTGCGCGACTGATAGTTGGTATAGAAGAGTAGATAACCCTGTTGCGCTGCGATTTCCTTGCACAGGACGACCCGGGCGGAAGGGCATCCACGCTCATCGACCGTCGCCAAGACCATGGAATTGGGATTCGGCTGGGCGGCTTCGTGCTGTGCCTGGATAAGCCACTGCGCCGCGATCTCGAGCGGATTGTCCGGCAGGGGCTCGGGTAAAGTTTCAGTCCAAAATGTCTTTTTGCTGCTGCTCATTAGAGAATGGTAGCCGTGCCGATGGAAACAGGGGGCTTTCTTTAATTATGAATCTGGACGAACTGCGCGCGGCACTCACCGAACTCGACGGCCAGTTGTTGGAATTGGTTGCGCGCCGCCAGGCTTTGAGCGAGCAGGTGGCCGCGGTGAAGCGCGCCACCGGACGGCCGACCCGCGACTTCGGCCGGGAGCGGGAAGTGATTTTGCGCAGCCGCACGACCGCGGAGCGGTTGAAGATTTCACCCGACCTGGCCGAAACGCTGCTCAGACAGCTGATCCAATCCTCTCTGGCCACCCAGGAGCAGGCCCGCGTGGCGGCACAGGCGCATGGCAGCGGAAAGCGGGCACTGGTCATCGGTGGCCACGGCAAAATGGGCGGCTGGTTTGCCGATTTTCTGGCTTCGCAGGGCTTTCGCGTCGCGATTGCCGATCCCAAGGGTGGGCTAGCGGGCTTCGACCGTATTGCAGACTGGCAGACCGATGCCTTGGATTTCGACTTGATCGTGCTGGCGACCCCGTTGTCGGCCACGGCAGATCTGCTTCAGGTGTTGGCGCGCCGGGCGCCGCGCGGGCTGATCTTCGATTTGGGCTCGCTCAAGACGCCGCTGCGGGCGGGATTGGACGCCCTGGTGAAGGCTGGGTGCCGCGTCACCTCCGTGCATCCCATGTTCGGGCCCGATACGGAATTGCTGTCGGGGAGACATGTGATCTTCATCGACCTCGGGCATGCCGAAGCACTCGCGCAGGCGCAGGAATTGTTCGCGCCCACCATGGCCGAGCGCGTCGTCATGGACTTGGACGAGCACGATCGCTTGATTGCCTACGTACTGGGCTTGTCGCACGCGCTGAATATCGCTTTCTTCACCGCCCTGGCGGACAGCGGCGAGGCCGCGCCGCGGCTTGCCAAACTGTCGAGCACCACATTTGATTCGCAGCTGGAGGTGGCCAGCCGCGTTGCGGCCGAAAGCCCGGAACTCTATTTCGAGATCCAGAGCTCGAATGACTATGGCAATGAGTCGTTGCTGGCGCTGCAAAAAGCCGTGGAGCGCCTGGTGGCGACCGTTCGCAGCAAGAACTCGCAGGAATTTACCGCGATCATGAACCGCGGCAGGGCGTACCTGGATGTGCGCGCCGCCGCGCGCGCAGGCTGAAGGAATGGAAATGCCAGATCTTCGCGACTCGGACCGGGAAATCGAGGATCTCAAGAAGCGTCTTGCGGAAATGACCGCGGAGGCTGCCAACAACGAAACCATCATGAAGCGCACTCAGGCGCGCGAATTGACACTGCTGCGTGCCGACAGCCTGTCGCAGCTGCTCGATGCCCTGGTGGGTGGATTGCGCGAGTCCTATGGGCTCGATGCCGTCAGCGTGGTGCTGCTCGATCCGCAGCATGAAGTGCGGCATTTGCTGGTCGCGGGCGGCGATCGGCCGGAGGAGTTCAAGCAAATTTTCTTCGTCGACTCATTGGTGGGACTGGCGCCGCAGCTCGCGGCGCTGCACAAACCCTGGCTGGGTCCCTTCGTGGGCGCCGATCATCATCTGTTGTTTCCCGGGATCGCGGGTCTCAAAAGCGCGGCACTGGTACCGCTGCCGCGCAAGGACCGCGCCACCGGCGCGCTGTGCTTCGGCAGCCGCGATCCCACGCGATTCACGCGCCATCACGGCACCGATTTTCTGGCGCATCTGGGCGCGGTCGCCGCCGTGTGCATCGAGAACGCGGTCAACCGCGCGCGCCTGCTGCGTGCCGGCATCACCGATTTTCTCACCGGTTGGCACAACCGCCGCTATCTGCAGCAGCGATTGAAAGAGGAACTGGCGCGCGCGCAGCGGCGCAACGGAACCATCGCCTGCCTGATGATCGACATCGACAAGTTCAAGGGCATCAATGACGGCTACGGCCATCTCGCCGGCGACAGCGCACTGAAAGAGGTGGCCCACCGCATCGAGGCGCAGATTCGCAGCATGGATACCGCCGCGCGCTTCGGCGGCGATGAACTCGCGATTCTGCTGCCCGAGGCCACCGCGGCCGAGGCGGCAACGCTGGCGGAGCGCATTCGCGACGGCATCGCAGCTTCGCCTTTTGCGCTCAACTCGCAAATCTCGCGCAGCCTGACCGTGTCGGTCGGCGTTGCGGCGGTGGCGCCGCGCCGCGATGAAATCGACCTGAAAGCGGTGGCCGACCGTTTGATTGCCGACGCCGACGCAGCGTTATACCGGGCCAAAGCCCTGGGCAGAAATCGGGTGCAGGTTGGGTCCGGATAAGCGCTGCACTGCGCCAAGATTCGCTGACAAAATCCTGGCTGGATGCATATACAGTTACAGAGCTGTATGCTACATTTTTCCCTCGGATGATCAAGAATCGAGGCAAGAATATGGCTACGCGAGTGCGTTCGTCCAAGGCTCGGCAGGCTCAGAATCCTCCGCTGAAGGCACCACACCCCTACGGGGTGCCGGTTCCCGAGGGTCTGCTCGAAGCGATCGAAACCGAGCGCGATAACCTGTCGACAGCGGAGTCGCTGCTCGCCTGCATGGTGGTCTCGATGGAATATCAAAACAACCCGCTCGAGGGGCCGTACTACCCGGCCGTCGCGCAGTTGGCGCGCGAGTTGGTCGCGCGGTCAATCAACGGCCTGGACCCATTCGTACTGCAGCAGCGCCTTCTGCGCAACAAGATAGAGGAGGTATTTTCGGTATCACTCGTTGACCAAATGTATCCTCTTGCACCAGGCGAGTTCAACGCGGGAACCCGGCTCGCTGCCTGACTGATAGCTACGGGAAGCCGATAGTCTTTCTCAGACGTCTCCGTGGCCTCCAACACCTTGGTCACCGTTTCGTCCGGGAGACTGCAACATTCCAGGCATGGCTCCGAACCATTCGCGAAATATCCGCATATAGTAGCGGCGTCTGTGCGCCGATAGATTTCCCGGGCGGCATCCAAAGAAACTCGCAACTTGAGCGCGAGTCGCGATATCGCGTTTGATGATGTACGACGCGCTCACCGCGCGAACCATGGGCAACGGCCGCTTGCGTGAAGGCGAGCACAGATTCTCCAAGATCACGGTCCGCTTCCAGGCACTCGCCCGGCGCGGTGGCAGCATTTCATCGCACAACTCCCCGAACCGCCGCACGACGTCGATTACCGCTTCTCGAACAGCGTGGTCGTGGAACTCCAAGCGCTTCCGACGAGGAGACGGTTGGTGGGCGCTTGTTCCTATCCCTGCCGTGAACTCCGGGTTGCCCAACACGCGGGGGTCTTGGGGCGACCCATGCGCAAACAACCATATGTGCTCAGGGTCCGGAATCTTGTCGAAGCGTTCGCGATAAGCAAGCTCCTGCACGTCGCGTCGGCGGGAGCCGCCAGACAAGAGATGAAGCACGGCGTGGGTGACGAGGCCCTTTTGCCTCGTGCGTCTTCGGTACACCGCGTCGCTGCTCCAAGTGTACTCGCCGATACCGGATTGCGGCTGTCGGAGCCGCGGAATCCAATGGATGAAGTGAGCCAGAGGAACGAGCCACAACGTATGTTGAATGAGCAGCACGTGAGCGTGCGAGCGAAATAGTCCTCCGCCTTCGTGGTGCTCCCGGTTGAATCGCCGCGCGTATTCGTGACAAAGGCTGCGCGTGATCGCACTCACAGGGGCGTCGCCGATGCGCATCGCAAGATGTACTTCTTTCGACGTTACACATCCTGCGTGAAGTTCGGCGCCCTTTTTCCGAAGCGTCACACGCGACAGCTCCAAAAAGAGCTCGACATCTGCGGCGTTCGTGACGAGATTCCGTCCGCTCTTGGCATACAGCACGACGTAATACCACCCGAATGGAATGGACTGCAGTCGCATGAGCCGCGGCATGATTTAGTCCTCCTTGCAAAAAATCTGCGTGAGCCTCCCCTCAGCGCAGTGACGCCACCCGTTGCCGCACGCGGTAATCCAGCAACGGTCTTGCATCTCCTCGCGTCGCCCGTTGCGTTTGCGCGGACATCGCGATCCTTCGTTCACTATAAGTGGTGGCCGCCAGCGGCGGCAATACCCCATCAGTTATGCAACGTTCGAAGTGTCGGGTAGAACCCAGCATGCTGCAGCAATCGCGGCACCCGCTTCAGTTGTTCAGCATAGTGGTGTCGGGCAGCGCGTGCTCCGCAGATAAATACGGTCCCGTTCTACTGGCGGTCATGAGCGCTTGATGCCATCGGCGCGACAAATATGGCTTGTCGAGCACCTATGCAATCGAGGAACTGCGTTCGAAGCCATTTTGTCGATAAAAACGATGCGACACGGAGCCTGCTCATGCAATTTCAGCAGATTCTTAAGTCGCAAGCGCTACGGAATTCCCTCATGAATTCGAGCGGTGTTTTCCTGCAGCGGCTCAACGCGGAAAAGGCCTTGTGCGATCCGGATTTAAATATCGCGTTGACAAAATATCCGCGGTGTAGTCCGGTAAACGCGCCGGCTGATAGGCGGCGAGATCCGCAAAACGTTAACTCAATTCAGGAGATTGACATGGAAACAGCAAAGATCGACGAGCGCGAATCCGCATCGGACGAAACACCCAAGATCATTGAAATGGGGCAGGTGTCGGAGGAGACAAAAGGAGTTTTCGAACCTGGATTCGAAAATCTGATGTTCCCAATAAGCCAGCTCGAGCACTAGGAGGAAGTGGCGCGTGGTTGTAGATCGCGCGCCACCTTCTCGTGATGTACAAGTCCGAGCAAACCACGTAATGAATATTCCGACCTACTATCTGCGAAATCATACCTTCGCCTGCTTGTGCGATCGGCACTACGTGATACTTGATTTGCTGGCCGATATGTATCTGCGCGTAGAAAAGAGGAACTTCGAGGCCCTGGTTCATTGCACGAATGTGTGGTCCCTATCGAGCACATATCCGCATGAATCTCGAAACGGCACGCTGACGGATGAGTCTCGGACACTTTTGAGCGAACTTATCGCGCGAGGACTGCTAACTGAGAATCCCGACCACGCAAATGGGACCCCCGAAATTTCAGTTTCGATTCCAGTCCAAACGCTCATGAGCGATGTGGAGCGCATTGACCTGAATCATTGTGTGCGCCGTGTTTTCTCATTCTTGGCCTCGGCTGCAATTGCAGCCGTTTGGTTGAAGCAGCCAATTTCGCAAACAGTTAGCTGGGTAATCGAACGGAAACGCCGGCGTAAGCACGCCCCCGCGCAGTTCAACGTAGACCTGGCGCGAGATCTGATCGCCATATTCTGTCGACTGCGGCCATTTTACAACCGCCGATATCTCTGCCTGTTCGATTCATTGGCATTGCTCAATTTTCTTGCAAGGTATGACATCTTTCCTACCTGGGTATTTGGTGTTCAGTCGGAACCCTTCGCAGCGCACTGTTGGGTTCAGCATGATGAATTTGTGCTGAACGATACGGTGGACCGCGTGCGTCTTTACACGCCGCTTATGGCTGTCTGAGTCCAGGTACGTATATGTCCAGATATGCTGCATTTGTATGGGATCCTGTAGAAGGCGCACCTGTTGGTGCATGCAGCGCCGCGCTGGTTGAGAACTTGCGTCGATCGATGCCCGATTGGATTTGCGCGTTCGAAACACGAGGGCTAGTGGTATTTCACTCTTCAAAACCTCGCGGGGATTTCAGAGCCTACTTATTGCCCGACGATTGCGGGATCGTCTTGGGAATGCTCTTTGATTCGGATTTAAGTGTGGACGCGCCGGTCGCCATTGATGGGTTCAGTGCCCGGCAATACGCACGAGGCGGCGGCAAGCAGTTCATTGAAGATTATTGGGGTGGATACGTCGCTTTCTTCAATGATGCGTCCAGCGGCCGTCGATATGTCACCCGTGACTGTTCAGGAAAGCTGCCGTGCTTCCGCATACGCGCAGGTGCCGTAAATGTCATTTTTTCCGATATCAACGATCTCGTGGGTCTTCCATTGCCTCCCTTTACCGTAAATTGGGAATACATTTCTGCGTTCCTGTTCTACGAGCAACTTCAGGTGCGCGGTTCGGGTCTCAATGAGGTTACCGAAATTCTGAGCGGCGATATCGTTGAGTTTCGCGGATCAGAAGTTGAGCAACGGGTTCTTTGGGACCCCGGCAGGGTTGCGAGACGAGGGTACTTGGAGAACGACTCTAGGGCTCGCGAAGAACTGCGATTCACGGTTCAGCATTGCGTTGAGCGGTGGGCATCCTTATACAAAGTGGTTATTCATAGCCTTTCCGGAGGAATCGATTCGTCGATTGTTCTTTCCTGCTTGTCCCGGTCGCCGCGGAGACCGGCGATCACTTGCCTCAACAGATACACGGATCTCGCAAGTGAAGATGAGCGCTCGTTCGCAAGGCTGGCGGCGCAGCGTGCCGACGTCCGGTTGGTAGAGCGTGATTGGCAGTGCAGTGAGGGCCAGTTTGGCAGCGAACTCGAAACACTTCTACCGACAGCGAAACCATCGCTTGCCATCATCGGCGCCAGTCTCGATATGCGTGTACGGAATGTCTTGGCGGCCGAGATCTGCGCAGAGGCAATGTGGACCGGGCAAGGCGGCGATCACTTATTCTTTCAGGAGCGATCCTCTTGCGGCGCCTCGGACTTCATGCGCCAGCGAGGCCTACGATCGGGTCTTCTATCGGCAATTGGTGATGCGGCGCGCCTTAGTGGCGAAAGCTACTGGGCAGTCGCTCGGACGGCGTTTGCGGATTGGCGCACCAGCGCGCCATGGCAACCTTCGCATTTGACAGGGCGAAAATCTTATTTTGCCCTCGATTCCCCGTCGCCTGACCACGCACGGGACTACGTCGCCCACCCCTGGACGTCGGGTATCACAGATCTGCCGAAGGGGAAGCAGGGCCAGATTTGGCTTCTCGCTGAGGTCACCAATCGGCACAGGCCGGCGCCGATACCTGAACTCGCACCCGAACATCACCCACTCTTGTCGCAGCCGCTCATGGAGCTATGCCTACGCCTGCCCACCTACACGTTGCTTTTTGGAGGCCGTCCTCGCGGTCTGGCGCGCACTGCCTTTAATGGGTATGTGCCGTCTGCGATCCTAGAGCGACGGAGCAAGGGCGGTACGACGTCCTACTGGATGCAGACTGTACGTCAAAGCAGCAGTTACTTGAGAGAACTTATTTTGGGCGGAACCCTGCATCGCGAGAAAATCATCGACGGGCGGCTACTCGATCCTTATCTAAGATTCTCTGAACCCATACCCGTGGCGGTCTTCCCGAGGTTGATCGCCTGCATCTCAGCCGAACTTTGGCTTCGCTCGTGGAGCAATGCCGGTTTGAGAATGGCGGCGTAGCCTTACTCCCCGGTGAGGTAAAAGCATGCCGCAGTTCTGGCCGGCCGGCGGGCAGGGATCACTGGTCTCCGCGGGCCGCTGCGCCAATTTGCTCCGGCTTCAAATAAGTGTCGAACCACGAAATCATTCTACTCGACCAGTCTCGTACATCTTCGGTGCCGGAAATGTTGTGGCCTTCTCCAAAGTACTTTACGTATCGGATATCTTTCCCCAACCTGTTTAAGGACACGAATATCTCATCTGCCTCGTGAACAGCGACTGCATCATCCGTAGTCCCATGCATCAGCAAGATGGGTGTCGTTACGCGGTCCAGATAAAACAACGGCGAATTCTCAATGAAGCGATCCCGATGCTCCCAAAGAGAACCGCCCATCCGACCTTGTCCCTCTTCAGCCCAGCTGACTTTCCACACCGTACCGTCTTCCAACATTTCGCCATAACTCTCGATCAGATTGGCGGTTGCGCCCGACGCTACAGCAACCTTGAATCGATTGGTCTGTACCAGCACCGACAGAACGCTGTATCCACCATAGCTGTGCCCCATAATTCCGAGCCTATTCGGATCCGCTACTCCATCATCGACCAGTCTATCGACAGCTGGAAGAACACTCTGCGCGATGTCGCGCATCGGGTGTCCGACGTGCGCCACCGTATCCGCAAGAAGAACGGCGTATCCGCGTGTGGCAAGAAGTTGGCGGTTATCGTAGGGAAGCCAAAATCCAGCACGCGCACTCATTAGGCCAAATGAATTTATGTCATCGCTTATTCGCCCACCGCCGTAAATGACGACGATCAGCGGATACGCTGTGCCCGGACTGTATTCCGGCGGCAGCAGCAGCGCGCCGTTCAGCACTTCGCCGTATGGGCCGCGCCAACTGACTAAACGACTTTCCCCGAGCGGGCGGTCGATGAAGTGTGTATTGATCGTGGTCAGTTGTTTAGAATTATCGAAAGGCGCTCGAGAGACAAAAAGCTCCGGCGGAACGTCGGCGCGCTGTTCGGAGAACGCCATGACGCGGCCGTCGGCGCTCACGCTCACGTCATTATCCCAGTCATTATTTGCCAAGGCGAGCGGACCGTCGCACTTGATTTTAAATTCGCCCGTCGCCAGCTCGATGATTCCAAAGCCACCATTCTTTGTACGTCGATCGCGTGTTCGCACCATCAACCCGCGATCTGCACCCTTGCCTTGGGCAAGGGGAACGATGCCCGACAAACCCATGATGAATTTGGACGCATGAGACCCCACTCGCGTGGCCAGTACTCCATCGTCGTCCAGCTTCAGGCGCCAGACGGAGGATTCGTCGGCACTGCGAACCAGAATGAAGGCCTCGGACGCCGAACCCCATATCACAGGAGAAATCTTCAGTTCAGAAGCGGGTGACGTCTTCAGCGCCGCCAGAAGCTCGCCTCTAACGGGAAGCAACGCCCCTGTCTTAGCATCGATAAACGTATAGTCTCCGTCACTTTCTGAATTCGCCGCGACGAAGCCGAGCCATCGGCCGTCGGGTGACCAGCTCTCTGGGATCGGACGATTATTTTGCTGAACCCGCGATAACAATGAGCGAGATTTCGCGCTGTCGATATTCACGATCGATAAACGTACACCGTACCTATAAGTGCTGTTTTCGATGCTCCCTACCAAGTCGACGTAGGACAAAGTCTGCCCGTCCGGCGAGGGCGCGAAGGTAATTGGATGGCCGCCTGTCACCAGTCGTCGGAGGTCACCCGTGCCAGTGTCAATGACTGCCAGGTCCGCTCGGTACAGGGTCATCCGTGGGAATTCCATCGCTTTGTCAGCCGGAGAGTCGGAATGTACTTGCGAGCGCTGCAGGCGCACCGCGGAGTCATAAACTCGAATCGCGGTGCTAACTGGCGCTGTTACCGGAGCGCCGGAATTGCCGGGTATGCCTGCCCGGGGTTGAGCGGTCGAAGTGGTTTTGGGAAGCGCTGCTACGACGACTCGACGACTATCAGAGAGCCACACGGGTTGGCTCTCGAGACTGATCGGCACCGTCCGCGGAGTCGCGTCTGAAACCACGCGCGCGCTACCGGAATCCCTCGACCATACGGCCAAGCGGGCTGCGCCTCCGCGCCCGACGAAGAATGCAAGCTGCCTGCTGTCCGGAGACCACCGCGGACTGCCATAGTCGTCTTCCGGCATCTCTACACTCGTGGTGCTGCCAGTAGCGATGGTGATGATTCGCAACCTCCCTTTGATGGAGCCAAACGCATAGGCGGGACCAATGCCAGTAAAGCCGGGGTTCTGAACCATTGTAAGCAGCGCTACCAATTTTCCATCTGGAGACAGCTCGAACGACACGAGATTCTCCATGTGTTCGAGCTGGCTAATATCCAGGGGAGAAATAGTGACACTGGTGCGTGAAGGAGCCGCCTCCACGGTCCCACAAACCGTGAAAGCCGCCAGCATGAACATCGTACCGACCCAGTGCGTGGCCGGGCTCGCTCGTTCTCCTTGCGCCAACTTTTTCCGATTGCTCGTTACCATTTGGTTGATACCTGAAGGTAGATGAATCTGCCGAGGGCATTGGCGTTTGTGCCGTCGAAATTGACCCCGAAGCCTGATGCATTGACCAGGAATGGAGGCTCTTTATTGGCGATGTTCGTGACGCCAGCCATGATGGTTGTGTGCTGCAGGAACCAGCAATCACTTGCGCAGGCGTACGCGACATTCATGTCAACCGTGGTCCAAGGCGCGACCGGAACCGGTACGGTTCCGCGATTGTCCTCGTAGGAATTCGTGTAATTCAGAAATACAGCGGCGCTGAACGGGCCAATCCGAAACTCGGCGCGCGGGCGTAACCGCAGATCCACGGGGTTGAACGGCGTGTTGAGCAGGTTTGCTTCGGGAGTAGCGCTCGTGAATCTGTTGTCGAATTCCAGAATGTAGGTGCCGTCTATGCCGGTTTCGAACTCTCCGCCAAAGACGGCCATCTTGTAGCTGAGATTGAGGTCTACGCCGCTGGTGCGAACCGACGACAGATTCTGGAACCTGTAGTCAACGAACGCCCCCAGGCTTGAAAGATCAATATTGAACGGATTGATGAAACTGGGCGTGGCAGCCAATTGCTGCACCAAAGCCGCCGAGGGGTTTCGCTGCACAATTGCAGATCCAAGGGTCGGCGCATTTTGCAGTGCAATTGTTAGAGGGAAAAGGCTGCTTGGGTCAGTGATTCGGTCTCTCGAATAGATACTGTAATAAGTCGTGCTAACAGACAGGCCGGGAATGGCAGATGGCTTCGCGTCGAAGCCGGCCGTCCACGTGCGCGCCTTCTCGGCAGTGAGCCGGGGATTCCCGCCTATGGCGATGATGGTGTTGCTGCAGGTATTGGTCGAATTGAAAGGAAAGCAAGTTTGCTCGCCGCCTTGAGGATCGAATTCCGGCAGTACGACCACTTGTGACGGATTTGGATTAAGGTCATTCAGCAAAGGCGCCTTGAACGACGTGCCGACCGTGCCGCGAAATTTAACGTCAGCGACGGGCTTCCATATGAGGCCCAGCTGCGGGTTGTTTGTCGCTCCGAAGTCGCTGTAGTGCTCATAACGGTCGGCGAGATTCAGTTCCAAGATCGGGATCGAACTCGCCGTCGCCGCGAGGAGAGGAATTCTGAGCTCGGCGAAGCCAGCGTCGATGGTTCGGTGCGGATCGAAGGAAGAGCCGCTTGCCGACGCGAATGAATACTGGCTCGAATCAAGGGCTTCATGACGTAATTGAGCCCCAACGGCGTATGACAGGTCGCCCGCCCGAAGAGAACCAAGCGAGCCATCCAGCTTTGCATCAAAGGACAGCACGTTGGTGTGAATGTCAGTGCTGGTCTCCGGAGCATTGCCGTTTGAAAAGCTGTTCTGGAAAACCTCGATATGCTGCTTACTGCTGGCATAGGAGGCGCTGATTTCGATTTCCGTTTTGTCCCACAGGCGCGCCCGTCCCCCCAACACCCCACTGTATGCTTCGATGTCGGCCGGATCTTCTTGGGAAAAGCCGAGGCTCGAGAAGGACTGAGCTGTCGTTCTATGTGAAAACGTGCCATCCGCGAATAAGGAAAATCCGCTGGCGATCTCCTGTTGAATAGTCGCAAATACGCCATGACGAACCTGCTCGGGAAGGAGGTCGGTGGGCTGAACGGCCGCCCGGCTGAACTCACGATCTGCAGCGCTCAGAGGAGTGCGGTCCAGATACTCGTAACTCAGTACCGCGGATCCGCTGGCCCAAGTCTTTCCGACGGTCTGACCAATCTGCGTCTCGTGGCTTGCGCCCTCGGACACCGAACCGAAACGCGCGCGCGTTTCGGCGCCGTCGAAGTCCTTCCTCAGAATTACGTTCACCACGCCGCCAACGGCGTCAGATCCATAAATTGCAGAGGCGCCGTCGGTAACGATCTCGACGCGGTCGACGGCGCTCAACGGGATAAGCGATACGTCGGCGATGTCGCCATTGATGCCGCCCGGTGCGACGCGGTGTCCGTCCACGAGCAGCAAGGTCGAGTCACTGCCCAGTCCCCTCAAGTTTATTGCGGATGCACTGGCGGCGTTTCCCGCGGTTGCACTTCCCGCCACCGTGGAGATCGTGTTCTCGGAGATGCTGCCAAAGTTTTGTGGAAGTCTCTCGAAGAACGACTGAAGTGTCCCTTGTCCCGTGCGATCTATGTCTGCCCGTGTGAAAATTTGGACTGGAGAGGCACTGTCCTTGACTCCTCGAAGGTTCGTCCCCGTGACGATAATTTCATCGAGATCCCTTTTGCGGTCGTTCGATGGCGACGCGCTATTGGATGAATCCGTATCCGCTTGCGGCGGATCAGGTTGGTCGACGGCCTCTGCCTGTCCGGCTGCCTTGATGGGCGATGATTTCGGTTTCGCAGATTCCGCTGCGGACGATCTCATTAGTGCAATTACAATGGTGTGGTCGTTCAAATGCTTCGGTCGCAGCCCTGTGCCAACCAGCACACGTTGAAGTGCGCCATCCACCGTGAGGTCCGCCTTGAGTGGAGGCGCGAGAAGTCCCGCTACCTCACTCGCGCTGAATCCCACATCCGTATTCGTCGCGGTGCCAATCGCCTTGAGCGACCGTGCCAGGGGCTGCGCGGGCAAGTCGAAATGAACCAGTGCCTGCGCATCGGCCGCAATCCATCGGAACAGGGTTGCGACAAGAAATGCCGACGCAGAAAAGCGAATATTGCGTGAATTTCTACGCATCAAGACCTCCCGTTTATTTCGCGCATTTCGTCTGCGCTTATTCGATGCATCCCAACGAGAGAGGTCGATTCAGGAAAAGTAAATGGAACCCACCGAGGTCATCCAGTTGTTCGGCTCGCTGCTGTTGAAGGAGTGATGTCCGCGCGCGGCAGATTAAAGTCTTGGGGAATTTTTGATTGCACTGCTTTCGCAGCGCGCAAGTATCCAACTACGTCAAACGTGCTGACTGCGGCTCGAGTTGAATGCGCTCGTAGACTTCTTTGCGGTGAACGGTGACGTCTTTCGGTGCGCTGATGCCGATGCGTACCTGGTTGCCCCGCACGCCGATAACCGTTACGGCGACGTCGCTGCCGACGATCACCGTCTCACCCACCCTGCGCGTCAGTATCAACATCGCTGTCCTTAGCGCCAAAGGAATCCGCCACGTCGGAACCGTCGGGCCGATACTAAGGAAGTCTGAGTATCGCGTCAACACCGAAGCTAAGAATCTCTGAGCCCTGCGGCAAATGGGGCGGAGATGGACGGGATCTCGATTGTTGCGAAGCGCTTGAAGGAGGCCCGGCTGTTGGCGGGCATCTCCCAAAAGCAGCTCGGCATCAAGGCGGGTATCGATGAATTTTCCGCCAGCGCGCGAATCAATCAATACGAGCGCGGCAAGCACATGCCGGATTTGCAGACGCTGACGCGTTTGGCCGCCGTCATGCGCGTGCCTGCGCCGTATTTCTATTGCGAGGATGTGGAACTCGCCGAGTTCATCCTGAAATTCTCAGCCTTGGGCAGGGGGCAAAAAAGGCGATTGCTAGGTTCCATGCAGCCATAGGATCGCCTGGTCATCGCACAGCGGGTGGCGAGGCTTGTGTCGCCGGCCGGGACAATACGATATCGCGTCCATTTCTATCGGCCCGCAGCCCGAAGGCTGTCGTCACGATTTTCACGAATTCGTCGGAATCGCCGGCCCGAAACACGCCGCCGATGCGCAACCGAGCAAGCTCGGGGTCGGGAACGGCGACATGCTTGGTGTTGTACCGATTCATCTCCGCCGCCGCGTCCGCGAGCGGCGTCTCGTCGAATTCCACGCGCCCGCGCTCCCATGCCGTGACCCGACTCAGTTCCGGCCGATCCACGCTCGGCACCTGATGCGGCGCGACGATCAATCGTTGCCCCGGGGCCAGGATTCGCGCAGCTTGCGCCGAATCGCCGTCCCCGGCCACAGGGGCGACACTGATCCGCCCGTCGACCAGTGTGACCGAGAGATCCTGGTCATTGTCGTGGCGCACTATGAAAGAAGTGCCCAGCGCACGGATTTCTTCGCCGCCTACGCTGACGACGAAGGGCCAGCTTGGACGCTTGGAGACCTCGAACCAAGCCTCCCCGCGCACCAGCCGTACCCGGCGCAGATGTTCATCGTAGTTGACCTCGATACGGGTGTCTGTGTTCAACACCACGCGCGTCCCGTCCTGCAGCAGCCGCACTTGTCGCTGTCCGATACCGGTCACCAGCGCGTCGTCGCGCCAGTAGATCGCCGTGATGATGACCGCCAGAACCAGTGTCGCGGCCGATGCGGCCGCCCAAGGGGAGAATCGCGAACCTTGCGCGGAGCGGATTGCTGGAATGTCGTCGCGTGCGCGCATCCGAATCTTGCCCGCCTGTTCCCATGCCTGCGTCATGCGATCGAATGCGCGCCGATGGTGCTCGTTCTCGCCGAGCCATTCATGGAACTCCGCGTCCAGCCCGTCGGCCCCTCGCTCGTCGCGCAGCCGGGCGATCCAGACAGCCGCTTCGGCGCGGGCCTGGTTGGAAGGCACCGGATGATCCACTGGCTGCCGGATCAGGCTCATTCGCGCAATAACTCGTTGTCGATGAGAATCAATGCCTTGGCGATGTGTTTGGTGACCGCCCGGGTGGAAATGCTAAACCGTTTGGCAATTTCCGCGTAGCTCATTCCCTCGAAGCGGTGCAGCAAGAAGGCTTCTCGGGTGCGCGGATTTGCAGCCGCCAGGCTGCTTTCGATACGCTCGATCAATTGGTGCGCTTCGGCGTCCTGCTCGGGCAGACTCGCCGTATCCACGCATTCGATTTCCTCGAAGGGCTTGTCCGTGAAGATGCGCCGTGTGAGCGAGGCTCGACGCAGGCGATCGATGTGCACCTTCTCCACGACATCCACGAGGAATGCGACCGGATCGCGAACGGGCACCTTTCGTTCGCGTTGATAGAGACACAGTCGAAGAAAGCCTTCCTGAATCAAGTCGTCGATGTCGGAACCGCGCGATCGTCCGCGCTGGATCAGGCGGCGGCGCAGGGCGGCAAGCTGCTCCAAGAGTCCAACGCCCAGATCCTTCGTCCTTGCATTCATCCGCCGTTGGTTCCTATTTTGACGAGGGCAAAACAGCCGGGGCGGATCGGACATTTCGCTGGAACAACGTCCTTGCAGCTTTTATTCGTCGGCATTACCCCACGCTCGATACTAAGGAAGTCTTAGTATCGCGTCAACGCCAAAGCTAAGACTCTCTTAGTCCCGAATGCATATGGGGCAGGGATGGGCGGAGTCTCGATTATCGCGAAGCGCTTGAAAGAAGCTCGGAAGCGCGCCGGCCTATCCCAGAGACAGTTGGGGATTGAGGCGGGAATCAACATTTCCGGTGCCAGCTCGCGAATAAACCAGTACGAACGCGCAGTGCACAATCCGGATCCGTCGATCCTGAAGGGCTTGGCGACAGTTCTGAAGGCGCCTCTTCCGTATTTTTATTGTGAGGATGCGGAACTCGCCGACCTCATCCTCAAGTTCTCAGTGCTCGAAGTGGCGCAAAGAAAACGCTTGATCGACTTCATGGACGGGTTGTAGCGGCGGCCGATTTTCACTCAACGGGCGTACAAGTTGCGCCCGAAAGACGCGGCCTGCGTCAGCCGAGCAAAGACTCGAACGGTCGACGGGATTTCCAGCGGTATGTACGGAAATCCCGCTGGTCGGTTGTCAGGATGCGGCCATGGCCCAGCGAATCCGCAAGCAGTACCAGGGACGCATCGGCCAGGTCCATCGGCAAATCGGCGTATCGACGTATCATTCCCGGTATTTTTGCGCGAGATTCAGGGGTGAGGTCCCATACAACGATCTCGCCGGCGGCAACTTCATCCATCAGAGCCGCAGCCTGCTCGATATCGAGCCATCGGCTGATTAGGTGTACAGCCTCAGTCAACACCGGCCAGGTCGTTATCAAGCCTTCCTCGAGCGCCGCCGCCGCTTCGCGACAACGGACGTGCCAAGCGTCGTCGCGGTCAAGCAACGCATAGAAGAATCCTGTATCGGCCAGGATCACCCGTCGCCGCGGGCGCGCTCCCCGCGCCGGCCAGAATTCTTGGCCGCAGTTGAGTCGGTCAACAGTTCTTTCACCCTCACTGACACGTCGCTTCGGCCGCTGCCGGACTTGCTCACAGAAGCTAACAGACGCGTCAGCTGCGGCGCCCGGTTCGCACGCACCGCCGAATAGTAGTGCGCAAGACTGGCTTTCATAACATCGGAAACGCTGGATCGGGTTGATTCCATTAAATACTCGAGTTGGCGTTGACTCTCGCCATCGAGACGGGCATTCACGCGCATGGCGTTACTCCGGGATTCAATAGATAATCACAATAGAATGTATGACAACGTATGTCAAGTGCGGACGGGGCATGTCCCCGAATGCGGCCAGTCGCCGACGCGGTGGCGGGCAACCCACAAGCGCCCCGGATATGGAAGAATTGAGCTGATGCCCAGCCAACCCCCCACCGACTACATCGACAAGGACGGCTTTCGCGCCAATGTGGGCATCGTGCTGACGCGCGGCACGGGCGAGCTTTTCCTGGGCGGGCGGGTGGGCGGCCGCGGCTGGCAGTTTCCGCAAGGCGGCGTCAATCGCGGCGAACCCGTCGAGGAGGCGCTGTATCGCGAGCTCAAGGAAGAGATAGGACTCGAACGCCAGGATGTCGAGTTGCTGGGATCCACCCAGGGCTGGCTGCGCTACCGCCTGCCGCGCCAGTACGTGCGCGACCGCTGCATCGGCCAGAAGCAGCGCTGGTACCTCTTGAAGCTCATCGCGGAGGAATCCAAACTGCGCTTCGACCTGACCAATCAGCCGGAATTCGATCGCTGGCGCTGGACTGACTATTGGACGCCGGTGCGCGAGGTGGTGTACTTCAAGCGGCGCGTCTACGTTCGCGCGCTGCATGACCTGGGGAAATACGTGTTTCCCTCAGGCCTGCCGCCTTATCCTGCCTGGTGGCCGGAAATCCAGGCCGGCACCCGATCGCTCAAAACGGTTTGACCACCGCGAGTATCACGATCGCGATCAGCAAAAGAGACGGCAGCTCATTGAAGCCGCGGAACCACTTGGCGCTGCGGGTGTTGCGCTGCGCCGCGAAATCGCGCATCAGCTTGTAGCAGAAGGCGTGGTAGGCAATCACCAGTGCCACGAACACCAGTTTGAGCTCGAGCCAGGTCATATGCAGATAGGCCGGAGATTCGATCAGCATCAGGCCGCCAAACACGATGCTGAGCGCGCCGCCGATGCTCATGATGGCGAACAACCGGCGCTCCATGATTTCGAAGCGCTGCGTGCTGATCAGATCGTGCGCATCCGCATGATAGACATAGAGCCGCGGCAGGTAGAACAGGCCGGCAAACCAGGTGACGACCGCGATGACGTGAATTGCTTTGAGCCAGAGCATGAGTGCTCCAAGTATAATGCAACGCTATGGCTGATTCGTTAGGCAAGTTGGTGGTCCGGTCCTATGCGCCCAAACGCCGCGCGCTGCTGTGGACGCTGGCGCTGCTGCTGGCCGCGGGCATTCTGTACTCGGCGTTCGAACTGGGCCGCTACGACGCCGGCTTTCGAGTGATCGATTCGGTGCGCGGCGCGCTGTCGGCGAACCGCCGCATTCACGCGCTCGAGTCGGAAAACGAGAATCAGCGCCGCCAGCTCGAGGCGGCCGAGACCGCGAGGCGCGTCGATCGCGAGGGCTATGCCCAGATCGAACGCAGTCTCGGCGACATGCAAAGCCAGATTGCGCGTCTCAATCAGGACCTGTCTTTCTACCGCGGCCTGGTGCAACCCGAATCGCTCATTCACGTCAAAGTGCAGCAGATGCAGATCGTTCCCGACGGACCTGCCGGCCAGTATCACCTGAAGTTCGTATTGATGCAGACCGGCAAACCCGACAAAGAAGTCGTGGGAAACGCGGCGGTTACGCTCGATGGGCTGCAGGGCGGCAAGCCCATGACCCTGAGCTACGCGCAAGTCTCGCCTAACCATCGCGTCAGCCTGGCATACTCGTTCAAGTACTTTCAGGAATACAACGAGCCCGTCGAATTGCCGGCGGGCTTCGAGCCCACCCGCGTGGGGGTCGAGATTCATAGCGGCAGAGATGCCAATCATGGTTTCCGGCAGGCCTTCGTCTGGAAGGCGCAGGGGATGTCGGTGGAAACCGAAGCGAACGGCGATGTTCCGGGCAAAGGTGAGGCAGATGTTCAAACCGAAACCGAGTAAGAAGGCGGATATCGACACCCTGATCGGCGAGAAGACCCGGATCAACGGCGATGTCGAATTCGTCGGCGGATTCCATCTCGACGGCTACATCAACGGCAATGTAAAAAGCGAACCGGGCAGCGGCGCCACCTTGTCGGTGAGCGAACAAGGATGCATCGAGGGGTCTGTGGTGGTCACCAATATCGTGCTGAATGGCGTCGTAAAAGGCGACATCGAAGCCGGCGACCGGGTCGAGATGGGGCCCAAAGCACGGGTTCTCGGCAGCGTGCACTACACCACCATTGAAACGGCCGTGGGAGCCCAAATAAATGGCAAATTGATCCATCGGGCGGCAGCGGGGCCCGGGCCGGGCGATTCGGCCGATGCGGCAGCGGAAGCAAGTCGCAAAGACGGTCCATAACTTTGATTGACCAGGGTGCGCCGGGTAGAATGTCCTCATGAGCACAAGCTCCGAATCGATGAGTCCCGCCAATCTCGCGCCGCAGGCGCCGGATGTGCTGATCTTTACCGATGCTGCCGCCGGCAAAGTCGGTGAGTTGATCCGCGAAGAGGCGAACCCCAATCTTAAATTGCGCGTGTTCGTTTCCGGCGGCGGCTGCTCGGGCTTTCAGTACGGCTTCACCTTCGATGAGAAAATCGAAGAGGGTGATTTTTGCGTCGAGAAGCACGGTGTACAGCTGCTGGTCGATCCGATGAGCGCACAGTATTTGATGGGCGCCGAAATCGACTACAAAGAAGATCTGCAGGGAGCGCAGTTCGTCATTCGCAACCCGAACGCCAAAACAACCTGCGGCTGCGGGTCTTCATTCGCGGCTTGATCGGGCTCCTGTAGATGAGCCGGGGCAGGGTCGTGCCCGACGTACTCGCCGCCGTCGACTTGGGCAGCAACAGCTTCCACATGGTGGTTGCGCGCTATTCCCACGGCCAGCTCGTCATTCTCGATCGATTGCGCGAGATGGTCCGCTTGGCGGCGGGTTTGGGCGACAGCGGCCGGCTCGACGATACGGCGACCGATCGCGCCTTGCGCTGCCTCGAACGATTCGGTCAACGCCTTCGCGCCATGCGCGCCGACGGCGTGCGCGTGGTGGGCACCAATGCGCTGCGCCGCGCCAAGCGCAAGCGCTGGTTTCTGGAACGCGCCCGTGCGGCGCTCGGGCATCCCATTGAAATTATCTCCGGACTGGAAGAGGCGCGTCTGATCTACTCGGGTGTCGCACACACCAGCCCGATGAGTCCTGACAAGCGCCTGGTGATCGATATCGGCGGCGGGTCGACCGAGGCGGTGATCGGCGAAGGCTTCAACCCGCTGTTGCTCGAAAGCCTCTCGGTCGGCTGCGTGGGCCTCACCACGAACTTTTTCGACGACGGCCGGATCTCGGCGAAACGCCTGGAGCGGGCGCGCACGGCGGTCAGGCTGGAACTCGAGCCGGTGCAGGAGGCTTATCGCAAAATGGGCTGGCTGCAGGCCTTCGGCAGTTCCGGAACCGTACGCGTCATCAGCGATGTCCTGCACCATCTGAAGCCCGAGTCGCCGCATATCACGCTCGAGAATCTCAATGCCCTGGCGGAGCGCGTCATCGCCGCGGGACATGTGGATGAATTGGATCTCGCGGATGTGGATGCCGAACGCGCGCCGGTGTTTCCCGCGGGTTTGGCGATTCTGCTGGAGGTGGTCGAGAGCTTCGGCATCGATCGGGTGCGCGTGGCCGAGGGCGCCATGCGCGAAGGGTTGCTCTACGATCTCATGGGCCGCTTCACCAACGAGGATGCGCGAGTGCGCAGCGTGCGCGCGATGGAAAAGCGCTACCACATCGACGAGCTGCAGGCGGATCGGGTCGAGGCGACCGCCGTTGCCCTGCTCGAGCAGGTGGAATCCGCGTGGGGCCTGGAAGATCCGCTGGCCGAGTCGGTGCTGCGCTGGGCGGCGCGGCTGCACGAAACGGGCCTCGACATCGCCCACTCCAAATATCATCGTCACAGCGCATATCTGCTCGAGCATGCCGACATGCCGGGTTTCCCGCGCGAGGAGCAGCTGCTGCTCGCCGCGCTGGTCGGCGGCCATCGGCGTCAGCTGTCGGTCGAGTCGCTCGAGGACTTGCTGCCGCCGTGGGAGCGGCTGGCGGAATTCCTGATCGTCATTCTACGCATCGCGGTATTGCTGCACCGGGGACGCAGTCCGCAGCCGCTGCCGGAGGTGCAATTGAGCGTCAAGAGCCGCAACATCACGCTCGAGCTGCCGCAGCGCTGGATGAAGGAACATCCGCTTACGCTCGAGGACCTGGAGCAAGAGCGCGGCTATCTGAAAGAGGCCGGCTTTCGCCTGACGATCGTCCAGGAGACAGGTAGCTAGCCTTCGGTCAGTGCGATCCGCTCGTCGTACAAATTGATCAGACGGGCCTGGGCCGAGATTTTCTTGCTGCCGTCCGCCCGCGCATAGCGCCCGTTGCTGTCCAGCACCCACGCCTGCAGGTCGTCCTCCAAGTAGAGCTTGAGATCCTCGGCGACGCGCGTCTGCAATTCCGCCGCCTCGATCGGAAAGGCGATCTCGATGCGGCGGAACAAGTTGCGATCCATCCAGTCGGCGCTGCCGCAGTAGACCTCGCGCTCGCCGGCATTTTCGAAATAATACACCCGCGAGTGCTCGAGGAAGCGCCCCACGATGGAGCGAACCTTGATGCGTTCCGACACCCCGCGCACGCCCGGACGCAGGCAGCACACGCCGCGAACGATGAGGTCGATGTCCACGCCCGCTCGCGACGCGCGGTACAACGCTTGGATGATGGTGGGCTCGGTGAGCGCGTTGAGCTTGGCGATGATGCGTGCCGGCCTGCCCGCCAGTGCGTGGTTTCTCTCGCGATCGATTTTCGCGAGCAGCGCATGATGCAGGGTGAAAGGCGCATGCAACAGCTTGCGCAGCTTCGGCACCTGCGTGAGCCCGGTGAGCTGCAGGAAAATTTCATGGATATCCTCGCCGATGGCTTCATCGGCGGTCATGAGCCCGTAATCGGTATACAGCCGCGCAGTCTTGGTGTGATAATTACCGGTGCCCAAATGGCAGTAGCGGCGCAGCCCTTTCTCCTCGCGCCGCACCACCATCACCAGCTTGGCATGAGTCTTGAATCCGAACACGCCGTACATCACGTGTGCCCCGGCTTCCTGCAGCCTGGTCGCCAGTTCGATATTCGCCTCCTCATCGAAGCGCGCGCGCAGTTCGATGATCACGGTGACGTCCTTGCCGGCCGCGGCCGCTTCGACCAGCGCGGCGACAATGGCGGAATCGTTGCCGACCCGGTACAGGGTCTGCTTGATGGCGAGCACCTGCGGATCGTTGGCCGCCTGCTTGATGAAGTCGGTGACCGGTCCGAAACCCTGATAGGGGTGATGCAGCAGTATGTCGCCGCCGCGCAGGGTGCTGAACGGATCGACGCCCCCCTTGAGCCGGTCCGGGATGCTGGGCGTGAACGCGGAATACTTCAATTCGGTGCGATCCACGAGATCATAGACGGCCATCAAACGAGTTACATTGACCGGGCCGGAGACCTTGTAGAGGTCATCCGGCGTGAGCGCGAATTGCTCAAGCAGGTAGGTGAGAATTTCGTCGGGGCAATCGTGCGCGGTTTCCAAGCGCACGGCATCGCCGTAGCGGCGCGATGCCAGCTCGCCCTCGACTGCGCGCAGCAGGTCGTCCACTTCTTCCTGTTCGACGAACAAGTCGCTGTTGCGGGTGACGCGGAACTGGTAGCAGCCGCGCATTTGCATCCCGGCAAAGAGTGTCGACACGAAGGCCTCGACGATGGTGCCGAGAAATACGAAATTGCGGCTGCCGAACTCGTCGGGCAGCCTAATGAGGCGCGGCAGCGAGCGCGGCGCCTGCACCACGGCGAGGCCGCTGTTGCGCCCGAAGCCGTCCTCGCCCTCGACCACGACGGCGAAGTTGAGACTCTTGTTGAGGATTTTGGGAAACGGCCGCGCCGGATCGAGCGCCAGCGGGCTCAACACCGGCTCCACCTCGCGGGTGAAGTAGTCCTTGATCCACTCGGCCTGCGCGGGAGTCCAGGTCTCCGGTTCGACGAACACCACCCCGTTCTTGTTGAGCTCCGGCATGAGCACATCGTTCAAGAGCTCGTATTGCTCGTCGACCAGCCGCACCGCGTGCAGGCGGATGGCCTTCAATTGCTCCGGCACCGACAATCCATCCGCGCCCGCCTGAACCGCGCCGGCTTCCAACAGCTCCTTGAGGCTGGCGACCCGGATCTCGAAGAACTCATCGAGAATGGCGCAGGAAATGCACAGGAACCGAACGCGTTCGAGCAGCGGTATGCTCGGATCCTTGGACTGTTCCAGCACGCGCTGATTGAACTCGAGGAACGACAGCTCGCGATTGAAGTACAGCTGGGGAACCTGCAGGTCGGTGTCGTTCATGGCGTTCGAGTGTGGATGTCGATCTGTGACAGTTTCATGAAGTCGCTCAAGCGTAGCGATAGATGAATGCCAACTTGGTCTAGTTGATGGCTTTGGAACGCGGTTCGGTGTTCACGAGCGCATTGGCCGGCGCCGGGGTCGCGGCCGGCGTGCTGCCGGCCGGCGGACCGGCAGCCGGCGTGCCGGAGACTGCCGCCGAAACCGGCGCGGGCGGCTGCTGCGGCGCCAGATCGGCAACCAGCGGCGCCGTCACCGCGCGGAATCGCTGCAGCTCCTGGGCGTGCAATGGCTCCGCGCCCGGCAGCTGCACGGTCTGCGGATTTCTGTGTACGCCGTTGACCAGGTATTCGTAGTGCAGGTGGGGACCGGTTGCGAGTCCCGTCATGCCGACGTAGCCGATGACGTCGCCCTGCTGTACGCGCGTGCCGGCATGAATATTGCGGGCGAAGCGCGACATGTGGCCGTAGAGCGTCGAGATGTTGGCGCCGTGCGCGAGGACGATCGCGTTGCCGTAGCCGCCTTTGCGGCCGGCGAAACTGACATGGCCGTCGCCGGCCGCATGCACCGGCGTGCCGGTCGGCGCCGCATAGTCCGTGCCCATGTGCCCGCGAATCAGGTTCAAGATCGGATGACGGCGATGCGGATTGAACGCCGAACTCACACGCGTGAATTCGAGCGGTGCGCGCAAGAACGCCTTGCGCATGGCCAGGCCGTTCGGCGTGTAATAGCCGACGGCGCCGCTGTCCGATACGAAACGCACCGCGCGATACACCTTGCCATTGTTGACGAATTCCGCCGCCAAGACCTCGCCGTCGCGCAGGTACTTGCCGTCCTGATAGATCTGTTCGTAGACGGCGGTGAAACGGTCGCCTTCGCGGATGTCGAGCACGAAGTCGATATCCCAGGCGAAAACGTTGGCGAGCTTCAATGCGATGGTGTCCGAGATGTCGGCGGCGCCGGCCGCTTGAAACAATGACGAATCGATCGTCGCATCGGCCTTGCGAATCCGGGTCTCCACCGGGTTGTCGATCATCTTGGCAGCGAACCCGCTGTCCTGGCGCACCACATCGAGAGTCTGCGTCTCGCTCACCTTGCGGGTGAGTTCCTTGATGTCGCCGGCCGTGTGGGTGAGTTTGATCGAATCGCCCGGCCTCAAGAAATCGAGGCTCTGGCGGATCCCCGGCAGGCTGCGGATGGCGGCGAGGTCCGCCATGTTGAGCGACATGCGCCGAAAGATGGCGTCCAGCGTGTCGTTCCTGCCCACAATCACTTCGATAATGGAGGCCACGCTGGCCTCTTGAACGATGGGCGGGGGGACGGGCGGCGAAACGGCGCTTGCCGGGGCCTCCATCGGGGCTGGGGCCGGATTCGAATTGGCGGCAGTCAACGCAGGGACGTACGCCACGCGCCACACCGTGAACGCGCCTGCCGCGAAGACGGCCAGTATCACAGCGCACGTCGCCAACACTTTCATTCGCGAAGGATTTTTCCAGAATCGGAAAATGTTGCGTGGCACCATCAATTCCTAGGGGTCGGGCTTCGTAGGCTATCTGTCGCTCGGACTGTAATCAACCTTTCATCTTTCTCGGCTAAAAGGGGCGAGTTCAGTTTCCGATCATGGAATTTTCACGGGAGACGTTCAGATGCGCAGATCCTTCATAGCATTTGCAGCCGGCCTGGTGACATCGACGGCCGTGCTGGGCACGGCATTCGCGAACGACGGCAACGACGATCGCGGCGGTCGGGAGCCCGTGACCGCAACGCCAATAAAACATCTGGTCGTCATCTTTCAGGAAAACGTTTCCTTCGATCATTACTTCGGAACTTATCCGCATGCCGCCAACCCCTCGGGCGAGCCGCGCTTCGTCGCCGCTCCGGGTACGCCGACGGTGAACGGTTTGAGCGGCACATTGCTCACCAACAATCCCAATGCCACCAATCCGGCCAATCAGGCGGGAGCCACCAATCCGTTCCGTCTCGATCGCAGCCAGGCCTCGACCAACGACCAGGATCACGACTACACGCCTGAACAAGTGGCGTTCGATCATGGTCTGATGGATGCCTTCCCGGCTTCGGTGGGTACGGCGGGTCCGCCGCCGGCCGGAACGCCGATCATGGCAACCACGGGTCTGACCATGGGCTACTACGACGGCAACACGGTCACGGCCCTGTGGAACTATGCGCAACGCTTCGCGATGAGCGACAACTCCTACGATACCAATTTCGGTCCTTCCAGCCCCGGCGCAATCAATCTCGTTTCCGGCCAGACCAACGGGTTGACCAGCAACATGAGTCCCGGCGGCGCGACGATTCCCGACGGCAACGGCGGACTGACCCTGATCAGCGATGCCGATCCGTTGGGCGATGTGTGCTCGACGACGACGGGCGAGCTGGTTCGCTTCAATGGCAAGAATGTCGGCGACCTGTTGAACGCCGCAGGCGTGAGCTGGGGATTCTTCGAAGGCGGCTTCGATCTCAGCGTCGTCAACGCGGACGGCAGCACCGGCTGCAAGCGCAGCACGACGTCCAAGGTCACCAATGCGCCGAAGGCCGACTACATTCCGCATCACCAGCCGTTCCAGTACTACCCCTCGACCGCCAATCTCACCCATGCGCGGCCGAAATCGGTGCGCCTGGTCGGTCAGAGCGGCGACGGCGCCAATCATCAGTACGACACGCATGACTTCTTCGATGCGGTCAGTGCGGGCAATTTCCCCGCGGTGGTGTATTTGAAGGCACCCGGCTTTCAGGATGGTCACGCGGGCTATTCGGATCCGCTCGATGAGCAGACCTTCGTGGTCACGGTGATTAATTTCCTGCAAAAGCAGCGCGATTGGGATTCGACCGCGGTGGTCATCTCCTATGATGACTCGGACGGGTGGTACGACCATGCGCTGGGCCAGATCGTCAATCAGTCCGCAACCGATGCGGATGCGCTCAATGCCCCAGGGCAGTGCGGCACCGGCGTCGGCGCGTTGCCGGGCGTCAACCCCGCCACCCAGCATGCGCAAGGCCGCTGCGGCTATGGACCGCGCCTGCCTTTGATGGTCATTTCTCCCTGGGCGCGCAGCAACTTCGTCGATCACACGATGACCGATCAGTCCTCGATCCTGCGCTTCATCGAGGACAACTGGCTGCGCCGCACGCGCCTCGGCGCAGGTTCCTTCGACACGATCGCCAATCCGATCGACAACATGTTCAACTTCGAGCGCTTGGAAAACGGCGAACGCTTCATTCTCGATCCCGACCGCGGGACCGTGGAGGGCGGTTACGGCTGGTAGCGGCGCCGGCAGTCAAGCAGGGGCGCCTGAGGTGTTGCACTCAGACAGGCTGCTGTAAATTCGCCGCGTGACCAGCCGGCGTCGATTCATTCAGAGTTCTGCGCTGCTCGCTGCGAGTACGCTCGCGCGCCGCGCGTTGCCTCATGCCATGCCCGGGGTTGCGCACCCGCTCGTGCCGAACCTCGATCCCAACACGTTGACGCGCTTCGTCGACCCCTTGCCGCTGCCGCTCATGGCGCGGCCGGTGAGCTTGAATCCGGACCCGAAGCGCCAAGGCGGGCAAGTGCGGCACTATCGCGTGCCGATGCGCGCGATCGACGCCAAGCTGCATCGCGACCTGCCGCCCACGCGGATGTGGTCGTATGGCGGCTCGGTGCCGGGGGTGATGTTCGATACCCGCAGCGGCGAAGCCTTGAGCGTGGAGTGGGCCAATGAATTACCGGCAAAACATTTCCTGCCCATCGATCACTCGCTGCACGGCGCCGAGAAGGGCGTGCCCGAGGTGCGCGGCGTGGTGCATTTGCATGGCGGCAGGACCCCGCCGGAGAGCGACGGGTATCCGGAGGATTGGTATGTACCCGGCCAATCGCGCACCTATCACTATCCGAACGACCAGGATTCCGCGCTGCTGTGGTATCACGACCACTCCATGGGCATCAATCGGCTGAACATCTACGCCGGATTGTTCGGTCTGCATCTCATCCGCGACAAAGCGGAGGAGGACCTGCATCTGCCCGGCGGCCGGTACGAGATTCCACTCGTGCTGTTCGACCGTGATCTGCGCCGCGACGGCCAGCTGAGTTATCCGGTGTCCGCGGACCCTGAACGGCCATGGGTGCCGGAGGCTTTCGGCGAAACGCAGCTGGTCAACGGCAAGATATCCCCCTATCTGGAAGTCGAGGCGCGCAAGTATCGATTCCGCGTCTTGAACGCGGCCAACGGGCGCTTTTATCGGTTGTCATTGAGCGCAGGCGCAGAAATCCGCCAGATCGGCACCGATCAGGGCCTGTTGCCCGCGCCGCTGCCGGTCACGAATCTGCAGCTGGCGCCGGGCGAACGCGCCGACATCGTGGTCGACTTCACGGATCATCGCGGCGGCAACGTGCTGCTCAACAGCGATGCCTTCACGCTGATGCAGTTCAGGGTCGGCGGTGCGAAGGTTGCCGATCCCAGCGCCTTGCCCGCGAGCCTGCGCGCCGTGCCGCGCATCGACGAATCCTCCGCGGTGCAGACGCGCCGCCTGACCTTGGATGAGTCGCTCAACAATGTCGCCGAGTCGACCGGCATGCTGCTCAACAAAACGCCCTGGCACATGCCCATCACCGAACGCCCGATGCTGGGCACCACGGAGATTTGGGAGCTGGCGAATCTCACCGACGATGTGCATCCAATCCACCTGCACATGGTCAAATTCCAAATTCTCGACCGGCGCCGCTTCGACGCCTTTCAATACATGACAGCCGGCACGCTGCGCTTCGTCGGACCTGCCGTTGCCGCCGATGCCAATGAAATGGGCTGGAAGGACACGGCACGCGTGAACCCGAAAACCGTCACCCGCATCATCGTGCCCTTCACGGGGTATCCGGGGCGGTTTATCTGGCATTGCCACATCCTCGAGCACGAGGACAATGAAATGATGCGGCCCTACGAGATTTTGCCGGCGGCAGCGGGCTGACGACCCTTTGCCGGGAGTTGAGCTTCGCCGCGTTCTCGCTGCGGCGTCAATCATGGACGGCGCATGGACGGCGCATCCGCATTGTCATCGCGCTGCAATAAATTCGTCACGATCCTCTCCAATAATTCGCCGGGCAAAAAAGGCAGATGCCGTTGCGTACTCGCGAAATTCACATACAGAGGATGAACATGGCCACATTGCGGAAACAGAAGCGGCAGAAATCGTCGAGAATCGTTCGGAATACTTCGGTGCTGGCGGCTGCGTCGATGCTGGCCGCGTGCGGCGGCAGCAACACCTCCACCGTGCCCACGGCGCCGCCTGCTTCGCCGCCCGTGCCCCCGTTGTCGGTCATGATCAAGGGGATCGTGACAGCCGCCGCCTTTACACCGGGCAGCAGCACGGAACCCATGGTGACCGGCGGCTACTATCAAGGCGCCACCGTGTGCATCGATGCCAATGCCAATGGCAAGTGCGATTCCAACGAAAATCCGGTGACAACCGACGCCAATGGCGCGTTCACCCTGGCGGTTGCTGCGGCCGGTCCGATCATCGCCGACATCGGCACCATGGCCGTCAACACGGCCAATGGCGCGACGAATCCGACTCGCAACGTATTCCGGGCGCTGCTCGATCAAGTCAATGAACAGACCGACGCGGTGATCGTCAGCCCGCTGTCCTCGGAAGTCGCCCGCCTGACGGAGGCCAATGGTTCGGATTACCAGACAGAGAAGCAAAACCTGGCGACCCGGCTCGGCGTCGAGCTGGGTCAGGTCATGACCGACGTCAACACGCAAACCGGCGTGGTGCAGGCTTCCATGCTGCGGGAATCCAATATCCTGAGCGGTCGATTCGCGTATGCCATCACCAAGCTGGATCGAGCCGATTTGTACCCGGATGCGTTAGCCGTCCCGGGCGGCGATCCGGAAATCACAGGGATGGCCGGCGTGACGGCGGCGACTGCCACGGTGGCCGACACCCGCAAACCCATCACCTTCGCGCAGGCAGAGCAGGCCAGCTTCAATGTCGAAGGCATTCCGCGCTACGACCACATCTTCATCGTCATGCTCGAAAACAAGGCGACCTTGTCGCTGTTGAACTCGCCTTTCGCTCCGAAGATCAACGCGTATCTGCACGCCGGCAACATGCTCACCAGCTACTATGCAACCGGCAATCCCAGCGAACCCAATTACACCGCCCTCGGCGCCGGCGATGACTTCGGCATAACCGACGACAGCCAGTGGAATTGCGACGCCACGGGTCCGAACGCTCCGCAGGATCTGCCTCTGCCCACCAACGATCAACCGGGCCTGGCCAGTTCACCCTTTGCGGCCACCTGCACTCAAGCAGCGGCCGTCAATCACAACATCGTCGGCCGGCCGAATCTGTTCAATGCGATAAGCGCGGCAGGCATGACGTGGAGAACTTACAGCGAGTCGCTCAATCCGGGACAGGATCTGCGTACCGACAGCGTGGCGGACCCCGCCGTCATCGCGCAGGATCATGTCTATCAGCCCGGCACTGTGGGCGGCAATACGGCGGTGGTCGGCGATCCTAACTTGGTGCTGCCGCTGCCGGCCGCGCTGTACAAGACCAAACACCATCCCGGCATGGCCTATCAAAACGTGCGCAGCGCGCCGGAGTTCAAATTCAGCAATCGCACCATGGGCGGCAGCCAATGGGAGGATGCGCTCAAGAACAGCACGATGTATGCGATTCCGGCAGGCTATGACTTCGACCAGTTCGGCAGCGATCTGGTCTCCGGCGATGTCGGCAACCTCAACTTCGTGGTGCCCGACCAGTGCGACGACATGCACGGCATCAGCGTGAAGGGAACCGACGTTGCCACCGCCGTCACGGTCACCGCGAGCGATTGCAGCAGCGTCGCCAACAACGTGCCCAATGCCACGGGCGGCGCCATCATCACCCGCGGCGACAACTACGTGGACTCGGTGGTCAAGAAGATCGAAGCTTCGCCGCTGTGGAACAACCCGCAGAAGAAGGTCGCCATCGTGCTGATGTTCGACGAGGGCAATGCCACCAGCGGCTTCAATTCCTGCTGCGGCTGGAATGTTTCGAACAGCACGGTTGCCCATCCCCTGACGCAGAACGCCGATGGAAGCTGGTCGGTGGACATGACCGTCAACAACTACAGCAACGGAAATCGCGGCCATGGCCAGAGCGTGTGGGGACTTCTGAGCAACCAGCCGAGCGCACCCAAGGCCAGTGTGGACAGCGACGTCTACAGCCACTTCTCCTTCGTGCGCACGCTGCAGGATATGTTCCAATTGGCCGATCCGATGAACGATGCCTCGTACATGAACCGCTCCAAGTACACGGAGAAGTTCATCGCGCAGAACATTTTGAATCTGCCCGAATACGCCGGCAGCGCCGATACGCACTTCGACTCGGTACGGCCGACGAATCACGCCTTCGCGATTCCCATCAGCTACACCCAGAAGCAGTCGGCGGACATCAGCACGCCGGCGCAGGTGGGCCCGGATCCCACCCAGGCGAACATCTGGGCCTTGAAGTAGATTGCAGCACGGCAGAGCCGTTGTGTTGAGTGGGAGGGGCGGATCAATCGATCCGTCCCTCTCAATCATGCGCGCAGTGACATTGGCGACGATCTCGAGCCTGGCGTTGGCGGCCTGCGGCGGCCGCTCCGGTAGCGACGGCGCTTCGCCTGAAGCGGCGGTCAAATTCCGCGCCACGCCGCCCCTGAGCTTGGCGGCCCAAGTGGGTCGGAAAATCTTCTTCGACAAGGCTCTGTCCGCCTCGGGCAAGATGTCCTGCGCGACTTGTCACGACCCGAACCATGCCTATGGACCGCCCAACGATCTGGCCGTGCAGCCCGGCGGCAGGGACTTGACCACGCCGGGACTGCGTGCCGTGCCCTCGCTGCGCTACAAGGAATACACCCCGGCTTATGCGGACCTGCTCGACAATCCGGACGGCATCAGCGTGCCGGGACCCGGCGGCGGCTTCACGTGGGACGGGCGCGCCGACACGCTGGCCCAACAAGCCGGAGTTCCGCTGCTGTCGGCTTTCGAAATGGCCAACGCCGGCGCGGCGGACGTCGTTGCAAAGCTTCGGGCCAGCGCCTACTCGAAGCTGTTTCGCCAGGCCTTCGGGGACGATGTATTCAACGACACGACGGCTGCCTTCAACGAGGCCTCGGCCGCGCTGCAGGCGTACCAACTGGAGGACTCGAGTTTTCATCCCTACAGCAGCAAATTCGACTTGTACGCGGGCAATAAAATCGGCGGTGCCATGACGCCGGCCGAAGCGCGCGGCCTGGCCGTGTTCAGCAATCCGAAGATCGGCAATTGTTCCTCATGCCACTATCAGGGTGCGGGACGCAATGGCAGCTCGGCGCTGTTCACGGATTTCTCGTACGAGGCGATCGGCGTCCCGCGAAACGCCCGCATTCGCGCCAACCTGGATGCCGCCTACGTCGATATGGGCGTGTGCGGCCCCTTGCGCACCGATCACAATCCCGCTTCACCGGCCGCGCCTGAAGTGCATTGCGGGATGTTCGGCACACCCACCCTGCGCAACGTCGCCACACGCAAGGTGTTCTTCCACAATGGCGTGATCCACTCGTTGGAACAGGCGATCCGATTCTACAATACGCGCGATACCAACCCGGAAATCTGGTATCCCAATGTGGGCGGCATGCCCCGAGGCAGCCCCGATCCCTCATTCCCCCAATATGGATTGGTGACCACGCAATACGATGGCGGCACGGTGCAAAAGTTCGACGACTTGCCCGCCGGCTATCATTCCAACATCGACACTCAGATGCCTCTCGACGCACGCGCTGCGGGCTCGTCGCCTCCGATGACGGAACAGAACATTGCGGACCTGATCTGTTTCCTGAGCACGCTCACCGACGGCTACAAGCCATCGGCGCCGTCGCCGATCAGCGGTCCTTGCGTCAATTGAACCCCCAGAGCCCGGAACTGCCATGAAAATCTACCTGCTTGCCTTGACTCTGACCAGCCTCGCGGCCTGCGCCGGCCGCACCGAAGCCAATCGAGACAGCTTCACCCGGGCCGTGAACGGCTATTTGGACAAGCGCGGCGATCTCTGCCTCGGCAAGTATGACTGGCCCATCGACGTGAGCGCGCAAGAGATTCAGGCGGGCGGCCGCAACGCCGTACAGCTGCCCGTGCTGGAGAAGCTTGGCATCGTGCGCTCCACCACGGTGAGCGCGGATGAGCACGCGAATCGAGATGCAGCGCCGCTCGTGGTTCGGCGTTACGAACTGACGGAAACCGGCAAGAAGTACTACTTGACGCGCGCCGGCGGCGGTCCGCACGAGCATCCAGCCGACTTCTGCGCGGCCAAACTCAGCCTCGATAAAATCGTCAGTTGGGAAGTTCACCAGAACGGTGCACGAAGCGAGGCGCTCGTCACCTACACCTATCGAGTGGACGCCGCACCCTGGGCAAAGGACGCCGATGCGCAGCGGGTGTTTCCCGCCGTGGCGCGGGTCTTGAGCGGCGCCGGCAAGGCGCAGCTGCGCGAGGCATTCACGCGCACCGGGCATGGTTGGGCCGCCAAAGATTCTCTCGATTGACCGGAGCAATCCATGAGTGCAGTCATCCGTTTCTCCCCGGACCTGGGCGATTGGCTGCTGAGAAATCTGCGTGAGGGGCGTACACCCGCCGCGCTGGTCGAAACCATGATTGGACAGCGCATGGAGCCGAGCGCGGCACGCAGCATCGTGCAGGCGTTCGTGAGCGCGATAGAAGCGCGAAAACCGGTGCCTGTGGACTTGGTGCCCCTGGTGGAACCGGAGGCCAACCTCGTGCCGCAGCCGCCGCAACCGCCGCAACCGCCGCGGCTGGCGGGCGGCACTGTGCTCAAGACGCATGATCGCGAGATCCGTGTCCTGGCACGGTTGCAGCAGCCCGTCCTTGCGCTGCTGAGCGGTGTCATGAGCGCAGAGGAATGCAAGGAACTCATCGAGCTGGCCAGGCCCCGCCTCAAGCCCTCGACCATCGTTGATCTTCAGTCCGGGCAGGATGTGGTCGCGGCGTACCGCAACAGCTTGGGGATGTTTTTTCGTTTACGGGAAACTGCATTCATCGCACGTCTCGATCGGCGCATATCCGAACTCATGGGTTTGCCCGTGGAGCATGGCGAGGGGTTGCAGATTTTGTACTACCCCGCGGGTGCGGCCAGCGCGCCGCATGTCGATTTCCTGCAGATCACCAACGAGGCCAATCGGGCTTCGATCGCACGCAGCGGCCAGCGCGTCAGCACCATGGTGACCTATTTGAACGACGTGCCGGCCGGCGGTGAGACGTCCTTTCCCGTACTCAAGGTGGCGGTCACGCCGCGCCTGGGTCATGCCGCGTACTTCGAGTACTGCGACAGCCGGGGATTGGTGGATTGGCGCTCGGTGCACGCCGGCAACCCCGTTCTCGCAGGCGAAAAGTGGGTGGCGAGCAAATGGATGCGGCAGCGGCGGTTCGTGAGCCTGAATCAGTGACCCCGCGCTCGACGCGGCCAAAAGCCTAGCCGCGGATGATTCCGTGCCGCTTCTTGCCCACGGTGAGCCGTGCCGTACCGGCGCCATCCAAATCGGCTTCGGTGATGCTGGCGGTGGCGGCCCGCACCGGCTGATCATTCAAGCGCACGCCGCCCTGATCGATCAAGCGGCGCGCTTCGCCTTTGGAGCCCGCCATCCCGAGCGCCACCACCACATCGATCACCAGCGCCGGCTCGCCGGCCTTCAAGTTGAAGCTGGGCAAGCCTTCCGCAGCGCCGCCCGCGAAGGCGCGCGCCGCGGTCGCGGCCGCCGCGCGCGCGTGTTCATCGCCGTGACACAGCCGCGTCGCCTCGGTGGCAAGGATTTCCTTGGCGCTATTGATCTCGGCGTCTTGGAGTTTTTCGAGCCGTTCGATTTCCGCAAGCGGCAGGTCGGTGAACATGCGCAAGAAGCGGCCGACGTCGCCATCTTCGGTGTTGCGCCAGAACTGCCAGTAGTCATAGGGTGAAAGCCGGTCGGGATTGAGCCACACGGCGCCGCTCGCGGTCTTGCCCATCTTCGCGCCCGACGAGGTGGTGATCAGCGGCGAAGTCAGCCCGAACAGCTGCGCTTCGTTCATGCGCCGCCCCAATTCCACCCCCTGCACGATGTTGCCCCATTGATCGGAGCCGCCCATCTGCAAAGTGCAGCCGTAGCGCTGGTGGAGTTCCACGAAATCGTAGCCCTGCATGATCATGTAATTGAATTCCAGGAAGCTGAGCGGTTGCTCGCGTTCGAGGCGCAACCGCACGCTGTCCATGGTCAGCATGCGATTGATGGTGAAGTGCCGGCCCACGTCGCGCAGAAAATCGATGTACTGCAGATTTTTCAGCCACTCGTCATTGTTGGCCACGATCGCGCCCGAAGGCCCGGCGCTGAAATCGAGAAAGCGCGCGAAAGTCGCGCGAATCCCGCTGATGTTCGCGTCGATCTGCTTTTCCGTGAGCAGCTGGCGGGTTTCATCGCGCCCGGACGGGTCGCCCACCTTGGTGGTGCCGCCCCCCATCAGTACGATGGGCCGATGCCCCGCCTGTTGCAGGCGGCGCAGCAGCATGATTTGCACCAGGCTGCCGATGTGCAGGCTGTCGGCGGTGGCATCGAAGCCGATATAGGCCGAGACCACCCCGGCGTGCGCGCGTGCATCCAGGCCCGCAGGATCGGTTATCTGGTGAATGAAGCCGCGCTCATGCAAAGCGCGCAGGAAATCAGACTTGAACGGACCCATCCCTCCGACCCTCTTGCGCCGTCATTGATTCAGCGCGGCCATTTTGCACCGGATCCGTCACGGAGGTTTGCCGATTGCCGTAGGGTGTTTGGGTTGATACATGCTGACATGGCCTCCGCCGGGAAGACGCATTTTCACGATGGAACCCCATCTGGCTTCCTGCACCTCCGAACAGACGACTTTTTTTCTTGCCAGCGAGGCCAGTTCCGCAGGCAGGTCATCGCACATGAAAAACAATTCATGAGCAGTTTCCTGCGCCGGGTGGAAGGCTGCCTCCGCCGGCGGCAGCGCGAAAATCAGCCAGCCGTGACCGGCATCGACCGATGCGAATCCGAGAACCTCGCTGAAAAAAGCCCGATCCGCGTCGGGGTCTTTGCTGTAAAGCACCACGTGCGCGCCGTTAATCATGGCTCCCCCTGGGGCGTGTGCGAGTTGGAAAACAGTTGTCCCGCGCCAGCAGACAAGACGTCGGGCAAAAGAGTAACCGACCGGACCAGCGGTTGACAGGCCCCAGCGCACGGCTATACTGCGCGCCCTCCCACCTAAAACGCGTTTTTCGAGACTTTCCGGCGATTGACGGGGTCCAAAAACGCGCTATACTTGGAAGTTCGCCCGTGACCTTTGTCGTCCCGGGATATTCTTTAAAAATTCGAATAGGTAACTTGTGCAGGGACTCGCGTCGATGCGCCTTTGGTGCAATTCGATGATTCGAGTTCCAAACGACCAGATGTTCATTCGTGAACAGAAGAGAGTTTGGGATCGAGATAGCTTCAGTGAAAAAGTGTTATTAACTGAAGAGTTTGATCCTGGCTCAGATTGAACGCTGGCGGCGTGCCTAACACATGCAAGTCGAGCGGTAACAGGTGTAGCAATACATGCTGACGAGCGGCGAACGGGTGAGTAATGCTTTGGAATCTTCCCAGTAG